>JAGUWD010000027.1 GCA_020062545.1 Thermodesulfovibrionales bacterium
ATTGCTGTTGAATATATCTTGAATAGCCCTTATACCAAGATGTTGTGCAGGACTTTTATTGATCTGGACAATCTGCTTTTGAATTTCTTGTGCCTTGATGTAATACTGCTCGTCAGATATAGGTTGATTTCTTAAGTGCATGGCTTCTGCAAGCAGCGGCGCTAAAACACTCCCAAATGACTTCACTTCCTGGCTGTCAGGGAATTCTTTTCCCAGTTTCTCAACCTCTCTCAAAAGGTGGGCATAGCAGTACTGAATCTCAACCTGTATCTTATTATACGCATTATAACGATCTACCACTAAGACGCCCGGAAGTTTCTTATCTCCAAATATTTTCCTGGGCACACTAACAGACCGTGTATGCTCAAAACAAAATAAACTTATCTTCACTGTGCAAAACAACCAGCCATAGCCATTCTGCCCATCCGTCCTCCATCCGGTTTCATCCGCATGCTTTACCACAGCCGCCCTATATTGTTCCTTCAATATCTCTATTACCGGAGCAAAATACCCTGCCAGACGATGAAACAGATTCACCAGACTCCCAAGATTTATGCCCATCATCTCGGTAATCCGTCCCATAGGAACTCCATGATAATAATGCATCACCGAAGCTTGCGCCACCAGTTGATTGCCGTATAGTGATTTTGGCAAAACACTGGACAATCTGGGTCGAACTACCTTGCCGCATCCCCGACACACTTTATAATGCATCTTATATAATTGCTTTTTAGGCTTTGCCGACTCACTTTCTATGACCGTCCTTTCACGAGTCTCCTTGAAATCAAGCTTATCTCCACAGAAAGGACAAGTGTCGCCTCCTTCAATTTCTATCACTTCATCAGCGCCCTCCTCATTATGAGATCTCCTGCCATGTCCAACATGTCCATTACACGCTCCCCCTTTGTGATTCTTGTTATTGTCATCAGCATTGCTTTTAAAAGGCACTTTTGAGGACGGTGTAGATATTCCAAAATATCCTTCCTGTTCTTTCCTCTCCTGATACCTGAGTTTCGCTTTTAATCGGATTATTTCTTCCTGCAGTTGCTCTATCTTTAACTGCTTTTCAAAACAGCCTTCACAGTACTTCATCACACAATACCTCTCGGAAATCTTTCCTCAACGAATATCCATATACGTCTTTAAGACTACGGTTTGGTTTATAAGTGTTGTCTGCCTTGCCACGCCCAGTTGTTTTCCCAAGATAAACCCAGTTGGCTGCCTTATAGCATGTGCCCTTAAATCCACGTTCAGGATCAACAAATGTCTCCAGCCACACTATTTCATGGTTATATGCTTTCTGCCAGTCCTGAGAAATCCTCCTTGCAATAAGTCCTAAAAGATGTGAAGCAAGATAAGGCACTTGTACCCACGGTAAAATAAGAAAGCGTGCGTTGATTATTACCTTGTGAAGATTCTTCTGTCTCTGATCTTTATTCCACCCAATATACCTGTCACGACTCCCTATATGCCGAGGAGCAGAACACCAGCCAATACAGGCGATTATCCGACCATGTGACATCGCTAAATACTCCAGATGTTCCCCTACTGGCCTCGTATACCCCAGATAGTGATATTGCTCGATTAGACTGTTGTACTGTTTCCCTAATAATGTCCCCCTGACTTGATAAAGCTCTATTGGTTTCAGTTCGGATAATTTGCCCTCTATCGGTGTGCGGTCTACTTCGATAATATCAGGTCTTCTGCTATGGGAGAATTTATTATATGGCAGCAAACAACGTATCGGCGGTAGCTCGACAATTCCAAGGGAAGCCAGATGCAACAACAACCCCCTGCATATCATGTCCTTCAGTGTGCCGTTAGGTTGTCTCCAGTCCCAGCGGCGACATATTTCACGGGATAAAAAATATCTGCTTCTGTCAGGATACTCTGAGATTATCTTTCTTATTTCGTTTATTTCTCTTGTTCTAAAAACTCTGCCACGATATTTGATTGATATGTCCATGAAGTATTTTTGCATATAGAGGGGGTAGAACGCAAGTTATTTTTGAAGAATTTCCCTATAACTGAGGGATTACGATGGAATATTACAAATCTTTTCTTGTTTAAGCTCCCAATGAATAACCTCTGCCCCAATGC
>JAGUWD010000031.1 GCA_020062545.1 Thermodesulfovibrionales bacterium
GGGTTTTTCTCTGCCATGGGAGTCCCAACTTCTTCATTATATCAAGGAGCCGATGGACAGCCTCTTTCCTGCTTATCCTTTCTTTAATATCCTTACCTTCTTTTCCTTCTGTTTCAAATGCATCTATAAACTGGTTAATATGTCTATACCTATGTGGTTTGTTTTATAGAGTTTTCTTGACATGAAATTTTCCCCTGTGTTATTGTTCAAATCATGAACAGTGATAAAGTCTCTGATGAAATATCACTAAGACTCCTTGATGAGCTTACAAAAGAGCCTCTGATTACCCAGAGGGCACTATCTGCCCGCCTCGGAATCGCCCTTGGATTAGTCAATGCCTATGTAAAGAGGCTTTATAAAAAGGGCTATATAAAAATCAAAAACCTCCCTAAAAACAGAATCAAGTATATCATCACGCCAAAGGGTTTCACAGAAAAGGCAAGGCTCACATACAGCTATATGCACCGGTCGGTAAATTATTTTAAAGAAGTGCGCTGTAAGATTGAAAACACTTATACAACCATGATGTCATCCGGTGTTAAAAATATTCTTTTATGGGGTGACGGAGAAATTGCAGAGTTGTGCTATATCTCCACGAGGGGGCTTCCTCTGAAGATTGTCGGTGTTGTAAGCGATAGGAGGATAGAGAATGGTTTTTTTGGTTATCATATCTACTTGCCTAATGACATAAGAGACATAAGCTATGATGCAATACTCGTTGCATCAATAGAAAATAAAGCAGTTTCATCACTGCAGCAATTGGAAATAAATCCTGACAGGATTTATTTTTTATAGCAAATTAACAAATAGATAACTTCTTGGTGCAGAGTTCCTGTGAAAAACAGGAATATGTAACTGAGAGGGCGGAGCAGTATCAGACAGTAAAAATACTATGGAACTGACCAAGACATCAGAACTTTACTGGTATGCAATTCATGTCAGATCAAGACATGAGTTTAAGGTGCTGGACAGGCTTACAAAAGCAGGCATAGATTCATTTTTACCAGTCGTTGAAAGACTAAATAAATGGAAAGACAGAAAAAAACTTGTAAGTTTTCCCCTTTTCCCCGGCTACCTCTTTGTTCATATCCATAAAATTTACGATACTATGCTTGCTATTCTGAAAACTCCCGGTGTCGTGAGGTTCATTGGTATAATTCCAGGCGAGCCGGAGCCAGTTCCAGATGAACAGATAGATTCCCTGAAAAGACTTATTGAGAACAAAGAAAACCTCGACCCATATCCTTATTTAAAAGAAGGGCAGAGGGTCAGAATAAAAAAAGGTCCGCTGAAGGGAGTAGAAGGAATACTTGTTGAAAGGCCTGGGCAGCATCTCCTTGTCCTTTCAGTTGATATACTCAGACAGGGCGTGTCTATAAAAATAGACGCATCAGACGTAGAGTCTGTATAATACAAAGTTTTCTAATTAAATACCTTTTTAGTTGCAGTCCGCAAAAATGCGGAATGTAACCGAGAGGGCGGAGCAGTGCGAGAAAATTGAACGAAAAAATTTTTAGAGAATACGATATAAGAGGGATTGCAGGGGAAGACATTACTAGGGATACTTCAGTTGCGATTGGAAAGGCATTTGGGACATATCTTAATTCACAGATCAAAACTCAAAACTCTAAACTCAAAGTTAGCATTGGTAGGGACATAAGGAACACCTCAAAGGAGTTAGCATCTGGACTTATTGAGGGAATTATATCCACTGGAATTAATGTGTACAATATTGGAATTTGTCCTACCCCCGTTCAGTACTTTTCTCTTTTTCATTTGGATTTAGACGGCGGTATTATGGTTACTGGTAGTCATAACCCTCCAGAATACAACGGCTTTAAAATAAGTATTGGGAAAGAGACGATTTATGGGGATACTATACAGAGGTTAAAAGAGATAGTATTGAAAAAGGGATGGATAACTGCGAATAAGGCAGGAAGAGCAGAAAAATATGACATCATAAATGATTACAAAAAGTATATGCTAAATGAGTTTTCGTATCTTAACGATTCAAGATACAGAAAGTTAAAAGTAGTAGTAGACGCTGGTAATGGTACAGCAGGCATTCTCGTTCCTCAAATTCTTAAAGACATCGGATGCGAGGTAACACCTCTTTATTGTGAGCCAGACGGAAACTTTCCAAATCACCACCCCGACCCTACTGTCCTGGAATATATACAGGGTTTAATTAACGAGACAATTAAAACAGGGGCCGATTTTGGAGTAGGATACGATGGTGACGCCGACAGAATAGGTATAGTTAATAGAAACGGCGACATCATATGGGGCGATCATCTCATGATTATTCTTAGTCGTGAGGTGCTTAAGCAGAACAAAGGCGCAAAGATAATAGGTGATGTTAAATGCTCTCAGCTAATGTTCGATGATATTAAAAAACATGGTGGGATTCCTATAATGTGGAAGACGGGGCACTCTTTAATAAAACAAAAGATGAAGAATGAGCAGGCAATTCTTGCAGGCGAGTTCAGCGGGCATATATTTATAGCAGATAGGTATTTCGGGTATGACGACGCTATTTATACCACCATGAGGCTTGTCGAAATAATAAAAACATCAGGAAAGGAATTAAAAGAACTACTATCCGATATTTCAAGGATGGCTTATACGCCAGAAATAAGGATTGACTGTGGTGATGGCATCAAGAAAAAAGTTGTAGAGAAGGTTATAGAAAGATTGGTATGGTGCAAAAACAACGGCTGCAGTCCATATGAAATCATGGATTTTAATACCATAGACGGTGTAAGGGTGGTTTTTGAGAAAGGGTGGACGCTTTTGCGGGCAAGTAACACGCAGCCTGTTTTGGTGATGAGGGCTGAAGCAAGTGATGATTTGCATCTTGAGAAATATAGATTTTTTATGGAAAGAGAACTCAAAGAGGTAATTGAGGAGGCTCATTGAAAGTCCTTATTTTGGCTGGAGGCTGCGGTACAAGGCTATGGCCACTTTCGAGGAAAAGCTATCCCAAACAGTTTTTGAAATTGAATGGAGATGAGTCTTTACTGCAGCAGACGGTAAAAAGATTTTTAGGAGTCCTCTCTCCAGATGATATGGTTGTTATTACAAATAACGACTATAAATTTCATGTGAAGTCAGACTTGAATTCATATGGGATAAAAAATATAATTCTTGAGCCGTACAGCAAGAATACCGCACCTGCAATAGCTTTGGGAGTAAGGTATTGCAGGGATAAATTAGGCTGCAGCGAAGAGGAGATAATTTTTGTATCTCCTTCAGATCACATAATCAGACCTGAAGATTCTTTAGCCGGATACCTACAAAAAGCTACTAATATTGCCAGTGAAGGTTACATAGTTACATTTGGGGTAAAACCCGATAGGCCTGAAACAGGCTATGGGTATATAAAAATCAATAATTCCGATAAACTATCTAAGGAGAAAAAATTTTTTAAAGTGGACAGCTTTACGGAGAAGCCTGACTTAGAGACAGCCCAATCCTATCTTAATGATGACCATTATTATTGGAATTCCGGAATGTTTGCTTTTGCCATAAGAACAATAACCGATGAATTTAAAGCACATAGTCCTCAAATAGGAGACATGCTTGAGGTAGAATTTGATGAAATGGTCTTGAATTTTGATCGCATGCCATCCATATCTATAGATTATGCTGTGATGGAGAAATCAAAATGCGTTGCTCTATTGCCCATAGATTTTTATTGGAATGATATAGGTTCATGGGATTCTATTTATAATATTCTTGACAAGGACGAAATGGGAAATGTCAAGAAAGGGAATATTATCACGGCAGACACGCAGAACACTCTCATAATAGGCAATAAACGGCTTATATCTACCATAGGACTTGATAATTATCTTATTATCGAAACCGATGATGCGGTTCTTGTAGCAAAGAAAGGAGAAACTCAGAAAGTAAAAGATATAGTGAACGGTCTTAAAAAGGATGGCAGAAAAGAAATAGAGGAGAATGTTACAACTTATAGACCATGGGGAAATTATACTGTGCTTGAAGAAGGGCCGAGATATAAAATAAAAAGAATCGTAGTAAATCCTGAGGAAAAGCTCAGCCTACAGATGCATTATCATAGATCAGAACATTGGGTAGTCGTAAGAGGAGCCGCAAAGGTAAAGATAGGCGATAAAGAAATATTTATCCATGAAAATGAGTCTGCATATGTCCCTAAATCAACGCTTCACAGACTCGAAAATCCGGGTAAGGTACCATTGGAGATAATTGAGGTACAGAACGGAGAATATGTCGGAGAAGACGACATTGTAAGGGTGGAAGACGTTTACGGAAGGCAAGGGTGAAGATGAAAAAATATTCGGGTAAAAGGATTCTTGTTACAGGTGGTGCAGGATTTCTCGGTTCGCATTTGTGTGAGGGGCTTTTGAATGAAGGCAATGAAGTTCTTTGCGCAGATAACTTTTATACAGGCAGAAAGGCAAATATTGCCCACCTATTAGGAAACCCTTACTTTGAAGTTATACGCCATGATATTTGTTTTCCTCTTTATGTGGAAGTAGATGAAATCTATAATCTGGCATGTCCTGCATCTCCAATACACTATCAATTTGATCCTGTGCAGACAACCAAGACATCGGTTCACGGAAGTATCAATATGCTTGGCCTTGCAAAAAGGGTAAAGGCAAAAATATTACAAGCATCAACATCTGAGGTCTATGGAGATCCAACTGTTCATCCACAGCCTGAGACATATTGGGGAAATGTAAATCCCATTGGTTTCAGGTCTTGTTATGACGAGGGCAAGCGTTGTGCTGAGACATTATTTTTTGATTATCATCGCCAGCACAGGCTTAAGATAAAAGTGGCAAGGATCTTTAATACCTATGGTCCGAGGATGCATCCAAATGATGGCCGTGTTGTAAGCAATTTCATTGTTCAGGCCTTGAAAGGTGAAGACATTACAGTCTATGGAGACGGAAGTCAGACGAGGAGCTTCTGTTATGTCGATGATCTCATTGATGGACTGGTTAAGTTAATGAATAGCGCCGATGACTTTACGGGACCTGTGAATCTGGGGAATCCTTCGGAATTCTCTATCCTTGAACTCGCTAATAAAGTTATTGAGATAACAGGCTCAAAATCATCCATGGTCTTCAAACCCTTGCCACAGGATGATCCGATGCAGAGGAAGCCGGAAATATCCCTCGCAAAAGAAGTTCTTGATTGGCAGCCGGAGATAAAGCTCGAAGACGGGCTTTGTAAGACAATAGATTATTTTAAATCCATTATTTAATAACTTATAGATGCCGAAATTTACTGCTATAATACCGGCCCGTGGTGGTTCCAAGGGGATAAAAAAGAAAAATATACAACCGCTGTTAGGCAAACCTTTATTATGCTTTTCAATAGAATCGGCGTTAGAATCCTCTTATATCGATGATGTGGTTGTTTCTACAGATTCTCATGAGATAGAGCAGATTGCAAAAAAATATGACGGTGTTAAGGTTATTAGAAGGCCCGATAATTTAGCACTTGATACTACACCAACTGAGCCTGTATTAATACATGCGCTTGATTGTCTAAAGAAGGATTATGATAGTTTTTCTGATTATGTTGTCCTTTTACAGCCGACGTCTCCTTATAGAAAAAAAGGCACGATTGACAGATGTATAGAGATGGTTTTGAAGACAGGAGCGAATTCTCTTCTAACCGTGTGTGAGAATCATAGTTTTTTTTGGAAGAATGAAGGAGGTACAACAGTTGCTCTTTACGATTATAAAAACCGCCCAAGGAGGCAGGACATAAAATCAGAGGACAGGTGGTACAGAGAAAATGGATCGGTATATATAACCCAAACAGATATTTTAATAGAAGAAAAAAACCGTCTCGGCGGTAAGATAGCAATGTATGTGATGAGCGAGGAAGAATCCATAGAGATAGATTCCCTTTACGAATTTTTTTTACTCGCCATAATAATGAAAAATGAAGGATATGCTAATGCAAACGATTAAGATAGGCAACAGATTCATAGGAGAAGGCCAGCCCTGTTTTATTATTGCCGAAATAGGAATAAATCATAATGGAAGCATGAAAATTGCCAAAAAGCTTATAGATATGGCGGTGGAGGCAGGTGCGGATTGTGTTAAATTTCAGATGAGAAATCTGGATGCGCTTTATAAAAAGGATGCTATCGAGAATACAATAAACGAAGACCTTTCTGTTCAATATACAATTTCGCTGCTTAAAAAATTCCAGTTATCAACTGAACAGATGGAAGAACTTGCCCAGTACTCGGCGCAAAAGGGCATTATGTTTATGTGCACACCGTGGGACAAACCGAGCGTGGATGAACTTGAACGGATAGGTGTTCCTGCTTACAAACTGGCATCTGCTGATATGACAAATATGTACCTGCTTGACTATGTTATTAAAACGGGGAAACCCTTGATCATTTCGACAGGGATGTCAACTGTAAGTGAAATAGAAGAGACAGTAATGTTTTTAAAGAAAAAAAAGGCAGAGTTTGCTATTCTGCACTGTAATAGTACTTATCCGGCTCCCTATAAAGACATAAATTTGAAGTTTATGTTTGAACTTAAAAAATATGGGGTGCCTGTTGGTTACTCGGGACATGAAAGAGGCATTGCCATATCTGAGGCGGCTGTGGCTATGGGTGCTTGTATAATAGAAAGACATTTTACATTGGACAGAACAATGGAAGGGCCTGACCATGCTGCAAGCCTCGAATTCACCGGACTGCAAAAGCTTGTAAGGGACATACGGAATATCGAACTTGCAATGGGGTCGAATCACAGATGGCTTACCCAAGGTGAGCGTTTAAACAGGGAGAATCTCGCAAAAAGCCTTGTTGCCGCTGTTGATATAAAAAAAGGCAAAGTGATTACAAGCGAGATGATCTCGGTGAAAAGCCCCGGAAAGGGAATCTCCCCACAGAGGATAAATGAACTTATAGGCAAAAAGGCCAAGAGAGATATCAAAAGGGATGACTACTTTGCAGAATCGGATTTGAGAGATGGCGATAAGTCCTTGCACGAATATAATTTTAGAAGAAAATGGGGGCTTGTAGTGAGGTATCATGATATCGAAGATATTGTCAGGAAAAGTTCCCCACATTTTTTTGAATTTCACTTGAGCTATGACGATGTTGATCATGCCTTTAAAATAAAGAATTATAAGCAGGAGCTTATTGTCCATGCCCCCGAGCTTTTCAGGGGTGATAACCTGCTTGATTTATGTTCGATGGATGAGGCTAAAAGAAGGCTTTCTGTTGATAACCTTCAGAGAGTTATTAGTATAACTCACAAACTAAAAAAGCATTTTTCTACAAAAAACAAAGTCTATATAGTCACCCATGTAGGCGGATTCAGTATAGACGAACCTATACTTCAAAAAGAGAAGCTTTATGAAAATCTTGAAAATTCATTAAAGGAGTTGGAAGAAGGGGAAACGGAAATTATTATAGAGAATATGCCTCCATTTCCATGGCTTTTTGGAGGGCAAAGGTACCATAATGTTTTTGTATCTTCGGAAGATATTGCAGATTTTTGCAGTAAGACCGGAAGAAAAATATGCTTTGATGCATCACATGCGCTTCTGGCATGCAATCATTTAAAAATTCCTCTTTCCGAATATATACAAAAAGTTAAACCTTATATTGTGCACCTGCATATTGCAGACGGCGCCGGTGTTGACGGTGAAGGATTACAGATAGGCGAAGGCGAAGTAGATTTTGAAGAATTGTTTAGAATATTAGAGGGATGCGACGCAACGTTTGTCCCTGAAATATGGCAGGGGCACAAATTTGGTGGAGAGGGGTTCTGGACTGCCCTTGAGAGGTTGTCCAAGTATAATATTTAATGAATATTAAGGGCAAAAAAATACTTGTTACCGGAGCAGATGGCTTTATTGGCAGTCATCTTGTGGAAGCCCTTTTAGATGAAGGTTGTTATGTTAGGGCTTTTGTTTTCTATAATTCTTTAAATTCGTGGGGATGGCTTGATACATTTCCTAAAAACAAACTTAAAGATATAGAAGTTTTTGCAGGGGACATAAGAGATCCAAATGGTATTAGAACTGCAGTAAGGGAAATAGATATTGTTTTTCACCTTGCTGCACTTATAGGGATTCCTTTCAGTTATCACTCTCCTGATTCTTATATTGATACAAATATCAAGGGAACATTGAATATTTTGCAAGCTTGTAGAGATTATGGTATTGAACGGGTTATTGTTACATCTACATCTGAAGTTTATGGAACAGCCAGATATGTTCCGATAGATGAAAAACATCCGATTCAAGGTCAGTCTCCTTATTCTGCTACTAAAATAGGTGCTGATAAAATTGCTGAATCTTTTTACCGTTCATTTGATACACCTGTTATTATTGCAAGACCTTTTAATACATATGGTCCGAGACAGTCTGCAAGGGCTATCATTCCAACAATAATAACTCAACTTTTAAATGGTAGTAAAAAGATAAGACTTGGCTCTTTACATACCACAAGGGATTTGAATTATGTAACTGATATTTGCAGTGGCTTTATTGCACTTTCTAAGTGTGATGATGCGATTGGGCAGGAGATAAATATTGGTTCAGGTCAAGAAATCTCAATTGGTGACCTTGCAAAAAAAATTATAAATTTAATAAATGTTGATGCTCAAATAGTTTGCGAAGATGTAAGAATAAGACCTCAAAAAAGTGAAGTAGAAAGATTGCTTTGTGATAATAGCTTAATAAAAAAACTTACAGGTTGGAAGCCAAAAATATTTTTGGAAGAAGGGCTGATGAAGACGATAGAATGGTTTAAAAATAAAAAGAATCTAAACAGGTTTAAATGGGATATTTATAATGTTTGATAAAATCATAAAAAATACCATCCCACTCTCAGAGCCTGAAATATCAGGCAATGAATGGAAGTATATCAAAGATTGCCTTGATACCGGATGGGTATCGTCGGTCGGCGATTATGTGACACGTTTCGAGAGCATGGTCGCTGATTATGTGGGAACAAGATATGCAATTGCTACTGTAAACGGAACGGCTGCACTTCATGTAAGTCTTATTGCATGTGGTATCCAACCTGACGATGAAGTTATAGTACCAACACTTACATTTATAGCACCTGTAAATGTTGTTAAATATTGTGGTGCGTATCCTATTTTTATGGATTGCAATATAGATACTTTATGTATGGATATTCAAAAAGTTGTAGATTTTATAAATAACGAATGTAAACAAAACAATGATGGATATACCTATAATAAGAAGACCAACAGAAGGATAAAAGCAATTATTCCTGTTCACATTTTCGGACATCCTGTTGACATATCCCAGCTTGTTGAAATCTGTAATACAAATAATATAAGCATCATCGAGGATGCCACAGAGAGTCTCGGCTCAGAATATAAAGGCAAAAAAACCGGCTCGTTCGGAGCGGCAGGATGTTTTTCATTTAACGGTAATAAAATCATCACAACAGGCGGCGGCGGCATGATTGTTACCAATGATGAATATTCCGCAAAAAGAATAAGACATCTGACGACACAGGCAAAAAGCGACCCCTTTGAGTATGACCATGACGAGATTGGATACAACTACCGTCTCACCAATATTCAAGCTGCCATGGGTGTTGCACAGATGGAAAGAATAAATGAATTTGTAGGCATAAAAAGAAGGAATGCGGCTTTATACAGGGAGCTTCTTGGGCATAACGATAAAATCGAGTTTTTATGGGAGCAGCCTTGGGCAAAAAGCAATTTCTGGTTTTATACTATTAGGGTAAGGCAGCTAAACAAAAACGACCTGATAAACTTTCTTTTGTCAAAAGGGATTCAGGTCAGGCCTTTATGGAAGCCTATACATTCATTGCAGATGTATAGAGCTTGCCAGGCATATAAGATAGAAAATACCGATAAAGCCTATGAGACATGTATAAACCTTCCGTGTAGCATCGGACTTAAACAAAAGGATATAGAGAGCATTTCTTCCAATATTTTGAAATTCCTTACTTAAAGAAAAAAACAGTCCTATTATGAATAAAATAGTTCTGATTGGAGGCGGTGGACATGCAGGGGTTTTAATTGACCTTATCAATATGTCCAGAAGTTATCAGATCGCTGGAATACTCGATCCTAATATCCGTCCTCAATCAAAGCGTTTTGGAATTACCGTTATGGGAGATGACAGTCTTCTGCTTGAATTATATGGTAAAGGTATCCGCAATGCCTGTGTTGCGGTTGGAAGTGTTAAAGACAATGATAAGAGAAAAGCGTTGTATGAGAAGGTTAAACAAGCAGGATTCTCTGTTCCTTTTTTAGTGCATACAAAGTCTATTATCCCTGTAGATTTGCAAATCTCTGAGGGGGTTCAGATAATGGCAGGGGCAATTATTCAGCCCAACAGTTTTATAGGCAGCAATACGATTATAAATACAGGAAGCATAATCGAGCATAACTGCAATATTGGAAGCCATGTGCATGTGTGTCCGGGTGCGATAATATCCGGAGGATGCACAGTTCATAACGAAGCATTTATAGGTGCTGGAGCAACTGTGATACATGGAATAACAATCGGCAGAAACGCTGTTGTTGCGGCAGGAGCAGTAGTAGTGAAAGACGTGCCTGATAATTCTATTGTCTCGGGGATTCCAGCAAAATGAGGACTTTTATTATTGCAGAGGCCGGCGTTAATCATAATGGCGATTGGGATACTGCTATGAAGCTTATTGATGCAGCATCAGAGGCAGGGGCTGATGCGATTAAATTTCAGACATTCAAAACAGAGAACTTAGTAAGCAGGTCGGCCCAGAAGGCCGAATACCAGAAGATAACAACATGGAAAACAGAGACTCAATTTGAGATGTTAAAAAAGTTGGAGTTATCCGAAAAGGCACACTATGATCTCTTTCAATATTGTCAGCAGAGAAAAATAATGTTTATGTCTACACCATTCGACATAGAAAGCATAGATTTTTTGAATAACCTCGGTCTTGAATTATTCAAGATTCCGTCGGGGGAGATAACGAATCTGCCTTACTTAAGGAAGATCGGAAAATTTAATAAAAAAGTAATTCTTTCCACCGGAATGGCTGATCTTGGAGAGATAGAGGATGCCTTGAATGTTTTGACAGAATCAGGTACTCCAAAAAATAATATAGTAGTTCTTCATTGCAATACAGAATATCCAACTCCTTATGAAGATGTAAATCTTCAAGCTATGCTTACTATAAAAGAGGCATTTAAAGTAAATGTGGGATATTCAGATCATACAATTGGAATAGAAATCCCAATTGCTGCTGTGGCGCTTGGTGCTGATGTTATAGAAAAACACTTTACATTAGATAAAAATATGCCCGGTCCGGATCACAAAACATCGTTAGAGCCAAAAGAACTTAAAACTATGGTGGAAGCTATAAGAAATATTGAAAAGGCCCTCGGAGACGGCGTTAAAAAAGTTTCTGCATCAGAACTAAAAAATAGGCCGATTGTAAGAAAAAGTATAGTAGCGGCAAGGCATATAAAAAAGGGAGAAGTTTTTACAGGGGAAAATATTACTGTAAAAAGACCGGGAGAAGGCATTAGTCCTATGAAATGGGACATAATTATAGGCAGAAGGGCATCTAAAGCTTTTAAAAAGGATGAACAAATAGAGTTATGAAACGCAAAATTTGTGTTATAACCGGATCGAGGGCAGAATACGGCCATTTATATTGGATAATAAAAGGCATTTATGATGCCCCTGAACTTGAGCTGCAGTTGATTGTTACAGGCATGCACCTCTCTCCTGAATTCGGTCTGACTGTAAGAGAAATAGAAAAAGACGGTTTCCCAATTGCTGAACGGGTGGAAATGCTGCTTTCTTCCGATACGGAAACTGCAATAGCAACATCTATGGGGATTGGCATGATAGGCTTTGCAAAGGCTTATGAGCATTTGATGCCCGATATTATCGTTGTTCTTGGCGACCGTTTTGAGATTCATGCAGCAGTAAGCGCGGCTCTTCCCTTCAGAATACCCGTAGCGCACATACATGGCGGGGAATCCACCGAAGGAGCCATCGATGAACTCATGAGACATGCAATAACAAAGATGAGTCATATTCACTTTGCTTCTACGGAAAAGTATAAAGAAAAAATAATACAGATGGGTGAATTGCCTGAGAATGTTTTTTGTTTTGGTGCACCAGGATTGGATCATATATATAAACTGAAACTTATGAATGAAAGGGAATTATCCGGTACGCTTGGCATACCTTATGGCAGAAAAATCGGTATAGTCACATACCATCCTGTTACTCTTGAAAAAAATACTTCTGAAACACATATATCCGAATTGTTGGAAGCTATACAAAAATTTCCTGATATATTTTGGGTTTTTACAATGCCAAATGCAGATACCAGAGGCAGAATTATAGGAAGAAAGATAGAAGATTTTTTAAATAAAAATCCTGATAGAGGGAATCTATTCGCTTCACTTGGACAGTTCAGGTATCTGTCGTTGATGAAACACGCATCCGTCATGGTCGGAAATTCTTCAAGCGGGCTTATAGAGGCTCCGTCATTTAAGTTGCCTGTTGTGAACATTGGATACAGACAATCGGGAAGAGTTCGCGGGCAAAATGTTATAGATATTGCAGAATGTAAGAAAGAGAATATCATCGCTGCAATAAAGAAGGCTCTATCCTTAGAATTCAGAAAATCTTTAAAAGCTACGGGAAACCCTTATGGAAAGGGGAATGCGAGCAAAAATATAGTGAAAAAACTAAAGACCATTCGGATAGATGAGACTCTAATAAAAAAGAAATTTTGCAAGAGGTTATAATTATAATGAGATTAGGCGTAAAATACGCAGAAGCGTTTATGTTTTTAAAAGAGATATGGTGATATATGAATAAAGCAAAACTAAAATCTCTTTTGATCTTTCCTGATGTTACAATCAAACAGGCTATGCAGAAGCTCAATGAAACTGCTGAAAGGATACTTTTTGTTGTAAATAAACAAGACAAACTATTAGGAACTATAACAGATGGAGATATTCGAAGGGCAATAATCAAAGGACTGGAATTTACAGATAAGATAGAAAATGTAATGTATAAAGACTTTATTGCTGTTACATCTGATGTTCCTGAAATAATAGAGCATGCTAAACACTTAATGCTTGAACATAAGATTGAACAGATTCCGGTATTAGATGATATGGGAATAATACAGGATGTCCTGTTGTGGATTAATATTCTTGGAGATAAAAGGCGGACATTACCCAAGAAGTTTTTTGAAAATCAAGTTGTAATTATGGCTGGCGGTAAAGGCACAAGGCTTGACCCATTTACGAAAATACTTCCCAAGCCCCTCATACCGATCCATAATAAGCCTATTATTGAGCATATTATGGATCGATTCTATAAAAATGGCTTCAATAAATTTATTTTAATACTTAATTACAAAAAAGAGATGATAAAGCTGTACTTTGGCGAGAACAATCTCCCTTACAATATCAGCTTTGTTGAAGAAAACGATTATTGCGGTACTGCCGGCGGATTGTCATTGCTGAAAAATACTTTAAAACAGACATTCATAGTTACTAACTGCGATACAATACTGGAAGGCGAGTATATAGATTTCTTAAACTGGCACAAGGAAAGGCGTAACCTAATGACGATAGTCGGTTCTCACAAGGAAATAACAGTGCCTTATGGTGTTTTGAATATGGGTGACGGTTCACTCGTCGGGATAGATGAAAAGCCAAAGATAGACTTATTTGTTAATACAGGCACTTATATTTTTGAACCTGTTATCCTTGACCTCATTAATGAAAATGAACATATTGACATGGATAAATTTATAGCCAGGGTTAAGGACAGTCATAATGCGAAAGTCGGCGTTTTTCCGCATTGGGGAGGCTGGTTTGATATAGGACAGTGGGATGAATACAGAAGAAGCCTGAAACATATCGGGGAGCAGAGCGATGAGTTATAAGGGTTTGTTTTCATGCGAGGATAAGGTGGCGCTTATTACAGGCGGAGCAGGCCTGCTGGGCAGAGAGATAGCAAAGGCCTTATATGATTTTGGCGCCAGGGTTTACATCGGCGATGTAGATGAGAAAAAAGCCAAAGAGATTTCAGAAGACACCAGAATCGGATATGTGCAGTTTGATATAACATCAGAAGATTCAATAAGAAAAGCCTTGGAAACTGTAATCAGGGATAACGGCAGACTTGATATTATGGTAAATAGCGCCTACCCGAGAACCAAAGACTGGGGGAACAAAATTGAAAAGGTATCATTTGAGTCGTGGAAGAACAATCTCGACAGCCATCTGGGTGGTTATTTCTTCTGCTGCCGGAAGGCTGCAGAACAGATGAAGCAGCAGGGTGGTGGCACAATTATCAATATGGCCTCAATCTACGGAGTTGTAGCCCCTGATTTTTCCATATACGAAGGAACAGAAATGACGATGCCGGTTGCATATTCAGCTATAAAAGGCGGGATAATTGCGCTGACAAGATATATCGCAACATATTATGCAAAATATAATGTAAGGGCAAATGCAGTTTCTCCGGGAGGCATCTTTGACAACCATGAAGAGACTTTTGTTAGAAAATATTCGGACAAAACCCCGCTTGGTAGGATGGGCAGGCCTTCTGAGATTACAGGGGCAGTGGTATTTCTTGCTTCTGAAGCATCATCCTATGTTACTGGTCAGAACCTGATTGTGGACGGAGGATGGACTGCATGGTAAGGGGATTTATTTCTTATTTATGAAGGCACTGGTTGTTGGCTGTGGAGCGTCAGGCAGGAGGCATATCAGCAACCTGTTACAGTTAAAAAATATTGAGGGCATATCTGTTTATACAAAAAATAAGGAATGCCTTAAGGGCTTGAAAGGCGATGGGAAGATTAACATTATAAATGCACTGGATAATATAGAAGCCGACTTCGCAATTATTGCTAACGAGACCTATAGACATATAGATACCGCCCTTTCCCTTGCTGCTAAAGGCATGGATCTATTTATCGAAAAGCCGCTTTCACACAACATGAATAAGGTGGATGAGTTAAAGAAAATAGCCAAAAGGGAAAAAATAAAGATATTTATAGGTTATAACTTGCGGTATCTCGGAGCTATTAAGTATGTAAAGGAGGCGCTGTCCCAAAAAATCATCGGAGATCTTTATTTTGCCAAAATAGAAGTTGGGCAATTCTTGCCGCTATGGAGGCCTGACAGAGATTACAGGAATTCTTATAGTGCCAGTGAGGCAAAAGGCGGAGGCGTAGCCCTGGATTTATCCCATGAGATTGATTACATGCGGTACCTTTTTGGAGACCCCTGTACATGGAAAGTACTTAAGGCCAGGGTCAGTAAATTAGAAATAGATTCAGATGACGTATTTGAAGGCATATACAAATACAATAATAATTTCATCTGTAATGTCCATATGGATTACCTGCAGAAGGATAAAAAACGTGAAATAAGGATAGTTGGAAGCGAAGGGATGTTGCACGGCGACTTAGTAGGCAAAAGTATCAGGATAATAAAAGGCGATAAAGAAACAGTTATGAATGACAGGGATATGTTTGATATTGACAGGACTTATATGGATGAGTTGAAGCATTTTATCGGAGCCGCAGAAAAAGATATAATACCTGATATTACGCTGGATGATGGCATTAATGCCTTAAAACTGCTTGAGGATGGAAATGTATAAAGGAAATGCCATATTGTGCGTAATACCGGCAAGGGGCGGATCAAAAGGCTTGCCAGGAAAGAATATAAAAAAACTTGTAGGGAAGCCTCTGATCGCATATACCATTGAACATGCAAGAAAGTCAAAATATATAGACCGGATAATCGTTTCAACAGACAGTATGGAAATAGCGGATATCTCCAAACAATACGGGGCCGAAGTCCCGTTCATAAGGCCAAAGGAACTTGCTTCAGACGATAGCAGCATTTTTGATGTCCTGCTTCATACGATGGACTGGATGGAGAACAGAGAGAGATATTTATTCAATATTCTGGTACTCCTCCATGCAACTGCACCGCTAAGAATCCCAGAGGATATAGACAACTGCATAGAGATGCTGGTAAAGGAACAGGCGGATAATGTATTTTCCGTGGCTGAAGCACATAGGAATCCGTATTTCAATATGGTGGAAATTTATGGAAATGGAAAGATAGGACTTGTAAAAGAAGGCAGTTTTGTCACAAGACAATCTGCTCCGAAAGTCTTTGATATAAATGCATCGGTTTATGTATGGTGGAAAGATGTATTCAAGAAAAAGAAGAGTATTTTTTCAGAGAATACCCAAATTTATATTATGCCCAAAGAACGTTCTATAGACATAGACGATGCTATTGATTTTAAGATAGCAGAGATGCTCCTCAAGAATGCAGGATAGACCTAATAAAAGATTTCAGAAGTTTCCGATGTTTGAAAGAAATGCCCTCGATATAAAACCCTTATCCGACAGGGAGCATGATTTGGACATATCGGTTATAAAGAATATTGCTATTGGTAAAAGGCAGATAGATAGCAAGCTTAAAAAGGTTGCAGAACGAATTGTCAGTGCAAGAGAAAATAAGGCAGCAATAATCATGATGATGGGTGGGCATGTTGTTAGGTCTGGAGTGCAAAAATATATTATAGACCTTATGGAAAGAGGCTTTATTTCATGCCTCGCCATGAACGGCTCTGTCATGATACATGATTTTGAATTTGCGCTTATCGGTGCTACAACAGAGAGTGTTTCAAGATATATAAGAGAAGGACAGTTCGGTTTATGGCATGAAACAGGGCGGATAAATGATATTATTAATGAGGCATATAAAAACAGCATGGGAATGGGGGAGGCTGTAGGGGAGGCAATATTTAAAGGAGAGTTCCCCTACAAGGATGTAAGCATTTTAGCAGCAGGCTACAGGCTTAATATTCCTGTTACTGTTCACGTCGGCATAGGATACGACATCATACATGAACATCCTAATTGCAGCGGCGCTGCAACAGGAGATACATCATACCGCGATTTCCTGAGATTTGCAAAAATTATAGAGAGTTTGGAGGGTGGGGTAGTAATGAATTTCGGCAGCGCTGTAATGGCTCCTGAGGTTTACTTAAAAGCGCTCAGTATGGCAAGAAATGCTGCAATGCGGCATGGCAGACAAATTAAACGATTCGCTACCCTTGTCTGCGACCTCCATGAATTGCCTGAAGACTTTAGAACCGAACCCGACAAAAACAACCCGGCCTATTATTTTCGACCGTGGAAAACCATGCTGGTCAGAACCGTGGCTGATGGAGGCGAAAGTTTTTATGTAAAGGGAAAACATTCAGAAACTATACCATCACTATGGCATGCGATAAATGAGGCTGCAAAAGGCACATAAGAATTGATAAAATAAAACACTTAATATTATTATAATTAAATTTTTATGAAAATAAAGAGCCTTAAAGAACTATCTTTAATAATACAGAAATTAAAATCTGAAGGAAAGAAGGTCGTACTTTGTCATGGATGTTTTGATCTCATGCACCCCGGGCATATTAAGTATTTTCAAGCTGCAAAAAAAATGGGTGATGTGCTTTTAGTAACAGTGACTCCTGATGTATATGTAGACAAAGGACAGGATAGACCTGTTTTTAATGAAAATCTGAGGGCGGAGTGTATAGCTGCTTTGGAGTGCGTTGATTATGTCTCTATCAACAAATGGCCGACCGCAGAAGAAACCCTGAGATTATTAAAGCCTGATATATATGTCAAAGGGCAGGAATTTGAAAATCTGGAGGACAAAACAGGAAAGATTCAGAAAGAATATAAAGTTCTTCAGGAAATCGGAGCAGAGATGAGATTTACCCATGAAATAGTATTTTCATCGACACAACTGATCAATAAATATTTTCTGAAAAAGCAGGATGCAAATGGAACAATATAAGAAAAAAATAGTTTCCCTGGATGAACTTGTAAAAAAAGTGGAAACTTTAAAATTGGAAGGGAAAACTGTTGTTCAGAGTCATGGAGTATATGATCTTATACATCCGGGTATGATAAAACACCTGAATTCAGCAAAAAAACAAGGGGATATTCTCATAGTTACTGTTATTAAAGATAAGGATGTTCGCAGAGGTCCGGGTAGACCGATTTTCCCTGAAAAATTAAGAGCCGAGAACGTGGCTTCCATCTCCCTTGTGGACTATGTGAGCATTGTGGATGATGAGATTCCCTTTGAGTGCGTCAAAATAATAAAACCGGATGTCTTTGCAAAAGGTCAATCGCACAAGGAGCGGGATGGAAAAATACATAAAAAGATATTCGAAGAAGAGAGGGATTTGTATTTTGGAAAAAGCAAGATATATGAGACAGACGGATTTTCATTCAGCTCTTCTCAAATAATAAATAATTTCCTTTATATCTATCCTGATGAAACTAAAAATTATCTCAAGAACTTTTCAAAGAAATACAATTTTGATGATATAGCGGAGAGCCTTAACAAGCTTAAAGATTTAAAGGTTTTATTAATAGGAGACGGGATAATAGATGAATATCACTACTGTACTGCACTTGGCAGAGCTGCAAAATCAAATCTTGTGGTAAATAAGTATTTAACCCATGAGGTTTTTGCCGGAGGGGCTTTTGCAATAGCGAATCATATTGCCGGTTTATGCGACAGGATAACCCTTGTCACCATGCTTGGCAGTAGCGGCTCTAAGGAAGATTTTATTTTAAAAAGTCTTAAGCAAAACATTACGCCAAAGTTGTTTTACAGAGATGACGGTCCCACTATAATAAAGAGAAGATATGTGGATCAATATCTGAATCAGAAGATATTTGAGGTAAACTACTTGAATGAAAGTTATATAGACGAAAATACCGAATCTAAGGTTATCAAATATCTGAAGTCTGAAATAGGTGATTATGACCTTGTTCTTGTATCTGACTTTGGTCATGGTTTTATTACCGGCACGATAAAAAATACAATTGAGGAATATTCAAAAAAATATGCGGTTAATACACAAACAAATGCAGCTAATGCAGGCTATAATATGATCACAAAATATAATAAACCGTATTTTATTTGTCTTGATGAACCCGAGATAAGACTTGCAGCGCAGGACAGATATGCCAATATAGAAGATATAGCAAAACGGATAAAGAACGACCTGCATGCCGAATATTTAATAGTAACCATGGGGAAGAAAGGATCAATAGGGCTAAATAAAGAAAATGAGATAAACAGAACGCCTATCTTTTCCACAAAGGTGGTTGATACAATAGGTGCAGGTGATGCCTTTTTTGCCTTTACCGCTCCCTGTTTTGCATTGGAACTCCCGTTGGATATGGTCTCTTTTATAGGGAATGCTGTGGGTGCATTGGCAGTTCAAATCATAGGCAATAAAAAACCGGTGGAGAAGTATGAACTTCTGGAGTTCATACATGCTATTTTGAAATGAAGAGATGTGTGAATGCGTGAACTTGCTGAAAATTATTACAAAACTCTTTTTGATTTTGCGAATTCCATAAAGGTAACAACTCAGAATGGTGAAAAACTTACATTCCCCAATGGAATCGAAGAAGCTGTCAATATCATGATGTCTCAGGTAGCTTCAGGACAGAAAATCATTTTTATAGGTAACGGTGGGAGCGCAGCTATATCGAGTCATATGGCCATCGATTTCTGGAAAAACGGCAGGATGAGGGCTGTTTCTTTCAATGATGGTCCTTTGTTAACATGCATAGGCAATGATTACGGCTATAGACATGTATTTGAAAAGCCAATCGAGATGTTTGCCGAACAGGGAGATGTCCTTGTTGCCATAAGCAGTTCTGGAAAGTCAGAGAATGTATTACTCGGAGTTCGTGCTGCAGAACTAAAGGGATGCAGGATAATCACTCTTTCCGGCTTTGATGAAAATAATCCTCTTTCGGTATCCGGCGAAATTAACTTCTACGTCCCATCGAGTTCCTATGGTCCCGTGGAGGTCCTTCATCATTCCATATGCCATTGCATGATTGATACGATTATGAGAGTAAAAAATGGATAAGTACAGAATTGACAGCCATAAACTCCTTTATCATGTTCCGAGAGTAAATGACTGGCTGAACAGCAGAATAATTTATCCTATCTACATGGAAATAAGTCCTTCCGGAGGCTGCAATCACAGATGTACATTCTGCGCTCTCGATTTCATGGGTTATCAGAAGAGATTTCTTGATGCCGGAGCCCTTATGGAAAGGCTATCAGAAATGGGAAATCTCGGGCTGAAAAGCATAATGTATGGAGGCGAGGGTGAACCTTTAATGCATGAAAAGATTGCAGAGATAATCAATCATACAAGAAAAAGCGGAATAGACGTAGCACTTACAACGAACGCTGCATTATTGGAAGAGCCTATATCAGAAAAAATTTTGGGAGATATGGAGTGGATAAAGGTAAGCATTGGCGCTGCTACAAGGGATACCTATGCAAAAATTCACAGAACAAAGCCTGAAGACTTTGACAGAGTGATAAAAAATCTTTCTTCTGCGGCCAAGGTAAAGCAAAATAATAAATATAAATGTACATTAGGCATGCAGATATTGCTGCTGCCCGAAAATAAAAACGAAATTGTCCGTTTAGCCAAAATTGCGAGAGATATAGGAATGGATTATCTTGTAGTTAAACCTTATTCCCAGCATCCTCTGAGCAAGACCCAAAAATATAAGGATATTAAATATAACGAATATACTGCTCTTTATGATAAATTGGCAAGATTGAATACAAAAGATTTTGATGTCATATTCAGAATGAATACTATGAAAAAATGGGATGACGGTATAAAAAATTACAATCGCTGTTTCGCCCTGCCTTTCTGGTCGTACTTAGACTCTGGAGGCAACGTGTGGGGATGCAGCGTCTATCTCGGAGATGATAGATTTCTTTATGGTAATATATATGAAAAATCCTTTAAGGAGGTATGGGAAGGGGACAAAAGGATACAGTCCTTAAAATGGGTGGAAAGGGATCTAAATGCCAATCGATGTAGAACAAACTGCAGGATGGACGAGATAAATCGGTATCTGTGGGATTTGAAGAATCCGCCGGAGCATGTTAATTTTATATAAATAAATGCTGGAAATAGGAGTTTATAATTAATTACAATTAAAAGGTAAACGATGGATGATTTAGCACAAATTGCAAAAGAGGTTAGAAGAACCATTATACATCTTGCCCACAGATCAAAGGGGCCACATGTTGGGGCAGCACTTTCCTGCGCTGATATTCTATCAGTGCTGTATTTCAGGGTTTTGCGTCTGGACCCATGGGAAAAAAGAGATATTTTTATACTGAGTAAAGCGCATGCTGCAATGGCCCTATACAGTACATTACATGGCAAGGGCATTATATCGGATGAACAAATAGCGGGTTATTACAAAGATAATGGCACACTCCCTGCCCATCTTGATAGGTTTACTTCAAACTATATAGAAGTATCTGCTGGCTCGTTAGGCCATGGCTTTAATATAGGTCTCGGCATGGCATTAGGATTTAAGAAAAAAAATGAAGCAAGAAAAGTTTATACGCTCATAGGTGATGGCGAATCTCAGGAAGGCTCAATCTGGGAAGGCGCTCTGTTTGCCCCAAAGCTCGGACTTGATAATTTTACTGCTATAATGGATTTTAATAACTTACAAGGCTATGGAAGGGCATGCGATTTATGCAGTTTCCAACCCATTAAATTGAAATGGGAAGCATTTGGCTGGCATGTTATAGAAATAGATGGTCATGATTATGAAGCCCTGCAGTCCGCCTGTATGGAAAATACTAACGGTAAGCCTAAAATAATTATTGCAAATACTATAAAAGGTAAGGGAGTTTCTTTTATGGAAGACCAGTTGATCTGGCATTACTATATTGTAAATGATGAGCATAAAGCAAGTGCATTAGAAGAACTTAAATGAGAAACACTTTTGTAAATACCATAGTAGAGGCATTTAAAAACAGAACAGATATCTTTATAGTTAGCGGTGATGCAGGACTCGGCGTTTTCGATGAATTTAAGGAAACATATAGCGACAGATTTCTTAATCTCGGGATTGCAGAACAGAATATGGCAAGTTTTTCTGCAGGACTTTCAATGGCTGGCTTTAAGGTTTATGCATATAATATAATACCATTTTTGCTTTATAGATGCTATGAGCAGGTAAGGAATGATATTTGCTATCAAAAATTGCCAGTTGTTCTGGTTGGAATAGGAAGTGGTATAACATATGCATTCCAAGGGATGACACACTATTCGGTAGAGGATATTGGAATCGTCCAAACACTTCCGAATCTTAAAGTATTTTCTCCTATCGATCCCATAGAAGCAAAACTTGCTGCTTACTATTCTTTAAAGAGTGAGTTTCCTGTATATGTCAGGCTTGCAAAAAGAGGCGAACCGAATATCCATAAGAGTGATAATTTTGAAATAACCGATCCCCAACTCATTGAAGAAGGTGAACTTGTTGCCATTATATTCCATGGCTCAATCGGAGAGGAAGTAATGAAGGCAGGTGAGATGTTGCAAGCAAAAGGAATTTATCCAAGGCTCATCTCTCTTCCTATGGTAATTCCGATCGACACCGAAAGACTATTCTATATGCTCACTGGAATAAAATATGTAGTTACAGTTGAGGAGCATTTTGTAAATTGTGGAATTGGTAACCTATTATCCAATGAGTATGCTAAAGCGAATCCAAGATGGAAACTTTTTAATCTCGGCATACCAACTAAATTCATACATGAAATTAAAGATTTGAAAGGGATGCGTGAACATTTCGGAATTTCTGCATCAAAAATATCTGATTTCATAAAACAACTTTTAATAAAAGGAGAAGCATAATGGGAAGCCTATTGAATATAGTTACGGCTTTACACAAAAAAACGAAAAGAGACTATATAGGCAGGATGACAGATAATAAAGTCGAATGTATGAAGATTGCTAAAAAATATGGGAAAGACTATTGGGACGGTGATAGAAGGTATGGATACGGAGGATATATATATGACGGCAGATGGAAAATTGTTGCAAAGAAATTAATTGAAAGATACGATCTCTCTAATAATGCAAAAATACTTGATGTTGGATGTGGCAAGGGATATCTATTGTATGAGATTAAAAAGCTTTTGCCTGGATGTAATGTTGTAGGCTTTGATATTTCTGAGTATGCCCTCGAAAATTCAAAGGAGGAAATAAAAGAGAATTTATTCCTGTTTAAAGCACAAGATGCTTATCCGTTTGGTGATAAAGAATTTGACTTAGTTATTTCTCTTACAACTCTGCATAACCTCCACTTATTCGAGATTAAAAATGCACTTAAGGAGATAGAGAGAGTAGGAAAAAATAAATATATTGTTGTGGAAGGTTACAGGAATGAAGATGAATTATTCAATCTTCAGTGTTGGGCATTAACATGTGAAACTTTTTTGAAACCCCAAGAATGGATATGGATATTTAGGGAGTTTGGATATACAGGAGATTACGAATTTATATATTTTGAATAAGGGGTTATTTATGGGACTTCTATATACGAAGATGAAGATGTTTCATTTTAAAGAAAAAATCGATTCTCTCTCAAAAGAGAGCGACAAGATTTTGCCCCCTTTGCATATAAGGATAAAGCCTACAAATGTCTGCGGTCACAATTGCAAGTATTGTGCATACAGGGTTGATAATCTTCAACTTGGCAAAGATATGAACGTCGGCGATTATATCCCGAAAGAGAAAATGATGGAAATAGTGGATGATATAGAGGAAATGGGAGTTAAAGCGATAACATTTAGCGGTGGGGGAGACCCTTTTTACTATCCCTATCTACTGGATACCGTGAAGCGATTGGCAAAGGCGAATATAAAATTTGCCTCACTGACAAATGGCTCTAAGCTAAGTGGAGAGATTGCTGAGATATTTGCACATAAAGCAATATGGCTGCGCATCTCCATAGATGGCTGGGATGATGAAAGTTATTCTACTTATAGGAGTGTTCCCATAGGAGAATTTACTAAAATAATGAACAACATGGAGCATTTCAAAAAATTGAAAGGTAAATGCTATCTTGGGGTAAGCCTTATTGTCGATAGGCAAAATGCCGGGCAGGTATACAAGTTTATCAGGAGACTGAAGGATGTAGGTGCTGATAGTGTTAAGGTATCTCCGTGCATTGTGAGCAATGATGGCGATGAGAACAATGTCTACCACCAGCCTATATTTAATAGAGTAAAGGAACTTGTTCATAAGGCAATTGCTGACTTTTCAAGCACCTCTTTTGAAATATTTGATTCATACCATGCGTTGGATAATAAGTTCAGGAAGAACTATGACTGGTGTCCCTACCTGCAGATATTGCCCATCATAGGAGCTGATTCTAATATCTATCCATGTCAGGATAAAGCATATAATCTTGACGAAGGGCTTATAGGTTCTATAAAGGATCAGAGGTTTAAGAACTTCTGGTTCTCTGGAAAGAGCAAATTTTTCAAAATAAATCCTTCCAAAGTATGCAATCATCATTGTGTTGCTAACGAAAAAAATAAAATGATTTTGGAATACCTGAATGCTGATAAAATACATTTAGAATTTGTATAGGTATTTTATTAGAAATATAGAAAGAGGGTAAGCAGGAACATTGCACTACTTTAGTGACTATTCTTTTATCGAGCAGGATAAAAATGCGCGATCTCTATCTTTTTATAGCAAAAAAGAAATTACTGTTATTGATAGTGGTATTTTATCGGAGTTGAAGAGGGTCGGACTTGAAAAAGGTGAAAATGTAAGAATATCTCTACATAATTCTGTTGATGACGATCTCCATAACATGATGATCTTCCAACATAACGGGACATATACCAGACCGCATAAGCATACATTGAAGTCCGAGACATATCATATTATTGAGGGTAATGCCGTACTTGTTGTATTTAATGAGGATGGTACGGTTAGGGAAAGGATTGATATGGCGATTGGGAAGACGCTTTTATGCAGAGTAGGAAAGAATTGTTATCATACGATTGTCCCAACAACCGAATATGTTATATTCCATGAAAGCAGGCCAGGCCCTTTTCTGAGAGAGAGTGATAGCATTTTTGCTCCATGGTCAGTTGAGTCGTCTGAAAAGGAAATGGCTATGGGCTTTATTAATGCGCTTTTGCAAGGTAGACACTGATCATTCAATAAGAAAGCTATTATTGTTATTTTTTATAAATCGCAAAGGAGAACATCATGACTTTTTCTGAAAAAAAACACTTCTATCGCCGCAATACCTGTCGTCTGTGTGATAGCAGAAATTTAGAAATCGTTTTACATCTTACTCCAACAGCGCTCTGTGATGCATATGTCCCAATTGAGCGAGTCAATGAGGTCCAGGATGTATATCCTCTCGACCTTTTTTTATGTATGGATTGCGGTTATATACATCTTCCCTATGTAGTTGATCCTGAAGCTATATATCGAGACTATATTTACGTGACCACAAGTTCATTAGGACTATCCGAGCATTTTAAAAAGTACGCTTATGACGTGATTAATAAGATAAAGCCCCAGAAGAATGCGCTTGTAATGGATATCGGCAGTAACGATGGTACATTGCTAAGGTATTTTAAAGATCGGGACATGAAAGTGCTCGGCGTTGAGCCTGCCACTGAAATAGCCAGACATGCAACGGAACATGGTATCGAGACAATACCCGAATTTTTTAATTCTGTATTGTCGGAGAGAGTTGTACATAATTATGGCCATGCCACAATAGTTACTATGAACAACCTTTTTGCCAATATTGATGATCTCTCAGAAATAACCAAAGGAATACGCAGTATACTTGCACCAGATGGTGTATTTGTAATAGAGTCTTCCTACGTAGCTGATATGATAAAGAACATGGTTTTTGATTTTATTTACCACGAACATTTATCGTATTTTTCAGTTAGCCCGCTGAATAGATTTTTCAGGCGTTTTGGTATGGAACTGTTTGACATTGAGCGTGTGCCGACAAAAGGAGGCTCTTTGCGTTATTATGTTCAATTAGAAACTGGTTGTAGAACTGTTACGCCGATAGTTAACGAACTTATGACATATGAGGACAATATCGGCCTTTATCGCATCGAATCGTTTAGGGCTTTTGCTGAAAAGATAAATGATAAAAAAGTACAGCTTACCAATAAACTTATTGAACTGAAGAAAGCGGGAAAAACCATTGCTGGTTATGGAGGCTCGGCAACTACTACCACATTGTTATATCACTTTGGCATACGAGAGATGATAGATTATATTGTTGATGACAATCCAGCTAAGCAATACACATTCAGTCCTGGTTATCATATTCCAGTATTACCTTCGGATGTACTATATGAGCGAAAACCTGACTGCGTGGTTGTTTTTGCATGGCGCTATTTTGATTCGATTGTAAAAAAACATCAAGCCTTCATGGATCGAGGTGGTTATTTTATAAGACCTCTGCCTGAACTCGAGGTGGTTTATAAACATTGATGGATAAAAAACACAGCCTCGTTGTTGGTGGCACAAAAGGAATAGGTCGTGCTCTAGTGAGAACCCTTGCAAAGGAGGGGCATGTCCTTTCTATTATAGCCCGTCGGGTTCCCGATGATTCTGAAATGTCTGCTCAGGATATCCATTATTGGCCAGTCGATCTGCTTGATAAGGCACGCCTCTTTGCGACACTGAAGGAAATTATCAAGAAGAATGGCAAGCTGAATCACTTGATATGCCTTCAGAGATATAGAGGAAAAGATGACGATTGGACTGGCGATATTGAAACAACAGTAGTTGCGACCAAATATCTTATCGAACACTTATCCAGTGAGTTTAAAGACTCAGGGGATCGTTCGATTGTCCTTGCTAATTCAATTGCTGCGCACTTTGTTGTGAATAATCAGCCACTGAGCTATCATATAGCTAAAGCTGGAATAGACCAGATGATACGATATTATGCAGTCGCTTTAGGTCCGAGGGGCATCAGGGTTAATGGTGTATCACCTGGAACAATATTAAAAGATGAATCAAAGAACTACTATCTTCAGAATGAGCGATTGCATAATTTGTATAAGACAATTATCCCGCTTAACCGTATAGGCACTGCTGAAGAGGTTTCGGCTGTTATTGTATTTCTTTGCAGTCCAGAGTCGTCATTTGTAACTGGTCAGACCATTATTGTAGATGGTGGTTTATCTTTGCAATGGCAGGAGACGTTAGCATTAAAATTGGCATACCTAACATAGGTATTTTAGATTTAATCAGGGTTATTGATCTATTATGGTAAATTGATGACACCAATATCCTTTTCAGAGAAGATAGAGTTGTTTGCTAATAAGTACTTGAGCTTGTACTCTGTTAATGTTAATTTTGGAGACTTTTGTAGAGAATATACGGTAGTAAAGGGCAGTGTAAGGGGAGGAGTGATTTTACAAAAGGATGGCTCAATATTGCTTGTTAAGCAATATCGCTATGCGATTAACTCCTACAGCTGGGAGCTGCCGAGTGGCGGTATTGATAGGGAAGGGGAAGGATTGGAGGAAGCTGTTATTAGGGAGTGTCTGGAAGAAACAGGCATACGATGCCGGAATCTTACTCCTATATTTGAGTATATAGCTGGTGTAGATACGATAGATTCGCCTGCACATATCTATGTAAGTAATGATTTCGAGGAAGAGGGAGATTTTGACCATCAAGAAATATCTGAAATAAAATGGGTACCCTATCGGGATTGCCTTGATATGGTTTTATCAGGAGAAGTCAAGGATATCTTTACCATAATAGGATTTTTTATCTATGGATATAAATATCATATGTTACTTAGGCATTAACAAGACTATTTAGGTGATGGGTGTAGGAATGCTAAAACATATATGCAGGCTTTGCCATAGCACTAATCTTTCAACACTAATCGATTTTGGTAAGAGGCCCATAACAAAGCGTTTGCTTATATCTCCCACACTACCTCAATCTGCTGAGTTTACTTATCAAATATCTCTGAATGTTTGTAGGGATTGTGGTTTTGTACAAATTTCAGATGCAATCCCTCAAGATGAGTTGTATACAAATTACGTTCTCTCTACCTCTTGGAAACCCCAGCCTCACCTAAAAGATGAGCTTGATGAATTGTTAAAAAATCGGTATATTTCCGAAAGCAGCTTTGTTGTCGAAATAGGTTGCAATGATGGAATTGCTCTGGAGCTTTTAAGGCAGTATGGAGTCAGAAATCTATTGGGGATCGAACCATCCAGGGATGTTGCGGAGAAAGCTGCTGAATCAGGCTTTATGGTTATTAACGATTATTTTATGGAGGGGAAAGCAGATTTTATTGTGACGCAATATGGGAAGGCAGATTTAATTATTTGTCGGCAGGTGTTAGAGCACATTACCTATATAGATTCCTTCATGCATGGAATACAGGAACTTATTAAACCGGGTGGAACCGTACTATTTGAAGTTCCGGATTTTTCGATACCTCTAAAATATGGTGATATAACCGCTACATGGGAAGAGCATGTAAACTATTTCACAGAGGATACTCTTATACAACTACTGGCTCGCTATGGGTTTAGAAGTCTTATCTTGAGAAGATATAATTTTTCAGGTGGCGCGTTATGCGTGTTTGCAAAATATTCCTCTGAAAAGTTTTCATCATTTAGGTTAGTGAATGAGGAGGAGCTTAACTATATCTTATGTTATCCTCAAAGGATAGAATCTTTTTTGAAAAAGGTTGTAGATGTTCTAAAAGAGGAGAAAAAAGGTGGAGGAAAAGTAGCAATTTATGGTGCGGGCAATCGTTCGGTTATTCTGTTGAATTATAGGCTAAAGGAATTTGTTGATATTGTTGTTGATGATCAGCCTGAAAAGCAAAACAGGTTTGTACCACTCTGTCACTTGCCGATTTTACCACCTGATGAGCTTATAAAGCAGCATGTCAGAGTCTGTCTCCTTGCAGTAAACGCTGAAAACGAAGAGTCTGTAATGCAGAAAAATAAGAATTACGAGGAGAACGGTGGTAAGTTTTTATCAGTCTTATCACCAAGCGCCTATCTTATAGGCAAAAATGAACTTAAGGAGCAGAAAAGATGCGCAAGAAATCTATAGATAATGCATATATAGATCACTATGAAAGGCATAAAATTTCTCCTGTACGGCAGGATATCTCTAATATCGAGAGCCACTTTCATAGAAGGACGAATTTATACATGTCGCTGGGATTATTACAGGCAAATTTTAGAGATAAAAGAGTGCTGGAAGTTGGTCCTGGCAGTGGCTATAACTCGCTTGTTATTGCAAGCTGGAGGCCTTCTTTATATGTGCTGGTAGAGCCTAACAAGACTGGAGTATCACATATTAAAAATCTGTTTAAGCAATATGCTATTAGTATGGATAAAATAGAAATTGCTAATACAATTATAGAGAAATTCTCCGATAGTGAAAAATATGATATTATTCTTTGTGAAGGGATGATCCCCGGCTTAAGCAACAAAGAGCAGGTGCTTACAAAGTTGAGTAGCCTATTAAAACAAAATGGTGTATTGGTAGTAACCTGTGCGGATGAGATATCTATGTTCTTTGAGATTATTAGGTATTTCTTTGCATATAAACTGACAAAGAATATAAAAACTTTTACAGAAAAGGTCCATGTAGCAGTTGATGCTTTCGGGAGCCATCTTGATACATTAACTGGCTTTAGCAGGCTGAAAGAAGATTGGTGTGCTGATACATTATTCGGCTATGCTCATTTTAATTATGACTTTTCCTTTAAAAAATGTATTGAATTTTTTAGAAATGATTATTATGTGTATAAGACCTCCCCCTGCATTTTTAACGATTATCGATGGTATAAGACTATCCCGCATGATCCTCAACTATTCAATCAATATTATATAGAACAATTTGATCTTAAAAAACATAATCTGCTACATTATCAAACCATAACTCCTGATAGGTCAAAAGAAGAAAACGAGGAACTATTAAGACTTTGTAGGCACGTAGTTGATACAATATACGATGGAGTAAGATCCGAGAATATTGCTGTTGAGAAAAGGCTCCTTTCTCTATTAGAATTGATGATAAGAAATCTGAGAGATACTGATTCTCAGATAGTGAAAGCGTTAAAAGATATTAAAAAGATTATTACAACCGATGATTATACGATAGAGGCAATCAGTTCTAAATACAAAGCCTTTATTTCAGCCTTTGGCAGAGGACAGCAATATATAAGTCTGGTTAAAATCAAGATGAGTAGAAGATAAGGGGTTGATGAAATAATGGATAAATGCGATATAACCTTCTTTGTCCCCTGCCTAAATGAGGAAGAAAATATTATACCGACAATAGAGACTATTTTGACCGCTGCTGGTGAGGCTGGGGTTTCATATGAAATACTAATTTATGATGATAATTCAACAGATAATACGGTGAAAATTGTAGAGGAGTACCAAAAGCAGCATCAAGAATTGCCGATTCAGTTAATAAAAAATAATATAACAAGAGGACTTGCCTACAATTACATAGAAGGAGCTTTTTTAGGAAAAGGCAAATATTACTGTGCAATAGGTGGAGATAATGATGTCCCAAGAGAATGGATCCTCGCAATATTGAAAAATCTTAACCTAAGGGATGTGATAATTTTATATTTTGAACGCGATACCAGACATAAGATACGGGTAATAATTTCGAGGTTATTCACAAAGCTTATTAATTTTCTCAGTGGGCATTCCTTAAAATATTACAATGGTGCAGTACATTTAAGATATAATGTGCTTAGATGGCACTGTGATGCATCGGGGTTTGGATTTATGGCTGAATTGACTGTTCGCGTGCTAAATCAGGGCGCAAGTTATATGCAAATCCCAGCTCCGATGTATAAGAAAAAACAAAAGATATTTTCAAAGGCATTCACCTTGCATAGTATTTTATCGGTGTCACATACCTTGTTAAAAATTCTGATTCTGAGAATTAAAAAAATAGTGTTTAATCTCTAATGAAAATACTTTGTTATGGCATTGTATTGTATAGTCTTGCTTTTATTATTCACCTGGTTATTTGGAAGGTAAGAATACCTAAAAATCAGACGAAAGCGTTACTTCAGATTTTTCTAATCACCATAATTACGTGTTTTTCTATAATGCTGAACTTACCCAGTTCTTTCTCACTTTTCGGAATACCTATCCTGCATACTTTTTCTGAGTATCTGCATGTTTCCATATTTTATATCTCGATGATGCTTGCCTATGTTGTTTTTTATTCGGCGATTGAAGCTGATAGCCCCTCACTCGAAATTATAAGGCTTATTGACAGCACAGGTAAAAGTGGCGCGAAAAAGGAGGATCTGCGTAAAATATTTGTTGCTATGCCCTTTTTAGAGTCAAGAATTGGAAGTCTCATTGATGATAAGCTTGTCTGTGAGGTTGACGGAAAGTATTTGCCCACAAAAAGAGGTATTATTCTTCTGCACATAATTTCATTTTACCGCTACCTATTTAGCATGCAAAAAGGTGGATGAGGTGACTTGGTTAGAGATTATAGCTCCTATCGTTGGATTACTTGTGAATGTACTTATTCAAACAACAAGCTTCCAGTATATCAGAGGACTTGGCCTTTTTAAGTCAATAGTATTAGGCTTTATTGCTGGATTTCTTACTGTACTTATTCTCGAGTTTTATCGCTACTTCGATTTTCCAGTAATGGAGTATGAATTCTTTTATATCCTTTGTGTCAATTTAATTACTTATATATTATTGGGGTATTGTTACTGGGCTTACATAAATCTTGGAGAGACATCTCTCCGCATTAGAATTTTAAGAGAGATGTATGAGACGCAAAAAGCATTACCTATAGAGAAACTGTTTAGTATCTATAATCCTGATAATATGTTTGAGATAAGAATGAGCAGATTATTAAAATATAACCAAATAGTTTGTAAAAATGACAGGTATTTTATTGGTAAGTCAATATTATTGTTTATTGCCAAAGCTATTGTAGTTATAAAGCTGATAATAATTGGAAAGAAAAGCGAATTTGATTAATCACAGAGCAGAATCTCATGCATAATTGTACTTTTCAAAATGAAGTGCAATTAAGACATAGTAATATTTTATCTAATGCTGAAAACAATTAATCTGTAAAATAGGAGCAGGCATATGATTTTAATAAATTCATCCACTAGGAATGCCTTAAAAATATTCCAACCGTTTCTTCCAATTTCCGTTCCTGTCGGAATTGGCTGTCTTGCCGCAGCAGCGCAAAAAGAAGGCATTAAGACATGGCTTATAGATGAACAAGTCGAAGATGGCGTTTTGGATCTTATAACTCAATATACTAAGGAAATGGAGCGGCCGTATATTTTCGGATTCAGTGTCTTAACTGCTGCGGTAAAAAGTGCAATGATACTGTCAGAAAAGCTAAAAGAGCTTTATCCTGATTCAGTCATAGTATTCGGAGGTATTCACCCAACAGCCCTTCCGGAAGAGATTTTATCGTTTTCCCATGTCGATTTTGTAATAAGAGGGGAAGGGGAACAAACCCTGATAGACTTTTATAAATGCATCAAGCAACGTAAGGACGTTACTCATATATACGGTCTCTCTTATAGAAAGAATAATAAAATTGTGCATAATCTTTTACCTGATGTAATTGAAGATCTCGATAGCTATCCGCCTTTCCCTTACCATCTCTTTAAATCAAAAAAGTATGATCTTGGATTTATTTTAAGCTCAAGAGGCTGCCCTTACCGATGCATCTTTTGCAGTAATCGGATCACGACATTGAGAAAGTATCGATACAGGTCTGCGGAGTTTATTATGGATGAGATCGACATGTTGTATCATAAATACAATATTAGGCATATATTCTTTATCGATGATAATTTCCTTGTGAGCAAGCAGAGGATATATACTCTTATTGAAAAGATAAAGGAGAGGGGCTTTGATAAAAAGATGAGCTTTGGCTTCCAATCGAGAGGCGATAATGTCGATTGCGAGATTCTCAAAGCGCTTTTCGATACCGGATTTAAGAGGGTGTTTTTCGGGTTAGAAACTGCCTCAGAAGAAATAATGAAAACTATTAAAAAGGGGGAGACGGTAGCACAGTGCGTTGCTGCAGTGAAAATGGCCAAGAAAATTGGATTTCATGTGAGCGCAACCTTTATTTACGGCCTGCCCGGTGATTCGTTTAAAAATAGGATGAATTGTATCAGATTAACCGATGATCTGAAACTTGATATGGTTAGATACAATAATGCCACACCATATCCTGGTACGGAACTCTATGAGATTGCTCGAAAAGAGGGCAGGTTAAATATAAAGGGACTGTACGAGAACTTCTTTTCTGTATCGGCATTTATCGAGAATCCATTTAAGAGCATTCCTTTTACATATATTCCCGAAGGGAATACGGAAGATGAAATACGACGTGATATACTATTCAGCTATTTTAGATACTATCTTGATATAGATAAATTGAAAAGCATTTTTGAGAAGCCCGAACAGAATGTCGGCTGGTTTAATGCCGGTAATCATCTAATAGAAACAGTTAAAAAGTTGCCATCTCTGGTTTTTCTGTTCTTCATGCTTTTTGTGAAGCTTGGACAGCTGTTTTACTATAGCGTTATTAAAAAGGAAACCTCTATTTCATTAGGATACTTTTTGAAAATATTTGATAAGCTGCTGGGCAGGGGAGGAACGGCATAGATGTGGTTTGGTTTAGAGAGACAGCGTCTTTGGTTTCCACCAATAACCATAGCACTAATTGCCCTTATAAGCTATGGAAAAATTTACTTCTTTAACGATGTTGTTTGGGATGACAATTGCTGGCTTTTGTCTACATATGCAAGTAGCAACCTTGAACAGTTCCTGAATACCGGCTTTTATGAAGTAAGAAGAGTGCCGATGGGTATATTCTTATATAACCTACTTAAGTTGCACAAGGCCGTTGAAAATCCCTATTTGATATGGCATACAATGAACATTATAATTCAAATTGCCACGCCAATCTTTCTATACCTCTTCATAAAAAATGTTTTTAAAGATAGGCAATTTCTCTCATTAATTATCGGGATTACTTTTGTAATTTTTCCTCTTGACTATACCATACCATATTTATCAGCAATTACGTACAGAATTGCTACGCTGCTAACTGTAATTTCTTTTTATTCGACAGTGAAAGCATTCGCACAAAAGAGAATAGGATATTCCTTTCTTTTGGTCTCATTATTTCTCTCGGGAATCTCTTATTATATATTTATGGAGCTAACGGTAGTGTTCGAGGCGGCACGGCTGTTTGTTGTAGGTTACATAATGCATAAAAAAGGATACACGGATAAGGCTCTGATAAAAAAGACATTAACTTACTCAATGCCTTTTTTAATTATCTGCATCCCGTTGATTATCTATAAATTGGCGTTCAAGCCGTATGGAATCTATGATGGAGTTTACAAAACAGACCTTTTTTTCTTCTTGAAGTTGGGAGAGCATGCGAAGCTTGTTAGGGTGCTCTTAATGTATCAGTGGAAACTATTACTGGGATATATTAAAGACGTCAGTCCTTATTCAATAATACTCGGTATGACTGCAGCTTTAACTGCATTTATTTTTTTGAGAAGATCGAAAAAAAGCATAGAGAATCAGGCGTCAAACAGAAGCACTTATCTGGTAGGATTATGTCCTGTTTTTATTTTAGGCTTACTTTTCTTTATATTTCCGATTCTCTTGCTTGAGTTTGCAGGGCGCGAAATTGGGCTTGGCTTTAATAGCAGTCATTTCAATCAGTTGCAAATTGGCTACGCTATTATCGTTGGATCATTGCTATATAAAGTTTACACAGTTTCCTTAAATATGCTAAAACAGGAATGGATAAACTTTTTTGTAGCGATTCTCATCGGAGTGGGAGTATTTTTCAATAATATGAACTTAGACCTTTTCCTTCGCGCATCAGAGAAACAAGTGCAATTCTGGAAGGTTTTTACGGAGCGTTTCCCCAATCTTCCGGAAAATGCAACTATCATGATGGATGTCCGTGATTTCTACTATTTTGATACACCTGATTTGGATAATACCTATGATTTAGAGTTACCATTAAATCTTTTGTACACTGATTCAACGAAACCAGATAAATTTCGCAAATACAAGGTATTTGCTTTTGAAGAATTCAGATCCGATATGACAAAGAGTGTTAAATGCGATGGTTCGGATGAGGGGCATCTGGAGAGGATGACTCATTTTGGGAAAGAGGTTTTAAATCCGTGTGAGTTTGTTGTAGTACATTATAGGAATAATGAATTGCTTGTGAATGATGAAATAATAAAACGGTATCCCGATGTCCCGTATAAAAATTGGGCAAATAAAAAATTTCCGCAATTACCGGAACCTATCGCATATCCTCTGAGACATAAACTGATTAGGTTTTATTAAGTCTCCAAACTCAATGAATTAAAGGCATTCTCATGAAAAGAATATTAATCATTACCGACCACAAATGGCGCGACCTCGCGGGTTATGTGTATTTGAAATCCCTTCTTGAAAAGAAACATAACATAAATGTGCGCCTGTGCAGACTCGGAGAGGATAGGTTTTGGGTGCTGCATGATAGACCGGATGTTGTTATATATAATCACCTTTATGAAGACAGGAAAATCAAGTTTGCATATTGGCTAAAAAAACACAATGTTGGAATAATAATTTTGCCTACTGAAAATCTCCCGTTACGAGAGGGGATTGAGGATCTGTTTGCCGGTAAATTTACAGATTTAACTCCTGTAGACCTTTACCTGAGTTGGAACAAGTTAGTTGCAGACAGAATTATTGAGCTTGGCAAACTACCACCAGAAAAGGTCAGAGTGGTAGGTGTACCCCGTTTTGACTTTTACTTTTCCCCGTTGACTCAATTGTTACCTACTAAGAGCGAAATTCAAAAAAAATATGGCTTACGGACCGATGAGCATGCAATGATTGCCCTGTATGCTACTAATTTTACAATCGCAAGCTTCAGTGACAATAAATCTTTTTTATATAAAGACTGGGATAACTTAAAACTCAACAGGGTTGAAGGTTATAGGACTGAACAGATAGATGATAGGATAAAATACGATATCCTTTCAAGAGATTTAACCATTGAAAGTGTAAAAAGACTATTAAGCGATTTTCCTAATCTGCAAGTTATTTATAAGCCCCACCCGTCAGAAAACCATGCATTTTATGCCGGGACAATCAAGGAACTCAAAAAACAATTTCCAAAGAGATTTGCTTTTGTAGTACAAGAGTATATATGGAATTTACTGAATGTATCGGATATAGTCTTACAGAGGACATGTACTACCGGCATAGAAGCATGGTTGTTTGGAAAACCTACATTAGAGCTTCATTTGCATCCCGATGAACTCTATTTCTCCGAAAACCATGCCCGTGGAAGTGATATTGCTTATGATTATGATGATATAAAAAAGTATATAGATTATTATTCTAACGGCGGTAAGATTGCAGATTCGATAAAAACTTACAGGGATGTCTTTCTAAAAAAATGGTGTTATGAAATAGATGGAAGAAGGACTATAGAAGTAGCTAACATTATTGCACAATTTTTAGGTGCAAGGGGAAAATCCAGATATTCAATCTCTATTAATGATTTTTTCAGATTTTATCCAAAAGAATATCTGAAGCAGTTTTTAAGGTATGGGAGGAATTTTATAAGAAAGAAAATTATCGGAACTGATAAATTGGGTCGGGTTGATAAGCAGTTTAATAAAAAAGATGTGGAATTTTGGGAGACAAACATAGCTTCTATAAAATCATGCTCAGAAAAAGAATCTTAACAAACACTGCTATAAACACTGCCGGAAAATTATTGTCATTTATATTACAGCTATTTATCATCACATATCTGATAAAAAGCCTCGGTAAAGATAATTATGGGATTGTGGTCCTCGCACTTGCACTTATTGGAAATTCGAATCTTCTTGAGGCAGGATTTGGCTTATCTGTCACTAAATATGTTGCCGAATACAAGGCAAAAGACGACCGGAGACGACTCCTTGAAATATTCAATACCAATTTTATCGTTATTACAACCCTTGCCTTATTTTTTTGTTTTGTTGTTCTTGTTATAAACGAATATTTCCTCGATAAAATATTTGCAATTCCATATGAAATGATAGCTTCGACAAAAAATCTAATAAGAATTTTGATTTTGCTTTCTTTAATAGAATTCTGGTCTGTCGCCATTGTACGTACTGCTGAGGGATTGCAGCAATATCTTGTTTTAAGAATGGCAGAGTTATCTAAATGGTTTCTGAGGGCGATATTTATTGTTATAGCAATTAAGGGCGGCTACGGACTTTCTGGTATAGGAGCTGCCTATCTTTTTGCAGGTATTGTTAATTTAATCGTTCTCTATCTTTTTATCGTTATTAGAATTCCGGATCTTAAATTAGATTTACGTCTCAGTACTATGGAGGCATTTAAGCTGCTTTTTGGCTTTAGCATATGGATATTTTTATCAAAAATATTTGCATTTATTTCATACAGAATCGATACCATTGTGATAGGGATTTTTCTTCCGCCTGTAAATCTTACATATTATAATGTTGCCTTCAAGATATATGAATTACTGCGGTTTGGCTTTTCTTTAATAGCATCAACATTAGTGCCTGTGACCTCTGAGCTAAATTCTTTGATGGATAAGCAGAAACTTTCCCTGCTTTTTAAAAAGGCATCCAAATACACGGTTATGCTTATGTATCCGATACTGATTTTTTGTTTTTTCTATGCCGGAGAAATTATAAAACTCTGGGTTGGAAGCAGTTTTAATACTTCGGCTTTATTAACCCAACTATTCATTGCCTCCTTATTTATTACGGCACTTATTTCGAGCGGGGCAGAAATGATGGTAGGACTTAACAGGGTTAAAGAGCTTGCAATATATGCAGGGGTCGGTTCGATTGTTAACCTGATAATAAGTATTGCGCTTATAAGAACAATAGGGGTGCCGGGAGTTGTGATTGGAACACTTATAGGTTCTTTTATAGTAGCCATATGTTATCTGCACAAAATACTCAAGAGCTTTAATATTGGTGTCGTTCCGTTTTTTAAGGATGTATTTATTAAGCCGCTTATTTTAACAGCAATTATGATTGTTCTGTTTTTATTTACCAACAACTTGTATATTGGGCTCATATATGTAATATGCTGTTTTTTGTTTGCTTTTAATTTTATGATTGATGCGGACGACAAAAGAGCAGTTTTAAAACTTATTAAGATGGAAAAAGCAACAGCCTGACGATTAAAAAAATGACACCGGATACTTTGAAAGAATCGAATCATATATTTTATGGAATACTATTTTATTACTCTATAACCTATATTTTTTTCTTCTGGAGAATTGACAGCTTTGCAAAAGACTTAATAATAGCTCCTCTATTTTTCATGGTTCCAACAGGTTTTGGATTGCTTTTATTTTCTATTTTTAAAATGCATAAAAAGCTTCTCAAGTTTTTAACGGCAACTCAGGTTGCTTTAACCGCATCTTTTTTAGGTTTTGTTTTCATTACTTTACTATATATGCAGTTAAACGTTATGCAATCCTTGCCGAGTGTTTTCCCTTTTCTTTATCCTGCCTTAAACTTATTATCTTTGCATGGATTTTATAACACAAGAGAAATACTACAGATTAACGATACATTTAAATCTTCTTTAAAAACAATTGCAATCCTGTCTCCTTTATTTTTTATCACATATTACTTTCATTTCGTCCACTTTTCACCATTCCCCCTAAGGGATATTTTTCAGGATGTGCACTTTATGAAGGGGGCATTGGAGCTTTCAAAACATTATATTATTAATATTGCTACAGGCGACAGTTATATTCCTCTACTACAAGTCAATTGGGGAGTTTTAAATTATTTTTATAATTATAATTTAATTAATTCACAGTGGATATTGCCAATTTATGCATTCTTTTTTAATTATCTATGCTTAAAATGTTTTTATTCATCCATCATTAAAGACAGATTTATACTTACTTTTGCACTCGGATTTGCAATAATTTTTCCTGTTCAAATTTTTGCTGTTCAGAACCACTACTTCATGATATCATTTGCTCTGCTTCTATTCTCAATCCTGGTAAATAAAAATAAAGATTGTACAAAGGCAATGCCTGTTGCTTTGGAATTGATTTGGTTAAGCGTTCTATTTTTAATGTTATATTTTAGCAGGAAAATCCCATCTGCCTCGGAAACATTTTTCCCATATTTATTCTATTATTTTATTTTTATGCTATCTATATCGTTTTTCAATTTGAACAAGCTTTTGCCAGTTGCATTTGTAATATTAATGTTATTTATTTCTCCTACGATCCACAGGTCAGCAGCTATGCTCATACCTCTTATCTTAGTGCTCTATGTAATATATTTTCTAAATTTTCAATGGCTGACAATAAATAATGATCGAATAAAATATTCTTTTTTTAAAAAGTTAATCAAATATGGCATTATATGTATATCATTGGGTATTTTAGTCGGATTTTTGATTGCTGAAAATTGGCCATCTGCAAATACATTTGTTAAAAGTTTTAGTGATCCAATTTATTTTCTGATGGGTGGAGACGGTGATTACTATCCAATAGGATTTATAGGCATTATGTCAGAATGGTTTAGAATCGCATCACCGGTAGTATATGTATTATTTCTGCTTCTATCTATAACGATTTTTGTCAAGGTTAAAGCAGGGCATATAACTGGGTTAATCGAAAGCGATATTAGTTATATTAATTTTTATTTTATTTCTATCCTTTTTCTATCAGTAGTCTTTTTCGCTCCCATACCACATATGCATAGAGTTATCCCATTTATTACCGTTATATTTTTCTTATGTATGGCGTATATGCTAAAAAAAATATATCAAGATATTTATTTGAATGGTGATACCCGTGCAGCAAAGATTATAATTCCGATTGTTATTCTTACTTACACATTAATAGCAAAGTATATATATGATATGCCATGGAAATATGAATATACTGGGAAACCGCCATATCTGTCCGAGCTTTTCCCTATTCCAGAAATTGGAGTTGTTATTATACTATTATCACTTTTTTTTCTAATGAGAACCCATAAAAAAAAATCTTATATTGCGTGGTCTATGGTAGTTGTTATAATAATTTCAGGTGCTGCTATTGACAGATTTAAAATGGTGACTAAATTATATGAGAACTCATATGGCAATGATTTTCCGGAACCGAAAGTGATATCACATTATTCAATAGTAGAATTTAATGCTGCTAAGCATTTGGGAAGCCTTATAGATCGTTCAGGGTCTAAGTTATGGGTGATGATTTCAGATCCTTACACACTTGGTATTTTTGAGGCAGTAACAGGCACTAATGGATTTTATACATTCAGCAACTTGGGTGTTATGAAAAAGGAGTATAAAGAGAAACTTAAAGTAATTTTTAGAAATATTTTCCCCCCGTTAAAAGATTTTTCTACTAAATCAACAATAAATATTGATAAAAATAAAATAAAAAATACGTTGCTCCTGTTAACAGATTTTTATGAAAAAAATATTGGGGCTATGCCGGAAGCTCAGTATTTTCTATACAGTCGTTTTGGCCAACAGTTAAATGCAGACTTTTTTAATAAACAATTAGTATGGATAGTGAATGAAAAGACCATTAAATGGGCATATGAGGATGTGGGTTATTATCCACAGAACAACAAGATTCCCAATGCGTATATCAAAGATTATATTTTGCCATATTTTAATGTTATATTAAACTATGATAATCGCATATTTGCCCTTACATTAAAACCATCTATTGAGTCTACAGCTATTATGTACTGACTTTTTCTCACGAAAGACTCCAAACTTATAATGAATACAAAAAACTTTGACATCCTTTTTTCAATAATTACACTGCCGGAAGTGGATTTTTTGGCCTATATGGCAGAAAGGCTTATCGAGAAAGGCAATAAGATAGGTTTTATTTTATTTCATGAAGCAGGGGCTGAAAAGTTGGAAAGGATGGGCATCCCATTTTTTAATATACATGCATTAAGAGAGGGTGTCCCGTATGCTCCGCTCAGCGATAGTAAACTTGAAGATTTCAGGATAGAATTCGGTATAGAAAATTTGAGGCACTTGTTTATCCACGAAAAACTGGGATATAACCGCAGAGACGAAAGAAAACTCCTCAACAAAGCGGTCCATTACTTGCAAATTCTGGATAAGATATTCACGGAAAACAATGTGAAATGCGTTGTCCAGGAGCTTGGAGGCTTCAGTTCAAACCAGTGCGTGTATTATGCAGCGAGGAAGAACAGCATAGATCATGTATTTTATGAGCCGGCTGCGTTTTCTAAAAGGATAGTATTCAATCTGAACAGCTATTATTCCGATATCCCTACGAAAATAATGAACGCAATGCCAGATAATGAAGTGCTAAAAGAAGTGGAGTCTTATCTAAAAAAATATCTTGATAGTAAAAATATGGTCGTGCCGTTTAAAGATAAACACTCATTTGCGGATATGAAATTGAAAAAAATATTTAATATCGAAAATGTCAGGCGGCTTAAAAGAAAACTCTTACATAAATATATCCATAAAAAGAAGGAAGAATATGATGAGATAGGGTGGGTTGTAAAATACAGCTTTATAAAACTTATGCGCAGGATTCTGTTTGGCTCTTATTACAGAAAGCCAGATTGCAACGATAAATACATATACTTTCCATTTCATGTTCCTCATGACGTTCAGTTGACGAGCAGGTCGAGGCTGTTTTATTTTCAAGAAGGATTTGTCGAGTATTTATCGCGTATAATACCATATGGATATAAGCTTTATATAAAGGAGCATCCAGCATCAGTTGGTGGACATTCATTTGCTGTGTTGAAAGGCATTTTGAAGCAACATGATAATGTAATTTTAATACATCCGGGGATTAACTCTTATGACCTGATTAAAAATGCTTCTCTTATTATAAGTGTAAATTCAAAGGTCGGTTTTGAGGCGATTATGCAGGGGAAAAAGGTTGTTGTTGTGGGTGACGCTTTTTATAAAAACAAAGGAATTACCTATGATGTTAATAATCTCGGCGAATTGGAGACCGTAATTAATTTGGCTTTAAAAAGTGAGCCGCCGACAAGTGAGGAGATAATGAGCTTTCTTATCAAGGCATATCAGTGGAGTTATCCATGCGAGCTGTTTCTGATGGAAGACAAAAATCTTAAACAATCATTCAAATCTTTTTATTCTTACTTAAAGACAGAAAATTTTAGACAATTAAAAATCAAATAATGCTTCATTACAGGACATAACATGAAATACAAAAAAATATTATTTATACGCGCCAGTCTCGCAACTGCATGGGTTGGAGCCGTAAGCCCCCCGATAGGAATAGCCTATCTCGTGGAAGCACTAAAGGAGCATGGGTGTGAATGTAAAACTATCGATACCGCGCTTGGATATTCACCAGATACGCTCTATCAGAATATCCGGAACTTTCAGCCCGATGTTATCGGCATAAGCATGCTTACTTATAAATACAAAGACACATACAGTATGGCGGAAGACATAAAGGCGCATTTCCCAGACATTCCGATAATTGTTGGAGGAGCGCATGTATCTACTTTAAGGGAAAATGTACTTGAATCGTGTAATGCATTTGATTATGGTTTTGTGAGAGAGGCCGAGGAGTCTCTCTTAGAGTTTTGTCAGGGGAAAGCGCCTTCGCAGATTAAAGGCGTCCTTCATCGGGATAACGGCCATGTAGTCTATACAGGAGACAGGGATTATATCAAAGATCTGGATTCTGTACTATGGCCCAAGGATTACGGAATAGACCTGAACAGTTATTTATCAAAAGAAATTCTGATTTTGTCCTCGAGGGGATGCCCTCACACATGCATTTTTTGTCCGGTCTCTCTTGCTATAGGAAGAAAGCTGAGGGTCAGAAGCCCGCAAAGCGTTGTCGACGAAATGGAGTACTGGTATAGAGCAGGCTATAGAAGATTTGCAATGCTTGATGACAATTTTACCTTTTATAAAGAAAGGACGATTGCGATCTGCGATGAGATTAAAAGAAGGGGGCTTAACAATATCATCATTAGATGCGGCAATGGCATCAGAGCCGATAGGGTAGACAGGGAAGTGCTTGAAAGGATGAAAGATGTAGGATTTACTTATGTTAGTTACAGAGTAGAAAGCGGCAATAACAGAATACTGAAAACCCTGAAGAAAGGCGAAACGATAGAACAGATAGAAGAAGCAGTCAAGACATCTATCGAATTGGGATTTGATGTAACCTTATTTTTTGTTGTGGGCTCACCCGGAGAAACCATAGAAGATGTGGAAGACTCTATCAGGGTCAGTTTAAAATATTCAGTTATGGATGTACGTTTTTATAATCTGATTCCCTATCCCGGCACCGAACTTTTTGAGTGGGTCAGGAGTAATAATTATTTTGTCAAACAGCCCGAAGATTACCTCAACGATGCATCAGGATTCTCTACTTATCCTGTTTTCGAGACACCTGAACTGCCATATCAAACACGAATTAAACTTATGGAGAAGCTGGATAATGTCACCAAAAAAGTCAGGAAAAACGCTATCCGTAACAAGTTAAAAGCTATGGGCATGGCTGGTACCGTTGCATATTATCTGTTAGGCGATATATATGTAAGTGATTCTTTTCAGGCGTTAATCAGACAGAATAAGACCATCAGACGCGTTTTGGATGCTGCATATTCAAGGATTAGAAGAAAAGAGAGAAGCAGATGAGAGTTATAATGCTGAATCCGCCATTTCTCCCACGCTTCAGTAGGGAATCCCGTTCTCCTGCTGTAGCCAAAAGCGGCACGTTTTATTATCCCATGTGGCTTGCATATGCGACAGGTGTCCTTGAAAAAGAGGGTTTTGAGGTCAGGCTTATAGACGCACCTGCAAGAGGATATGATATTGATGATATCAAAAATGAAATAATGACTTTTTCCCCGAATTTGATTGTTATTGATACCTCCACTCCGAGCATTAAAAATGATGTCGAAGTGCTGGAGAAGATAAAGCAGATTGACAGCAATGTGTTTGCATTGCTGGTTGGACGGCACGTGTCTGCCCTTCCAGAAGAGACTATGACCATGAGCAAGGATATAGACGCTATTGCCATAGGAGAATATGATTATATAGTCCGGGACCTTGCCATTGCACTTAAAAATAAATCTGACCTGTCAAAAGTAAGAGGTCTTTTATGGAGAGACAAATTACAAAATAGACTTACAAAAAATGAGCCGATGCCGTTTATCGAAGATCTGGACAGTTTGCCATTTGTATCTTCGGTCTATAAAAGGCATTTGAATATAAACAATTACTTCTATGGACATTCACGGTACCCGATTATTACTATTGTTACAGGGCGCGGCTGCCCATACCACTGTTTTTATTGTTGTTATCCGCAAACTATGTATGGTCATAAATTGAGATTACGAAGTCCTCGGAATGTCGCTGAAGAGTTTCGATTCATTGCGGAAAATTTTCCTGAAGTGAAAGAAATAATGATAGAAGACGACACCATGACTGTCAATAAAAACCATGCAGAGGCTATAGCCAATGCATTAGTTGCAATCGGCAACAAAATCCCGTTTTCTGCCAACTCAAGAGCGGATATGGTAGACGTGGATGTTTTGAAAAAACTGAAAAAGGCAGGATGCAGGCTTTTTTGCGTGGGATATGAAAGCGGAGCGCAGGAGATACTGAACAATATAAAAAAGGGATTAAACATTGAAAGGGCATTTGAATTTTCAAGGGCAACAAAAAAAGCAGGCATTATGGTGCATGGATGTTTTATGGTTGGAAATCCTGGTGAAACCAAAGAAACTCTTGAAAAAACTCTCCAGTACGCCAAAAAACTAAATCCCGATACAGCGCAATTTTATCCTGTCATGGTATATCCGGGGACAGAAGCTTATAAATGGGCAGAAGAAAAGAATTATTTACTCACAAAGGATTATTCCAAATGGCTCACCGAGGATGGATTGCACGCAACGGTGCTGGAGAGGCAGGACTTAAGCAGCCAATATTTGATAAATTTCTGCGACAGAGCGAGGAGAGAGTTTTATTTGAGACCAGGATATATTGTAAGGAAAGCATTACAGAGCCTATTCAGTCTGTCAGAGCTTAAGAGAAATATGAAAGGCTTTAAAAATTTGGTTAAATTTTTATTTAAAAAGGAAAATGATAAATGTATGAGCTCAAGCCGGTGTCAGTGATCATTCCTGCTTATAATGAAGAGAATGCCATAATTCCTTGTCTGAAAAGTCTTATGGACGGAGATTACCCTCTGAATAAACTTGAATTTATTATTGCAGACGGTGGCAGCTTTGATAGAACATTGGAGGTTTTAAGAGAATTTGCATCTGAGAATAAAGATGTTACAGTTAAAATTGTAAATAATGCATTTAAAACGCAAGGGTACGGATTAAATATTGCGATAGAAAATGCAGATATCAGAAGTGAAATTATACTCAGGGCAGACGCCCATAGCATTTATCCCAAGAATTATATACTTGATTGTGTAAAAACATTATTAAAAGTCAATGCGGATAATGCGGGAGGAGTAATGGTTCCTGTAGGCAAAACTCCTTTTCAGAAGGCGGTTGCATTCTGCATGTCGCATCCCATCGGAGTTGGAAATGCCAAGTTTCATCTGGGAGGATATTCCGGATTTGTCGATACAGTTTATCTCGGATGTTTTAAAAAAAATATTTTTGAAAAAGTAGGACTGTTCGATCCAAGGATGACCCCAAATGAGGATGCAGAACTTAATCTGAGGATTCTAAAATCGGGAGGGAAGATATACTTAAACAGCAATATAAGAATCGAATATTTTCCCAGAAACACGATGAAAAAATTGATACTGCAATATTTCAGATATGGTCGGGGCAGGTGCAGGACATTCAAAAAACATGGAAGGTTTACATCATTCAGACAAATAATGCCTCCTTCATGGGTGATACTAACTTTATTTTTTATAATAGGCACAGCGTTTGTTTCAAAACTGTTTGCAATCCCGTTACTAATGTATTTATTTATTCTGCTATCTGTTTCTATAAAAGGCGTCCTTAGGAATAAGGATATAGGTATTTTGATGTCTCCTATATGTTTTATTGCGATGCACTATTCGTGGGGGGCTGGCTTTCTTATTGAACAGATGAAAGGGGATAGATTTAAGGCAACACAGTCTAATTGAGCTTGTAAATTATGTTGAAATATTTTCCAAAGAAAAAACTTATCCTTCTTAGTGGCGATATGCTGGTGATTATAGCATCGTTTTATATGTCTTCTTTTATCCGTTGGGGCGAGTTAAGCGATATGCGTTCGTCTTTCAATACGGCCGTGATATTATCATTTTTTGTTTATATCTTTATCTTCTATATTGCGGACCTCTATAACCTTGAAAATAAGTTTAAAAACGAATGGTATATACTTAAGTTTGCTGCCACAGTAGCGGCTGCAAACAGCCTGATTGCTGTTATTTTTTATATTTTCCCTTTTTGGGAATACGGCAGGGGAATTTTTTTCTTAAGTAGTGTTTCGATATTTAGTCTTTCCATTCTATGGCATTTTGTCTTTAATAAATTTTTCAAATATCAAAGAGTACCTTCTAAAGTTCTTATCGTAGGTGCTGGAGGAACCGGCAAGGAACTTTATAGCATTCTGGAGAATAATAAAGATGTAGATATCGTTGGTTTTTTAGACGATGCTCCTGATAAATTAGGAATGGCTATCGGATCTTCTTCTGTAATCGGAGAGACAGGATTGCTCTTACCTTTGTTGAGGGATAAAAATGTTGACAAGGTAATAGTTGCTATAAACGGGGATATTAGCCCCGGGCTTTTTAAATGTATAGTTGATGCAAAATTTAGCGGAGCAGAAATTTATGATATGCCCTCCATTTATGAAAACATAACTGGAAAGATTCCCGTTTTGCACACAAACGACAGATGGCTTGGTTATTCCAATATTTACGGCGTAAAGAAAAATTTATACAACACTAAAATTAAGATGCTTTTGGATAAAATTTTTGCTGTAATCGGTCTTATTCTTTCTGCTCCTATTATTTGCATCACAGCTCTGGCAATAAAGCTCGATTCAAAAGGGACTGTATTCTATAGCCAGAAAAGAGTGGGAAAGGATGGAAAAGTATTTACACTTTTTAAATTCCGTTCAATGGAAGCGGATGCTGAAGCGAACGGTGCAGTGTGGGCAAAACAGAATGACTCAAGAGTTACGAGGGTTGGTAGAATTATAAGGCTTTTGAGGATTGATGAAATTCCACAGATGTGGAATGTAATAAAAGGGGATATGAGTTTTATCGGCCCGCGACCCGAAAGACCTGAATTTGTTGAACTCCTGAGCAAGGAAATCCCCTATTACTTTTTACGGCAGTCTATAAAACCCGGAATCACGGGATGGGCACAGATAAATTACGGATATGGTGCATCAAAAGAGGATGCCCTTGAAAAACTTCAGTATGACCTTTTTTATATCAAAAACGTGTCTTTCATCTTAGACCTCATAATACTTTTTGCCACAATAAGGGTTGTTCTTTTTGGAAAAGGAGCAAGATAGGAGATTAATTAACATATGAGTAAGAAACTAAGAATCTTTGTCACAGGCGGAGCCGGATACATCGGCAGCCATGTTGTAAAGGCGCTGGGAGAGAAAGGGTATGATGTTTTGACGTGCGATAACCTTTCTACTGGCAATGAATGGGCTGTCTTATGTGGAAAGCTAATTATAGGGGATCTGGCTGATAAAGATGCTTTAAGCAAAGCTATTCAAGATTTCAGACCAGATGTGGTAATGCATTTTGCTGCATCTATAGTTGTTCCCGAAAGCGTTAAAGACCCGCTTAAATATTACAGAAACAACACCGTAAATACCATTAATCTTCTCGATGTAATGAAAGAAGGGGCTGTGAGTAGATTTATCTTTTCCTCTACCGCCGCTGTTTATGGAATTCCTGAGAATATTCCTGTTAGTGAAGATGCGCCCATGAATCCTATCAATCCATACGGCACATCCAAGATGATGACAGAACTATTTCTCAAGGATATTGCTTTTGCGAATAGTGATTTCAGATATGTATCCCTAAGATACTTCAATGTTGCCGGCGCTGATGCTCAAAGCAGGATAGGACAGGCATATAAGGAATCCACCCATCTCATAACAAGGGCATTGAAAACGGCTAAGAGAGAATTTGACAAACTGCAGATATTCGGGACTGATTATCCCACTCCAGATGGAACATGCATAAGGGATTATATCCATGTGGATGACTTGGCAGAGGCGCATTTGCTTGCCCTTCAATATCTTACAGATGGCGGTAAAAGTAATGTTTTTAACTGTGGATACGGACATGGGTATTCTGTGAGAGAAGTTGTCGATGCTGCAAAAAAGGTGACAGGAATAGACTTTAATGTTGAAGAAATAGGCAGGAGACAGGGCGACCCTCATGCATTAGTTGCCGACAGCTCAAAGATTAAACAGAGATTAAACTGGCATCCCAAATATGATGACCTTGAGTATATCATAAAGACCGCATGGGAATGGGAAAAAATTAATCCTGTTGCCAACCCACGTTAAAAGCCTTTTCACCTTAACCCTGCCTTTTCAATATCCCAGCTTGATTTGAAGGTGTTGTGTTTGTGATAATAAAAAATATATGATTTTTCCTTTGGATAGCTTATGAAGCGTTATTATATAGAAACTTTTGGCTGCCAGATGAATGTGCATGATTCGGAGAAGATGGCCGGAATTTTGAAATTAGAAGGCTATACAGAAACCGACAGCGCTAAAAATGCTGATATTGTAATATTTAACACCTGCAGCATAAGGCAAAAGGCGGAGCAGAAATTCTTTAGCGAACTTGGCAGAATAAAAGCACTCAAAAAGAGAAGGCCTGATCTGAAAATAGCGGTTGCTGGATGTATTGCCCAGCAGGAGGGGAGTAAGATCATTGAGAGGGCCTCCTATGTGGATTATGTGGTTGGTCCACAGAATATCCACATATTGAGGGACATTGCAACTTCAGAGGCTGGTTCAATCTATACGGAAGACAACCCTCATATAACAGACGTGGATATTCCTGCTGACAGAAGGGATAATGTCAGAGCCTGGGTGAATATAATGTATGGGTGCAATAATTTCTGCAGCTACTGTATAGTCCCTTATACAAGGGGTAGGGAGAGGAGTAGGGCGAGCCAGAGCATAATAAATGAAATAAAGGATTTGGCTGAGAAAGGCTATAAAGAAGTTACCCTTCTTGGACAAAATGTCAACTCGTACAAGAGCAATGTGGATTTCCCAGGGCTTCTTAAGGAAATCAACAAGATAGAAGGAATTAAGAGGATTCGCTTTGTAACATCCCATCCCAAGGACATTTCAGATGAACTGATATATGCTATAAGGGATTTAGATAAGGTCTGCGAGCATATCCATCTTCCTCTTCAGTCTGGATCTTCAAAAATCCTTGCCTTGATGAACAGAAAATATACATATGATGATTATATGAAAAAGATTGAACAACTCAAAAGAGAAATACCTGAAATAGCAATAACATCAGACATTATTGCGGGTTTTCCTCAAGAGACAGATGAAGACCATAATCATACTATCAAGGCTCTAAAAGAGGTAGAGTTTGACAGTATTTTTGCATTTAAATTTTCACCAAGGCCGGGGACAAAGGCCTCAACTATTGATGGTCAGCTTCCTGATGATATTAAGTCCGTCAGGCTCTCAGAAATCCTTGAATTACAGAATACGATAACGGAGAGGAAAAACAAGGAGTTAAAAGGAACAATTCAAGAGGTTCTTATAGAAGGAGTAGATGAGAAAAGCACAGGAAAGTTTTCAGGCAGGACAAGGACAAATAAAATTGTAAACATCCCTTCAGAAGACAATGCCGAACCCGGTGATATTATTACTGTAAAAATCACAAGAGCCCGTAGACATTCCCTCGAAGGAGAGATTGTTTAATCATCACATGAAGATAGCCGTTTTAACCCTCGGATGTAAAACAAATCAGGCAGAAAGCATGAATATGGAATATGCCTTAGGCATGGGCGGACATCAGATTGTGGACATGTCAGAACGGCCTGATTTGTGCATTATCAATACATGCACTGTAACATCGAAGGCAGATTATCAGTCGAGACAACTGATTAACAGGGCATTAAAAAATAATACTAAGGTGATAGTTACAGGATGTTATGCAGAATTAAATAATGAGCAGATTAAGAATATCGACAACAACATCGAAATAATCAGAAATAATAATAAATCTAATATTATTAATATGATTCCAAATGAATATTCAAGTTGTAATATAAATTTTAGCAAGCATGTACGCCACAGACCTATAGTCAAGGTGCAGGACGGCTGTAATTATTCATGCAGTTATTGTGCCATTCCTATGGCAAGGGGAAGATCGAGGAGTATTGCAGTTAATGATGTAATAAATAAAATCAGGTTTTATGAGTCATTGGGGTATAAGGAGATTGTCCTTACAGGCATTCATGTGGGAACATATGGCTTGGATCTGAAACCAAATGAATCACTTTCAATATTATTGGATAACATTTTGAAAAATACAAATATTCCAAGAGTAAGGCTTAGCTCTCTTGAAGTTAAAGAGATAGATGATGAGCTTATCGAATTGCTTAAGGAAGATCGGGTGTGCAAGCATCTTCATGTACCGCTTCAGAGCGGAGATGATAATATTTTGAAACTTATGAACAGGACATATACGGTTGGAGATTTTCTTTCAGGTGTTGAAAGAATATTTAAAAGAGTTCCAGACATAGCCCTTGGGACAGATGTGATAGTCGGATTCCCCGGTGAGGGAGAATCTGAATTTAACAATACCAGGCAACTTATTGAATCTATTCCATTTTCTTATCTACACATATTCCCTTATTCCCAAAGACCAGGAACAAAGGCTGCAACATTTGCCAAACAGGTGGCGGGATCAATAAAAAAAGAACGTGTAGCCATACTGAGGGAGATGGGAACGATTAAAAAACAGGATTTCATCAGGAAGAACATCGGCAGAATCCTTGATATTGTAGTGGAGGAGAGGGGTTGTGATGGACTAATCGGTACCACTGGGAATTATATAAAGGTTATATTAGAAGATAGCAGTGATGCAGAAGCAGGAATGCTTGTTAATGCTCACATTTTGGGACATAAGGATGATATTGCAACAGGAAGCCTTGTAAAAAATTTATAACCTCTTAATGAATAGACTTTTTTTATGTGCCTATAAGTTGTACAGTTTCGATAAAAACCAACTATGGTGCATTTATCTGAAATTACCCAACGGGTTTATAACAAGTTATCAACAATGCATGTTTATTATAAATGACTGATAAGATATATTATGTAAAGTGCTATACTTCTTTCCATGATGTAAAACTCTTTAAGACAAGGGGTTATCATGGAAAGAAAAAAGTCTTCTTCTGCAAAGTATTTCTTCCTCCCTCTCTCTGAGGATCCTTCCTCCCCTGATGCCGTCTTTGAACTCTATGAAGATGGCAATCATCTTGTAACTTTCTCTTTTAAAACCTTCCGTGAAGACCTTCGGACTGTAGGCCGTGGTGAAAACTGGATAGGTTCAATTCTTCGTCTTTTCCTCAAGAAGTATCCCCGTAAGTATTCTTGCCCTTCTCAAAATCGCTCTCTCCTTGACCGCATAGGAGAGGAACGCCTTGTTCAGTATCTTCGTTTTAAAGGCTTTCGTGTATCCAAAAACCTTGAAGTTTCAGATAAGGACATAGTCCGCTATCTCGAGACAAAAGGTTATTCCATTGAGGGCCTCCTCGATGATAGCTATTACTCTACACCTTTTAAAATTCTTGAGAAAGTGAGGTAAAACAATGAATTGTGTAAGTGAAAAAGAACAAAAACTTATAATTTTATTACGGGATGTCATATGCAAAGCTCAGGACATTACACAAAATGAAAGTATTTTCCTTAAGGATAAACAATTCTCTGACGAGCTTTTTTATGCACGGGTAGCGGGTAAATATCAGGGCATTTTAGGTTTTGTTATTGGTGAGCTACAGAAAGGTAAAAGAATTGAGGATATAAACCTTGATAAATGACTTTAAGAAAATTCCATTTTTTAAGTGCGGTGCTATAGTAACACCGCACGAAAGTCTATGGCTGTGGACTGACCTTAAAAAATGGGGTTTTCTAAATGATTGATACTATGGGCTTTTTTGTCATTATAGACCGTCAAACCCTTAACTGGCTTACAGAGAGGTCAATTTTGACACAAAGAATAGATAAAGAGACAGGTAATATTGAGTTCGAGTATAACAATTTTCAAGTCCATCACTCATGGAACTATAAAGTTATGTTCAGGCTTGATACAAAAACATGGCAATACGACCCTACCCTCGGGACTCCTGTTTATGCCGAGGGTATCCCTCATATTCGCTTTGAGTTTTCTGCGCCGAAAATCCTTTGGGGTCATAACCTTGAGTCCTGTTCCGTCTCTGATGCCTTATATGCTGCTATGTCTGTGCGTGAGGCCTTTAATAAAACCTTCGATGTTGATATTCTGCCTATCAGAGATTGGTATTGTTACCGATTGGATACCTGCGCTAACTTTATTCTCGATAACGAGGATCAAGTAAGAAATTATATCCGCTATCTTCAGAGGTTCGATTATCCAAGAAGGATTAAAAACAATTACGAGGATACCGGTATTTATTTTGCCTCAAGGCATAACACACTGAAAATTTACTGTAAAGGGATTGAATTTAAGAAACATGACAAGCAAAGATTTTTAAATGAACTTGAACAGAAAAGATTACAGAATAAGGCTAATCAAATATTAAGAATTGAGGTTGAACACAAAAACAGATTAAAGGCTATAGCAGAAGATTTAGAGAAAAGAGGACATTTATATTCTACTTTTCAGGGTTACATGAGAATATACGATTTACTCGATAATATTGATGTGAGGTATGAGATGGAAAGGATAGTTAAAAAGTTTTTATCAGGAACAGAGACAAAAATAATGAAAAGCCTCGATGTATTTAGACTGCTTAAAAATCATCTTGGTAATAAATCGGCTAATTTCTATTACTCGGTATATACCCTTCTTGTAACTCAAGGTCAAAAAGAGGTCAAGAGACAGATACCAAAGGCTACATTTTACAATGCACTGAAAATTTTTAGAGAGCTTGGAATATCAATAATTGCATCCGATATCCAGAAGTTGGATATAGAGTTATCTCAAGGGTTCCCTGAAGATTTCAATATCGAGATTTCTGAGTCAAATAAATATTACCAGTTACCAAAGGCTGCATAAGGGGGTAAATGTGAAAAGAAAAGCACTTAATAAATTTGTTGGTTTGAGAATGGATAAAGATTTATATGATTTTTTAGAGAGACAGTCATGGCAATATGGCATTAGCGTGTCGGCTTTGATTCGGTATTTGATTTATGCGTCTGGCTTATTGGACAGAGATAAAGAATTAATAAAGGGGGATGTAATAGTAAATGAAAAAGTGCAATTGTGATTTTTGTAATTATGTTAGGAAAATGATCAACTGGAAAGAAATTAAAAGAGCATCTTTGATGCAAAAACAAAAAAAAGTAAAGAGAGGTAAAAAGTTATGAAGGCATTGGTTGAAGGTTATGTTATTACAGTAAGAAAATCAGAGGATGGTAAGAAAAACGGCTTTGAGTTTCTTACCATTGGAGATGGCGCATACCAGAAGTCAAAGGTAATGAGTATTGCCGGTGATGGTGTCAAGGTTTCAATGTCTGACAAGGTCAGGATTGAAATTCTTGAACAAGAATATGTTGACAAAAAAACAGGTGAGATAAGGACATTCTGGCGCAAAACTGATGTTGCGCCCTCTCCTGTTCATGTTAATGCCGGGGGTAAGTAGTCATGGCAAAAAAAGGGAAATTCAATTTTATGTCTTATCTGCAAAAAAAGGCTCAGGAAAAAGCAAAGGCCAAAGGAAAAGGGGGTAAATAATGCCTTGGGGTGGAGTATGGGATGTTCTGATTCTTCAGATAACGCCTTATCCTGAATATAACTTTTTCTTTACTCTGGTGGCTGTAGCTGGCCTTGTAGCCGTAATGCTGAATATGGTCATAAGGGTGATAAGCAGATCATGAGACTATTATTTCTCATAATGTGCTTACTACTTCCGGGGCTTGCTTTCTCTGCTACTCCTGTCATCTATACTTGTGGTGGTAATCAACCTGACAGTGTCGTGAATATTCAATTTGATGCAAGCTCTCCCTCGGAAAACTATGTAACCTTTACAACCTCACATAACTATAGGGCTGTTCAATATCTCTACTCTACCCCTGTTAGGTTTTCTATGAAGTCATTAACTGATTCATCAGGAAACGCAAAACTTCAGGTTGTTGGTTTTTGGCGTCCTGTTAGCATTACCAATATTCAATGCTCTCCTGATGATACAAATTTACGTTTAATGTTAGCTCTGGCTGGTATTGTCTCTGCTGGTCTTATCTTCTTTGGCATCCTTGATGCCATGTAACGAAATAACGAAAGGGGGTGTCTATATGTTAAAGAGGTTAAAGAATGTCGGGGGATTTGCTTTAACAGCAGGCGTAGGGATAATCTCTGCTGCGCCTGCCTATGCAGCTCTTGACCTTACTGGTGTTACTGTTGATACCGCTCCTGTGTTCACCTTGGCGGGTATCGTTGTAGGTGCAATAGCGGGTATCTGGGCAATTAAGAAGGTCATAAAGCTGGCAAACAAGAGTTGATCGTACTAACAAAAAAACGGGTTGCCGGTTATCCTGCTCCATTGAGCAAAAACCGGCGCAAAGGGGGTATAGGTAGATATGTCTTGGTTCAAAAAAATCGATTGTGGGGCTTCTCGTGAAGGCAATTTAAGCACATTTCGTCCTCAATGGCGCATTTTTGCCGTTATTGTCATTGTTGCCTTTGTAGGTCTTTTAGCCTCTCCATCTCATGCTCTCGCTCCTATGGCTTTTTACGCTGCTGCCTCTATTATTGCTCATGCTGTTGTTTTAATAGGTATGTATTTATTATTTTCTAATCATAGTGATTCAACGGGTAATGTTGTTCAGGTTTCGCTTGTTGATACTTCTACTGGTAGAGTTGAAACTACGGGGGTTAGCACTCCAAATGGTCTGCAAGTTAAAAAAAGTAATGATGGTAAACTATATGCTATTGGTTCTGGTTCTTCGTTGCCATCTGGCGCTATATTTTCTTACCCTTGTTCTGGTCCTTACGACCCTGATGTTAGAGCGAATAATGCCTTAAATGATGCTCGTTTTTATCCTGCATTTGTATATGTTGTCTCTGATGCTTGTCCTTCTTATCCTTCCCCTTCCAATACTGTTTATCTTTATGACCGTGTTCCATCTGAATTTTCGTCTTACACTAACAGTCGTGCTGCCGTGCTTAACACCGATGGAAGCGTAACTATCGCTGCTGAAGGTTCTGAACCTGAAATTACTCTCTCGACCACTCCAGTGCCTCCGCCCTCTCCTGCTGTTGAGACGATTCAAAATAGTGATGGTTCTACGACTAAAAAAACGACTAATTACAATCTTGATGGTTCTGTTGCTAATGTTGTCTATGAGACAACTTACCCTGATGGTTGGACTAATAAAATAACTAAATATCCTGATGGTAGCGTCTCTATTGATGCTGGCGGTAGTGCTACTCCTATGACTACTCAAAATACAGATGGGACACAAACGATTGTAACTCGTTCAACAAATCCTGATGGTTCTATTACGAGTAATGTTGTAACTCAATATCCTGATGGCTCGTCTACATCTAAAACTGTTCGTAATGATGTGACATCGGGATCTGTTTCTACTTCGACGGGTTCGACAGATAGCAATAAAGGGACTGGTTCAATTCTCGATGCTTTAAAATCTTTTTTTGGTCTCGGTGATGGTGCTCCAAATTCTTCAGATACCGCAATGAATCAGAATCAAGGCGATGCTGGCTTTGATGATACTCTTGATCAAATTCAGAGAGATAGCATTACAGACAAGATAACTGGCTTTATGTCTAATAATCCTATTCGCTCCATCTTTACAAATTCGTCTGTTTCGGCCTCTCCCGATGTGTGTTCTTTCTCAACTGTAATATTCGGTAAGGATATAACAATCTCATTTTGTGATTTAGCAGATAAGTTTCAAATGCTCGGCTCTATGATTCTTATCGTTGCTTCTATATATTCATTCTTCATAGCATGGGGGCGTGCATAAATGGGTGTAATAGGTGCAATACTTTCATTTCTTTCTGGCTGGTTTGCAAGGCTTCTTGGTGCTGGTGCTATCAGAGCTGTAATATGGAAGGGCATCATATATGCTTTATTTGTTGCTATTCTTCCTACTGTCTTGTATAATCTTTTTTCTCTGATTCTCCAGGAGTTTCTTTCTATCGCTTCCAGTTATGGCTCTCAAGGGCAATCCATCGTTGTTACTTTTACTGGTTTTATTGGTTGGCTTGCTTACAATCTTAAAATACCCGAGGCTTTCTCGATGCTCCTTTCTGCCCTTGCTTTCCGTGTAACAATTTCTTTTATACCTTTTCTTAATAAAATCTAATGGCTGTCTATATCATTGATGGTAAGATAGGTTCTGGTAAAACATACTATGCTGTATATCACATTCTCAAAAAGTATTACCATTATGATGAAATTCTTGATGAATACTTCCCTCGTAAAAACCTTGTTCTTATTTCTAATATTGACGGTCTTAAACTTGAGCATATTGCTTTAGATGCAGAGGTTGAGAAACATGGTCTTGAGTATGTCTTTTCTGAACAATATGTAAACTCTCTCCGTGATGGTAGAAAGTTTCCTATTATCTTTCTTATCGATGAAGCTCAGTCCCCTAAGTTCTTTCATCGGAAATACTATAACGAAAGGGTTTTTTACTTCTTTCAGTATTCCCGTCATTACGGAGTTGACGCTTTCCTTATCACTCAAGATGTTGATAGTCTCGCTAAAGAGATCCGTGTTCTTCCTGAATATACAATTCATGCTGTTTCAAGAACTCATACAACAGGTTATAACTTCCAGTATAAATTCATCTCTAACGATGAGGTTACAAAAACAAAATTCGTTAAAATAGATAAAAGTGTTTTTCGTGTTTATAAAAGCTTTAATTTCGATGAAACAGAAAAGCCTAAGCCTGTATATATCCGTTACTTTATTTTTATCGCTGCTGCCTTTATATGTGCTATACTGGCTTTTAAATTTATTTTCCTCTCTAACTTCGGGCCCAAAAATAATAAAGATTCTGAATCTGCTGCTATAGCTCAACGTTATAATCTTGAAGTGCGCAAAGAAAATGGCAAAGATGTTTATTACACTAAATATGGTAAAAAGGTTGAATTAAAAGATGGTAAGATACAGTCTGTTGATGATCCTGTATCATCTCAACCTATAACTGCTATTCCTGCACAACCTATCAATTCGATGCCTCAATATCCCCCTATCCCTTTAGATAAAATTGCTCCACTTCCTCAAGATTCTAAACAGGATGAACCAAAATTTACTGCTAAAAATCTTAGGAATTATGACTTTATTCTTGAAAACTGTGAAATGCCAAATTCTGTTGTTGTTTCTGCTCGTGGTGATGATATTTCACCTAAAACAGTATCCCTTGAAAACTTCATATGTGGTCAATATGAGGTTTCATATCAGGATAAGAGGCTTTTATCCTTTTCTAAAATTAAAGAGGATAAAAGGCCTGATATGCTTTCTAATACCTTTGTTTCCGCTCCTCCCCTGTCCCAAGTGAGCGTGGGCGGGGAAAGCGAACGCAGGGACAGGGGGCTATAGTAAGGCAGGGCATTACCGCCCTGCCCTGCTCTTTTCGTATTCTTCGTATTCTTCAAAAATCTTTATCGCTTTTTCTATATACTCTGCCTCAATTATTCGTGCATTGTCTGGTATCATTCTCATATATATTGATAGTTCATCTTTTGCATCTTTCCAGTGTATAGCGTTTTGAATTGGTAGCATTGGAGCTATTACTTTAATTTTTCCTTTTTCTTTCCATATTGTAAAATGTATCATAGCTTATCTCCTTTTTTCTTAATTTTCTTTTTCAAAACTTTCTTTATAGAATTTGATTTCTTCTTCAGCTTCGGATATTCCGTGTTTTCTCAGTTTATATAGAATATCTCCGCATATAATTAACTTTCTTTTTTCTGTGTTCTTTTGTAGCTGTATTATTTCTGTTAGTATGTTCTCTACAAATTTTATAACTGCTCTTTCTTCCATATTCATATTTCACTCCTGATTTATAGCCTCTCGGCTTGATATACCCGTCAAAGACAGGCTTATTTTGTATAACCTATGCCCTTGTGAAAGGGACTTCACTGTTAAAGGAAATAGCGAGGGAGTTTTGCGATATGGTAATTTCTTTTGTGGCATAGCGGAGCAGCTTTTTAATGCCACTCCTTACAAAACTCCTGAAGCGGCTCATAAACCATGACAGAGTCCGTTTTCTGGCATGGTTTATGACTTAATATATTTTTCCTTAGTTCTTTTTAAGAAGTGGAGCGGATATAATAAATTTTTCCTTGGTGTGCCTTTAAGAAGCGTGCAACACTTTGCAGAGTTTTATTTTTTAATTTCTTATTAGATTGTCAATCAGGATCATGCGTTCAAAAAGACAAGGATATCCACGAAATGAAGGGACAAAGTCCCGTAATGTAGTGGTATCCGTCTTTTTAGCATGTCCTGATTACCTATTTATAATTCAAAAATAAAACTCTGCAATGTGTTGATAGCGGATATAATCTTATTTCCCTTTATCTCAAAATGTCGGAATTTTTGACACAAATCACGATATTGTTGTTGCATCCGTCAGGATCTATTTCCTCGATTTTTGAAAAAACTCCTTGTTAATGGTTATTTTAGGTATAAGTGTCAAAAATTCTGACATTTTGAGATACCTTTATTTTTTTATAAAACCTTTCCTCGTGCTTAATTTCATTTGACTATCGAAGGGCGTTACGGGAACTTTAGATTTATTTATGCAGAATATGACATGAGGCTTTCCCGTCATATATTGTAA
>JAGUWD010000007.1 GCA_020062545.1 Thermodesulfovibrionales bacterium
CCCCCTGCTCCCAAGGCAGGTGCGCTAGCCAGGCTGCGCTACGCCCCGTAAATAATTAGAATACTAAAATGCCTTGATAAAAGTCAATTTGAGCCGCACTTGCTATACCCGGATAGGTTTTTATAGCAGCGAAATGTTAAAATAGACAAATAAATTTTGGAGGACAATAATGTTAAGCATGAAGCATGTGGAGCCGGTAAGGCTTCCGCTGGACGCAAAGTTCAAGTTCAGGTGCCATAAAGGCATAGGATGTTTTACAAAATGCTGTAGCAATATCGATATAATGTTAACACCCTATGATATTGTAAGATTAAAAAACAGGCTGGACATATCCTCAGGCGAATTTTTGGTTAACTATACCTATGTAGAGATAGACGAGAAAACATCACATCCTTTTGTATTTCTGAAAATGAACGAGGATGCGGAAAGAAAGTGCCCTTTTGTAACATCTGAGGGGTGTAACATATACACAGACAGGCCTGCAAACTGCCGATACTATCCTGTCGGACAGGCATCACTTAAAAAAATGGACGATAAAATAAACGAGCCTATCACCGAGGAGTTCTATTTCTTCATTAAAGAGCCTCACTGTCTTGGCTTTAACGAAAATGCCGAATGGATAATAAAGAGCTGGAGGGATGATCAGGGAGTTGATGTCTATGACGATATGAACAGGGGATGGAAAGATATACTGTTCAGGAGAAATCTCCCCGGCCATTCGTTGGATGAAAAGAAACAAAAGGCATTTTATATGGCCTGCTATGATGTCGACAGGTTCAGGAGATTTGTGTTCGAGAGCAAGTTCCTTGAGATGTTTGATATAGATGAAAAGACCTTAGAAAGAATAAAAAATGACGAGGCCGAATTGATGAAATTCGGGTTTGAATACACGAAGTATATACTGATGATGGAAGAGACTCTGAAGCTTAGAAAAAGTTCATAGAGTTTATCGAGTCTCTTGAGTCTATTGTGTTTCTAACCCAACAAACTCTATAAACACAACAAACCCGGTAAACTATATCTTGCCTTTAGCTGCCCGCAGGCAGCGAGGATATCCTGCCCCTTACTCTTTCTTATTAAGGCAGTGATATGGCCTTTGATGAGTATCTCCTGGAAGTCTAAAACCCGCGCATCCTCTGGCCTCTCAAACTTGGAACCTTCGTAAGGATTGAATGGTATGAGATTTACCTTAGATGGTATTCCTTTCAAAAGATTTATGAGCCTTTTTGCATCCTCCGGCGTGTCATTGACATTTTTTAGCATCACATATTCAAATGTTATCCTTCTTCTTGGAGATAGTGGAAATTTACGGCATGCATTCAACAATTCTTTGAGGGGATAGGTTTTATTTATGGGCATTATATAATCCCTCACCTCATCTGTTGTCGCATTAAGTGATATTGCCAGATTCACTGCAGGCGCTTTTTTCGGAAGCTCAAGGATCTTTGGAACAATGCCAGATGTGGAAAGGGTTATTCTCCTCGGAGATATTTTCATAAATTCTGTGATCCTCCATAATGCATCCACAACATTATCAAAATTCGCCAGAGGCTCTCCCATGCCCATTAATACGATGTTTGTAATTTGCCTCGGTTTTATAGTTTTACTTACAGATATTATCTGATCGACAATTTCATGCGATTTGAGATTTCTCTTAAGCCCCAATTTGCCTGTAAGACAAAATCTGCAATCCATTGCACAGCCTACTTGCGATGAAATACAGAGGGTTAATCGATCTTCATCAGGAATAAGAACACTCTCTATGGTCTCAGCGTCTTCAAGGCCAAAGAGGAATTTCTCTGTACCGTCTTCAGAAACCTGTCTGCCAAGCAGTTCAAGATTGCTTATGTATGCACTCTCCGAAAGCTTTTCTCTCAGGTCTTTTGATAGTTCCGTAATCTCCTGAATGGATCGGGCATGTTTTTCGTATATCCAGTGCAGGATCTGTTTTGCCCTGAAGGAAGGAAGGCCCAATTCTTTTATGAATGATTCCAATTCCTGTTTTGATAAGGCCTTGAGGTCGATTTTTTTCATTACATATTATAACAGCTTTCTACAGGGACAGAAAATTTGACCGCAATCCGTAATCATGGATGGAGGGTATGCTTCAAAGCCTTTAATAACATATCTCATTACGGATTGTAGTTTGACTTAGTAGTAGTATATGTGATACATTTTTGTATTACATGAGCGGAGGACGATATGCCTGTAAGCGTCAGGCTGGACAAAGAGACCGAGGAGCTTTTAGACAAGGCAGCAAAAATTATCAGCATGTCAAAAAGCAGACTAATGAAGAACTCTATCCGGGAGTATTGTTCCAGAATAATATCCCAGAAGAAGCTCACCCCTTATGAGCTTTCTAAGGATTTGATCGGTAAGGAAGGAAGCGGGAGGAAAGACCTTTCCACAAGAGGAGAGGAAATACTTCGGGAACTGTTCAGGAAGAAAAAGAATGATCGCAATTGATACCGGGCCTATTGTCGCCCTTTTTGACAAGAATGACGATAAGCATAGCCTCTGCCTGAACATTTTCAAGAAGATTCAAGAGCCGCTTATAACCACATGGCCTGTGCTTACCGAGGTGTTCTATCTCCTGAGTTTTTCATCGAGAGTTCAGGACGACATGTGGGAATTTATAGAGCGCGGTGTAGTGTCTATTTATGCTATCGATAAGGATTTAATGAAGACCTGTAGAAGGCTTATGAAAAAATATCACGACCTTCCGATGGACCTGGCTGATGCAACGCTGGTTGCAGTGGCTGAGGCCGAAAATATTACAACCATATTTACCCTCGATCATAAAGACTTCAGAATATATAAAAAAGAGCACGGCAAGCATTTCCGGCTGTTGCCTGAAAGATTGTAGAGCGAACCGTAAACATGAGCAGGGAAGAGTATTTTGAGTTATTGAAGAAGGTTTAACGACTAAACTGTGCGGTGGCTATTAGCCATCCGCACGAGTGATTTGTTAGCCACGAGTTGATACATTCACTCCCCACACCTCTAAAATCGGCGCGAGATAAGAGGGGGTGGATGAAACAACTTCGGTTTTCTCTAACTTAATTTGTCCTAACATATTACGCTTAAACATTGTTATATACTGCCGGCAGTTACCATCTGATGTTGCAACAATTACTACAAGAGCTTCCTTTTTATCACGCGCCTCTGATGGCAAGCGACCTGCCTTAAATTCATCAACTGAAGACATCCAAACCTCTGAAATCTCGATTAGGGCATCTACATGGAGTTGACGAATTTCATTTGCCAAGGTTCGTATTAGTGCGTATTTTTCTGCACGGTCACGAGCGTCGATCTGTCGTATTGTCCACTGCTGCGGAGTTCGCAGGAACATAATCCGAACGTGATATTTATCTTTCTGCAATATTTGTTTTGCCAGAGGCAAAAGTGATTCAGCTATATGAAAAGGGTCACCTTCTACTGTTAATGGTACTTTGAATTTATCAAATCCATAGCGCTTTACTGCTTTCATGGTCTGTTCTCGCTTCATTTGAAATGGTCGCTGACGGCAGACTAACGAGGCACCATCGGCAAGTGCAATGCGCGCAGTCCGAATCTCGGCTGTTGTTATCATACATGGTAGCCTTCCGTCGGTAGGTATGCTGCATTTGCCGCCAGAACAATGACGAGATTCAAAGCGAAAGCCAGCGCGCTCATGAGCTTCTTTGACAATATTCGATAAAACCCCGTATGCATGCGCGAGGGCTTCCAGTAGTTCCCAGTCTGGTAATTGTTTTGCAACCCACCTTCGTTCGATAGACAACACAAGGTCTTTCTTATTGCTTGAGAACGGCTCTGGCAAGGTGGTTGCTACCAATTCACAGGCAGTATCAAAGGGAAGCATAGGGGGCAACTCTAACGAAATATGCGCGAGTGAGAGGTTGTTATGCACAGTTGCAATGGCTGTGCTTTGTGTTTCCAAATCCGAGTTATGCACAACAATTGTTCGTGCTTCGCATAACCACAGCATTACAGGATCAGCTTTCATTTTTTCACGCCACTCAGCATACCACCTATCAAACTCAGGAATTGCATGTTTCTCGTTCTGAAGCATAAAGGTAACGTTTCGAAGAGCTTCAATTGCGGCGTTAAGGTTTGCCCGAAAGCCTTCATGGTCATTGTATGTCTCTAACACTTGGTGCCATAATCGATGCGACTGACTCAGTCGGCTGTGCGTGTTCGGCAGCGGACAGTTCACTTCAAATTCTGTGCTTTGGCCTTCGGCTCTCATATTATGATGTGGCTAACGTTTATTTTTACGCTTATTCTGCATTTGATAACATTTTATCCATCAAACGGTATACAGTCAAGCATTTTGATGAAGAATTTGCTGAAAAATTAAGCGGTTATTGTGTTTGTTAGAACGACAGTGCGACAGTAAAGCGGAAGCTCGGAAGATCGGGAAATCGAGAAACGGGGGGCATAAGCCCCCCGCCAGGTTAATATTATGTCCCCATCTCCCAACTCTGGAGGTATTTTTTCTGTTCAGGAGTGAGGGTGTCAACTTTTATGCCCATTGCCTTCAATTTAAGGCGAGCTATCTCTTTATCTATCTTTTCAGGAACGCTATAGACTGTCTTTTGGAGCTTATTTGCATTCTTGACCATATACTCAGCGCACAATGCCTGGTTTGCAAAGCTCATGTCCATAACTGCGGAAGGATGGCCTTCGGCAGCAGCTAAGTTTATAAGCCTGCCTTCTCCGAGGAGATAAATGCGTTTGCCATTTTTGAGGGTATATTCTTCCACATAGTCCCTGATGATTCTCTTTGCCTTTGACATCTTCCGAAGGCTTTCAATGTCGATCTCAACATTAAAGTGTCCTGTATTGCAGACTATTGCTCCATCCTTCATAACCGAAAAACACTCTTTTGAAATGACATTAATGTCACCTGTTGCTGTTACGAATATATCGCCAATCTTTGACGCATCTTTTATGGGCATGACTTCATAGCCATCCATTGTTGCCTCAAGGGCCTTTAATGGGTCAACCTCTGTGATAATCACCCTTGCGCCGTGTCCTTTGGCCCTCATGGCAACTCCCCTTCCGCACCAGCCATAACCGGCTATAACGAATACAGAGCCTGCAATTAATCTATTTGTTGCCCTGATAATGCCATCCATTGTGCTCTGGCCTGTGCCGTAGCGGTTGTCAAAGAGATGTTTTGTATAGGCATCGTTAACAGCAATTATGGGATATTGAAGGGCTCCGTCAGCAGCCATTGCCTTGAGCCTTATCACCCCTGTTGTTGTCTCTTCTGTGCCTCCGATAACATATTTAAGAAGCGCCTTTTCTTCTTTGTGGAGTGTGGATACAACGTCGGCTCCGTCATCCATGGTTATCTGAGGCTTAATGGACAGGGAGTCTTTTATGTGCCTGTAATATGTTTTTGTGTCCTCGCCTTTTATTGCAAAGACCGATATTCCCGAATTCTTCACAAGGGATGCTGCCACATCATCCTGTGTGCTTAATGGATTGGATGCGCAGAGCGATATCTCGGCTCCACCTGCCTTGAGTGTCTCCATGAGGCTCGCAGTTTCTGTTGTAACATGAAGGCATGCAGTAACCCTGATGCCCTTAAGAGGTTTCTCTTTTTTAAACCTTTCGGCAATGCTTTTTAAAACAGGCATTTCTTGTGCAGCCCACTCAATTCTCAGCTTTCCTTTGTTTGCCAGCCCAAGATCCTTTACATGGTGTTTTGCCATCTATTCTCCTTTCGCAAAAGGGGAACTATCCGTCCCCCTTTTGAAATCCCTCTGATATTTTTATACACCGGCGGCTTTCTTCAGAGTGCCAGCCATGTCTGTCTTTTCCCACGTAAATCCTTCCTCGTTCCTTCCGAAATGGCCGTAGGCCGCCGTCTTTTTGTATATTGGTTTTCTCAGATCGAGTTTTGTGATAATGCCCTTTGGCGTCATGTCGAAGTTTTTCACTATGAGTTTTGATATTTCTGGATCGGCTATTTTGCCTGTGCCAAATGTGTCTACAAAGACAGATACAGGCTCAGGCACGCCAATGGCATAGGCAAGCTGTATTTCGCATCTCGCTGCTATTCCTGATGCCACAATATTTTTGGCAATATACCTTGCCATGTAGGATGCGGATCTGTCGACCTTTGAAGGATCTTTGCCCGAAAAGCATCCTCCGCCATGGCTTCCGACTCCGCCGTATGTATCAACTATAATCTTTCTGCCTGTTAATCCTGTATCACCCTGGGGACCGCCAATGACAAACCTCCCTGTAGGATTAATGTGATAAACAACACTCTCCTCATCGAGAAGTTCCGGAGGAATTACAGGCTTTATGACCTTCTCTATAATGTCTTCCCTCAGTTCCTTTAATGTTATATCAGGGCTGTGCTGGGATGATATGACAACCGTGCGCACCTTGTAGGGTTTGCCGTCTTTGTATTCGATGGATACCTGTGATTTGCCGTCAGGTCTGAGATAACCGAGCACATCCTTCTTTCTCACCTCTGTTAATTTCCTCGTAAGCTTGTGCGCAAGCATAATGGTCATTGGCATCAGTTCAGGTGTTTCGTCACAGGCAAAACCGAACATCAAGCCCTGGTCCCCTGCACCTCCTATATCTACACCCATGGCTATATCCGAAGACTGCTTGTCTATGGATGTGATTACTGCGCAGGTCTCATAATCAAATCCGTATTTGGCCCTTGTATAACCAATATCCTTTATCGTCTCTCTGACTATGTCAGGTATATGAACGTAACAGCTTGTTGTTATTTCTCCTGCAACAAATGCCAAGCCTGTTGTAACAAGGCATTCACAGGCAACCCTCGCTATAGGGTCCTGTGCTAAAATCGCGTCCAGCACCGCGTCTGATATCTGATCCGCGATCTTATCCGGATGCCCTTCAGTAACAGACTCTGAAGTAAATAGGAAATCCTTTCCGTTTGTTATGCTTGCCATGGCTCACCTCCAATTATTTTATTAGCTCTTCTGCTATCTGTACCGCATTTAGCGCTGCGCCTTTTCTCAGGTTGTCAGACACAACCCACATGTTTATTCCATTATCGATTGACTCGTCTTCCCTGATCCTTCCTACATACACAGGGTCTTTGCCGGCCACATCGATTGGCAAGGGATACACATTTTTCTCGGGTGCATCGTATACAACAATGCCCGGTGCCTTTGAAAGTATTGATCGCACCTCATTGGGCATTATCTTTTTTTCGGTCTCTATGTTCACGGACTCCGAATGTCCTCTGAATACAGGAACCCTGACCGTTGTTGCTGTGACCCTGATAGATTCGTCACCCATTATCTTCTTTGTCTCGTTGACCATCTTCATCTCTTCTTTTGTGTAGCCGTTTTCGAGGAATTTATCTATGTGAGGCAGCACATTAAATGCTATCTGGTGAGGATAAACATTGCACTTTATCTCCCTGAAGTTCAACATGTCTGTTGTCTGCTGCAAAAGTTCATCCATTGCCTTTTTGCCTGTTCCGGAGACAGCCTGAAATGTTGTAACCACGACCCTCTTTATCCTTGCAGCATCGTGTATTGGCTTTAATGCAACTACCATCTGTATTGTTGAGCAGTTTGGATTTGCTATAATGCCCTTATGCCACTTAAGGTCATGGGCATTCACTTCAGGGACAACAAGTGGAACCTCCGGGTCCATCCTCCACTGACTTGAATTGTCGACAACTACACATCCTGATTTTGCTGCAATTGGCGCCCATATTTTTGAACGTTCAGCACCGGCAGAGAATAATGCAATGTCTATCCCCTTGAATGAATCCTCATTCAGGCTTTCCACAGGGATTTCGCTGTCTTCAAACTGGAGCGTTTTTCCTTCAGACCGTTCTGATGCAAAAAGCCGGAGTTTTTCTACAGGAAATTTTCTCTCCTCCAGCACAGCAATCATCTCATTGCCCACTGCACCGGTAGCGCCAACAACAGCTACTACATACTTATCTTTCTTCTTTAACATCTCTCTTGCTCCTTTACTTCTCTTTATCCTGAATTACAATTTACTCACATAATTTGCGACCAGGTCTCCAACCTCCGTGGTCGAAAATCCCATCTTTCCTGCTGCAAGGCTCTTAATGTGTTTACCTGTCACTTCCATGACCGCTTTTTCGATTATTTTCCCTGCCTTGTCTTCTCCTAAGTGCTCAAGCATCATGCCTCCTGCACATATGGCAGCAAGTGGATTGATAATGTTTTTACCTTTATACTTTGGTGCGGAGCCGCCTATGGGCTCAAACATGGAAACGCCTTCAGGATTTATATTCCCTCCTGCGGCAATACCCATGCCTCCCTGTATCATTGCACCCAGATCGGTAATGATGTCTCCAAACATATTATCCGTGACTATCACATCAAACCATTCCGGGTTTTTCACAAACCACATGGTTATGGCATCCACATGGGCATAATTCGCCTCTATCTCCTGATATTCCTTTGCAACCTCATAAAATGTCCTTTCCCATAGATCAAAGGCATATGTGAGGACATTCGTCTTGCCGCATAAGGTAAGCTTGTTCATCTTATGCCTCTTTTTGCAGTATTCAAAGGCATACCTGATGCAACGTTCTACGCCCTTTCTTGTATTTATCGATTCCTGAACAGCAACTTCGTCGGGTGTTCCTTTTTTAAGCACTCCTCCTGCACCGGCGTAAAGCCCTTCTGTGTTTTCCCTCACAACAACAAAATCGATATGCTCGGGTCCTTTGTCCTTCAAGGGGCATTCAACACCAGGATAAAGCTTAACCGGCCTCAGATTCACATACTGATCAAGCTCAAACCTCAATCTTAATAAAATGCCTTTTTCTAGAATCCCCGGCTTTACATCAGGATGTCCAATTGCGCCGAGATAAATGGCGTCATATTTTCTCATATCGTCTATGGCGCTATCAGGCAGGATTTCTCCTGTCCTTAAATACCTATCTCCTCCAAAATCAAAATTATTAAAATTCAGACTAAATCCAAATCTCGACGACGCAGCATTCAGGACCTTTATTCCTTCGGCTATAACCTCTGGCCCTGTACCGTCTCCAGGTATTACTGCAATTTCAAATGATCTTTTCATGCTGCGACTCCCTTTATCTTTTTCTTTGTCCACTCGATTAACCCTCCGGCAGCTATTAATTCCTGCATAAATGGAGGTATTGGTTTTGCTGTATATTGCTCGCCTGTTGAAAGGTTTTTTATAATGCCTTTGTCAGCATCTATCTCAACGGTATCTCCTTCTTTAATTTTCTCCGATGCCTCGTCTGACTCGAATATGGGAAGACCGATATTAAAGGAGTTTCGGTAAAAAATCCGAGCAAAGCTCTTTGCGATAACTGCCTGAATACCAGAAGCCTTTATGGCAATTGGCGCATGCTCCCTTGACGAGCCGCATCCAAAGTTCTTACCTGCAACCACTATATCCCCGGGCTTTACTCTATTCGGAAATTCTTTATCAGCATCCTCCATTACATGCTTGGCAAGCTCATTGGGGTCGGATGTGTTGAGGTATCTCGCAGGAATGATTGCGTCTGTATCTATGTCATCACCAAATCTCCATACTTTACCTCTAAGCAGCATAAAAACCTCCATCAGCACAAGGGGGACTTTGTCCTCCCTTGTAAAATCCTCCTATATTACATAGGATTTAAGCGAATATTATAAACTTTTTATTATAATAATTTCTATGAAAAAAGTAATCATCCTTCTCGGGCCAACAGGGGTTGGTAAAACAGCGGTATCTATCCTTCTCGCAAAACATCTGAACACTGAAATCATAAGCTCCGACTCCATGCAGGTGTATAAGCACATGGATATTGGAACAGCAAAGCCATCTGAGAAAGAACAACAGATGATAAAGCACCACATGATAGACATTGTCGAGCCGTGGGAGACTTACAGCACAGGAGAATACATAAAAAATGTCCAGCTGATAATTGAGAATCTCCAAAAAGAAGGTAAGATTCCTATAGTTGTCGGCGGGACAGGGCTTTACATAAAGGCAATGACAAGAGGGATTTTTAAAGGCCCTTCTGCTGACTGGGATTTGCGGAATGAGCTCCTTGAAATCGAGAAGGAATCGCCGGGATACTTATGCGAATACCTGAAATCCCTTGATCCCATGGCTGCCTCAAAGATAATGCCCACTGATACGAGGAGGATTATAAGGGCATTAGAAGTTTGTTTAAAGACTAACAGTGTAATGTCAGAATTACATCAGCTATTAACCCAGCCATTGCCTTATGAATTTATAAAAATAGGCATTACAAGAGACAGAAAAGAACTTTACAGGATAATAGAGCAAAGAGTTGATAAGATGATTAATGCGGGGCTTGTTGATGAGGTGAAAAATGTGATTCAAATGATCGAAGAACATTTTTCGAAGTCCGAACTTAACTCATCACTGTCTTCTATGCAGGCCATCGGCTACAAAGAAATAGCAATGCATCTAAATGGAGAGATCAGTCTTGAAGAGGCAATAGCCCTTGTGAAGAAACGGTCGAGGAATTACGCAAAGAGGCAGTTTACATGGTTTAAGAAAGAAGAAGGCATTCAATGGATAGATGTGACAGGAATATATGAGCCTTCTGATATATTCCAGAAGATGCTACAATTTATTCATGCCTGAAATAAGGATCGGCTGCAGTGGATTTAATTATTGGGACTGGAGGGAAAACTTCTATCCTCCTGATTTGCCCCAGAGGAAGTGGTTTGAATACTATTGCACAGTCTTTAACACTGTTGAACTCAATGTCACATTTTACAGGCTTCCCCTCGCAAAGACCTTTGACAAATGGCACAAAGAAACACCTGATGATTTTGTTTTCTCGTTAAAAGGCAGCAGATTTATCACACATATAAAGAGGCTATTAGAGCCAAAAGAGTCTCTTGAGTTATTCTTTGAAAGGGCATTAAGACTAAAGGAAAAGCTGAAGGTTGTCCTCTGGCAGTTTTCTCCTGGATTTAAAATCGATATTGAACGATTGCAGAATTTCCTTAAATTGCTTAAAAAATATCCTGTAAAAAATACCCTTGAATTCAGGCACGAAAGCTGGATAACTGACGAGATTATTAACCTATGCAAAGAACATGATGTAAGCCTGTGCATGGCTGACTGGCCTGAGTTCATCGATGACCTTCCTGTTACCTCTGATTTTGTCTACATAAGGAGGCATGGCGAAGGCGGAAGCTATGCTACTTGTTATTCAAAGATTGAACTCAAGAAAGATGCAAAACGGATAAAAAATTATCTGAAAGATGGAAAGGATGTATTTATTTATTTCAATAACGACTACCACGGTTATGCACCCAAGAATGCTAAGGAGTTAATAGGAATGGTAAAATGAAAAATCAGGAGATTGCAAGAATCTTCAATGAAATCGCTGACCTGCTGGAGATAAAGGGAGAGAATCCCTTCCGCATAAGGGCATATCGCAGGGCTGCGCAGAATATTGAGGGACTGCCAAAGAGTGTCGAAGAAATTCCAAAGGAAGAACTCCTGAAAGTACCTGGAATTGGACAGGATCTGGCAGGGAAGATCGAGGAGTATATAAAGACAGGTAAGATGCAAGCTCATGAAGAGCTTAAACATGAAATACCTGAGGGACTATTAACCCTGCTTTCAGTGCCCGGCCTTGGGCCGAAGACATCAAAATTACTTTATGAGAAATTGAAAATCAAAGGCATCGATGATTTAGAAAGACTCGCTTCAGAGCATAAACTGGTAGGTCTGCCCGGAATAAAGGAAAAGACAGAGGAGAATATCTTAAAAGGTATAGAAATGTTGAAAAGGGGCAAGGAGCGACAGCCTCTCGGAAAGGTTCTTCCCATTGCCAATGACATTCTTGAACATCTGAAGAAAAAAGCCCCTGTTGATAAAATCGACCTTGCAGGGAGTTTGAGGAGATGGAAGGATACCATAAAAGACATCGACATCCTTGCAACATCCGATAATCCAAAAGAGGTGATGAGGGTCTTTGTGCATCTCCCTCATGTAAAAGATGTTTTAATGCATGGCCCTACAAAATCCACTGTGATAATCCATGAAGACCTTCAGGTGGATTTGAGGGTTGTGGAAAAAGAATCCTATGGTGCAGCACTGGCATATTTCACGGGAAGCAAGGCGCATAATATAAGGCTCAGGGAAATGGCAATGAAGAAGGGACTTAAAATCAATGAATACGGCATTTTCCGTGAAAAGGACAAAAAGAAAATCGGCGGCGAAACAGAGGAGGATATTTATAAAATCCTGGGACTTCCATACATCCCTCCTGAATTAAGGGAAGATCAGGGAGAGATTGAGGCAGCACAGGAGGGGAGACTTCCAAGACTTGTTACTGCGGAGGAGATTAAGGGCGACCTACATGTACATTCGAAATGGAGCGATGGGAGTCATACATTCGAGCAGCTTGTTGATGCTGCAAAAGAACGTGGTTATTCATATATTGCAATAACAGACCATTCAAAGGGACTCGGCATTGCGAGGGGATTAACAGGAGAGAGGCTTCTGGAGCAGAAAAAGGAGATAAATGCAGTTAATAAAAAACTCAAGGGATTCAGGATCATCCACGGCATTGAGGTGGACATAAGGAGCGATGGGAGTCTGGATATTTCCGATGATGTGCTTAAAGAGCTTGATATTGTTGTTGCATCCATACATTCAGGATTTAAACAGCCCAGAAAGCAGTTGACATATCGTTTGGTATCAGCAATGAAAAATCCATATGTAAGCATCATAGCGCATCCCACAGGAAGGCTTATAGGAGAAAGGGATGCATATGATGTGGATATGGATGAGATATTCGCTACTGCAAAGAAGACAGGAACTGCTATCGAGATAAATGCCTATCCTTTAAGGCTCGATATCAATGATACATATGCAAAAAGGGCAAAGGAGATGGGGATACCAATTGTTATAGCAACAGATACCCATGTAATTAATCAATTCGATTACATGAGATACGGCGTATCTATTGCGAGAAGGGGATGGCTGGAAAAGGATGATGTGCTGAATACTCTGGAAGCGGAAAAGCTATTTAAACGGCTTAAGCCGTTTAAATAACATCACTCCATCTTTTTCTCTTCTTCTTCTTTCTCAGAGGTCTCTTTTATCGATACATCCCTTACAAACTCGGCACATTTCTGTCCTGCCTTCATGGAGAACTGTTTCTGGCAGGTTGCCCTCCATGCACATACAATACATAAGACCTTATTCTCACCCATTGCTCCTCCTGAAATATCTTGCTAAGACCTTTTCAATGTTGTTTATGATGCTGTCCTTTGCATTTATTATAAATATCTTTGGCCTCTCTGTCTGTATCTCGAAAAGCTCGCGCTCTATCCTTATAACTTCCGGGGGCTCTGAAAACCTGAGCTTCAGCTCATCCTCGAACATTGGGACCATCTTGTCCTTCATCCTTAGCTCCGTATCCATGAAGAATATGGCTATCTCCGGCATGAGGTCATAAACCCTGTCTAAAAAGGCAGAAACCTCTTTTTGGTATACCTGCTTTGGAGGCGAGGACTTAATCTCCATGTAAAGGATTGAGCCGTCTATCTTTGCGAGGAGATCATAATCGCCGCCTATTCCTGGCCTTTTCATCTTTACTCCCCATACGGCCTCCGAAGCGAATTCCCTTTTGAATATCTCTGCAACAAACCACTCAAGGGTTTCTCCAAAACTCTTGATAGGGCCTTTTTTAAGCCTATGGGCATTATTTTCGGGTGCAGCAAGTCTTGTTTTGACAAGATAGCTTATGTATTCGTCTGTAACCTCTTTTGTTGCGTACCGCGTCACCTGCTGAAGTGTAAACAGTGGCTGGTGCTTGATTACATCCCGCAGGAAGAGCCTGAAGGAATATCGTTTGAGCATCTCATAATATCCGTCAATAAATTTTTTTTCAGGGATTAGAAGGTCATCTGAAGGTTCTTTCTTATAGATTCTAAAACCTCGTCTTTTGAGGATTGCAGACAGAGACGGGGTTAATTCGTTTAAGGCCTCTCTGAGCCGTTTAACCTCTGATCTGAGAAAATCGATCTCTGTTTCTTTTTCTTTAGACACAAATTTTGAATAAAAACATTTTTAGACTACCTTGACAATAACCCTTCTGTGCCTTGGCCCGTCAAATTCGCAAAAATACACTGACTGCCATGTGCCGAGGAGTGCCTTGCCGTCTTCTATCGCAATAAATTTCGATACACCCACGAGGGTCGCTTTTATATGGGCAGGGGAGTTCCCTTCCATGTGCTGGTAATCACCCTCAAAAGGGATAAGCCTGTTAAGGGTTGCAAGGATGTCCCTTTTTACTGATGGGTCTGCACCTTCGTTGATGGTAATGCCTGCTGTTGTGTGTGGCGCATATATATAACAAATCCCGCTCTTTACGCCCGATTCCTTAATTGCCTCATGGATGTCATCTGTAATATCGATGAATTCGGTCTTTGCCTTGCTTTTTATGTTCAGGGTCTTAAGCACTGTACAATTCCTCCTTGAGCTGTCTGATGTTTTTTTTCAACACAGGGTGTATCTTGTCAGGCGCAATCTCAGAAAGGGGAAGTAGAACAAAATCCCTTTTGTGGAGCAGCGGATGCGGTATATGAAGATGTTCCATGTTAATTACTATATCATCATAAAACAGGATGTCAAGGTCGATGATACGCGGTCCCCACCTGACAGTCTCTTTCCTGCCCATTTCTTTTTCCACTTCCTTTAGCGTCTTTAGTAATTCCTCTGGTGAAAGCCCTGTCTCTGCCTCAACAGCCATGTTTATAAAATCGGGCTGTTCCTCTAATCCCCAAGGTTTTGTCTCGTACATCGAAGACGCTTTTTTTATGACAATGCCTTTATCCTTCAATCTTCCTATTGCATTCCTGCAATTAGCCTGTCTGTCTCCCATATTCGAACCAATGCCTATGTGAACAATTGAGTTCATAGAGTTGTTGTGTTTATAGGGTTTCTTGGGTTTTAACTCAAAAGACTCGATAAACTCAACAAACCCTATAAACTTTTCCTTATCCTCTCTACTGCCTCTTTTATTTTCTCAACAGACTGTGTGAGTGCGAACCTTATGTATCCCTCTCCCGGCGCACCGAAGCCGACACCGGGCGTTCCGAGCACGCCTGTCTTTTCGAGGAGATGGGCAACGAATGTTGTTGAGTCAAAGCCCTTTGGAACCTTTGCCCATAGATAAAATGTTGCCTTTGGTTTATTAATCTGGATGCCGAGCCCTTTGAGCCCTTCATAAAGCGCGTCCCTGCGCTCCTGATAGATGTTCCTTATGCCGGATAAAATGGAATCATCTGTTTGAAGCGCAACTATCGATGCCTCCTGAATCGCTTGAAAAACTCCTGAATCGAGGTTGGTCTTAATCTTGCCGAGGCCAAAAATCACATCTCTGTTGCCAACAGCAAAGCCGATCCTCCATCCGGTCATATTGTATGTCTTGGACAATGAATGAAACTCTATCCCCACATCTTTTGCGCCTTCCACATTGAGAAAGCTCATTGGCTTTTCATTATCGTAATACACTTCTGAGTATGCTGCATCGTGGCATATGATTATATTGTATTTCACTGCAAGCTCTATAGCATTTTTAAAAAAGCCTTCCGTGGCCACAGCAGCAGTAGGATTATTTGGATAATTCAAAAACATCAATTTTGCCCTTTTCAGTTTATCCTCAGGGATTGCCTTGAAATCGGGCAAAAAGCCGTTTTCTTCCTTAAGGGGCATTATGCAGGACTCTCCTCCTGCAAACAATGTCCCTACGGGATAGACCGGATAGCCGGGGGAGGGGACAAGGACAACATCACCCGGATTTACAAAGGCAAGGGGAATGTGGCCAATGCCTTCTTTAGAGCCAATGAGGGACAACACTTCTGTTTTTGGGTCAAGGGACACGTTAAATCTCTGCCTGTACCAGTTTGCTACGGCTTCCCTGTAAGAGATCATCCCTTCATATGACGGATAGCGGTGGTGTGCCGGCTTATCAACTGCCTTTTTCATGGCATCAACTATATGCTGAGGCGTAGGAATATCAGGGTCTCCGATGCTCAGGTCTATAACATCAACACCCCTTGAAAGGGCATCCTGCTTCATCTTGTCAATGGCTGCAAAGAGGTATGGCGGCAGGTTTTTCACACGGTCTGCCAGTTCAATCTTAATCATTATGAAGCCTCCTTAATATAGTTCGACAGTGCGATAGTTCGATAGAATGGCAGTAAATATAGAATAAAATAATTCCATGGAAACTGTCGCACTTCCGATCTTCTGCGTTATCGTACTACGTTGTCGCACGTATTTTATCGCAGAAACCAGCAAAAGGTCAAAAACAGAATAGGCCTGGAAATAAAAAGGGACGGCATTTTATTACCGCCCCTTTTATCCACTATTTATTTAGGTTTATTTTTTTGCCGGCTTTGCAGGTTCTGTGCTTTTTTTCTCTGTCTTTGAGGGTTTTATCTCGATGCTTTTCGCAATATTTTTCCCATCCACTTCAGAGTACTTCACTGTCACCTTATCGCCAACCTGCACATCGGAAAGGGATTTTTTCTCTTTCTCTGCTTTTACCATGGTCTTCTCATCGGTTGAAATAACGACCTCGGCTTTTTTGCCTTTTACTGTTAGTGATTTGGCTGCTGCGTCCACTGCCGCGACTTCGCCTGTTATCTGTTTTACTTTCACCTTCTCCTTTGCGACAGCTACGCCTGCAATGGAAATAACAAGGAGAATCGAAAGCACAATTGAAAATACCTTCTTCATTAAAAACCTCCTCAACAGTTTGTAATAAACAAAGGGCAGGTGGCAATCACCTGCCCTTTGTTGGAGAAGCATTTATTTCTTCTCTTCTTTCTTTTCTTCTTTCTTTTCTTTTTTAGCTTTCTTCTTAGCTTTCTTCTCTTTCTTCTCTTCCTTCTTGTCAGCTTTATCAGCAGCCTTATCCTCGGCCTTCTTCTCCTCCATCTTTGGAGCTGCCTTGTCAGCCTTTGCCGGCTTCTCTGCTGCGAATGCAACTGTTGTCATTGCGAAAGCAAAAAGAAGTGCTACAACCAATGCTATGACCTTCTTCACTATTTAATCACCTCCCTTTTTTTAGGAATTCCCCAATCTTTGGCAGACCCGATTATACAATTTATATGCCAAATTCAGCAAACATTAAAAAACCTTATTTGTCAATGAGATTATATGTGGAGGTTTTAGATCTAATTCTTCTTTTGGGAAGGCATATCCTCTTTTGAGGATATGTTGAATTTTTCGAGCCTGTACCAGAATGTTTTATAGCTCATGCCGAGCAAACGGGCTGCCTTTGCTGCCACATTATTTGCCCTGGTCATTGCCTTTTTGATTAATTCTTTTTCGAGTTCCTCAAAATTTATGCCCTCTTCAGGGATTTCTATATCCAAGATGCCCTTGTCAGTTGGAAGCCTCAATTCACCCTTAATGTCATCAAGATTTATTATGTCAGTATCACTCATTAAAACAGCCCTTTCGATAACGGATTCCAGTTGCCTGATGTTGCCGGGCCAGTGGTAATCCATAATCGCCTTTATTGCGCTGTCGCTTATTCCCTTCATCCTTTTACCGAATTCATTGTTATATTTATCAATAAAGAATCTTACAAGAGATGGAATATCCTCCTTTCTGTCTCTTAAGGGAGGAATGTTAACTGTTACCACCTTAAGCCTGTAGTACAAGTCTTCCCTGAAAGTACCCTTTATCACCTCTTTTTCGAGGTCCTTATTGGTTGCTGCTATTATCCTGACATCAACCTTTATGTTGTCTTTTCCACCTACCCTTCTGACCTCTTTATCCTGCAGGACTCTTAATATTTTGGTCTGCATCAGAGACGGTAAATCACCAATTTCGTCCAGTAAAAGGGTTCCTTTATCCGATGATTCAAATATTCCTATTTTTCTATGAGTAGCGCCGGTAAATGCACCCGGCTCATAGCCGAAGAGTTCGCTTTCGATGAGGTTTTCTGGTATGGCCGCACAATTAATGGCAGTAAATGGACCCGTCCGACGCGGACTGTTATAATGGATTGCCCGTGCAATAAGCTCCTTTCCTGTACCACTTTCCCCCTGTATCAATACGGTTACGGAGGTCGGGGTTACCTTCCTGACCACCTCCATAGCTGCCTTCATGTTTTTGGATTCACCGACAATTCCCTCTATCTTGAACTTTTCAAAGAGTGCATCCTGTAATCTGATATTCTCTTTTAATAACTCCATTCTCTCTGAGGCTTTTTTAACAGTGAGAACAATGGCATCCTTTTCAAGAGGCTTTGTGAGGTAATCGAATGCACCTTTTTTCATTGCCTCCACTGCCGAGGATATGGTGCCGTAAGCTGTCATGATAATAACTGCAGGCTTGATCAAATCATCCGGAATGGTATCCAGAAGCTGCATACCGCTCATGCCGCCCATCTTGAGGTCTGTTATGACCACATCTGGATTTAAGGCTTTTATAAGTTTGATCCCGTCTTCTGCCGAAGGAGCCGTATGGACTTCATACCCCTCACCTTCAAGAATGGTTTGCAGTATGTCCCTCTGACGATGTTCATCATCAATTACGATTATTACAGACATAACTATGAACCCCCTTTTGGCAATGGAAGGATCAGTTTTACATCGCTGCCCTTGCCTTCGGTGCTGTCGAACTCAACTCTTCCGCCATGTTCCTCCATAACCCGCATCGTCATGGGTAATCCGAGACCAAGACCGTTCTGCTTTGTAGAAAAAAACGGCTCAAATATCCTTGGAAGGTTTGCTTGCGATACCCCGATACCACTGTCTTTTATGGATAAAACAAACTCTTTACCGACAATTTCTGTTTTGATTGCAAGTGTCTTTTCTTGCGATGTCTCCATTGCATGAAATGCATTGGCAATGATATTCAATATGCATGATTTAAAGAGGTCTGTGTCAACATTGATTTCAACTTCAGCAGAGTAATCTTTGATAATGCTTATCCCGTCTGCCTCTGCCTTTGCCCAGATAAGTGCCATAACATCTTCCATGAGATGCGAGGACATCACTTTGTGAAGGTTAAGCTTAATCGGTCTGCTGTAATCGAGGAAATCATTTACCAGCTTATTAAGCCTGTGTACCTCCTGTTTTATGCCGCTTATGAGATTGTCAAACCTTTTTCTATCCCCTTCGTCTTTCGGCGGATATTTTTCGCCTATATGATCAACGCTCAGGCTGATAAAATTCAGGGGATTTCTGATCTCATGGGCAATATTCCTCGAAAGCTGTCCCAATCCCGAAAGATGTTCGGCCTCTCTCAGTTTTTCTTCCAGAGTTCGTGTTTCTTGCAGCTTTTGTACCATGAAATTAAAGCTTTCCGAGAGTTGTCCGATTTCATCCCTGCTCTTTACAGGTATATTCTGATTTAAGTCTCCAGCTGCAACCCTCATGGCTGCATCCACCACATTCTGGATTGGCTGTGTATATCGTCTGGAAAGAATTAATGTCATAATAATGCCTATCCCGAAGACAAAAAGAGTTACGATAATCCTTTTCAGTGCATTAATCCTGAGAATCTTAGAGAAGTCGTCCTTGTTTATCTTTAAATGAATATAGCCGTACTGTGTATTTTCTGCAACAACAGGCACTATTATATTATATGTGCTTCCTTCATCAGAAATAGGCTCACCCAATTCTGCCCTGATGATGAGTTCCTTTCTCTTGTGGGTAATGGGCTGGCCTACCTTTGCAAGATTACTGCTTGCCACGATCTCGTCTGCATTACTTATTATGGATATCTCTTTAACACCCTTTGCATTGAGTTCTTTTAGATATTTTGAAAGCCTTGCCTCATCAGTAGCCCCTGATGCTGTGACCTCTTCAACACCCACCTGTATAGCCTTCGTAAGCTCCATTGTCTGTCTTTCCAGTTCTCTGAAAAGGGCCTGCTCTGACTGTGAGTAAAGGAACATGAGCACCGAAATGAGGATAAAGCTGAGAAAAAGCATCATGAATACGAGTTTTCTGTTAAGGGAAAGATTGTAGGAGAGTTTTTTAAACATACCAAATAATAACATAGTATAATAATATAACTACAAATGCTTATAGAAAACGCATCAAACATACTCAAAAAGATAAGTCATGCTGCAATGCGTGCAGGCAGAAGCCCTGATGAAGTAAAACTCATTGCTGTTACAAAAACAGTCGGAATAGAAACCATAAAAGAGGCAATAGATGCAGGGTTGAGGGTATTTGGTGAAAACAGGGTTCAGGAGGCACAGAAAAAAATTTCAGATTTGAAATTTGAAATTTCGAATTCAAATATCGAGTGGCATTTGATAGGACATCTGCAAAAGAACAAGGCAAAATATGCAGTGCAATTATTCGATCTAATTCATACTGTTGATTCGGTCGAGCTTGCAGAAGAACTCAACAAACAGGCAGGAAAAATAGGAAAGATACAAAGGGTTCTTGTTCAGGTAAAATTATCTGAAGAGGAGACAAAGCACGGGATTTCTAAAGATGAGCTTACCCTGTTGCTTGAGGGAATAAATAAACTGAAAAACTTAAAAGTTGAAGGTTTAATGACAATGCCACCGTTTTTTGAAGACCCTGAAAAGGCAAGGCCATATTTTAAGAGGTTAAGAGAGATAAGAGATAACATTAACTCGTCACGCATTACGCATTACGCATTACGCGAACTCTCCATGGGCATGTCAAATGACTTTGAGGTTGCAATAGAGGAAGGGGCAACAATGGTGAGGATAGGGACGGCAATATTCGGAGAAAGGAAGTAAGGGCATTGATTTGGTGTGCTATAAGTGTTACACTATTTTTACAGGAGGTGATTGGCGATGCCGACAAAGAATCCGAGAATTAATGTGGTGCTTGAAATGCCCCTCTATAAAAGCGTTCAACATCTTGCAGACAAAGAAGGTGTGTCTCTCTCTTTAAAAGTTCGTGACCTTATAAAAGAAGCTCTGGAATTAGAGGAAGATGCCGCCTTAGCTGCATTCGCAGAAAAGAGGGAGAAGACATTTAGCAAAGCAAAGACATTAAAACACAGCGAGGTCTGGTAGATTTGCTATTTGAACTTAGATATCACCCTGATGTTAAGACACTTGATATACCGTTGCTTAACGAGCGAATAAAAAAACGCATTAAAACAGCCATAGAATCCCGCCTCGCAACAGCGCCACATCAATATGGAGAGCCGTTGAGAAAAACACTTAAAGGCTACTGGAAATTGAGAGTCGGAGATTACAGAGTAGTATTTAAGATTGTAGATAACGAAATTTGGATATTTGGGATTATCCATAGGAAGCAGGTTTATGAGTCGATAGAAAAAAGGGTAAATGCTGAAAACATATTTTAAGCGCATATCCGATGTTGCAAACAGGGGAGATGCAAGAGAGGAAAGCTACTATTCCTCACTCGAAGAACTCCTGAAAAGCTATGCTGTTTCAGTTGGCAAAAAACAAATTTATATTACCACTCTTCCTAAAAAAACAGATGCCGGGAATCCTGATTTCAGAGTATGGGATGGAAAGCAGCAGATTATCGGCTACATCGAAGCCAAAGCTCCAGCTATAGAATATTTAGACCAGATTCAAGCAACAGACCAGTTAAAACGTTATTTGCATACATTTCCGAATCTATTACTTACCAACTTCTTTGAATTCAGACTCTATAGAAATGGCGCTCTGATAGACAAGGTTTTTATCGGCAGACCTTATCATATCTATAAGCTCAAATCTGTCCCTCTGGTTGAAAATGAAGAAAAGTTTTTAAATCTTCTTGAGAAATTTTTCTCATTCTCTTTGCCGAAAGTATATGATGCCAGAAATCTTGCGATAGAGCTTGCTAAAAGGACACGTTTCCTCAAGGATGAAGTAATTGCACAGGAACTGGAAGAGGAAGAGAAAAAAGGCAAGGGGAATATACTCAATTTCTATAAAGTTTTTAAAGACCATTTAATAAGCGGGCTTACGAAAGAGGATTTTGCAGACCTTTATTCACAGACTATCACCTATGGACTTTTTGCTGCCCGCACAAGGACAGAAAATGGTTTTAACAGAAAGCTTGCATATGACAGGATTCCAAAGACAATCGGGATTTTAAAGGATGTTTTTAAGTTCATCTCATTGGGCGATTTGCCGCAACAGATGGAATGGATTATCGATGATATTTCGGAGGTACTTGCTACCACTGATGTCTATAAGCTACTCGATGAATATTTTAACAAGCATAAGGGGAAAGACCCTATTGTTCATTTTTATGAAACCTTTCTCGCAGAATATGACCCGAAAACAAGAGAAAAAAGAGGCGTCTATTATACACCAGAGCCTGTGGTCTCTTACATTGTACGATCACTTCATCATATCCTGAAAGAGCATTTTGATAAAAAAGACGGTTTTGCAAGTCAGTCTGTAACAGTCCTTGACCCTGCAGCAGGCACACTCACCTTTCTTGCAGAGGCTGCGCATCTGGCAGTTGAAGAATTCACTTCAAAATATGGAGAAGGAAAGAGAAAGGGTTTTATTAAAGAACATATACTCAAAAACTTCTATGCCTTTGAGCTTATGATGGCTCCTTATGCAATAGGTCACTTGAAGATGTCTTTTTTGCTTGAAGAGCTTGGATATAAGCTTCAAGCAGACGACAGGTTCAAGCTCTATTTAACTAATACACTTGAAATGGAAGAACTTGCACAGACAGAACTTCCCGGCATGGTTTCACTTTCAGAAGAATCGCATTTGGCAGGAAAGGTTAAAAAAGAACAGCCTATTTTAGTTATCCTTGGCAATCCGCCTTACTCAGGGCACTCATCAAATATCGGAGATTGGATATCTAAAGAGATAAAAACTTATTTTCAGGTTGACGGCAAACCGCTTGGCGAGAAAAATCCAAAATGGCTGCAGGACGACTATGTTAAGTTTATCCGCTTTGCGCAATGGAAGATTGACCAGGCTGGCGAAGGGGTTTTGGGCTTTATAACAAATCATAGTTATTTTGATAACCCAACCTTTAGAGGAATGAGGCAGTCTTTGATGAAGAGCTTTGATGAAATATATCTGCTCGACCTTCACGGAAACAGTCTAAAGAAAGAAAAATGCCCTGATGGCAGTAAAGATGAAAATGTCTTTGACATTCAACAAGGCGTTGCTATTGCGCTGTTTATCAAGAAAAAAGACGGTGCATCTGTCATTCCCGCTCGTCAGGAATCTTTCTTAAAGAAGGATGCCGGACAAGCCGGCATGACAACAAAAGAGGGGTGTAAGATTTCACATTCGGAACTGTGGGGTATCAGAGAAGACAAATATGCATGGCTTAACAAACACGATGTTAAAACAACAAAGTGGAAGACAATCAAGCCTAAGTCTGAGTTTTATCTTTTTATACCGAGAGATGAAGGACTTTTAAAACAATACGAAAAGTATCCTAAGATTACTGATATTTTCCCTGTAAATAGTGTCGGTATTGTTACGGCAAGGGACAACTTGACCATAAAATGGACATCTCATGAGATATGGCAAACTATTATGAATTTTGTAAAACTCGATACAGAGTTAGCACGTCAAGCTTATAACCTTGGTGCTGATGTAAGAGACTGGAAAGTTGAACTTGCTCAGAAAGACTTAAAAGAAAACGGTTTAGATAAAAAAAGAATAGTTCCGATTTTATATAGACCTTTTGATATAAGATATACATATTACACTGGCAAATCTCGGGGTTTTCATTGTATGCCTCGTCCTGAAGTCATGCAGCATATGATGAGAGAAAATTTAGGATTGGTGCTTGCAAAGCGATATTCTATTGGCGAATATAATTATGCCTTTGTAGGTAATGGTATTATAGAAGGTCATGTTTTATCTGGGCAGCAAGGAATTACCTATAATTTCCCCCTTTATCTATATCAGCAAAAAGACAAACCTAAAAAGAAATCTCTAAGCAGCATTATGATGTTTTTTGAGCCGCAGGCAGAGTATGGTGTAAGAAAACCGAATCTGTTACCGGCATTGCTTGAAAGGCTATCGAAAGTATACAAGAAAACACCAACACCTGAAGAAATCTTTTTTTATATCTATGCTGTGCTGTATTCGAATATTTACAGAACAAAATATGCAGAGTTCTTAAAGATAGATTTCCCGAGAATCCCTTTCACAAGCGGTTATAAGACATTTAAAAAATTAGCTGACTATGGTGAAAGGCTTGTTGAATTTCACCTTCTGAAATCATCGGAGATTGATACCCCGATTGCCAGATTTCAGGGTGAGGGAGATGATAAGGTTGAAAAGCTGAGATATGAAAAAGGGAAACTCTACATAAATAATGACCAGTATTTTGAAGGAATTCCTTTAGAGGTTTGGAAATATCAGGTCGGCGGCTATCAGGTCTGCGAAAAATGGCTGAAAGACAGAAAGGGCAGGACATTATCTTTAGAAGAAATAAAGCATTACTGCAATCTTGCCACAGCCCTGAAAAGGACAATAGAAATCCAGGCAAAAATAGATAGCGCATATCCAGATATCGAAAAGGAAATAATTGATTTTCTGTAACAAAAGACAGTAACGAGTTAATAGTAACAAAGACTTGTCACTGCCGTTAAAGGAGGAAATAAATGATTGGTTTTATTGGCGGCGGGAATATGGCAGAGGCCATTATAAAAGGAGTCAAGGGTCAGGAGTCAGGAGTCAGGAGAGATATTTTAGTATCAGAACCCAGAGAAGACAGGAGGAAATATCTCCAGCAGACCTACGGTATAAAAACAACAGGGTCAAATAAAGAGGTTGCATCTTCATGCAATATAATCATCCTTGCTGTAAAGCCTCAGAACATGGCAGTAGTCCTCGATGAAATAGCAGATCTGATAACCGAAGACAAAACAGTCGTTTCGATAGCTGCAGGGATAACTCTTTCATATTTACAATCAAAACTGAAAACAAAAAAGCTCATCCGTGTAATGCCCAATACGCCTGCTATTGTTCAGGAAGGCATGTCTGTAATGTCTTTATGCGAGTGCTTTTCAGACAGGGACATCGCAATTGTCAGGGATATCTTTATGTCTGTGGGTAAGGTGCTTACCCTTCCAGAAAAATACATAGATACAGTAACGGCAGTATCAGGAAGCGGGCCTGCATTTGTGGCATTATTTATAGAGGCTATGATAGAAGCAGGGGGAAAAATGGGACTAAGTAAAGACAATGCATCAGAGCTTGCTATACAGACACTTATAGGTACTGCAAAGCTCCTTGATACAGGAATGCCTCCTGTAAAGCTCAGAGAAATGGTAACATCTCCGGGGGGCACAACAGCAGCAGGGCTTAAGGTATTTGAAGAAAAGGGGTTTAAAGATATAGTATATGATGCACTGCACGCAGCCAAAAAACGGGCAGAAGAGCTGGCAAAGGGTTAAAAACGAGTAAATAAGTAAATGAGGAGGGAATAATGTTTATATTCGGCAATTTGGTTTTAGCCGTAGCAAATGTGCTGGACATACTGCTTGATGTCTATAAGTGGGTCATTATAATCGCTGCGATTATAAGCTGGGTCAGTCCGGATCCCTACAATCCAATTGTCAGATTCCTTTACTTGGTAACAGAACCTGTTTTAAGACCAATAAGAAGGCTCATCGGCGGGAGGCTCGGTCCCATAGACATTTCTCCTCTCATAGTAATTCTTGCTATTATATTTATCCAGAAATTCTTGATAAGTTCTTTGATAGAACTGGGCTATAAAATAAAAGGAGGGGCTGTAATATGAGAATCACGCCGCTTGATATCCAGCAAAAGCAGTTTCCTATGAGACTCAGGGGATTCGATGTCGACGAGGTCTATTCTTTCCTTGAATTGATAAGGGAGGAACTTGAGGAACTCCTCAGAGAGAATTCATCGTTAAAAGAACAACTCAGCAGGGCAGACGGGCAACTTCAGGAATACAAAAACATGGAAGTCACCCTCCGCGAAACCCTGATGACTGCCCAGCAGATGGTGGAAGATTACAAGACAAATGCAAGGAAGGAAGCAGAGCTGATTCTAAAAGAGGCAGAGCTTAAGGCAGACAATATGATTAAAGAGGCGCAGGAAAAGGTGGTCAAGATACACGAAGACATTGTCGACCTCAAGGGGATCAGACGCCATTTCAAAGAGGAGATAAAGAGGCTTATAGACAGCCATCTCAAGATGCTCGAATTCGACAAGGAAAGGGAAGGGGAAGAATCAGGTGAAGTATAGTGCCCTGAAGGGCATTCAGGATATCCTGCCTCCTGATATCCATATCTGGCAGAAGGTGGAGTCTACAGCACTGACAATATTCCGGAAATATGGATTTCAGGAAATAAGAATCCCCATCATAGAATCCACGGACATATTTATCAGGAGCATCGGAGAAACAACGGATATTGTAGAAAAAGAGATGTACACATTTCCCGACAAGGCAGGCAGGAGCATTACTATGAGACCCGAAGGCACAGCTCCTGCTGTGAGGTGTTATGTTGAGCATCACCTTTATAATCTTCCTTCGCCCCAGAAATTCTTTTATTCAGGCCCGATGTTCAGATATGAAAGACCTCAAAAAGGCAGATTCAGACAGTTTTATCAAATAGGCGTGGAGGCGTTTGGGATTTCCCAGCCGTCAATGGATGCAGAGATTATTGTCATGCTCAGGAATCTCCTCGAAGGGATAGGCTTGAAGGAAGTGAATTTCGAGCTTAACTCCATCGGCTGCGATAAATGCAGGCCTGACTACAGGAATGCGCTTCTAAATTTTTTCAAGAGCAGATTATCAGATTTTTGTCCTGACTGTCAGAGGAGATATGAGTTAAATCCATTGCGCATCCTTGACTGTAAAGTCGAAAGATGCATCGAGCTCAGACAGGGCGCGCCTCTGGTTACAGACCATTTATGCAGTGAGTGCAGGGAACACTTTGATGAGTTGATTTTTAGATTGCAGACCCTGAAAATCCCTTATACATTGAATCCAAATCTGGTAAGGGGGCTTGACTACTACACAAGGACAGCCTTTGAGGTAACGAGCGAACACCTCGGCGCGCAAAAGGCAGTGGCAGCAGGTGGAAGATACGACAAACTTGTTGAGGAATTCGGAGGTCCTCAAACGCCAGCAATAGGTTTTGCCCTGGGAATGGAAAGAATCGTGACCCTATTAAAAGAAAATTGGACAGAGGAACATCCAGCGCCAAAGGTATTTATTGCAACTATTGGCAGAGAGGCTGAGATAGAAGGGTTCAGGATTGCTGAGGATATAAGGGCAAAGGGATTCTGGGTCGAGCCTAATTACGGAGGCGCCTCCCTGAAAAGCCAGTTGAGAAAGGCCGACAGGATCGGCGCTGAATTTGCATTCATAATAGGAGAGAACGAGCTAAAGGCTGGAAAGGTTCAATGGAAGAATCTGAAAAAAAGTGAGCAGGGAGAAGCGGAAATCAAAGATATCTTAACCCTATTAACATAGGGGGATTTCACAAGGGAGACGCAAGTCCCTTTTGTGCGCTAACCAACAACATCCAGCCTTCTAACCCTTAGTTTCACTCCGAGAGAATCTGTGATTTCTCTGCATTTATCAACATCAACTCCTTCTGCTGTAACAACGGTTGCTGTTACATCGGGAATATACTTCTTTGCCTCTCTTATGAAATTCACCACTTCATTAAATGCATTCTTGAACGCAGGCCTGCATATGCGGTTATAGGTCTCCTCATCCTGTGCATCGAGGCTTATTGATATTGAGTCTACAAGCCCCTGCAATTCAGGAAGAATGTTTCTTTTATGGATCAGATTTCCATGACCGTTTGTATTTATCCTTACTTTGCCGCCTTTTCCCTTTACCCATGAGGCAACGGATTTTACTGCATCAAGTCTCAGCAAAGGCTCTCCGTAGCCGCAAAAGACTACCTCTTTATATTCCGTGGGGTCTCCAATGGCATTCTTTAATTCTTCTTCCGTAGGCTCATGCTCAAGCCTGAGTTTATGTCCTTTTACAAAATCCGTATGAAATTTTACGCAGAAGGTGCATTTGCTTGTGCACCTGTTGGTTACATTCAAATAGAGGCTGTCTCTTATCCTGTAGGCAATTTCAGCCTCCGGCATCTCTCCAATGCCGAAGAGTCTTTTTGCGTTTACAGTTGTAATCCTGTCTATATCTTCATAGGATATGCCTCTCAATTCAGCTATGAATTTTGCTGTATGAACAACAAATGCAGGCTCGTTCCTTTTGCCCCTCAAAGGCTCAGGCGTCAGATAAGGCGCATCCGTCTCGACAAGCAGATAATCATCAGGGATTGCCTTTGCTATCTCTCTTGACTTAGCAGCATTCTTAAATGTAACCGGCCCTGCAATGGATATATAAAAACCCAAGCTCATTACCCTCTCAGCCATCTCCATGTCCCCTGAGAAGCAGTGCATCACGCCCTTTGTAACACCTGATTCCTCAAGGATTTTAAGGGTATCTTTTTTTGCCTCTCTGCTATGGATAATAACAGGAAGGTTTATTTCCCTTGCATAGTAAAGTTGTTTTTTGAATACATCCTTCTGAATATCTCTTGGCGAATGGTCATAGTGATAATCGAGGCCTATTTCTCCAATGGCAACAATTTTACCCTTTGCCTTTTGCCCTTCGCCCTTTGCCCATCTCTTTATCTGATTGAATATCTCTTCTGTAAAGTCCTTTGCATCATGCGGATGGATGCCGACAGTGGCATAAATGAAATCATATTTACTGGCAAGTTCTACTGCACCCTTGCATCCCTCAAAATCAGAGCCAATGGTTATAATTGCCTCTAACCCTGCTTCCCTTGCCCTTTTTATGACATCTTCCCTGTCATTGTCAAAGGCATCCATTTCAAGATGACAATGTGTGTCTATCATGCTCCGAACTTCTTCAGCCTCAATGAATTTGCGAGTGCCAGAGGAATTAAATTCACTGCCGGTAATATGCCGAGTTCTCCTTTTGTGCATTCACGCTCTGAAAACCCTGAACATAAACCGCCAAGCACATATGGAGACTTTAACAAGACAGGCACTGGATGCCAGCTATGGCTCTTCAGCATGGCAGGTGTCGAGTGATCGCCTGTAATAATAAGTACATCTGATTTTAGCTCAAGTATTTGCGGTAGGAGTTTATCGAATTCCTCAATCCTTGCTGCCTTTCCTTCAAAATTCCCGTCTTCGCCGTATGAGTCAATCTTTTTTACATGCAAAAAGAAAAAGTCGTAATCATTATATTTTTGTTTTAAAAATTTAATCTCATCCTCAACGCTTCCTTCAATTGCAGGGGTATCCATTCCAACAAGCCTTGCAAGGCCTCGATACATCGGATATGTTGCGATTGCAAGGGATTTTAATCCGAATGCCTCTTCAAACGGTGGAATATGGGGCATTTGAGCAAATCCCCTTGTTAGAATAAAATTCGCCTTTTCTTCGCTTTTCAATATCTCATGGACTTTGGTTATCAATTTTTCGGCAACCTTTGCCACCTTCTCTGCGCTTTTTGAGAGAGGTGTAGCAGGCAACGGAGCCTTTCCTTCTTTCTGCGGATCTGTATCAGGAAGCATTCCCGCATCAGGCTCAAGGTCATTCGGGAATCTGAACAGTACAGCAAATCTGTGCTCCATACCAGGGGCAAATATAAGTTCTACATCATCGATTTTTTTTATCTCGTCCTGCAATTTCTCCGTGAGCTTTTTGCTCTGCTCTGTGGGTATTCTTCCTGCCCTTCTGTCCACAATAATTCCATTCTTAATTGTTGCATAGTTGCATCTTACAGCCACATCGGTTTTTCTGACCTCAAGTCCAAGACCGAGTGCCTCTAAAATTCCCCTTCCAATCTGGAATTCTATAGGATCATATCCAAAAATTCCGAGATGTCCTGGTCCGCTGCCAGGAGTTATTCCATAAGCAACAGGCACATGCAATCCGCATGCAGACTCTCGCGCAAGTGCATCAAGATTGGGTGTATTGGCTGCTTCAAGCTCTGTCTTGCCGTTGATTGGAAGTCCTCCGACTCCGTCAAGGACAACCAATATTATTTTTGAATCATTTTTCTGGATTAATGGTTTTATAAGCTTTTGCATGTCAAACTCCTTAGAATTAGGATATGAAATGATAATGCAAGAATCTCTTTTTTGGCAACTGAAAACTTGACGATTGCGGAGTATTTTTTGTATTGTAACTATCTGATATTTGTGGGCCGTTAGCTCAGTTGGTAGAGCAGCTGACTCTTAATCAGCGGGTCGCAGGTTCGAATCCTGCACGGCTCACCAGATAAATTCTTTGAACTCCTTTCCAAAATGCTGCTTTAAAAATAACCTCTGAATCTGTGATAAACTTAATCAGGTCAAGATGAAAGCCAAAAATACCCTTACCATAGAATTCGCAGCAGGCGCCCTTCTCAAGAGAGGCCTGGTTTCAGCGGAGCAGTTTAATGACATAATCCTGAAAGGAGAAAAACAGAGGGAGCGCCTGCAAAGGTATCAGGAGGCGACCTACTCGAGGAGACTGCACAGGGTCACCTATTTTGTCTCTCCGGCAGAGGCCGTATCATCATTCAATATCGAAATGCCCGGCAAAAACGGAAGATTGCTCACCGAAGACATTATTACAGAGGCCATTGCAGATGAAGTCGGAATAGAGTATAGGAAGATAGACCCCCTGAAGCTCGATCTCGATGTGGTAACAAAATATGTCCCCCGTCTTTTTGCATTGAGGCATCTCATTATCCCGATAGACGATAAGAACGGCTCTGTAGTCATGGCAGTTGCCGACCCTTTCAACCTCGAGGCCGTAGAGAGTCTTCAAAAGGCAAAAGGTCTGAAGATAAGGCTTGTACTCAGCTCTAAAACAGACATAATGAAGATTGTGAGGGAATTCTTCGGATTCCATGCATCGCTCAGCGCAGCAGAAGCAGAGATGAAGGCAGGCATTGAACTGGGCAACCTCGAACAGTATTTTAAATTGAAACTGCCCGGCGAGGTGGATGCAACAGACAGGCATATTGTCAATGCAGTGGATTACCTCCTTCATTATGCATTTGAGCAGAGGGCAAGCGACATCCACATCGAGCCGAAAAGGGAGAAGTCATTTGTCAGGTTCAGGATAGACGGGGCATTGCATTACATCCACACTATCCCCAGATCCCTTCATCCGCCTATAGTATCGAGGATAAAGACTCTGTCAAGGATAGACATAGCGGAAAAGAGAAGACCCCAGGACGGAAGGATCAAGACGAGTCACAAAGGAAAGGATATAGAGTTGAGGGTCTCCACCCTGCCTGTTGCATTCGGCGAAAAGGTGGTCATAAGGATATTCGATCCCGACATACTAATGCAGGACCTCGATCAGATCGGTTTTTATCCGAGGGAATACCAGGTGTACAATGCCTTCATAAGAAAACCCAATGGCATTATACTCGTTACAGGACCCACCGGGAGCGGAAAGACTACCACACTCTATTCCACATTGAAGACCCTCTCTTCTCCTGACGTGAACATCGTCACCATAGAAGATCCCATAGAAATGGTTGTGGAGGAATTCAATCAGGTGGGTGTGCAGCCTGCCATTGGCGTAACCTTCGCAAAGGTGCTCAGGACAATACTGCGTCAGGACCCGGATATTATAATGGTCGGAGAAATAAGGGATAAAGAGACTGCAGAGAATGCTGTTCAGGCTGCTCTAACAGGACACCTCGTCCTTTCCACATTGCATACCAATGATGCGCCATCTTCCATTACAAGACTCCTTGACCTCGGCATTCCTTCTTTTTTGATATCATCCACTCTAATAGGGATAGTTGCACAGAGACTTATTAGAAAGATATGCCCGTTCTGCAAAAAGGAGAGGGCTCTTACAGAGGAAGAAGTGGAGCATCTGAAGCTTGGCCCGAAAGAGTACAGGGTATTTTTTGGCGAAGGCTGTCTTGAATGCAGGGGAACTGGCTATAGGGGCAGGACAGGAATCTTTGAGGTAATGGAATTCACGGATAAGCTGAGGGATGTAATGTCAGATGCGGTTGAATTGCATAGGTTGTACGAAGTTGCAAGGGCGGACGGCTTGATTAATCTGAGGCAGGTTGCTATCAGAAAGATGCTGGAAGGTGTCACTACATTTGAAGAGGTCATAGCTGTAACAGGATAAAATCAAACCCCTCTCGATAATCTTTCGATAAGTGGTATTGGCAGTCCATACATCCTCATCTCATTTTGTGTCTTTTCTATGTCATATTCAACACGATGAAGTTTCACCGATGCATCATCGATGATCGCATAACATGCCCTCGGGTCTCCATCCCTTGGCTGGCCTACACTCCCTACATTAATGATATATCTTTCTGTATCGCCTATTTTCGCTTCGTTTCTGTATGTTGACATCTCTCCTGAAGGCATCCTCTCGATTATAAATGGCTGGTGGCTGTGGCCTAAGAGGCATATCTTATTGTCGAAGTAATGAAAGTTGACCTCTGCATCCCACAGTGTCAGGATGTAATGCCATTCTTCAGGTTTTTTTGGTGTTGAATGCACGAGGAATATCTTTTTATCTTCTATTTCTTTCGAGATTAAAAATGTCTTTAGTATGGATAGATTTTCTTTGCTGATTTTTTCCTTTGTCCATAAGATGGCTGCCTTTGCATATGGGTTGAAAAAATCGATATCTGTCAGCCCGAGCACTGCCCAATCATGGTTTCCTGCAAGGAGGATTTTGCATTCGGAGTTCAGGACTGCAATGCATTCATCGGGATCCGGGCCATAGCCAACAGCATCGCCAAGAAAGAGGATATCTGTTATTTTTTTCTTTTTAATGTCTTTTAAAACAGACTTGAGTGCCTCGATATTTCCGTGGACATCCGAGATTACAGCGTATCTCATTTCTGGCAATATTCTTTTGCTATCTTGTCGAGGATGCCGTTGATAAAGGCTGCAGATTCTGATGTGGAATACTTTTTTGCGATCTCAAGTGCCTCATTAATAGTTACGGCATTAGGGATGTCCTTCCTGAATAACAGCTCGTATGTGGCAAATCTCAATATATTCCTGTCAATACTCGCCATCCTCGATATCTTCCACTTCTTTGCCACCTTTTGAATCAATGGGTCTATTTCCTTGAGGTTTTCAATAGTCCCTGTGATTATGTCCTCGGCAAAGGCCTTTGTATCAGGGTCTTTTTCATCCGTATCTGCCCAGAAGAGTTCAAGGCTCTCTCTATATTCAGACAGATTGCCCTTTTTTTTGCTATTATTTATAAAGTCGATCCTGTAAAGAAATTGAAGTGCGTACTCCCGTGCCTTTCTCCGTTTCATAAGGTTATAATTTTCTGAGCACCTGTGCCATTTCTATTGCCGTAATTGCAGCATCCCATCCCTTATTGCCTGCCTTTGTTCCTGCCCTTTCAACAGCCTGCTCTATGGTGTCCGATGTTATCACGCCAAAGGCTATTGGAACGCCTGTTTCCATGGATGCCGATGCAATGCCCTTTGAGACCTCTGCTGCAACATAATCGAAATGCGGTGTTGCACCTCTTATCACCGTGCCGAGACATATGACTGCATTATATAAGCCCTTTGATGCCATCTTTTTTGCAACGAGGGGAATCTCAAATGATCCGGGCACCCTTACCACCTCTATGTCGTCTTCCTTTGCCCCATGCCTTACAAGGGCGTCTATTGCGCCATCGAGGAGACGCGATGTAATGAAGTCATTAAACCTGCTTACGATGATACCGAACTTAAGACCCTTTGCCTGAAGCTCTCCTTCTATAATTTTCATAATAAACCTCCGGATTTAATTTACGCATATTTTATCATAATTACGGATAAAACAATTCAAATCTCCTCGTCCTGATATTTATCAATATGCCTGCTGCTATAAAATTACTCAAAAGTGCTGTGCCTCCATAGCTCACAAAAGGCAGCGGTACTCCCACTACAGGCATTATTCCGAGGGTCATTCCTATATTCACGCAGAAATATACGAAAAACATTGCGGTTATACCCAGGGCAGTCAGTCTCCCGAATTCATCCTTTGCCCTCATGGCTGTGTCCAGTCCCCTTAAAAACAGCATCAGATAAATGACGAGGAGCAAGATGCTTCCTGCAAAGCCCCACTCTTCTGCAAAAACCGAGAATATAAAATCCGTATGCTTTTCAGGTAAAAACCTCAATGGCCCCTGAGTTCCCTTTAAATAGCCCTTGCCAAAAAAACCGCCGGACCCTACGGATATTTTTGACTGATTGATATGATAGCCTATGCCCGCAGGATCTACGTCCGGGTCAATGAAGGCGACAAGGCGATTTTTTTGATAATCCTTAAGCCCTTCCCAGAAGATGTGGCCGAGAAATGGAATAGAGATAAGCCCGATAATAACTATCACTGTTATGATCTTTTTGCTTATTCCCTTTGAAAGGGAGAGTACTACAAATAGAGACATAAGGAGGATTGCAGTTCCAAGGTCAGGCTGTTTAATCAGTAATATTAATGGCAGTATGCCAAATATGAAAAGGCTTTTCATGGAAATCTTATCAACAGAATTTCTACCCATATTTGTCAGATAAGAGGAAAAAACGAGTATAAAGAATATCCTGAAAAATTCAGAGGGCTGAAATGAGATAGGGCCTATGCTTAACCACCTCTGAGCACCCATGCTCGTTCTTCCTCCGAAGATGACAATTAAAAGGAGGAGAAGCCCTAAGCCGTATAATGGATAGGAGATTCTATAAAGCCATATGTAGTCTATGGATACAACAACAAATAAAACCGCGGTGCTTATAAAAAGCCATAATATCTGTTTCAAATAGAAGTCGGGATGTTCTCCAACCCCGAGGGGAGGCCTCGTTGCGCTGTAAATAGTCATTATCCCTATAATGGCAAGGGAGATTACTATCAGGAAGGTTATCCAGTCGAAATTCTTGATTAATCTTCTGTCAATTTTCAGCATATGTTTAATTCAGGCAATAGGCTCCGGGAAAAATATTTCCGGATATATTACTTATTGCCTCTTGCCTATAGCCTCTTGCCCGTTTTTGCTTTTCATATACGCCTCGATTGCCCTCTTTGCTATAGGTGCTGCAACAGCTCCCCCTCCGCCTCCGTGCTCTACAAAGACAGAGAGTGCTATCTCCGGATTATCAACAGGGGCGAATGCAACAAACCATGCATGATCCATAAACCTCTCTCCTGACAGCCCCTTTTTCTTGCCCACGACCTGAGCAGTCCCTGTTTTCCCGGCTATAACAGTCAGGGATGACCTTGCACCCTGGGCAGTACCGTTAGGATCATTAACAACACCCGATAGCGCCTCTTTTATCATTTTTATGGTTTCAGGTTTTAAGTTTATTATTCCTGACGGGGACTGATCGATCTTTATTAATGACGGCTTATATATCTTTCCACCGTTGGCGAAGGTTGCTGTCATTAATGCCATCTGAATCGGAGTGGCAGTAATATAACCCTGTCCTATGGCTGAAATAAAAGTATCGCCGAGGTACCACGGAAGGCGTTTCTTTTCTTTTTTCCATTCTGCATTTGGGATCAGACCCTTTCTTTCCTTCACAGGTATAAGTTCGATGCCGGTCTCTCTTCCAAGCCCGAAGGCGGTTGCATATTTATAGATTTTATCTATCCCGAGCCTTCTGCCCAGTTCATAGAAATATACATCGCAGGACTCCACAATTGCCCTGTGAAAATCGACCGGGCCATGTCCTCCCTTTTTCCAGCATCCGAATGTCCATCTCCCGTAATTTATGCCGCCGGTGCAATTGATTTTCGTGTCAGGGTTTATAATGCCTTCTTCGAGGGCTGCTATTGCCGTTATTATCTTGAACGTGGAGCCGGGAGGATACTGGCTTTGCACCGCCCTGTTGAGCATGGGCTTCTTTTTATCCTCCATAATGGCCTTCCAGTCATTGTAGGCTATTCCCATGGAGAATATGTTCGGGTTAAAGGATGGGAGGCTTTCGAGCGCAAGAATCTCCCCTGAATCGGGCTTTATTGCCACAAGTGCGCCGGCCTTTTCTCCGAATGCATCTTCAACAGCCTTCTGTATGTTTATATCAATGCTCAGGTTAATGTCTGTACCCTTAACCGAAGGCCTTTCCTGTATCATCCTTAACTCCCTGCCAAGTGCATCTACCTCTATAATCCTCTCTCCGGGCATTCCCCTCAACTGGTTGTCGAACAATGCCTCCACTCCCCACTGGCCTATCAATGCATCCGGTGGAAAGTACCTTAACTCGGGGTTATTTAACTGGTACGCGGTTATCTTTCCGAGATAACCGATTATGTGCGCTCCAACCTTGCCGAAGAGATACTCCCTTCCTACATCTGTCTCAACAAAGAGTCCCGGAAAATCAGACCGTCTTGCCTCAATGCGGGCTATCTCCCCAAAGCTCAGCCCCTGTTTAAGCTTTACAGGAACAAAAGGGCTGTTGTCCTTTTTGTTTAGCTTTTCTTCGACCTCTTTTTTGGTCAAACCGAGGAGTGCAGCGAGCGAACCTGTGTCTATGCCCCTGAAATTGTCGGTGGTTATGGAAACGCTGAAGAACGGGATATTTTTCACCAGTGGTGTTCCGTTTCTGTCGTATATAATACCCCTCGGCGCAGGTGTCTTTAGTATTCTCAGTCTGTTGTCCTCGGACAGTCTTTTATATTTGTCTCCGTCAAGTATCTGAAGCTGCCAGAGGCGGAAACATAAGATCAACAGTATCCCGATGATGATGTAAGAACCTAATTGTATTCTCTTCAGAATCATATCAATCCGTCAGCCGGAATTTGCTCGGCTTCAATATTATACCAAATGGTATGTTGACAACTGTTTGTATTAAGATTGTCTGCAATGCATCGAGGATGCTTATGTTTATACTGGTAAAGATAATCCGGGAGCCTGCAACCAAAACTCCATCGAGCATTGTAAAGACGACAATGGTTATCACACCCAAAAGGGGTGTCCATTTAAAGACGACCTCGGTAAAGACCACTATAGTCAGAAAACCGGTTAAGCCCTTGCTGAAAAAATTAGGGCCTATGATCGAACCCGATAGGATGTCTTCCAGTAGGCCGACAAAGGCGCCGAAGACCATGCTCTTTATCTCTGACCTGCTTCCGAAATAAACATCCGCCTTGTGGCTTCGAGGAAGGCTCCTCAGGCTGAAGAAATAAACGAGTACAATCGAGAGGCTTAACGGTCTGTGGAAAATGGAAAGCTGCGTCTGTATGAGGAAGGTTAGAAAAATAAAAAGTGCCCACTTTGCATAGTTCATAATTACTTGCCGAGAATAACTACCTCTTCTATTTTTGCATCGGACTGAAACGGTAAGACCTTTATATCCTGGAAAAATTCGATCCCTTCTTTTCTGACACTGCTCACGACGCCAACGAGCAACCCCGGAGGGAAAATGCCATCGAGCCCGGAGGTAACCGCCACTTCACCCTTTTCCACACCCTCTTCCGGCGGTATATATTTGAGGATGCAGTACCGGTGGCCTGTACCGGATATAACTCCTTCGTGTCTGCTGTTCTGAAGCCTGACGGCAACAGAAAAGTTCGGGTCTTTCAGGAGCAATACCTCCGAAAAATTATCCTTTACCGAGTATATCTTGCCCACCAGGCCTTTTGGCGTAATAACAGACATATCCTTTTTAATGCCGCTATTTTTACCCTTATCGAGGATCATGGTATGCAGCAACCTGTCATAACCACGCGCTATCACCTTTGCAGTGGTTACATAATCGGGAAGGTGCTCTTTTAAAGACAGAAGTTCCTTGAGCCTCTTGTTCTCCTGAACTATCTCTGCATATCGCTGTTTCTCGGTGAGGGCGGCAGTAAGTTCCTTTCTGAGCCTTTTGTTCTCTTCAAATGTGCCCCAGAGTTCACGGAATGTCATGGTAACATTTAGAGTGAAATTGTTAAAGACGTCGTATGGGTATGATAAAATCCTGAAGAGCGCAGAAGGCCTTCTGTTGTGATGGTATGTTATCAGCATAAGGGCAATCAGAGAAAGCAAGAACAGGATGATGATTCTCTTTTTGCCTTTTGACATTAATTAGTAGCTATGGCTACCTTCCTGAGAAGTTCCAGTTTATCCAGCATCATGCCGCACCCCCTCACAACTGCGGTTAAGGGATCATCGGGCACTATAACAGGCACCCCTGTTTGCTCCCTTATCAGTATATCCAATCCCCTGAGCAGTGCGCCTCCTCCGGCAAGGACAATACCTCTGTCCACAATATCTGCTGCAAGCTCGGGCGGGGTGTTCTCAAGGGTAACCTTGATCGTGTCGAGTATCAGGCTAACACTTTCCTGGAGCGCCTCCCTTATCTCATCTTCTGTAACATTGATAGCCTTTGGAATTCCGGAAATAAGGTCTCTTCCCTTTACCTCTATTGGTTCGACTTTGCTCGTTGGATATGCTGAACCGACCTCCACTTTTATATGCTCGGCCGTTCTCTCGCCAATCATGAGATTATACTTGCGTTTTATGTAGGCAATTATCGCTTCATCCATTTTGTCCCCACCTACACGGACAGCCTTGCTGTAGACGATGCCGTCGAGGGATATGACTGCTACATCAGTAGTGCCGCCGCCGATGTCCACAATCATGTTTCCTGAAGGTTCACCAACAGGCAATCCGACACCAACAGCAGCAGCCATTGGTTCTTCTATGAGATAGACCTCTCTGGCACCCGATGAATGGGCTGCATCCTTGACAGCACGGCGTTCCACCTGTGTTATGCCTGACGGGACCCCAATAATAACCCTCGGCGACACAAAGCTCTTTCTATTGTGAGCCTTTGTTATGAAATATTTCAGCATCTCCTCTGTTGCATCGAAGTCTGCAATGACCCCGTCCTTCAAAGGCCTTATGGTAATTATGTTTGAAGGGGTCTTGCCCAGCATCTCCTTTGCCTCCATCCCGACTGCAACAGGTTTTCTGTTATCGGTTCTTAGAACAACCACAGATGGCTCATCGCAGATTATACCCCTGCCATGTACATAGACAAGTGTATTTGCAGTGCCGAGGTCTATGGCAAGGTCGTTTGAAAACATTCCCAAAAGCTTCTGAAAAAACACTTAAACCCTCCTATCCCTCAATTACCTTTGTATTCGCTATATCGTCTCCAAGTCTCATGCCGTCCTTGTTTCCCAGCATCAGGAGAAATTCCAATGCTAAAATAACAACAACAAACAACCACCCGACTAAGGGAATCTTGTAAAGCAGGAGCGCTGCTGTCAGTATTGCGTTTCTCAGCACAGAGTCCCTGAAAGTTCCCGAACTGCCGGTGGAAAGGGATATTACCCTCAATCGCAATATCTTCTTCCCAATGCTCCTGCCGTCAAAAAGGCCGTCACTAATGAGAAGATAAACGAGACCGGCGAGATACCCTACCTGAGGTATGGTTTTGGCTGCTGCGGCTATAATAATAAAATCCAGCGTTTTAGCTATAACCCTTAGCAGCAAGCTTGCCTTTGTACTCTCCTCAGGCATCGTTAATACTATCAGATGGCCATTCTTTTTTTCAAGGACGACTTCGTTCCCCCTTATGTAGAGGAGTGGTAAATTTTATTTTAATATGCTACTATACGCAAAAATGCAATATACACTAAAAATAGTATATATTTACAGATGTTTATGATATACTTTTTGTTAATAAACTTAAAATAAATTTATCCTTTTACAGGGGGTTCTATATGACAAAAAGCGGTGTGAGGTTTCTCATTTTTCTGCAATTGATTATAGCCATAATAGCAGCAGTTCCTTCACTCGTGCATTCCGGCGAGATCATTATAAAGCCAGGAAAATTCGACCACTTCAATATCTCAATGCCAGACAGGATAGTTGCCGGAGAAGAGGTCTCCATAAGATTGCAGGCAGTGGATGCCTTTAATAACATTATCACTAATTTCGGAGAGACCGGAAAGGAGTTCCATGCAACGGTTTCCGGCTCTGCCTCGATAAACCCTGCAACCTTTAAATCAACCTCCTTTATAAACGGAACTTTAACGATAAACATTTTGGATAAGGTCGCCGAGACCATTAACCTTTCTATAAAGGAGAGCGGTATCCCCATCCCTCTTCTGTCAAAAGATTTGACCATAACCCCCAGCAAACTCAATTCTTTTGTGATAAAAGGACCGAGAACAGCCCATGCAGGTGAAAAATTCGATGTAAAGATCATTGCAAAGGACTCCTTTGGGAACACTGTTTCAGAGCCGATTTTCGGGAAGAATATGAATCTTATATTCAAGGGCAATGCCGAACCCAGGATCGATATGCCTGCAATCCCTGACTTCAAAAATGGTATATGCTATGTCTCACTTATATCACAAAAGGCAGGTACTGCAATAGTCGAGGCAAAGGATTTAATCACGGGGAGTTCTGGGACAAGCGAAAAAATCGAAATAATCAACGGTCCTGTGAATTCATTCAGAGTCTTCGTTCCCAAAGAAGTTATTGCAGGCGAGCCCTTTGAAGTGTCCGTAGTCGCCGTTGACCGTTTTGGCAATGTCGTATCAAATTATTCTACAACAGGGAGCGGTGTGATAATAACTTCATCCGGCAAATTTAAACCATTCCCTTCCTCGTTACCGGCGTATGAATTCATAAACGGGCAGGCAAAATTTGATCTCAGATACGATGCTGCCGAAGATATATCCATAATCATCACAGAAATGGGGAAGATCCAAAAAGGCATGAGCGAGGGCATAAAGGTGGTTTCGCCGATACCAGAGAGGTATGAAATTACGACCCCTGATTCTGCAGTTGCAGGGCAGAAGTTCAAGATAAAGATAACAGTCTACAACCAACTCGGGCATGTAATCAGGAATTACAATATAGTCGGACCTGATGTCCAGCTTTCTACAACAGGTACAGGAACACTTATGCCTAACAGGATACCCGCATCCGAGTTCGTGAATGGCACAGCAGTCGTTGAGGTTCAATACAACAAGTCTGAATCTTTTGCAATTACTGCCGGTCCTGTAAAACCTGCAGTGGCTGTAAAGAAACCTGCTACAGCACCAGCTAAACATCTGGCAAAGGCAGCGCCACCTGCAAAGGAGCTAAAGGAGTCGAAGAAGCAGAAGAAGGCAAAAGAAGAAAAAAAGGATAAAGAGAAGGAGAAAAAAGTAGAGGCAAAGGCCATTGAGATTACAAATGTATCTCTTGTTGAGCCAAAGAAGAAGTCCACCATCTCGATACACATCCCGAATCTCAATACAGCCGTAAAATACAGCGCATCTTCAGAAACAATCGAGGGCAAAAAATGGATTGTTGTCAGGATAAAGCCGGCAGTGAGCAAAATAGAAAAGGCCGTGAAGTTCGAATCATCCTTTGTCGGCAATGTTGTGGTAGAGGAAGACAAGAAGGAAAAAGGTGCTGTGCTCGTTAAGATCGAACAACTAAAGCCCACAAAGTTTCATGTAACAAAGGGGAAAAACTCCCTTACCGTTATTTTGAAACACTGACAAATAAGGTAAAGGTAGAGGTAAAGGTAAAATAGAGGAAAGGGTTAAGCAAAGGCCTTTCTTTACCTTTGCCTTTACCTTTTTACTGTCTTAATTATGGGATTCTTAGACAAACTAAAATCAGGCCTTACAAAGACAAAGAAGAATATTGTCGAGAGGGTTGAGTCAATACTCCTGAGCAGGAGTATTGACGATTCAGCCATTGAAGACATCGAAGAAGTGCTTATCACATCGGATGTTGGAGCAGAGGCTACAGATGAGATAGTAAGCCTTCTTAGAGAAAAAGTAAAATCTGGTGAAGTGAAGAACCCAGATGATGTAAAGTCCTGTTTAAAAAACGAAATGGCTCTATTGCTCGGCAAATCCCAGCCACTTGTAACCTTCGGAGAAAAGCCATTTGTAATCCTTACAGTTGGCGTCAACGGCGTGGGCAAAACCACGACCATAGGCAAGCTTGCATCGAGATTCGTATCTGAAGGAAATACTGTAATCCTTGCTGCTGCGGATACATTCAGGGCTGCTGCAATAGAACAACTCGAAATATGGGCGAAGCGCTCAGGAGCGGATATAATCAAGCACCAGAGCGGCTCTGACCCTGCTGCCGTTGCCTTTGATGCTGTGGAGGCTGCAAAGGCGAGGGGAATCGATATAGTCATCATTGATACAGCAGGAAGGCTCCACACAAAGAGCCACCTTATGGATGAACTTAAAAAGATTAACCGTGTCATCAAAAAATCCATACCCGATGCACCGCAGGAGATTCTTCTTATAGTTGATGCAACAACAGGTCAAAATGCCTTGAGGCAGGCGCAGATATTCAACGAGGCAATAGGCATAACAGGCATTGCCCTTACAAAACTCGATGGCACTGCAAAGGGCGGGATTATCTTTGCTATAAAGAAAGAGCTTGGCATACCTGTAAGGCTTATCGGCATAGGCGAGGGAGTTGACGACCTCAAAGATTTCGATCCCGAGGATTTTGTTACTGCCCTGTTTGAGTAATAATTAGGCTCACCGTATAAATATCAAATTTAAACTTCCATATACCCCTAATTTTCACTGCCATGGTGTTGGCAATGTGGTCTGCTAAGCTTTCTTTAGGTAGGAGGTGCGGCATGTTAAACAGAAGGGATATATTAAAGATTGCGGGGGCTTTTTGTGGTTTTGGCTTGACCAGCTTTTCTGCTACAGGCTTAAAAGCAAACAATGAGACAAAAGAAGAACCATTTATTTATTATTCTACAATCCATCCTGACGGCAGGATAATTATCCCGCAACTGCTCAGAAATAAAGTGAAGATGAAAGGCTACAGTAATGTATATATAGCACTGCATGTTTTTGACGACTGCATAAATATCTACTCTCAGCATGAATGGGATTGTCTGAAAGAAAAGATAAACAAAAATCTTAACGGCCCGACCAAGGGATATGCTGAGTATTTTATCGAGAGGGTCATCTCTTCTGTTCAGGGGACAAAAATAGATAATCATGGCCGGATGTTTGTCAGTGATGAACTCAGAAATCATGTGGGTATTGGTGTTGGTGAAGACATTATAATACTGGACAGAGACCGTAAAATCGAGATCTGGAGCATGAAAAAATGGTATCCGGAAAAATTCAGGTCATGAAGCGGGTATATATAAAATTCAGATGGAGGGGCTGTCATGTCATATAAATTCGACTCTTTGATTATGATCCTCAATAAACTGGACAGTAAGGAAGAGGTGACGGTGCATTCCCTAATGAATGACCTCGAGATGAGCCAGAGGACTATATACCGTTATATACAGACCTTGCAGATAGCCGGATTTCCGATTATTTATGACAGGGAAAAAGAGAGCTATGTTTTTAGCGAAGGTTATAGCTTAAGAAAGCCAAAATTGTCAGTTGAAGAAACCCTAACCCTTGCTCTTTCAAAAAAACTGCTAAAAAATTTCGGCCCTGACATAGAGAAGAGTCTTGGCAGCATAGAAGAGAAGCTTTCAGTTAAGAATGCCGACATCCCAAAGCACATTGTCCTTACTGCCGAAGAGATGCCGGCTTTTGTTGGCGCCAATCTTGGCATTATCCATCATGCAAGAACAAACTATCAGAGGATTGAAATCGTTTACAGGGCATTGTATTCTGATGAAGAAACAGTGCGTAAGGTTGACCCTTATTATCTCTTTTTTCAAGATGGCTTCTGGCATTTAAGAGGATACTGCCATCTGAGAGAGGAGTTAAGAACATTCGCACTTGACAGGATAATATCAGTTAAAATTCTCAATGAATACTTCATCCCGCAGAATATCTCTCCTGAAGACGAGCTTTCCGGTGCATTCGGTACGATGGTCGATGGAGAGCCGGTTGAAGTAGTGCTAAGATTTGACGCTGATATTAAGCCATATGTCTTGAGAAAAAAATGGCATAAGAGCCAAAAAGAAAGAGAACTCAAGGACGGTTCCCTCGAAATGACATTTACCGTAAATGGTACCAATGGCATAAAACCGTGGATTTATCAATGGCTGCCGCATGTGGATGTGGGTGAGCCGGAAGAATTAAAAAGGCTCGTTGATAAGGATTTAAAAGAAGCGGCAAAAAGGAACGGATGAAATTAGTTTGGCTTATGCGCAATCTTGCACTTAGACAGCAAATAAAATATGAGCGTGAAAGAAGACGCTTGATTAAACTTATCCTCGTGCCTCTTGTTGTCTTGCTTGCAATAGTTATAGCTATGAACCTCGGAAGGCTGTTTAAAACTGCCTATCAGCTTTTACAGTCAGCGGTTTGTAGGTGATGAGATTTTTTATCTTATGTTTTATCCCGTAATAATCGAAACAGGTTTCTTCGCTGATTGAATAAGGGCAGGAAAATTTACATCAGCCAAGAGTAATAATTCAAACTGCTTAAATAGTAAATGTGTCCAAGTTTTGACGAATCAAAGTTTTTGAGATTATCCATAATGACAAGTGACGTATCTGGCTGTACATTGAAAAGCAGTATAATTATGCAAAAAATCAAAAGATCATTGAAAAACAGGGATGTCCAAAATGGCATCTATACAAATTACAGATCTTTATTTAATACAGGTAGTCTGCCTGTGACTCGAACATGGATAGATAACAGATACTTTTCTAATGCCAAAGCTAAAAGTGTTTTCTCAGAGACAAGTTTAATTGTATAGACAACCAGTTCTCCATCAGCAATTTGCCTTTTGATATCAGCAGGCACATCAGCATCGCTATGCCAATCATTGTATTTAAACCGTGGGGTGCACACCTCTCGCGAATTTGGTTCATATATAAGACCCATATGCTTCCATACCCTGCCACCTAAGTCCCCTTCGCTTTTCCCGATATACCAGATATCTCTCTGACAACTTTCTATTGGGATATTCCAGTTATCAGAGAGTGCCTCTGCATATAAATAAATACCTGTGCAGTCCCCAAAAGGTACTTTTTCTCCCTTGTGGAAATTAAAGTGCCACGGCTTACTATACTGAACATTTGCTTCAATGCCTTGAATTTTGATGAAATTCTCAATATGGCTTCTAATATCCTTAACCTTCATAAGTTTCTACCTATTCAATTTTGCAATTATAACATGAAGCTCCAAATGAAGCACAAGAGGCAGAAGAGGAGCATACAACAATTTTATCTAACTCCGGCTAATGCTTTATTTCAGTCACGGTAAATCCGCAGTGAATCATTGACAATTGAAAATTGAAAATGTCCTCAATAATAGAGCAGTCTTTAAGACTGCCATACTGCTGGCAGCAGGATATGTTATTTTCTTAATAAATCTTATTTTGGATGGAAAGACATGATAGAGAAAAAGGTCGGCATCTTCTTTTTTGTTGAAAACGAGATATTAATGGATGCTGTGCCTGTTGCGAATGGTGAGCCTTATGGAGATGCAATTCAGTACAGCAGCCATTATGAATTCTGGGAAAGTCTTGTACCCAGAACAATAACCGAAAGGGAATTCAAGGCAAGGGCGTATGATGCTCATCCTCGGGGAAGGGTTGTGTATTTCCCGAAGAAAAAGAAGTTCTGCATCTATCATGACGCATGCCTGAAATCAAATGCTGAACTCAGCAAAGTAGTAGAAAACTTTGGACTGAAAGACATGGATGCCGAATTTGCAAATGACGAACATTACAAATGCGCCGGATGCAATCCTTATTTTCTTGATTAAATTGCCATGCGCCTTTCGAGAAACAATATGAGGAGGTTCGCATGAAAGAAGAATTAGGAGTAAGATTTAAAGGCGGTATCATAGAAGGCACTATACAAAATATGGAAACAGGAGAGATTTCAAATGTAAGGCATTATCTGTTCTGCACTGACCTTGAGTTCTTTACAATTGCAAAAATAGAGCGTGTGGATAGTTTTAAACTACCGGACAATTCATGTCAGATTTCGGTTGATTGCAGCGGACTGGACAGCATAGGACAGGTTTTTAAATTGGATCTGAACTTCTTTCCTGAATCTGTAGAGACAAAAGACAGGCTGCTTGAAGATTTGAAGGTTGATTCTATCTTTGTTGTTAGAGGGGCGTATGGCATAATAGACAATCCACCTCTTATTACCTTAACCGACCCTCATTACGAACCTGTTTATTCTCGGTCTCTTGAAAATGAGATAAGGGAGGTTTTCAAAGTAAATAAGTGATTGTGTAGCGAGAAAATGCAAAATGAGGAGCATTAAAAGTGTGTTCTCTGTAATCCTTATTTTCTTATTAAATTGCCATGCCGATTATCGAAAAACATTGTGAGGAATCCATTCAATTATTTGGAAAACCTTATGCAGAAATCCATAAGTGGCTTGATGAATTTGCCGGAAGCAAGGAATATGGCTACAGGCACAGAAGAAAACGACACCATGAAGATGGCATCCGTCAGGTTATATAGCTTTTCGGAATAGAAGCAGGTGAAGCGGCAAGACAGCACATAATCTTTGATCTGAAGGAGGATGGCTGGACTGATAGAGATCGATTTCCGAAGGATGAGAGAGATTATATTGAAATGGGGCTGTTTTGACTGCCACACTGCTGGCAACAGCATGGGTTATAATGAGCTATAAACACCAAACCTGAATGGAGGTTTAATCATAATGACACTTGATAAGAACGCTTTTCTCAGTAAATCCCTTTTCCTCAGAGGGCTCAGGTGTTACAAGTCCCTTTATCTTCATAAATACCAGCCTGAGTTAAGGGGTGAAGTTCCTGAATTTCAGAATTCTCTACTTGAAAGTGGCATGGATGTTGGGATGTATGCCAGAAAATTATTTCCTGATGGAATAGAGATTCCTTTTGATGAGATGTCAATCGCAGAGCAGATTGATAAGACAAAGAAGACAATTGATGTAGGGGCAACGACATTATATGAGGCGGCATTTAATTATGATGATGTATTTATTAAGGCCGATATCTTGCACAAAGGCAAGGGAGGATGGAAAATATACGAGGTAAAATCTTCCACATCTGTTAAAGATTATCATCTTGAAGATATTGCAGTTCAGTATTATGTCATAAAAGGCATAGGACTTCCTGTTTCAAAGGTATGTCTTGCCCATATAAACAACCAGTATGTGAGGAATGGGGAGATAGAGGTTGATGAGCTATTTGCCATTGTCGATTTAACTGATTCTGTGATAGAAAAACAGGACTTTATCAAAGACGAAATTGAAAAGATGAGGGATATATTAAAGGACAGCATGCCGGATATAGAGATTGGCAAACATTGCTCCGAACATTACGATTGCGACTTTAAGGGACATTGCTGGAAGCATATACCTGAAAACTCTATTTTCAGCATAGAAAGCAACTGGATAGATAAATTTTCATACTATAGACAGGGAATAGTGCATTTTGAAGACCTGCCAATGGATAAGTTAAACAATAAACAGAGGATGTATGTTGAGGCATTTCTTGAGAAAAAGGATTTTGTTGAAAGGGAAGAAATAGAAAACTTTCTCTCTGCACTGTGGTATCCAATGTATTTTCTTGATTTTGAGACATTCTATACTTCTATTCCGTTGTATGAGGGGACAAGACCATACCAGCAGATTCCCTTTCAATATTCTCTACATTACATTGAAAATAAAGGGGCTAATCCCAAACACTCTGAATATGTTGCCGCTCCGAATTGTGATCCAAGAAAGGAACTATTGGAAAAGCTTTTAGCTGAAATACCTACCAATGCATGTGTAATTGTCTATAACCAAACCTTTGAAAAAGGCGTACTAAAGGGACTTGCCGAAGCTTTTCCTGCATATGCAGACTGGATTGTGCCTTTTATCGAAAATATAAGGGACTTGATGGTTCCTTTCAGAAGAAAAGCCCTCTATCATTGGCAAATGTATGGTTCGCATTCCATAAAGGCCGTTCTTCCTGCGCTTATACCTGAATTGAGCTATGAAGGATTGGAAATAGCTGACGGAGGCATGGCAATGGATGCATATTTTCACATGTGCCGGTCAAAAGACCCTGATGAAATAGAAAAAATCCGCACATCATTGCTTGAATACTGCAGACTCGATACGCTTGCAATGGTGAGGATACTGGAGAGGCTATACAAGCTTAAGTAGCTGTTTGAGTAAGGCTTCCGATTTTTCTGATCTTTTTATATCTCTCTTCTATCAACTTCGCAGGGCTTTTTGATTGGAGTGGTTCCAGAGACTTCAAGATATATTCTACTAACCTTTTTGCTGTTGTTTCTGGCTCCCTGTGTGCGCCGCCGAGGGGCTCAGGAATAATGTCATCGATAATCTTGAATGACTTCAAATCATCGGCAGTGAGTTTCAATGCGTCTGCTGCCCTTGAGAAGTCATCGGCAGTAAGCTCCCCACCTTTTCTCCATAGAATAGCTGCACAACCTTCAGGCGAGATTACTGAATATACAGAATGCTCCAACATGTAAAGTCTATCTGCAATGCTTAATGCAAGGGCGCCACCGCTTCCACCTTCGCCTATCACTATGGAGATTACCGGGGTTCTGATCCTCGACATCTCCATGAGATTTGTTGCTATTGCCTCTGCCTGCCCTCTCTCCTCAGCGCCTATTCCTGGATAAGCCCCTGGCGTATCGATAAAGGTCACGATAGGCATCTTAAATCTCTCTGCCAGTTTCATTAATCTCAGCGCCTTTCTGTATCCTTCTGGATTGGGCTGCCCGAAGTTTCTGAATATCCTTTCCTTTGTGCCTCTGCCTTTCTGATGACCAATAATGACCATAGGGATACCGTTAATCTTTCCAACTCCCCCTACAATTGCAGGGTCATCCGCGAATCTTCTGTCTCCGTGCAGTTCGATGAAATCCTCAACTATCATACCGATATAATCGAGTGTGTACGGCCTTTCGGGATGGCGCGCTATCATGGTCTTTTGCCACGGAGTGAGATTTGAAAATATCTCTGAGCGTAATTCCTTTGCCTTTTTTTCGAGGCGCTTTATTTCCGATGCTATATCTATTTCCGTGCCATCGGAAAGCTTTCTAAGTTCTTCAATCTTTGTTTCGAGGTCTTCTAATGGTTTTTCAAAATCAAGGTAATAACCCATGGCATCTCCGCAATATTTTAAGTAGTCAAGTAGTTAGTAGTTAAGGGTTAAGGGGACAGAATTTCTAACCCTTGACTACTTAAATACTTAACTGCTTATTTTTACTGTTACTCCTGTAATCCTTTCTGCCTCTGCTGCAAAATTGCCGCAGGGCGGGAGTTTAGAAGCTATAATAACACAATAATCAGGAAGATAAAACTTGAATGATATGCTGTCTTTGCCGTTTGGCGTATCTCCCATTAATCTCTTTATTGTCCTGAGCTTTTCAGCAGTGTCTTCAAAGTTGTCGCATTTCATGGCCACTTCATATTTCGTGCAGAGTTCCATGTCTGCAAGGCTCTGTATCTCCCTCGCCATAACCTTTACTCCCTTCTCTGACTTGAACACCTGTCCTCTTATCATTATCAGATTGTTTTTTTTAAGAAGGTCCGCACTCTTTTTATAAAGATCAGGAAATACGAGCATCTCGCAGCTTCCTGTCTCGTCTTCAAGATTCAGATAAGCTGTAATCCCCTTTTCTTTTGCTCTTGTCTTCATGTCGCTTATAATTCCTGCAACTGTAACATCAGCCCGCTCGTCCCTGTCCTCCACTCCTGATAGTTGTATAACATCCATATTGGATAATGTCTTTCTGTATCTTGTCAACGGATGGCCTGATATATAGAAACCGAGGGCATCCTTTTCGTAGCTCAATAATGTTGTTTCATCCCAGGGCTGGACTGCATTAACAGCGATATCGCTGTCCCCGAAGAGTCCTGGACCGAAGCCGTTTGGCTTATGAGATGACGTTAAGGCATCAATTGCCTTTGCCCGTGCAAAGGCAGGAGACATAGAACAGCAAACAGATGACAGACAATTTTTATCTGACTTCTGTAGATAAAGGGAATCAAAGGCGCCTGCCTTTATCAGGCCTTCGACAACCTTCTTGTTCACCTTTTTGTTGTCCACCCTTGAAAGGAATTTATCAAAGGATTCAAAACTGCCGTTCTGTCTCTCCTGAAGAATTATCTCTATGGCTGCAGAGCCGACCCCCTTTACTGCCTCGAGCCCAAACCTCACGGAGCTTCCAACGATCTTGAACTCTCTTTCGCTTTCATTAATATCAGGCGGCAATATCTCTATGGACATGTTCCTGCATTCATTTATGAGCTTGACGATCTTATCTGTATCACCCATATCAGCGCTGAGGTTTGCTGTCATGAACTCAACAGGATAATGTGCTTTTAAATATGCTGTCTGGTATGCAAGATATGCATAGGCTGCAGAATGAGATTTGTTGAATCCGTATTCTGCAAAGAATGCCATCAATTCAAATAGTCTTGCAGCCTTTTTCTCGGGTACTCCATTGGCAATGGCGCCGCTCAGGAAGACCTCTTTCTGTTTTTCCATCTCCTCCGGCTTTTTCTTTCCCATAGCCCTTCTGAGGAGGTCTGCCTGCCCCATCGAAAAGCTTGCTATCTTGTTTGCGATCCTCATAACCTGCTCCTGATAAAGGATTACCCCATAAGTCTCGTCGAGTATCTCCTTTAATTGGGGCAGTTCGTATTCAACCTCTGTCTCTCCTTTTTTCCTCTTTATGAAGTCGTCAATCATTCCGCTGCCGATAGGGCCCGGTCTGTAAAGGGCAACGAGGGCAATGAGGTCTTCGAATCTGTTAGGTTTCATTTTTACGAGTATATCCCTCATGCCAGCGCTTTCAAGCTGGAATATGCCGGTTGTCTCTCCAGAACTTAAAAGCCTGTAAGTCTCTTCATCTTCCAGTGGAATCTCGGAGAGGACTATATGCTTTCCCTGCTGCCTTATGTAATCAATGGTTTTTTCGAGGACGGTGAGTGTCTTTAATCCGAGGAAATCGAACTTCAGAAGGCCTACACTCTCTACAGATCCCATGTCGAACTGGGTGGTAATGGTCTCTTCAGAAGGATTTTTATAAAGCGGCATGAAGTCTGTCAACGGTTTCGGCGCTATAACAACCCCTGCTGCATGGGTGGATGCATGGCGTGATAATCCCTCAAGCCTCTTTGCAATATCCAGCAACTCTTTTACTGTCGGGTTGCTGTCATATAATTCCTTTAACTGCGGCTCTAATTTCAGGGAATCGTCAATGCTTATATTATGCCCTGGGATAAGTTTCGCAATTTTGTCAACATCTGCATAGGGAATATCCATTACCCTTCCCACATCCCTTATTGCTGCCTTTGCAGCCATTGTCCCGAATGTTATTATCTGGGCAACATGGTCGCTGCCGTATTTTTCAGAGACATAATTGATAACCTTTGGCCTCCTATCCTTGCAGAAATCCACATCGATATCAGGCATGCTTATTCTTTCCGGATTTAAGAATCTCTCGAAGAGGAGGTTGTACTTAATCGGGTCTATCTCTGTTATATCGAGACAATATGCAACAAGACTCCCTGCTGCAGAGCCTCTTCCGGGGCCTACAGGGATGCTGTTTTTTCTTGCATAGCTTATGAAGTCCCAGACTATGAGGAAATAAGAAGAATAACCCATCTTCCTTATCATCTGAAGCTCCATCTTAAGGCGTTCAAGATAATTTTGTGGAGGATTGCCTTTGAATTTAGCCCTAAGTCCGTTGATGGCTAAGTCTTCGAGATAGGAATCGGGTGAAACGCCATTGGGCAGTTCGTACTTTGGAAGAAGGCTCTTTCCGAGGACGAAATCGAGATTGCACCGTTCGGCAATCATCCTTGTGTTTAATATGGCCTCTGGCGTCTCGTAAAATGCCTGTTTCATCTCGTCAGGGGATTTGAAATAGAACTCATTGGTTGACATCCTCATCCTCTTTTCATCCTTTACAGTCTTACCTGTCTGTATGCAGAGAAGGATGTCATGCGCCTTTGCATCTTCTTTTTTAAGGTAATGGCAATCGTTTGTGGCAACAAGGGGGATATGGAGTTCCTGAGAAAGCTCGATGAGTTTTCTGTTTGTCTCCTCTTGCTCAGGCATTCCGTTGTGCTGTATCTCGAAAAAGAAATTCTCAGGGTCGAGGATGTGCTTGTACTGTAAGGCTGCCTCACGTGCCCTTTCTATCTGACCATACTGAAGATAATAGGGTACCTCTCCTTTAAGGCATGCAGTAAGGCCTATAAGCCCGCCGCTGTATTGCTCGAGGAGTTCTTTGTCTATCCTTGGCTTGTAATAGAAGCCTTCCAGATAAGCCTTTGAAACGAGGGATGTAAGATTTTTGTAGCCATTGCTGTCTTTAGCGAGGAGTATAAGGTGAAAGGCTGCCTCCTCTGAAAGGCCATTGTCCATATTCGTCTTTGACCTGTCAAATCTGCTGTTAGGGGCAACATATACCTCACAGCCGATTATGGGTTTTATGCCCTTTTTTATGGCCTTTTTATAAAACTCGATGACGCCAAAGAGATTGCCGTGGTCGGTGATAGCAACAGCAGGCATTTTATAGGCAGATGCCTGCTCCACAAGCTCATCGATCTTTATTGCACCGTCCAAAAGGCTGTATTCTGTATGCAAATGGAGGGGGACAAAATCAGAATGCTGCATGAGAAATTTTACAGCTATAGAGAAAGTTTAGTCAAATACCAAACCTAAATTGAGCGATTCTATGGTTGGATTTTGCAAGGCAGGTGCTGCGGAAAGACTTTAAACGCCGCACTTGTGTAAACTTCTATCTGGTATCTGTCATCTACTACTTCGGATACTTGATGGATGATGCTTATGTTATCTCTCATATGCACATGAACGAGGACTTTTTAAAGTCTTATAGCAGTGCCTGCCTTACAAAATCAGTCATAAAATATGCTATTCTCTAAATTATGAAAGGTCTTGTCTTATGGATAACAGGTCTGCCCGGAAGTGGCAAGAGCACGATTGCTGATGGCATAAAAGATCGCTTTCCTGATTTTGTGATCCTCAGAATGGATGAACTTCGGAAGATTGTTACGCCTAAACCGACATATTCTGAAGATGAAAGGGAGATGGTATACCGTACAATTGTTTATACTGCAAAGACCCTTTCAGAGCTTGATCACAATGTCATTATCGATGCCACAGGGAACATGAGGAGATGGAGAGAGCTTGCAAGACAGCTTATCCCGAATTTTGCTGAAATTTATCTGAAGTGTCCCATAGATGTTTGTATGGAGAGGGAGGTTTCGCGCAAAAAAACACGCGGAGCACCAAAGGACATATATAAAAAGGGCAGGGCCGGATGGCCTGTGCCGGGAGTGCAGGTTCCATATGAAGAGCCTTTAAATCCTGAACTTACCATAGAAACAGATAAGGCCTCTCTAAAAGAGGCCTTATCTGTGATTTGTGGATTTATCAATAGACAGAAATTACGACCTTAAATTAAGTTTTTTTTCAACGATTACTGAATGCTATAATAATCTGTTTTTTATTCATGGGAGGTTCGTATGGATAAGTTTTTCCTCGACAAAAACAATACCGCACTGGTAATTATCGATATTCAGGACAGGCTTGCGAATGTAATGAAGATGCGGGAGGAGGTTGTTAAAAACTGCCTCCATCTTATCGAGCTTTCAAAGATGATGAATATTCCAATAGTTGTGACCGAGCAGTATCCAAAGGGGCTTGGTCAGACAGTTGCTGAAATAAAAGATGCCCTTCCGTCTTATCAACCAATAGAGAAACTTACCTTTAGCTGTTGCGAAGAGCCCAATTTCCTGAATGAGATAAAGAAGCTCAACAAAAAAAGTATTATACTCACAGGCATGGAGACCCATATATGCGTGCTTCAGACATGCATCGGCCTTCTAAAGGAAGGCTTCCATGTCCATCTTGTGAGGGATGCTGTTTGTTCAAGGGCAAAGGAGAACTGGAAGGCAGGCGTTGAATTCATGCGCGATGCAGGCGCAGTAGTAACATGCACAGAGACGGTTTTGTTCCAGTTGTTAAAAGTTGCTGGCACTGAGGAGTTTAAGAATATTTCGAAGAGGATTAAGTAGAGCTAAAACCCTTAGCCGGCATTATTCGCCAAAAAATGGGACGTCAGGCTGTCCCATTTTTTACGGTGGCTATCAACCATCCGCACGAGTGAATTGTTATGTGTTACTTGGTTATTGTTTCTACTATGGAGATGTCTTTTTTTATCCACTCATTTACTATCGTTGCAACCTCAACGCCTTTTTTCTTTGAGAATTTTCTTAGCACTTCCATCATGGCTGGCTCGATGTAAATAGGTAGATATAATTCTGCATCTGGCCGATAAAACTTACCCCTCTCACCTTTTGAAAAATCGTATTCTTTTTTCATTTATTTTCCTCCTGATACTGTTTTGACTCTTTTCTTGTTGCCTTACGAGCAGAAATAATTCTAATTCTGTAAGAATCAGCATCCACCTGCTGGAAAGTATGTACTGCTACCAACAAGCTGCCGTTCCTGTCAATTCCAATTGTAGCCCACCTGTCTTCATGTTCGCTATGCTCGGTGTCGAAGACGCTTACCATTCTTGGATCCAGAAAAATAGTGGATGCCTGCTCAAAACTGACTCCATGTTTTGCCAAAAATAGACCACTTATCACGGTATTTTTCGACATCTTTCAGATTTATGGCGTACCATTCCGAGTTTTTATTTTTTGAATATACCATTTTTTCAGAAATTACTCTGCTCGGCACTATGAAATACTCTATCATCTCTCCCGACTTATTATGACGCAGATTTACCAACACATAAATATGGTTGCCCGACACCTGCTCTTTTGCCTTTTTCGTAAGAAGCCAGAAATTGAAAGTGCGGGCATTCGTTTTAACCTGAACTGAAAAAGTATTTTGGCAAGATTGGTCTGTTGCCAGAATATCAGCTCCTATAGCGCTTCTTGAAGTAGGAGATGCTATAAATCCTAATCTTGATAGTTCAGATGCAACAAGATAGACGCCTCGCATCCCCGTCAATTGCTGTTTAGATGCCATAATCTCATTCCCTTTCTTACACATAACATATAATATCCGACTTTCTTATTCCCCCTCTGATTTCATTATCACTATAACATATTTTCTTTACTTTGCAAAGATAAAACACTAAAAATCAATTATATAGCATTCCCACAATTCCGTATTCTGTGATAATATGGACTAAAAGCGAAAGGTCGTAAAACATGGCAAAATTGTCCGGAGCGAAAAAAATTATGTCTTTACCCCTACCTTCAGCATCTGCTCTTTCAATTTTTTCAGCTTATCCCTTATCTGTGCTGCCTTTTCAAAATCAAGATTTTTTGCAGCCTCTTTCATCTCTGCTTCAAGCTTTTTTATTGTATCTTCGCTCAATTCGTATTCAGCCTTTTCTTCAGCTACCATAGGCACTGTGAAATAATCGGATTCATAGATCGAGCCGAGGATGTCCTTTATCTCACTCTTTACTGTTTCAGGGGTTATATTCATTTTCTTGTTATATGCTGACTGAATTTTTCTTCTCCTCTCTGTCTCATCAAGCGCCTTTTTCATGGAACGGGTTATTGTGTCTGCATAGAGTATTACCTCTCCATTTACATTTCTTGCTGCACGGCCTGCTGTCTGGATTAAAGAACGCTCGGAGCGGAGGAATCCCTCTTTGTCCGCATCGAAAATGGCAACGAGGGAGACTTCAGGCAAATCGAGCCCTTCCCTCAATAAATTGACGCCTATAAGCACATCGAATTGTCCGAGCCTCAGGTCTCTCAATATTTCAACCCTTTCGAGTGTGTCTATGTCAGAGTGCAGATACCTTGCCCTTACGCCGAGTTCTGTATAATAGTCTGTCAAATCCTCTGCCATCTTCTTTGTCAATGTTGTAACCAAAACCCTTTCGCCTTTTTCTGCCCTTGTCCTTATCTCTCCAAGGAGGTCTTCTACCTGTCCCTTTACCGGCCTCACGATCATTTTCGGGTCCATAAGTCCTGTCGGTCTTATAACCTGCTCGATAATCCTTTTCCCTGATTTTTCGATCTCGTATTCCGAAGGTGTTGCAGAAACATAAATCACCTGATTTGTGCGGTGCTCAAACTCTTCGAACTTCAATGGCCTGTTGTCAAGCGCAGAAGGCAACCTAAAGCCATAATCAACGAGGGTCTGCTTCCTTGAACGGTCACCTTCATACATGCCCCCGATCTGCGGGACTGTGGCATGTGATTCATCTATTATCATGAGATAATCTCCATTGGAAGGCCCGCTTATGAGATAATCTATCAGTGTATACGGCGGCTCACCTGGAAGCCTTCCGCTTAAATGTCTCGAATAATTTTCTATGCCGTGGCAGTAGCCGAATTCTTTCAGCATTTCCAGATCGAATCTTGTCCTCTGTTCAATCCTCTGGGCATAGAGCAATTCACCCTTATTCCTGAAATATCTCATCCTCTCTTCGAGCTCTTCTTCTATTCCTTTCAATGCCCTTTCGAGCTTTGGCCTCGGAGTGATCCAGTGGCTGTTAGGATAAAGTGTAAGCCTCTGTAGCCTCTTTATTATCTCTCCTGTTAAGGGATCGAATTCATGAATCGCATCTATGTCGTCGCCGAAAAATTCCAGCCTGATTGCCATATCCCGGGAAAAGGCCGGATATATCTCTACGATATCACCTCTTACCCTGAAGCTCCCCCTTTTGAACTCCGCATCAGAGCGTACATAGAGCATCTCAACCAATCTTTTCAAAAACTCATCCCTCTTTGTCCTCATTCCTTCTTCGATAAAGAGATGCATCCCCAGATAATCCTCTGGAGAGCCTATTCCGTAGATGCATGAAACAGATGCCACAACAATTACATCTTTCCTTTCGAGGATGGACATGGTTGCAGAATGCCTTAATCTGTCGATGTCATCATTTATTAAAGAGTCTTTTTCTATGTATGTATCTGTTGTTGGTATATACGCCTCTGGCTGATAGTAATCATAGTAACTGACAAAGAACTCTACTGCGTTTTCAGGAAACAGCTCTTTGAATTCTCCGTAAAGCTGTGCAGCAAGTGCCTTGTTGTGAGCAATGACAAGGGTGGGTTTGTTCACATTTGCAATGACATTCGCCACTGTAAATGTCTTGCCGGAGCCTGTAACACCCAGTAGAACCTGATGCTTGAGCCCCTTTATTACACCTTCGGTTAGATGCTCTATTGCCTTTGGCTGGTCGCCTTTTGGAGAAAAACCTGTTTTTAATTTAAATTCATGCATGGTTTTATGTTAAAATAATTTCACATAAAAGGTAAAAGAGGAATACTTTGGATAGAAATATCCGTTTACAGTCAGCCTTTCACGATATTCATGAAGAATGCGGAATATTCGGTGTTTTTGGACATCCTGAAGCCGCCAACCTTACCTATTTAGGACTTTATGCACTCCAGCACCGCGGACAGGAAGGTGCAGGCATATGCTCTGCTGATGGTACGCAGCTTTATTTAGAAAAATCCATAGGCCTTGTTGCGGATATATTTACGGAAAAAAGGATAAAGCGCCTTCCGGGAAACCTGGCAATAGGACATAACAGGTATTCCACAGCAGGCGGCGGCGGCCTGAAGAATGTCCAGCCACTTGTTGCAAATTACGCGCTCGGTACAATTGCAGTGGTCCACAACGGTAACCTCATTAATGCAGAGCAGTTGAAGGATGATCTGGAAGCAGAGGGCGCCATATTCCAATCCACATCAGACAGTGAAGTGATCCTCCACCTTATTGCAAGGTCAAGGGACGATAACCCGCATGAACGCATAGCAGAGGCGCTCAGGAGTGTTACCGGAGCTTTTAGCCTCCTTTTTCTGAGGGAATCGGAACTTATAGCCGTAAGAGACCCAATGGGCGTGAGACCGCTTTCAATCGGACAGGTTGACGGTGCTTATGTTGTTGCTTCGGAGACCTGTGCATTTGACCTCATCGGTGCTGAATACATCAGGGATGTGGAGCCGGGCGAAATGGTGATCATAAACCACAACGGCCTTCAATCCATTAAAGCATTGCAGAGTTTCAGAAAGGCATTCTGCATATTCGAGTTCATATATTTTGCTCGTCCGGACAGCCACATCTTTAACCATATATGTGTCAACACAATGAGAAAGGAATTCGGAAGACAGCTCTCAAGGGAATCGCTTGTAGATGCCGATATCGTTATACCTGTCCCCGATTCAGGGGTCCCTGCTGCCATTGGTTTTGCAGAGGAGGGAAAACTTTCTTTTGATTTTGGATTAATAAGAAACCACTACATAGGCAGGACATTCATAGAGCCGAAGCAGAGCATAAGGCATTTTGGGGTAAAGATAAAACTCAACCCTGTGAGGGATCTCCTGATGGGTAAGAGGGTTATAGTTGTGGACGATTCGATAGTAAGAGGCACTACGAGCAAAAAGATTGTGAAGATGATAAGAGAAGTTGGCGGCGCAAAAGAGGTTCATATGAGGATATGCTCTCCGCCTACGGTTGGGCCATGTTTTTACGGGATAGACACACCAACAAGGCAGGAGCTCATCGCATCGAGCCACATGACCGAGGAGATAAGGAAATACATAACTGCAGACAGCCTTTCATATCTGAGCATCGAGGGATTAAAGAGCATTGTTCCTAATCCCGAAAACTACTGCACTGCATGTTTTGACAATAACTATCCTATCCAGTTCCCCGGAGAGAGATTGGAACAGATGGAACTGATATTTGCATAATATGGTTACAAAGACCATTCAGGCAATATATAAGATCAATTTAGGAATTAAAAGGGATGAGAGAGTTCTCGTGTTTACAGACAGGATTACACCTTCGGAAGTTTTACACGAAAATGACCTTTGCAGACGTGAAAGACTGAGGGATATAGCGTTATTGACAGTGGAGATCGGAAAGGCATTCACGAGAAAGATTGCCTATCATGAATATGCTGCCACAGGAAGCCATGGTGCAGAGCCTCCTGAAGAATTGTGGGGCATGGCCTTTGGACAAAAGGCTGTAGGCGAGCTCAAAAGGCACAGGCTTTTAGCCCAGCTTATAAAAAAGGGGATTACAGATGACGGAATAAAAAAGGCAGAGGCTATTATTTCTAAAAACAAGAGGTCTGCTGTAAATGCTGTAATCGCCCTTTCCAATTATTCTACGAGTCATACGAGATTCAGGGATTTTTTAACCCGTGTTTGTGGATGCAGATATGCAAGCATGCCCATATTCGAATTCTCGATGCTCGAAAGCTCCATGAATGTCGATTGGAAGAGATTGTCAAAGAGGACAAAGGCTATAGCGAAGATCATTAACACTACAGAAGCCATAGAAATAAAAGCCCCGAACGGCACCCACATTACCCTATCAAAAAAAGACAGGCAGGCATTATCTGATGACGGCATACTCACAAAACCCGGATCATTCGGCAATCTTCCTGCCGGTGAAGTTTTTCTTGCGCCTGTTGAAGGCAGCGCAGAAGGCAAACTTGTTCTTGAATGGGCGCCAACAAGAGAACTGAAATCTCCCATAACCTTAATCATCGAGGGAGGCGTTGTAAGAGAAATAATCGGAAACGAGCCTTATGCCGATTACCTCAGGGAAAAGCTTAATGAGAGGGATGAGAACAGGAATATTGCAGAGCTTGGAATAGGAACGAACGACAGGGCAAAAAGACCTGACAATATCCTCGAATCAGAGAAGATTTTAGGGACAATACATATTGCCCTCGGTGATAACAGCTCATTTGGAGGAAATGTAAAGACGCCATTCCATCAGGATTTTGTATTTTTCAAACCTACGGTAATGCTAAAAACAAAAGATAACAAATGTGTTTATCTGCTAAAGGACGGTATTTTATCACCAAAAAGAGAATTATCCTGCTAATCGGTATAGGATGCATCCTTTGGGGTTATTATCAGCTTTTTGTAGTAGACATGGAAGAGTCATTCGTCAATAAACAGGTAACAGTTTTAACTGCAGAAGGAGAACTCACAGGGAAGGCTGTCACTGTTAAGAACAATGCAATAGCCGTATCGCATAACGCAACCATTATAGAGGTGCCAAAGCATAGTATTGTCAGGGTTGAAGGCCTACGGCCAGATGCCTATGAAACCAGAAGGGTCTTATATGCAATAACTATTTCGGTATCCGGCGGAATTATTATATGGATTGCATTATTCTTTTTATAATGGAGGTTTTATGGAGGCGATTGTTGTTTATATAACCGCACCAAATGAAGAGGAGGCAGCAAAGATTGCAAAAACAATTGTGGAAAAAAGGGTTGCAGGCTGCGTGAATATTGTAAAGGGTATCCGTTCCATATATAGCTGGCAGGGAAAGATTGAGGATGATGCTGAGGTCTTGATGATTGTCAAAACCCAGAGGCATTTATTTGAGCCTCTTAAAAAACGTGTTAAAGAGTTGCACAGCTATACTGTGCCCGAGATAATTGCCTTGCCAATAATTGAAGGCTCGGAGGATTATCTCAACTGGCTGAAGGAAGTGACTGAGTGAAAGATAAGATTTATACAGACATAATCTGCAAGGAATTCTGCAAGTACTACAAAGAAGGCAAGGAAGAGCTTCACTGCAATGGATATGAAATTCTGAGAAATAACCTAACGCCTTATGAATTAAAGATGCTTGTCGGATCATTGAAATGCGGAGATGAGATTAAAAACCATATTCCTGCAAAAAATAAAAAATTGATAAACCTTGTATGCAAAAGGTGCGATTTTTTTATTGACGGATGCGATTATACAGACAACCGCTCAGAACCACCATGCGGAGGATATATAATTATCAACCTACTATGCGGTTGATCTGTCTCTGCCTCGTATTTTCTGGACTTGTATTTTCAGCAGCCCTGTTTGTATTCTGGTATGCCTGTACTGCTCGCTGGGATTCGATATTTTTATTTTCCTGAGTTTTTTGTTGTGTCTCCACATTAGGGGTATTTGCAGTTCTGCTCGCATTTTTGGCCCTGCCCTGTCTGCTCAGGGTCACTCTGACATCCTCTGAAGATGGATTATTTCTTTCTGCATTCTCTCTCTGCTGCGGCTGCCTCTGGGTTTGCTGTAACTGTGGATCCTTTTTCTTTTGAATATCGTATCTTGAAATTATATCTGTTTGTAATTGGTTATTTGATGTCTGGTTTACCGGCATTTTAAACACCTCCTCTTCTTATCCTGATTGTATTGGCGTGCGCCTCAAGCCCTTCTGCGTCGGCAATCGCCTCTACAGTATCTGATAAAAGCATAAACCCTTTTTTGTCAAATTGCAAGAGGCTTGTTCTTTTTATGAAATCATAGACTCCAAGAGGAGATGAAAATCTTGCTGTGCCGCCTGTAGGAAGGGTGTGATTTGGGCCTGCTGAATAATCTCCAAGGGGTTCGGGTGTCCATTGTCCCAGAAAAATGGCACCTGCATTTTCTATCATCTCAGCGTCCTTTTCAGGTTTTTTTGTCATTATCTCAAGATGTTCGGGGGCAATCTCATTTGCTATATCTGCGGCCTCTTTAATGCTCTTTGTCTTGATTATAGCCCCGAATCTTTCCAATGATTTCTTTGCTATATCTTTTCTTTTCAATCCCTTAAGTTGAATATTCAATTCCCGAATTACATTGCCTGCAAGAACTTCTGAATCTGTTATCAATATGCTGGATGCCAGCTCATCATGCTCTGCCTGACTTAGCATATCAGCAGCGACAAATTCAGGATTTGCGGTTTCATCTGCGATTATCAATATCTCGCTTGGCCCTGCAATCATGTCGATGTCAACTTCTCCAAAGACCATTTTTTTTGCGAGGGCAACATAGATATTTCCGGGGCCGACTATCTTATCCACTTTTTTTATGCTCTCTGCGCCGTATGCCATAGCGCCGACTGCCTGAGCGCCTCCAATCCTGTAAATCTCTTTAACGCCGAGCATCTCGATTGCTGCCATAACATAAGGATTTGTTTCTCCGTTAGGCGTGGGAACACATAAGCATATATTTTTAACACCTGCTACCTGCGCCGGGATGACATTCATTAACACTGTTGAGGGATAAGATGCCTTTCCTCCGGGAACATACACGCCTGCCCTTTCTATAGGCCTGATTATCTGTCCAAGCAATGCACCATCTTTCTTAAAAGACCATGATTTTTCCCTTTGTTTTTCGTGAAAATCCCATATTCTTTTGGCTGACAATTCCAATGCCTTGACGGCGTTTTTGTCTGCCTTTTTTACATGCTTCGTGACATCAGAGACTTTTAGCCTTAGAGGGAGGTCGTGTTTGTCGAATCTGCGGGTGTATTTTTCTACTGCAGAATCTCCATTTTTCCTCACATCAGCAAGGATATTTTTTACTGCCTTTTCTATTTCGGGATTGACGCCTGATGCCCTTTTCCTGAGGAGCTTAAGGAATGCTGATATTTCTTTTTTGTTTTCTATAATTTTCATGGTGATGAATTATATCATAAAAGAAAAGGGGCGGACAAAAATGTCCGCCCCTTTGAAAATGATTTTTGATTTGTTTCTACAATCTTCCCTTAAGCAGGTCATCAACTACTGATGGGTCAGCAAGCGTGGAGGTGTCTCCCAGATCCTCCACATCTCCTCTTGCAATCTTTCTGAGGATCCTCCTCATTATCTTGCCGCTCCTTGTCTTTGGAAGGCCTGGCGCAAACTGGAGTTTGTCAGGAGTTGCAATTGGGCCTATTACTGTTCTCACATGCCCTACAAGTATCTTCTTCAGTTCATCAGATGGCTGATGTCCCTCCTTGAGGGTTACATAAACATATATGCCCTCGCCCTTAATCTCGTGCGGAAAGCCAACCACTGCTGCCTCTGCAACCGCCTCATGACTGACAAGTGCTGATTCGACCTCTGCAGTACCAAGCCTGTGTCCCGAGATGTTGATGACATCGTCTATCCTTCCCATGAGCCAGTAGTCGCCGTCTTCATCTACCCTTGCTCCGTCTCCTGTAAAGTATTTTCCGGGGAACCTTGAGAAGTAGACCTCTTTGACTCTCTTGTTTTCAGTATCTCCATATGTTCCCCTTATCATTCCCGGCCAGGGTTTTTCTATTACGAGGTATCCTCCTTCGTTGACACCTGCAGGTGAGCCGTTTTCTTTAAGTACTGCAGGAACTACTCCCGGGAATGGCCTGTTTGCAGAGCCTGGTTTCAGTGTCATTGCGCCGGGAAGGGGTGTTATGAGTATTCCTCCTGTCTCTGTCTGCCACCATGTGTCCACAATGGGCAGTTTGCCTTTTCCAACATGGGTGTGATACCACATCCATGCCTCGGGGTTTATTGGTTCTCCAACGCTTCCGAGCACTCGGAGAGATGAGAGGTCATGTTTTGTGACCCAGCTTTCTCCTTCCCTCATGAGTGCCCTTATTGCAGTTGGAGCAGTATAGAAAATGTTCACCCTGTGTTTGTCGCAAATCTCCCAGAACCTTCCGGGATTGGGATATGTAGGAATACCTTCGAACATTAAGCTTGTTGCTCCATTGCTCAATGGCCCGTAAACAATGTAGCTGTGTCCTGTTACCCATCCTATGTCAGCAGTGCAGAAGTGGATGTCTTCATCGTGGTAGTCGAATATCCATCTGAATGTGAGGTTTGTGAAGAGCATGTATCCGCCTGTTGTGTGAAGGACGCCTTTTGGTTTTCCTGTTGAGCCTGATGTATAAAGGATGAATAATGGATCTTCAGAATCCATCCATTCAGGCTCGCAATAGTTTGCTATATCAGGGGCGTTGATCTCATCATGCCACCATAAGTCTCTGCTCGGCTCCATGTCTATAGCAGGGTCTGTTCTTTTTACAACTATCACCTTTTCGACATTAGGACATTCATGGAGTGCTTCGTCTGCATTAGCCTTCAGAGGAACAAATCTTCCACCTCTTACTCCCCTGTCTGAAGTGATTAATAGTTTTGACTGACAGTCCTGAATCCTGTCTCTGAGTGCCTGCGCGCTGAATCCTCCGAATACTATGCTGTGGATTGCCCCTATCCTTGCACAGGCAAGCATTGCTATTGCAAGCTCCGGTATCATCGGCAGATAGATGGTTACCCTGTCTCCTTTTTTTACACCGTGCTTTTTAAGTACATTGGCAAACCTGTTGACCTCATAATAAAGTTGCTGATATGTGTATGTCCTGTAACCTCCGCCGTCCATCTCCCATATTATCGCCGCCTTGTTCCTTACGGGTGTGTTTATGAACCTGTCGAGGCAATTATATGATGCATTAAGCTTTCCGTTGATAAACCATTTTATCTCCGGTTTTTCAAAGCTCCATTCAAGAACCTTGTCCCATTTCTTGAACCAAGTCAGATTCTTTTCAGCCATCTCCGACCAGAAGCCATCCGGGTCTTCAATAGACCTCCTGTATATCTGCTCGTATTCCTTCATGCTCTTGATATGTGCCCTTTCGCTGAATTCTTTTGCCGGCGGGAATGTCCTTTTTTCCGCCATCAAAACATCAATGCTCTCTTTAGTAGACATTCCTGTAATCCTCCTCTCTATGGTAAGTTTTAGATATTATATATTATTCTGCACCGATTCCCACATATGTCCTGAGTTTTTCTTCTTCAAACTTATCTTCAGCCTCTTTCTCTCTGCCCGCAAGGGATAAGAGTATGCCAATCAGGAATGCTGCACCCATTGATATAACAGCCGGATTTTTCATCGGGAAAATAGCCTTTGGCATTGAAGCCTTTAATTCCTTTGTTTTTGTCTCCAATTGTGCCTTTTCCTGGGCTGCCTCTACTGTCTTGCCTTCTTCTTCGAGAGCCTCTATTTTTGGCTTTGACTGGGTCTCAAGGTCTTTTATTTGTTTTTCTACTGCAGCTTTTTCCTTTGCGTGAAATACATCAACCCATACAGTAGGGCTCAATATTATAAGACTTACTGCAAGCACAAGGCCTGTATATATGCTTGCCACCGCACCTTTTGTTGTGAATTTCTTCCATGTAATGGACAACAGTAGGGCCGGGAAGTTGGCACTGCATGCAACTGCAAAGGCAAGTCCCACCATAAAGGCAACGTTCTGTCCCTTAAAGAGGATTCCAAGCAAAATAGCGGCAACGCCGAGGCAGAGGGTGGCAATCTTTGCAACCTTGACCTCTTCCTTCTCAGCAGAAACACCGCGTCTTATAACACCGACGTACAAATCATGAGAAAGGGCAGATGCTCCGGCAAGGGTCAACCCTGCAACAACTGCTAAGATTGTGGCAAATGCGACAGCAGCTAAGAATCCGAGAAATGCAGTTCCTCCGAGGGCCTCTGCAAGAAGGGGTGCTGCCATATTGCCGCCCTTGTCTATTCCCATGATAATCTTTTGTCCTACAAGCACTGCTGCACCGAAGCCTATTGTGACTGTAAGGATATAGAAATAACCGATAAACCCTGTTGCATAAAACACCGACTTCCTTGCCTCCTTTGCATCAGGAACTGTATAGAACCTCATGAGTATATGGGGGAGTCCGGCAGTACCGAACATAAGGGCGAGTCCCAGTGAGAATGCCTCCAGCGGACTGGTAATAAGACCACCCGGCTCAAGGAATTTAGCCGTATAAAGTTTTTCCGCCTGGCCGAATAGCTCTCCATAACTGAAGCCGAACTGGGAAAGGGTAAGGATAACAAGAAGGGTTGCGCCTCCTAAAAGCAACACTGCCTTTATAATCTGAACCCATGTGGTTGCGAGCATTCCGCCAAAGAGGACATAAGCTATCATCAACGTACCAACCACTACAATGGCAACCTCATAAGGCAGACCGAACATAAGTTTGATAAGGGTTCCTGCACCCACCATCTGCGCTATCAGATAAAACAAAACAGTGACCAAAGAGCCAGCAGCAGCAGCGGCTCTTATGGGCCTCTGGTTTAGCCTGTAGGCAACGACATCAGCAAAGGTATATTTGCCCAAGTTTCTCAATGGCTCTGCAATAAGAAACATGACAATAGGCCATCCCACAAGCCATCCCACCGAATAAATGAGGCCGTCATAACCTTTTGTTGACACCAGACCTGCTATTCCGAGGAATGATGCAGCACTCATATAGTCGCCTGCGAGTGCAAGCCCGTTCTGAAAGCCTGTTATGCTCCTGCCTGCTGCATAAAACTCCTTCGTTGTCCTCGTTCTCTTTGCTGCCCAGTATGTAATGCCGAGGGTGACGGCAACAAAGAGGATAAAAAACAGTATTGATGTTGCGTGTACCTGTCCTATAGTGGTCTGCATGATTAACCTCCTACCTTTTCTTTAATCTTCCTGACTAAAAGGTCGTATTTTGTGTTTGCCCAGCGAACATAAATCCCTGTAAGCACCCATGAAAGAACGATGGTGCCTACAGCTATGGGGATGCCTACGGTGATTGCCCCTGATAGTTTGGAAGACAGGAATGGCTTGTTATAGGCAATGAGGGCTATAAATCCGAAATAAAGGAACAGCTCAAGTATCGCCAGAACAACCGATATGGAGTTCTTCTGACTTGCCAGCGACTTGAAATCGGCATCCTCCATGATCTCATGTGCAGTTTTTTCCGTCATAGTCTTTTCCTCCTCATTTTTTGTTTTTTTACCGACTTTAAAAATTGCTTATCTCACTTGTTACCCTCAGCCTCTCACCTCCTCTTAAGGGATTTCCCACTCTCAAAAGGTCTTCTGTTTTTTCTATCCCGGCCGCAATGAGCATGGGTATGAACTTCTGAAAAATCTGTGCAGTGGTAAAGGCATCCATTATTGCGTTATGGGCGCCATTGACAGGGACTCCGAGGCACTTTGCTATCTCATATAATTTATAATGCTGCGGGCATGCTATTTGTCCCCTTGCCCTGAGCCATTCGTAAATGACAAATGTATCAAGGACAGGATTCTGTATAGGCGAGCCGTAGACCCTTTTCACTTCCCTGTTTATAAAACTCAGGTCTATGGATGTGAAATGGCCGACAATCATATCATTACCGCAAAATCCGAGGAAGTCGGAAAGCACCCTCTCTATTTCCTCTTCCCCCATAACCTCCGATGGGGTTATTTCATGCACAATTATGCTTTCTCTGGAAATTGCTGTCCTGGGTTTAACGAGTCTGTAAAATGTATTCCCCATCTCTATTCTCCCGCCGTGCATTTTTATGGCCCCGATGGAAATAATCGAATCGCGTCTCTCATCAAGTCCTGTGAGTTCTGTATCAACAACAACATAATTCAATTCCTTGATGGGTTTTTGCCTCTCTATAGGCATCTTTTTTTTCTTCATTAAACTCAGCATGTTCTCACCATATCATTGACTTATAGAGCTCTATTATCATGTCCTGAATTTCTGATATAAGATGAAATGCCTCTTTCAAGCTCTTTTTTTCGAGGTTGCTCAATTTGTTCGGGTTTATGAAATTGTCCGGAGTCCTGCCTGTCTTTATCTGTTCATACTGGTTCTGGATCCTTAGGAGCATGATGAATTCAAATGCCTGCTCAAGTTCATCCGCATACTCCTGCACCATGGTATGTTTGTCTCTTAATACATTTATCCTTTCGAGGGTGGATGTCTCCTTTATTCCCTTTTCGAGGGCAAAGAGCCTCACAATGTCTATCAGCGGGGCGATGCCTTTTACCTTAAGATTGAGTTCGTCCTTGTGTTCGCCGCTCTTTTCCACCACAAATGTCTTCAAAAAACCGATGGGAGGCCTGTTCTTTATGGCCATATTTGCCAGATACCCCAAAAAGACCTTCTGGCCTTTGAGCATTGATATCAGAAAATCCCTTAAGGTGTCAGAGAGCTCTGTTTCGCCGTAAACAGGCCTGAAATCAAAAAAGGTTACAGAATTTAATACGGCATCGGCAGTGGGTGTTGATATCCAATTTGAGAAGTATTTTTTCCATACCTTCAGAGGCTGGCACCACTTTGGGTTGCTCGCCATATAATCAGCAGGGCATAAAGGAAAACCGCACTTTATAAGGCTGTCCCGTACAAATATGGTAAAGTCAGAGAAATATTTCTTTACCCTGTCTTCTTCCTCAGGTGTTGTATCAGCATATATAATTGCATTGTCCTGATCTGTTTTAAATGTCTGTTCTTTGCGACCCTCGCTGCCGAATGCTATCCAGCAATAAGGGACTGGAGGCTGTCCATATTTCTTCTCGGAGATCTCCAATACCTTCCTAACAAGCCTGTCATTTAACTCTGTTATAATCTTTGTGATGTTGCTCGCTTTTGCGCCTTCATGAAGAAGCAGGCCGACTATCTTGCTTATTTTTCCGGATACTGGAATGAGACCCTCTATGGTCTGCTGGTTCTCTATGTCCTTTGCAAAGGATAGGGGGATTTGCCCTGAAGGAGCATCAGGTCGTGATTTGTAAGAACGCCTTCAAGGTTCCCGTCCTTAATAACAAGGATATGATGAACATTATGCCTTATCATCTTCAGAACAGCTTCAAAACAATAATCCCTGTAATCTACCCTTATGAGGGGCAGGCTCATGATATCTTTAACAGGCTCGGATACATTACGACCTTTTGCTACCACCTTCTCCCTGAGGTCCCTGTCCGTTACAATTCCAACAGGAAGTTCCTTATCATTCACAATCACCAATGAGCTTATCTTGCTTTTTGCCATTATCTGAGCTGCTTCCTGTATTGTGGCCTCTTCTCTAACAGTAATAACCTTTCTTGTTGCTATCTCGCCAACCTGTGTTGTAAACAGCAGGCGGTCGCTTCCTCCGTAGAAGAGGCTCTTGTTGTGCATTTCTTTATAAGTCCTGTCTATGTATTTTGTGAGATGGGATTTAAGAAAATACTCTGTAAATACAGGATTTGAATCGAGGAGTTTTAAGGCTGTTTCTTTACCCAAAAGATAGCATAAGGTGTCATCAATGGCTGTTACATTCGCCCTTACCCTGTCTTTGCCTACAAGGGAGAGAAAACCAAAGGTATCGCCTTCACCCCTGTAATCAATAATCACCTCTTCTCCGTCCTCCGAAACCATGGAGACTTTTACCCCGCCCTTTTTTATAATCCTGAGGTATTCGCTTGGCGGGCCGTCCTGCTTGAGAATAAGGGTATTTTTTGGATAAAACTCCATAGAAATCTTTCCAGCAACTGTCTTTAATGTTGCCTCATCAAGGAACTGGAAAGGCGGCACATTCTTTAAAAAGCCTATGATATCTTCTATAAGCATCAGTTCTTACCCCAAGGAATTAATTGTTAGCAAATAAAATACCAGTCTTCTTGTTTTAAGAATGGCTTAAATAAAGGATTTGCCATGACCGATAAAAGTTGCGGGCTATAATTTTGTAACTAAAAGTAATGGGGTATCTTTTTTTGTTACTTCAGGTAACAGCTATAATTGCAGTAATGCATGCATTCCAAGATGATTAGTGCGGGTTAAAATAACATGCAATGCTTACATCAGAATGGATCGTTCTTTGATTTTTTTATAAGAAAAAACAGGACCGTCTGTGCAGATGTATTGGGGGCCTATATAGCAATGGCCGCACTTGCCGACGCCGCACTTCATGTGTGCTTCGAGGGTGGTAATTATTCTTTCGTCAGGCATGCCCAGGAAAAAGAGGTCTCTCATGGCAGCCTTTATCATCACCTCGGGTCCGCATATATAGGCAGCGGCCTTCTTGAAGTTTGTCTGCACCTCAGGCCAGAGACCTGTTACGAGACCGATATTGCCTTTCCAGTTGTCATTTCCCTTATCTACGGTCAAGGCCACTGCTATCCCGCTCTCTTTCCATTCTTCCACTTCATCTCTGAATATAATCTCATCTGGTGTTCTTGAGCCGTAAAGGAGGGTTACCTTTCCTGCATCCTCCGGTTTGTTGATAAAATGCTGTATAAGCGGCCTGAGCGGTGCAATGCCGATTCCACCTGCAACTATTACCACATCTCTTCCCGTTGATATATCCCGTGGAAAGCCATTTCCGTATGGTCCCCTCAATCCGATTGGTTGGCCTGTTTCTAAAGAATGTATTGCAGAGGTTACAACTCCTGTTTTCCTGATGCATAACTCTATTGTTCCATTTTCTTTGGGCAGGGATGCCGCGGATATCGGGACTTCTCCGGCTCCCCAGACAGATAACATAAAGAACTGACCTGGCACATAATCAACAGGGGTTTCTGTTTTTATCTTGAAGAGTCTAACATCACCTGTGAGTTGTGTAATTTCCTCTATTTTGCCATTCAGGGGTATGTATATATTCGCATTCGTCTTGTTATTCTTCAGATTGTTTTTCATTTCTCTTCCTCGCTAATGGCAAGACCTTTTAACTTTGTTGCGATGGATGCCATATCGATCTTTCCTGGGCATGTTATGGTGCATCTTCCGCACCCGACACACCCGAAACCACCCAGCTTTTCCGGATAATGGATCAGCTTGTGATAATACCATCTCTTTGTCCTTTTAACCATTGCCTCATTGGGCAAGACTCCTCCGGCCATGCGTGTAAACCCTTTGAACATGCACGCATCCCACAGTCTTATCCTCTCGATGCCATAAGGATATTCCCTGTCTGTAACAGTAAAGCAGGTACAGAGAGGGCAGTCGTATACACAACCCCCGCATTCAAAGCACCTGCCGGCAACCCACTGCCAGAAGTCGTCTTTAACTTTTTCCTCAAGGATCATCTGCCTTATTCCTTTAAGGTTTATTCTTTTGTGGAACCGTGCCTTTGAACTCAGAAAGACCTCGTATTGGTCTTCATAATCCGTTTTCTGCGGCCTTCTGAAAAGAAAGGACATTGCCTTTACTGTTTTAGCGCCTTCGGGAGAGCCTATTTGTACAAAATACCTGTCTCCGAGGTCTGTTATCTGTATGTCAAATCCTTTTTCAAGATAAGGCCCTGTCCCGAGCCCGATGCAGAAGCATGTAGGAGCAGGGTCGTTGCATACAATGGATATGAAAAGGGTATTCCTTCTCCTTTCTGCATAATAAGGGTCTTTATGGCCTTCGAGATAGAATTTATCCAAGAGACCCAATGCAGAGATGTCGCATGACCTTACGCCGAATATGACTCTTTTGGTTTCGTCTGACAGGTCTGTTATCTCTTGACGTTTGACGTTTGATGCTTGACGCATTCTGAGCATAGGTTCGTATTGAGGAAAGATAAACTCCTTTGGAGATGGCAGAGATGCAGGACAGTCAAGAACGAGTTCATGTATCCTATCAACACTTTTAAAGACGATATCGTTGCCGTCATTCATCAGAGGACCGATAAGCTCCCTGTTCTTTCTGATCTGTCTGAGCCAGTAGGAGAGGTTGTTTTTGTCAAGAATTAACTCATTCTTCATGTAATCCTCAGAGCCTCCAGATCGACTGAAGGAATTCTTCTGACCTTTTTGGGTTTGGCGAGAGACTCAATCCTCACCGCGCAAACCTTATATTCAGGTATTTTTGCTGCAGGGTCTGTTGCAGGATTCGTGAGGATGTTTGCTGCAGCCTCCCTGAAATGGAATGGAATAAAGACAATACCTTCAGGCGTTCTATTTGTAACATATGCCTTAAGCTCGATTTCGCCCCTCCTTGAACTCACCTTGACCATAGACCTGTTTTTTATGCCCAGTCTTTCAGCATCATCGGGATTTATTTCTACAAAGGATTCGGGCTCTTCTCTTTCAAGTACAGCAGTTCTTCTGCACATGGTTGCAGTGTGATAACGGAAATAGATGCGTCCTGTTGTAAGCATGAATGGATATTCACTGTCAGGAGGCTCATCAGGAGGAACAAAATCAACTGTGATAAATGTGCCGAGCCCCCTTGCAAACTTCTTTCTATGAAGATACGGTGTTCCTGAATGGTTTATGTCATGACACGGCCATTGCAGGCCGAATCCTTCCTGTAGTCTGTGATGTAATATTCCGCCGTAGGAGGGTGTGAGGAGGGCGATCTCTTCCATTATCTCGTAGGTCCCTCTGTAATTCATCTCATACCCCATGCTGTTTGAGAGTTCGCAGATAATCTCCCAATCGGGTTTTGATTCTCCTATTGGCTCAATTGCCTTTCTGAGAAGCTGAACCCTTCTCTCTGTATTTGTGAATGTCCCGTCCTTTTCTGCATAGGATGACGCCGGGAGTATTACATCCGCATATTCCGATGTTTCATTAGGGAATATATCCTGAACAACCAGGAATTCGAGCCTTTCCAAAGCCTCCTTTACATGATTGAGGTCGGGGTCAGAAATTAGAGGATTTTCTCCCATTATATACATTGCCTTCAGGCTGCCGTCGTATGCCTTTTCCATCATGTCCATCAATGTGAGACCGGGCCTTTCAGGGAGTTTTCTTCTCCATGCCATCTCGAACTTCTTTCTTGCCCTCGGGTCTGTTACTGTCTGGTAGCCTGAATAAACATTGGGCAGCCCGCCCATATCGCACGCGCCCTGGACATTGTTCTGTCCCCTCAAAGGGTTGAGTCCTGACATGGGAAGTCCTATGTGTCCTGTGAGCATAACAAGGTTGGCGCATGCCCTTACATTATCAACGCCTGTTATATGTTGTGTAATACCCATGGCATAAAAGAGCATGGAGCGTTTTTCCATGGCATATATCCTTGCAACTCTCCTTATATCATTGGCCTTAACGCCTGTGATCCCTTCAACGACATCAGGAGAATAGCGTCTCAGAACCTCTTCGAATGTATCGAAGTTCTCTGTCCTTCTTCTCACAAAATCTGTATCCACGAGGCCTTCATTCACTATAGAATTCATTATACCCATAAGAAGGGCTACATCTGTGCCGCTTTTCTGCCTGAGATGTATGTGTGCAAACTCTGCTATCTTTGTCCTTCTCGGGTCTGCAACTATTAATGTGGCGCCTCTGTCAACAGCCTCAAGCATGTGCATTCCGATTATCGGATGCTGCTCTGTTGTGTTTGAACCAATGACAAAGAGGACCTTTGCATCCGTAATCTCGCTTATGGAATTTGTCATGGCGCCTGAGCCGAATGCTGTTGCAAGTCCTCCCACTGTTGATGAATGGCAGAGCCTCGCGCAGTGGTCTATATTGTTTGTTCCAAGAACTGCCCTTGCGAACTTCATCATAAGGTAATTCTCTTCATTTGTGCATTTTGCAGAACTGAGGATGCCTATGGAGTCAGGGCCATGTTTTCTTTTTATTTCATCGAGGCGTGCTGCTACGAGAGTTAATGCCTCATTCCATGTTGATCTTTTCAATTCCCCGTTGTGCCTTATCATCGGATATTTCAGCCTGTCTGGGTGGGCAACAAATTCATAGGCGTTCCAGCCCTTTACGCACAGGCTTCCTCTGTTTACAGGATGTGATCTGCTTGGAGATACACCTACGATCTTTCCGTTTTCTACATGGAGATACAGGCCGCACCCGCATCCGCAATATGGGCAGACTGTGAGGATTTTATTCATGCCTTGCTATCCCCCATCTCTTTCTCTTTTCCCAGAGGGATTTTCTTGTAATTCCGAGCATGTCAGCAAGCTGCTGCTCATTGAATTCATTCTGGTGTTTCTGGATGAACGCCTTTGTGTAGTTCTCGATGGAGAGTTTATCGTCGAGGGCTGCATGTATAAACGACCCTTCTGTTTTTATGCCTTCCGGCAAATGCTCTGCCCGTATAATCCCGTCTTCTGCTATGAGGATTGCCCTTTCTATTATGTTCTGTAATTCCCTGATATTGCCGGGCCAGTGATATGCTTTGAGGATCTCCGATGCCTCATTATCTATCTCGTTTACTGGTTTGCCGAGATCTTTCGAATATTTTTGGATAAAAAATCTGACAAGAAGTTCTATGTCTTCCTTCCTTTCCCTCAAAGGCGGAAGCTTTATGGTAATAACATTTATTCTGTAAAAGAGGTCTTCCCTGAATGTCCCACCTTTTACAGCATTCTCTATATCCTTATTTGTAGCAGATATAAATCTCAGGTCAACCTTGATGCTCTGTGTTCCGCCAACCGGCCTTATCTCCTGATCTTCCAGAGCACGCAGTAGTTTTGATTGGAGCCCAATGCTCAAATCCCCTATCTCATCAAGAAATACCGTGCCTCCGTTTGCCTCTTCAAAAAGCCCCTTCTTTGAAGTTATTGCGCCTGTAAAGGCGCCCCTTACATGGCCGAAAAGCTCTGACTCAAGGAGATTCTCAGGGATGGCGCTGCAGTTAATTGGTATAAAGGTCTTGTCTGCTCTGCTGCTGTTAAAGTGTATAGCCCTTGCAATGAGCTCCTTGCCTGTGCCTGTCTCTCCAAGTAAAAGCACATTGCTCCTTGCGTCTGCAATCTTCTTTACCTCGTTGATTATCTTCTGCATTGCTGAACTTTCGCCTATTATCCTGCTGAAGTCGTACTGCCTTTCTATCTGTTTTTTGAGGAGGACATTTTCTGCCTGAAGAGCCCTCTGTTTAAGGGCATTTTTTACAATCTGCTTTATCTCTTCATGTATGATGGGTTTTACGACATAGTCGTAAGCGCCTGCCCTGAGGGCTTCAACAGCGGTCTCTAAAGAGGCGTATGCGGTCATTATTATCACAATCTGCTCAGGGAGACTTTCCTTTATCTTCTTCAGCATCTCTATTCCGCTCATGCCCGGCAGAATGATGTCTGTTATTATGATGTCATAAATGCCTTTATCGAGCATTTCGAGGGCAGACTCTGCATTGTCAACAACTTCGGCCTCGTAGCCGTCCCTTAAAAATACCCTTCTCAGGGATGAACTCAGGGTCTCTTCATCTTCAACTATGAGCAATCTTTCAGACATTGGATTGTACGGGCAGCTTTATCACGAACGTTGTCCCCTCTCCCTTTTTGCTGTTTACAGTAATTGTGCCGTTGTGTTCCCTGATTATACCATAGCAGATGCTCAGGCCTAATCCAGTGCCCTTTCCAAAAGGCTTTGTTGTAAAGAAGGGGTCGAATATCTTGTCTATCACAGAATCCTCTATTCCAACACCTGTGTCGTGGAAGATAATCTCGATGAAATTGCCGGCCCTTTCCATTTTAATATCGAGTCTTCCACCTTCGGGCATTGCATCGAGGGCATTGAGCATCAGGTTTAGAAAGACCTGCTGTATCTGGTCAGGGTTGACCACTAATTTTGGAATATCTCCTATTTCTGTATCGAGATGTATATCTTTAAACCTCTTGTCATATTTCACCAGATTAATTGTACGATCAAGTATCTCGGGGATGCTCGAAACCGTTTTTTCCACGGATGATATCCGTGCAAAGTCTCCAAGGCTGCGGACTATTCTTGCAATGCGCTCTATATGGCTGTTTATAGTCTTCAGGGAGTCCTCTGTAAATTCTGTATCGTCATTCGATTCCGGCTTCAGTACCCTGAGTTCTTGCACGAGGGAGGATATCGATGCAAGTGGATTGCCGATCTCGTGTGATATTCCAGCAGTTAATTTACCGATACTGGCTAACTTTGATGCCTGAAACAACTGCTCCTCCATTTTTTTCTTTTCTGTTATATCTTCGAGGATAACCACATATCCGCCTGCAAGATACCCTGATGGGTCTTTGAACGGGCTGATATTTATCTTAAACGTCTGATGCGTTGGCGTCTGGAAGGTGATCTCGTTTTGTTCATTCTGCAGGAGTGCATCGCCAGGAATCCACGGCAATAAAAGTATTATCGAGCTGTTAAATGCCTCTGATTTTTTAATCCCTGTAATCGTCTCCATTTCTTTGTTCCAGTATCTGACCCTCAAGAGAGAGTCAACAGTGGTAATACCCACAGGAGCGCTTTCTATGATATTCTCGCTGAACTCTTTTAGATAGGATAGTTCCCTGTTGGCATCTGCCAGCTCCTGACGGGAGAGCCTGAGGCTTTCGGTAATATGCTTTATCGACTCAGAAAGTTCCCCCCTTTCCTTTTCTGTCAGAACGAGTTTGTTTTCGAATATGATTGCTGCTATGGATGAGCCTATTGCCCCTGATAGTATCTTTTCAGCCTCGTTTCTCAACTCGAAGAGTTCCTTTGGTGTGAGTTCGTCCTGTTTCTTCTTCTTTTTTAACAGGAAGGAATGTATCGCATCCCTTGCCTGCGGCCTTCCCAGATACTGGGCAAGTATATCCTCTATGTCATTAACATTATATGAACTGCCATGGGCAAGCTCCCTTGCCTTTTCATAAGACTCCACGAATATGAGGGACTGTATTTCTTCATCCTTTGACTGTTTTGTGAACACAGATACTCCGATGTAAAACATCAAATTAAAGAACGTACTCCAGAACAGGGAGTTGCCCCACTTGCCGAGACCCTTTATTCCGAAGAGGCTTGCAGGATTGAGCATTTCAGAGCCGCTCATAAGTCCGATGATTCCTATATCCTTTACAATGCCTGCCTTGATGAGCGCGGGCATTATAAGGGTATAGAACCATACAGTAAAGCCTGCAATAAGGCCTGCGATTGCCCCCATCTTTGTCCCCCTTTTCCAGTAAAGGCCAAAAAGAAATGCTGGTGCAAAGAGCGTTACAGCCTCAAAGGACTTCAGTCCCATATCCACGAGGCTGTAAAATTCTCCTATAGATGTGGCAAAGAAATAGCCGAAGAATACAACGCCAAGGATTACAAGCCTCTTTATATTCAAAACAATAGCAGGGAATTTTGGGGCATCGTGGAAATTTATGAGTGTAGGCATGATTATGCTGTTCATGACCATTGTGCTCAATGCCAATGCCTCCACAATTATCATGCCTGTTGCAGCAGAAAAACCACCTATAAATGCGAGGAGAGAGAGGTATTTTTCCCCGTAACCCAGGGGCAGGGTCAGGACAAAGTAATCCGCATCCTTACCCGCGCCTCCGAGAAGAAGCCCACCGAAGGCTATGGGAAGCACGAATATGTTCATCAGGAAAAGATACAATGGGAAGAGCCATGCAGCCTTTGTTATGTGAGATTCGTCATAGTTTTCCACAACAGCCATCTGGAACTGTCTTGGCAGAAACATAATAGCCATCATCGATAAAAAGAGGAGGGCAAACCACTCAAAATAGGCTGTACTTGTGCCGGTTCCCAAAAAGAGTAGAACAGAATACTCGGAATCCTTGACCCTGTCGAATATGTCGCCGAATCCATCGAATAGCCCGTAAGTGACGAAAATGCCCACAAGGATAAAGGCAATAAGTTTTACTATGGACTCAAATGCAATGGCAAAGACAAGACCACCGTGCCTTTCTGATGAATCGAGCCGTCTGGCGCCGAATATAATTGCGAATATGCCAAGTATCATTGTAATGAAAAGTCCGGCGGCAGCACTGCCTTTTACTTCTCCGGATATAATAGTGAATGTGCTTATGATTGCCTTTATCTGCAACCCTAAATATGGAGCGATTCCCACCACAGCAACTATTGTTACAAGGGCTGAAAGTGAGAGGGACTTGCCGTATCTCGAACCCATGAAATCGGATATGGTTGTGATCCTGTTTGCCTTTGCTATCCTTACGACCTTTTTCAGGACAACGAGCCATACGGCAGCCATGAGGGTGGGGCCTAAATATGTAGTGAGGAATGAAAGACCAGAAGTGGCTGCCTTTCCGACACTTCCGTAGAATGTCCATGAGGTGCAGTAGACTGCGAGGGACAGGGAGTAGATATAGGGGTTGTTGACTATGCTTTTCCCTGTCTTCTCTTTTTTCTCTGCATAATATGCAACTGCAAAGAGGAGCAGGAGGTAACACAGGACTATGAAGAAAAGATTATATGATGCAAACATATCTGTTTAAAAAACTGTAGCCAGTTACCAGTAGCCAGACTTTTCCCTTACCTATGCCTGTTGTTTACTGGCTACTTTATTTGTCCTTGCTCTCTCAGTTCTGTAGACTGCAAATGCTATCAGTATTATAAAAATGAGCCAGAATGCGAATAGGTATTCGACCACATCGGTGTGGAATATTTCCAGCAATGGCCAGTTAAGGCCGAGGAGACCGAGTATGAAGATGAATATCCAGACTTCGGTGTTTTTCATTACTCGTTATTCTTCCTCCACCACTCTTCCGATGCTCACAATCCTATCATCTGCCTCCAGGTCCATGAGCTTCACACCCTGGGTATTCCTGCCCTGAACAGAGATGCTGTCGGCCTTTGTCCTTATCAATTTCCCTGAATTCGTTATCAGGACTATCTCGTCTTCGTCCTTTACCTGAAGGAGGCCGACAGCATTGCCGCTTCTCTCTGTGAGTTTTATGGATATGACTCCTTTTCCGCCTCTGCCGTGAACAGGATACTCTTCTGGTTTTGTCCGTTTTCCAAGGCCTTTCTCAGTGACTGTCAACAGGCTTGTTCTTTCTCCTACCACATCGGCTGATACAACCTCATCCCCCTCGGAGAGCCTTATTCCTATAACACCCCTTGCTGTTCTTCCCACATTCCTGACGTCCTCTTCCTTAAACCTTGCAGCAAGCCCGCTCTTTGTGCCTATGATCAAATCATTTTTACCGGTTGTCCTCTTAACAGCAATAAGCTCGTCTCCCTCATCGAGGCTGACCGCTATTATTCCCTTGCTCCTCGGATTGCTGTATTCATCGAGTGCTGTTTTTTTAACGATGCCTTTCTTTGTGAACATCACGAGGAATCCTTCCTTGAAGTCCTTAACATTTAAGGCTATTGTTATCCTCTCTCCCTCTGTCAGCGGTAATAGATTGACAAGGGCCTTGCCTTTTGCCGTCCTTCCTGCCTCGGGTATTTCATATATTTTCTTCCAGTATAGCCTTCCCAAATTGCTGAAAAAAAGCATGTAGTCATGTGTGGAGCCTATGAAGAGCTGCTCCACATAATCCTCTTCCCTTGTCTCCATGCCGGTTAATCCCTTTCCACCGCGACGCTGGCTTCTGTAAATAGAAAGCGGATTCCTTTTTATATAGCCGTTGTGCGAAAGGGTGATGACCATATCCTCTTCTGTGATGAGGTCTTCAATGGTCAACTCTGCAGTCTCTGCTACAATCTCTGTCTTTCTTTCGTCCCCGTATTTATTCTTAATCTCTACAAGCTCATCCTTTATAATCTTCGAAACGAGTTTCTCGCTCCCTAAAATCTCCTTTAATCTCTCTATCTCCTTCAGTGTATCCTCATAGTCCTTTACGATCTTGTCCCTTTCAAGGCCTGTCAATCTTTGGAGTTTCATATCCAGTATTGCCTGTGCCTGGACCTCTGTCAATGGATATTTTGTCATCAATCCGTTTCTTGCCTCTTCCGGGTTTTTTGAATTTCTTATGAGTGTTATGATCTCATCAAGATGGTCAAGGGCTATTTTTAGTCCTTCGAGGATATGTGCCCTTTCTTCAGCCTTTCTTAATTCAAATCTTGTCCTGCGTAATATGACATCCCTTCTGTGGTGCAAGAAGTGTCCGAGCATGCGCTTGAGGGTGAGTATGCGCGGCTGTCCATTAACAAGGGCTAACATGATGATTCCGAAGGTGGATTCCATCTGAGTATGCTTGTAGAGGTTATTCAGGATTACCTGCGGAACCTCGGCACGCTTTAATTCAAGGACTATTCTTATTCCGTCCCTGTCTGATTCATCCCTTATGTCGGATATCCCTTCTATGCGCTTTTCACGGACAAGCTCTGCTATTTTTTCTATGAGCCTTGCCTTATTGACCTGATACGGAAGTTCGGAGATTATTATGCTGTCTCCGCCTTTTGCTTCCCTCTCAATCCTTGCCTTTGCCCTGACCTTTATTAATCCCCTGCCGTGAGTGTAGGCTTCGACTATCCCTCCTGTCCCGTAAATCATTGCGCCTGTAGGAAAGTCAGGGCCTTTGATTACAGTCATCAAATCATTGATTGTGATGTCCGGATTTTCGAGGAGCATTATCAGTCCATCCACAACCTCTCGAAGATTGTGGGGAGGTATGTTTGTGGCCATTCCAACAGCTATTCCGGCAGAGCCGTTTATGAGGAGGTTTGGAATCCTTGTTGGCAGAACAACAGGCTCCTCTGTTGTCTCATCGAAATTAGGGGTGAAATCTACTGTTTCTTTGTCTATATCAGCCAGCAGTTCTTCTGCTATCTTTGCGAGTCTTGCCTCTGTGTACCTGTATGCAGCAGCAGGATCTCCGTCAATCGAGCCGAAATTCCCTTGTCCATCCACAAGCGGGTATCTCATATTAAAGTCCTGTGCGAGCCTTACGAGTGCATCATAAACTGCTGTATCGCCGTGTGGATGGTATTTTTTAAGGACTTCACCAACAACACCTGCGCATTTCGAATACTTCTTTCCCGGAAGAAGCCCCTCCCTGAACATGGCATAGAGTATTCTCCTCTGCACAGGCTTGAGCCCGTCTCTTATCTCAGGCAATGCCCTTCCTATGATTACGCTCATGGCGTAATCGAGGTAGCTGGACTTCATCTCTTCTTCTATGCTTATGAATGTATTTTGTGGTGTCATAAGGAATATTCCTCTCTTTTTGCTAACTTTTATTAAGTCTATTATTTTAACATACTTTTCAGTCTCTTTATTTCCTCTTTTGTAAATCTTCTGTCTTTGTAATAATGTTTCTCGAACTCTTCCACAAACCTGTATGCCGACTGTTTCAAATCCTCTTCCTTTATGCCTGCAACAAACTCCTCAAGCCCCTCGGATTTTCCCTTTTTGTAGCCATGTCTTTCCATCTTCTTCAGAAAAAGGGCAATCAGCCTTTCTTCCTTTGTTTTCCTGCCGGAAATTAGGACATAGAGCATGAATACAGATAGAGACAAAACAGCCGGGATAACAAGATACTTTATGAGTTTTTCTTTATCTATGAATAGTTTGATTTCGGGCTTTCTTATGCCTGACTGTATTTTATGGAAAAGGGATAACTGCTTTTCAAAGTCATAACTTATTACAAAGGCGTTCCAGTAATAATTGATTGTGTCCAGAATGAGCCTTATCTTAAATAAAATATCCCTTCTATGGGGAGATACAAAGCCTTCGATGGATGCTGGAGTAGGGTCTAATCTTATCCATCCTTTATCTGTATACGCCTCGACCCATACATGGGCGTTTTTCTGGGGGACAAGATAATATTTCCCGATGTCATTGTAGTATCCTCCCCTGTATCCTCCAACAAGCCTTGCAGGCACGCCGGAAATCCTCAACATTACAGCCATTGCTGATGCAAAGTACTCGCAGTTGCCGCTTTTATGCTTAAAAAGAAAGTCATCAAGAGGGGTCTTTGATACCGGAAGATTCTGGAGGGAGTACTTGTAATTGCCACCCTTTAAAAATGATAGAATGGATTTCACGACCTCTTTCTGTTCAGTTATTTTTTTCACTAACCTTATAATTTCAGGGGATATATTTTCAGGCAGTTGCAGATACCCTTCTTTATCTATATCAATTTCGGATATTGCATCAGACAGTATGGACACAACATCGTATCTTATCCTTTTATCCACCTCTTTAGGTAAAGAGAATGTTAGATCACCATATTTTCTTATATCCTTTAGCGTTATTAAGTATGGTTTATCGAGGGCAAAGACATACCTGTGTTCATAAGGCTCAAGATATATTGTCTGCCTGACTTTTTCGCCCTTCAAGATTAGCGTGGAGATTTCATCTCCCCGGCGAATCCTATCCGTACTTTTCCATGATGCGCCATCAAAATAATCGAGGACAATGCCGCGCCAGTAGAGATGTCTTTCATCGATCTTTTCCATATGAGCCCTGAATATGGCGGTTGCATCTTCCTGAATTCCAGATACCGAACCGAGCCTCACATTATCCGTGAATCCTGTCTTTGCCTTCTCTGCCCTGTTCAGGAAATTAAAGAACGGATAGCTTGTCCTCGGGAGCATTATAAAGAGAAACAGGGTCATGGGCATGGATATTAAGGGTATGAGCAGGGATTTCAATGCAATTTTTATGATCGTGCTTTTTGGCAGCCCTAAATCAGGTTCCTGTGAATAGTATGTGAGGAGGACTATAGATAAGCTCATCATGAAAATCATGATTAAGAAATAAATGGAGAATTCTATGTCTATTGTGAGCAGGGCAGAGCCAGAAAGCAGGAACAGGGATATGAGATATATCTGCATATAGTCCCTGAATTTCTTTTCTTCCAGAAATTTTATGCTCAGGAGTATTAATAATCCCTCCACTGCAGGGACAACGAGGTTGTCGAGGCTTAATCTGAAGAGCGATAGCAGTATTACGACAATTGCAGTTATATTCAGAAACCATCGTGGTATGTAGAAGCTCTTTTTGTAGTCAAAATAAGCGGCTAAAAAACTGAGGACTACGAATATGGAGGAATAGATGAAACTTATATGTTTAAAGACAGAGAGGAATCCTATAAGTCCGATAGTGTAGGTTATTATCTTTACGATATGTTCAATTTTTATATTAGAACTACTTTTCAGCACCATACAACGCCAGTTCCTTTAAAATAGATATTTTATGGGCATTTGAAGCATCAGGCCTATAGAATTTATCTCCGATCTTCAGTCCGACAGGTATGCTCTTTTTCAATAATTGCAGAATTGTATATGTGATGCATGAAATCCTCTCTTCCATGTTTTTTACCGTGCTCTTTTCGAAATCTATTACAATGGGCTGAAATGCGAGGGATGAAAGCTCCTTTGTCTTGAGTTCTCCTGTTTTTGCAGTTGCCTTCCAGTTGATATGTTTGAAAGGGTCTCCATGAATATACTCCCTGATTGATAGCATCTCTGATTCGAAACCTGCCTTATCCAGATGTCTCTCACCCTTTGATATCCTTTCATTTTCAAGACTGCTCAGGAGTTCGCACCTTTTTGGCTCAGGGAAGACAATGGATTCGAAAGACTTATTAAGCCCCTTACATCTTATGAAAAAATTAAAGGGGAATACAGAGCATATATGGACATTTTTTATTTCATATTTCCCCCTCTGCTCAAATGATACATTTGTGTATTTGACAGCATAGCTCTTTTTATCGATGAAAGGGAAAAGGGTTTCGTATTGCTCTATTCTTACTCTCATCAGAAACACAGGAAGAAAACCACGATTGTTTTTAAGTTTTATCTTCAGCGGGAATTCCTTATTTGCATAAATCTCCTGTGGATACTCCACTTCTATATCAATCTTTGACAGGTTTCTCTTTCCGAAAAATCCTGAGATGGCCATGAAACTGAGAAGTGCAGAGACTATGAGGTAAATGAGGTTGTTTCCTGTGTTTACTGCTGAAAAGCCCAGAAACAGGGTCAATGCTATGTAGATATAGCCAGCCTTTGTGATTTTAATTACGCCGGGACTTCTATCTCTTCTATTAAAGATTTTATAATCTCCTTCTTGTTCAGGTTTTCGTACTCTTCCTTAAACATGACCCTGTGAGGTATCGTATATTCGGCAAGCTCTTTTATGTCTTCGGGTATTACAAAGTCCCTTCCGTGAAAATATGCATTTGTCTTTGCAGTGTACGTAAGCGCTAATGCCCCTCTTGTGGATAGCCCTGCATTGAGATACTTGCTGCTCCTTGTTGCCTCGATTATTTTCAGTGCATAATCCAGTATCCTGTCGGAGATGTATGTATTGCTCCTTATGTCTCCCTGTATTTGCAAGACCTCGTCTCTATTCATTATGGGTTCGATGGAATACAGTTCTTCCCTTTTGCTTCCCCCACGCAATATCTCCCTTTCCGAATCGCTTGAAGGATACCCGATGCTTATCTTCATTATGAACCTGTCGAGCTGAGATTCAGGCAAAGGGAATGTCCCGAAATGCTCCACAGGGTTCTGTGTTGCTATGACAAAGAATGGCTTTGGGAGCTTGTAAGTCCTGCCTTCTATAGTGACCTGCTCTTCTCCCATTGCCTCGAGCAGGGCGCTCTGGGTCTTTGGCGTTGCCCTGTTTATCTCGTCAACAAGGACGATGTTATTGAAAATAGGCCCTGGGTGAAACTCAAACTCACCTGTAGTTTTACTGTATATGGATAAACCCGTGATGTCTGTTGGCAGCAAATCGCTTGTGCATTGAATCCTTCCGAAACTAAGTCCGAGTGCCTTTGCAATACCTATGGCGAGTGTTGTCTTTCCAAGCCCCGGCAGATCTTCTATCAGGAGATGTCCTTTTGAGAAAAAGGCTGCAAGAGAAAGCTTCAATGCCCTTGTCTTTCCCTGAAGGTATTTCGACAATGACTCTATAATGTAATCGATCCTGTTGCTTCTGATTTCCATAGATTATTTTAACTCTTTTTAGGGGAAGTCCACAAAACACGAAATGCCGCAAGCGAATGTCAATTGATTTTATGCGATTTTTATGCGATTTTTCTCTTTGAAAAATCTATTAAATGTGCTATATTTTAATCATTAACCAGGGAAACTGGAATTAGTACATTAAAACGTTAGTCGTAGAAATAAACGAATTGCAAAATAAAAATTGAAGGGAAATCGTATGAAAAAATGTCTTTTTGTAATGTTGTTTTTATTGCTGTTTAATACCTCGTCATCTTATGCCGGCAACATAGCGTTGGAACAAGCTAAAGAAGCAGGGGTAAAGAAGTGCTTACCAGCTATAAAATCAATTTCTGATTTTATTATTGAAAATGGGAATCATGGTGCGCATAGTTTTTGGTCTCCCAAAAAGCCGGATGATCAATTATTTACTTCAACTGTAGAGCGTAATTTCTCAGATGGTAAATTGCTAACAAGTATCGCGGTAGCACCAGTAAAAACAGGTGAATGCGCTGTAGTTTACGAGCAAGTAGGTTTTTATCCAAAATCTTGCGTTGCTATATCAAAAGAAACTTTCAGCAAATATCAGTATAAAGGTGAACTCAACAAAGAAGTAGTTATACTCCAGTCTACCAGTGCTACGGTTTACTTAATGCCAGTAGAAGGTGGATGCATAACCATAAAGAAAGAAATAATTTCTGATGGGAATTCTTTAAAAGTAACTCCATGAGATGCATTATCAGGGTCAATGTGTATCCAAAAATCATGACGAGACATTTAAATGGTTCAGCAAAGCTGCTGAACAAGGTTATAACCCAGTAAAGTTTAAAGTTCAGATTATGTTAAAAAACAAGTAAAATTTGAGGTGTCCGCTAACTAATCAATTCATGGATCGGCAGGAAACTGCCCCGCTTCCCAGTGACTTCAGGCATTATGCGGTATAATAGATATATGAGCCCAACAATTTTAAGAGAAAAGGGTTATCGGTTCTTTTTCTTTTCCCGCGAAGGGTCACGTATGCACATTCATGTCATATGCCATGACGGAGAAGCAAAGTATTGGTTAGAACCTGATATTGAGTTGGCGAGAAATCACAACCTATCCCGGGTTCAATTGAAAGACATCGAAAACTTGATAGAGGTGCATTATGATGAGTTCAGAGACGCTTGGGAAAAACATTTCGGCGGTTGAGATTACGAATATTTCCAACAATGGAGTATGGCTCTTGACTGGAGATAAAGAGTTGTTTATGTCCTATGAAGATTTTCCATGGTTCAAAGATGCTCCAGTCGGAAAAATTCTTAATGTTGAGGAGCCGCACGAGGGTCATTTTTACTGGCCGGAATTGGATATAGACCTTACCGTTGAGATAATAGAACATCCAGAAAGATTCCCATTAAAGGCAAAATAGCCAAAGGCGCAGAAACTGCATAAAATCTCTAAGTCTCAAAAAGACAGGCTTTTATTGTTGCGGGGATCCGAATATCTTCCCCTGATTCATTATTCCCTTCGGATCAAATATCCCTTTGATGCCTTTCATTAATTCAAGCTCTTTTTCTTTTATCTCCATGCCGATGTAGGGCGCTTTTGTAATGCCTATGCCGTGCTCTCCCGAAATCGAGCCGCCGAGCTTAAGTGTTATCTCGAAAATCCTTTTTACGATCTCCATTCCCTTTGCGTATTCCTCTTTATTGTCCCTATCTACCATTACATTCACATGGATGTTGCCGTCGCCTGCGTGGCCGAAGCTGATGATTTTTATTCCGCTTTCTTCTGAAATCCTCTGCAGATCAGTGAGTATCGATGGAATCTTATCCCTCGGCACGACAATGTCTTCATTTATCTTTGTTGGCTTGATGTGATAAAGGGCAGGGGATATTGACCTCCTTGCCTCCCAGAGCCTTTCCCTTGCCATGTCATCCTCTGCAACTGTAGCCTCTCCACCGAGTGTATTGCAGATGTCGACTATTCTCTCTGCCGCTTTTTTGATTGTTGCAGGGTATCCATCGAGTTCTATAAGAAGCAGTGCATCAACATCTGTAGGAAGTCCTGTTGGTTTGTAGTTTTCTATAGCCTCTATGGTAAGCCTGTCCATGAATTCCATTGTCCTCGGTATTATCTTTGACGAGATGATTTTTGAGACTGCTGTTCCTGATGCCTCAAGATTCTTAAAAAAAAGAAGGAGCGTCATTATGTCTTCAGGAAGGGGGAGCATCTTCAGTCTTACCTTTGTATATAAGGCAAGGGTTCCTTCAGAGCCTATAAGAAGATTTTTTAGATCATAACCAACTGCCTTTTTATATGTCCTGCCGCCTGTATTTATAACACTTCCATCAGAAAGGACTGCCTCAATTCCCATAACATAATCCCGTGTAACGCCGTATTTTAAAGCCCTCGGGCCTCCTGCATTTGTCGCCACATTCCCTCCGATGGTGCATATGTTGAGGCTCGCAGGGTCGGGTGGATAAAAATAGCCGAGGCATTCAAGCTCTTTCTGTAGCCTTCCGTTTACTATGCCGGGCTCTACAACTGCGGTCATGTTTTTTGTATCGACGTCGAGTATCTTCCGCATTTTTTCAAAACTTAGTACGATGCAATTCTCTGATGGTACTGATGCGCCTGCCATGCCTGTGCCTGCGCCGCGAGGTATAATGGAAAGGTTATTTTCATTTGCATATCTAACAAGTCTTACTACTTCATCGGTATTTTTCGGCCATGCAACAGCCTGTGGAAGTGCCGATTCTGCGAAGGACGCATCAAAGCTGTAGCATATGAGGTCTTCTTTATCGGTGGAGATTTGGATACTGGAAAGCGGAGAATTCTTCATATGAAATTATACTACATTGCTCTGCTGCTCTGTAAATTTTAAGACAGGATGAAAAATAATTCCCAAATCAGTGATAAGCAGGATTTGCCTTATGGAGCGAGCAAAATCGTATGCTTATCGCTGAATTGCGGGATTATAAGGATAGATATAAAACCCTTTAGTGTGGTTATCTGAATCTTAGAGCCTTTATCCTTTTCTTTTTTGCCTCTCTTTGCTTCCGTTTCTCTTTCTCGGAAGGTTTTTCATAGAAACTTCTTTTTTTGATTTCCTTGAAAAGCCCTTCTTTCTGGAGCTGGCGTTTTAGTGCCTTGAGCGCTTTTTCTATATCATTACCATAGACTTTTATGTCCAAAATAGTTTATCTCCGTCCTCTTCCAGGCCCCCTGCCTCCGCCAAAACCGCCTCTTCTTTTTTCAAAACCTCCGCGCCTTTCTCTGGGCTGCTGAGGCTTTGCTTCAGCAACAGAAAGCGTCCTTTCCATAAATGCAGAACCGTTAAGGGCGGCTATTGCCTTCTGGGCATCTTCCTCTGATGTCATTTCAACAAAGCCAAATCCTTTAGGCCGGCCTGTATGCGGATCGGTTATTATATTGACCGATTCCACTTCCCCTTGCTTTGAGAAGAGTTCCCTGATGTCATCCGTTGTTGCCTTAAACGAGATGTTGCCTACATAGATCTTTTTGCTCATAGTTTTTCCCCTTTTCTTTTTCTTTGATGAAATAGAAAATCCCCGGGGCTTTTAAAGTCTCCGGGGATCCCTAACTTTAAAAAAGCTATCTATAGTATAGGTTAAATTCATCTTTTTGTAAAATGTTTATTTTCAATTCAGATTTGCTGTTTCAGTAAACTGCAGTGAGATTGCCTTTGACGCACCAGGTTCTTCCATGGTGATGCCGTATAAATAGTCGGCAACCTCCATAGTTGTCCTGTTATGAGTAATCACGATAAACTGCGTCTCTTTGGAAAGCTCCTTTATCATCTGGGCGAATCGGACAGTATTGGACTCATCCAGCGGTGCGTCTGCCTCGTCGAGGATGCAGAGGGGGCTCGGTTTTATCAAGAATCCTGCAAACAGCAGGGCAAGGGAGGTCAATGCCTTTTCCCCACCTGAAAGCAGATTGATGTTCTGGAGCTTTTTACCAGGAGGTTGGGCTATTATGTCTATGCCTGATTCGAGAACATTTTCTTCATCTGTAAGAATGATGTCCGCCCTCCCTCCTCCGAAAAGGATGGTGAAGACCTCCGTGAATTTTGTCCTTAATGAATCATAAGCCTCTCGGAGCTTTCGTCTCGTTGTTGTGTTTATTCTGCTTATCGCCTCTTCCAGTTCCGCAATGGACATGGTTAGATCCTGCTGCTGCTTTGTGAGGAAGTCGTAGCGGTTTTTGAGTTCTTCGTATTCTTCGATAGTGCCGAGATTTACGGGCCCGAGTTCCCGTATTTTGGTATTGAGTTCATCGATTTTATTTTCATCTTCTGCTGCATCAAACCCCTCTACCTCTATAATCTCGGTCTTTATATCAAGCCCATACTTCTGGTTTATTGATGCTTCGATATTCTCTATCCTGAGCCTGTTTTCCACTGCCTTTGAATTAAGGTCAGAAAGCTGCTGGGATATCTCGTCTATCTGAGCCCTGATATTTCTGAGGATATTGCCCTTCGAGACTATTTCTTGATTTTCCGAACTGATCGCATCCCTTAACTTTGTCCGCTCGACCTGCATGTTGTCGACATCCATGACTATTGATTTTATTTCCTCTTCGAGTTTCTGGAGTTCTGCGGTCGATTCTTTTATTCTTTCATCTGCATCCTGAATTTCCTTTATTGCCTGTTCCTTTTTATTTTCAAACTCTCTGATGGTATCACTGATTGCATCCCTTTCCCTTCTGAGTGCATCTATTTTTTCCCTGTATGAGGTCATAGAGAGCTTTAATTCGGTGAGGTGAGACCGGGCATCTTCGTAATCTCCTTTTGTAATCGAAAGTGATTCCTGCAGTGCTGCTATGCTCTGGTTGACTTTGTTAAGCTCGCCTTCGAGTCTTCCGATTTCCTCTGTTTTGGACTTCAGAACACTATCCAGAGAACCCATTTCTTGAGAGATAGTCGTTATTTCAGCATTCAGGAAGGAGAGCCTCCTTGTCTCCCTATCCATCTCCTCCTGATGACTTTTCAGGGAGTGTTCTATAAGTGATAGCTGTTTTTCTGTCTCGTTGATCGAATCCTCGGTATTCTTTAGAGATTCTTTTCTGTTTGTTAGATCATTGCTGTAAGAGTCGAGCATTGCCTCCATGTTTTTTATTCTAAACTGCTTCTCGTCGATTGTCTGTTGGAGTTCTTTTATCTCTCTTTTCCTTTTCAGGATATCTTTTCCGTGCCCTGCAAACAACCACCCGTCGCTGGTTATAATCTCCCCATCGAGGGTAACAAAAGACAGTGACGGGTGATGGGTGACGAGCGACGAGTTAAGTATCTCAAAAGCACTCTGTAAGTCTTTCACGATATATGTATTATCCAGAATATTATCAGGTATTTTGTGCGCCTCGCTGGTTTCAAATGTTACAAAGTCTGATGCCTTGCCAATAATGTTGTCATGAGTAATATTTGCTGTCGTCTGTCCTCTGTCCTCTGTCGTCTGACTTCTGTCGTCTGTCCTCTGTCTTCTGTATAATATTGCTGTCCTTCCAAGATTCTTCTCTTTGACAATATCTATTACCGAGATGGCGTCTTCGATATTATCTATTATCAGGGCATTGATTTTTTCTGAAAGGGCAGCCTCGATGGCCATTTCATAATCCTTATTTGCATTAATGATATCGGACAGAACCCTGTATCCACGTCCTTCGGATACGAAGTCCGCGATGGATTTGTCCATGATTAATTCCTTTAATGAATTAAGCCTGGATATATTGGAGGCGAGGTCTTCTCTCTCTTGAGAAAGGAGCGTTTTTTTGCTTTCAATATCATCCTTTAACTGCGCTATCTCTGAGGTTATTGCATCTTTTTCGGATTTAAGACTCAGGATATTATCTGTTTTTATCTTTATGGATTCTTCGGCTTCTCTAATGGCCTTTTCCAGTTCATCTACCCCTGTTTTTATGGTCTCCATATCCTTGAGTGCAACCGATTCCCGGTATTTCATGTTCTCAAGGGAAGACTGGAGCTTGTGGAACTCATTCTTTTTATTGCTGAGATTTTCGGATACCTTGAAGAGCTCTTTTCTTTGATTTTCAATCTCGGATTCCTTGTCTGTAATCTTAGTCTCAATGTCCGCTATCCAGTCCTTCTTTTCGTTCAACTCCATAGATATAGTTTCTATGCTGGACAACAGTGCGTTTTCTGTGTCGTCGAGTTCTGAAATCTTTCCTGAGAGTTCTTCTTTTTTATTCTTTATTTCTTCCTGCTGATTGGTAAGCCTGATGATATCCTCTTTTTTATTTTCGATGTTTGTTTTTAGCACCGCTATGTGTTTTTCGGAGTCCGATATGGACCGTTCTTTTTCATGCAGGTTGTTTTCGAGTTCTGTCAGGGCATTCTCTCTTTCTGCAAGCTCAAGGCGTTTGGTTTCTATGAGGTTTTCTAAGGTGGAGAGTTCGCTCCTCTGAGAGGCATCTGTTTCCCTCAGTTTTTCGATCTCTGATAATATCTCACTCAGAATCGTGCTGAGCCTTGTGTACTCCCTCTTTGCCGTTCTTAGTTCCACATCTTTCAGCTCGCCCATCAATCTCTTGTATCGCTCGGCCTTTTTTACCTGCCTGTCGAGGCTGTTTATCTGGCGTTTTACTTCATATACAATGTCGTTTATCCTCTGTAAGTTCTGTTTTGATGATTCGAGCTTTGAAATAGCCTCTGCCTTTCTGACCTTGTATTTCATTACCCCGGCTACCTCTTCTATAAGGAACCGCCTTTCATGGGGTTTTGTATTGATAATTTCTCCTATCCTGCCCTGGTCGAGTATGGAGTAGCTTTTTACATCGAGCCCTGTGTCGAGGAATATATCCTTTATATCTTTAAGTCTGCACGGTTTCTTGTTTAAGAGGTATTCGCTTTCGCCAGACCTGTACAGTCTTCTGGCAACATAAATTTCATCAGCGCCTCCATCGGGTGAGCCGTTACCCCCAACCCCCTCTCCAGTCTGTGAGATGATCAACGTAACCTCGGCCATTCCCTTCTGCTTTTTTGTGGCTGACCCCTGGAATATGACCTCTTCCATTTTTTCGCCTCGCAGGCTCTTTGCGCTCTGCTCTCCAAGCACCCACCTGAAGGCATCCACCACGTTGCTTTTCCCGCAGCCATTAGGGCCTACGATACAGGTAATGCCGCTATGGAGTGGGAACAGTGTCTTGTCAGCAAAGGATTTGAACCCGATAAGCTCGATCTGTCTGATTTTCATAATGCCCTTCATTTTACGCAGTAGACACCAAAACGGTCAAGCTAAAGTTTAAAATAAAGCTAATATAATAATAAATTTTTTTTATTTGACGATTCCTGTATTTCTATATTAGCCTGTAATGCCTTTTGGTGAATTTTTAAGCCTTTAAAATCAAATAAAGAGGAGGATTTTATGCCAAAGAAGTATGAGACTCCCCTGTTAGACGAGCTGGAAAAAGGCCCATTCCCAAGCTTCGTAACAGAGATCAAGAAAGCAGCAGCAAAGAATGACATGGCTGCTGACGAGCTTGGCCAGCTTGAGAAGTCATACAGGGACAAGCGTGGTTACTGGAAACACGGCGGTATCGTCGGTGTCCGCGGTTATGGTTCGGGCGTTATCGGAAGGTATTCATCCCTTCCCGAGGAATTCCCCAATGTTGCAAACTTCCACACGGTGAGAATCAACTCCATCGCAGGATTTTTCTACACATCAAAGTTCCTGAAAGAGGCATGCGATATCTGGGATAAATATGGAAGTGGTCTCACAAATCTTCATGGTTCTACCGGAGACTTTGTTTTACTTGGAACAACTACAGAAAATCTCGAGCCGATTTTTGCTGAGTTCTCATCAAGAGGCTGGGATCTTGGAGGCTCCGGTTCTGCTTTGAGAACACCGAGTTGCTGTGTTGGGCCGGCAAGGTGCGAGTGGTCAAATATCGATACCCTCGACATTACATACAGTATTACACAGGAGTGGCAGGATGAAATGCACAGGCCTGCATTCCCTTATAAATTCAAATTCAAGACAGCAGGATGCGCAGTTGACTGTATTGCATCAATTGCCCGTGCAGACTGCTCTATTATCGGCACATGGAAAGGCAATATAGCGGTTGATCAGGCCGAGGTTGCCAACTACGCAAAGAAGGGCATGAATATTCAGGAAGAGATCGTCAATATGTGCCCCAGCAAGTGCATGAGTTATGACGGAAAAGAATTGAAGATAAACGATGCAGACTGTGTAAGGTGTATGCACTGTATCGCAAAGATGACAAAGGCATTAAAACCGACCGGTGAGAAGGGCGCAACAATCCTCATCGGCAGCAAGGCGCCGTTTGTTATCGGCGCAACACTCTCATGGGTAATCGTTCCATTCATAAAGATGGAGCCGCCGTATGATGAATTCAAAGACCTTATCAGGAAGATGTGGGAGTTCTGGGATGAGCACGGAAAGAACAGGGAAAGGATTGGCGAGCTTATCATCAGAAAGGGCATGAGGGAGTTCCTCGAGTATATTGGTATTGAGCCCCAGGCTCAGCAGGTTAAAGAGCCGAGAAGAGACCCATTCTTCTTCTGGACAGAAGCAGATTTACAGAAATAAACATTAAAAACATATAAATATAAGGAGGAAAGTTATGGCATTACCACAGAGAAGAACAGATATAGGCCCACCTCATTATAAGGATTTTTTGCCTCCGGTAATCCAGAAAAACTATGGAGACTGGAAGTATCATGAAATCCTGAGTCCGGGTGTAATGGTTCACGTTGCAAATAGCGGTGACAAAATATGGTCTGTAAGAGTAGCATCCCCAAGGCTTCTCAGCACAGATACTATAAGAGATATGGCAGCTATTGCAGAAAAGTACTGTGGAGGTTATATCAGATTTACGACAAGAAACAATGTGGAGTTTCTTGTCTCCGATGAGAAGAATCTTGAGCCGTTACAGAAAGAGCTCAAAGATAAAAAATATATGATGGGCGGCATCGGAAACAGGATAAGCAATATTGTCCATACTCAGGGATGGGTGCACTGTCATTCCGCTGCATCCGATGCATCAGGTCTTGTTAAGGTATTAATGGATGAGTTTGCCGACTACTTCACAACAAAGGAAACTCCTAACAAGGTGAGGATGGCAGTTGCATGCTGCGTGAATATGTGCGGCGCGGTTCACTGCTCTGATATAGCTGTTGTTGCTATCCACAGAAAAGTGCCGACCATCGATCATGATAAGGTAAAGAACATGTGCGAGGTGCCATCAACAATTGCTGCCTGCCCGACAGGCGCAATAAGCCCCGAACCTTCGAAGAAAAGCGTGAAGATCAACGCAGACAAATGCATGTACTGCGGTAACTGCTTTACAGTATGTCCTCCTATCGAAATCCATGACCCGGAGTACGACGGAGTTGCAATCGTAGTAGGCGGCAAAGTAGGAAACCTCAGGAGTAATCCAAAGTTCTCCAAGCTTGCTATTCCTTTTATTAAGAATAATCCTCCGAGGTGGCCTGAAGTTACTTCAGCAGTAAGGAAGATCCTCGATGCCTATGTCGCAGGCGCAAAGAAGCATGAAAGGGTCGGAGAATGGATAGAGAGGATAGGCTGGGAGAAGTTCTTCAAGATTACAGGATTGCCATTCACATTCCAGCATATCGATGACTTCGTAATTGCAAGGGAGACATTCAGGACAGCAGCAACATTTAAGTGGTAAAAATTTAATAGTGACTGTGTCAGTGAACAGTGTCAGTGGAAAAAATAGACTGACACTAATCACTGACACCAATCACTGAAAGGGGTGCGAGATGGAAAAGGAAGAAGTAAAGAAAAAGATTTATGAGTTGGTGGAGAAGTCCATGGGCAAGAAAAAGCTCAAATCAAGTGACATCCAGAAGACCATTTCAGCAGAGGCAGGTATCTCGAGGGATGAAGTCAAGGATGCATTGAAGGATCTCATTGACGAAGGTAAACTTATTTATACATACTTTGGCGGTAGCTTTGTAGAGATCCCCCCAAAATAAACAGACTTTAAATTTAAATATATTTGTCTTAAGGCAGTCCACCGGAAAAGTGGCAGACTGCCTTTTTTGTTTTCACGGATCTCTGTTGTAACAAACAGAAACAAAATCCGGTATAATAAAGCAAAGTAAAGCCTTCTGTTAATGTGATTGAATAAATTGAATAATGGATTAAAATGAAGCCTTTAAACGTTGTAAATACGGCATTAAGAACAAAGCTGACAGCAGCAATTATATTGTTTCTGGTGCTTATAGCCTCATTGAGTGTTGTATTTTTCTATTATTACACCGACAGCGAACTCGGAAAAACCTATGCCCAGAAGGTATTCATGCTTCCCCAAATTAAGGCAATAATCATGAGTAACAGCCTGTATATCTACGCCTTATTTGCACTCGTCGCAACTTTGGGAATAGCTGCAATCGTTATTCTGCACACGCACCGGGTTGTAGGTCCGCTTATAAGAATGGAGAGGCTTATGGAGAAGATGTCGATGGGTGATTTTGAAGAGGCAGTGAGGTTTAGAAAAATGGATGCAGTTCATCCCCTTGCTGATGCACTGCAAAATGTAGAAATAAAATATAAGGAGAGATATTCTGTTATAAGGGAGTCAATACATGAGATGCATAGAGATTCGATCGAGATGTACGAGTTTCTTCAGAGTGGTGATATTGAGGCTGCAGAAAACAAAAGGCATTATATTAGGAAAAAGGCCGAAGACATCGGCAAGCTCCTTTCCGGGATCAAGTTATGAAGGTATTTTTAAGTTTGGCATTTATATCTATTTTATTCATTATCAGTGTGCATGCTGCTATTCAATCCATTCATTCTTTCTCGGAAAATGAGTGCATGAACTGCCACATTGATTACAAAAAGGATCCAGGGTCATTGAAGGCCCCTGTTACACTGTTATGCAAAAAATGTCATGAGGACATAACAAGCACATCGTCTCATCCATCTGATATTTATCCTGTTTCGACCAGGATTCCTCCTGACCTTCCTCTTCACAACGGTATGGTTACATGCAATACATGCCATAATATTCACAGAGAGAGATTTTTAACATCGGGCGAAAAGACATACTTTCTCAGAAGAACAAAGCTGGGAAGGGCGTTTTGTGTTTCATGCCATATGGTTAAGCCCGAGGGGCATGTAGAGACATTAGTAGCGGCACATCCGAGCAAGAAATATAAAGTAATGGATAGATCAAAAACTATTGATCCTATATCCATGGAATGCATCGGATGTCATGACGGAATACAGGGTAGCAATGTCGAACACAGGTTAGGTCCTGGCATATGGAGCCACGAGAGTTATTCCCATCCTATAAGTGTTGATTACAATGTCAGCAGGATGAAAGGGAAGAGATTAAAACCTATTTCGATGGTCGACAGGAGGATAAGGTTTTTTGATGGAAGGATTGGATGCGGTACATGTCATGACCTGTATTCAAAACTGCCCAAAAAACTTGTAATGAGCAATAATAGAAGCAAGCTTTGTTTTGAATGCCATGATATATAGATTAAGCAGGGAAGGCATGAAATGAAAAGAAAACAATACATAACTCACAAAAGCTACCAGAGAGGAGTTGTATTGCGGATTGTCCTGATATGCGCCATAGGTCTACTCATAAATCTCGGCATTTTTAACTTTCTTTCGTACAGAGAGGTCGAATCATTGAGATGGAGAATGCATATCCCGGTAAATACAATCGGAGATATTATCGGTCAATATCTCATATATTCGACTATCCCATCTGTAGCCCTTGTAGCGATAGCACTCTTAATATATTTCAGGCATCTAATAAAGAATACCGACCGGATGTTATACGGCTTGAAAAACGATATAGAGAAGGTAGCAGACGGAGACCTTTCGTTTAGTGTCTCATTGGATAAAAGAGACGATTTTAATAATATATCCGGCGGTTGCAACAGGATGATAGGTTCTTTCAGGGATAAGTTCTCGGCATTAAAAGTAAAAATGCATGACATAAATGGAATATTAGAAGACATTGAAAACGTAAAGGATAAACAAGCTCTAACCCAAAAGACTCGGCTATTAATAGATACCCTTGAGCGTCTCGAGAAGGAAGTCTGAATAAGCATTCTGTTTTAAGTTATAATAAAAATTACCATGAAAAACCATCCAAGGCTGGTCATTGCCGGAGTCAGAGGCGGCAGCGGAAAGACAACCCTCTCCCTCGGCATAATTGCTGCGTTAAGATCCCGGAAAGGTCTGAAGGTCATTCCATTTAAAAAAGGCCCTGATTTCATAGATGCAGGATGGATGTCTGTTGCTGCAAAAAATCCATGCTACAATCTCGACCCTTTTCTTATATCGAAGGAAAAGGTTTTAAATTCTTTTACTTTGCATTTTACAGGCGATATAGCAATTATAGAAGGCAACAGGGGATTATATGATGGCATGGATGCAGAAGGCTCATACAGCACGGCAGAACTGTCAAAGCTTCTAAAATCCCCTGTCATACTGATTGTTGACTGCACAAAGATGACGAGGACAGCAGCAGCTGTGGTATTGGGCTGCATGAATCTCGACAGAAATGTCGAAATAAAGGCAGTAGTTTTAAATCAGGTGGCAGGCAGCCGTCATGAATCTGTGGTGCGTTCGTCCATAGAAAAGTATTGCTCATTACCAGTGCTCGGTGCGATACCGAGATTGAATTCAGGAGAGTTTCCAGAGCGGCATATGGGGTTAATACCTCACCAGGAGCATCATGACACAGGGAATGCACTCTCATTCGTGGAAGACATAGCAAATAAATATCTTGACCTTGACAGGATTTTGAGCATAGCAATGGAAGCAGAACCGATAAATAACAGGCACGAGTTGCCCATGGCCCATAGCCTATCGTCTGCCGTAAGGATCGGCGTAATAAGGGATTCTGCTTTCCAGTTTTATTATCCTGAAAACATCGAGGAGCTTGAAAAGAACGGCGCAGAGATTGTGGAGATAAATGCTCTCGAAGATAAAAACCTGCCGGATATCGATGCCCTTTACATAGGAGGGGGCTTCCCTGAAACAAATGCCATAACGCTTGCAGAAAATAAAGACTTCAGGAGTTCTGTGCGCAGTGCAGCAGAGAAAGGACTCCCTATTTATGCTGAGTGCGGAGGACTTATGTTTTTGGGAGACTCTATTGTAATTGATGATAAGAAATACCCTATGGCAGGTATTTTCCCGATAATCTTCGAGATGAAGAAAAAACCACAAGCGCATGGCTACACAATCGTTGAGGTAGAAAAAGAGAACCCATTTTATCCAGTAGGAACAGTATTGCACGGACATGAGTTTCATTATTCTGCTGTTGCCAGCATATCAGAAAACGGCAGTGCATTTACGGCCTTTAGAATGAAGAGGGGGCATGGCATAAAGAATAAAATGGACGGGATATGTTATAAGAATGTATTTGCAACTTATACCCATATACACGCCCTCGGTGCAACAGAATGGGTTAATGGACTTATAAATAAGGCAAAGGAGTTTAAGAGGGTAAAATGAATAAATATCCGCCTGAGTGTCCGTTTTGCGGACGGCATATTGTTCGTCCTGAGACAACATGTACCGAATTCGGAGAAATTTTGAGCGGTAGATGCAACTGTGGTGCGGTCTATGTGTGCGATCCCACCGGGCATAATTCAGGCGAGGCATACATGGAAGCCATGGCAATGGCAAAAGGGGACTGGGATATAGGCATGATGGATGAAGATATGGACTACCAGACCGAGGATATGGATTATGACTTGAAGAACCATATGAGACTTTATTCAGCAGGCATGGGCGAGACGCGGGGAAAGCTTGTCTTTGTAAAACTCAAGATGCCTGATGCACGGCAATCGCAACCTGCTGAGATACCATCGAAAACAACATCGGTGTCGGAAGATAGAGGTAAGAAAGGAGATATGAAGGAAAGGATTAAGGATGCCCTTAGTGCCCGATCCTACGACAAGATTACAGACATGGCAAGGAGGGATAAAGGAGTGATACGGCGTCTCATATCCCTTGCATATGATAAGGACGATGTCATGGGCTGGAGGGCCATAGAGGCAATGGGATATGTAGCAGGCGAGTTGTCAAAACAAAGGGTTGATATTGTAAGAGATACCATAAGGAGACTTTTATGGTCTATGGGAGAGGAGTCCGGTGGTATTGGATGGAGTGCTGCAGAGATGATTGGAGAGATCGTCAGGAGCAATCCCGACCAATTTACAGACGTTGTCCCAATTGTCTGGTCTTTCCATGAAGAGGAGATGTTCAGGCCAGGAACAGTCTGGGCCATGGGACGGATAGCTTCTGTGAGGCCTGATCTCGTGAAATTTATACTAAAGGATATACAGGGTATGATAACAGACAAAAACCCTGCTGTCAGGGGATATGCTGCATGGGTTATTGGCATCCTAAGAGAGGACGGTTTCCTGGAAGACATCAATAAACTTACATCCGATAACAGCACCGTGAATTTTTATCAGGAAGGCGAACTGACAAGGAAGACGGTTGCCGAAATAGTTAAAGCAGCAATAAACAAGATAACTCATAAATAGAATAAATAAAAATATAATATTATTTTATTTGACCTGACCTTCGGGTCTATATTATTTTCTTACCACTTTTGTTTTTTTTGATTTTGAATAAAAGCCATCAAAGTAGTATAATTACAATCTTCAGCAATTAAAACAAAGAAAGGAGGTAGCACAATGCCAACAATTGATTTTCAGGGAAAACAAATTGAGGTGGACGAGGACGGTTATCTTGTAAATCTTGACGATTGGACAAAGGAGCTTGGTATCCAGATGGCGAAGGGTGATGGTATGGAACTCACCGAAGCCCACTGGGAAGTCATTAACTTCCTCAGAGATTACTATGCAAAATACCAGATTGCTCCAATGATAAAGATCCTCGTGAAAGAGATTGCCAAGGTCATGGGCCCGGAGAAAGGTAATACAAAATACCTCTATGAACTTTTCCCGGATGGACCTGCAAAACAGGCATGTAGGTACGCAGGACTTCCAAAGCCGACAGGTTGCGTATAGTTCCCAAAATAATGTTTAAGGTTTGGTGCCCCTGTGATATTTCATTCGGGGTACCATCCTTGAACCAAATAAAAACAGATATGCAACAATTGAACAGTCCAACAGTCCATTTGAATAGGGAGGAGGGGTGTCATCTTTACAGGGTATCAGGAGTCTGAATGAACTCCTGTCGGAAAAAAAGCAGGCCATTTTGGAAAAATGGTTTGACTCGGTATTAAAGACGTATCCTCACGACTCTGCTAAATTCCTTAAGAGACAAAAAGACCAATTTGCCAACCCGGTAGGGAGCACCATTTACAGAGGGATGGGTTCTCTTCTCGATTTGATCGTAAACAGCGCTGACACAGATAACATAATAAAATCCCTTGACGAGATTATAAGGATAAGGGCAATTCAGGATTTTACACCTTCACATGCCCTTGCCTTTGTTGTCGAGCTCAAGAGGGTTGTCAGGGAAGAAATAAAAGGCGAGACCTGCGCATCGCAATTAATCGATGAATTGCCGGAATTTGATCGCAGGGTAGATGGCCTTTTACTGCTGTCCTTCGACATATATATGAAATGCAGGGAAAAGATTTACGAGCTTAAGGCCAATGAACTCAGGAACATGACATTGAAGCTCGTGGAAAGGGCAAACCGTATATTCGAGGCAAAGTATCGCAATGTTGACCTTGAAGATATAATTTCACAAGGCAATAAAACAGAAAGAGGTGAGTAGATGAAGATCTTGTTTCCATTTTTCGCAGTAATATTGCTTGTACTGCTTGCCGTAGTCGGTGTAAAGGGAGCCAATCTGCACTTCCTTTTCGGGGTCGTTGTCCCCTATGCCGCTGTTTTTACTTTTATCATAGGGGTAATATATCGCGTCTTAAAATGGGCTAAGTCGCCTGTACCGTTTTCCATAGCAACCACATGCGGACAGCAGAAGACCCTTCCGTGGATCAAGCAGGACAAGCTCGAAAACCCTTCAAGCACATTACATGTTATAGGCAGGATGGCATTGGAGGTGCTTCTTTTTAGATCGCTGTTCAGGAACCTCAAGGGTGAATTGAAGGACAGTTCACGGCTTATTTACGGTTCTGATAAGTGGCTTTGGCTCGCAGGGATTGCATTCCATTATTCTTTCTTGATTGTTTTACTGAGACACATAAGACTATTTGCCGAGCCTACCCCGTCTTATCTGCACCTCCTTGAGACCTTTGACGGCTTTTTGCAGATAGGCATTCCGAGACTTTTCATGACAGGCGTAATACTGCTTGCAGCCGTAACTTTCCTCTTCCTCAGAAGACTATATATCCCGCAGGTGCGCTACATCTCTCTTGCAGCAGATTATTTTCCCCTCTTCCTGATAATCGGAATTGCTACAACGGGAATATTGATGAGGTATTTCTTTAAAACCGATGTTGTGGGAGTAAAAGAACTCACTATGGGATTGGTGAGCCTTAGCCCTGTCATCCCAGAGGGGGTCGGTGCGATATTCTATGTCCACCTGCTCCTTGTGAGCACATTATTCGCATATTTCCCGTTCAGCAAGCTGATGCATATGGGTGGAGTCTTCCTCAGCCCGACAAGAAACCTCACAGCCAATAGCCGTGAATACAGGCGCATCAATCCGTGGAATTATCCTGTTAAGGTTCACACCTACGAGGAGTATGAGGAAGAATTCAGGGATAAAATGAAAATGGCTGAAATACCTGTGGAAAAGGAGTAATTATGGCAAAGTTTACTGCAAAACCCGTTGACCTATTGAAAATTAACTTTAAAACACCAAAGACAGATTGGATGGATACCCCTGTCAATATCAGGGAGCATATGTATTGCCATCCAGCAAAGGCAAAAGACTTAGAAACTGTTGGTTTTCCGAATATCCATGAATGGAGGCCTGCCGATGATAACTGGAACCTTCCTGAAGACTGGAAAGAGATAGTCATAAACGGCATAAAGGAAAGGCTGCAGAAATACCGTTCATTCCATGTCTTTATGGATATTTGTGTGAGGTGCGGTGCATGTGCCGACAAGTGCCATTTCTATCTTGGCACCGGAGATCCCAAAAACATGCCTGTTTTGAGGGCAGAACTCCTGAGGTCGGTGTACAGGAAATATTTTACCGCCGGAGGGAAAATATTTGGAAAGACCGCAGGTGCGAGGGAACTGACAGAAGATGTATTGAAGGAACTCTGGTATTATTTTTATCAATGTACAGAATGCCGCCGTTGTTCTGTATTCTGCCCTTATGGCATCGATACTGCCGAGATTACAATGATGGCAAGAGAACTCACGAATCTCCTTGGTTTGCAACTCGGCTGGATAGGCGGACCTGTGGCGGCCTGCTATATGAAAGGCAATCACCTTGGTCTGGAGCCACATACAATCAAAAGCAACATCGAGATGATGCTCGACGATATAGAGACCATTACAGGGATAAGGATAAACCCTACTTTTAACAGGAAGGGCGCTGAAATTCTGTTTGTCACGCCTTCGGGTGACTTGTTCGCCATGCCCGGTATTTATACCTGTATGGGTTATCTCATGCTGTTTCATGAATTAGGACTTGACTACACATGGAGCACATACGCCTCCGAAGGAGGGAACTTCGGATTTTTCACATCGAATGAAATGGCAAAGAGGCTCAACTATAAGATTTACGCAGAGGCTAAAAGGCTGGGTGTAAAGTGGATACTCGGAGGCGAGTGCGGTCATATGTGGAGGGTGCTGCACCAGTATATGGATACATGGAACGGCCCTGCTGATTTTCTTGAAGTGCCAAAGTCTCCGATAACAGGAACGGTGTTCGATAACGCGAAATCCACGAAGATGACCCATATATCCGAATTTACGGCAGACCTGATAAAGCACGGCAAGCTCAAGTTAGACAAGAGCAGGAACGATCACCTCAAGGTTACTTTCCACGATTCATGCAATACATCGAGGGGCATGGGTCTGTTAGAAGAGCCGAGGTATATTATAAAGAATGTCTGCAACCACTTTTATGAGATGCCTGAAAATACCATCAGGGAGAAGACCTTCTGCTGTGGAAGCGGCACGGGCCTGAATGCCTCTGAAAATATGGAATTAAGGATGAGGGGAGGCTTGCCAAGGGCAAACGCAGTGAAATATGTTCGCGACCAGTATGGCGTAAATATGCTCGCTAATATTTGTGCAATTGACAGGGCAACCCTTTCGGCTTCCATGGACTACTGGGTTCCCGGCGTCGGGGTTGCGGGCGTCTCGGAACTCGTAGCCAACGCCCTTGTGATGAAGGGAGAGAAAGAGAGAACTACCGACTTGCGCGGTGAACCACTTCCAGGAAAGGAGGGCGCTGAATAATGTACGACGCAGGCAAAATAATTCTTGGAATCGTAGTTTTTGTGCTGTTTGCGACATTCCCGTTTTACAATAATGCCGGGAAGGTCAGCGCAAAACCCGAGCCGAAATTGGATACCCCTGTTATTCAGCAGTTAACTGAAAAGAAGTGCGTGGAGTCAAAGGAATTTATGAAGGCAGAGCATATGCAGTTGTTGAATGACTGGAGGGATTCTGCTATCCGGGAAGGCAAAAGGGTATATATAAACTCTGAGGGCAAGGAGTTCAAAATAAGTCTTCAAAATACATGTATGAACTGCCATTCCAACAAAAAGGAGTTTTGTGATAAGTGCCACAACTATGCAGCAGTGAAACCTTACTGCTGGACCTGTCATATCGAGCCAAAGGAGAAACAGTTATGAGCATGGATAGAAGAGAATTCTTAAAAATAGCTGGATCATCAACTTTTCTGGCGACAATTGGAATAGGTGCAGGATGGATACTCAGCAGGCCCGGAGAGTTCCTCGAGGCCTCCCAGTTCTCTCAGACAAAGGAACTCATGAAGGCAAAGCAATGGGCAATGGTTGTTGATATGAGGAAATTTAAGACAGAGGAAGACTATAAAAAAATCATCAATGCATGTCATAAAATTCATAATGTCCCTGATTTTGGAAATCCAAAGGACGAGATCAAATGGATATGGTCGGAGACATTCGATCATGCATTCCCCGGGCAGGAAAACGAGTTTATGCCCGAACAGATGAAGCACAAGCCGTTTATTCTCCTCTGCAACCACTGTGAAAATCCTCCATGCGTAAGGGTTTGCCCAACAAAGGCCACATTCAAGAGAAAAGACGGCATCACAATGCAGGATCTCCACAGATGCATCGGATGCAGATACTGCATGGCAGCCTGTCCTTTTGGGGCAAGGAGCTTCAATTACAGGGATCCGAGACCATTTATCAAAGAGCCGAACCCAGAATATCCGACAAGGATGATAGGTGTCGTGGAAAAGTGCACATTTTGCGAAGAGAGACTCGCTAAAGGCCAGATGCCCGCATGCGTTGAGGCATCCAACGGCGCATTGACCTTTGGAGACATTACAGACCCGAATTCAGAGGTTAGAAAGCTCCTTAATGCAAACTATACCGTCAGGAGAAAGGCTGAACTCGGGACACGTCCTGTTGTTTACTACATATTAGATATACCAACTTCAGTTGTACCTGGAGGTGAAGGCAATGTTTGAAAAGGCGTTAGTCGGAAGTAAAAGATACTGGACATGGATATTCTTCTTGCTCGGTGTTATAGGCATAGGTTTTATCACATATCTTCAGCAGTTTAAATTGGGTTTGGGAATAACAGGGCTGAGCAGGGATGTTTCATGGGGACTATACATAGGACAGTTCACATTCCTTGTTGGTGTGGCTGCCTCTGCAGTTATGCTTGTTATCCCTTATTACCTGCATGATTTCAAGAAATTCGGCAAGATTGTTATCCTCGGGGAATTTCTTGCTGTTTCTGCGGTGACGATGTGTATCCTCTTTATTTTTGTTGACATGGGGCAGCCGATGAGGATAATGAATGTTATTTTGCATCCCACTCCCAACTCAATAATGTTCTGGGACAGCGTTGTATTGGGTGGATATCTTGGCCTCAACATAATAATAGGCTGGGCAACACTCCATGCTGATAAAAAGGGAATAAGACCTGCTGCATGGGTAAAGCCCCTCATATACCTCTCCATACCATGGGCCGTCAGCATTCATACTGTAACTGCTTTCCTTTATGCAGGACTTCCCGGAAGGCATTTCTGGCTGAGCGCAATCATGGCTGCCCGATTTCTGGCATCGGCATTCGCAGGAGGTCCGGCGCTTCTTATAATCCTCGCATTGATTGTCAGGAAGTTCACGAAATTTGATCCGGGCAAGGAGCCGATTCAGGCAATAGGCAAGATAGTTACGTATGCTATGATTGCCAATGTGTTTTTCCTATTACTTGAAATCTTTACAGCAGCATATAGTTCCATACCAGGACACACTTATCCGTTCAAATATCTGTATTTCGGTCTTGAAGGGCATGCAAGGCTTGTCCCTCTGATGTGGGCATCATCCATTCTTGCAATAGTATCTCTTGTGCTTCTCATTTTCCCGTCTATAAGGAGGAATGAGAGCATGCTGGCACTCGCATGCATAGCATTATTCGTATCCTTATGGATAGACAAGGGATTTGGTCTGATCATAGGTGGCTTTGTGCCCAACATGTTTGAAAAGATCACAGAATACTGGCCAACACTGCCTGAGACCATAATTACCATCAGTGTGTGGGCAGTCGGTTTTCTGGTTCTTACCATACTCTATAAGGTGGCTGTTTCTGTCAGGGAAGAGACAGCTGGAGTTGAGTTGGAGCACTGATAGGGCAGAAAATATTGGACATTTTTGGGTTAAATTTTTTAGATTATAATATTATTTTTACAGGAGGTGATTAAATGTATCTCGTAGCAGTTGATACCGCAAAATGTGAAGGATGCGAGGAGTGCGTCAATAACTGTCCACAGGCCGTATTCAGAATGGTAGATGGAAAGTCAGACCCTTATCAGACATCTGAATGTGTTTTCTGCGAGACATGCTTGCGGGTATGTGCACCTGGTGCAATTACCATAACCGAGATGTAAGAGAGCAATAAAAAAGGGCGTCCCGATTATCGGGACGCCCTTTTTTATTTTTGACTGATTAGCTTTTCTTGATGTAAAGCTCCCAATAACCCTTGTCCTCAAGCTTCACGGATTCAAACTCATAACCCTGTTTTTCTGCATACCGTGGAATTGAATCCTCTGCAGATGCTGGTGCATCGCAAATAATCTTCAGAAGAGAGCCGCTGGGTAACTTTTCCAGTGCCTTTTTTGTTAAGACCAGCGGGTAAGGGCACACCCTGCCTAAAACATCAAGGGTTTCTGCTGGTGTCTGTGACTTCAAATCTGCCATTTTTACATCCTCCTTATTTTAAAAGAATTGCAGATGGTTAACTTCTTCCATCACTTTTTGAATTTCGCTGTACGGAACCAACTGCGCTTTTGTATCTCCACCGATGTCCTCAGCGTCCATGACCAGATGATCCTCTTTGATGCCAAACCTGTCAACATCCTCTTTGCATATCATGACCTTCAGGTCAAGAAGCAGACTGTTCTTCACATGTTGTTCAAGGCTTGTGATTCCGTAATATTTGCCAGCCTGCTGGCTCTTAAGGCAGTTGAGTACTCCGTCTCCGATAAAGCAAAGTACCGGCTCAACATTGTCTCCGTCCTCTAAATATATCTCAACTGTCTGGCTTGCTATTGCATGTGTAAGTGCAAGCCTTGATGCCTCAGTTTTATATGGAAGCGACCTTACTATAAATGCGAGTTTTGTAATAGCCATATTAATCACCTCCTATGAGAAGTACTCTGTCCGCGCTGAAGGCGCTTGCTAAATACCAGTCCATGCTGCGCCTTCCCCAGCCTTCCATTGTGTCATCCTTATGATAGCCCCTTGCCTCGGCACATGCCTCACAGGCTACTGCCTTGAATTTGCCTGTTGCGAAGAGTTCTGTGAGTGTTTTTGCAAGGTGTGAATAATCCTTGAATGCCTTTTGGCCTTTTTTTGAAAGCATTGTTGCATTGCTTGATACCCAAAAGTCTACCTCGTGTCCCTTCTTTACAGCAGCTTCTGCGAGCTTAACTCCAAAGTCGAGGGATAGCGAGCCTACCAGTGATGAAAAACAGCCTATAGTCAATTTGCCCATAATTGCCTCCTTTCTATATCCATATTATTTTTTCATAATCATTGAAAATAAGGTCAACCACATCGCTGTAAGTGACAGGCTTTACGCGGCTATCCACATCGGCAGGGCTGAATCCCCTGCTTTCGAGGTCTTCTGACAGCACATAGAAATTTGCTGACTTGTTCAGCAGAGGTGAAGACTTTCCATTTTCTTTTGTTGTTGCGTGATAAATGCCGTTACCTACGAGGATGATGCCGAGTTTCTCTGCACTCAACCTGTCGAGGACATCGGACCCGCCTCTGAAATCGCTCATAAAAACGCCAAGCTTCATAGAAACACCTCCTGTTTATGGATTTTAGAGTCTGGCATGCAGACTATATTTACAAATAAAATGACAAGCAACTTTACAGGTATGACTTTATACCAGTTATAAGCTATACTTGTCAATAAAAAAATCTGCCAATTCAGCAATTAAAAAACTATATGACTTTTAAATGTTTTTATTTATTAAATCTTCCGTGTTTTAGCACTTTCCTCCGTTTCTTATCTCATTGTCAAACATACCCTTCAAAATCCTCGAGGCGCAGAACTGTCCGCACATGGTGCATGAGTCTTCTGCTGATGGCTGCCTTTCGCTTCTTATCCTCACTGCCTCATCCTTTGCAATTGCCAATTCAAACTGCTTATGCCAGTCGAGGTCTCTTCTTGCAATGGACATCTCCTTGTCCCTGTCCCGTTTCTTTAGTTTCACCATATCGCCGATGTATGCCGCTATCCTTGCTGTAATTACGCCCTGCTTCACATCTTCAGGAAATGGCAGGCCTAAATGCTCGGCTGGAGTCACATAGCAGATGAAATCAGCGCCATAGGCAGATGAGAGCGCAGCACCGATGGCTGATGTTATGTGGTCATATCCGGGTGCGATGTCTGTTGTTATAGGGCCTAACATGTAAAATGGCGATCCTCCGCTCATCTTTTTTTCGAGGAGCACATTTGCCTCTATTTCATCGATAGGAATATGTCCAGGTCCTTCCACCATTGTCTGGCATCCCATGTTTCTTCCGATTTCTGCAAGCTCGCAGTTGATTATCAATTCCTGAATCTGCACCCTGTCTGTGGAATCATGTATTGCGCCTGCCCTGAAACCATTTCCGAGGCTCAATACAACATCATGCTTTTTTAATATCTCCACAACTCTATCGAATTTCTCATACAAAGGGTTTTCTTTATTATTATGAAGCATCCATGCCGTGAGATACGAACCGCCTTTTGATACAAGTCCTCCGTAGCGATAACCCTGCTTTTTCAGGCGTTCTATGGTCATAAGGTTTATACCGCAGTGGATTGCCATGAATGCCACTCCTTCTTCACATTGTGTTTCAAGTACATCCCATAGCAATTCCTCGGGCATATCTACAGCAGCACCGTATTTCTCTATAGCAATAGCAAATGCCTCATAAAGGGGGACTGTTCCGATTGGCAAATTTATAGCCTCCATTATCGCCCTTCTTATTCCACGAACATCGCCTCCTACGCTTAAATCCATGAGCGTATCAGCACCGTGCTGCTCTGCGACCTTTGCCTTTTCTACTTCCATGAGAATGTCTGCAATGTCTGTTGATGTGCCGATGGATGCGTTTATCTTTGTCCTCAGACCCTTTCCTATGCCGACGATTTTGCTCTTTCTGTTCTTATTGGCAGGGATTACTATTTTCCCCGCTGCAACTCTTGACCTTACAGTTTCTACATCAACCCCTTCCTCCAGTGCTACTTTTTTTACCTCTTCTGTTGTTACTCCTCTTTTTGCCTTTTCGAGCTGTGTCATTGCGCCTCCTTATTTTTTATTAATGCATATAAAACATTATCCACTTCATCTATAAGCTTTTTAAACAATCCTCCATGACTCTTTGAATTTCCAAAAAGCTCTGTCCGCATTTCCTGTATTTCAGGGTCATTACACTTTTTGTATGTGATATGCCTGTTCTGCATTGCATATCTTTCCAAAATCAAAAGCTGTTTAGCTTTTTCCGCAAATGGCATTAACAATTCTTTTATTTTGTTTAAATCTGACTTCTGACTTCTGACTTCTGACTTCTGTTTTTTAATTATTTCCGCAATCTCTTTTATCATGGCGTATAATGTGCAGTATTCGAGTCCCCTTACTCCCCTCCGCCACTGCAAAAGCATGGGATTTCTCCAGAACCAGAGAAAGTTGCGAGTGCCGAGATTAATCATGTCAGCAACCAGTGATTCAATCTCATTGATAGACTGAAGGCTGCAGGCTGAGGACTGAAGGTTCTTTATGTTGCACTGTCGCACTGTCGTACTGCTACACCGTTCTGCGAGATATTGCCAGAGATTTTTTAAAACTCTTGCTCCATTTTCATCATCAGGTGTATCAAAATGAATGAGGGATAAAATTACCTTTCCTTTTCCGTAAGAGTCTTCCACTACCGCAGGTTCATTCTTTAATCGGGTGGGGTCGAGATTGATTTTATAAATATCTTCCAATTCCGACCAGCCGCCGTTGGCTTCCACATCTCCTACATTCAAATCCGAACTGAATGAATCGGGAAGTGCATCTCCATAAGTAGCGAGTATTTTTATGGTCTTATCATCAATCAAGAATTGTGAAGGCCACCATGCGTGAAAGATAGCTGATGGAGTGATGGAGTGATGGAGTGATGAGTTCCATATAGGATGTCCATTTATATTCAGATGAATACGGCCGCTGAAGCTCGGCACCCTCTGTTTTGTGGGCATCCTCTTTATATTTAAAAGCCCTATGCCATCAAGTGTTGCAAGACCTGCTCCTCCGCAGAAACCCAAATAATTACCGCCGCTATTCACAAAATTCTTTATTTCACTGATGCCCTCTTCACCGAGGGTTTTCATTTTATTCGATGCCCACCCGCCTGGCACAAAGAGCATCCTGTAATTTTTTAGTTCTCCGTTTTTTATGTCATCTGAACGAATAAGCTCAAAAGAAAGATTGCATGCCTTCAGAGCCTTGTATGCCATCAATCCCCAGAGAAAAGACTCGTCCCAGAGAAAGGCAACTTTATTTTTTGTTTTCATATCCCCTCGGTGTAATCATATAGTTATTCCATGTAAAGGTCTGGGAATTGCCCACTATCACTGTTGTCTGCATGTCTATATCGTAGTTCAACATATCCCTCAGATTTGTGATAATAATCCTCTCATTTCCCCTCATTGCACCCTTTACTATGCCCACAGGTGTTTCGGTGCTCCGGTGTTTCAGAAAGATTGCGCGGGCGTTATTAATATGCTCCGGCCTTCCCATACTTTTTGGATTATAGAGGACTGTCACAAAATCAGACATCGCTGCTGCTGCAAGCCTTTTCTCAATCAATTCCCACGGTGTGAGTCTGTCTGAAAGGCTTATTACTGCGAAATCATGCATGAGCGGCGCACCGAGCCTTGCTGCGCAGGCATTCAGAGCGGATATGCCGGGAATGACTTCAATATTTAGCGCAGCAGTATCTTTTTCCTGTTGGTCTGCTGTTCTTAGTATCTCAAACACCAGCCCTGCCATGGCGTATATTCCTGGGTCTCCGCCGCTTATGACAGAAACGGTTTTTCCAGACAGCGCAAGCTCAACTGCCTTTTTGCACCTGTCAATCTCCTGCGTCATACCAGTGGATACAACCTCTTTGTCTTTGATCAGTTCCTGTATCAAATCGAGATATGTTCCGTATCCAACAATAACATCTGACTTTCTTATGGCATTCTGCGCATAAGGGGTTATATGCTCGATACCACCCGGACCTGTGCCGACAATGTAAAGCTTTGGAGTGAGGGAGTGTTGGAGTATTGGAGTAATTAATTCAGCAACTGCGATTGTCACATTTCCGATTTTCTGTTTCGGAACAAGCAACTCCGAAGCGCCTGATGCAAGGAGCGCCGCAGGCTCCGAGACCGCATTTGCGCCTGTTGCCTTAAATACCGCATCAGATTTACCTATGCCTTCGACTGAATTCAGCTCATCGGCAGTGAAGGTCTTAATTTTTAGATTATATTTTTCCGCGAATGTCCTTAATCCCTGTTCATTGCCCTTTATGTTTATGGTTGCGATTAAATGAATGGAAAGGAATGACATATTGTTTTCATCCAGCACAGTCCTGACTGCATTTTCTATCTCATCTGCTGATGTGCCGCTGTTGCAGCCAATGCCTACGGCTAAATTTTTAGGGCGGAGATAAAGTTGGGTGAATGGGTGAATGGGCGAATGGGTAAATAGGGCATTTTTGTTTGTAATAAGAATATCAGCAGACGCAGGATTATCAGTTATTTGAAATCCTGTCGGCATTGAAATTTCAATATCTGAATACACTTTTGGTTTCACATTATTTAAAAAATTTGTGGCTATATGAGGCAGAGCTCTCCAATCCTCAATAATCAGATCATTTTCTTTAGCCCATAAATCGATTGATGTCATATTGTTTACGTCTGAAGCAGTCGTAATAACCGCCTCTCCACCCAAGAAATTTGCGACTTCTCTGGCAAGATCATTTGCTCCGCCGATATGCCCGCTTAAAAGGCTTATAGCATATTTACCTGTTTCATCGAGAACAACAACTGCAGGATCTATTTTTTTGTCTTTTATTAAAGGCGCTATAGTTCTTACCACAATACCTGTTGCCATGATAAATATGAGATTTTTGTATTCATTCCATATCTTAGGAACCACTTCTGATTTGAATTTTAAAATTTGAGTATCCTTATAAAGACTTTTCAGCCTTTCAGCGAGTTCCAATCCATTTTCTGTTATATAAAGTATTGCGGTTTTATTTTCTGTATTCATGCTTGAAGTCCTTGTTGTAGAGTTTTGATTCCTTGCCTAAAGAACCCTCCGAAGCCATTAATGATTTGCCTACATAAATTAATGCCGTCTTTTTTATGCCCGCGTCTCTGACAAGCGAGTCGAGGTTTTTAAGCGTTCCCCTTATCACTCTCTGCTCAGGCCATGTCGCCTTCTCAATGATGACAACCGGTGTGTCTTCAGTATAGCCCTGTAAAAGCTCGGCCTTAACTTCTTCGATCATCCCGACACTTAAAAATATGACCATCGTTGCTTTATGCCTTGCCAGTTCGGACAATTTCTCTGTCTCAGGCACAGGAGTTCTTCCTTCAAGCCTTGTAAATATTACTGTCTGGCTGATTTCGGGTATCGTGAGTTCCTGACCTAAAATTGCGGCGCCTGCCATTGCAGATGAGACGCCGGGAACAACATCGTAATCTATATTTAATTTTCTCAGCCTTTCTATCTGCTCTGATATGGCGCTGTAAAAGGATGTATCTCCTGTGTGCAGCCTGACAACTGTTTCCCTTGCTGCAATGGACTTTTTAATGACTTCTGTTGTCTCATCGAGTGTCATGCTTGCAGAGTTATATATTTCTGCCTTTATGCCCTTTAATAATTCAGGATTAACAAGGCTTCCTGCATAAATTACGACATCAGCATTATCGAGCAGTTTCCTGCCTTTAATGGTTATCAGTTCAGGGTCTCCCGGCCCTGCGCCTATGAAATAAACCTTGCTCATTTCTTGATTATCACTACCGAAAAATAATTGAGGTCGGTTTCCTTGATGTCTCTTATGTTTTTGAAAATCTTCTCGTCCGCCATTCCTGCCCGTGAGATATAAACGGCATTATCAGCAAGGTTCATATCATTAAGCATGTTCAACACTTTATCGAATACCCTATGAACCTTCATAAGAACGACAGTATCAAACCTCTCCAGAGTCTCTTTTATATTATCAGTGTAGGTTGCAGGAAGTATGGCGATCTTTTCATCAGCAAGGCTTAAGGACAGATTTGCCCTTGCTGCTGCGGTATTTATGGATGACACGCCTGGAATTATTTCTATATTCAGTTCCGGATTAAGTTCAAGAAGCTTGTCGTACAAATAGAAAAATGTGCTGTAAATTGTAGGGTCTCCGATAGTGATGAAAGCCATATCGATGCCCTTATTTAATTTGCTGTAAACAGTTTCTATGGTCTCCTGCCATTTGGTATCCAATTCGCAATCAGGCGCATTGGAGTGTTGGAGTATTGTAGTATTGCTTTTTGTCTTTCTCATGGGGAAATGTGCTTCGATAATCTCTTTGCCTTCGAGATTCAATGCCTTTTCCACAATAGACAATGCGAGGCTGCTCCCTTCCTCCCTGCCTTTAGGAACGCAGATGCATTGAACTTCCCTGAGAATCCTGACTGCCTTGAGTGTCAGAAGTTCAGGGTCTCCGGGACCCACGCCTATAACATAAAGTTTGCCTGTCATTTTTCTCCTGTGATTATGAATATGGGATTCAATGCGCTCATATGCCTTTTGCCGCCGATTGTTTTCGCCCTCGATACGGATATTTCGGAGATTTTTATGTTGTAGCCGTGATTTTCAAAGCACTGAACAGCATCGTTTATCGTTTCTATTGTCGCGGCGTTTACAACAATAAGCTTAACCTGAGTTTTAATGACATAATCCATTATCTCCTTTAACATTTCGCCGCTGCCTCCTATAAAGACCCTTTCAGGCAAAGGAAGACCATTCAACGCATCGGGTGCTTCTCCTTTTACGATTTCGATATTGGCCGCATTGAATCGAATTTTGTTTTCTTCGATATGGTTAATCTGCTCCTTATCTTTCTCTACTGCAAAGACTTTTAGTTCCGGATATAATCTTGCAGCCTCTATAGATACGGAGCCTGAGCCAGCACCGATGTCCCAGAACACGCCTTTTTGAGGAAGCCTTAATTTGTGGATTGTTACAGCCCTCACCTCGTCTTTTGTTATGAGACCCCTTGAATGAGAAATCTCGTTCTCTTTTAATCCAAAGGCGATGGCTGATGGCTGACTGTTGATGGCTGACCGCTGGATTATTACCACATTCGGCTCTGAAAACATCATTCCTGCAATCTCTTCAGGCGAGCCTTCTGTAATTTTCTCATCCTGGTAACCCAACCTTTCGCAGACAAACATAACAGGCAATAGGCTATGGGCAATAGGCGATAGGTTAAGGACTTTGGCTATTTTTGAAGGATTGTTTTCTCTGTCTGTAAGAATTGCGATTTTATTATGCCTTTGCAATAAAGACGGTATATCGTCCATCTCATACGGAAGTCTTCTTCTTTTCTCAGGGTCAGGGCCTCCATGAAGGCTCATTAAAAATGTGTCGTCCCACGGCTCTTTTATCCTTGAAAATGCAATCTGAACGCTCGATAAGTCAGGCAATATCTCAACCATGTCTTTTCCAAACTCCCTGATAGCCCTTCTGCCAATGCCGAAGAACATTGGATCTCCGGAAGCAAGGAGGACGACGGGGGATGCTGGAGTGCTGGAGTGCTGGGGTAATGCGTGTATGAAGTTTATTGTTTCATTTACATTATTAATCACCTTCAGCTTATCCTTAACTGCCTCAAATTCATCATATTCCTTAAAAACCTCAAATAGCCTATTTGACGCAAGGATGACGTCTGAATTTAAAATAATCTCCCGCGCCCTTTTGTCAAAGGGTTTATAGCCGATGCCTATGACATAGAGTTTATTACTCATTATTCTCCTGCCCTCAAAATATATGTCTCCATTATCCAGCCGTTATTCTTTTTTGCTTCATTTCTTGTTTTTATAATCTCATCGAGGACTTCATTTAATCTGCCGGAAATGAGAATCTCTTCTTCTGTTCCGAGATAACTACCCCAGTAAATATGGAGGTCTGAATCCGCGAAGTTTCTGTATGTTAGATAATTATCCAGCAGCACCACACTATTTTTAACATCATCAGGATGAATCTCTTTCAGTCTCCTGCCGGTAGTGATACGAATACTCTCGCCAATGAAATTCAGGGGGATCTTGTGCCTTGCTGTCAAGACCTGCATACTTGTTATTCCCGGTATAACTTCAAATTCGAAATCTGCCCATCCTTCTTTAAGGATATAATTGAGTATCTCTATATGGCCGTCATAAAGGGAAGGATCGCCCCATATGAGAATGGCGCCTGTTTCACCATCAGCTATCTCCTGTTTTATCAAGTTGGATATAATTTCTGCCTTTTGTTTTCTCCATGAGGCGACCCTTTCTTTATAGACCTCTAATTCCCTGCCTCCCTTTTTTCTTTCAGGAATCTTTATTGCCATAACCCTGTATCTTCCATCAGGCAAATACCTTTGCAATATTTCCTTCCTGAGTTTAACAAGGTCTTCATTTTTTTCTGACTCCTTTTCAAGGATAAAAAAGACATTCACCTTCTTAAATGTATTTATAGCCTGAATCGTGAGATGTTCAGGATTGCCGGTACCTATGCCAATAAGATATATTTTTTTCATTTTATCCCCTTTTTGTCAGTATAGTATCTAAATTAAGCAATTCTAATCTGATAATATATGTCAGGTGCTGCGAAAAGACTTTAAACCACGCACTTGTAGAAACATTTATCTTGTATCCGTCATCTACGACATTGGATACTCGCTGGATGATGCATTTATTATTTCTCTTATGCATTTGAACCAACACTTTTTAAAGTCTTTGAGCAGTGCCTGACATATAAAATCATTTAATTAGTGTTCAATTCCCCTTCTTGCTTTTACGCCTTTTTTGTAATAATGCTTTATTTCTTTCATTTCTGTGACAAGGTCTGCCATTTCTATAATTTTCTCATCAGCATATCTGCCTGTAAGGACAACCTCCATGTTCGAAGGCTTTGAATTTAACATATTCATAATGTCTTCGATATTCAGGAGTTTGTGGTGAACTGCAACATTTATCTCATCCAGTATAACCATGTCGTAGATCTTAGATGAAATTATGCTTTTCACCTCTTCAAATCCCTTTTGGGCTGCATCAATCTCTGTTTTTGTTGGCTTTCCGCCCTTTAGAAATCCTGTTCCGTACTGTTTGACGGTAATCAGGTCTTTAAATCTATCCAGTGCCTTGTGCTCGCTGCATCTCCTCTTTTTAATAAATTGTGCAATGAATACCTTGAGCCCAGCGCCTGCTGCCCTCAATGCGAGACCAAGGGCTGCTGTAGTTTTTCCTTTGCTGTTGCCGGTGTAAACCTGTATATAACCTCTACGCATATAATCTCGCTATCTCTCTTCTTGCCTCTCCAATGGTGAGAGGGATTTTTTCAAAAGGCATGTTATCCTCATGCTTTAGCTTGTAAATTAGTTCCGCAATCTGTGGTAGCCTGAGTTTGACATTTGACATGTCCTCAGGCGCTGTGAAGACATCCTCGGGAATGCCTCCCCTTGCAACACGACCCCTGCTTAAAATATAGAGCCTGTCGAGGAATAATGGGACAAGGTCAACGCTGTGTGTGGCCATGACGATTGTAACGCCATTATCCTTATTCAGTTTTGTGAGAAGGTTCATCATTTTATACTCTCCCATGGGATCCAATCCAGCAGTAGGCTCATCAAGGAGCAGTATCTCATGTCCCATAGCCAGAAGCCCTGCAATGCATACCCTTTTCTTCTGCCCGAAGCTGAGATTGTGAATGGACTTTTTTGTATATCCATCCATCTCCACATATGTAAGGGCATTATTAACTCTATTGATGACCTCATCTTCTGAGAAACCCATATTTATGGGGCCGAATGCCACGTCCTCAAACACAGTGGCAGCAAAAAGCTGGTCGTCAGGGTTTTGAAAGACAAGGCCGACCTTTCTATATATCTCTTTTGGGGATAGTTTTTTAATATTAGCTCCATCAAGGAGAATATTTCCCTCAAAGTCCTTAAGCAGTCCGTCCATTATCTTTAATAAGGTTGTTTTCCCCGAACCGTTTGAACCCAGTATGCCGATGAATTCACCCCTTTTTATCTCAAGGCTTATGTCAAACAGGGCTGTTGTCCCGTCAGGATATTTAAATGAATTAATATTTACAGATAGTCTTATCTGACTGCTTTTTATATCTTCCATACGATCCCCATTGCTGTTATAGCCAGTGCCGAGACGACAACCTCTGACAATTTAAATGGCTTATGTTTCAGCATAGGCATATTGCCATCATAGCCCCTTTGAATCATTGACACCGTGATATTGTGGCTGTGCTCAAATGCCTTGAGCATCAGGGATCCGGCGAGGGTGCCAAATGAGCCGAGTCCACGCCTTATGTTTGAGTAACCGAGGCGGTTCTTTTGTGCATTATAAATGATCATTGCATCCTCAAAGAGAACAAAAATATATCTATACGCAAACATCAATACCTCTATAAAACCTTTTGGAACCCTCAGCCATGAAAGTCCTGCGATGAATTCTGTAAACGGCGTGGAAAATCCTATTACAGCAACGATGGAGACCGCACCCAAAATTCTGACTGAAATCATTAACCCATCCATAAGTCCGTCTTTATATCCTGTTAAAGTGAGAAGTGAGAAGTGAGAGGCAGGAAGCGAGATAGAGAAAAGCACATCCTTTCCGGAAAAGAACAATTTCAAAAGTAGTATTATTGATGCAATGAAGACCGGCTCTGAAAACCTTAATAGAAAGATCCTTAACGGAATCCTCATCAACATGCAAAGAAAGAGGCATAGTAAGGTTACAAGCAATGGAAGGGCAAAACCCTTATAGCTCAAGACCATTACAAGAATGGCCAGGCTGACAATGATTTTTACCCTTGCATCGATCTTTGAAAGAATATGGTCTTTTTTAAAATATTCAGAAAATAGTTCCATGTCTCTTTATCTGTCTTCCTTTGACATTTTTAATAATGCATTTACAATTGCTACTGCCACTGGCGTACCGCCCTTCCTGCTCAAATTGGTTATAAATGGAAATTCCTGTGCTGCAAGCATCGTCTTTGATTCCAATGCCTTAACGAATCCAACAGGGACACCTACTACTAAAATTTGAGATTTGAGATTTGAGATTTGAGATTTAGAACTAAAAATCTCTATAACCTTTAATAAAGCAGTTGGCGCGTTTCCTATGGCGATAATGCCAATATTATTGTTTTCATGCAAAGCCTTTTCAATGGCTATCTCTGATCGGGTCTTTCCTGTGTCCCTTGAGAGCCTGACAACATCTTCATCATTGATATTGCAGATAACCTTTCCGCTATATGGCTCAAGCCATCTCTTGATAATTCCAGTTTTTACCATTTCGACATCTGTGAGAATATCCTTGCCAGACCTGATGGCGTTTATTCCTGTGTTTATTGCATCCGGATGGAACATAAGTGTGTTTCTGAATTCAAAGTCCGCAGTGGCATGTATTACCCTTTTTATAATTGGCAATTGCTCTGGTGGCATATCGCTCAAATCCAGCTCCTCAGAAATTATTTCAAAGCTTTTTTTCTCTATGTCTTCTGGTTTTAACCCATTTGCTGAATGTATTCTTTCCATTATCACATGCACCAATTTTTCGTGGATGCCGAGTGGCTCTGTGTAAATGAATTCCCTGTCAGGATACATATCTTTTGCCTCTTTTATTATCTCCGGTATATCTTTTGTGACATGCATTCCGCTGCTTAAAAAATAGGGATGGATGACTATCCTTCTGGCTCCGCTAAGAACACATTCCTTGATTGCGTCTGCAATCCCGGGCTCTGCAAACTGAAGGTATGCGATTTTTACACAGTTGTTGTTGCAGTTTGGATGAATCGCACTATGCAGAAGCCTGCCTGTGAGTTCGATGTTGTTGGCGTCTTTTTTAGGACTTCCGTGTCCTATAAGTATTATGTTCTCCATCAGCACTCCTTTATAAAACCTATAAAAGTCTTTGCAATATTGCTATTGCTTCCAAAATGCAGATGCACATAGCTCGCAAGGGTATTTTCAATCCTGTATCCTTCGTTTTGAAGATTTTGGCCAGTGTTATCAAACAGTGAATAACAAGTAGTTAGGGCTGAAGGCTGAAGACTGAAGGCTGAAGGCTTTATCTCCGAGTAATGGAATTCATGTCCTCTCAGCCTGTCTCCTTTTTTGCCGAGCATGCAGTCTTCTTTCAATTGGATCTCCCTGTAGCCTAAATGAGACCGTCCATTTTTCATCAGTGTCTCGAAAGGAAATACTCCGGCCATTCTAAAGAAATTCCCTTGAAAATCATGGATTCCCTGCGACAGATACATTAAACCTCCGCATTCGGCATATATTGGCTTTCCTGAGTCAGCCCAGTTATAAATGGCCTCAAGCATCGATTGGTTTTTTGATAGCTCCCCGGCATAAAGCTCTGGATAGCCGCCGCCGATGTATACGGCATCGACATTATCAGGGATCTTGGAATCTGAAATAGGGCTGAATGTTACTATTTCTGCTCCTGCATTTTTTAATAGGTCAAGATTGTCTTCATAATAAAAGCAGAAGGCTCTGTCGTAAGCAATGGCTATTTTTGGAGCCGATGTCTGGGACAGTCCCGATTCTACGGGGGCTACGCTCGTAAATCTGGGACAGTCCCCTCCCTGCTTTAAGGACATTGAGTCATGAATGGTTACCTTCGGAAGGTAATCATTCATGGCAAGAATTGCTTCTATATCCACATGCTTTAAAACCGTATCCGCAAGTCTTTCAATGTTTTCTCCGGCAATAGGATTTTCTTCTGCAACGGCTAATCCGAGATGTCTGTGCGGAATCTCGAAGTTCAAATCCCTTGGCAGGTATCCTAAAACCTCAACCCCACGAACACTATTTTTAAGCCTTCTGAAATGCCTTTCCGATGCCACACGGTTGAAGATTATGCCTTTAATTAAATTTGGATTTTTGTATTCCATAAAGCCCTTTACAACTGCCCCTGCACTTTCTGCCATGCCGTATGCATCGACAATCAGGATAACGGGCAGATTAAGCGCATCTGCCAATCTTGCCGTGCTGAAGTCTCCATCATACAGGCCCATGACGCCTTCTACAACAGATATATCAACACCTGTTGAGTGTTTATGAAAACAGGCTTTCACGTAATCCTCGCCGCACATCCATAAATCGAGGTTTCTTGAGGGTCTGCCTGTAATCATTCTGTGGAGTCCTGTGTCTATGAAGTCAGGGCCTGCCTTGAATGACTGAACAGCCATCCCCTTTTTCTTTAAGGCTGCAAGCACGCCTAAAGTAATCGTTGTCTTTCCGCAGCCGCTGTATGTGCCTGCTATTACTACCCCCGGCATATATACGCAAGCTCCTTGAGCAGTTTCATATTTTCCTTGTTTGATTTTACTGCAATCCTCATATATGAGCTATCGAGTCCCATGAAATTAGAACAATCCCTTATTATCATCCCTCTATTTCTGAGTGATGAAATTATTTTCTGGGCATTGTCATGCTTTACTAAATAAAAATTTGCAGAAGATGGGAAATAAGTAATGCCCAGCAATTTAAAGCCGTCTTCCATTACCTTTTTCTCATTTCGCATGACCTTGAATGTCTGGCTTTTATATCCTGCATCATTTAGCGCAGCAATTCCTGCTGTCTGCGCAATGGTATTCACAGTCCATGGCTCTTTATATCTTTTAACGGTGTCAAGAATGTTCTGTGGAAATATGCCATAACCTATTCTCATGCCAGAAAGGGCATAGAATTTCGTCATTGACCTCAGTACAATAAGGTAGGGATTATTTTGAACCTCTTTAATCACAGACTCTTCAGGCACAAAATCTATGAATGCTTCATCAACAACGAGATAGCATTTAAGGCCTCTGGCAGCCTCTGCGATCTTCAGTACATCCTCTTTTTTCATCAGCCTGCCTGTTGGATTATTCGGGTTACAAAGGAATGCCATATCCACAGATGTGGTGAGGGATGATTTGTATGTTGCCGATGAATTACTTCCCGACATTGCAGCAATGAACTTCTCAGGATTTATTTCGAATGCATCTTTCTCCCAAAGGACAAAATACGAAATTTTTTCCTTAATGTCCTTTTCGGGATGTATACTCTTGAATGCCCGCTCATATTCCGAAAATGTCGGCATAGGGATAAGAACCTTTTCAGGTTTTAATGCCCTTACAGTGAGGTATATGAGCTCTGTACTGCCGTTTCCACACAGGATGCATTGAGGGTCTATACCCAGATGTTTTGCAATTGCATGTGTGAGATGTTTTGCATCGGGGTCAGGATAATGGCATAGGTATTTGATATTGTCTTTGATTTTTTTCATTGCACTTTCAGGCACACCGAGGGGATTTATGGATGCGCTGAAATCAATGACTTCAGCAATCCTGATATTCCTTTCTTCAATGAACCTGTAGATATTCCCGCCGTGTGGCTCTAAATTTTTCTCCTGCCCGTTCATCCTGTAATCCTTATATATAGAATAATTACGGCAATGCCTGTTCCAATCAGCGATGACACCTTGATTATATCAATCGCCTTTTCAGAAATAGTCAGGTAGTTTTCAGTCTTTTCTATCCCTATATATGGCTTCTGTATCTCGATGCCATTGTATGTTGAGGGTCCTCCTAATTTTACACCCAATGCACCTGCAATGGCAGCCTCGGGGATGCCTGCATTCGGGCTTAAGTGCTTTCTCCCATCATTAATCATGGTTTTCAGTGAACAGTGAACAGTGAACAGTGAACGGGAAACAAAGAAAGATGCAATAACAATCAATGTCCCGCTAATCCGTGCCGGGATATAATTGGCAATGTCATCGAGGCGCGCTGCTGCTCGGCCGAAGTCTTTGTACTTATCGTTTTTATACCCGACCATGGAATCCAGAGTGTTTACTGCCTTATATGCCATTGCAAGGGGAAGACCACCGATTGCGAGATAAAACAGGGGAGCGATAATGCCGTCTGAGAGGTTTTCAGATAAGGTCTCTATTGTTGCCTTTAATATCCCCTTCTCTGAAAGGTTTCCAGTATCGCGTCCGACAATCATTCCCAGATTGCTTTTTGCTGACTCTATGTCTTTATTTTTTACAGATTCGATTACAATTCTTGCGGAATTGATTAATTCTCTGACAGCAATGGTTGTGGATGTAAGGTAGACAAGTAGAGCAATAGAGCAGTAGAGCAGTAAGGCAGAAATGCTGCTTATCTTTGCTATTACATAAACTATAAACCATGTTAGTCCGAAGGTTGAACTAACAATTATAAATACTAAAAATACTCCTTTGAGTCTGTCTTCTGTCTTCTGCCTACTGTCTTCTGTTCTCAGTATTTTCTCTGTTTTGTTTATGACGCTTCCTATAATCCTTACCGGATGGGGTAGCCATTTGGGATCACCGATGGCGAGATCCAGCAGGAATGCCAGAAGCAGTACCACAGGCGAAAGGCTGAAGGCTGAAGGCTGAAGGTCAAAAGTTAAGTATCGAAGGAAATCTGTCATATGCCGGTGATCCTTTTTATGAAATCCATGTCTATATTTTCCTTTACAATATATGCGAGGTTATCGATTGCCCTGTCTTTAATACCGGAATATCTCACAGTCGAATTGAGAGGCGGGAGATTCTTCTTCTTTCTTGCATTGTTTATTATCCCTCTTCTGAACTGATCATTTTCAAAGATCCCGTGCAGATAAGTCCCCCAGCAGTTGTTGTTGATCGAACCATCAAAAACATCCTTGATGCGTGATGCGTGATGCGTGATGCGTGAAATTCTAAACAATCCGATGTCTCCGGTGCTTGTGCCCATATGAATCTCGTAGCCTTTTAATGGCTTATAGCTCATAGCTGATAGCTCATGGTTTTTGTTGCCATGAGCCATGAGCCATGAACCATCAACTATCTCCGCTTCCACTCTGCATGTGGTCTTATTTTTCTCAAATGCCGTCTCTATATTCAGAAGACCTATTCCTTCAATCTCTTTGTGACTGCTCTCTATTTCATATGGGTCATATATTTTTTTACCGAGCATCTGGTATCCGCCGCACATGCCAATAATCTGAACTCCCTTTGCATAAGCCCTCTTGATGCTCTCTTCTAAATATCGCTCTTTCAAGAATAGCAAGTCTTTCATGGTATTCTTTGTCCCGGGTATGATAACAATGTCAGCATTTTCTACGTCAGCAGGGTTATCAGAATATACAAGCTCCACATCAGGCTCGTATAAAAACGGGTCAAAGTCTGTGAAGTTGGATATGTATTGAAGTTTGACGATGACTATCTTTATTCTTTCATGATTTGAAATTTGAAATTTGAAATTTGAAATTTTCTGAAGGGATAACCCATCTTCTTCAGGCAATCCGATGTCTTTTATATATGGCAATACCCCTATTACCGGTTTCCCTGTCTTATCCTTTATCATTTCGAGTCCAGGACTGAGTATCCCTAAATCCCCGCGAAATTTGTTAATGATAAATGCCTTGATGTACCTGCTATCCCTTCCGAGGAGTTTGATGGTCCCATAGAGAGATGCAAAGACTCCCCCTTTATCTATGTCGCCGACCAAAATTACAGGCGCCTTTGCATGTTTGGACATGGACATGTTTACGATATCCACATCCATGAGGTTTATCTCTGCAGGGCTTCCAGCGCCTTCCATGATTATGAACTCATATTTCTGAGAAAGTCTTTCAAAGGATTCCTTTACAGCCCCCCATGCGGTTTTTTTAAAGGCATAATACTCCTTTGCCTTCATTGTGGAATGTACTTTTCCCTGAATAATTACCTGAGAGCCCATGTCCCCTGATGCCTTGAGTAATATAGGATTCATATCAATTATGGGTTCTATCTTTGCTGCCTCTGCCTGAAGCGCCTGTGCCCTTCCTATTTCTCCGCCATCAATGGTTATATATGAATTAAGCGCCATGTTCTGAGCCTTGAATGGAGCCACATCTATGCCCATGTCCCTGAAAATCCTGCAGAGGGCAGCCACAGTCAGGCTTTTGCCTGCTCCAGAGCCTGTTCCCTGTATCATTAATGCCTTAGCCAATGCAGCCTCCGATTCCCTCTTTTCCCTTTCGAGAATGAGCGGAAATGCTATGTCCTTGTTGTTTCAGCATGGGATAGTTAAGTTTAACGCCTTTACAACAGGGTACTTTTCCCAGAACTCGATGATATTTACAGCAGCATTGTCCTGCTCTATCCTGAATATATTTTCAAGTGGAATCCCCATTATATGGCAGAGGATTATTCTGTTAACGCCGCCGTGGGCGACTATAGCGATATTTCTTGCCCCCTGAGAGTTGTGATCATTCAAAATTTTGTTTAAAGCGATTATGACCCTGTCCCTTACCTCAAGTGTGCTCTCTCCTCCCACAGGACTGTATTTAAGTGGATTGCCTGCCCATGCCTCAAATTCCTCCGGATACTTATCTTTTATTTCATTGAATGACATTCCTTCCCATATGCCGAAACTCCTTTCTCTTAAATCAGGTATTACAATGGGTTTTAAACCATGAGGTTCAGCAACTATTTCTGCACTCTTTAATGCCCTGATAAGGGGAGAGCAATAAACGGCTTTCAAGCCACTATAGGTCTTATATGACCTATTTAAGTATTTTGCAACTTGCTCCATCTGCTCTATGCCCTTTTCTGACAAAGGCACATCAATGCTTCCTTTGTATCGTTTTACTTCACTGCCTTCTGTCTCGCCGTGCCTGACTAAATAAAGTGTCGTAACCATATCGTTATCACCATTAAAAACAATATTTCCGAGATCTCACTCAGCGCGCCTAAATTATCACCAGTGAGGCCGTTGAATTTTTTATTGCAGAACTTCACTGTCATAAAGCCGAACATATACAAAAGTGCAAATAGCGTGATAAATAGTGTTACACTGCCTGTCCCATAAACCCTTAAGAGGTGCAGTTCTGCTATCAGTATGTACAGCACAATGACCAGCAGGGATGAAAAGATGACAGTATTCATATTTACATTATTGAGGAATATCCTGCCGAGACCGTCCTGCCGTGCTGATGTGCCGTGATGCATGGCTATAACCATTATCCACTTTGAAAACACAGGCATGAGAAACAGCATGGAATAAACTGTAAATACGGATGAGTTTGTAAAGAGGCTGCTTATTAAGAGGAACTTGAGCAGGATTACAGAAACTATGGCAACAACTCCTATGGCGCCTGTTGTGCTGTCTTTCATCACAGCAAGTCTTTTCTCTATGTCCGTTTCTCTATCTCCTGTTGATTTTACAGACAGTGCATCAAAGGTATCTGCAAGTCCGTCAAGGTGGAAGCCCCCGTTGCTCATTATGAGAATTGAAATAATCAGCCCTGCTGCAATTTCTGGAGAAAATATCTTTAAAAACAGCATGGCGGATAAAACCGCCAGCAGTCCCTGAAATGCACCTGCCAGAGGGAAAAAGGCTGCTGATTGCGCTATCTCTTTTTCGGAGACATCACCATTCACCCTTACAGGTACTATTGTCAGAAACTGAAATGCAAGGAGTAATTGCTTCATTTAATTCTGTATCTCGCTTGAAACACCGGCCTCGCCGAATGTTGCCATTTCTTTATATATCTTCAACCCTGCCTCTATCATGAGCATTGCCAATGCTGCGCCTGTGCCTTCTCCAAGCCTCAAATCAAGGTCAAGGATAGACCGTAACCCTATTTTATCAAGCATTGCCTTGTGCCCGATTTCAACGGAGTTATGGGCTGCAAACATATAATCTTTTACCCTCGGCTCGATGCAATATGCGATTAATGCGCCTGCTGTGGAGATGAATCCGTCAATGACAACCGGAATTCTGTTTGATGCAGCACCGAGTACCAATCCTGCGATGCCTCCAATCTCTGCACCGCCCACTTTTGAGAGGACATCTATTGCATCTTCAGGATTTGGATTATTCAATTTTATGCCCTCTTCTATCACCGTAATCTTTCTTTTTAATGACTCGTCAGTTATTCCCGTACCTTTGCCTGTAACCTCCGAGACAGGCTTTCCTGTGAGCACAGATGCAATAGCGCTTGACGGCGTGGTATTCCCTATCCCCATCTCTCCTGTACCGAATATCTTATAGCCCTTTCTTGCATATCCATCTGCAAGCTCGATCCCTACATCTATGCATCTTATTGCCTCATTCCTTGTCATTGCAGGACCCTTTGTGAAGTTCTTGGTTCCTTTTATTACCTTCATGTTTACAAGGCCTTCAATTTCTCCAAAATCGTGGTCAACGCCTATATCTACAACAACAACCTCTGCTCCAGCATGCCTTGCGAGGACATTTATGCCTGCACCTCCTCTCAGGAAATTAAATACCATCTGCTGCGTAACCTCCCTGGGATAAGCGGATACGCCATCTTCTGTAACTCCGTGATCTCCTGCGAAAGTGAAGATGACCTTTTTATCCAGGACCGGACTCTTGTTTTCGGTAATGGCTACAAGCCTCCGTGCAAACTCCTCAAGCCTTCCGAGGCTTCCGAGGGGCTTTGTGAGGTTGTCGAGGTGTCTTTGAGCCATGTCATTCCATTCTTCATTCACTGACCCGATATTTTTGAGTGTTGCATTGAGTAAATCCATCTGTCTTCTCCTACTTTATTTTTAAGGGTATTCCTGCGGTCACAAGATATACTTCGTCTGCTAAGGCTGCCATCTTTTGGTTTAAATAGCCTGATAAATCTCTGAATCTCCTTGATAATGCGTTGTCAGGGACGATTCCAAGACCGACCTCGTTTGAAACAGTGAATAGCGAACAGTGGATAGTGGATAAGGAAGAAATAAAAGACCTTGTTTCTGCTTCAACATCCTTATTATTAAGCATCAGATTCGAAAGCCATAGTGTCAGGCAGTCAAGAAGAATTATATCATAGCTTTTATGGATGTCAGATATCAGCGTCGAGATATTCAGCGGCTCTTCGAAGGTTGCCCATTCATCTGAACGTTCTTTTTTATGTTTTTCGATGCGTTCCTTCATCTCATCGTCCATGGACTGTGCAGTGGCTATGTAAGCTTTTCTACCACCATCTTTAGAAAGAATGTAATTATTGGCAAGCTGCAGGGCAAATCTGCTTTTTCCGCTTCTCGCACCGCCTATGATGAATGTTATCAATTCAGTCCCCCTCAAAATAAAAAATCCTCATGGTAAAATACCATGAGGATTGCACCCTGTTTCACTTCATCCTCTCCCTCATCCACGTGAAGGCTTTTTAGCTCATAGTTCATTGCGTGGGCCATGAACTAATGGCTATGAGCTATCAGCTATTTCAGGCAGGTCTTCTGGCTCCCGGGTAGTTTTTATAGTTTGGCCTACTCGCCAGCCTTCCCAGAGATGAACTCCAGTGGCATATCGGCTTTTGTTCCCGGTTACAGCGGCGGGACCGCTCCCGAATTGCACGGGATTCCCTATTAAGCACTTGGCACCTAAGAAACATATTGTATCTAAACCATCAGCACAAAAGTCAAGGGACATAATCCGTAATGAAACATTCTGATATATGGATAGCCGGTATGCCGAAAAGCCTTAAATAGCGATACCTTAGCGCCGAACTCTCCCGCTGGTTAAGGGCAACTTCAGCATCACCTTTTACATTCAGCAGAGAAACAGGCAGAAAAATAGTCTCATCGCATTATTTAAGGCTTTGAGTGCATATCGGCTATCCATACTTACGGATTAAAGTCAAGGAGGGACTGGGGAGAGAAATATCCCTGCATTTGACGAAGACAAGGGATTGGAGGGATTTAACGGTCTAACACCAATTGACTTTTGATATCAATCCACGGATGATTTCCAGCCGCTGCTTTAACGGGTACTCAAAATATATGGAACTCTCCATGAGTATGGATACAATTTCTTTGATTTTCTGCCTTTCCATGGCCAACTCCTTCGAATCCTTTCTTGCCTTAGTTATCGGGTAAAAAATAAAGTGCTTTAGTTTCTGAAGATACCTTTTTTGGTGGAGGCGGCGGGAATCGAACCCGCGTCCGAAAGTACTACTCTCAAGCCTCTACATGCTTATCCAGCCTATTTAGTTTCGGATACCAGATTGCCGGCAGGCAGGCCTGCTGATACCCTATCCCTTAAGCTTTCGCTGGATTTAAGGGAGTCATCCAGCGGCAGCCTGCTGATCGACGCTGTCCCTGAAGCACAGGCAACCTCAGAGGAGCGTGCTGCTATTGGTTAAGCAGCGAGTGCCAGTTCGTTGTTGGCGTTTGTGTTTTTTCCATCTTTTTAGGTGGTGATGGAGCCACCGCATGCCACTTGAGCCTCATAACCCCCGTCGAGTCCTATCGCCCCCGGTTGAACAGCTTAAACCATTTAAACGGCTTGAACTGTTATTTATATAATAACATATTTAGCGATTTTTCATCGCCTTCTCTATTGCCCTCTTTGCCTCCCGCTCTTTTATCGTCTCCCGTTTTTCGTATTGCCTCTTGCCTTTTGCAAGTCCTACCTCAACCTTTGCATAAGGGCCTTTGAAATATATCTTAAGCGGGATTAATGTATAACCCTTCTGCTGCATCTTGCCCCTTAATCTCTCTATCTCTTTCCTGTGAAGCAGGAGCTTCCTTGTTCTCAGGGGGTCGTGGTTCAAGATGTTTCCGTGAGAATAAGGGCTTATGTGGCAGTTGAGCAGAATGACCTCCGAGTCTTTAATCAGGACGTAGCTGTCTTTAAGGTTGGCCTTGCCATCTCTCAGGGACTTGACCTCTGTGCCTAAAAGCTGGATACCTGCCTCAACAGTCTCTTCAATGCTGTAGTCATGGTATGCCTTTCTGTTCTGGCATACTATTTTTATGTCCGGGCTCACAATTATATGATAACAGTATTATGATTGAACTTTAAAGCCGTGTTTCATTATAATTCAAGGCAGCTATAAAAGAGCGGAGGTTTTTATGAAGAGGCTTTTGGTTTATGCAATCATAGCATTTGTTTTTGTTGCTTCATGCGGTAAAGGCGAGGTCAAAAGGGTATCAGAGGATTCGAAGATGGCAACAGAGGCATTCTCCCTTGCTGAAAAGATAAGGGAATCATATGCAAAAAAAGACCTATCGACCATTGAAAAGAACTCAACGAGGGAGGGATTCAGGACGATCAGCAGTGCCTTTAAAACCTTTGATTCTGTTGACCTTACATTCAGTCCGGTGTGGGTTGAAATAGAAGACAATGTGGTGCATCTCAATATCTCATGGAAAGGCACATGGCAGAAGGGAGGAAAGACCACGGAAGAGAGAGGCATGGCAGTGTTTGTTTTAAAGGGCAGGCCTCTTAAGGTGGACAACATACTCAGGGCAAATCCATTCAGGTATCCGGCAGATTAGTTTTTTAGTGATGTATCCACGTGCCTTGTAGCGTAGGCATTTTTAGTGCCTGTTTTAGCATTTTCATAAATTCGGAGCGGGTGATTTCCTTTGCACCGAGGCTTATCAGATGCCCTGTTGTTACCTGACAGTCAATCAATCCGAAACCCCACTTTATCGATTGCTGGATAAGGTGCACAAAGGCGACCTTAGAGGCATTGGACTTTTTGCTGAACATGGACTCTCCGAAAAAAGCTCCTCCCAGCGATACTCCATAGAGACCTCCGGCCAATTCACCCTCATGCCAGCTCTCAACAGAATGGGCGAATCCTGAATTGTGAAGATTTATATAAGCATCTATCATTTTTTCTGTAATCCATGTCCCGTTATGCCTTTTCTTATGCACGCCCGCGCAACTTTTTATAACATCTTCAAAGGCATTGTCCATCGTTATTTTAAATGTGTTTTTATTGATAACCTGTCTTAGACTCCTTGATATTTTGAGTTCTTCAGGTATCATTACGAGGCGAGGATCTGGAGACCACCATAATATTGGAGAGTCTTCAGAATACCAGGGGAAAATTCCCATGGAGTAGGCAAGCAAAAGGCGCTCTTCGCTGAGATCGCCTCCTACTGCCAGAAGACCATCTGGTTCTGAGAATTCAATGGGTGGAAAAATAAGTTTTTCGGATAGCTGAAAGACAGGCATAAAAGATTAGTTTTTTATTTACAGGAACTGCAGGAACCTGAACTGCATGAAGAACATCCGGAAGATGTCTGGTGTTCTACACCGCTCATGCCGAAAACAGAGAATTTCTTTTTGACATCTTCTGCTCCGCATACGGGACATGTTACCTTTGAGTTGCCGAAAACGAGCCTTTCGAATTCATGTCCGCATTTATCGCATTTATATTCGAAAATTGGCATAATCCATTATAACATAGTGCTTGACCTTACAGTTGTATAAAATCACAGTTTACAGTAAGGACTGACATGCGTAAAAGACTTTGCCTGCGACACCTTATAAGATTTTCATACTACCCTACCGTATTCAGTGTTGGATTCAATCCTCTGTTAAAACATTTATACTCTGTATGAATACGGTTTCATGTCGCTTGTAAAGGCTTTGAAGCATGTTAGTCCTTGCTGTCTATACAACATTAAGGTTGAATTATTAAGCAAAATCATTTATGGTAATAAAAACAATAATAATGTGGAGGAAATTTTATGGGAGGGAATAAGGGCCAGAATCTTCAGGACAGCTTCCTAAACCAGTTGAGAAAGGAAAAAATTCCTGTAGTGGTTTATCTTACAAATGGAGTCAGATTAAAAGGCGTAATCAAGGGATTTGACAATTTTGTTGTTTTGCTTAAAGAGGCGAATGAACAGCTTATCTACAAACATGCCATATCTACAGTCGTTCCTGAAAAGAGCGTGGATATCAGGTTCGAAAGCCCTGAAGAGTAGCAGGAGGTATTAATCGATGCTAAAGACCATGAGAAAACATGCGAAATTCTTTTATTTTCTGTTTTTCATTGTAATTCTCTCCTTCATATTCTGGGGGGTTGGTACCCTCGACAAGCCTACTGCTGTGAGTGTTGCCGAAATAGGTAAGGAAAAGATTACTGTTGAAGAGTACTGGAGGGCATACGAGAATGTAAGGCAGCAATTAAGAGAGATATATAAAGAAAAGTTTAATGAAGAGATGGAAAAGAGCCTGAAACTCAAAGAGACGGTACTTAACAATCTCATAGATGAAAAGGTGCTTTTGATTTCGGCTGCAGAATTGGGAGTAAAGGTGACAGATAAGGAACTTCAGGATGCAATTGTGAATGACCCCCGGTTTATGAGGGACGGAATTTTCAGGAAAGATGTATATTTTAGGACACTCGATCTCAACAGGCTCACGCCCGAGATGTTCGAGAACTCAATGAGACAGCAGCTTACGCTTATTAAGATGAGGAGATTTATTGCATCCTCAGTGGATATAAATCCGCTGGATTTGAAGGGTATAGATGGTGATGAGAAGAAGGTTAATGAGGCAAGGCAGGCAATACTTGCGGATAAGAGAAACGCAGCCATAAAGTCTTATGTGGACAGCGTAAAGCAAAGGATGAAGTTCAAGGTCAATATGGATCTTATTTCTTAGCCATACCCCTTTTGGAAAGGCACAAAAACATGTTATAATTTCGATTAATCTTTCAAAGGGGTAAACAAATGCTCGATGACAAATTGCCAACAGGCCTGACATTCGATGATGTCCTTTTATTGCCTTCCAAATCCGATGTCCTTCCGAGGGACGTGGATATTAGTACAAAACTGACAAGGAACATAACTCTTAATATCCCGATTATCAGCGCAGCAATGGACACTGTTACAGAGGCAGGACTTGCCATAGCTATTGCGAGGGAAGGAGGCCTTGGAATAGTCCACAGGGCAATGTCACCCCAGAAGCAGGCCCTCGAAGTGGATAAGGTAAAAAAATCGGAAAGCGGCATGATTGTCGACCCTATAACAATAGCTCCCGATGCCCTTATTTCTGATGCCCTTGTGCTTATGGAGAGGTACAAGATTTCAGGGGTGCCTGTTACACTAAAAGGAAAGCTTGTGGGAATACTCACCAACAGGGACCTGAGGTTCGAGACCAATGTGAAGAAGAAGGTCAGCGAGGTAATGACAAGAGAAAAGCTGATTACAGCGCCGATTGGCACTACGCTTGAGAAGGCAAAAAAATTACTTCATGAATATAAGATAGAAAAACTGCCAATAGTGGATGATGACTTCAACCTGAAGGGTTTGATCACAATAAAGGACATAGAAAAGAGAAAGAAGTATCCTCATGCGTGCAAGGACAGGCTGGGCAGGCTGAGAGTGGGCGGTGCAGTTGGGGTTGGCGAAGATGCCCTATACAGAACTGAACTCCTTGTCAAGGCGGGTGTTGATATTATAGCCATCGATACTGCCCACGGCCATTCAAGGGCGGTTATTAATACACTTAAGGAAATAAAGAAGCGATTTGATATAGACGTCATTGCCGGAAACGTTGCTACCTCTGAGGGAGCAAGAGACCTCATAAAGGCAGGCGCCGACGCAGTAAAAATAGGAATAGGTCCCGGCTCCATATGCACCACGAGGATAGTTGCAGGCGCAGGCGTTCCCCAGCTCACAGCAATAAATAACTGCTATGCCGTGGCATCGAAGGCGAATATACCTCTGATTGCAGATGGAGGCATAAAGTATTCAGGCGACATAACAAAGGCACTTGCAGCAGGAGCGCACTGCGTCATGATCGGAAGCCTCTTCGCAGGAACTGCTGAATCACCCGGCGAGATAATACTCTATCAGGGCAGAAGTTATAAGGTTTACAGGGGCATGGGATCCCTCGGTGCAATGGAACAGGGTGCAAAGGACAGATACGGACAGGCAGGGGTTGAAAAGGAAAAACTCGTTCCCGAAGGCGTTGAAGGAAGGGTGCCTTACAAAGGACCTCTTTCACAGAGCATACATCAGCTTATCGGAGGCCTTCGTTCTGGTATGGGGTACTGCGGCTGCAAGAACCTCAAAGAGATGAGGGAAAAGGCCAAATTCATCCAGATTACAAATGCTGGATGGAAGGAGAGCCATGTCCATGATGTCATTATCACAAAGGAAGCACCAAACTACAGGATAGAACAATGATTAACGATAAAATACTTGTCCTCGATTTCGGTTCACAATATACACAACTCATAGCGAGAAGGGTTAGGGAGAGCAAGGTATATTCCGAAATATTCCCCTTTAATGCATCTATCGAAAAGATAAAGTCCTTTAACCCAAAGGGCATTATCCTGTCCGGGGGGCCTTGCAGTGTTTATGACAAGGGAGCGCCTGCACCCGACATGGAAGTATTCAGACTCGGACTACCGATCCTCGGAATCTGTTACGGAATGCAGCTTATGGCCCATTACCTCGGAGGAAGGGTTGCAAAGGCTGTAAAAAGGGAATACGGTAAGGCCGAACTGATTGTTGACGACAATTCAGATATTTTCAAGAAGGTATCGAAAAAGACAAAGGTCTGGATGAGCCACGGAGACAGGATCGAAAGATTGCCGAAGGGATTTTCCGCCATTGGCCATACAGATAATTCGCCAATAGCTGCCATGGCTAACAAAGAAAAGGGATTCTATGCGTTGCAGTTTCATCCGGAGGTCGTCCATACCGATGAAGGAAAAAAGATACTCCAGAACTTTGTGTATAACATATGCGGCTGCAAACCCACATGGACAATGAAATCCTTTATAGAGACATCGAAAAAGGAGATAAAGGAAAAGGTTGGAGACAGGCGCGTTATATGTGGAATAAGCGGAGGAGTGGATTCTGCTGTTACTGCGGTACTTGTGCATGAGGCAATTGGTGATGCACTTACATGCATTTTTGTTGATAATGGCTTGCTCAGAGCCGGAGAGGCCAAAAAGGTTGAAGATACACTGCGCAGGAACTTCCATATGGACATCCGTGTTGTGGATGCATCCGAGATATTTCTAAAAAGGCTTAGAGGAGTTAAAGACCCTGAGAGGAAGAGGAAGATCATAGGCAATGAGTTCATAAGGGTATTTGAAGCAGAGGCAATGAAGATCAAGAATGTTGGATTTCTCGCACAGGGGACACTGTACCCCGATGTTATAGAGAGTACATCCTTTAAAGGTCCGTCTGCTGTTATCAAAAGCCATCACAATGTGGGCGGCTTGCTTAAGAAGATGAAATTGAAACTCGTTGAGCCCTTGAGAGAATTATTTAAAGACGAAGTCCGTTTATTGGGGAAAGAGCTGGGAATGCCAGACGAGATAATTTACAGACATCCATTTCCGGGCCCCGGCCTTGCCATAAGGTGCATAGGAGATATTACCAGAGGGAGAACAGAAGTCCTCAGAAAGGCTGACGCCATTGTTCTTGAGGAGATAAAAAATGCAGGGCTTTATAGTGAGTTGTGGCAGGCATTTGCAGTGCTTCTTCCAACAAAGAGTGTTGGTGTCATGGGAGATGAGAGGACTTATGAAAATGTTATTGCAGTCAGGGCTGTCACGAGCCTTGATGGAATGACTGCTGACTGGGCAAAGATACCATATGAAGTGATGGAGAGGATTTCAAACAGGATAATCAATGAAGTAAAAGGCGTAAACAGGGTTGTTTACGACATAACCTCAAAGCCTCCCGGGACTATCGAGTGGGAGTAATGGACATAAAGGACTACCTTAAAGAAAAAAAAACACTGATAGATTCATTCCTCGAATCGTATTTCTCCGCACCGCTCAATCCGAAGACCCTTCATGACTCCATGGTCTATTCCCTTTCTGCCGGTGGCAAGAGAATCAGGCCTGTTTTATGCATTGCATCGTATGAGGCATGCGCCAAAGACAACAAAGTTAAGGCCGAAGACATAATCCCTTATGCCTCTGCCCTTGAGTTCATACATACATACTCATTAATACATGACGACCTTCCTGCAATGGACAATGATGACCTCAGGCGTGGAAAGCCAACAAACCACAAGGTTTTTGGCGAAGGTATGGCTATTTTAGCAGGGGATGGCTTGTTAACAGAGGCTTTTTATTTGCTATCAAACAATACCCGGCGTGCCTGTCAGTTTTCACCCTATGCAGTCTTAAAAGTAATCCGTGAGATTGCCATGGCAGCAGGCATTCACGGAATGGTTGGAGGCCAGGCACAGGATCTATTATCAGAGAATGCAGAGCCTGATGCAGAAACACTATCTTTTATCCATAGCCACAAAACCGCTGCGCTCATAACGGTCTCTGTCCGTTCAGGGGGCATACTTGCAAACTGCAGTGACCAGGAATTATTCAGGCTTACAAAATATGGCGAGAATATAGGCTTAGCATTTCAGGTTATTGATGATATACTTGATGTAGAGGGCGAAACAGAGGTCATCGGCAAGCCTAAAGGCTCTGATGAGAAGAAAAAAAAGATGACATATCCAAAGCTTTATGGCATAGATAAGTCCAGGGAAAAGGCAAGGGAATTGATTAATGGTGCAATCAATTCGCTGGAGACCTTTAATGAAAATGCAGAGCCATTGAGGGCTATCGCAAGGTATTTGCTTGAAAGGAAAAGTTAGGCTTTGGTTTAAAATGTTGATAGAGAAAATAAAATCCCCGCAGGACCTAAAATCCCTCAAGACAGAAGACCTGAATGCCCTTGCCGAGGAACTGCGCAATATAATCATTGAAAGGGTTTCCATTAACGGAGGTCATCTTGCGTCTAATTTAGGAGTTGTGGAACTGACCATAGCACTCCATTATGTCTTTAATTCCCCTGAAGACAAGATTGTCTGGGATGTGGGACACCAATCATACTCCCATAAGCTTTTGACAGGAAGGCACAAGGATTTCCACACGCTCAGAAAACACAAAGGAATATCAGGATTCCCAAAGATTTCAGAAAGTCCCCATGATGCCTTTGGAACAGGCCATAGTTCTACTTCCATATCTGCTGCCCTCGGAATACTGGAGGCAAGGGACATTATTAAAAAATCTCAAATCTCAAATCTCAAATCTCAAATTCCCAATAAGGTAATAGCAGTCATAGGCGATGGCGCTTTGACATCTGGTCTGGCATTTGAAGGACTTAATTATGCAGGGCATCTGAAAAAAGACCTTATCGTAATTCTTAATGACAATGAGATGTCCATATCTCCGAATGTTGGCGCGCTTTCCAATTATCTCAATAAGGTCCTGACAGGCACTTTTTATAAGAAATTCAAGAAAGAGACAAAGGCATTTCTGGAAGGCATTCCCAGGATAGGAGGGACAGTTGCAAAGATTGCCCAGAAGGCAGAAGGAAGCATGAAGGGGTTTTTCCTGCCGGGAGGGTTGTTTGAGGATCTTGGATTTAATTATTTAGGCCCAATCGACGGACATGATATACCACTGCTGATCGAAACATTAAACAGCATTAAAGATGCGAATGAACCGACATTAATCCATGTAGTAACCAAGAAAGGCAAAGGATACAAGTTTTCAGAGGAAGACCCGTGCATATATCATGGGGTGGGGCCATTTGAGGCAGATACAGGAATACAGAAAGAAGGGTCAGGGGTCAAAGGTCAAGGGTCAAAGGCCGAAGAAAACTTGGAAAACTTGCCTGTTGTCCATTGCATCTCGCCGCTTGCATATAGCGATATATTCGGTAATGCACTTATGGAAATTGCTGAATCTGATGAAAGGGTTGTAGCTATAACTGCTGCAATGAAAGAGGGGACAGGCCTTGCAGCATTTGCTGAGAGATTTCCAGAAAGATTTTATGATGTGGGCATTGCAGAGCCCCATGCAGTAACCTTTGCAGCAGGCATTGCATCACAGGGATTAAAGCCGGTTGTGGCAATATACTCCACATTCATCCAGAGGGCTTATGATGAAATTATTCATGATGTCTGCCTCCAGAACCTCCCTGTTGTGTTTGCCATAGACAGGGCAGGTATCGTGGGCGAGGACGGTGCAACTCATCAGGGCTTGTTCGATATATCATTTCTGAGGCATATCCCAAATCCCTTGTTTATGGCCCCAAAAGACGGGCAGGAATTGAAAGACATGCTTAAGTTCGCAGTTCAGCATAATGGACCTTCTTTCATAAGGTATCCGAGGGGAAAGATTCAGAAACCAGAGGACAGAACACAGAGCACAGAAATAAAGATAGGGAAGGCTGAAGTCTTGATGGAAGGTGATGATGTAGCAATTATTGCTGTGGGTAATGCTGTGAATACATCATTGAAGGCAGCAGAAATGCTGAAGGGAGACGGCATAAATGCCTGCGTTGTAAATGCCAGGTTCATCAAGCCCCTTGATGAGGAACTCATAATATCAATGTCAGAAAGGATAAAGAGGATAATCACCGTAGAAGAGAATGTCCTTGCAGGAGGCTTTGGCTCTGCAGTGCTCGAATGTCTGGATAAGGCGGGGTTAAATGATGTTGCGGTCAAAAGAATTGGAATAGACGACAGATTTATCGAGCATGGCTCCCAGATAATTCTGAGAAAAAAATATGGTCTTGACGAAGATGGAATATATAAAACTGCACTGGCATTTCTGAAAACCGTTCGAACTGTTCAAACCGTTTAAACTGTTCAAATGAAATCCCGTCTCGATAAAATCATTGTTGACAGAGGTATTGCACAAAGCCGTGAGCGTGCGCAGGCGCTTATCATGGAAGGCAGGATTTTTGTCGGAGGCGTTCCTGTTACTAAGGCAGGGGCGATGGTTGAGGAAGGCGCAGCAATCGAGCTAAAGGGGGAAGACATCCCGTATGTCAGCCGGGGAGGCCTTAAGCTTGAGGCAGCAATTAAACATTTCAATATATCGATGAAAGAAAAAATTGCAATGGATGTAGGATCTTCGACAGGTGGATTTACGGACTGTATGCTACAGAATGGTGTCAAAAAGGTTTATTGCATCGATGTCGGATACGGACAGCTTGCATGGAAGCTGAGACAGGACCCGAGGATCGAGCTTATTGAAAGGACAAATATACGCTACCTTGAAAGGGAAAGGATTCCTGAAGATATAGACATCGCAACTATCGATGTATCATTCATATCACTAATAAAAGTTGTGCCAAATGTATTGGAGTTTTTGAAAAAGGACGGAGAGATTATAGCCCTTATAAAACCGCAGTTTGAGGTTGGAAAGGGAGAAGTGGGCAAGGGAGGCATCGTAAAGGATGAGACAAAGAGGTTAAAGGCTGTGGAGCGCGTGAGGGAAAATCTCGAATCCCTCGGTCTTCAAACTATAGGAGTGATGAAGTCGCCAATCCCCGGCCAGAAGGGGAATATAGAGTACCTTATTTATATGAAAAAACTATCCGCTTAATTTGAAAAATTGTTATAATATATACTCTTATTTAAGATCAAAGTGGGGTAAGAAATGGAAATGCCTTCTGATTTTGTAAAAAAATCGACATGGAATAAGGTGCTTAATTATATAGCATTAAGCGATGAACTTCCTCCATATCTTCTTGTGGATAAAGAGATTGTGAAGGAGAAGGTCTCTGTTATAGGCAAGAATATCAAGAACTCAAAGGTATTCTATGCTGTCAAGGCGAATCCGGATGTGGAGGTTTTGAGATTTCTGAACAGCCTTGGCACAGGTTTTGAGATTGCATCGGAGGGGGAGTTGCAGATACTTGCTTCTCTTGGTGTCGAGCCTGAAAGGATTATAACAAGCAATCCGATGAAGACCTTTAAATTCTTAGAGTATGCAGTAGATTACGGAGTGAACTATTTTGCCTATGACTCAATGGTGGAAGTGGAAAAGCTTGCTAAATATGCTCCTGGATGTAATGTGTATGTAAGATTATCTGTCCCGAACGAAGGAAGCGAATGGCCTTTAAGCAAGAAATTCGGGGTCGAGCTTGATGCTGCATCCGAGTTGCTCATGTATGCAAAGGAGAAGGGGCTTAATCCCGTAGGCATTACCTTTCACGTTGGCTCACAGTGCAATAATGTCTATAACTGGAACACTGCAGTTGATAAGGCTAAGGACCTCTGGGAGAATGCAGAACAGAACGGGATAAAACTTAGAATGCTAAATATCGGCGGCGGCTATCCAATACGATATACAAAGAATGTGGTTGATGTGGAGACGATAGAGAAAAAGGTCAATAAGGTCATATTCCAGAAATTCCCCCAGGATATAGATATATTCATTGAGCCGGGAAGGGCTGTTATCGGAGATGCGGGAATATTTGTCTCCACGGTTATAGGCAAGGCAATGCGGGGGGACGAGAACTGGCTGTACATAGATGTGGGGGTTTTTAACGGATTAATGGAGAGTGTCGGAGGCATTAAATATACGTATGTTGTCGGAAGCAGGAACGAGCCAAAGACATGGACTATTTCAGGGCCAAGCTGTGACAGCTTCGATGTTATAGACAGAGAGGTCGAACTTCCTGAGCCCGAGGTGGGCAACAGGATACTGATACTTTCAAGCGGTGCATACACGATTTCGTATGCATCGGAGTTTAACGGATTTTCGATACCGAAGACGATTTTGATATAGGAGGATTTTATGATCAAATATTTTGAGAAAGACCCATATGCGCCTATTCAGTACCTGTATGATGTGGAAAAGGTGCTTTATAAAAGCAAAAGCCCTTTTCAGGAGATAATGGTTATTGAAAACCCGTATTTTGGCAAGATGCTCATACTTGATGAAGTTATTCAGCTAACAGAGAGAGACGAGTTTTTCTACCATGAGATGCTTGTGCACCCAGTTATGCATGCCCATCCTAATCCGAAGAAGGTTATTGTCATTGGCGGAGGAGACGGTGGAACTGTCAGAGAGGTTTTAAAACACGACTCTGTGGAAAAGGTATATTTTATCGAGATAGACGAAGAGGTAATCAATGTATCAAGGAAGTTTTTCCCGACAGTTGCATGCGGAGTTGATGACAGTCGTGTTGAGATAAAATGCATGGACGGAGCAGAGTTTGTAAAACAGAGAGAGGGAGATATTGACGCTATAATTGTGGATTCAACTGACATTGTAGGATTTGCAAAAAGCCTCTTTACTGTCGAGTTCTTTAAATCCGTTAAAGACTCCCTTACGGATGAAGGCATGTTTGTAACCCTTTCGGAGTCTCTCCATTTCCATAAAGACCTGGTAATCGAGGTTCAGGAGGCGATGAAGCTTATATTTCCGATCGTTGACCTCTATACTGCATCGATAGCAACATATGCAGGCAACTGGTGGACATTCTCTGCAGCATCAAAGAAGCACGATTTGAGGCAGATGAGAAGGGAATATAAGATAGATACCAGATATTACAGCGACGAGATCCACCAGCAGGCGTTTATGCCGCCAAAGATGTATGAGAGGCTGATGCAGAGAAAGCTCCAGTGGTAACGCTGTCTTCTTGACAGGAGCATTCCCTACTTGTTAAATTATTAGCACTCTCATCATGAGAGTGCTAATAATTTGATTATCAGGTATCAGGCAGGGCGATAACGACAATGGTGATGGAATTTTTAGATGAGAGAAGCAAGCAGATCCTTTATGCGGTTGTCCAGAGCTATATAAGCAAGCCTGACCCTGTCGGCTCAAGATTTGTAACAAAAAAGTATTCTTTCGGTTTTTCGCCTGCTACTGTAAGAAATATAATGGCCGATCTTGAAGACCTTGGTTTTTTGAGCCAGCCCCATACCTCTGCGGGTAGGGTTCCAACGGATAAAGGCTATAGGTTTTATGTGGATTCCATAATGGGCGTCAGGGAGGCGGGCGAATTCGATTCGGAAAATGGTGACTTTGTCCGGCAGTTTGCTAAAAAGATCGAGAACATAAGAAGCGATGTAAACAACATGTTTGTGGAGGTTACAAACTCCCTCTCGATGATGTCGAATTATATAGGCGTTGTAACGCCTCCAAGGGCCGAAAAGACAATATTCAACAGGATAGATTTCATCAGGTACAAGGAGGATAAGGTTGTAGCCATTCTGCTGACCGAAGAGGGCGTGATAAAGAATAAGATAATTGGTGTGGATCCAGGTCTGAAGCAGGATGACCTCAACAGAATAGCCGATTATCTTAATACAGAATACTCGGGACAAACCATAGACGAGATAAAGAACCTGCTTGTAAAAAAGGCCTACCGTGAGAAGGCATTATGGGATAAGCTGATAGCAAGGGCAATAAAGATATATGAGCAGGCAATAGCATTTACCGAGGACGATGTTTATGTGTCAGGGCTTTACGATGTCATGAACCTCCCGGACTTTTCCGATATCTCGAAGATAAGGGAGATATCTAAGGCTATAAAAGACAAACATATAATACTGAAGTTCCTTGACGAGCTTTCGGATTCTGAAGGCGTGCATGTATTCATAGGCAACGAAAACCCCGTTGAAGAGATGAAAAACCTGAGCGTGGTTGCCTCTACATACAAGGAAAAAGAGAGGCCTATGGGTGTAATAGCATTGATAGGTCCTACAAGAATGGATTATTCAAAGGCCATATACATGGTTGACACAATTGCGAAATGCATCAGCAGGACATTTGATTAATGGCTGGAGGTGGTTTGATGGAAGAGAAGAAAGAAGAAGTTAAAAGACCTGAAGAAATAGGCATTTCTCTTGAGGTTGAAGATAAGACCCCAGAGGCGGTGGAATCCATACAGGCCGAGCTGGCAGAGGCAAGGGATAAATATCTGAGGCTTTATGCGGAATTCGAAAATTACAAGAAAAAAGTTCAGAAAGACAGGGAAGATCTCATAAAGTATTCCAACGAGTCTCTGCTGTATGAGCTTTTGCCAGCACTGGACAATCTGGAGATGGCATTAAGGCATTCCGAGGAAGCAAATTCAGAATCCCTGATAAAGGGAGTGGAGAATACATTCAGGGAATTTTCGCGAATACTCGAAAAATTCGGACTTAAAGCCATAGATGCACTCGGCAAACCCTTTGACCCTGCATACCACCATGCAATGTCTCAAGTGCAAAGGGATGATGTAGAGGGCAACACAGTTGTTGAGGAGTTCAGAAAAGGGTATCTTTATAATGAAAAGGTTTTAAGACCGTCACTTGTGGCAGTGTCAAAGAAAGGCAGCGATTAGTAATCAGCAGACAGCGGTCAGGGAATAATAAAAAGAAACTTAGAGCATAAGAATAAAGGAGGATAAAGAAATGGGAAAGGCAATAGGAATAGATCTCGGCACCACAAACTCGGTTGTAGCAGTTGTAATCGGCGGTGAGCCGATAGTAATACCAAATCAGGAAGGTAACAGGACAACACCGTCTGTTGTTGCATTCACAGAAAAGGGCGAGAGGCTTGTAGGACAGATAGCAAAGAGGCAGGCCATAACAAACCCCGAAAATACCATATTTTCCATAAAAAGGCTGATGGGCAGAAAATATAATTCCCCGCAGGTTGACCACGCAAGAAAGAGGCTTCCATATAAAATAGTAGAAGCACCGAATGGAGATGCTCATGTAGAGGCAAGGGGCAAGAGATATTCCCCGCCCGAGATATCTGCTATGATACTGCAGAAGCTAAAGCAGGCAGCGGAAGATTATCTCGGAGAAACTGTTACGGAAGCAGTTATTACTGTCCCTGCGTATTTTGACGATAGCCAGAGGCAGGCAACAAAGGATGCCGGGCAGATTGCAGGTCTCAATGTCCTGAGAATTATTAACGAGCCTACCGCTGCAGCTCTTGCATACGGCCTCGAAAAGAAAAAGGAAGAAAGGGTTGCTGTATATGACCTTGGAGGAGGAACATTTGATATTTCTGTGCTTGAAATAGGAGAAGGTGTTATAGAGGTTAAATCTACAAACGGCGATACATATCTCGGAGGCGATGACTTTGATCTGAGAATTATAGATTGGATGGTCGAGGAGTTCAAAAAGGAGCAGGGAATAGACCTTAAACAGGACAAGATGGCTCTTCAGAGGCTGAAGGAGGCTGCTGAAAGGGCAAAGATAGAGCTTTCCACAGCAATGGAGACAGAGATAAACCTGCCCTTTATTACTGCCGATGCAACGGGGCCCAAGCATTTGTTAATGAAGCTCTCAAGGGCAAAGTTCGAGCAACTCACAGATGACCTTGTCCGGAAGACCATAGAGCCCTGCAAAATGGCGCTTTCTGACGCAGGTTTTTCAACAGGCAATATAGATGAGGTCATACTTGTTGGAGGTCAGACAAGGACACCAAAGGTGCAGCAAGTGGTACAGGAATATTTCGGCAAAGAGCCTCATAAGGGTGTTAATCCAGACGAAGTTGTTGCAGTTGGCGCTGCCATACAGGCTGCTGTTTTAAAGGGTGAGGTAAAGGAAGTCCTTCTTCTTGATGTGACTCCTCTGTCTCTTGGTATCGAAACCCTCGGAGGAATATTTACAAAGATGATAGAGAGGAATACTACAATACCTACAAAGAAATCCCAGATATTCTCCACAGCATCCGACAACCAGCCTGCTGTTACTATTAAAGTCTATCAGGGAGAAAGGGAGATGGCCGCTGACAACAAACTCCTCGGAGTATTCGAACTTGTTGGGATACCTCCGGCACCGAGAGGCGTACCACAAATAGAAGTTACTTTTGATATCGATGCAAACGGCATACTCCATGTCTCTGCAAAAGATCTTGGCACAGGAAAGGAGCAGTCCATAAGAATTACCGCATCAAGCGGTCTTACAGATGAAGAGATAAAGAGGATGATGCGTGATGCAGAAGAACACGCAGCAGAAGACCACAGAAAGAAGGAACTGGCAGAGGCAAGGAATAATGCAGATACCCTCATTTATTCTGTCGAGAAATCTGTTAAAGAATATGGCGACAAGCTCACAGAGGCAGAGAAAAAGGATATAGAGGCAGCACTTGAAAAGTGCAAAAAGGTAAAAGATACCAGCAATGAGGCATCAGAAATCAAGGCAACGATAGAGGAACTTACAAAGGCATCACATAAGATAGCCGAGCATGTATACAAGGCGGCTCAGGAACATCAGGCAGGTGCCGGGACAGGTGCAGAGTCCAAAACCAAATCTCCAGAAGAAGGAGTGGTTGAAGCAGAATTTGAGGATGTGGACAAGAATAAATAATGAAAGATTATTATAAGATTCTCGGGGTTAACCGGAATGCCACGCAGGATGAGATAAAAAAGGCTTTTCGCCAGTTAGCATTAAAGCACCATCCTGACAGGAACCATGGCGACAAGACAGCCGAAGAAAAATTCAAGGAGATAAATGAGGCATACACATGCCTCGGCGATGCTGAAAAGCGCGCTAATTACGACAGGTTTGGCACTGCCGAGGGCATGGGTGCAGGTTTCGGAGGATTTGGCGCCGGTGCGGGGTTTGGCGGCTTTACAGATATCTTTGAAGATATATTCGATGATTTTTTTGGAACCTTCGGCGGGTATAAAAAGGCAAAACCAACAAAGGGCGCTGACTTAAGATACAATCTCAATATAACCCTTGAAGATGCTGCATTCGGCTCTGAAAAGACAATAAAGGTTCCGAGGTGGCAGTCATGTAATGTATGCAATGGAATAGGTGCTGAACCCGGAACATCACCTGAAACCTGCCCCAATTGCAAAGGCACCGGACATATAAGATTTCAGCAGGGATTTTTCAGCGTTTCAAAGACATGCGGAAAGTGCCACGGCACAGGAAGGATAATCACAAGCCCGTGCAAGAACTGCAAAGGGAACGGTAAGGTCAGGGTTCAACGGGAAATATCTGTAAAGATACCAGCAGGAGTTGACAATGGCTCACGTTTGAGACTGAGCGGTGAAGGTGATTTTGGAAGTTACGGCGGCCCTCCCGGTGATTTGTATGTGGTTATAAATGTAGATGAACATTCATTCTTCAAGCGGGAGGACATGGACATTTACTGTCAGGTGCCTTTATCCTTTTCAAAAGCTGTTTTCGGAGGCGAGATAGAGGTCCCAACACTGAACGGGCCTGCAAAGCTCAAGATACCTGCAGGCACATCTTCAGGAAAATCCTTCCATCTGAAGGGCAAGGGTATGCCGAGGCTCGGAAGCCACCAGAGGGGAGACCAGATAGTAAGCGTTTATATAGATGTGCCGAAAAAACTCACTCCGCGGCAGAGGGAACTCCTCGAAGAATTCGCAAGCATAAGCGAGGAGAATGTCGAGGAGACAAAGGGGTTTAAGAACAAGCTGAAAGACCTGTTTTCGGTGTAGATATCTTTGAGAATATTTGTCCCCCCTGAAGATATAGTAAAAAAAGAAGGCATTAAACTTAATGCCGACAAATCGCATTATCTCATTTCTGTTCTGAGATGCAAAAAAGGTGATGCAATTTCGGTAATTGACGGTAAAGGCAAGGCATATGAGGCAGAAGTTGCCGAGATTGCAAAGAAACATGTTTTCATAAACATAGTCCGTGAAACGGCGCTGGATACCGAATCTCCATTAAATCTTATCTTATGTCAGGGAATACTGAAAGGCGAGAAAATGGATCTGGTTATTCAAAAGACTGCTGAACTTGGAATAAAGGAAATAATCCCACTTATTACAGAGAGGTGTATTGTTAAGGAGACGAGAAAGGTGAAGAGATGGCAGAAGATTGCAGAGGAGGCTGCAGAGCAGTGTGGAAGGACGGTTATCCCGACTATTCATGAGCCGGTTGAGTTTCGTTTACTGTTCACAGTTCATTGTTCACAGCAAATGAATGGATTTATTTTCTGGGAAGAGGGTGGATTATCCTTGAAAGATGCAATTTTAAAATTAGCCATTCACCCATCCGCCTATCCCCCCATTTACCTTTTTGTCGGGCCTGAAGGCGGTTTTACAGCCGAAGAAGTAAAGCTGTCAGAGGAGCACGGGCTTATCAGAACGACACTCGGCAAACGGGTTCTCCGTGCAGAGACAGCGGCAATTGTATCGGTGGCATTAGTGCAGTTTTTGCTTGAATCCTGAGAAATTGGCCTTAAATTCTGCTATAATATTCACAAAATTGGAAAGGAGCATTACGCACATAGAAAGCAAGGCTAAGGCAATAGAAGCTGCGCAGGCAGCACTTGATAAAAAGGCAAAGGACATGGTCGTCCTCGAATTAAAAGACCTTACGATAATTGCAGATTATTTTGTCGTCTGCTCTGGCGAAAGCACCACACAGGTAAAGGCAATCGTCGAAAATGTGGAGAAGAAATTAAGGGAATACGGGCAAAAGCCAATGGGCATTGAAGGACTGAACACTGCCCGGTGGGTTCTGATGGATTATGGAGATGTAATTGTCCATGTTTTTGAAGAAGAGACAAGGGCGTATTATGAACTCGAGAAGTTCTGGCTGGATGCACCGAGAATCCCCTTTGAAAAGGAAGTGAACTGATGGGCAAGATAGCAATACTGATATTTTTGGTCTTTCTTGCAATACTCGGATTTTTCGCGGTCGAGAATAAAGATATTGTGAGCATAAAGGTTCCTTTCGGAAGCAGTTATGAGATCCCGAAGATTGCCCTCATCCTCCTCTCTACAACCATGGGCGCCCTTGCTGTACTCATTGTTTTCTTTATACGCGATACAAAGCGGGTCATAGACAATCTCCAGTATCAGAAGAGGCAGAAAAGAGAGGCGAGGATACAGGAGTTCTATTCAAGGGCGCTGAATGCCATACTCGGTGATAAAGAGGAAGAGGCAAAAGATGCCTTGAAGGAGATACTCAAGGAAGACCCGGAGCATATAGATGCCATTTTGAGACTGGGCGACATAGCTCTCAATAACAAGGATTACAAGACTGCATTAGACTATTACAGAAAGGCAAAAGACATCGATCCCAAAAATCTGCAGGCGCTTCTTTCCATAGAGACAGTGATGGAGAAGATGCAGAGATATGACGATGCCCTTAAATACCTCGATGAGATACTCGATATAGACTCTGAAAACCTTACTGCCCTCTACAGGAAGCGTGCAATCCTCGAAAAGAAGGATATGTGGGATGACCTCCTGTCCCTGCAGAGGACAATAATCAAGCTCGAGCACAGCGAAAGCGACAAGCAGCAGGAAGAACACAGACTGCTCGGCTATAAATATGAATACGCACGTTCAAGCCTCGAAAGCGGCGAACTGGAGAAGGCAGAAAAGGCATTCAGGACAATGATTAAGATGAATGAAGGCTTTATCCCTGCTTATCTCGGCCTTGCAGAGGTTATTTTGACCAGAGGAGAAACAGAGGAGGCCATAAACTTTCTGGAAAAGGCATACGAGCAGTTGAAATCCATAATAATACTTGCACGCCTCGAAGACCTGCTCATCAATGTTGGAGAGCCGGGAAGACTGATACGGTTTTACAGGAATGCTATAGCGAAAAGCCCGCAGGACAACGGGCTGAGATTTCTCCTCGGAAAACTTTACTACAGGCTTGAGATGGTGGAGGATGCGATGGATTTATTGAATTCCATAGATACCAATGTTTTTCCCGTGCCAGAGCTTTTCAGCCTGCGTGGTGAATTGTATATAAAGAGAAACCAGATTCCAAAGGCGCTTGACGAACTAAAAAAGGCATGCGGGATAAGGCGTCCCTTCAGGATACAGTACTGCTGCTCTAATTGCGGTTTCAGGTCGGAAGACTGGTCAGGGAGATGTCCCCAGTGCATGGAATGGAATACTTACCGGCTTGATGTATATGGCACCTGTAAAGCATAAGAAAAACAGTAACGAGTCAAAAGTAACAAGTGACGAGAAGTCTAAAACTTTAAAGTCTTCACTTTCTAACTTGCCATTCGTCCCTCTTACTCCATCTATTCCTTTAAAAGTTGTTCTGGATACGAGCCTCTTTGTAAATCCAGATGTGAGGACGAGCCTCGGGAGTAATCCCACAGAGGCTTTGGAGACATTTCTTTTCCTCGCAGCACAGATACACGTGCTTGAATTTTACATGCCTCCTTCCATTTTTGAGGAGCTTCTGCACTTTGTAGAGAGGGACAAAATACCTGCAGACCTTCTCCTGATCTTGCACCAGAAGCCTCCGAAGAAACATGAATTGAAAACACCTGCCTTTCTATTGTACGAGCTAATCGAGGATATAAGGGAAAGGGTGAATAAGGGGTTGAGGGTTGCAGAGAAGGCTGTAAGGAGTGCTGAGAGCAAAAAGACTGACGAGGTTATTCAGGATATGAGAAGAAAGTACAGAGAGGCACTGCGTGAAGGGATAATCGATAGCAAGGAGGATGTTGACCTGCTTTTGCTCGCAATGGAGCTTGATGCCCTGCTGATTACGGCAGACCAGGGTTTGGTAAAATGGGCAGAAAAGCTGGGCATAAGGTGGCTATTTCCCGAGAAGTTTAAAGAATATTTGTTGAGCGCCATAAAGAGGACAGAGTTAATCAAAAAATCCTTTGCCCATGAGTCTGTGCCTTAGTTCCCTTGTGCCTTTGATGTAGATCCTGTAAAACTTTGCCCTGTAATAATCACCGGATTTTTCCACAGATACAAGCTGTGTGCGGACGCCCGAGCGGTTCAGGTGTTGTATTAATTCATCCACCGTATTTTTGTTTCTTACTTTGATATCAAAAAACTCTTTTACGCTTTCGCCTTCTGCCACTGCCCTTAGAGTATCTTCTGGTATGAGGTACAATGCCTTTGCAGAACTTATAAGGTATTCGCTGCTGAACGGTATTCCGAATTCGTGACAGAAAAACACAGCCCTCAATATCCTCTGCGTAAAGAAGCCGGCAGGCAGCTCTGTGATGAGATGTGTTGTTGCCTGCAAATCCCTGAGACATGAAGAGAGTGTGACATACTTTACCGGTTTGCCATCGGAAACAGGCTTGATCACTATTCCTTCCCTGCCATCCCTGTCAAGTTCGAGTATAATATTTTTTACGGCATCTACATCCGATGTGCTGCCCGATACATTAAACGGTCCCCATCTTCTTATCTGCTGTATATTAAAACGTTCAAATATTCTGTAACGTTCTTCTACAGGCAGATGATTTCCCTTTTCATTTAGAAGGTCGAAGACAAAGAGGACAACATCTTCATCGATATACGGGATGATTTCTGTATTGTAAGGACTTCCGGGACCCACGACCTCGCAGCAGATTATGTGTTCCGGATATTCATTGAAGAAATTAATGTCGATGAGGTCATGTATTCTGTCTGTAGTAAATGGACAGATAAATCCTCCCCTTGTAAATGCAATAGGAGTCCCGCTTATGGCAGCTACCCTCACATTGTACCCATCCACCTTTTCCTCGACATAGAATTTATTTTTGAAATATCGGTTTATTCCATTGGCAAGATGGAGTATCCTCATAATCTTCGGATAGCCAGGTATAATACCTTTATCATAAAAAACAGTGCCCCGAGGATAGCATTTATATTCCTGCGAGAGCCTTACAAAGGTGATGTTATTGAACTGGTATGTGTGGATGGATTCTCTTTCTTTGAGTGCTGTTATATCTTTTTCTGTGAGATGCTTTTCTAAGAAGTCTGGATAAGGTGTGTTCATCTTTGAAGTATTTTTTCTTCTTCTTTTAATGCCTTTTCCATGAGCTTTCTCTTCCTGGATGGCACTATCTTTCCTTTCAGGGACGATACAGGTATCTTTTCTCTGGAGGACTTCTTGATTAATTTTACGGTTGTCTTTTTCATTTTTAGGAAATGAGAATATTCCTGAAAAGTAAAAGACTTTTCAGGAGGGTAATGCCGAAGGCGGGAGTCGAACCCGCACGGCCTTTCGACCACCAGACCCTGAACCTGGCGCGTCTGCCAATTCCGCCACTTCGGCTGGTTTTATTTTACCATAAATCTTATAAATGAGGATGTGTTAAAATAATCAGGCTATGGAAGTGCAGGTATCAAATTTTATCCGCAATATTGTTGCAGAAGATGTTGCTGCAGGAAAGCACGGTGGCAAGGTAATTACAAGATTTCCGCCTGAACCAAACGGCTATCTGCACATAGGTCACGCCAAATCCATATGCCTTAACTTCGGTCTGGCTGCCGAATTTGGAGGACATTGCAACCTCAGATTTGACGATACAAATCCGACCAAAGAGGAACAGGAATATGTCGACTCGATAATAGAGGATGTCCGCTGGCTGGGCTTTGACTGGGGAGACAGACTATATTATGCATCTGACTATTTTGACAAGCTGTATGAATGGGCAGTGCAATTAATCAAAATGGGCAAGGCGTATGTCTGCGACCTGAGCGCCGAAGAGATAAGAGAGTATCGCGGAACCTTGACAGAGCCGGGCAAAGAGAGCCCTTATCGCAACCGTTCTGTAGAGGAAAACCTTGATCTCTTTGAGCGCATGAGGAAGGGCGAGTTTCCTGACGGCTCAAAAACCCTGCGCGCAAAGATCGATATGGCATCAGGCAATATCAATATGCGCGACCCTGTGATGTACCGAATCAAACACGAAGATCACCACCGCACAGGGAACAAATGGTGCATATACCCTATGTATGATTATGCACACGGGCAGTCGGATTCGATAGAGGGTGTTACGCATTCCATATGCACGATGGAATATGAAGACCATCGTCCTCTCTATGACTGGTTTTTAGATCAGCTTGGCATACATCACCCACGACAGATAGAGTTTGCACGCCTTAACTTAAGCCATACTGTATTGAGCAAGAGAAGGCTTTTAAAACTGGTGAATGAGGGATATGTTAAAGGATGGAATGACCCTCGCATGCCGACCCTTGCAGGCATGAGGAGGCGGGGATATACGCCTGATGCAATCAGAAATTTCTGCAACCGTATCGGCGTTGCCAAAAAAGAAAGCCTCGTGGATATGGGACTCCTTGAATATTGCGTGCGAGAGCATCTGAATAAAATAGCGCCGAGGGTAATGGCAGTCCTAAGACCGCTCAAGGTTGTAATTACGAATTATCCAGAGGGACAGGAAGAATACTTAGATGCAATAAACAACCCTGAGGATCCGGATGCAGGGACAAGAAAGGTTCCATTTTCAAATGTGCTTTATATAGAAAGAGACGACTTCATGGAAACCCCTCCAAAGCAGTTCTTCCGTCTTGCTCCGGGGCGTGAAGTAAGGCTGCGGTATGCCTATTTCATTAAATGCGAAAGTGTTGTTAAGGATGAAAACGGAGAGATAGTTGAACTCCACTGCACCTATGATCCTGCCACAAGGGGAGGCGATGCGCCTGATGGCAGAAAGGTCAAGGCAACGCTGCATTGGGTCTCTGCTGAACATGCCATCGAAGCTGAAGTCAGGCTTTATGATTACCTCTTTGTTAAAGAAGATCCAAACGATGTTGAAGAGGGCAAAGAATTTACCGATTATATAAATCCAAAATCCCTCGAAGTTTTGAAATCATGCCGTCTTGAGCCTTCATTGAAAGATGCAAAGATAGGAGACAGATTCCAGTTCGAGCGAATGGGCTATTTCTGTGTTGATATTGTTGACTCAAAGCCAGGCAGCCCTGTCTTCAACCGCATAGTTACCCTTAAGGACGAATGGGCAAAGATTCAGAAGGGAAAGAAGTAAGACTACAGATGTTGTATGAAAACCTACGAGTATATTAACGATTTCATGTATTTTGTGATAAGGCCTGATAAAAGCAGAGGCGATGGTGCATTCATCTACTGTTCCGGCGTTAATTTGTTCCGTTTCCTTCCCATTACAAAGGGGCGGCATGGTCTTGGCTCAAATCCTGCCATGAGGGGGCTTCAACTTGTAAATATGGGTATCAGGAATATGGCACTATCAAAAGGAGCAACTCCAAAGGCTATTCGAGGAGATTACTGTGCAGGAATCGCTCCCACAAAAGAAAGCTGGTATGGAGAGCTTTTGCTGATAGAAAATGCCCCTGATTTATTTCCTGAAGATATTATCAATTACGGCGTTATTAACCTTCTGAAAAAAATTACAAAAGCCTGTATGCTTCAAGATGCTAATCCGCCTGACAGACTGCTTGAGCCAAAGGAACTTCAGGGTTTTATAGAAGTCCTGTGCAGCAGATACGGCGGGGATAAGCGTAACTGACACAGGGATAAACGAATTTACCTGCACTCCCCTATTCTCTTCCCGCTCATGCGCTGTGTCATCTCATTTTTATTTTATTTCAATCGCTTCTTCGATGAGCATTACGGGGATGTCGTCTTTTATCGGATACATGAGCTTGCATTTTTCGCAAACAAGGCCATTCTCCGCTTCTTTGTAGGTCAAATCCCATTTGCATTTGGGGCAGGCAAGGATTTCGAGCAATTCTTTGCTTAATGCCATTTATCCCCCTTCTATTACCTTCGCTAATCTTTTTAATACCTTTTCTTTCCCGACTATTTCAAGGACTTCAAAAAGTCCAGGGCTCGCTGTGCCTCCAGTGATTGCAACTCTCACAGGCTGGGCTATGGCGCCGAGTTTTATTCCATGCTTTTCAGCGAATGCATGGAAGACTTTTTCTATCTCCCTTGCTGTAAAATCTGAAAGTCCTGATAACAGTTCTTTTAATTCAGACAGATATTTTATATTTTCAGGTTTCAGGAATTTTTCCTTAGCCCTCGGGTCAATCTCCACATATTCGAGGATATAGTATTTCAATGAATTCGCAAGCTCTACAAGTGTTCTTACCCTCTCTTTAAGAGAGTTTACCGCTTTTGAGAGCCACTCCATATCAAGCTTCTGTCCTTCGGAGATGATGCCCTCTTTTATTAAAAAGGGAATAACCATTTCTGCGAGGTTTTTTGCATCCTCTTTGATAATGTACTGGCTGTTGAGCCACAAGAGCTTTTCAGGATTGAATACTGCCGCTGATTTTCCGATATTTTCCAATGAGAAGTATTTAATCAACTCCTCTCTTGTGAATACCTCCTGATCTCCGTATGACCAACCGAGCCGTACAAGATAATTGACGAGCGCATCAGGAAGATACCCCATGTCTTTATAAGCCATTACTGATGTTGCACCATGCCTTTTACTCAGCCTCGTCTTATCAGCTCCCAGTATCATGGGAAGATGTCCGAATGCAGGGGGATCCCAGCCGAATGCTTTATAAATATGTATCTGCTTCGGGGTATTGTTCAGATGGTCGTCTCCCCTTATGATATGGGTTATTTCCATGTCTATATCATCCACAACAACCACAAAGTTATAGGTCGGTGTGCCGTCTGAGCGCATTATAATGAGGTCTTCAAGCTGGCTGTTTTCGAATTCCACGACACCCTTTATAAGGTCGTTTACCACTGTCCGGCCTTCCTGCGGCATTTTGAATCTTATCGCAGATGGTTTATCCGCAGGCATCGGTTCTGTGATATTCCTGCACCTGCCATCGTATTTAGGGGTTTTGCCTTGTGCAAGTGCTTCCTGTCTCCTTTGTTCAAGTTCCTCTGGCGTGCAATAGCATCTATATGCCTTACCTTCATTTAAGAGCCTTTCGACATAGCTCCTGTATATGTCGAAGCGGTCTGTCTGTCTGTATGGCCCCTCATCCCAATCGAGCTTCAGCCACTTCATGCCCTCAATAATAGCTTCGATATACTCCTCTGTTGAACGGCTTCTGTCGGTATCCTCTATCCTGAGGATAAATACACCATTATTATGTCTTGCGAACAGATAGTTGAAAAGGGCTGTTCTTGCGCCGCCGATATGGAGGTGTCCTGTGGGGCTCGGTGCGAATCTGACGCGTATCTTATTGTTTTTGTTCATAGGGTTTACATTATAACACAGGGAGTCATTCGCCTACCAATTGTTATGATGTATATCGAGCATGCTTCAAAAGCCTTTACAAAGTGTTGGTCTTTAATTTATGCCAGAGATAATCTACGCATCACTCTATAAGAGAGCAATGCAGTAGATGACGGATTCAAGACAATGCAACTCAACATTCTGGCTGGGTGCAAAGTCTTTTTCAGCACACTCGACATACATTTCGAGATATTTGCTGCTGTGATTATGGAAGCCTTTACAGAAAACAAGGTCATGTGCTAACCTATTAATCTGGAAAATTAATTATTCTCCATAGAAAGGCGGTGAAGAAATGGCACTGGATACCATTAAGAAAAGGGATATTATAGAATCATTTAAGATTCATAGCCATGATACGGGCTCTCCCGAGGTGCAGATTGCACTTTTATCCGAAAGGATAAGTTATCTCACGGAGCATTTTAAAACCCACAAAAAAGACCATCATTCAAGAAGAGGGCTTTTAAAGCTCGTTGCACAGAGGAAGAGACTTCTCAATTACCTTAAGACTGCTGACAAAGGCCGTTATGATAAGGTTATAGAACGACTTGGCCTCAGGAAATAGGACACGGAAATATAATTAAGGAGATAGAAAGGTAATTTGATGACAAATGTAGAGCTTGATATTAAAGGGAAAAGTCTGGTTATAGAGACAGGACAGATGGCGAGGCAGTCGAGCGGTGCTGTGGTTGTAAAGTATGGAGATACTGTTGTTCTTGCTACGGCAGTTGCGGACAAGAGGGTAAAAGAGGGGCTGGATTTTTTCCCGCTTACCATCGATTATCAGGAGAAGACATATTCAGCAGGCAAGATACCCGGGGGCTTCTTTAAAAGGGAAGGCAAGCCTTCCGAGAAAGAGGTCTTGACATCCCGCCTCATTGACAGGCCTATCAGGCCATTGTTTCCAAAGGGGTTTTATTCAGAGACACAGGGAATAGCCTCCGTACTATCATACGGCAACGAAAATGTATCGGATATACTTGGAATAATCGGTATGTCTGCTGCAATTCACATATCGGATATACCCTTTGACGGTCCTGTGGGTGCGGTCAGAGTTGGAAGACTCGATGGCAACTTGATTATCAACCCGGATTTATCCGAAGTAGAAAAAGTCGATCTTAATCTCGTTGTAGCAGGCACAGAGGATGCGGTAATAATGGTGGAAGGCGGCGGCTCTGAGGTTTCAGAGACACTGCTCCTTGAGGCTATTGATTATGCCCATAAAGAGATCAAGAGGATAGTTGCTCTCCAGAATGAATTAAGGAGTTTGGTCGGCAAGGAAAAGAGGGAATTGATCCCTGTCACAGAAAAGCCTGAATTTAAAAAGGAGATAAGGGTCTTTGTTGCTGAAAGGCTGAAGGAGGCTATACGCATCCCCGGCAAACAGCGCAGACAGGAGGCCCTTGATATAATTCTCGAAGATGCAATAAAGAATTTTAATACACTCGAAAATGGAGAAAAATTCTTTGGGGATTCCACAAAGGATCTCACAAGGGATATAGCCAATATATTCGATGATTATGAAAAAGAGATTGTAAGGAATATGATACTTCAGGAGGGCGTGAGGGCAGACGGCAGGAAGCCTGATGAGATAAGGCACATAGCATGTCATATGGGTCTTCTTCCGAGGGCGCATGGCTCTGCACTTTTTATCAGGGGAGAAACCCAGGCCCTCGTTGTAACCACCCTCGGCACTGCTGAAGATGAGCAGAAGATAGATTCCCTTGAAGGCGAAACCTATAAGTCATTTATGCTCCATTATAATTTTCCCCCCTTCAGTGTGGGTGAGGTAAAACCCCTCCGCTCTCCGGGCAGAAGGGAGATAGGGCACGGAGCCCTTGCAGAAAGGGCATTGAAATACGTAATACCTCCCAAAGAGGTTTTCCCTTATACCATAAGGATTGTCTCTGATATCCTTGAGTCCAACGGTTCTTCTTCCATGGCAACGGTCTGTGGTGCAACCCTCTCATTGATGGACGCAGGTGTCCCAATATCAGCACCTGTTGCAGGCATTGCAATGGGACTTATAAAAGAGGAAGAAAAGGTTGTTGTTCTGACAGACATCCTTGGACTTGAAGACCATTTAGGAGATATGGACTTCAAGGTTGCAGGAACAGAAAATGGCATCACAGCTTTTCAGATGGATGTAAAGATAAGCGGCGTGAGCCGTGAAATCCTCCGGAAGGCCCTTGAGCAGGCAAGGGTTGGAAGGCTTCACATACTCGGCAAGATGAAGGAGGCAATACCTTCTCCAAGGAAGGAGCTTTCTCCTCATGCACCGAGGATATACACGATGCAGATAAAACAGGACAAGATAAGGGATGTCATAGGCACAGGCGGTAAGGTTATCCGCGGTATTATAGAGCAGACAGGCGTCAAAATAAATATAGACGACACCGGCCTTATAAATATCGCATCTTCTGACGAAGAGTCTGCCAAAAAGGCGATAGATATAATAAATGGCATCATCGCAGAAGCCGAACTCGGAAAGATATACATGGGAAAAGTGGTTCGCATAGCCGATTTCGGGGCATTTGTGGAGATACTCCCGGGCGTTGACGGACTTTTGCATATATCGCAGATATCTGAAAAGAGGATAGCAAAGGTTACGGATGAGCTGAATGTGGGTGACGAGGTTCTGGTAAAGGTCATTGAGATAGACAATCAGGGAAGAGTCAGACTCAGCAGAAAAGAAGCAATGAGAGAAAAATCGTGAACCGTATTCCGTAATCCGTGTCCGCACGGGTGACGAATAACGGGTAACGGATAACGGTCTATGTTTACAAAACGCCATCTTGATAACGGCATCCCTGTGGTGATGGAGCAGCTGAAGAACTTCCGCTCTGTGATATTAGGGATATGGGTTAAGGTTGGCTCCCGCAACGAAACCCGCGATAAGAACGGCATTTCCCATTTTCTCGAACACATGTTTTTTAAAGGCACAAAAAAGCGCACTGCCACGGATATTTCCATTGATATTGACTCCCTCGGCGGTGACCTCAATGCCTTTACATCAAGGGAAAACACGGCATTCTACGTAAAGGTGCTTGACGAGTATATCGATAAAGGCATTGAGTTGCTTTCGGATATATTCCTCCACTCCACCTTTCCGCAGGAGGAGATAGAAAAGGAAAAGGGTGTTATAAAGGAAGAGATAAAACTTGTGGAGGACACACCAGATGACTATATACATGACCTCTTCAGCAGGACGGTCTGGGGCGACGCAGGTCTCGGCCAGCCTGTTCTGGGCAGGCGGGAGACAATAAAAACGTTCACCCATGAGGATCTGATCAGCCATGTAAGAAAGTATTACGGCACATCGGATACTGTGGTGGCATGTGCAGGCAATTTTGAGCCAGATCATGTCATGAATCTGCTCAGCCATCATCTTGGAGGTCTCAGGAGAGGTTCCGAGCCGGAGTTGTTCTCCCCTCCATCCTTTAAGAGTGAAATCGCTGTATATCCAAAGGACCTGTCAGAGGTCCATATATGTTTTGGGGTCGAGGGGCTGCCATATGCAAGTGAAGACAGATACGCAATAGCCATCTTGAACTCCATTGTCGGCTCAAGCGTGAGTTCCCGTCTCTTTCAGGAAATAAGGGAGAAAATGGGTTATGCATACTCCATTTATTCCTTCGTATCATCGTATCTTGATACAGGCTTCTGGGCAGTGTATGCAGGCACGGGAAGGAAAAAGGCCTTAACTGTCACAGAACTCATAATCAAAGAGATGAAGGGACTTTATGAAACCATATCCGATGTTGAACTAAAAAGGGCAAAGGATCAGTTAAAAGGGAATCTTGTGCTGGGGCTTGAATCCACAAGCAGCAGGATGCAGAGTATAGCCCGTCAGGAGATATATTACGGCAGGTATTTTTCCCAGAAGGAGATAATGAAGGAGGTAGAGGCTGTAACCCTTGATCAGGCGAGGAGTCTGGCCAGGCGGCTTATCAACGATGGCAAAATGAGCCTGACGGTTCTCGGACCTGTGAAGGGAGAGGATTTTAAGGGATTGTTTTAATGCTTCGGGAATTAAGGATCAAAAACTTCACCATAATAGACGACCTTTCAATTCATTTCGATTCCGGCCTTAATGTCCTTACAGGCGAGACAGGCGCGGGAAAATCAATAATCGTGGATGCAATCGGACTCATCCTCGGAGATAAGGCCTCTCCTGACATGATAAAGACAGGGAGCAAAGAGGCGAGTATCGAGGCATACTTCGACAATATAAACCATCCACTCCTTGAAGATCTTGATATAGACAGCGATGACGGAGTAATGATAAGAAGAAACATATCTGCTCAGGGTAAAGGGAGGGCGTACATAAATGACACATCCGTAAGTCTCCACACCCTTGCCGTCATAGGTGAAAGTCTCATCGATATTCACGGGCAGCACGAACATCAGGGACTTTTAAAAAAGGACAATCACCTTTTTTTTCTCGATGGCTTTGCAGGATTGATGGAAGATGCTGCTCTTCTGCAGGCTTTATACAACGAAGTTATCCACTTGAGGCACAAAGTAAACGAACTAAAAGAGCGCATTCGCGAGAGGAGCCAAAGGATAGAATTCCTCAGGTTCCAGATAAATGAAATAGACTCAGCGAATTTAAAGCATGGAGAAAAAGAGGCCATTGAAGAGGAAATGAAGATACTCCTCAATCTCAGTAAACTCAAAGAGTCTTCAGAAACAGCATACAGCCTGCTTTATGATTCTGAAGGCGCATGCCTTGAGCAGATGTCCAATGCTGCATCGAGGATAAGGGATATGCTCAATTTTGACCCTGATGCAAAGGAACTCCTCGATATTGTTGATTCAACAATTCCTCAGATAGAGGACGCTGCCTTGCTCCTCCGCAAGTTTAAGGATAAGTATGACATAGACCCTCAAAAGCTGTCCGAGCTGGATGAGAGGCTTGATCTGGTAAAAAGGCTTGAAAAGAAGTACGGCGAAGGCATTGATGGGATATTGAAATACAAAGAAAAGGCTGAAGAAGAATTGAAAGGTCTTATGGTGGCGGATGAGCAGCAGGAGACTTTAGAGGCAGAGCTTAATGCAAAAGACAACGAGCTTAGGGCCGTGGCAGAAGGACTTTCTCAAAAAAGAGAGGCATCTGCAAAGAAGATGGAGAAGATGATTGTCTCGGAACTCCATGAACTCGGATTTCAAAAGGCTGATTTCAAGGTGGATATAAAAAAGAGAGATGCTGTTACAGCAAGCGGCATCGATGATGTGGAATTTTTATTCAGCGCAAATCCAGGCGAGCCACCGAAGCCGTTGGTAAAGGTAGCGTCAGGCGGTGAATTGTCGAGGATAATGCTTGCGTTGAAGTGTATTGAAATAAGTCAGGAGTCAGGAGTCAAGAGTCAAGAGTCAAAAAAAGATAAAAGCTCTGGGCTCATAACTCATAACTCTGAACTTCGAACTCTTATCTTTGATGAAGTTGATGCTGGCATAGGTGGTGTTACTGCACAGCATGTTGGAAAGAGATTGAAGACCATTTCGGATAATTATCAGGTGCTCTGCATTACCCATCTGCCACAGATAGCAGCTATGGCTGACAATCATTTGAAGGTCGAAAAGATTATGGGCAAGGATGCAGTAAAGGTTAGTATAGAGCCATTGTCAGGCAGCAAGAGGCAGGATGAGATTGCGAGGATGCTGAGCGGAAAGATTACGGACGTGTCACTTAAACATGCAAAAGAGTTGCTCGGCGTTTAAAGGGAATACATGCCAAGCACGGCTCAAAGACTTTAAAAAGTGTTGGTTCAAGTGCAGCAGATAATATATGCATTCCCCAACAAGTATTCAATGTTGTAGAATATGGGTACAAGATAAATGTTAATACAAGTGCGGGTTTAAAGACTTTTCGCCGCACCTGACATATATTTATAGATTAGAATCGCTCAATTTGGGTTAAAATATCAGGTGACATAATGCCAAAGACTGCAAAAAAAGAAATGAAAGGGAAGATTGTTATTAACAGGGAGTTGTGCAAGGGCTGTAAATACTGCATAATGGCATGTCCGAAAGGCTCTATAGTAATAGACAGGCAGTTCAACAGCATGGGCTATTTCCCTGCACACTTTGAGCATCCGGAAAAATGCACAGGCTGTGCCATCTGCGCCCGGATGTGTCCTGAAATAGCAATAGAGGTATGGAGAGAAGATTAATTTCGGGGGTGGTTTATGGCAGATAAGGTTATTATCTATGGAAAGGCAGGCTGACCCTTTACCGAAAAGGCCATGTCGGACTTCGGTGATAGGGCAGTATATTTTAATGTTAAGGCAGACAGTGCAAAGATGGATGAGATGTTGAAGTTTTCAAAAGGTGTCAGGAAAGTGCCTGTTATTGTCGAAGGGCAGAATGTAACTATAGGCTATGGAGGCTCATGAGGGGTGTAAGTGCTGGTAGTTATCGGCAGAGTCAAATGTAAAAAATGGAGGTTAATATGAAAACTTATGCATATCTTGGTTTAATGTTTTTTGTTTTATGTGCATTTACTGTACGGCCTGTATTTTCAGAGGATAAGAATTTAGAGAAGAGCAAGACACAGATACTCGAGGATATCGAAACGCTGCGGGCAGGCCTGTTTAAGACAAAGGAATGCGTGGTTGAAGCAAAGACAGAGGCAGAACTTGAAAGATGCCGCGAGGCAACAAAGATAAGGAGATTCGAAGAGGTTCAGGATAAGCTGTTTGAGATCGGCATGAGCAGGGAAGAGAGAAGGATGAAAAAATCACCGAGGGAATATTGATATTAAATGCGGCTATTTAAATTCGTCTTAATATTTGCACTTCTATTTATTCCATTTACGATTCACGCATCGGTAAAGGAATACACGCTCAAGAATGGCCTTAAGGTCTTGATTATAGAAGACCATAAGGCGCCGGTAGCCACATTTCAGATATGGTACAGGGTCGGCTCAAAGGATGAGCCGAGAGGGAAGACAGGGATCAGCCATCTCCTTGAGCATATGATGTTCAAAGGCACGCATAAATACGGATCAAAGGTGTTTTCAAACATCATCCAGAGAAACGGCGGCACTGACAATGCGCATACAACTAAGGACTACACAATGTACCACCAGACCCTATCATCAGACAGGATAGGCCTTTCTGTAAAGCTTGAAGCTGACAGGATGCGTAATCTTCTGTTCGATCCAAAAGAGGTTACGAATGAGAGAAATGTGGTTATGGAAGAGAGGCGCATGAGGTACGAGGATGATCCCCAGAGCTCATTATACGAAGAGGTGATTGCAACAGCATTCAAGGCACATCCGTATCAGTGGCCTGTTATCGGCTGGATGTCTGATATCACATCCATAGAGAGGAAAGAACTCTACAGATATTACAGGTCATACTACTCACCCGACAATGCCTTTATTGTTATCTCAGGGGATATAAATGCAGAAGATGTACTTCCCAAGATCAAAAGGAATTTTGGCAATATAAGACCTTCCAAGAGGAGCGTTATAAAAAACAGGACTGAAGAGCCGCAGCAGAGGGGAGAAAAAAGGGTATATCTCAAGAAAGAGGCCGAACTTCCTTACATCCTTATTGCATATCATGTCCCGAGTTTCCCTCACGAGGACAGCTTTGCCCTCGATGTGCTTTCAACCATACTTTCCGCTGGCAAGAGTTCAAGGCTCTACAAAAGCATTGTCTATGAGAAACGGCTTGCCCTTAATGCCTTTGCCGAATACAGTGGATTTTATAAAGACCCCTTTCTTTTTATTTTCGGAGGCACTGCAGCACCTAAAAAGGATATAGAAAATGTTGAAAAGGCAATTTATGACGAGATCGAAAAAGTGAAGAAAGAAATGCCTACTGAGAGAGAAATCCAAAAGGCAAAGAACCAGATTGAGGCGTCCTTTGTCTTTGCGCAGGACTCGACCTATTCAAGGGCCTTTTATGCAGGCATGTTTGAGATGCTTGGAAACTGGAGATTAATGGAAAAATATCTTGAGGAAATCAGAAAGGTGAAACCAGAAGATGTGCAGGCTGTGGCTAAAAAGTATTTAACCGATGACAACAGGACAGTGGGTATATTAGTGCCAGTAAATAAGTCAAAGGTCGGGGGGCAAGAGTGATGTTAAATCTCAAAGTTCAAAGCTCAAAGTCCAAAGTCTGGCTTTCAGTTTCTATCCTTCAGTCTTTAGCCTTTAGCCTTTTAATACTGCCTATTGCCTACTGCCTACTGTTTACTTCAGGCGAAGCTTATGCCGTTGAAATAAAAAAACAGACCCTTCCAAATGGCCTGACAGTGCTACATGCTGAAAGGCATAATCTTCCCATTGTCATGCTCACGCTTTTAATAAAGGCATCTCCGCTTAATGAGCCTGCAGATAAGGCAGGGATTGCATATCTGACTGCAAAGATGCTTACCGAGGGGACGCAGAAAAGAAAGGCATCCGAGATCAGAGAGGAAATAGAATTTATGGGTGCATCTCTCGATACATCAACAGGCAGCGATTATACAACGATATCACTCTCTGTGTTAAAGAAGGATATAGAAAAGGGCGTTGAGATATTTTCAGATGTGCTGCAAAACCCCTCATTCCCGGAAGAAGAGATAAACAGGATGAAGGAGATAATAAAGGGCTCGCTGAGGCAGAGCGAAGAAGACCCGTCCTTTGTTGCGAGCAAGGCATTTATAAAAGAGGTATTCGATGAACATCCGTATGGAAGGCTTATAAATGGAAGCATTGAAAGCATTGATAGTATAAAGCAGGACGACATTATAAGGTTTTATCATGAGCACTACCTGCCTGAAAATGCAATCCTCTCGGTGGTTGGCGACCTTACATCAGAAGAGCTTGGCTCCCTGATACAGAGGCATCTGGGGCAATGGAAGGCAGAAGACAGAAATCAGAAAACAGAAGTCAGAAAACAGACAGAAAAAAAATTCAGAGGGAAAAAGATTGTTGTAATAGACAAAGATATTACACAGGCGAATATTATTTTTGGGCATCTCGGCATAGAAAGGAATAATCCCGACTATTATGCGGTTTCTGTCATGAACTATATACTTGGAGGAGGAGGTTTTGCATCCAGACTGATGAAGGTTGTACGGGATGAGATGGGACTCACGTATTCCATATACAGCTCGTTCTCAGGCAATAAAGAACCAGGACAATTCGAGGTTGAGGTGCAGACAAAGAATGAATCGGCAGGAGTTGTAATTGAAGAGATATTAAAACAGATAAATAAAATAAGGGCAGAGACCGTAACTGACATGGAACTCAAGGATGCAAAGGCATATCTCACAGGAAGTTTTCCGAGGAGGCTCGAGACAAGCAGGAGGATTGCAGATTTCCTTGCAGCAGTGCAGTTTTATAACCTCGGAGACGATTACATCGAGAGGTATCCTGATTATATAAATCGGGTAACAAAGGAGGATGTCTTGAGGGTTGCAGAGAAATATCTGAATCCTGAAAACTATGTCCTTGTCATTGTAGGGAATCAGAAAAAGATAGATTTATCTCATTTTCAGTCGCCTAAAAATGTACATTAATTCACTTGCAGAAAGCTGTCCTGGCGCAGATGGATGATTGATATATCCATATGTTATAAGGGAGCCGAAAAGGGGATTAAATACCCTTGAGGGCAGCCCATTATCTCCCATTGACATGGTAATTATTCCTGATTCTTTATGCCTCTGGGTGAGGAATGCAAGCCTGATCATATCCTCTCTATCCTTAGCCATTGCAGCTATCTTCACAATATCGACACCGAGTTTTTTCCCGCGCGCAACAATGTTGTCGAGAAAACCACCGTCTGGCGTGAATTCAAAGTTATGGTAGGAGCCTATCAGGAGTTTTCTGTAGGTATTGCAGAGTTTTTTTGTTTCTGTCAGGATATCCTCAGAGCCTATTTCCACATCTATTACATCTGAAAGCGGGACCACTGCCCTATAAATACCCAATCTGTCCGAGATTTCCCACTGACCACCTTCTTTAACATCCCGCACAGTGGCTATTATGGGCTTTTTAAAATTCTCTCTGGCAGATCTGAAGATATTTTCGATGTGTTCTAATGATATATCTTCGAACATATCTACCCTGAGCTCAATCAGGTCGGCAGGGTTCAGGGAATCCTTATTGATAGTGAGGACATCTGTATCTGTAAGCACTCCTGCGATAAGAGGCACTTCGCCAAGCTTGGAATTGCATATGCATAACTCCATAGATACACTCCGAGGAATTTTCTATATTATAAAGGAAAAATGATATAATTAAAACCATGAAAATATGCCCGCCCTATCTTTCGTTTATTTTATACAACCCTATAAGGAAGGCATTGACGGATAGGAAGAGGATACTGGACGAATCAGGTGTAACCGAATCCTCTGTTGTCCTCGAGATCGGGGCAGGCAATGGATTTATAACAGAGGCCATTGCACAGAGGGCTAAGAAGGTTTATGCCAATGAGTTTCAGCCCGGCATGGTGAAAAAGCTCAAGAAGAGAATGGAGAAATTCGGGGATAAGGTGGATGTACTATTATGCGACATTGCAGGCTGTGATATTGGAGAAGAATTTGCGGATGTTGGTATAATGTATTACAGCTTTCACGAAATCGGCAATCAGGCCGGTGCAGTCAGTAATATCGGGAGGGCAATAAAGAAGAACGGAACATTGTCTATCTACGAGCCGACTATAGAGGTCAATAAGGCTGCGATGCAAAAGACCGTAGAGATGTTTGGGGCAATTGGTTTTGAAAAGGAAATAGAGCGTGACGGATCATTTACAAGGTTTGTCAGACTCAGAAAGAAGGGCGGTTAGCTCAGTTGGGAGAGCACCACGTTCGCAACGTGGGGGTCGGGGGTTCGACTCCCCTACCGTCCACTTTTAAATTTTGAAATTATCGGTATGTAGAACTGACTTTCGCTTCACTTTGCTAAGAACTATTACCAAAAAATAGCAATTCGCCCAAGTCAATTCTGCATACCGAAATTAAATGCTGCGAAGGCGGTTTGTTAAGAGTGGTTGGATATAAAGGTCTTGCAATAATATTGCTTATTTTCTTTTCCTGTATCTCTTTTGTTCAAAATTCCCACGCAGAATGGAAAGATTCAAAGGAATGCTTTTATCTTATTAAATCCGGCAGACACGATACGGTTATCAGCGACTCAAAATCCATTTTGAAAGAAGATAGCTGGAATGCTGATGCAAATGCGTGCCTTGTGATGGCCTATTATCTGAGCGACAGGAAATTTTTTGCAATGAAGAAAATAAGGGAGATAGAAGAGTCCCTTCCAAAAGAGGTTATAGATGAAATCCATGACAAGATATGGAATGATGTGCCTGAGCTTTTGGCAGAGAAAGAATATAGAAATAACTATACCATCAGCGGCGGGGCATGTATTTTAAGGAACGTGACCTCGCTGGACGGCACAGGTTATATCATGATCGGCAATTACTTCAATCCCTTTAACTCATCGATAAGCAGGCATCTCCGTGCCTATAAATGCAATTCAGAAATGCAAGGATGCAAAGAGATAGACCACGTATGCCCCGACTGCAAACTCAAAGAGGAAGAGGCGAAGGTGATAGTAAAGGATTACAGGATTGTGGAGATAAAGAAGTTCAAGGACGTGGAGCTATCCCGTAATATCAGGTATATCTCGAAGATCCTCGAACTCGAAAGAAATCGATAACTTATCAGGACTTTTGTGGCAACAGGCTTATTCCTTTAAATGAAAAGGAACGCTTGTGGATACCACACCTTTCTTAAACAGGAGAATCCCCTTTATAAAAAGCGCTGTCTGGTTATGCAGGAGATGATGCCACCACTTTGACGGCACAAACTCCGGAAGCACAACAGTTATTACGCCATCCTGATAGGTATTATGCACTTCGTCTATATAGTCTATTAATGGCTGTGTTATAGAGCGATACGGCGACTCAAGTATGATAAACTTCACTCCCATGCAATGCCTGTCCCATTTTTGCTTTATTCTTACAGTTTCCATCTCGTCTATGCACACATAAACCGCTGTTACATCATCAGAAAGCGCTTTTGCATACCTGACTGCGTTGATTACAGCCTGCTGCAAGCCTGATATAGGAATGATGACAGAGTGATGCTTGAATTCTTTTTCGCCGATCAGGCATCTTTCGAGCGAGAGCTGCTCGGCTACAGAGAGGTAGTACTTATGTATCTTTTGTGTCAGCAATACCAGCGCTGGGATGGCGATAAGCACTATCCATGCGCCGTGTGAAAACTTTTCGACAGCGATTATCACGAGGACTACCCCGGTAACAATGCCTCCAATGCCATTTATGACGGCGCTCTTGAACCACCCCTTCCCCTTATCTTTTATCCAGTGCTTCACCATCCCCGCCTGTGACAGCGTAAAGGCGGTGAAAACTCCGACTGCGTAAAGAGGAATGAGCAAATGAGTCTCGCCTCTGAAGAGCACCAAAAGCAAGGCGGAGAGAAAACTGAGTATCAATATGCCATTGGAGAAGACGAGTTTATCGCCACGGTTGCTCAACTGTCTCGGCAGGTAACGGTCATTTGCCATAATAGAAGAAAGCCTCGGGAAATCGGAATACGATGTGTTTGCGGCAAGGATCAGTATCAGGGCGGTTGCAAACTGGATCGTGTAATAGACAGGGCCTTTGGAGAATATTGTCCTTGCAAGCTGGGAAAGGACGGTCTCGTTTTCATTTGGCAGGATCGCATAATAATGAGAGAAATAAGCTATGCCGATGGTGAGAATGCCGAGGATAAAGGCCATCCATATGAGGGTGATCCCTGCGTTTTTTGCCTCAGGGGCTTTGAAGGCGCGAACGCCGTTTGAAACCGCCTCTATCCCGGTAAGGGTAGCACACCCCGAGGCAAAGGCCTTCAATATGATAAATATCGGAAATATGTTTGAAGTCGTCGCATTCAGTTCCTTATATGTAATTTGAGGAACAGAAAATGATTTCATCAAGCTTGCCCCTATAAGTAGCAGCAGGCTCCCGATAAAGATATATACTGGAAGAGTAAACACCTTGCCGGATTCCCTAACTCCTCTCAGGTTTACTATTGTAATGAACAAAATGGACAAAAGGCACAAAAGCACTGTATGCGCCCGAAGCGATGGAAATGCCGAGGTGATAGCGGCAATACCCGCTGCAACGCTGACAGTTACGGTAAGGACATAATCTATAAGAAGTGCAGATCCAGCAACAAGACCCGGATATGTGCCGAGGTTGTCTTTCGCGACTATATACGCGCCTCCGCCAGATGAATATGCATGGATTGTCTGGTAATACGATGTTGCCACTATCGCAACGAGTATAACTATTGCAATGGCGATAGGTACCAAATAGTTAAGAAGCGCAGCTCCGCCTCCCACAAGGACAAACAGTATCTCCTCGGTTCCGTAGGCAACTGACGAAAGCGGATCCGACGAGAATACCGCGAGTCCCATTTTCTTTGAAAGGCGTTCGTATTTTTCTTTGACCGTTTCAATAGGTTTTCCAATGAGGAAAGTTTTGATGGACATATCTCCTCCTTTTGAGGGGCAAACGGAGGCAATAAAAAAACCGCCGGGCAGCGGTTTAAAATCCATCCTTGCCCTTCCAAAAGCCTACGAGGTTAGCTGACGGGCTCGGGCCTGGAAGTGCCCTATCCATGAAGGAATACGCCCCTAAAATTGGGTCCCCCGCGTCCTCTCTTTGAGAGGACTTCGGCTGCTATGTTAATTTCACAATACGCCTTTTCTAAAAAATTGTCAATAATTTTTTCGTCGGAAAATATCCAGCAGGATTATCTTCTATGCGACACGATAAATTTTCTTGTCTCCTCTGCCGCAAAAAGGACAACTGCAAAAGGTATCAGTGCGAGCCATATGTTTAGAGAAATCGGTGATGTTGAGAATATCTTATTTCCCCACGGGTGATAGACAATAAATAATTGCAGGGCAATTTCAAATGCTATTCCGATGAATATCAGCCTGTTCGAGAAAAGACCGATGCTGAATACAGACTCCCTGAATGAGCGGCAGGCAAAAACATTGGCAACCTGTGTAACTATAATAGCTGTAAGGCATGCAGTGGTGGCCTGCATGTAGAGAATATTGTTTGATGCGAGCATTTCCCCCCACTGCCAATCGCCTGATCTTAAGACATAGAAGAATCCGAAGAGTCCTGCTGCTGCCTCGATAGGGCCGAGAAATAGATATGCACGGCTCAGGAGTTTGAAATTCAGAAGCCTCTCTTTTGGATCCCTCGGAGGCTGTTTCATTAAATCCTTTGTTGGTTTCTCTGCCCCAAGTGCAAGGGCAGGAAGCATGTCTGTTCCGAGGTCAACAGCCAATATCTGCATAATTGTCAGAGGCAGAGGAATTCTGAAAACCACATAGGCTAAATAAGGCACAATTTCGGGTATATTAGAAGAGAATATGTAGCTTATAAATTTCCTGATGTTTTCATAAACTGCCCTTCCTTCTTCGATGGCATTCACGATTGTTGCAAAATTATCATCGAGGAGTATCATGTCTGCTGCTTCCTTTGCCACATCTGTTCCTGCAATTCCCATGGCAATGCCAATATCTGCTTTTTTCAATGCAGGCGCATCATTCACACCATCTCCTGTAACTGCAACCCTTTCTCCCTCTTCTTTGAGAATCGATACAACCCGCATCTTATGCTTCGGGGTCATCCTCGCAAATATTATCTCTTTCTCTGAAAGTTTCTTCCCGAGTTCTCTGTCTGTCATCCTCACAAAATCATGACCTTCTATTACAACAGGATTACCCTTTACAAGACCTATCTCCCTCGCAATAGCCATAGCAGTCCTGCTTCCGTCGCCTGTTATCATTATTACCTTTATTCCAGCATCATGGCATTTCCTTATGGCATCAGGAACTTCGGGCCTTGGAGGGTCTTCAAGACCTATTAAGCCGACAAATAACATATCTTTTTCGGGTTCTGAGTTTAGGGGTTGGAGTTCAGAGTATGCGAAGGAAAGAACTCTGAGCCCCGTATCCATCAATGAATGATATGCGTCTATGACCCCTTTTCTTAAATTCTCATCCATTGGAATAATGCTTCCGTTCATCATCAGACGATTGCATAATGGAAGCACGTTTTCCATTGCGCCCTTTGTGAAGGCGAATAATCCCTCCTCACCCCCCTTTGGAAAAGGGGGGTGAAGGGGGAGTCTATTAATTGTTGTCATCCTCTTTCTCTCTGAATCAAAGGGGATTTCTGATATTCTCTCTGACTTTATATCTCCGACATTTTCCCTTGCATATTTAAAGAGTGCGGTTTCTGTTGGATCTCCTTTGTATTGCCCATCGATGAACTTTGCATTATTACATAAGTAGGCTGTCTTTATTAAGAGATCGATGGTGCTTTGTTGATTGTCAATGGTCCATATTTTCTTTACCTCCATTTTGTTTTGGGTGAGGGTGCCTGTTTTATCCGTGCATATCACAGTTACAGAGCCGAGTGTTTCTACAGATGCGAGCGTTTTTATTAATGCCTTTCTTTTAGCCATTCTCTGACTTCCCATTGCAAGTGAGAGCGTAACCGTTGGAAGCAGTCCCTCGGGTACATTTGCAACGATTATTCCTATGGCAAATATGAAGTTTTCCCAAAAACTTCTTCCGATAAGTTGACCGATGAAGAAAAAGACGATGCCCATTACAGTGGCTAAAAAGGCGATGATCCTTGTGACCTTAACGATCTCTTTCTGAAGAGGGGTCGGGCCTGCTTCAACTGCGCTTGTCAGATGGGCGATGCGTCCGAACTCTGTCCTCATGCCTGTTGCAAAAGCGATAGCCTTCCCGGAGCCGCTCACGACGGTTGTTCCTGCAAAGGCGATGTTTCTGCTCTCTATTAATTCGCCATCGCATGGCTCATGCTGCAACGGCACCGGCTCTGATTCACCCGTAAGCGGTGCATTATTCACCATCAGGGATGTTGTATCTATAAGTCTTGAATCAGCAGGTATCTTGTCGCCTTCTGAAAGTACTATCAAATCCCCAGGCACTATCTCTCTTGCGGGTATTTCTTTTTCTTTTCCCTCCCTTATCACCCTTACATGAAAGGGCAGGAGGAGCTTTAACTTCTCGATAGATTTTTCTGCCCTGTATTCCTGAATGAATGTGAATGCAGCATTGATAAATATTACGCCTATTATTGCAAGTCCGAGGGTAAGCATGCCTTCACCAGGATGAAGATACTCTGATAAAAGGGCGAGTCCTGCACCAATCCAGAGGAGTATGGCAAGGAAATGTATGAACTGCTTGAGGAATCTTATGGACAGAGGCGTTTTTTTTACCTCTTTAATCTCATTTGGCCCGAATTCAGAAAAACGCTTTTTTGCTTCTTCTTCTGTAAGGCCGTTTTCTGATGTGACGAGATTTCTGAGAACTTCTTCTTTTTTGAGGTTATTGATTTTCATCTTATACCTGAATTGAGCGCTTCTAATTTAGAAATATATGTCAGATACGGCGAAAAGAGGCGCCTTTGAGCCGTGCCTGACATATAAAATCACTTAATTTATATAAGCATATCTAATCTTCATGCCTCGGTTTCAGTATTATCAAATCGCAGGGCGTCTCTCTCAGCACATCCTCCACGGGATTACCTTTAATAATGGATGACAGAAGCCCCCTTTCGCTGGCGCCCATTATTATGAGGTCATGCCTTTTTGCAGCAGCCTCTATAGTTATACTCCGCGCTGTGATACCGGGTGCAAGCCTGCCCTCATGGGCAATTTCGTATCTTATAAGGTAATCCATAAAATCCTTTATGTTTTCAGGCAGTCTCTTTTCCCACTGGGCAGGCGTGAGATGTATTTCCCCGTAAAAGAATCTTGTTATCGGCCTTGTCACATGAAAAATAAAGACCCTTGAATGAAAGCCCTCTGCCATCCTTGCGGTGAAATAAGCCCTCTCTTTTATATGATCGATCCTTGCTTTTAAAGGGACAAGGATTTTGTGAGGGTGTATCTTCCCGGTATGGACAACCCTTACAAGAGCTACCGAGCACGGGAGCTTCAGTGACAGATTTCGTGCAACAGTGCCTGCATAGAATCTTTTTTCTATGTCCTCCCTCCTTGTTGATGCAAATACGATGCTGATACCCTCATGCCTGACAATCTTGTTAATTTCTTCGACCGCATCTCCTGTCTCTGTGATGCCTTCTGCCTGTATGCCTGTTTCCACAGCCTCATTGAACAACCTTTTTATGGCATCTTCAGCCTTGCTGATGTTCTGTTGAGGCATGCCCTTTTCAGCAATAAAGCAGAGATACAGTTTAGCTCCGCACACCCGTGCAAGGTTTAATGCATAGCGTGCGGCTATTTCCGAATTCAGATGTTCGTTGACTGCGGAGAGGACTTTCTTATACATATTTAAACTATATCACATAAAACTGTGATCCAGCGATAAGGATAAGTCTCTTTCGTTCAGAAGCTCTGCTCTGACAGTTCTAATGCTCCTTGCGCTACAGCCGCAAAACTCACCCTTCGGGTTCAAACACTTGCGGCTGTTTAACGCTCCAGTTGCAAAGAACTGTTACCAAAACATCGCTATTCACTTCAGAGCCCCATCCTTATCGCTGGATTGGGTAAAACACTACAATAAAGTAATGAAACTTTACATTTTTGTAGCGCCTGAATTAAACTTAATTCCATGAGCCGCAACTATGATAAAACAGTAGAAATCACTGCACTCTACGAGATTAGCAAGCTCCTCGGTTCATCCCTGAATCTTAAATCAAATCTCAGAGGGGTTATGAGGGTGCTCTCGGAATACCTGGATATGAAGAGGGGGACAGTGGCGCTAAGGAATAACAACGAGGTTTCGATTATTGCCGCACACGGCATGTCCGAGGAAGAGATAAAGAGAGGAAGGTACAAACTCGGAGAAGGCATCATCGGCAGGGTTGCAAAGCACGGCTCTCCTATAGTAATTCCGAATATCGGCGATGAGCCTTTATTTCTCAATAAAACAGGCTCAAGAGAGACCATAAGGAAAGAGAATATCGCATTTCTGTGCGTGCCTGTAAAATTCAAACATGAGATACTCGGTGTATTGAGCGTTGACAGGCTGTTCGGCTCAAAGGGCATATCTTTCGAGGAAGACCTCAGATTGCTGAAGATCATTGCCTCGCTTATGGCACAATCCGTAAAACTTCATATGGAAATTGAGAAGGAAAGAGAGGCATTCCTTGAAGAGAAGGAAAATCTCAAACAGCAGCTTAAAGGCAGATACAGGGTGGAAAATATAATTGGGCAGTCTGACAGGATGCAGGAGGTTTTTGAGGCTATTCACAGGGTTGCCCCCTCAAAGGCCAATGTGCTTTTGCGCGGCGAAAGCGGTACCGGCAAGGAACTGGTTGCAAAGGCAATCCATTATATGAGCCCGAGGTCTAAAGGTCCATTCATAAAATTCAACTGCGCTTCCATTCCTGAAGGGCTTCTCGAATCAGAACTATTCGGCCATGAAAAGGGCGCATTCACAGGCGCAACGGCTATGAGGAAGGGAAGGTTCGAGCTTGCAAACAATGGAACCATATTCCTTGATGAGATCGGTGACCTGCCTTTGACGCTTCAGCCGAAGATACTGAGGGTCTTGCAGGAAAAGGAGTTTGAAAGAGTCGGGGGAGAGAAGACTTTAAAGGTTGATGTAAGGCTTATTGCTGCGACAAGCAGAAACCTCGAAGAACTTGTCTCATCAGGAAAGTTTAGAGAGGATTTATATTATCGCCTCAATGTTGTACCGGTATTTTTGCCCTCTCTTTGTGAAAGGAAAGAGGATATCCCTATTCTTGCCGAACACTTTTTGAAGAAATATAATGATGAAAATCAAAAATCCGTGAAAATTACACCCGAAGTCCTGAATATATTCTTAAACTATGACTGGCCTGGAAATGTGAGGGAGCTTGAAAATACAATAGAGAGGCTTGTTGTTATGGCGGCCGGCAAGAATATAACTTTATCCGACCTGCCTTTGAATATCAGGGAACAATCCATGAAGGCAAGATACGCTGTCCATGTGAAAGATGCCCTTCCTTCAACAATAGAAGATATCGAAAAGACAAAAATCATCGATGCCCTGCAGAGAACGGGATGGGTTCAGGCAAAGGCAGCAAAACTCCTCGGCATTACGCCGAGACAGATAGGGTATAAGATGAAGAAGTACAGTATCCAGGAAGTTCATAGTTGATGGTTTGTCATCCAGGTTAAGCGGTTATATATGTTAGGCACGGCTCAAAGACTTTAAAAAGTGTTGGTTCAAGTGTATATATAAAATTATAAGAGCATTATCCAACAAGTATCCAATGTAGTAGCTGACGGATGCAAGATAAAAGTCTTTACAAGTGCGGGGTTTAAAGTCTTTTCGCCGCACCTAACATATATTTCTAAATTAGAAGCGCTCAATTTATGGGAAAGATAATAGCTATAACGAATCAGAAGGGCGGGGTCGGCAAGACTACAACAGCCCTGAATCTTTCAGCATCCCTTGCCCTCGCAAACGAAGACATCCTTGTAATAGATTCAGATCCCCAGGGCAATCTCACAAGCGGGTTTGGAATAAAAAAAGAGGGTATGAAGGCCGGCCTGTACGAGGTTTACAGCGGCAAGGTTTCTGTAGAGGAGGCCATGCAGCAGACCATTATTCCCAATCTTTATATCCTGCCGACTTCCATGGATTTGTTTGCAGCAGAGATAGAGTTGCTCGAACGTCCTGAGAGGGAAAATTTGCTGAAGATGCTGTTAAAGCCTTTTAAAGAAAAGTTCAGATATATATTTATAGACTGCCCTCCATCATTCGGTCTTCTCACGCTTAATGCACTTGTTGCAGCAGAATCAGTGCTGGTCCCTGTTCAGTGCGAGTATTTTGCAATGGAGGGTCTGAGCATTCTTATAAAGCTTCTCTGGAGAATACGCGGAGGTTTTAATGAAACCCTCGATATGGAGGGAATACTGCTCACCATGTATAACAGGCACCTCGCATTATCAAGGCAGATATCGGATGATGTGAGGCGCATTTTCAAATCAAAGGTCTACGACACCATGATACCGAGAAATGTCATACTTGCAGAATCTCCAAGCCACGGCAAGCCTGCCGTGCTTTACGCTCCAAATTCATCCGGCGCACAGGGATATATTGCTCTGGCAAAGGAGATATTGAACGAAAATAATCTGTTATTCTGATTGTAAACTATATACTGCCGAGGGTTTTATACAATCCTATGACAAGTTCTGTCATTCTGTCATAATCAAGTGTTTCTGCAGTATCTCCTGGAGCATGATAATTGGGGTTCCTGTAGAATGATGTGTCTGTGATCATGAATGCGGGAAAGCCGAACTCCCAGAAACCCCAGTGGTCAGAGAAATTAACGCCTGGAATAATGGAAACAGCATTAAGGGATTCTATGGGTATAGCTGATGCCGATTTAAATAATTTTTTGACCCTCATGGTAAATGATCTTGATGAAATATTTCCCACAAATGCAATAAAATTGCCTTTATCTGGGTAAAACCATTTAAAGATAGGGAATGGGTAATACTGAGAATTTTTTCTGTCAGAGTAATATCCGAGCATTTCGAGGGAAATCATTCCATAGACTCTAATTTCTTCTTCCTTAAGACTTTTTGCGTAGATGTAGCTTCCCATATTTTTCGTCATAAATATTGGAGGCTCCTCAAGAGTGAATGCAACGAAACGGACTGTCCTTTGCAAAGGCTTTGATGCGGTTAGTCTCGCCAGTTCAAGAAGGCCTGCCACTCCGCTCGCATTGTCGTCTGCGCCTGGCGTGTCGATGACAGTGTCATAATGCGCTCCGACTACAAGTATTCCATCTTTAGATTCCTTTGAACCTTTTATTTCACATATTATATTGTAATAAATATTGCCTTGATAATTGAAAGGCTGCCTTTTTACAGTGCAGCCATAGAAGCGGAATTTGCCTTCGATATAATCGGCAGCTTTATTGAGTTTATCGATATCCCTGTAACTCCTTTCCCCTATGTCATGAGAAAGATACTTGACAGTTGCAGCGAGATTTGATTTTATGCTTTCCATTGTTATTCCTTGTACAGCAGATACGCTGAAAAATATAAAGAGCAGTATTACAAAAACTTTCACTTCAATAAGTAAACCTCTCGCATATTTATCAATCTTTCCCTAAAATCAAATCAACCATCGTCTTTCTGGGCTGGCAGAAAAGTTTTTTAACTCTCTCGCGGTATTCATCGGGCGTAACATGCTCCTGATGCGTGCCTATCACTATCTTAATATTCGGGAATGCTTCTTCAAGGGCAGATTTGTATTTTTCTTTGAAGGGGCAGAGCGCCTTCATGCAATATGTAAAGTGTATCGCGTCCACTCTGAATTCTGTCAGCGCCCTGATGCGCTGCAATAATTTATCTGCCCCTGTTAAAGTAGGGCATCCAGGACAGTTGATAATTCCGACCAAATCTAACGGCTCATTCTTCGGATAATCCGCAAATGCTCCTCTACGCTTTCTGAAATCCGCAAGACAGCTTGCCGACGAGCAGCCTAAATCCTGCGTTGCATTGCTGCAAGTAAGTATTCCGATTCGCGCCATCAATGCCCTCCTTTTTCAGTGCTATTTTACTTTTTCATATACTTCATCTGAATATTCCACAGTATAAGTCCTGCGCCTTCCGGCCTTTGCGGCAGCGATTTTTTGATTTCCCCTATATATGTCACAACCTGTCAGCAAGAGCGCCGATGATTTTAACAGCAGTTTTTATGTCCTCATTCCATGTTGCGGCATTAAACCTGAGAAAATTTCGATATCTCCGTCTTGATGAAAAGATGGGACCGGGGGCGAAGCTGATTTTCTTCTTCAGAGACTTTTCGTAAAGGTCGAGAGAATCGATATCCTCAGGCATCTCGATCCAGAGCACATGTCCTCCTGATGGTCGCGATACCTTTGTCCCTTCTGGAAAATACTTTATGACAGCCTCGGACATCAGACTTATGTTCCTTGCGTATATACTTCTTATTTTTCTTAAATGATGGTCATAGCCGCCGTTGGAGAGAAAATCCGCAATGGCCAGTTGCATAGGCGTAGCCGTGGAGAGATTTGTTATGGACTTGAGCCGTTCGATTTCCTGTTTATATCTTCCAGGGATTATCCAGCCCACCCGGTAGCCAGGAGCTATGGTCTTTGAGAATGATGAACACAAAAGCGCTATTCCCTTTTTGTCGAATGCCTTTGCAATCTTTGGCCGCTGGTATGAATATGCAATATCTCCATAAATATCGTCCTCAATAAGCGGGATGTCATATTTCGAAAGCATTTCCACCAGTTCTTTTTTTCTGTCATCAGGCATGCAGCTTCCGAGTGGATTGTTGAAGTTTGTGATAAAAAGACATGCCTTTATGGGGTTATGCTCTATTGCATAACGGAGCGTATCGAGATTGATTCCATCCCGCGGATGAGTCGGTATCTCAAGGGCTTTGAGACCGAGCATCTCAATTGCCTGAAGAAAGTTATAGTAAGTTGGCGATTCTACGGCAATGGTGTCACCTGGCTTGCAGATGACCTTGAGGGCGAGCATTATAGCCTCCTGACAGCCCGATGTGATGACAATGTCATCAGGCGTTACAGTACATCCCGCAGTTAGGGCGCGGCGGGCAATCTGAACACGCAGTTCCATGCATCCCGGCACAAATTCATACCCGATATTTCTGAGTCTGTAATGTCTTGTTACTGAGGAAAGTGCGCGATTTATTTTATCGGCAGGCAGCAGTTCAGGATTTGGAATGGCAGCTCCAAGTTGAATGAGATTTGGATTGCGGTTTGCCTTAAAGACCATCATAACAAGGTCGTTGATGCTCACCCTTGTGGGTTTTGTTGAGGGCTGCGATACGGCAATTTCAGACTGTTTATCCATCGGAGACGAGATGACATAATATCCTGACTGTGGACGGCACTCTATCAGACCCTGATCTTCGAGGAGACGGTATGCCTCCATGACTGTGGAGATGCTGACTTTCAACTGTTTGTTGAGTTTGCGCACTGAGGGAATCCTGTCTCCGGGGCGGAATGTGCCGCTCTCTATGAGATGAGAGATTTCATGCGCTACTTTTTCATAGAGCGTCAAACTTTTCATGCATTAATGTTCTCCCCTTTTGATTCTCATTTTAGCTCTTTATAGTCAGCCTTACAAGATACAGTTTCCCGTCCTGCAAACCATAACAGTTTATTATTTTATGAACTGTTATGACAACAAAAGTGATTTTTTGAGTCTGTATCTTTTCCATTGCTCCGTTTAGACTTAAGCATGAGACTAAATCCGTGCAATATTAAGGCAGGTTCAAACTTCTCAGGAACTATAGCACATGCCGGGGATAATCCCATCAAAATCTGCATGTATGAAGACTCAATGGTGAGACTGGAAAGAGACGCCCGCGGTATCATCATCGGATGCACTGAAGGAATCTTATGGATCACGCAGCAAGATGATTTCACCGATTACCTCCTCCATTCTGGAGAGCGCCTTACGATAAACAGAAAGGGGCTTGTTATCATCACTGCCCTTACCGATACTAAAGCCTTAATCAGCCTGTCTGAATTCTAAACGAATAAAGCAACCTCATTGTCCTCGCTTTCTTCGCATTGTAACCGATTCGCCGCCGATGCCCCAGTTATCGGTCTCCACTTCATCAATAACCACAACCGTTGTCTGAGGATTCTTGCCGAGGACATCAACGAGGAGTTGAGTCACGCCTTTGATGATCTGCGCCTTCTGCTCAACCGTTGCACCTTCCTTCGTTATCTTGATATTTACATAAGGCATAATAACTTCCCTTTCTATGCTGATTTTTTATTAAAAGTCACACAGTAAAACTTCCTTTCATTAATAGCAGCGCCAAAGCATTTATTGCATGATATGCATCTTGCTTTCTTCCTGTCGCCGGACTGCCATCTCTTTATAAGACCCGGTTCTGATATAAGCGGTCTGGAAATGCTGAAGAATTGCGCTGCTCCATCGCGATAAATATCCTCCATTACATCGAGTGAACGGAGGCCGCCAACAAGGATTATAGGACATTTCAAATAAGGCCTGAATTGTCCTGCATAATCCCTGAAATACGCCTCCTTTTCAGGACTGTTAATCCCGGCTCTCGCAGGCATAAGCTCCCCTGATGCAAATATTCCTCCGCTTAACTCAATGGCATCGATACCTATATCTGATAACTTTTTGCAAACCCACAGGGAATCTTCGGTGGAAAGTCCGGCTCCTCCGTCAAAGTCCGATGAATTTATTTTCACCATCACAGGATAGTCCTTGCCGACTTTTCCTCTTACAGCATCGTATATCTCGAAGATTATCCTTGCCCTGTTCTCAATTGAACCTCCATACTCATCTGTGCGCCTGTTTGAATAAGGAGAGAGAAACTGCGAAAGCAGATAGCCATGAGCAGCGTGTATCTCCACACCATCAAATCCTGCCTCTTTTGCCCTTTTTGCTGCCTCTGCAAATTCATTCACAACACGTTTTATATCATCCACACTCATCTCAACAGGCATATTGCTGGTTGCCCTCTCTTTCACAGCAGATGGAGCCTCAAAGGGCATGCCGGTATCAAACATGCCCTGTGAGCCGCCATGGGCAATTTGCAGTACAATTTTACCTCCATGCTCATGGACTGCATTTGTAAGACGTTTGAGGCCAGGGATTAAGGCATCGCTGTCAGCGCCGAGCTTGCCAAAAAGCGCCTTGCCCCTTTTGGTGACAAATGAATAACCGGTCAGTATAAGACCGACCCCGCCTTTTGCAAGGTCTCTGTAGATTTCAATTAGCGGTTCGGTTACTTCACCGTTTTCACCAGCCATCCCTTCCCATGTGGCCGACCTCACAAAATGGTTTCTCATCTCCATGTTTCCTATAAATGCTCTCTGAAAAAGCTCGCTCATCGTTACTCCTCCTTTTTTATTTTAATATTACAGCCACTCAACCATGGCGGCATTTCGTTGCGGAATCCGGTGATACTTGTATTTCGGATAGCCGATCATCATCGCGCCGAAACAGGCGTTTCCTTCCGGTAATGCAAGCGCTTGCTGGAGCGGCGGCCATTGGGATGCCGCTATCATAAAGAAACCGGCCCAGCAGGTCCCGAGGCCGAAAGAGGGCGCTGCCAGATCAAGAAAAGTAAGCGCTATCGTGCTGTCCGTCTGCGCCATCATATAGTCCTTAGGCGCATGGGCAATTACAAGTCCGGGCGCTCCGCGGCTGATGAGGTCTATCCCCGCCTCCCACGCCTTCACAAAGCCTGGCAGGCGGTAGCTCTCTGCCAAGGGATGTTTCTCGCTGATCATATGCCGTATTAAATCCACAACCATCCCGGTCATATTACGCACTCCCTCACGCGAATTGACTACGACCCATTTCACCTGCTGACTGTTCGTGCCTGTAGGCGCATACCTGGCGATGTCTAAAAGCTTTTCAAGCTTCTCACGACCTATCGCCTTGTCCTGGTATGTACGGATCGACCTCCTTGAGCGCATTAAGTGCTCAACTTGTTCCAGTCTGGGAAGTAAATCCTTCTGCACAGGTGCGCACTCATCTGATTTCATGGTCGCAAGAGACATGGCTCCGTGCGGGCAGACGGCTACGCAGTGTCCGCACCTGATACACATCTGTTCCGCTCCATCCACCGGTGAAGGCGGCAAAGAAGCGTCTTTCATTTCGAGAATGCGCAGAGGGCATTCCGCCACGCATATACCGTCGCGCTTGCATTTCTCGCTATCTACCACAAGCAGACTCATGACTTCTTCCTCCTTTTTAAAGTTATTAACAGTCTCATAATTGTAACGACATATTCATAAAATCCCTCCTAACCTCCCTTTTCCAAAGGGAGGGATAATACCCCTCTTTAGTAAAGAGGGGCGAGGGGAGGTTTTATAATCCACGTCAGTTCTATTATGAAACTTAATAATATTGAATATTGACAAACAATATCAGCATCAGTATACTTTGTCAAGTAGTTACATTTATGTTATACAGTTTCAAAAAGTAAACTATTGGAGGATTATCATGGACGGAGGGATATGCCCTGTTGAAAAGGCATTAAAAATTCTTGGAAGTAAATGGACGATTTTGATACTGAGGGACCTTCTTTCAGGCAAGAAGAGATTTGGCGAACTAAGGAAGTCCCTTGAAGGAGTCAGCCCTAAAACATTATCTGCCAGGTTGCGATATTTAGAGGAAAAGGGCATTGTTGAAAGGAAAGTTTATCCTGAGGTGCCTCCGAGAGTGGAATATTCTTTGACTAAAAGAGGTAAAAGCCTTGGTTCAATTATCAAGAGTTTGAAAGCCTGGGGCGAGAGCTGCAGGATAAAATAAGTCAAACTTATATGTAGTCAAAAATATCGGAATTAGGTTAAAATCCGTCATGAAAATAACGGGATATTTTTTATACAATCTGGTCATCGCCCTCTGGGTTGGTGGAATATCCATCTTTACATTTATTATCACCCCTGTTATATTCAGGTCCTTCGGGAGGGACACTGCCGGCGAGATTGTTGGCAAGTTGTTCCCTGTTTATTTTCCGTATAACCTCATACTCTCTGTGCTGGCAGGTATCCTCATTATTGTATTCGCCCTCGACAGGAATGCCTTTGCATATAAGGCATCGCTTTTCCTCATAGGGGCGGCTGTTGTTGCCAATCTCTTTCTGTGCTTTAAGCTCCATCCGGAGATCAGGGAGGTCAAAAGAGAGATTAAATCGTTTGAGTCTGTCCCTGATGAATCACCTCTAAGGAAGAAATTCAGGAAACTGCACGGAATAAGCGCAACCATTAACCTCTTACTCCTTGCAGACGGTGTCACACTGCTGATGATTAGTTCTAACCTGAAAAGATAAACACTTCGGACTACAACTTATCAGCCTTTAAGACCATCTATCCACTCCGATGTTTTTATAACTTTGCTGAATCTCATCGCCTGAGTTACCAATATTGCCCTGTGAAGCTCCTCATCGGTTACAGAGCCTGCATTGTTTGTGAAAGAAAGAGTCCCCGTGGCATCGGATAGAAACTCTACAGCGAATCCTAAGTGAAATGCCTGCCGTGCTGTGGTATCGCAGCATATCTGAGTCATATATCCGGAAATTACCAAAGTATCAATATTCCTCTCTCTGAGCCATGATTCCAATATTGTGCCTGTAAAACTTCCCGGCAAGTTCTTTTCTATTAAAATGTCACATGGACGTTTTGCAATCTCGGGATGAAGCTCCCATTCATGACTTCCCTTCCTGAAAACGGGAGAATCCGATGCCTTAGCCGTGTGTTGAATAACGATTACCGGAATGCCATATTCATTTGCAGCATCCATCGCCTTCAGGATATTCTCAAGGCTTCCTGCCGGATAGGACACCGGCAATTTGCCTGTAAAATATTCATTCTGAACATCGATAACCAATAATGCCCTTTTCATAAGTGCCTCCACTTATAAATAATCTTCCCTTATCGGGTACCACGCATCCACTGCCTTTGCAGGTTTATTCAAAACCTTTGCGCTATGCTCCTGATTGGAATAAATTATAACACCATCGCCAGCTTTTAAAACCTTTGTCTCACCTTCAACTGTAAACTCCATTTCACCTTCAATAACATATGTTATCTGCTCATGAGGATGTTTATGTGATGGGATTACAGCATTTGGCTCAAACTCAAAGAATGTCATCATGGTCTTATTGCCAGAGACAGCCCTGAGAGTAATGCCTTCAAGCACTTTTCTTGCCTTTAAATCCGATTCTTTAAAAAAGTTCATTGTTGCCTCCAAAATTGCCTATAAGTATAGTTTTAACATTTTATTCGCCCCTTTCTGGAACTCAAAGGGCACTTCCACTATTTCTACTTTTATGTCATCAGAATCAAGAGATGACAATATGTCATCCAAATAAAGATAAGGCTTAAAATCAAGACCGATGAGCGGAAATATCCTGATTTCGCCTGAGCATACCCTGAGAAACTCCTTTATACAGGCCTTATGAAAGTTGAAATCCAGTCTGTCGCCATACAGAAATAAAAAATTACTTGAAAGTACAAGCGAAAATGTTCTGTCGGAAAAGGGTAGATACGGCATCTCTGCCTGAACATAACGCCTTTCTTTTGAGCCGACGGGGAAATCATTTGCAAATATTTCTAAAGCCCTACTTCTCAATATCATAGCCTCATCCTTATCTTTGTAATATTTCCATACATAGAGATGCGATACTTCATCAAATTTTTCAAAGACATGCTGCAAGTCCTTCTTGCCTTTTTCCATAAGTTTATCAGCAGTCAGGTCATACAAAATATCACATGCTGTAACATCAATGCCCTTTTGATGCGCCTCTGCTGCGAACGATGATGCACCGGCAGGACAGTCAAGTATTTGGCTTTGCCTTAACAGTGATTCATCAAGGCCGAACATATCCATATATTCGGCATAAGTCCTGCCGAAAAAGGCAATTCGGTCTATGTCCAGACAATTATGTTTTTTCATAAACTCCTCTTAATGCAGATTAACCCTGTCTCTGTCCAAACATCACCAGCACCACGCCTGCAATTATTATCAGCATTGCGGTAATTCCCACTGTTGTAATCCGCTCCCCTGCAAGTATAACTCCTAACCCCACCGCGATAACAGTATTAACATATGCATAACTGGTTGCAAGTGCCGGTCGTGCCTTGCTTAAGAGATGGGTATAGGCGCTGAAACCTATCAGCGACCAAATGCCATCAAATAAAACAGATCTCCCGCTGGAACACCTCGAATCCTTAAAACGATATAGAGCCCAAGGCCTGTTGTCAAAAAGGGTATTGCAGCCATAATGAAAGGCGGAAAACCTTCCAATGCTATGCGAATAGCAAGATAGGTTGAGCCCCAGATGAAATAGACAGAGAGCAAGGCTATCAATACTTTGACTCTTGTGTCTTTATCTTTTAAATCGCTCACTTTATTTATAGCTCCTATTCAATAACTATCGGCAACTGCACTTTTTCCTCCAATGCCTTTAATACCGCCTCTTTTATCTCACTTTTCCAAGATCTTCCTTGCCCACCATCTCCTCGATGTCAATCCTGACTACTCCTGTAATACTCAGCTTTTCTTCAAGAAAATCGCCGTAGCCTCCTTGGGGCTGATATTTTTGCATCAAACATTTAAGACCGAGTATCCTCTCATCCCTATCTTCAACAATATAAGCCTTTCCCTTGATAATCACGCTCCGATAAAGGTATTCGGCCTTGCAAGGATCCGACATCGTTCCCTTCACATAAGCAATTGGCAAGTCAATCTCGAAGCAGACACGGTTATCTTTTTTGATGTCTTCAATCTTTTCTCCTTCCTTTGCCGTATGGAAATAAATCCTCCCGTTATGATAAGCAAAGTTCAGAGGCTTCACCATCGGATAACCATCCTTCCCAATAGTTCCCAACCTCCCGACATGACAGGTGTTGAGCAGTTCGATGATTACCGACTTATCCTTAATCTCCTTTTTGCTTCTTCTCATGATTCTCTCCTTTGTCTCATTTTTTCTCGGCAAACGCAAAGAGCCTCCTAAAATTGAACTCTATGCCCTTTTCGGTCCTGTAATTTTCAAAGCCCATTGCAAATGCATATTTGAAGCGTTCCTGCTTGTTCTCTGGCAGATGAGTAAGAAATGGTCTTAGCGCAGCAGAGACGCCCCACTCAAGCACATCATTGATGCTTTCAAATACAAGAGTGTAGTCTTTATAAAAGACATTTATGTTTACAAATCCTGCATCTTTAAGAAAGCCCGCAAACTCCTCCTTTACCGGAAACCGCCATGGCGATTCCATCTTTTTGTATTTTGACTCAAGACCGAGGAAGGCTATTGCACTGTTGATATTTTCCATCAACTCCCAGCAGAAATCCTTTGCAGGGAGTTGAACGGCAATTCTTCCATCCGGCTTCAATGCCCTGTATGTCTTCACTATTACATGCTCCTGCTCTTTTATCCACTGGAGTGCAGAATTGGAGTATACGAGGTCGAACTCCTCTTTAAAATCGAGCTTCTGCGCAGGGATGTTTATCAGAGCGATATTGTTTATAGATGAAGTCTTTTCTCTTGCCATTTCAAGCATCTCGATAGAAGTATCTATTCCTACGACTTTCCCTTTGTGTGCCAGACACGCAAGTTCGATTGTAAGTGTTCCTGTGCCGCAGCCGATGTCCAATATCGAGTCATCTGCCTTTACACATGACATGGCAATAAGCTCCCTGCCCACATCGGTCTGCGGCGAGTGTGCGGCATCGTACATTCCTGCATCCCATTTCATAATGCACCTCCAAAAATAAAAAGGCCACGGAATTTGTTTCCGTGGCCTTTGAGTTTTCCTATGTTATCCGCTAAAAGCTAATAGAATCCCCCTCCAGCCACGGCATTTGGATGCCATGCTGTTTTATTAAGGAGCCTATTTGCTATCAGCAGATTGTAAAACATGTTTAGAGTATAGATAGTTCTTATTTCCATGTCAAGCAAAATTTTCCTTAAAAAATTTTTTCTCAACAGCTTCAACTATTTTCATAGCTGACAATTTCAGTATGCCGAAAGCATTCCTGTCAAAAAAAGGACGACGGTACCAAGAATAAAGTTAGTCTTCACCAGATTTAAAGATAATCGTTGCAGCTCTTTTATCTTTCCGGAAGGACTGCCTTCTGCTGCTGTCAGTCGTTCAATCTTAGGTGTCAATGATAAACCCCTGTAGAAATGAATGCTCGCCATTACCAACGCTGTTAAAACTTTTGCGAATACTGTCTGCGACCACAGGCTGTTAAGGGAGATAAGTTCGGAAAAGCTGTGCGACAACAAACTCATAAAGATTCCAGTTATAAATATAAGCAGGATGCTGATGTTTGCCATCGGCACAAATCTTTTACTTATAGCACCCATGAGTTTACCCGGCTGTTCAAGGGTCTTTTTAGCAACAGGAAGGGCAACAAATAAGATGAAGAATATCCCGCCTATCCAGACAACTGCCGATAGTAAATGTATCCATGTAACTACGGTTAATAAGATTTCATTCATTTTTATTACCTCCGATTACCCCTCACCCTTGCCCTCTCCCACAAGGAGAGAGGGAACACGGGGGGATGTAGGGGAGGAGTTACCTCCCCTCTAAGCTCATTACTTCTTCTTGATTTCTGGAGCACAACCACAACCGCATCCACAGCCGGATGTCTTGATTTCACGCACAACATTGCCTAATGTCCCGATTTTCTCGTCTTTCTTTGTATCAGACATGCTTATTCACCTCCTTTCTTGCATGTCTCTATAATCTTCTCCTCTATCCCTGCCATCTCAGCCTCAAGACACCTCTTATACTCTTTTAATTTTTTAATCTCTTCCTCTCTCGTTAAAACCATTCTCTTGAAAGTTGGAGGACATTCACAAGCCTCCTCTGTCCTTATAACGCAACATTGACACATAAAATTCACCTCCCTTCTCACCTGGAGTTTCTTTTTTTTCTCCCCGGTTTCCTCAAATTCCAATCTGTTTTTTGACCATGACATGCCCAACTATTTTGTATAAGTTTATTAGTATACACTTATATTTTGCGTAAAAAATAAATTACTCCTTCTCTTTTTCGATCTCCTTTATTCTTTTTTCCACCTCTTTTATTTCTTTCTCAAGCCTCTTTTTATATTCCAGTAAAGCCTCTCTCGTCTCCGAGATGTGTCTTTTTCTGCCGAATTCGCAGCCACAGGTGCAGACCTTTATCAGTTCCTGCTGGTATTTGTTGAGTTTATCCTTGTTTAATGAATAGTAGATGTGATAGCCCTTTCTTTCATCTGCAACCAGCCCTGCCTGTTTCAGCACGCGAAGGTGCTGGGATACTGCTGATTGGCTGATACCTAATGCCTCAGCTATCGTATTCACAGAAAGCGGCCCTGCCTTGAGCAGCTCAATAATTTTTACCCTGCTTTCTACCGAAATAACCTTGAAAGACTCTGCCTCAAGCTTCATTCTTACTCCTTAAGTATATTATAATTTACTTATATACTTCTCAAGGCAAAATGTCAAGAAATTTTTTTATAGTAATGCATGTCTCCAGAATGGGTTGTCAGCAGCAATTGCTGGATGCCGATTGAGATGGAGACCCTCCGCAGTCGCATGATGGCGGACCGCCTGTTATCATACCGTTGATTATAGCCGCAGCGCAGCCCACTCCTGAATTCACGCTGATCGCACCGAATTCGCAGTTCAAGGCGCATGCGCCGCACTCCATGCAGAGGTCTTTATCTGTAATTGAGGCTTTTTTATCTTTAATGACAAACACGCCGTGAGGGCATACATCAACGCACCTTCCACAGCCTGTACATTTTTCAGGAGACAATTCAAGACTCGTTACATTCTGAAGATATTTCATAAAACCTTCCAATGATAAAGCTTGTGAACTAATATTAGTATAACCGAAACAGCCGTAAATACTAAATATATTGGCAGTCCTATTTTTAACTCCTTCTTAACCCCTGACATGCCGGTAAAGGTAGTAGAGCCTGTGAATTGAAGCGCAATATAAGAGCTTGCAAGCGGAAAGAAAATGTAGGACGATACAGCAGGTAGAATGTCCAGACTCATCGTCTTCATTATGGCAGATGTGAATATCATCCCTGCTATCCAGCCCTTCACAGCAAATGAGCGGAATGGGATAAAGGGAAGCAACACTGGAGTTATAGATGCACCGCTGAGTATGCTTATCAATCCGAGCAACAAAAACGGCATGCCTCCTGACAGGGCATCTTTGAATAAAATGCCTGACGGTTGAAGACCAAAAAGCAGCAGAACAATCAGGGCAAAAAGCGGAAATCTTTTCATGGCAGGATTAATCTCCATCGGAGTAAGAATAAGCCTGTCGAGCATCGTGAATTTTACAAGCCGCATTTCATCGCTCTTTTTATAACCCGCTTTTACATATTCAGGGATATCCTTTGCGTAAACAGGCCCGAAATAAACCCTGAAATCGGTTTGTTTCTGAACTGCCCTTGCATTTACGCCCACTGCCCCAAGTTGCGGGACTATTATTTTCCTGTGATTGACGATTTTATGAAGTTGAGCCTCATTGATTCGCCTGACAAGCTCATCCGTGCCGAATGTCCCCTTTCCGGCAGCACACCAGACATTGATGCTTTTCGTATCGAGCACCAGTATCCATGCATTTAAGCCCTTTAATTCTTTTCTGAGGATGTCGAAACTGAGCTTATAATTTGCGGTTACAAAAACATCCGACTTGGCGTCCGGCTCGCCGAGGGCATAGAGTCCCGGTTCGACTGAATAGCGCATACGGAAATTACTGATGCGCGACCGGATAGCTCCGATGTAGTCGTCCCTTGTCCATTCCGATGTTGTCCTGCGTACAGCAGGTTTTTGCACGCCTGACGGTCAGCAAGAAATGGGAATATTAAAGGTTTTAATATCAGGCGTCATATTTCATGGTAATTCTATGCAGTGTAATGTGTCAAATAATTAATACCGGTTGCTTGCCCGGTCGAAAGCCAAAGCGTGCATGATAAAAAGTGCTTGAAGTTTGACTTTCAAAGAAGCAATATAATTTTTTACAATACAAATAATTTTTGCTTTAATGTGAGAATAGAGAATAATGGAAAAAGTCATTTACTTGGAAAATGTCTCATGGATATGCGACGGCAGGCATATCCTTCGGAATATTAACTGGGAGGTCAATCCCGGCGAGCATTGGGCGATTATAGGACTGAACGGCTCGGGTAAGAGTACGCTTCTGAATATGATTAATGGATACCTCTGGCCGTCAAAAGGGGAGATCAGTGTTTTGGACAAACGATTTGGCGACTGTGATGTGCGCGAACTGCGGAAAGCCATCGGATGGGTGAGTTCATCCCTACAGGAAAGGCTGTATACAACAGAGACAGCAGAGGAGATAGTCCTAAGCGGAAAATTTGCTACCATAGGCCTCTATGACAGGCCGGACAGGAAAGATATAAAACAGGCACGCTCCATTATGGAGCAACTCGGCTGTGCTTGCCTATCAAAGCAGCTATACGGCACATTATCGCAGGGAGAAAAGCAGAGAGTTCTCATTGCACGGGCACTCATAAGCTCTCCAGAGATACTGATCCTTGACGAACCATGCACCGCACTTGATATTTTTGCACGGGAGCAACTGCTCTCAACCCTTGAACATATAGACCGCATGGATTCAAAACCCACGCTTATCTATGTTTCCCACCACATAGAGGAGATCGTGCCGATCATAAGCCATGCACTGCTTTTGAGGCGCGGGGAGATATACTCCTCTGGCAGGACACGGAATATCCTCACAAAATCCAATCTTTCGGATTTTTTCGAAACATCGATAGATATAGCGTGGCATAATAAGCGGGCGTGGATAAAAGTAACAATCTGATATAATCTGTGTAGATACTTATGGATACCATAGAAAAACTGAAAATTCTCTCCAATGACTCACAGTATGACCTTGCGTGTGCTTGCGGTACTAACAAGGACGACCGCAGAAGGAGAGGGCTGGGTGGAAAGTGGCTCTATCCCGTTACCCTTCCCAGCGGCGGATATTCAATACTTCTAAAAACACTTCTCTCCAACGCATGTTCAAATGACTGCAAATACTGCCCTCTGCGTTCAGAGACAAATGTTCGGCGATGCACTCTCCAGCCTGAAGAAGTGGCAAATATATTCACGGAATACGTGAGGAGGAAAAAAGTTTTTGGTCTATTTCTAAGTTCCGGCGTTATCGGCAATTCTGATTACACAATGGACAGGATAAACGCTGTTGCCCGCATACTCAGATATAAACACAACTACAAAGGCTATATCCATTTGAAAGTAATTCCGGGTGCCTCTGACGCAGCCATAGAAGATTCTATTTCGCTGGCGAGTGCTGTTTCCCTCAATATCGAGACTCCGGGCAAGAAACGTTTCGATGTCCTTTCCAATAGAAAGGATTATATGAACGACATCATCCGTCCCCTGAAGTTGATGTCAAGGCTTACAGGGCAGGGCATGAGACATTCGAGGGTCAAATGCACGACTCAGTTCATTGTCGGTGCTTCAGATGAGACAGACTCGGAGATAATACAATATATGTTCAATTTGTATAATCGCTTAAAATTCCAGCGAGTCTATTTTTCTGCCTACCAGAAAGGGCTCGGACATCCTGATATTCCGGGAGAGATGAGAGTGCTGTCCAGTCCAGATAGTATGTTCATGCGTGAACATCGTTTGTATCAGGTGGATTTTCTTGTCCGGAGATACGGTTTTTCGCAGGATGATATTCCCATAGACACATCCGGCAATCTGAGGCTTGATAAAGACCCAAAGGAGATATGGGCAGACAGACATCCAGAATTTTATCCTGTCAGAATCAATACATCTGATAGAGAGGCATTGTTAAGGGTGCCGGGAATCGGGCCAAAGACTGTTGGAATAATCCTGAAAATGAGGCGCGAAAAAAGAATTACCCGCCTTGAAGATTTAGGTATTAAAGGCAGGAGACTCGAAAAGGCAAAACAGTATTTGATTTTTGAGTGATTCTTTAAAGCCTTCTTAAAGCCTGCCTGAGTCGTTTGCAACAGCCTCAGCCCATAAAAAGTGGTAAAATGGAATCTGATTTTTGCTGCCGTATTTTTCTATGACAAAATACCATAAAAGGGATATAATATCTTTAAAACTATGGAACTCCATCTTTACACAGCCCAAATCAGCAAATATAATGGCCCTGATGCCTTTGATATAACAGTCAAGAGCGGTGACCGCACTTTTGCACCAACGTGGGACCTTGTTCAAGCATGGAAATCTGGAAAAATAGATTGGGAGACATATGCACAAAGATATAGACAGTTAATGTTAGAGAGCTATCGACAGCATCCCTCAGCTTGGTATGAGCTTTTACACCGCGGCATTGTAACCCTTCTATGCTATTGTCGCTCAGGTGAACACTGCCATCGTTATCTTCTGGCCGACTTTCTTCGAAAACTGGGAGAGAAAGAAGGAGTAACTGTGGTAATTGAGGGAGAACGCCCTGTAGCTATAAAGGACGAAGAGTCATTGTCGGGAAGAGAAGAATTTTTGCTTGTATCTGAACAGCCGAGCCTATTCTAATGTTATCCATTTCGAATAATTCCTGTTATAGAGGTCTGGAATTGTGTGTATGCTATTCACCTGCATAGTACACCATCCACTGTAAGGTTCTGGAAGTTTATCAAAAGGTCGTGCTAAGCCAAGGCGCAAAAAGACTTGTCTCTTCTGCAATTTATTATTGATTTTTGCAATTACATTTTCGCAATTTCCTCGGTGTTCTTTCATTAGGAACTCAAAGAAACATCTAAAAGCCAAATCCGTTATGGCTACTCTATCAATAACCATTCCCGTGTCGTCAGAGATTTTTAGTCTTGGCCGTGGAGGAGTTTTGTAGTAATCGCAAGACAAAAATGGAACTTTTGCTGACAAAAAGGTTCCAATAGATGGCCCCGGAGATGCAGATGGAACATATCGGCTCTCCAGCTTTGGAAATAAATCAGCAAATGAATGAACGGCAGTGTTCTCTAACAACTCGTTCCATTTTATCTCCGACACTTTGCCTTCAAACCGAATCGAATCTTCCTTAAAAACATAATCTTCCACATGCGGCGGATGCGGCATATGTTTAATGAAATAAAATGAGACCTTAGCGCCGGGGTAAATAATCAACTCTTTATCTTCAAATAGATGAGTTTTTTTAATTTGAGACATTGGCAAAACCGGTCTAACGCATTTTAGCGAGGAATCGTACCCTGCGATACAGACATTGTCCTCACTCATTGCAGTAACGTCAGTTATGATAAGAGTCTTTCTCAACATGAATTATAAATGAACTATCTTACATTCAGGTAAAAGTTTTTTCTGTATATATTCAGCCGCAAGACGTCTATGGCATTTATCAGCTGTCTTTTCGCTGCATAACAACACTGTCGGGCCTTTCAAAAGATTTATATCCAGATTGTCAATGATTCTTCTTTTTCCGAGCAAATCAAGATATTCTTTTTCGTAGCTTTCCCAATCCTCATCGGCCTGGTATTTTTTAAGCATTTCTTTTGTCGGAGATAAGAGGGTTAAGTGTACATATTGACCTTGCAGAATTTCTTTAACAAAGTATGCTAAATCCTTTCCCTTGGTGAACCCTGCAAGCTGAGAGACGTTATTTAAGCGTATGTCTAATAAAGTCTTAACCCCAGCTTTTTTAAGAAGTGTGAAAAACTCCTCTGCGCTTTTGCCGGTAAAACCTATTGTGTAAAGAACATCGCTGCAAGTGTTCATTTATAAATTCCTTTCTCCAATAGCAGGTTAAAATAGCTCAAGGTCAATTGACTCTTTAATGTTCATATTTCCCAGAGCTAATTGCTTGTAATAGCACAATTATCTGAATTATAGCATGATTTTTATTTTCGTAAGATTTTAATTAGGATTTCTTAAACACCTCAAAACTAATCTCACTTGAAAACAAATATAAAGATAGAGTTTCTCCTCAGTACAAACATACGGATTTATCAGACATCTGGAAGAAAGGTTGAATGGCTAAGAAATAAGCCCTGAACCTCTGCCTATCGTTCTTCACGGGGAGGTATGCTCAAACCGGCAAGGCAGTTGAGGACTGTGCTGACAATGCTCACAAGCAGGGCGCCTTTAAAGGCAGGCCAGAAGCCGCTTATGTGAAATCCGAGATTCAGGGAGTCTGAAAGGTAGGCAGTGAGGCCAAGCATCAGGGCATTGATAACGAGAGTAAAGAGGCCGAGTGTCAGTATGATGAAGGGAAAGGTGAATAGCTTGGCAACGGGTTTTATGAAGGAGTTTACAAGCCCGAAGATGGCGCCTACGATGATAATCTTCCACCACTCGCCGGTAAAGGTTATGCCGTTAATAACCTTTACGGCTATTCCAATGGAAAGGGAATTGATCATTATTTTCAAAAGCAAATAGGCCATAGAATTTATAATACCACAAAAAAGCGCTGCCCTTAAAACAGGCAGCCTGCTGTTTTCTACTCAACCGCCTTTATCTCAAGTATACGCTCTATATGAAACACCCTGTCGTCCTTCCGAGCGGTGCAGAAAGCCTGAACGCCTGTGAATTTTCTTCCATTGTATTCCAGTTCTCCTACAAAGCGCGGAATGATAGTGCGTCTTGATTTCTCGTCCTTTGTCTTTAGATAAACAATTTCAAGCGGCCTTTTATCCTTTATGGCCTTCTCTATGATTGAAAGTTTTTCATCCACAGGCAGGCTTTTCTGCGCCTGTTTATACTGGTATTTCGTAACAAAATCCACGACACGCCAGTCCATAAATATATGTCTTTGGGCAATCGGTTTTTTTAGGACGATGCCCTTAAGGCTCGTGCATCGCGAAAGCGCAACATACAACTGGCCGTGCGAGAATGTGCCTTTGCCTATGTCTATTATCACCTTTTCAAAGGTCATTCCCTGCCCCTTGTGTATGGTTACAGCCCACGCGAGTTTGAGGGGATATTGTGTGAATGTGCCGACAACATCGGATATGACTGTTCGCGCCTTTTTGTCGTAATGGAACTCGTACATTCCCCATGTATAAGGACCAACATCAACAGTTTCTCCATCCTGAAGCTCCACCTGTATTGCATCAGGCTCACCCTTTGTCTTTTCAATGCCAATAACTCTGCCTATGCTTCCATTTATCCACCGCCCCATAGAGTCGTTATTAAGGAGCATTACCTGCGCTCCGCTTTTAATTGTTAGATCAACACCTGTGGGGAGATCCTTCGCATTGAAGTCCCCCTCGATCATGCCCTGATAGGTGTATTCCTTACCTTTGAGATCGGCGAGCCTTTTTGTGTTAATCGAGGCGGCAAGGTCGTTTGTTGTGGTGAGATAAATATAGAAGCCCTTGTCATCGTGAAATTCAGGCATGTATCGTGCATTGATCATTGCAAGGTCTTCATCAGTCGCAGTATTGTTCCTGATGGCATTGAGGATATTCAGAAATCTGTCGTCACGCTGGCGATAGACCTTTTCAAGCTCGATAAACTGCATATCAAAACCACTGCCGAAGACTATTGAGTCAAAGAAATACGGGCTTTTGTAAAGGCTTTTAAAAAGAGCCTTATCGCGGGATGTAACAACAGGAGGCAACTGGTAGAGATCTCCGATAAATATCATCTGTATGCCTCCGAATGGCTGGGACTTGCTCTTGCCGTGAATGTGGAGGAATTCGGCGATGCAGTCCATGAGATCGGCGCGCACCATCGAGACCTCGTCAATCACAATAGCGTCGAGCTTTTTATAAATGGACTTTTCTTTTGGGCGCATCCTCCTCGCTATATCAGGAGTAATATCAGGTTTGAAGCCGAAGAATGAATGGACGGTCTGACCCTTCACATTTACCGCTGCAACGCCTGTGGGCGCAAGCACAGCGATGTTTTTCTTTGTAATATTCCTGAAATGCTGAAGGAGCGTTGACTTGCCTGTGCCCGCCCTGCCTGTGATAAAGACATTCTTATCGGTCTCCTCCATTATTTGAAGTGCATTGAGGAATTGGGGGTTGAGGTCAAGGGACATGTCAGCCGATTTCATTTGTTAATTCTATCATATGTTTTAAAGTTGGCGGGAATAATTATGAGAAGGCAATTTTGGGCATTGATTTTCCCTTTGAAAATTTTATCGGATATGCTATATTTGAGCATGAATCGAGGAATTATGTGGAATATGAATGATGTTACGGAGGTTGAATACAAGGAAAAGTATATCTATCGCATTGTTTTTGATGACGGCACAAGCGGCGATGTTGACTTTTCGGAATATATCGGCAAAGGCCCTGAGACATTATATGAGAAGATAAAAAATGTGAACAGGCCGCTTCTCATGCCGCAGTATAACTGTAGCGAAAATTAGGGGAAGTGATGTTGGAAGACCGAACGGAGCAGAAAACACGAATGAAACTAATTAAACGCAAAAACGGCTACTATTATATTTACCTTGACCGTTTACGTTCTGTAAGCTTGAAAACCAACGATGAAGTTTTAGCCCACCAGATATTCGAGCAGGAGAAGACTCGTTATAGAGGCAATAAGGTTTCCCAGATAGAGAAAATTCAGGGTATAACACTTTCACGGTTTAGAAATGAATACCTAAAATTAAGACAGTTGCAGGACATTACGCAAGAAACAAGGGATAACGATACTCTTGCTTTCAGGAAGTTCATTGATGCGGTCGGAGACATAAATTTAAGACAGGTAACAAAAGATACTATCAATGAGTTTAAGCTGACTTATTTGAATAGAGGCGATAGTAAGGTTTATCTCGATATTCTGATGAGATCATTGAGGACAGCGTTTAATTATGCGCTCGATAAAGGTTATATAGACAAAAACCCATTCCTGAAAGAAAGAGGCGAACCATCTGTATTTTTCAGAATAGACAAGGAATTGCCAAGATTTCTGCAGCTAAATGAAATAGATGCTTTGTTTAATGCAATAGACAATTCTGCTTTTCTGCTTGCAATCAAGATATATCTTTATACTGGAATAAAAAGGTCTGAGCTTATAAAGCTAACCATGCAGGATATAGATATGCAGAATGGTTTTATATATGTCAGAGGAACAAAAGGGAAGAAGGACAGGGCTATACCTATTAATGACGAGCTTAAAACGGAGCTATTAAAATATCAGTTGCCAGAGATAGGCTTTCTTTTTACTCAATGGCGTAATGCAGATACAATAAGCAGGCTATTTCATTACTATTGCACAAAAGCGGGGATTAAAGCTAAACTGCGTGACCTGAGACATTCCTTTGGAAGCTATCTCATAATGAATGGAACGGATATTAAAAAGGTGAAAGAACTGCTTGGACATGGGGACATAAAGACAACGGAAATATACGCTAAACTAACCAAAGAGCATTTGGTAGAGGCTGTAAATAAGTTGAGTTTTGGCAGCTAATATATTGTTATACAAAATAACATCCGGAATATAGTGATATATTAGTGGGTCATATATTTCAGTGATGGAAAACAATAACAAGGGTATTAAATACGATAAAAAATATTTTGAATGCACCATATGGCGATTCGTGACAAGACGGTTTTCAAGAGTTTACCTTCACGAAGAAGGTTTTTTTTATTTAGGAGAAGAAAGTGAAAATGGGAGAGTTATCCTATGGGAAGCTAATGACATTACACAGCTTTGTGTTAATGGACAGACCAATTTAACGTATGGACTACCAAAACCAAAACCCGCAGGCTATACATATGATGGTGGTCGTGGCATGACTCGTAATATATACTGTGATTCCTTGAATCTTTGTCCCGATTGTGGACGCTTCTATTTCCCTGATGATAAAAAATTTTCATTTTCAGAATATTTCGGAGTTTCAAAATACTTTGGGTACGATATTCTCAGAAAGCAAGATATTGTTTCATTATATGAAGAAAAAAAGAATAACAATGAGTTCGAAGTATTAGAATGTAAATCTAAATTGTGTTTGGAGAGAAAAGAAGAAAATCTTAAACTTAAACTTTCTTCAAATGATAAAGACATGCGAGTTGAAACATTAATTGATGCTTTAGATGGCTATTATACAAGCAATATTCAGAATGTTTCATATGATGTTCATAATGATAAAGGGGGTTTTCTTTACATAATTAAAGCTGGAAAACATGTAAAAATAGGTATTGCAGATGATGTAAAGAATCGATTGAAACAAATACAAGGTACTTGCCCAATTAAGTTAGAAATAATTAATTTCTGGAAAACAAATAATAATTCATATTATGAAAATTTGCTTCACAAACAATTCAAGCAATATAGGATACATGGTGAATGGTTTGAATTACCAGAAGATGAAATTAACATACTTTTGAATGCTCGCAGTGCTAAAGAAGCAATAAAAATTCAAACTAACAATTTAGATGATAAATAGAACTTGTATAATCAGTCGTTCAACCAAACGCGAGCCAGCAACAGCTATTTCGCAGTTGGAGTTTTTAGTATGCAAATTGTCTTTTCCCCTATTACACTCTATTCAAGCTCTCATCGATTAATTCTACTTTAAGCAGCATGGTTTACAAAATTACCGATAATTGCAATAATAAAATTATAGACCATTAAGGAGGTTGTAAAATGCCGACAGTAACTGAAATAAAATCAGCCATAGAAAGCCTTCCTGATGATGAATACATTCAGTTGAGGAAGTGGTTTTCTGAAAGAGACTGGGAAAGATGGGACAGGCAGATTGAAATTGACTCTGATACAGGAGCGTTAGATTTTTTAGTAAAAGAGGCATTAGACGCTAAAAAAGCTGGAAAACTAAAGAGTTTATAGATGCATAGGACAACGGAGCGTTTCTGGGAATGCTTCAATAAGCTACCACAACATATTCAAACAATGTCGAGGCGAAATTTTGAGATCCTTAAAAAAGACCCTTTTCATCCTTCGCTTCATTTCAAAAAAAGTCGGTAGGTTTTGGTCGGTCCGCATAGGTCTTAATCACAGGGCGCTTGCTGTTGGGGACGGTGAAGATTACATATGGAGCTGGATTGGAAATCATGATGACTATGAAATCATAATTAAAAATATGGGTTAACCAGCCGCCTTTTTTGGTTTTAAAAAAGCATTGACTGTCCTTTGATTTCCTTTCGTTCCACTGCCTCGAATATCTTTATTTTCCCGTATTCACCGTCATAGCCTGGCGCTATATGCACATCGCCTTTACGCATTCGCGCTATTGCCTCTCTGATTAGTGGCGAGCCCGCTCTTTCAATATCGTTAAGCGAGACATCCATGAGTATCCTGAATTCATTGCCGAGTTTTTGAAGGAGGTTTTGATATTCCTTATCCACTGCCTTGCTGTTTGGGCCGACTTTGAGAACCTCTGCAATGATTTCAGGCAAAGGGATTATCGAATGGAAGGGGGGAGAACCCTTTGGCTTAAACCCTTCTTTTCTGTCAGCGAGTTTTTCGACCCTGTGCATTACGCCTACTGTAACCCTCTTGCCGCAAACCGGGCAGAGGTAGTTATGTTTTAAGGTCTCTTTTGGCGTGAAGCCTATGCCGCATGTCCTGTGTCCGTCGTAGTGATATTTGCCTTCTTCAGGGAAAAACTCTATGGTTCCGAGAAATCCTTTTCTTGTTTTTATAGCGTCTATTATTGACTTATATGATATATCGGCATCAAATATATTCGCCTCGCGTCCTATCTTGGCAGGAGAATGAGCATCCGAATTTGAGATGAGCGTTATTTTGTCCAGAGCCGAAAGCCTCCAGTTCATGAGCGGGTCTGATGACAATCCTGTCTCTATCGCGTAGATATGAGGCGTCAAGTCTTCAAAACATTCTTCAAAAGAATCGAAACCCGACACCGCTCCGAATATCGAAAAATGAGGAGTCCATGCATGTGCGGGCACGAGCATGCCATCAGGCGCTTCGTTTAAAACAATCTTCAAAAGCTCCTTTGCATCAAGCCCAAGTATTGGCCTTCCGTCGGCATTGAGATTGCCTATTTTAGCAAGCGCTATGTTTATCTTTGCCGCGCTTGCGAAATCAGGCACGAACAAAATCGAGTGTATTTTTCTTGTCTTTCCGTTCTTGCTGTAGATGCAGCTTATCTCTGAGGTGAGCATGAAATAAACATCTGCTTTGCACGATTCGGGGACATCATTTATCTGAAGGTCTTTTTTTAGTTTGAAGAGGCCGTTGCCTGTGGATTCAAGTTTTTCATCAAGCTCCTTAAACCATGCGGGATGTGTGAAATCTCCTGTTCCGATTACGGAAATGCCTTTGATCTGCGCCCATTTCCATATGCTTTCAGGAGACATGTCCTTGCTTGTTGCACGCGAATATTTCGAGTGGATGTGGAGGTCTGCAATAAAACGCATTAGGAATTATAACAGAACTGCAAGCTGATTGCCTGTGTATTTCTCTTCGGCAAAGACATCGAGGATATAGAAGGTGGTGGATAACATTTCTCTCCGATAAAAAAAGCCCCGACTTTTGCCGGGGCTTTATATTTATATAAATAATGGTTTCACTTTTTCTGCATCCCTTTGCCTTTCTTCTGCATTTTTTCGCCTTGCTGTTGCATGCGCTCTCCTTTTTCCTGCATCATCTCTCCGTGCTTTTCCATCTTCTCTCCAGTTTTTTCCATTCGTTCTGCAGCCTTCTCATGTCCCTCTTCTTTCATTTTTTCTGCCTTTTTCTGCATCCTCTCGCCTTTTTGCTCCATTGCCTCGCCTTTTTTCTCGAGCATCTCTCCCTTATGCTTTCTTTTCTCACCTTTTTTCTCAATGTGCTTGCCAGCCTTTTCTTTTACAACCGGTTTTGCATCTTCGGCTCCGATGGCAGGTGCCTGCACAAACACCATTCCTACGACCAACAACACTGCATAAATCAGTTTCTTCATTTTGCTTACCTCCGAAAGTTTATTTTTGTTTTTAGTATATCACTTACATAACATTTGTCAATTTTCAGGGCAAAACTTATTAGAACAATTTTGTAATAAATGAAACATAAATGTATGCATTAAAGGAAAATTGGTTAAGTCCGGATGTCAAAAAACTTTAAATATCAAGGATTGCCGGTTCTGGCACGGCTGTTGCTTATATTATCCCGACATCAAAAATTTTGACAGGAGGAAGTTTATGAGACAGATAGCAATCTATGGCAAGGGCGGTATCGGCAAATCGACAACAACACAGAATACAGTTGCAGGTCTTTCAGAGGCGGGCTACAAATGCATGATAGTAGGCTGCGATCCGAAGGCTGATGCAACAAGGCTGATACTCCACAAAAAGGCTCAGGCAACCGTTATGGACATGGCAAGGGAAAGGGGCACTGTAGAAGACCTTGAGATTGAAGAGGTGCTTCTTACCGGATTTAGAGGCATCAGGTGTGCCGAATCAGGCGGCCCTGAACCTGGCGTCGGCTGCGCAGGTCGGGGCGTTATCACTGCGATTAACTTCCTTGAGGAAAACGGCGCATATGAAGCTGACACCGATTTCGTTTTTTACGATGTCCTCGGCGATGTTGTCTGCGGCGGTTTTGCCATGCCTATCAGAGAGGGGAAGGCAAAGGAGATTTATATAGTTACATCGGGTGAGATGATGGCCATGTATGCGGCGAACAACATCTCAAGGGGTATCCTTAAATATGCTCAAAGTGGCGGGGTGAGGCTCGGCGGTCTTATCTGTAATAGCAGGAAGACCGACAAGGAATATGAATTGATTTCCGAGCTTGCAAAGAGGCTCAATACCCAGATGATCCATTTTGTGCCGAGGGACAATCAGGTGCAAAGGGCTGAGTTGAGGAGGATGACGGTCATCGAATATTCTCCTGAACACCCTCAGGCAGATGAATACAGGGCGCTCGCCAAGAAGATAGCGGAAAATAAAAACCTTGTTATTCCTACTCCTCTTACCATGGATGAACTGGAGAGCCTGCTCATGGAGTTCGGGATTCTTGAAAACGAAGAGGCGGCAGCATAAAAAAACTGTTTGAACCGTTTAAACAGTTTGAACTGATTGAACAGGAAAATATACGGAGGAATAATGAGCACAGCAATTAAAGAGACTCAAAAATTGATCGAGGAAGTCCTGGACGCATATCCAGAGAAGGCTAAGAAGGACAGGGCCAAACATTTAGCTGCCAATGATCCTTCAGGTCAGTGCAGCACATGTCAGGTCAAATCCAATATAAAATCACGACCAGGTGTCATGACTGTAAGGGGTTGCGCATACGCAGGAGCAAAAGGCGTTGTCTGGGGCCCGGTCAAAGACCAGATAACCATCAGCCACGGCCCAATAGGATGCGGCCAGTATAGCTGGTGGGCAAGGAGAAATTATTACAACGGACAGACAGGCATTGACACCTTTGGCACAATGCACATAACAACTGACTTTCAGGAAAAGGACATAGTATACGGCGGCGACAAAAATCTCCACGCAGCATTGCACGAATTGAAGGAACTATTCCCGCTGGCTAAGAGCATGGGCATACTTTCGGAATGTCCGGTCGGCCTTATAGGAGACGACATCGAGGCTGTATCAAAAAAGGCAGCAAAGGAACTTGGTATTCCGATCGTTCCTGTGCGCTGCGAAGGATTCAGGGGCGTGAGCCAGTCTCTCGGTCATCACATTGCCAATGATACTATCAGGGATTATATCCTCGGCAAAGGAAAGTTGGAGAAGACAACACCGTATGATGTGGCATTGATAGGAGATTACAACATTGGCGGCGATGCATGGGCATCGAGAAAGATGCTCGAAGAGATGGGTCTGAGGGTTATTGCCCAGTGGACGGGTGATGCATCCATAAACGAGATGGGCATAGCTCACAAGGCTAAGCTTAACCTCATTCACTGCTACCGCTCCATGAACTATATATGCAGGCATATGGAAGAGACATACGGCATCCCGTGGGTAGAGTTCAATTTCTTTGGCCCGACAAAGATATACCAGAGTCTGAGAAAGATAGCCTCTTACTTTGACGATAGGATTAAAGAGAATGCAGAGAAGATGATAGAGAAGTACAAGCCTGTAATGGATGCAGTTGTCGAACAATACAAGCCGCGGCTTGAAGGCAAGAAGGTGATGCTCTATGTAGGCGGTTTGAGGCCGAGACATACTATCGGCGCTTATGAAGACTTGGGCATGGAGGTTGTGGCATCGGGATATGAGTTCGGGCATAACGATGATTACAAGAGGACATACCCAGAGATGAAGGAAGGTGCTGTGATCATGGATGACGCCACACTCTATGAGCTTGAGGAGTTTACGAGAAGGCTCAGGCCGGACATGGTCGGCTCAGGCATAAAGGAGAAATATTCATACCATAAGATGGGAGTGCCTTTCAGGCAGATGCATTCATGGGATTATTCCGGGCCGTATCACGGCTTTGACGGATTCCCTGTTTTCGCCCGCGACATGGATATGACGGTAAACAGCCCCACATGGGATTTGATACGGAGGAAGAGATGAAACTGTTAAAAATAAGAGACCATAACGAGCTTTTTCAGGAACAGGAGTATTGCGAGCAGTTTGAGAAAAAGAGGGAGTTTGAGGACCCGTGGCCTGCAGAAAAAGTAAATGAAGTGGCTGAATGGACAAAGACAGAGGAGTATAAAGAGCTGAATTTTAAGAGGCAGAATATAAAGATCAACCCAGCAAAGGCGTGCCAGCCTCTGGGCGCTGTCTTCTGCGCATCGGGATTTGAAGGCACAATGCCTTTTGTTCAGGGAGCACAGGGCTGCGTGGCCTATTTCAGGAGCCATCTGAACAGGCACTTCAAGGAGCCTTTTGCAGCCATATCCACATCCATGACAGAGGACGCTGCTGTCTTTGGCGGGCTGAACAACATGCTCGAAGGACTGGAGAACGCTTATACACTTTACCATCCAAAGATGCTTGCGGTCTCCACGACCTGTATGGCTGAAGTCATAGGCGACGACCTTAACGCTTATATAAGGACAGCGCGGGAAAAGGGAGTAATCCCCAAAGACCTCCCTGTGCCCTTTGCTCATACGCCGAGCTTTGTGGGCTCTTACATTAACGGCTATGACAACATGATGAAGGGGATACTCTCAACCATTACAGCAGGCAAAAAGGGCGAGGCTCACCAAAAGATTGGTGGAAAGATAAATATAATTCCCGGATTTGATACCTATACAGGTGATTATCATGAGATCAAGAGAATGCTGAAGATTATGGGCGTTGATTTTACCCTACTCTCCGATGTGAGCGATATATTCGATTCTCCGAATACAGGAGAGTACAAGCTTTATCCCGGAGGCACGCCTCTTGTGGATGCGGCTGATTCGATAAACGCGAAGGCCACTGTTGCGCTCCAGAAGTATTCAACTCTGAAGACTATGGACTACATCAAAAAGGAGTGGAATCAGCAGACTCTCGTGCTTCCGCCTATAGGGGTAAAGAATACCGACGCGTTTTTCGATGGAGTGAGCAAAATCACAGGGAAACCCATACCAAAGGAGATAGAGGATGAGAGAGGCCGTGCAGTGGATGCGATGATAGACTCCCACCCCTATGTACACGGAAAGCGGTTTGCATTGGTCGGAGATCCCGACCTCCTCTTGGGGCTTATAAGCTTTTTAATGGAGATGGGAGGAGTGCCGGTACATATCGTATGCACTATGGGCGACAAGAAATTTGAAGAGGACGCATACAATCTTTTGAGCGGAAGTCCATTCGGAGCCGAAGGAAAGGTCTATATCGGCAAAGACATGTGGCATTTGAGGTCGCTGATGTTCACAGAGCCTGTTGATTTCCTCATAGGAAATTCATATGCAAAATTCCTATGGAGAGATACAGGCACACCGCTTATAAGAATCGGTTTCCCATTGTTCGACAGGCATCACCTCCACAGGTATCCGATTATAGGCTATCAGGGAGTGATAAATCTGGTGAACTGGGTGGTGAACACTGTTCTTGATGAGATGGACAGAAAGACAATCAACACAACAAGTTTTGATGTGATCAGGTAGAAAAGAGGTTGAAATGCTGACAGGCATAGACAAATTAATGCAGAGCGGCTGTGAACGGGAGAAAAAAGAGAAAATCTGTCGTTCACGGGGTGGAGAGTCATGCGCCTTTGACGGAGCGATGATAGTGCTCCAGCCCATAGCCGATGCTGCACACATTGTCCACGGCCCTATTGCATGCTGCGGAAATTCATGGGAAGGAAGAGGAGCATTGTCTTCGAAAGGCAATCTGCACAGAATGGGCTTCACTACAGATATGAGCGAGATGGATATTATATACGGCTCTGAAGACAGGCTGTATAATGCTATTTTACGGACTTATGAATCGGTAAGGCCGAAGGCGATATTCGTATATGCCACATGCGTAAGCGGTTTGATAGGAGAAGACATGGAGGCGGTTTGTAAAAAAGCAGAGGCAGCAATAGGCATTAGAGTTATTCCTGTAAACGCTCCAGGATTTGTCGGCCCTAAAAATCTCGGAAACAGAATAGCAGGAGAGGTTTTGCTCGATTATGTGGTAGGTACAGGCGATCTGCCTGAAGGGGACATTCCCGATTCCACGGCTTCGCTTCGCTTCGCCAGTAAATCCGGGACAGTCCCCTTAATCAACCTCATTGGCGAATACAATATAGCAGGCGATTTATGGCTTGTTGAGCCTGTCCTTAAAAAAGCAGGGATAAGGGTTCTTTCGAGGATTACAGGCGATTCAACTTTCGAAGAGATAACATATGCCCACAAAGCAAAGCTGAATGTTGTTGTGTGCAGCCGAGCTTTGATAAATGTAGCGAAGGAGATGGAAAGGAAATACGGAATCCCGTATGTTGAGGTCTCTTTCTTCGGAAAGACAGAGATGTCAAAGGCGATGAGGCTAATCGCCTCAAATTTCAAATCTCAAATTTCAAATCCCAAATTTGCGGAGAAGATAGAAGCGATAATTGAGATGGAAGAAAAACAGCTTGATGAAAAATTAGAGGCTTATCAACATCTCAAAGGCAAAAGGGCTGTTCTTTATACCGGAGGCGTGAAGAGCTGGTCTTTTATTTCAGCGCTTATGGATTTGGGTATCGAGATTGTCGCAATAGGAACGAAAAAGAGCACATTTGAAGACGAAGAGAAGATGAAAGAAATATTAGGTGCAGATGCCCCTCTTATTGAGGATATTACCCCTAAAAATCTTCTCAGACTTATGAGGGAAAGGAATGCTGATATCCTTGTGGCAGGAGGAAGGAACCAGTATCTTGCAATAAAGGAAGGCTTCCCGTTTGTTGATGTGAATCAGGAAAGGCATACTGCTTATGCAGGATACGAAGGACTGATAAATTTGGCTGAGCAGATAAGCAACAGCATGAGATTTTACGATATTGGCAAAGGGCAAAAGGCAAAGGGTAAGAGGGATGATTTGAGACCATCTGCCTTTCGCCCTTCGCCTTTAGCCATTAATCCTTTGAAGCATTCTCAGTCCATAGGCGCTGCGATTGCATTTCAGGGGATAGACAGGGCACTGCCCATTATTCACGGAGCACAGGGATGCACGTTCCTCGGAAAGGTGTTGCTGACAAAGCATTTCAGGGAGCCTATCGCTTTGGCAAGCACAAAATTATTCACCGAAAATGTGGTGATGGGAAGCGAAGAGAATATAATGAAGACGGTCAATGGATTTGTAGAAAAAAACAGGCCTGATGTCATCGGTATTCTCACATCAGGACTCTCTGAAGTGAAAGGCGATGATGTTTCAGGTATCGTAAAGCAGCTTCAGACCGAACACCATCAGTGCAATATTCTTAATGTTTCTACACCCGATTATGAAGCTGGACTTGAGACAGGATATGCAAAGGCAGTGGAAGCACTACTGCAGTTCACGGTTCGCGGTTCACGGTTCACGGAGAGGCAGATTAATGTTCTTGTCGGTTCTCATCTTACTCCTGCTGATTTTACGGAAGTGAGGGAAATAATAGAATCGTTTGGTTTAAAGCCCATAATGCTTCCCGATCTTTCTGCGCTCGATGGCAGCAGGCAGGGGTTTTCTGCGCTCGCCCCCGGCGGCACAACAATGGATGATATACGGGCAATGGGTTCATCAGGGTTTACCATTGCCATAGGCGCAAGCATGGAGTCTGCCGCAATGATTTTAAAAGAAAGATTCGGTATCGAGTACAGGGTATTTGAAGGCATATCAGGGCTTAAGGATGCAGATATGTTTATGGAGGCGCTTTCCATGTTGAGCGGAAAACAGGTGCCGGCGAAATACGGGAGACAGAGAAGGGTTTTGATCGACGGTATGAGGGATGCGCATTTTTATTATGGTGGTAAAAGAATATGTCTTGCTCTGGAGAACGATCTATCTCTTCAGATGTCAAACTGGCTTGGTGAGATGGGTACTGCAATTGAAATGGTTGATGTTAATTCTGAAGATTTATTTTCAATAGAGGGAGATTTCGATCTTTTAATATCAAACTCCCATGCGGAAGATACCGCAAAGAGGCTTGGGGTGCCATTGTATCAGATGGGGTTTCCTGTGTATAAAGTTTTGGGAAACAATCACAGGGTTACTATTGGATACAGGGGAACTCTTGGACTTATCAACGATATTGCTAATGTATTGGCAGGTTCTCAATAAATATGTGGCATATGGGAAGACATAGCATTTCCGCTCATTCTCGAAAGGCATCCAGCCTTTCTCCGAGGCTACGCCAGCCTGCTTCACCGTCCATGGTTACGCACTGGCTGCCGAAGCCGCTCCAATGCTATGTCTTCCCCTTGTTAAACGTTTGTAAGGAGGTGCAACAATGAAAGTAGCGTTTGCGACAACAGACGGGGTCAATGTTGACGAGCATTTCGGCAGGGCAGGAATGTTCGCCATATACGAACTTACAAAAGACGGCTACAGGTTTATCGAAATGAGGAAGTTTGCTGACGGCAGGGACACGGAGATCGAAGAGACAAAGGGAATGGGCGAGGTGCATGACGACAGGGTTCAAAGAAAAGTTGATAAGCTTTCTGACTGCAAGATCGTGTATCTGACCGAGATAGGAGGTCCTTCTGCAGCAAGGCTTGTAAAAAAGGGCATGATGCCTATTAAGGTGAAGGAAATAGTCTCCATTGAGGAGTCATTGCAAAAACTTATGGGGACCCTTAAGAAATCGCCGCCGCCGTGGCTGAGAAAGGCGCTAAATGATTAACAATGGTTAATCAGACAAGACATAATATTTTCGCTCATTCTCGAAAGGCATCCAAGCCTTTCTCCGAGGCTGAGCCAGCCCGCTTAGACATCCATGTCACGCATGGGCTGCCTAAGTCCGCTCAAATGCTATGTCTTGTTTATTATAAAAACTCAATGAATAGGAGGAATGTAACATGAAGATGATCAGGGCATTTATCAGACCGGAAAAGGAGCAGGAGGTTGTTCTTGCATTGGAGGGAGCAGGTTTCCCGTCTCTTACAAAGATGCCGGTATTCGGCAGGGGAAAGCAGAAAGGGCTTCAGGTAGGTCCTGTGCATTATGATGAACTCCCGAAGACACTTATTATGACGGTTGTTGATACCGAGGATGTGGACAAGGTCGTAAAAATTATCCAGGATAAGGCGAGGACAGGCTTCATCGGAGATGGAAAGATATTCATCAGTCCTGTTGAGGCTGCATATACTGTGAGAACAGGAGAGGTAGGTTTATGAAAGAGATTACGGTAATTATCAGAAGAGACAAGCTCCCTGAGACAAAGCAGGTGCTCGAGGATCTGGGTTATCCGTCCCTCACAATCCAGAGTGTTGAAGGAAGGGGAAAGCAGAAGGGCGCCATGTGCGCTGAGATGGACTCGGAGATGCCTGACAGTTTTTGCACCGCAGTTAAGCTGACTCCCACACCTTCGGCATACGCCCTCGAGCATACCTTGCCGAAGGTTGCCCTATATGTGCCAAAAAGGATGCTCACGATAGTTGTGCCGGATGATGTGGTGACAAAAGTAGTGAAGTCGATAATAAAGGTCAACCAGACAGGCAGGCGAGGAGACGGAAAGATATTTGTTTCACCGATAGAGGGAGCTGTGAGGGTGAGGACAGGAGAGCACGACGGAGAAGCAATAGCTTGATTGATGTAGCAATGAGCAAAACCGGCTTTCGTCTCAGGTGCTATTTTTCTACAGTTCTAAGCCCATTCTGCTACAGCTGCAAAACTCGCTTTGCTCAAACAGTTGCGGCTATCAGGCAATGGTATGGTCTTGGAGCGACTTGGACAGCCCATGTGTGGCATGGATGTCTAAGCGGGCTGTCTTTGTTTCGGAGAATGGCTGGATGCCATTCGAGAATGAAGCGGAAAGATTATACCATTGCCTGACGCTCCATTTCGCTAAGAACTGTTGACGAAAAATAGCAATTCGCTCAAGCCAGCTTTGCTTATCGACTTACTAATTACTTAATCATAGGAGGAATTATGGCTATTATCGGGTACACAAGGGGAGGGAAGGAATGGACGCCCAGATTTATCGAGTCCATCGATGTGGAAAAATGCATAGGCTGCGGCAGGTGCTACAAGGTCTGCAGCAGGGATGTGCTTGAACTTATAGAGAAGCCGTTTGAAGGAGAGGACGAATACGGAGACGACATGGGCAATAAGGTCATGTCGGTTGCAAATCCGGACAACTGCATCGGCTGCGAGGCTTGTTCGAGGATATGTACAAAGAGATGCCATGTACATATAGAACTATAGCGATTGTTTTAATTTCAGGTGGCCTTAACCTTACCTAATGTTCAGGATGCAATAAGTTTAAAAACTGCAAAAAAATGTGAAATTTATAAAAAAAATTTAAAAAAACAAATTAATTTTAATTAAACCGGATTTTTTGCAAAAAAATGACCTTGAAATAGGCAAAAATACTTGCTAAATATTATTAGCACTCTCAATATTAGAGTGCTAATGCTTTGAAAAATCAAGATAATCAGCAGTGTTTATTGGAAGAAGACAAGATTAATGCTTAAACTCAAGGGGCGTGATGACATTGACGCTTCCGAAGTCTGACAAGGCTATGGAAGGATCATATATGAAAAACAGTACGGATGAGATGGATAATAAGGATGAGGGGAAACAGGTAGAGTTCTATTTCTGGATACATTCCGCTTTTAGAAGGTATATAGAGGTAGCGATGGATTTAATCCTGATCGGATTGGTGCTCGTGATTCTTGTCTTTACCATTAAAACTATTTACTTCTTGGGAACGGTTATTTATCGTGAGACAGATATCCCTCATGTAATTTCAGAATTTTTGTTCGTATTTATCCTTGTAGAGGTATTGCGGATTCTCATTATCTATATAGAATTTCATCATATTTCTGTTGATATAATGGTCGAGCTTGCAATCGTGGCAATACTTAGAGAACTGATGCTGCATGGGGTTGTTGAAATGGATACTATAAAAATAGCCGGAGTATCTCTGCTGATAGCAGTCCTCGGACTATTACTTAAATTTGGAGGTATACGAACAGTCGAAAAACATGTCAGCACATACAGGCCGTTTTTCCAATCCAAGAGTAAATGAGGCCGCTAATCTTTAATGCCCTCCTTTCAGAGGATTTTTTTCTGGTTGTAAATGCGGTTATCGGAAAGCCTCTTATACCTACAAAAATGTTATAAACCACACATAAATGTAAAGGGGTTATACGGGTGGTTAAAAGTTCCTTAAGTATTTCATGTGGTTATAACTGGCATCCCTATTGCTTATTCTTTTTCAATGAATATTTCAGGAGGTGTGATACATGTTGACATTGAAGCAATATAAGCACAGTGACATTATGAAGACCCATCCGTGCTTTTCAGGGGAGGCGCATCACAAGTTCGGCAGAATACATCTTCCTGTTGCGCCTGCGTGCAATATACAGTGCAGGTACTGCATAAGGAAATATGACTGCGCTAATGAATCGAGGCCTGGAATTACGAGCAAGGTTCTGACTCCGTCAGAGGCTTTGGAGCGGGTAAGGGCACTTGTTGAGAGAAATGAAAAGCTTAGCGTTGTTGGAATTGCGGGGCCTGGAGATCCTCTGGCAAACGATACAACTTTCAAAACACTAAGGGCAATTAACAGGGAATTCCCCGATCTTATTCTATGCGTTTCCACAAACGGCCTTTATCTTTCCGACAGGCTTGAAGACCTTGTGAGATCGGGAGTAAGAAGCCTCACCATTACTATCAACGCTGTAATGCCAGAAACAGCAGAGAAGATATATTCGTGGGTCTCATACAGAGGGCGTAAATACACTGGAAGAGATGCAGCAGAATGCCTTCTGTGTAATCAGTGGAGAGGACTGAGAAACGCCATTGACGCTGGATTGATTGTAAAAGTGAATAGTGTTTTAATCCCCGGCGTGAACGATGAGGAGATTCCTTTAATTGCGTGGCTTGCAGGGGGGAAGGGTGCTGATTTAATGAACATAATGCCTCTGATACCCCAGGCAGAATTTGAGTATTTGCAGAGGCCTTCCCGTGAAATGATTAATATCATGAGAGAGAAGTGCATTAAGTATATTCCGCAGATGACCCACTGCAGACAGTGCAGGGCGGATGCATGCGGAATTCTTGGAGAAGACAAGGATATGGAGCTTGAGGTTTTAAATGCGAGGATAGGAGAAGAATATTGTGAGATGGTTAACTGATATGGAACTTGAGCGTTACCGCAGGCAATTGATGCTTGATAGTTTTACTGCGGAGCATCAGCAGAGGCTGAAGGATTCCACTGCACTTATCGCAGGAATAGGCGGGCTTGGAGGGACTGCTGCACTGTATCTTGCAGTTGCAGGCATAGGAAAGATGGTCTTTGCCCATTACGGGAATCTTACACTTTCAAACATGAACAGGCAGATATTGATGAGGCATGATTGGATAGGCAAAAGCAGGGTTATCCAGGCAATGAAGACCATTGAAGACATAAATCCCGATGTAGAGGTTGAGATATACAATGAAAGAATTACAGGAGATAATGTTGATAGACTTCTCAACGGAGTTCACATTGCTCTCTCTGCCCGCCCCAATTTCCATGAAAGGCGGGTGTTAAACAATGCGTGTGTAAGAAAGGATATTCCGATGGTCGAGGCAGCCATGAACGGTATGGAGGGTTATATTTTCAATGTCGTCCCTGAAAAGACCCCATGCCTTAACTGTCTGTATCCGGATGATAACCCTGAATGGCAGGAGCTTGGATTCCCGGTTCTTGGCGCTGTCTCTGGAATGCTCGGATGCCTTATGGCCATTGAGGCAATCAAGCTGCTCACAGACTATGGTAAACCGATGCTTTCAAAGATGCTTGTGTTTAATACCATTGATATGGAGTTCAGGAAGCTCAATATCTACAGGGATAGAAATTGCAAGGTGTGCGGTATTGCTATGGAGAATGAAAAGGGATTGCAATCCGTTATTCCCTGTGATATATTACGGTATGAAGAAAGAGAAACAGAAACCATGCACAAGCAGTGTTAAATCAAAGGACTATAGTTTTATGGGGCGTGTCTGGATTGAAGGCAAAGAGGGAACATTTCTGGGATACGGCAGGGTGGTGCTCCTTGAGAGAATTAAACAGTATGGTTCGATTTCAGAGGCAGCGAAGTCGATGGATATGTCTTACCGGCATGCATGGGAGCTTGTGGACTCCATGAATCATCAATCAAGAAGACCTCTTGTTGAGACCGCAACAGGAGGGAAGGGAGGAGGCGGAGCGAGGCTTACCGAGGCCGGGGAAAGGGCAATAGGATTGTTCTGGAATTTTTACAACAACTTCAGGAAATTTCTGAAGCAGGAAATGAAGGGATTCAGGATTTAAAATTTTTTATTTTCGTTATGTTTGATTATATATTGCGAAAGGAAGAGGTTATGTTTAAAAATGCCTGTATATTGGTTTTGATTTTTTTATCTGTCCTGTTAACAACGGGGATAGGCCTTGCAGAATCGCAAAAGGAGATAACAGTTTCTGCTGCCATCAGCCTGAAGAATGCCTTTGAGGAAATAGGCAAGCTTTACGAAGATAGGAATAAGGGAACCATGGTTGTGTTTAACTTCGGCGCCTCTGGAGATCTGATAAGGCAGATTGAGGGAGGCGCACCTGTGGATGTCTTTGCATCAGCGGCACAGAAAGACATGGACGATATAGAACATAAAGGCATGATTCTGAAAGATACGAGAATAAATATTGCTGCGAATACCGTTGTTCTTATCGTTCCTGAGGGATCAAAGACAAAAATAAAATCTTTTGAAGACCTGATGTCGGGCCTGATATCGAAAAAGATAAGCAGAATCGCTGTTGGCAATCCGAAGACGGTACCGGCAGGGCGCTATGCCATGGAAGTCTTCAAGTATTATAAGGTTGCAGAAACAATTAAAGACAGGCTTGTTTTTGCGGAGAATGTAAGACAGGTGCTTGACTATGTGGCACGGGGAGAGGTGGATGCCGGCATTGTTTATTCAACCGATGCCATGGTCAGATCAAAGGAAGTAAAGATTGCGGCAGTTGCTCCAGAGGCAAGCCACAAGCCGGTGGTGTATCCGATGGCGGTGGTGAAAGGCTCAAAGAACGAAGTATTGGCAAAGGAATTTATCTCCCTTGTGACATCGCCGAAAGGGGGAATTATTCTTAAGAAATATGGGTTTAAGGCTGTACGGTAAGTAGGGATGGACAATTCAACATTATTTTCATTGAGACTTTCGCTGCAGGTGGCGGCGGTTGCTACTTTCTTTGTGGTGCTCGCAGGCACGTGTATTGCCTATTTCCTTGCACGCAGGGAGTTTAAAGGAAAAGAACTCATAGATATATTATTTACTCTCCCCCTTGTATTGCCGCCTACGGTAACGGGTTATTATCTCATAATCATTTTCGGGAGGAATGGTTATATCGGCAGATTGATTTACGAGTGGACAGGATGGACGATTATGTTTACATGGTATGCTGCTGTGCTTGCCTCTTTTGTAGTGGCGCTTCCTTTAATGATAAAGACCTCACGGGCAGCCATAGAATCCGTGGATAAAAATCTTATTAATGCCTCTTATACCCTTGGCCATTCAGAATTTGAGACGACACTAAAGGTTATTTTGCCTCTTGCAAAAAGAAGCATTATCGCAGGCACCGTCCTTTCCTTTGCAAGGGCAATGGGAGAGTTCGGTGCTACATTGATGATAGCTGGAAATATTCCCGGCAAGACAGACACGATGCCTCTTGCCATATATTCCCTTGCGAGCAGCGGTGAGGGGGCAAAGGCGAATGCAATGGTCGTTTTATTAACCGTGATGTCCGGCGTCTTTCTGTATCTCGCAAATAGGTACTCAAGGAGAATTGTCTGATGGGATTAGAAGTCAGGCTGAAAAAGAGGGTGAACGGCTTTACGCTCGATGTAGAGTGGAATATGGATAACGAGATTGTTGTCCTCTTCGGCTACTCAGGGGCAGGCAAATCAATGACCCTTCAGATGGTTACAGGACTTATGAGACCTGACGAAGGATATATTGCTTCAAACGGAAAGATTTTTTTTGATAGTTCCAAAGATATCGACCTTCCTCCTCAGGGACGTCCATTTGGTTATGTATTTCAGGATCTGGCATTGTTTCCCCATATGACTGTTAAGGAGAATATTCAATACGGTGCCAACGGCATGGATAGGACAGAGCGTCATAAAAAGACAATGGAGATGATAAGGGCATTTCATCTTGATGGGCTTGAAGACAGGCTGCCCAGGGAAGTATCAGGGGGACAGAAGCAGAGGATTGCCATTGCAAGGGCGCTGATAAGAAGACCCGATGTTTTACTTCTTGATGAGCCATTTTCAGCCCTTGATAATCCTCTCAGGCTCGAAATGAGAGGTCTGCTAAAAGAGGTGAGGAGCGAATTCAACATCCCTGTAGTGCTCGTGACGCATGATATCACCGAGGCATTAACCATGGCGGATCGGCTCATAGTCTATTCAGGCGGAAAAGCGGTGCAGACAGGCACTCCTGAAGAAATATACCTGAATCCTGCAACCGACGAGGTCGTGCGTCTTGTGCATACAATGCCAGAATATCCGGAATTCTTGCATAGTTTCGGGCTATCCTCTAAAATATCCTGATGAATAACAGAAAACCACACACCCTTCCTTCATCTGTAATTTACTGCTTCTTTGCCCTGGGCATCGTCTCGGCTATTGCCTTCAGGGCGATTATAGTCCTTCAGCGGCTTGAGCCTTCATGGGTTAGGCCTGTATGGTATGTTGGAGTCCTCGGTTATATGGTCTTTTTCCTATACAGGTATTACATCTCCGAGAAGAGGAAAAAAGCCATTGAAAAGTTCCAGTTGATCGAAAAGGTAAAGGCAAATGCATGTCTTACTGAAGAAGACAGAGAGGTGGTTATCTATCTCCTTTCATCCATTAGAAAATCACCTGAAAATGTTAATTATTTCATTATATTCCTGCTCTCCATTTTAGCGATAATTGCCGATATATGTTTCGCACTTTCTTAAACCACATTATACTGTGATCCAGTGATAAGGATAAGTCTCTTTCGTTCAGAAGCTCTGTTTTGACAGTTCTAATGCTCCTTATGCTACAGCCGCAAAACTCACCCTTCGGGTTCAAACACTTGCGGCTGTTTAACGCTCCAGTCGCAAAGAACTGTTACCAAAACATCGCTATTTACTTTAGAGCCTTATCCTTATCGCTGGATTTGGATTATTCATAAATTACGGACAGCCAGGACAGAAGACAAAGTAAACTTTTAAATTCAGGACAAACCGCATGAAAAATGCTAATATTTTTTTAAAAAAAGAGAATGGGGGGTAAAGAGGATATGAAATGGTTCTACAACATGAGCCTAAAAAAGAAGTTTTACAGCGTCTTCGGTGTGATTATCATTGGCTCGATAATAGGGATCGCCATAGGGCAATTCGTATTCGCAAGGGTTCAGGTGGGCGGGAAGTATTTCAGGGGGATCGAGCTTAAGAGAGATGCTTCTGAAGACCTCGCAAGGATAAGGATGAACATCAACCTTCTCAAGGGCATGATTTATTCCCAGGTGCATACCTATGATGAGGAAGCAGAAAATGGCATGGAGAAAATAATTGCGAGCACGGACGAGCTTTTCGGGAATCTAAAGAGCATCCGTAACAAAGCTAACGGCAGAGGTGTCTCCTGTACTACATGCCATACTGATGAACAGGTCTCGCCGTTTTTCTCTTATGTAGAAAGCGGACAGGCTTCGTGGAATAAGTATAAGGGTTTTCTCAAGGAGCGGTTGTTCCCCCTTGCAAAATCAGGGAACATGAAGGCAGCGGTTGACATTATAGAGGGCGAATTTGCAGACGTATATTTCGAGATCATGGAAAATACAAAGGTGCCTGTGGATATGATAAGGAGCGTTGCTCCCCTTCAGGTGGAAAAGCTTAAAAAGGAATCCAACATCATCAGGATAAGCTATGTCATTTTCGGAGTAATCATAACGGTTTTTCTTGTGGTGGTTGCTTATTTTTTAACCACTGATATTTTAGGCCCGGTAACCTCTATTGCCCAGGTGTCGGCGCAGATGGCAGAAGGCGATTTTAAGGGTATCGATGTAAGGGCAAAGGGGAGGGATGAGATAGGTCAGATGGTTGAACACTTCAAAGCCATGGGCAACAGGATAAGGGAATTCGTAAGCAGCATTAAAGGCGGGGTATCAAATCTTTCATCAGCATCAGAAAAACTGTCCAATACATCTGATGACCTTTCAAATACAACAGGCAAGCAGTTGCAGCAGATTGAGCAGATTGCATCTGCCTCGGCCCAGGCATCACAGACTATAGTGGATGTGGCACAAAATACTACAAAGGCTGCGGAATCGGTAAGGCAGTCGTCGGAGCTTGCATTCAAAGGAAATTCGATTGCCACAAATGCCATGAATGAGATAGAGAGGATTGCGGATGTGATAAAGGATGCATCAGAGACCATAGAGGTCCTTGGCAGGAGCTCAGAGGAGATTGGAGAGATAGTTTCCGTAATTACTGACATAGCAGACCAGACAAATCTCCTCGCACTCAATGCAGCCATCGAGGCTGCCCGTGCTGGAGAGCAGGGAAGGGGCTTTGCTGTTGTTGCAGATGAGGTGAGGAAGCTTGCAGAGAGGACTTCAAAGGCAACAAACGAGATAGCAGGAAAGATAAAGGTCATTCAATCAGAGGCGCAGAGGTCTGTGGACAAAATGCAGAGGAGCAAGGAAGAGGTTGACAAGGGAGTGGGCCTAATGAGGACTGTCAGCCAGTCGCTGGAGTCCATCGCAACTTCATCAACAACTGCAACCGATATGGTTCAGCATATTGCTGCTGCCACAGAGGAGCAGTCGGCTGCGTCAGAGGAAATTGCCAATAATGTCAACAGCCTTTCAGAGGGAATAAGACATACTGTCTCGGATGCCAACCAATTAAAAGAGGTTTCCCTTGAGCTTGCCCGTATGGCCGATGAGCTTAAGAGGCAGGTAGAGTGGTTTAAGGCAGAAGGATAGGCCTACTCTTAGAAAATCAACGGATGCGCGCAAGGCGGGGTAACCCCGCCTTTTTTGTCTTAAATTACCCTACAAAATTGTATCAATCTACAAAATTGTAGTATCTCCTCTCAATAAATTGCTTTGTAAATCAAAAGGATATGTTCTGGCATGATTCTGGCTTAACACATATCAGGTGAAGGAAAGATGGATTCTTTAAAGGACAGAATCAACGAGATTGAAAGGCAGGAGATAATCAATGCCCTTAAGGACTGCAACTGGGTTATGGCAAGGGCAGCAAAGAAACTTGGCATAACCGAGAGGATGATCGGGTACAAGATCAAAAAATACGGAATAAGAAGGGAGGGAAAAAACAGTGAACAACTTATGGAGTAATGGAGTGTTGAAGTATGAGGCATGACTTTGAAACAAAAAATATTCGGAGGTGTTGTGATGAAGGGTTTTAGGGTTTTTGTTTTAGCAATGGTTTTAGTACTCGGCTTTTCGATTGCCGGTACTTATGCGGAGGAGAAAAAAGTGGACGGCAAGACGGTCCATGAGGTACCAACAGAAAAGGGGGCAACCCTTGCTCATACAGTGCAGCCGGAGACCTCTCCTGTCTCAGGCAGTGCATCGGTTGCGGTGCTCAACAGGTACATATTCAGAGGCTACGAGATAGGCTCCCACAGCATTGTGGTACAGCCTTCTTTAAGTGTTTCCTACAAGGGCTTTTCTGCAACCCTGTGGAGTAACATCGACAGCAATGAGCGTGCAACGCAGTCCTTTGTACCTGACAAGGCAGGCCACAAGAGCTTTAACGAGACAGACCTGACATTGAGTTACACTTATGTCGTTGACAAACTCAGTCTTACAGCAGGCTATATTTACTACGCTATGAAGTATAACAATCCCCCCGGCGATACCGAGGAATTGTTTTTGAGCGCAAGCTATGACACATTTTTGAAGCCTACGCTGTCTGTGTACAGGGATATAACATCGTATCCCGGCACCTATTTCAACCTTTCCCTGTCGCATTCATTGCCGGTTTACAAGGATATAACCCTTGACCTCGGCGCCTCTGCCGGATATTTTGTGGGCAGCGATGACTACTGGAAGACATACGAATCTTCGACAGGTGATTATACCGGCAAGAAATACAGCGCATTTCATGACGGTATGGTAAAGGCCGGTTTCACAATTCCAATAGCAAAGAATCTGTCGGTACAGCCCCTTGCACAATACTGGTTCCCTCTTTCGAGCAAGGCAAAGAAGACAGTGGATGGAAACTCATATAACCATAACGGGAAGCTGGATGATACCTTTGTTACAGGTATAAATCTGACATTCAGCTTTTAACAGGAGGAAGCTATGAAAAGGCTATCAACTATTTTGATGATAATTGGTTTGCTGTGTTTTGCAGGCCTTGTGTTTGCAGAAGAACAGGCGGCCACTACCCCCCCTGCGGCTGAGCAGGTTGTTCCTGCTCAGCCTGCAACCCCTGCGCCATTAAAGATCGATACAGGGGACACGGCCTGGATGATTATGGCAACGGCGCTTGTTATGTTAATGACAATACCGGGGCTGGCGCTATTTTACGGAGGACTCTCAAAACGCAAAGACACCCTTAATACTATTGCAATGTCTTTTGCGACATTTTGTATCGTGAGCGTTTTATGGGTAATCTACGGCTACACCTTTGCATTTGGAACAGACATCTCGGGGATCATAGGAAGTCCTGCAAAGCTCTTACTTGCAGGGGTCGGTGTTAACAGCATTGCAGATGCCGCAAAGACAATACCTGAATACATATTCATCGTTTATCAGTTGACCTTTGCAGCAATTACCGTTGCCCTCGCAAGCGGCGCATATATAGAAAGGATGAAATTCTCTGCATGGTTGATATTCTCGATGCTTTGGATGACATTTGCATATCTACCTGTTGCCCACTGGGTATGGGGCGGAGGTTTTCTCGCAAAGTTAGGTGCCCTGGATTTTGCAGGAGGAACAGTAGTGCATATCAATGCAGGTATCGCAGCCCTCGTGGGAGCTTTAATTTTGGGCAAGAGACGTGAGATGACCCTCATCCCTAATAATCTCACCCTTGTAGTAACAGGAGCAGGGCTTCTCTGGTTCGGATGGTTTGGCTTTAATGCCGGCTCTGCGCTTGCAGCAAACGGACTTGCAGGTGCAGCCTTTATCAATACCAACACAGCTACTGCAGTTGCGGCGGTTGCATGGATGTTCACAGAGTGGATGCATTCAAAGAAGCCCACGGTACTTGGTCTTGCATCGGGCGCTGTTGCCGGTCTTGTTGCCATAACACCTGCGGCAGGTTTTGTGAATATCACCGGTGCCCTGATCATAGGGATTGCAGCAGGCATAGTCTCATTCATGTCAGTTGCGGTGCTTAAGCCGAAAATGGGTTATGATGATACACTCGATGCATTCGGAATACATGGAGTGGCAGGAACACTCGGTGCAATCTTAACCGGTGTATTCGCAGACCCATCAATAAACGAGGCAGGCAAGGGACTTTTGTATGGCAACCCCGGACAGCTCTGGACCCAGATCATAGCTGTTGGAGTAACCATAGTGTATACGGCTGTTGTTACTGCGGTAATCTTCATGATAATAAAGGCTTTTGTTGGTCTCAGGGTCGATGTTGAGGAAGAAATAGAAGGGCTTGATGAGAGCCAGCATGGGGAGAAGGCGTATAATCTGTAAAAGCTCATGGTTCATAGCTCATGGCTCATTTGTTTTTGCTATGAGCTATCAGCCAAAAGCTACAAGCTAACAAGGAGGCAATATGAAGAAGATAGAGGCGATAATAAAGCCATTTAAGCTTGACGAGGTAAAAGATGCCTTGAACGAGATAGGCATTCAGGGCATGACGGTTACAGAGGTGAAGGGATTTGGAAGGCAAAAGGGGCATGTAGAGCTTTACAGGGGAGCGGAATACGATATAGCCTTTATTCCAAAGGTAAAGCTTGAAATAGTGGTACCGGATAGTATGGCGGAAAAAGTTGTTTCGACCATAAAGGAAAAGGCAAAGACAGGAAAGATAGGTGACGGGAAGATATTTGTCTCGACACTTGAAGAAGTCGTAAGGATAAGGACAGGAGAGACAGGGGAATCGGCGATATAATTTTCCTACAAAAATGTAGCCCCTACAAAAATGTAGGAAATTAGAAGTCCCTGTTTTTTTAAATAATAAAGCCGATATGAAATGGAAATCCTACAAAATTGTAGGATTTCCATTTTTTTCTTGTTTGACTTTCCGCTTAAAATCAAAGACATCCTCTCTGGCATATTTTTGGCTTATATTAAAAGCCGGACAGCTATCAAGCAAAGCATACACGGCTTCAAAGCCTTTATCAATGCGATGAGATTATTTTGCTGCCTGTTTATACTGCTGAATGCAAAAGGTAATACTGAAGTTGCCCTTAAACAGCGGGAGGGGTCGGCTCTGAGGTATCGCTGATAAAGGCTTTTCACCCATGCATGCTTTGCTGCTATAAGTGTTTGGCTATTGATTATGGCAAATAAAGGAGATTGAAAATGAAGAATAAGATGTTTTTAATTACACTCTTGGCGGCTATGCTTTTAATCCCGTTTAATGTGTATGCCCAGACGGAGGGCAAAATAGACGCCGGCGATACTGCTTTTGTACTTTTGTCCGCTGCCCTTGTAATGCTCATGACACCAGGTCTTGCTATGTTCTATGGCGGGATGGTCAGGAGGAAGAATGTCCTCGGCACAATAATGCAGAGCTTTGTTGCCATAGCTGTTGTCAGCGTGCAGTGGATACTCTTTGGTTACAGCCTCTCATTTGGCCCGGATGTAAGCGGAATAATAGGAAGCCTTGACTGGCTTGGATTAAGGGGAGTTGGTGTTGAACCTAATCCCGATTATGCCGCCACCGTTCCGCACATTGCATTCATGATTTATCAGGCCATGTTTGCCGTTATCACTCCTGCATTGATTACCGGCGCCTTTGCAGAGAGAATGAAATTCTCGGCATTTTTATTGTTTACCCTGTTATGGTCGACAGTAGTTTATAACCCCGTTGCCCACTGGATATGGGGCAACGGCGGATGGCTCAGGAACATGGGGGTTCTGGATTTTGCAGGAGGCATTGTTGTTCATATAACATCAGGCATATCCGCACTTGCTGCTGCGATAATCATTGGAAAGAGAAAGGGATATATGCACGAAGCCATTTATCCTCACAACCTGCCTATGACTGTACTTGGCGCAGGTATTTTGTGGTTCGGCTGGTTTGGATTTAATGCAGGCAGTGCACTTTCCTCCGGTGCATTGAGCGCCATGACATTTGTGGTCACCCATATATCTGCAGTAGCAGCGACTCTAATATGGGTGATTATCGAGTGGCTTCACAGGGGCAAGCCCACAATGTTCGGTGCTGCCACAGGTGCAATTGCAGGACTTGCAACAATAACTCCTGCCTCCGGTTTTGTAGGCCCCATGTCTGCGCTGCTTATAGGCTTGGCTGCCGGCACTGTTTGTTATATATCGCTGAATATAAAAAACCGCCTCGGATATGACGACTCCCTCGACGCCTTCGGTGTTCACGGCATAGGAGGAATTCTTGGAACCCTCGCCCTGGGACTTTTTGCACAGAAGGCCATAAATCCAGCAGGCGCTGACGGCCTGTTCTTCGGGAATCCAAAGCTGTTTGTTTCTCAGTTGATTGCCATTGCGGTTACAGTTGTATACTCATTCGTTGTTACAGCAATAATGTTGAAGGCGCTCGATATGACCATAGGGCTGAGGGTTGATGACGAATCAGAGGTTGTAGGACTCGATATATCCCAGCATGGCGAGAGCGGGTATACATTATAGTTGATGATTGTGATGCAATGGCATAGTCTTTCCGCTTCATTCTCGAACGGTATCCAGCCTTCTCCGAAGCTACGCCAGCCCGCTTAACCATCCATGGTACGCTTGGGCTGACGAAGTCGCTCCAAGACTATGCCATTGCATCACAGCTTTCTATATCTGCCTAATTTTTAGGCATGACGTGCTTCTGTTTTAAGCAGGGCATGTTTTGTTTTGAGTAAATTTTATTGTTTTTCAATAGCTATTGTTCTGGCATAACACTTGCAATAATCTAAGGTAATGTCAGTTTTAATCTGTAAAAACATATCAACGGAAGGCCCCGGGACGATTGAGGATTTTCTCAGGATAAAAGAGATTCCTTACACAATCATTGATTTATCAAAGGGAGAGGGGATTCCCGATACAAAAGGCTTTGATACCCTGCTCATGATGGGCGGGCCTATGAGTGTTAATGAAGACGACATCTACCCTTACATAAAAAAAGAGGAGGAACTGGTCAGAGAGTTTATTGCAGACAGTAAAAGCGTTTTCGGCATATGTCTCGGTGCACAGATTATGGCAAAGGCACTGGGTTCAAGGGTCTATAAAGGCAAGGAGCAGGAAATAGGGTGGTACGATATAGAGCTTACACCCGAGGGGATTGCGGATCCCATGATGAGAAAGCTCGCAGTGCATCCCCGTGTTGGAGATTTTTGGAAAAGGTTTAAGGTTTTTCACTGGCATGGTGAGACTTTTGATATTCCCGAAGGAGCTGTAAGGCTTGCAGGCTCAGAGCTCTTTCCGAATCAGGCATTCAGATATGGCAACAGGGCATACGCCTTTCAGTTCCATATTGAAGTAACAAAAGAGATGATATATGATTGGTTAAAAGGCGAAGATATAGACCATGATAAACTTAAGACAGATACCGAGAGGCTGTACGAGGTCTATAATGCAAGGGCGTGGAATTTCTATAAGGCATTTTTTAAAAAATAGGCAACAGGCAATAGGGAAAGAAATTAAAGTCAAAATATCTATAGCCTATTGTTTTCTGGTCTATAGCCTATATTAACAGGAGGTGATATATGAAGAAGATCGAGGCAATAATCAAACCATTTAAGCTTGACGAGGTAAAAGATGCCTTGAACGAGATAGGAATTCAGGGCATGACTGTGACAGAAGTAAAGGGCTTCGGAAGACAAAAGGGGCATACTGAATTGTACAGAGGCGCAGAATATGTGGTCGATTTCATACCCAAGATAAAGATAGAGATTATTACCTCTGACAGCCTTGCACCAAAGGTCGTGGATGCCATAGAAAAAGCTGCAAAGACAGGCAAAATAGGCGATGGTAAGATATTTGTATATACCATTGAGGATGTAATAAGAATAAGGACAGGCGAGCGCGGAGAAACCGCAGTATAAAATCAGTTCAAGCCGTTAAAACAGTTTAAACTGTTCAAACAATAATAAAAAAGGAGGAGAAGTATGACACCGAAGGACGTAATCAAGATGGCTCAGGAAAACAAGGCGGTAATGGCAAATTTCAAGTTCCTTGATTTTCCAGGAATCTGGCAGCATTTTGCTGTGCCAATAGCTGAATTGAAAGAGGAGATATTCGAGGAGGGTCTCGGCTTTGACGGATCATCCATAAGGGGATGGCAGGCAATACACACATCGGATATGTTAATAATCCCTGACCCGACAACAGCATTCATGGATCCCTTCATGGAGTATCCCACAATAAGCTTGATATGCAATATCGTTGACCCTATCACAAAGGAGTTCTACACAAGGGACCCGAGGTATATTGCACAGAAGGCAGAGGCTTATCTTAAATCAACAGGGATAGGGGATACAGCATATTTCGGCCCCGAGGCAGAGTTCTTTATTTTTGACGGCATCAGGTTTGATCAGAACTCACACAGCGGATATTACTTCATAGAATCAGTTGAGGGTATCTGGAACTCAGGACGTGAAGAAAACCCGAACTTAGGCTATAAGCCAAGGCATAAGGAAGGATATTTCCCGGTGCCTCCGACAGACAGCCTTGTGAATCTCAGGACAGAGATGGTTATGGAGATGCAGAAGGTTGGCATTTATGTAGAAAGGGAGCATCATGAGGTCGCAACCGCAGGGCAGGCAGAGATAGACATGAGGTTCGATTCCCTCGTCAGGATGTCTGACAAGAACATGCTCTTTAAATACATAATCAAAAATGTTGCAAGAAGACATGGAAAGACCGTGACATTCATGCCCAAGCCATTATTTGGTGATAACGGATCGGGAATGCACTGCCACCAGAGCATATGGAAAAACGGAAAGCCGCTCTTTGCAGGCAATGGCTATGCAGGCTTAAGCGAACTCGCCCTTTATTATGTCGGCGGAATATTGAAGCACGCAAAGGCGCTTGCAGCCCTGACAAATCCGACCACAAATTCATATAAGAGGCTTACACCTGGCTTTGAGGCTCCAGTCAATCTTGCATACTCAGCAAGGAACCGCTCTGCATCCATAAGGATACCGACCTATTCCGCAAGTCCCAAGGCAAAAAGAATAGAGGTCAGGTTCCCTGACCCTTCATGTAACACATACCTTGCCTTTGCAGCCATGCTGATGGCGGGGCTTGACGGCATAGAGAACAAAATACATCCGGGTGAGCCTCTTGACAAGGACATCTATGAACTCGGTCCTGAGGAGCTTGCATCAGTGCCGACAATGCCCGGAACCCTTGAGGATGCACTCAACCATCTTGAAGAAGACCACGAGTTCCTGATGAAGGGCAATGTCTTTACAGAAGATGCCATCGAGACATGGATAAATTACAAGAGGACGAGGGAAGTGGATGCCCTGAGATTAAGGCCGCATCCATATGAGTTCTTCCTGTATTACGATATTTAAAAGAATAAACTGTCATTGCGAGCCGAAGGCGAAGCAATCTCAAATCAAGGGATTGCTTCGTCGCTCTGCTCCTCGCAATGACTTTCCTATTCCTGCCTCATTATTTATATTATCGGCACATTTGCAACGACAACTCTGTTTCTTCCCATGTTCTTTGCTGAATAGAGGGCATCGTCAGCAGACTGCATAACTTTTTCAGGTGAATCTCCGTCTTCGGGGTAAGAAGAAACGCCAATACTTAGTGTAATTCTGCCTCCGGGCTGTGTTTCAGCACGGGGGAATTTGTGGTTTTCTATCTCGATTCTTATTCTTTCTGCTATTACTATGGATTCATCTTTATTCGTTTCAGGAAGCAGTGCAATGAATTCCTCTCCTCCATATCTGCCTACGGTGTCTGTGTCCCGAAGCCTATCACCGATAATATCCGCTATAAGCTTTAAAAGGATATCACCCTGGGGATGTCCGTGTGCATCATTGTATTGCTTGAAATAATCGATGTCCATCATTATGAGCCCGAAACTTTTGTTGTATCTGTGCGCCCTGTGCACCTCAGAATCCAATAATTTTAGGAATGTCCTGCGGTTTTTGACTCCTGTGAGGCCGTCTGTTTCAGAGAGTTCGAGGGTCTTCTCAAAGAGTTTTGCATTGGATATGGCGAGGCTTGCTGCATCCAGCAGGCGCATGCATGCATCGAGGTCACATTTTGCCTCAAGCCTTGGATTTCTTGTAATATCCACAATAAAGATTCCCACCGGCATGAACATATCGCACTTAACGCACTCCCTGAGTTTTTCGGTGGTGTTCCTCATTATCTTGCCATGGCAGTGAGTGCCTGAAATATACCAGCATCGTTTGTCCTCTGAGCCATAGGCAGCACAGCCTGTATCTGGCGGGCAGTGGTAATAGTCATAGCATTTGGATGAGAATGCTGCCCGCACAGGCAGCACAGCTATCTCTTTTGCATCTTTCATCAGGGTCTTAAATACCTTATCCTCGTGCTCAGAACTTATAACTGCGGATTCAAGGGTATGTGCTTCACAGGTCACCAGCGTGTCTGTAAATATGTTTTTGTCGGTAAGAGGAATGCTGAAGATGTTCAGGCCGTTATCATAGACCAGATCCAACTTGTTTCTGTCCAATGGCATATAAATTATGTTCGTATGGCCTGATAATGATGACAGCTCTTCCCGGATTGTTTTTATTACCTCATCCATGACAATGGAAGATCGTAATTTTTCTGAAAGTATGTATAGCCTCCTTATTTCTTCCTGCTTTTTGTAAAGTTTATCAGAAAGATATGTTACAAAATAGGCGGTAAGGAGCAGTGTGCTTATAAAAACGCTGCCGTATGCCGCTATTACAGAAAGGTCTGTAAAGATCACCGGTTCATTTCTGAATACTGCAAAATGGGGCAGAATACCCAGATGCTTAAGCCCCATAATCGTTGTGGGAAGGGCTATCGCAACAGCAGCAAACCTGAATGTCCATTTCCTCGGCAGGATGATGCCGCTGATTACGATATGGAAGATGTAATAATATAGAAATGGACTGTCGCATCCTCCGGAAAAATACACCGCCGCAGCAAGCGCAATGAAATCAAGACTTATCTGCTTGATTGCGCATTTTTGCAGGTCCTCTGACGGAAGTTTAAGCTTATACTGAAAGTAGGTGTTATAGACTGCAACAAACCCCAGTATCAGATAAACAGGTATAAGCGAGAAATCCAGACCTGCTATTTCCCTAACAACATGGGTGGCAACAAGTACACCAATGCACCCTATCCACCTGAGCCTGACAAGCCACAGAAGTCTTTCCTTTATTTCTGACTGCTCAAAAGTCATATTCTAATGGTAGCCAGTGGTCAGTAGCCAGATCTTTTCCTGTCTACTGGCTACTGGTGACTACTACCGACTACTATCTTCAAACTATTTACATTCCCTCTTTATTCCATCAAGGAGGCTTCCTATCTGATCTGATAAGTTCTCCATTTCTTTATAGATCCTTTCTGCCTTTAGCCTGTCTCCGGAATTGCACGCAGAGACAGCCTCTTTTGCAAGCGCATGTATTTTGGCATGTGGCTCATCCACTGCCTTAAAAGATGATAAATTGCCGCACATCTGCATTCCCTCTCCAAAATACCATTTGCCGAACCTGCAGTTATGATGATCCGGCAACTGTGACGGATCAAGTGTCGTATCGCCCTTTAAACAAGCTCCTATCTTTCCAACAAAGACCCTGTGGTCTGTCTTTGCTACATCGAGTATCATCAGTTCGCTTCCCTTTGTTTTGAATCCTGCTGTTGAATTTCTTAATTCTTCCGATATCTTTGTCAGTGCATTTACCTGATGCATCACATCCTCAGCCATCTTCTCCATATCCTTTGATATTGCTGATGTTTTTTCTATGTTCTTTGCCACTTCCTCCGATGCTGCAGACTGTTCGTCAACTGCTGTTGCTATCTGCGTTATCTGGTCACGTACTTTCTGTACTGCATGCACTATTGATAGCAGGGCATCGCCCACATTCCTTATGTACTGAGTCGCCTTTGTTACCTCTCCTGATGCATCTTCCATGGACTTCATAGTCTGTCCGGATTCTGTCTGCACTGCATGTATTTTTTCCGTAATCTCTGCTGTTGCCTTTATTGTCCTTTCTGCAAGCTTCCTTACCTCATCTGCAACAACAGCAAAACCCCTTCCCTGCTCTCCTGCACGGGCTGCCTCGATTGCTGCATTGAGTGCCAATAAGTTTGTCTGGTCTGCGATGTCTTTTATTACTGTTACTATGTCCCCAATCTCCGATGCCCTGTTGTTTAGTTTTTCTACCATTGTGGAAAGCTCCACTGTGGATGTATAAACCCTGTTTACTGTCTCCACTGCATTGTCAGCAATCTCCTTTCCTCCGTTTGCAACATCCATTGCATTGGCTGATGTCTCCGATGCTACAGATGCGTTCCTTGCGATGTCTGTTATTGTCTGGCTCATCTCTTCTGCTGCTGTTGCTATCTGGGATGCCTGGCTTGACTGGTTCTGAGCGCCCTCCGCTGTCTTTTGTGCTCTTGCCCTTAAAATATCTACTGCGGATACCACATTGTTGGAAGAGGTGAGTATGCTGTTTACCATGTTGTTGAAGTTATGGATCATCGTGTTCATACTGCAGGCCAGTACGCCTATCTCGTCTTTGCTGATGCACTCGATTGATACATTCAAATTGCCGTTTGCCAGATCCTTGGATTTTTCGGTCAGTTCTGCAAGGGGTTTTGCTATCTTTTTATGGTTTATTGTCCATACAAAACCCAATACAATGAGGTTAAATATAAAGAGAATTATCTGTATTGTCTTTAAAGTTTTAACTTTGCCCTCTGATACTGCTGCAGCAAGCGTTGTCGCCTCGTCAGCCAGTTTCAGGACATTTTCGCTGTCCTCGAATAATTCTTTTAAAGCACCTACATCCTTATTCGCCCTCTCGATGGTTTCCTTGAATTCCTTCCATGCGCTTTCTGTTTCTTTCATTTTAGATATGAATTTTTCATCAGTGGCCTTCGGAAGATTCAATGCAGGATCACCGTTTATCAGGCCAGTAACTATCTTATCCATTAACGATATCAACTCCGGGATTTTTTCTCCGGTATAAGACCCTTGATTTTTTGCAAATACCATTTTTGTAAGACGCTGGGTTACTGCCCTCTGTCTGCCAGCGTAATTAACCACATCTCCATCCTTTGCCATCCTGTGCAATTGCCAGAATACCGATACTGTACTGATTAAAGAGAAAGTCAGTAGTATCGCAACAACGATTTTTAGACTTGTGCTTATTTTCATAGATAAACCCTCCACCCGTTTATATTTATTTCCCGGCATTATGAAAATGTGATGTCAACTTCACATTCTTGCACAAAAAATTTAGTTAAAAATTATAATATTTTTTTCTGTTAATTTGTTGTAAAGATTATTCGATTGCCTTTGTGCTTGCCTCGATCATTAGCGTATCTTCCGATTTGCCGAGCAGCCTGTCCATATCGAGGAGTATTATGAGCCTGTCCTCGAGTTTTGCTATGCCCTTTATGAACTCCGTGCTTATGTTTGATGCCATGGGAGGCGTTGGTTCAACGATGTCTGAAGGCACCCTCAGTACCTCTGACACGGAATCCACCACAAGACCCATGGTAATGCCCTGTATGTCCATTATCATTATTCTCGACTGCTCGTCATTTTCCTTTTCAGCAAGGCCGAACTTCTTTCTGAGATTCACTACCGGTATCACCTTTCCCCTGAGGTTTATGACTCCTTCAACATAAGACGGCGAGTTGGGTACCCTTGTAATCTCCTTCATCCTGTTTATTTCCTGAACCTTCAGGATGTCAACTGCGTACTCCTCATTGCCGAGGGTGAAGGTTACAAGCTGTAATATCGCATTGCTCCCCGAGGATTTCATAACATCTGTTGTGCCTGATACTGCTACTACATCGTTCATATCAAACCTCCCGGTTTTTTAATATTAATTCTATGCCCTCAACGCAATTATACTAATTAACAACAAAAATATGAATATCTTATGTATTGCTTTTTATCCTGTTTATTATCTCTGTTGTTGAAATGCCGCTGATATAGGGAAGGCTGTGAACCTCTGGCACAATGTCAGAGCCCACGATGTCCTCTTTCTTCCAGTCCCCGCCTTTTACAAGGACATCGGGTTTGAGGTGCTTGATTAATTCATAAGGAGTATCTTCGTCGAATATCGTCACATAATCCACCATCTCAAGGGATGACAATACCTCTGCCCTATTGTTTTCTGTATTTATTGGCCTGCCGGGCTTGATTCTGCTCACAGAAGAATCGGAGTTTAAGCCGATAACCAATACATCGCCTAATTTTTTGGCCTCCTTTAGATACCTGATATGTCCGATGTGTATTATGTCAAAACAGCCGTTAGTGAAGACGATTTTTTTCCCTTCAGCCCTGAGTCTGTCAACTTCTGTTTTTAAACTTTTCCAATCTAACAGCTGTCCCATTGTTAGCTCATAGCTGATAGCTCATAGCCCGTAGTTTTTAAAAATAAGCATCGATGAGCTATGAGCCATGAGCCAATTTCTCCTTTGCCTTTTCCAATATTTCCCTGTCGCTTTTATACGATACCTGCTTTATTGCATCTTCGATATTAAACCATCTTGCCTCATCAACTTCCCAGCAGTAGTCTTCTATGTTTCCGCTGACATATTCCAGCAGAAAGTACGAGACCGTTTTCCTGCATTTCATGTTTTCGTTTTTAAGATAAAACCAGTAGGATTTATCGCCGAGTGTGTCTATAATTCTACCGGTGAGTCCTGTCTCTTCCATTATTTCCCTTACTGCAGAGGTCTCTGGCTGCTCTCCTTTGTCTATTATACCTTTGGGCAATGTCCATACGGTTTTGTTTTTTGTGGAGATGAGGGCTACTTCAAACTCCCCCCCCTTTTTTCTGAATATAACGCCGCCTGCCGAATGCAAATGCTTTATTGTTGCTGGTTTCAAGGCAGTGGCTTCCTGCTGATTAATCTGAAGATGTCATTGTACATCGCAAATACCATAAGGGTGATTATTACAGCAAGTCCGATGCGCTGGGCTATCATTATGGCCTTTTCGCTCAAAGGCTTTTTCCTTATGGCCTCTATGCCCAGGAATAAGAGGTGTCCTCCATCGAGGATCGGTATAGGCAGAAGATTTAGTACACCAAGGTTTATGCTGATCACTGCTGCAAAGGTGAAGAAATTCAATGCCCCTGCCGTAGCCTGTTTTTCTGCAAGCTGGAAGATGAGGATTGGACCTCCGATGGTATCTGCAGGGATTATACGTTGAATGAGCTTTATTATCCCGACGATTGTCAGGGCAGATATCTCCCATGTCCTCAGGAAGGCGTTCTTTACGGAATTGTATACATTCTCTTTTATCTTAATTGTTTCTCCAGAGGGCTTTACTCCGATGAGCCCGATCTCTTTCTCCTCTCCAAATATGTCTTTTACTTTTTTACTTTCAGGGGTAATGGATATATCGATTATTTCCGATCCCCTTTGAACCTTCAGATTGAGCGTCTTGTTTGCACTTCCATAAATGATTTCCGTCATTTCTCCCCAGTGTCTTATAGGCTTTCCGTCTATTGTCATAATCCTGTCGCTTTTTGACAGCCCTGCTTTTAATGCAGGTGTATCGGGCATTATCTCTCCTACAACAGGAAGGAGCGTGGGCACTCCTATCATAAACACGAAGAAGAATATAACCACTGCTGTTAAAAGGTTGAATATGGGCCCCGCAAAGACTATTGATGCCCTTTTCAGTACAGGCTGGTTTTTATAAGACCTTTCTTTTTCCGAATTTTCCACTTCTTCTTCGGGCTCCTCTCCAAGCATCTTCACATATCCTCCCAAAGGAACAGCCGATATGAGATATTCTGTATCTCCTATCTTTTTGCCGATGACCTTTGGCCCGAAGCCAAGGGAAAACCTGAGGACCTTCACCCCGCTCATTTTTGCGAATATGAAATGTCCCAATTCATGAATGAATATGAGAAAACCGAACAAAAGTATGGCAGAAATTATGCTCATTTATTTATCTCCTTTAGTGTATCTTCCCTTGCCCACCTGTCTGCCTCAAGAATGACGCCAATATCATCGGCAGGCTGTAGTTTGTGGGAGTCCATTACTTTTTTTATTATAACAGGTATTCTGTTAAAACCGATAATGCCGTCAAGGAATGCTGCCACAGCAATCTCATTGGACGCATTAAGCACAGCAGGCATTGTGCCGCCTGTCTTTAGTGCAGAATATGCGAGGGAGAGGCATGGAAATGTCCTGTGGTCCGGTTTCTGGAAGGTCAGTCCTGAAAGGCTTTCCCAATCAATGGGCTCAACCACATCGTACAGTCTTTCGGGATATGAGAGGGCATAAGCGATTGGACCCTTCATATCAGGCTTCGAAAGCTGGGCTATGTAGCTTCCATCGATGAATTCCACAATGGAATGCACAATGCTCTGGGGATGTATCAGCACATCTATCTTCTCAGGAGGAAGACCGAAGAGGTAATGCGCTTCTATGACTTCGAGCCCCTTGTTCATGAGGGTTGCGGAGTCTATGGTTATCTTTCTGCCCATGCTCCAGTTGGGATGCTTGAGGGCGCTTTCAGGAGAAACCTTCTCCAGCTCCTCTATAGTTTTTCCTGCAAATGGGCCGCCTGATGCCGTAAGTATTATTTTTTTTATTGAGTATTTTTCATATCCCTTTATGCATTGAAATATTGCGCTGTGTTCGCTGTCCACTGGTAAAAGGGTTGCACCGTACTCTTTAACCGATGACATCACGAGGTCGCCTGCCATTACGAGTGTCTCTTTATTTGCAAGGGCGATGACCTTGCCTGCCTTTATTGCTGCAATGGTGGGCAGGAGTCCGGCAGAGCCTACTATTGAGGATATGACTATATCGGCATCCGGCATTGCAGCCACACGGCTTATGCCCTCTGTACCGAAAAGTATTTCCATATTTTGGAATTTGAGATCAGGAATTTGGGATTTGAGAGTTTTGTATGTATTTTCATCAGAAACAGCAACTGTTTCTGGCCTGAACTGTTCTATTTGTTTTATCAGCAGCGTTATGTTTCTTCCCGCTGCCAGTCCGACTATCCTGAACCTGTCTGGAAATTTTGAAACAACATCCAATGCGCTTTTGCCTATGGAACCTGTAGAACCGAGGATTGCGATGTTTTTCATAAAATTAATGTTATCCAGTAAAGTACAGGCCCTGCAAAGAGGACGCCGTCTATTTTGTCGAGGATGCCTCCATGTCCGGGAATAAAGGAGCCGGAGTCCTTAACCCCTGCATCTCTTTTGAACATGGATTCAACGAGGTCTCCCACAATTGTGACAGAGCCTATTGCGCTGCCCATTGCGATCAATGCAGGAATGGCAATATCGGTCAGCATCAGCCCGCCGAGTAATAAAGCAGAAAGTATCCCGCCAATTACCGAGCCGAATGCTCCTGCTACTGTCTTGTTCGGGCTTACCTCTTTATAGAGTTTTCTCTTCCCTATGCCCTTGCCTATGTAATATGCAAGACTGTCAGATGTCCACACGCAGCCGTATAAAAATAGTATCCATTCATGGCCCTGAAGCCTCAGATACCACTGGGTAACCAGAAGGTTAGGAATGTACAGAAAACCTGTGACAGCCGGAGATATATCTCTTAACGAAGATGAGGGGTTTTTTACGAGGAACAGTCGGGTTGATGACATGAGCATGAATGAGAATATGAATATCATCCCGGTGGCAAAGATGGAATAACCGTCATTGAAAAGCGATGAGACAAAGAGCAGGATACCGCTGATTATTCCTGTAAAAGAGAGCCATCTGTCTGTTTTATACATTGCATGGAATTCTATCTGCGCAAGTGCTGATACCAGAGTTAAGAGGACGAGAAAGAAAACTGGCGGCAGCTTTGTTATGTAGAGATAAAAGATGGGCAGTGCAATGACAGCAACAATTATTCGCTTCAGGTTCTCTTGACTAAAAAGCACTCCGAACTCCGAATCCCGAACCCCCTGAACCTGCCAATGAGCCTGAAGAATTAGAAACCTTTCCGAACCTTCTATCCCGCATCTGGTATTCGTGTATTGCCTCTAAAAGTTCTTCCTTTGTGAAGTCAGGCCATAATGTGTTTGTGAAATAAAACTCGGAATAAGCTGATTGCCAGAGCAGAAAGTTGCTCAATCTCTGCTCTCCGCTTGTCCGTACTATAAGATCCGGGTCAGGCATTCCCGCGGTATCCAGAAATCCGCTTATGCGCTCTTCTGTAATATCTTCGGGAGTTAAGCCTTTGTTTATTGCCTTTCTTATTGCCCTTATTATTTCATCCCTTCCACCGTAACTGAGGGCGCATTGTAAAACCAGCCTGTTGTTCTTATCTGTTGCCTGTTCCACTCCCTCGATAATGGACTTAATATTTCCGGGCAGCTTATCCCTGTTGCCGATGACTCTGAAGCGGATTCCCTCCTTTATGAAATTCAGGAACTCTCCTTTCAGGGATTCCTCAAGCAGTCCCATGATTACGGAAACCTCATCCTCGGGCCTCATCCAGTTTTCTATGGAAAAGGCATATAGTGACAAGACCTCTACACCTATGCCGCTTGCCGCCTCTGTGATTTCTTTTACCCTCTGTACGCCCCTTTTATGTCCTTCAAAACGAGGCAGGCCTCTCATCTCTGCCCATCGGCCGTTTCCGTCCATTATTATGCCTATATGCCGTGGAATAGTCCTTTTTTCCAAAGTAAAACCTCCCAAAATAAGTCCAATAAGAGTATTATCTTCCTTTCAGTGAAAAAATATACAGCATTGTGCCGAATGGACTTTCGCCCTTAAGTATATTTTGAGCCCTTATGCCGAACAGGGGTTTTGAAAGCACTATCAATCTGTCGCCCACGACAGCATAATCGAGGACTTCCCCGCCTATCTCCTCAAGCAATCCCCTTTCCTCAACTGTAATGCCGTTCCACCAGAAGCTCCGTATTTCCGAGGACTTGTATCCAAGACCCTTTGCTATGCCGAGCAAAGGCTTCCGTTTCGGTGCAAGGACTTCATTGCTTTTAACAAAGAGCCTGTCCTTTACTGACCAATCTCCCCTGTCAACCATCACTGTTGGGGACTCCCTTTTAAATTTTGCCGAGAAACCTCCGAAATCCTCCCTGCTGATCCATATCCTCACACCCTTTTCATTGTAAAGGTTAAGATAGCCCCTGTCGTCCCATGATAGTATGGCCTGTTTTCCATCCGAGGAATTGACAGGCTGGAAATCATAGATGTTTACGCCTTCGGGCAGCTTGATATTATCGCCTTTTTTGTATGTACCGTCAGCATATACGAGGGAGAACACACTTCCATCATAACCGTTATTTTTAGTATATCCCTGACCTGCAATTGCAATATTATTATCTACTCTGGTGAGCTTTCTTATGAAGGTATCCTTTGCTTTATACAACTGGACAAATCCTGAATCCTTTAATTCGTATATATATGAATTAACCTCTCCACCCTGTATGGATGTGACAACTATTTCGTCTCTCTTGTTCTTGTTAGCATCAACAACATCGAGCCAGAGTACCTCACTGGTTGACGGCACTTTGAATTCCCATAACAGCTTCAGGTCAACTCCGGGCTTGTAAACCCTTATGGAGTCCCCAGATGCAATGACTATATCCGGGTTATCATCGCCGTCCACGTCTCCTACTGCAATGTGGCGTGCCCCAAAGGGAAGCTGAAATGACAGGAGCACATCTCCTTCCTTAGGCCCGAAAAATCCTGATTTAAACCTCAGTTCTTTGACATAGGCGGTGTTCACCTGTACCTTTTTTTCCGAAAACTGCTTAGAATCGCTTGCCCAGAAGAGTTTTTGAGTCAGATTTATATGGTCTGTGAAGTCCTCTGCGTTCAGGACTAACACTGCCTCTGCGCCCTTTGCCCTTGCCTCAGAGACTATCCTGGACACGTCGTTGTTTTCGATCCCTGTATCTATCAATTCGAATCTTCCGCTGTCTTTGAGCATCTGGTAGTAGGCATCCCCTAAAAACCAATCGACATTGCCCTGAAAGAATAATACCTTTATCTTTGTCCCGGGAATTTTGATCTTTGAATTTAAGAAATCCTCGGGCTTACCTCTGGTTATTATGCCTGAGGCATCATTCGGTGTTGTTGCTGTGATTTCAATACTTCCAACTGGTATTTCAATTTTACCCAGGGGCTCTTTTGTAACAGGATGGACAAAACTCACACCCTCCTTGAAGGCATGAAGCCTCATTCCAGCCTTTACGGATTTTTGTGCCCCGACGTCTATTTTAATCGAGTTTCCATCAACGGAAATAATCTTACCTGTAACAGGTTCGAGGTAAGAAAGGATTTCGTTTTTCAAGGCATTCAGGGATGCATCTTGCCCTGCCTTCGGTTCCTTTGTCTGGGCATAGACATCGGCAACTGGCAGAAAGCAGTAAACAACAAACAATAGAAGAAGTAATGGCTTTAAGCTTACCTTCATGATATTTTTTATCACCTGATTTTCCCTCCTGTGACTGGCTCGTGGTTACACAAGCAAAGAGCCAAGAACCATGTTAGACAGTTTAAAATATAGATTGTCTATAAGTCAAAACCCCTTGACCATAATCCGTAAACATGGATAGCAGTATGCACTCAAAGCCTTAAATAATGCGATGAGATTATTTTTCTGCCTGTTTTTCTGCTGAATGCAAAAGGTGATACTGAAGTTGCCCTTGAACAGCGGGATGGTTCGGCGCTAAGGTATCGCTATTTAAGGCTTTTCGGCACACCCGCTATCCATATATCAGAAAGTTTTATTGCGGATTATGGTCTTGACTAAAAAGGACATTAAAGGTTTTAATAAACACTATGAAAAAATGGCAAATGATAAATGGTAAATGGCTTTTTCTTTTCTTTGCTCTCTGCTCTCTGCTCTTTATTCTTACTTCATGCGGGGGCGGCAAGGCGGTGAAGAAAGGGGAGGGGTTTGATCCCGAAAGGTATCTATCGAAGGCTGATATCCTTATTAATGACAAGGAATACGAGGAGGCGAGGAAAGTCCTCCTTGAAGTGAAGAACAGGGATAATACAAAAAAATATGCACCGCAGGCACAGCTTAAGATTGCCGAGTCCTACATAAGGGATGGTGACATAGACATCGGCATCGAGGAGTACAGAAAATTCATGGAGCTTTATCCGGATAATCAATATGCCTCATATGCCCAGTATCAGATCGGTATGGCATATTTCTCGCAGATCGAGTCTCCCGACAGGGGCTCCGGGGCAGCGCAGAAGGCGCTGCAGGAATTCATGAGATTAAAGGAATTATATCCGAGAAACCCTTACAGAGAGGTGCTGGAACTCAGGATGGAGAAGTGCAGGAATGTGATTGCAGACGGCGAACTCATGGTCGGCGAGTTCTACTATAAGAAGGGATCGTACAATGCAGCCATAAACAGGCTTGAAGGTCTGCTCAAACAATTCCCTGAATATAAAAAAGGTGATGAGGCATTGATCCTTATGGCAAGGGCATATAAGTTGGCTAAGATAGACGAGAAGGCCAGAGAGGCATTTAATAAATTAATCGAGAAATACCCTTCAAGCAAATTTGCCCCGGAAGCAAAAAAGGAATTAGAGAAGTTTAAAGGCAAATAACCGATTAATTGATGACTAACTACTATCCTGCCTTCATAGATTTATGCGGAAAAAATTGCATTGTCGTTGGTGGCGGAAAGGTTGCTGAAAGAAAGATTGCAAGTCTTCTCGGTGCAGGAGCCAATGTTACTGTAATAAGCCCAGACCTTACTTATACCATTGAAAAGCATAAAAAGAATGGAAGGATAAAACACATAAAGAGGAATTATAAAAAGGGAGATCTGAAAAACGCATTTCTGGTTATTGCTGCTACATCCGACGAAAAAATAAATAGCAGGGTATCCGGGGATGCCCCGTTTCTTGTCAATGTTGTTGACAGGCCTGAGCTGGCGAATTTCATTGTTCCTTCTGTTGTGAGCAGGGGGCCTATGACTATAGCTATTTCGACTTCAGGTACAAGCCCTGCCATGGCAAGGGCAGTAAGAAAAGAGCTTGAACTCCTCTATAATAAAAACTTCGGGCACTTTCTTGCATTTTTGAGGCAATTACGAAAGAAGGCAATGAGAGATATTCCTGAGAAAAAAGAAAGGGAGAGGCTTTTAAAGGAAGTTGCTTCAAAGGAAATTTTGAGTATTTTGAGAAAGAATGGCTTTAAAGCGGCAAAAAATAATGTTTTGGAGAAGATAAAGATTTAAGCATGATAAATGTCGGTGTAATAGGCGTTGGGTATCTGGGGCAGCATCATGCCCGTATTTATTCAGAGCTTGGCTCTGAGTTGGGCAGTGTCAGGCTTGTTGGCATTGTTGACACGGACAGGAACAGGGCTGTGGAAATATCGGACAAATATGGGTGTGAGGTGTACAGCGATTACAGGGATATCCTCGGAAGTGTTGATGCACTGAGCATAGTTACTCCCACGACAATGCATTATCAGACAGCTCTGGACTGCATAAAGGCTGGCAAGGATATTCTCATCGAAAAGCCTATCACTGCAACCGTTGAAGAAGCAGATAGGTTGATAGATGCAGCCGATAAGGCAGGGATAATAATTCAGGTTGGACATCTCGAACGGTTTAATCCGGTGTTCCTTGCTGCTCGTTCGCTTATGGATAAACCGGTGTTTATCGAGACAGAGAGGTTGTCCCCTTTTCTTGGCAGAGGGATAGATGTGGATATAACCCTTGATCTGATGATACATGATATTGATATAATCCGTGCCCTTTTAAAGGGCAGTGATTCTGGAATACCCGATGTAAAGGACATGAAGGTAACAGGAGCAAAGGTGCTGACCGACAATATCGACATTGCCATGGCATGGCTTGAATTCAGCAACGGCGTGCAGGCCTTAATGAAGGCGAGCAGGGTATCATTTGAAAAATCCAGAAAACTGAAGATCTTTCAAAAGGACTCGTACCTGCTCGTGGATTACCAGAATATGGAAATAAAGAGATTTTGTAAAAAAGGGTCAAATGAAATTATTCAGGAGACCATAAATATCGAGAAAAAGGAGCCTTTGAAGGAAGAAATAAAGGATTTTGCTGAATGTGTTGTTTCAAGACGCAGGCCGGTGGTTTCTGCAACTGAAGGAAGGGACGCACTAAAAATTGCACTACAGATAGGAGAAAAAATAAAGAAATGAAGCCGATGATCGACCTTAAAAAACAATACATGGAAATCAAGGACGAAGTCCTTTCAATGCTGAATGAAGTGCTGGAGAGTTCCCAGTACGTACTCGGCAAGAGGGTCATGGAACTCGAAAATCATATTAAAAAATATCACGGCGTGCAGGAGGCCATAGGCGTTGCATCGGGTACAGATGCACTACATCTCTCTTTAAAGGCCCTCGGCATAGGAGAAGGGGACGAGGTTATAACAACGCCTTTTACATTTTTTGCCACAGTCGAGGCTATTTTGTACACGGGAGCAAAGCCGGTTTTTGTCGATATAGAGCCGGATACATACAATATTGATGTATCCCTTATCGAACAGAAAATAACAGAGAGAACAAAGGCACTACTTCCTGTTCATATATTCGGCCATCCGGCTAACATGAAGAATATTATGGATATTGCATCGAAATACAATCTCAAGGTGATAGAGGACTGCGCACAGTCTTTCGGTGCATATTTGGACGGAAAGAAAACAGGAAGCTTTGGCGACGCCGGATGCTTCAGCTTTTATCCGAGCAAGAATTTAGGGGCGTACGGCGATGGCGGTATGATTACGCTGAATGACCTCCATGTTGCCGATGAGATAAGGAAGCTGAGAAACCATGGCTCCAAAGGCGGATACAGGCATGAATGTCTCGGATACAACAGCAGGCTCGACGAGATACAGGCAGGTATCCTTCTTGTCAAGCTCAGGAGGATCGATACATACAACAACAAGAGGCGTGAGAATGCCTCGCTGTATAACAGCCTGCTTTCTGACGCAGTTATTACTCCTGTGGAAAAAAATGGCGCCTATCACGTGTATCACCAATATACGATACGGAGCAACAAAAGGGACTTTATACAGCAATACCTGAGGGAGCATGGCATATCATCGGTTGTTTATTATCCTATTCCTCTTCATTTGCAGGAGGCTACTGGATTTTTAGGGTATAGAGAGGGAGATTTCCCGGTTACAGAACAGGTCTCACAGGAGGTTCTTTCCCTGCCTATTTATCCCGAACTGGATGAGGAAGATATTCGCCTTATCTCCGAAGTAATTCACAAATGCTTAAAAGGGTAATGATAGTCTCAGGGGAGAGTTCCGGCGAACTCTATGGCGCCTTACTCGCGAAGACACTGAAGGATAGAAATCCTGAGATAACCATTATCGGTGTCGGGGGGGATAGGATGCAAGCCGCAGGAGTTAATCTTATCTCGACAATATCCAGTTCTTTTGGCATTACAGAAGCGATAAAGACTTACAGCGAAATCAAGAGGACTTTTAAGAAGGTCGTATCTGCCCTTAAATCTTTCAATCCACAGGTCATTGTCTTAATAGACTATCCCGATTTCAATATGAAGGTTGCGAGGGAAGCTAAGAAGCTCGGGATAAAGGTGCTTTATTATGTGAGTCCACAGGTATGGGCATGGAGAAAGGGAAGGGTAAACACCCTTGGTAAATTGGTTGATAAAATGGCCGTGGTACTGCCGTTTGAAGAGGAGATATACAGAAATGCCGATATCCCATGCGAATTTGTCGGGCATCCTGTTCTGGATGAAATAAGGGAGGTTATTAATGGTTCGGGATTCAGGATTCAGGATATAGAAACCGAAGAACTAAAAGCAGCGGTCAGGAAAGAGCTTGGACTCATACCTGACAGGCCTGTGATGACACTCATGCCCGGCAGCAGGGCGCACGAGATTAAAAGGCTTCTCCCTGTAATGTCTGATGTTATCAGGGAAATGGAGGAACGCTATCCTGGCTACCAGTTTGTAATGCCTATTGCGCCGAATTTAAGCCATGATGCATTATCCTTAATGAATGAATTAGAGAAGAATACCAATCACACATTACGCTTCACGCATCACGCAATAAAGACCCTTATTGCATCGGACATTGCGGTTATTGCATCAGGGACATCTGCCCTGCAGGCTGCCCTCGTGGGAGTTCCAATGGTTGTTGTATATAAGCTTTCGCCGCTGACGTATTTCATAGGAAGGCTTATTGTAAAGGTGAAACATATATCCCTTGTGAACATCCTGCTCGATTATATAGATGGTCAAGGGTTAAGGATTAAAGAATTATTACAGAAAGATGCTAATATAGAAAACATTATAGAAGAATTATCCAGAATTATTACAGATTCGAATTACAGAAATGAGATGGTATCACAGATGAGAAAGGTGAGGAAGTTGTTCCTGGACAGAGAGGCATCTTCAAGGGCTGCGGGTATTGTAGAGGAACTGGAGGGCTACAGCAATGTTTAAAAGGATACTGCTCCTTGTAAAGCCATATTGGGGCAGGATAGCCCTCGCTGCTGTTATAAGTCTCCTGATTTCGGGTATGAACGGCGGTCTTGCATGGCTTGTCAAGCCTGCGCTCGATGGGATATTTGTCAAAAGAGATGCACTCCTTCTGGCCATCCTGCCGTTTGCAATTCTTGCGTTGTATTTGCTGAGAGGGGTCTTTTCATTTTTCCAGTCTTATCTTATGAGGTCAGTAGGAGCAAAGGTTGTAAGGGATATAAGAGGTGAACTGTACGGACACTTATTATATTTGCCGGTTAATGATTTTAAAAAGGAGTCGTCGGGTTTATTGCTGTCAAGAGCGATAAACGATACAGGCCAATTGCAAGGACTTCTTGCATATACTGTTAAAGACATTTTTGTAGAAGGCGCTACAATAATAGTTCTGCTTTTCGTTGCATTTTACAGGAGATGGGACCTTGCATTGATAGCAGTTACCGTTCTTCCATCAGCTTTTTACGGGGCGCAAAGGCTTGGGAAAAGACTTAAGAAGATCAGTAAAGAGGCCCAGAAAAAGATTTCGGTAATAACGGAATTTCTTTCGGAGACATTTTCCGGGATAAAAATGATAAAGATTTTTGGCAGGGAGAGTTCATTAATAGATATATTCAGGGATAAAAATCAGGATTACTACAGGGAACTCATGCGTTCTACAAGGGTTATAGAATTTACATCATTAATGATGGAGATAATCGGTGGACTTGGAATTGCCTTTGTCTTGTGGTATGGCGGGAAACTCGTGATAAAAGATGTCATCTCGCCGGGAGAATTTTTCTCTTTTTTAACCGCAATTTTTATGATTTATACGCCTGCAAAGAGGCTTGTATCGGCAAATAACGGCATTCAGCAGTCAAAGGCAGTAATAGAGAGACTCGATGAACTCTTTAAAAGGGAGAAGGAATCCGAGGGGAAGGGCGATATAAAGCCCATGAATAGCTATATAGAATTCAAGAATGTATCCTTTAAATATCCAACATCAAAACATTATATTCTCAATGACATAAATCTTACTGTTAAAAAGGGAGAGGTTGTTGCTATTGTGGGAAGAAGCGGTGCAGGAAAGACAAGCCTTGTTGATTTGATACCGAGGTTTTACGACCCTGTAAGCGGTGCTATTTATATAGACGGAGTAAATATTGTGGATGTCAATCTTAAATCATTAAGGCAGCAGATAGGGCTCGTCAGCCAGGATGTAATTCTCTTTAATGACACGGTAAGGGCAAACATAACCTTCGGCAATCCGGATGCGTCAGAGGATAATATAATCAGGGCTGCAAAGGCAGCGTATGCCCATGAATTTATCCTTGAACTCCCTGATGGCTATGACACGATAATAGGAGAGAGGGGTGTTATGATCTCTGGGGGGCAGAGGCAGAGGCTCTCTATAGCGCGCGCAATACTCAAAAACCCACCTATATTAATCCTTGATGAGGCAACATCAGCCCTTGATACAGAGTCTGAAGCAATGGTTCAGAAGGCACTGGATACCCTTATGGAAAACAGGACTACCTTTGTTATTGCACACAGACTTTCCACAGTGCAGAAGGCAGACAGGATTATAGTACTGGAAAAAGGCGGAATATTGGAGATGGGGACGCATGAGGAGCTTTTAAAGAATGGCGGTATTTATAGGAAACTTTACGACCTCCAGATTTCATCATCGGATACAAGATAAATGTTAATACAAGTGCAGAGTTTAAAGTCTTTTCGTCGCACCTGACATATATTTTCTAAATTAGAATCGCCTAATTGGTGTTAAAAATGTATATGGCATATAACATACTGTATCTGATGGCCCTTCTTTTTTTATTTCCGTTTGAATATCTGAAACGGCCTAAAGAATTACGAAGACGATGGCTTAGTGAGAGATCGGGCTTTTTGAGTTTACCTATTCACCCATTCACCCATCCACCCATTCACTGCATATGGATTCATGCAGTCTCTGTCGGAGAGGCAATAGCAGCAGTGCCGTTAATAAAGAAAATAAAGGAAAGACATCCTGCCGCAGAGATTGTCGTTTCTACAGTTACCGATACAGGACAGAAAGTCGCAAAGGAGAGATTGGGGGATGCTGCGCGGATTATTTATGTTCCGTTCGACCTGCCTTTCGCAATAAAAAACGCGCTGCGGCGCATCAAACCGTCTCTTTTTATCATCATGGAAACTGAATTATGGCCAAATGCCATCAGGATTTTGGGCAGGAGCGGTGTTCCTGTGTTATTGATGAATGGAAGGATATCCGGAAGGTCATTTGGCGGGTATAAGAAACTAAGGTTTTTTATAAAGGATGTCATGAAGAATGTGAGCATCTTCTGCATGCAGAATGAATTATATGCAGAAAGGATTAAGGAATTAGGTGCAGAACCCGATAAAATCAAGGCGATCGGCAATTTTAAGTTCGATACAAGACCTTCTTCTACTGTCCCTGAATGGACAAGGATATTCAGAAGACAGAAAACAGAGGACAGAAGGCAGGCAAGAGAAAAGGAATTTGTAATAATTGCAGGAAGCACGCACAGGACAGAAGAGGAATTGATAATTGATGCATACATTAAATTAAGAGCAGATTTTCCTCAGATCAACCTTATCATTGCACCGCGACACCCAGAGAGATTCAGAGAGGTTGAAGAACTGATTGGAAAAAAGGGGATAAAATATTTGAAAAGGTCGGATGTCACGGGTCACGGGTCACGGGTCACGGGAGTCGTTATTCTCCTCGATGTCATCGGAGAGCTTTCATCTGTTTATGGTGCGTGTGATGTGGCAATAATGGGAGGGAGTTTTATTGAGCATGGCGGGCAGAATCCACTTGAGCCTGCATACTGGGGCAAGGCTATTGTCTGCGGTCCGCACATGGAGAACTTCCCTTTTATTGATGATTTTTACAGAGGTGGGGGGGCATTAAAAGTTGATTCGGATACCCTGTACGAATCATTAAAGAGCCTCCTTACTTCACCGGAAAAGATATCATCCATGGGAAAGATTGCAAAGGGACTTTATGGGAAGAATTCAGGCGCAACAGACAGGGCAATGGAGATAATAGGAAAATATCTATGATGCCATTGGAATTTCTTTACTACATCGGCTATTCTCTCGACAAGCGCTACAAGCTGAAGCGACAGAAGCATCTTCCTCATAAGGTTATCAGCGTTGGGAATATAACAGTTGGCGGCACAGGCAAGACGCCATCAGCTATTGCCATTGCAGAGGAGGCAAAGAAGAGAGGCTTCAGTCCAATAATATTGACAAGGGGATATAAGGGAAGGGCAAAAGGGCCGTGCTTTGTTACTCCATCACTCCACCACTCCATCGCTCCATCACTGCTTTATGGCGATGAGCCGGTATTAATGGCAGAACGACTGAAAGATGTGCCAATTGTAAAATGTTCTGATAGATATGAGGGAGGAATGTTTGCACTTCAGCACTTATCTACCCATTCACCTATTCTTTTTATCCTTGACGATGGCTTCCAACACTGGAAACTACACAGAGATATTGATGTTGTTTTAATAGACGGCTTGAATCCCTTCGGAAACAGGAGAATGCTTCCAATAGGCCCGATGAGAGAGCCGTTAAATGAATTAAAAAGGGCGGATATATTTGTAGTGACAAAAACAAAAAACAAGGCGTTGTCAGACGAGCTTAGAGATATTAATCCCGAAGCGCCTGTTTATTTTTCCGAGCACAGGATACATAAGGTCAGAGATATGGATGGCAACGAATATCCGATTGAAATGCTAAAAGATAAAAAGGTTTACGCCTTCTGCGGTATAGCAAATCCAGATTCATTCAGGCATACTGTTTTATCCATTGCAGGAGAGGCAAGGGGATTCAGGGCGTATAGAGACCATTATAAATATACAAAAACCGATATAGATTATTTAAAAAAACAGTACAAAGATCTGACTTGTGACTTTTTGGTTACAACAGAGAAAGATATGGTGAAACTAAAGGAATTGAATCTCCCAGAAAAAATTTTATGCATTGAAATTGGATTTTTTATAGATAAGGCTTTTTTCGATTATATTTTTAATTCTGTGATCCAGCGATAAGGATAAGTCTCTTTCGTTCAGAAGCTCTGTTTTGACAGTTCTAATACTCCTTACGCTACAGCCGCAAAACTCACCCTTCGGGTTCAAACACTTGCGGCTGTTTAACGCTCCAATCACAAAGAACTGTTACCAAAACATCGCTATTCACTTCAGAGCCCCATCCTTATCGCTGGATTTGGGTAATTGCTTAACTGAAAAATTTGATATAATTGAAACATGACCAGATGGGGAGAATACAGGCTTGAATGGTTGATTGTAGTGGCCGGATTGCTGGCATTTGTTATATTCGCATCCTTTTTTCTTACCGATAAGAAGGCCGCAAAGGAGTCCGAAGAAATAACATCCACGGATAATATCTCTGAAAAAGAGCAGGAGGAATATGTTGTTGAAAAGAGGCATTCGCAAGAAAGACATGCAAGACTAAAAATGGAAAAGCCGCATAAGGCAGGGAAGGTTGAAGATCAGCATGTCAAAGTCACGGTGGAACAGACGGATAATAAGGCCGAAATAATAAGGCAGGAAGACACCACTAAGAAAATCGCTGAAGAAAACATTGTTGTGGACAGATATGAAAAGATAGTTCATTTGGGAGGATTGACCTTACATCACATATTCGAAGAAAAGGCCAACGGCATGACTGTCCATAAGGCATTTCTGGATGTTTATCCGAATATTTCTGTCAGCGAGACGCTGTATGCCAAGATGCAGCAGATTAAAAAGGAAGCATCAAAGTATGCAAAGGGCACGACAATTAATATAGAAGCCGAGGTGCTTTCGCTTTTAAATAAAGAATTAAACAGACTCTTTCAGGATGGACAGATGAGAAGGCTACCTGCTCCTGATGGCCGCATTGTTGTTGGGATTAAGATTGTAGTCGGAGAGGACGGTTATGAGCATCTGTATTTCGGGTTTAATAATGGACAGTGGTTTCCAATCAGCGATGAATTTCTTGTTAAACTCATCCATTCTGCTCCTCTGTAATATTCATCTTTTTGGCGGAACATACCACTTCATAAAAAATTTTGACACCGAATAACAAACTTGTCAAGGTTGACAATATTCCTTTAAGTATTGCCCTGTGTATGAACCTTCTGCCCTCTTCAATTCTTCAGGGGTGCCCTCAAATATTATATTGCCTCCTTTATCGCCACCCTCGGGTCCGAGGTCTATAACCCAGTCAGCCTGACTTATTACATCGAGATTGTGCTCGATGATGACCGCTGTGTTGCCCGATTCAATCAGCTTTCTTATAATCTTCATGAACTTCAAAACGTCATTGTGATGTAGACCTACGGTCGGCTCATCGAGTATGTAGAGCATGCCTTTTGCCTCAGTGGGTTTTCGTAAGGGGGACTGAGTCCCCCTTACGTCCAGTTCTGCACATATCTTCAATCTCTGTGCCTCTCCGCCTGAAAGGGTCGTGGCAGGCTGTCCAAGCCTGAGATAGCCGAGGCCGATGTCTTTCATTAATGCGAGTTTTGAACCTATTTCGGATACCCCTGAAAAGAAGTCGAATGCCTCGTCCACTGTCATCTCGAGTATTTCGCTTATATTTTTGCCTTTATAGGTGACCCTTAGCGCCTCTTCTTTGTATCTCCTTCCTTTGCAATCCTCACACCTCACAAATATATCCTCAAAGAAATACATCTCCATTCTCTGATAGCCTTCTCCCTTGCATGTCTCGCATCTCCCGCCCGGAACATTGAATGAGAAAAAGCCTGGGGCATAACCGTGTGCCCTTGCCTCCATCTGCTGCGCAAAAAGCTTTCTAACGGGATCGAATATCTTGAGGTATGTCAATGGATTCGATCTCGGCGTCTTACCGATGGGTGTCTGGTTGATGAGCCTCACTCCCTTAATCCTTTCGAGTCCGCTAATTTCTTTATAAGGGAGCGGATGTTCAGGCTCAATCCTGAAATGCCTTGCCATGGCAAGGTACAGGGTCTCGACAATGAGAGTGCTCTTCCCAGAGCCTGATACCCCTGTAACAACAGTGAGGGTTTCGAGGGGAATTTTCAGAGTTATATTTTTGAGGTTGTTCCCTGATGCACCATGCAGTGTTAAATAATCAATGGTTCGTGCTCTGAAATCTTTAGTTTTATGTTTCATGGCTGCTGCCTGTTGATTGGTGATGCCCTTTATATATTTAGCAGTAAGTGTATCGGTTTTTAAAAATTCTTCCATTGGTCCTGAAAATACGACCTCGCCTCCCATGTGTCCTCCTCCAGGCCCCATCTCCACAACCCAGTCGCTAAAAGATATAATGTCCCTGTCGTGTTCCACAACGATTATGGTATTTCCGAGAGAAGACAGTTCCCGTATTATCTCCGCAATCCTCCTTGTATCTCTCGGATGGAGCCCAATAGTCGGCTCGTCAAGGACATAGAGTGTTCCTGTAAGTGCTGACGCCAACTGGTTGGATAGATTTACCCTCTGGTATTCACCGCCTGACAGGGTCTTTGCCTGTCTGCTCAGGGTGAGATAATCAAGACCGACCCTTTTAAGGAACTGGAGCTTTATGATAATTTGCCTCACAGCCTCTTTCGAAATCTCCTTTTGCATGGGCGATAGCTGAAGTGTCTTGAACCATTGTAGAATCGTGGATACAGGCATATTGGAGAGTTCAGCTATATCGATACCGTCTATCCTGTATGCGAGAGCATTTTCGCAGAGCCTTCTGCCCTTGCATTTCGGACATGTTACCGGACTTCTATATCTGCTCAGAAATACCCTCACATGGAGCTTGTATCTCTTGCTCTCCAATTCTTCAAAGAAGTCATTGATACCGTAAAAGTGCTGGTTTCCCTTGAAGATAGTGTCTTTTTCTTCCTTTGTCAGTTCATTGTAGGGCTTGTTTATATCTATGCCACTTTTTTTAGCCCCTTTTATCATCTGGTCTTTCCACCATCTGGCCACAGGCTTTTCCCACATTTCGATAGCGCCCTCAGACAGCGATACATATTTGTCCGGCACTATAATATCCTCGTCATAAATGAGGACATTCCCGAAACCCTTGCATTCAGGACATGCGCATACAGGATGATTGAAGGAAAAGAGGATTGGAGTTGGCTCAGGCAGTTCTATATTGCAGTCATCGCAGGAATTTTTAGAAGAAAATTTTAATACCTCTCTGCTTGTTTCTTTAAATATGACTATTTTCAGCCTCTCTTTGCCCTCTTTCCATGCCATCTCTATGGAGTCAGACAAACGAGGCTCGTCTCTTATAACAAGCCGATCAAGCACGACCTCCACGAATTTGAAATTTGAGATTTGAGATTTGAAATTATCAATGTCTCTGACTTCTCCGTCTATCCACACCCTGTAAAATCCCCTCTGTTTGAGGCCTTCCACGGATTCCCCAGTCTCGAATAGGATAACCGCCTTTTCATCCCGATATTTTTCCAGAAGCTCGGAGACTATCTGTGACGGGTCCCATTTCCTTATCTCTTTGCCGCAATTTGGACAATATGGAGTGGCAATTCTGGAGTATAGAACCCTGAATAAGTCATAAAGCTCTGTTAATGTCCCGACAGTAGAGCGGGAGCCTTTTACAGGGTTTTTCTGCTCAAGGGCAATGGCAGGCCTTATATTGTATATGGCATCAACATCCGGCCTATCAAGCTTTTCAAGGAAAAGGCGTGCATAGGTTGACAGCGATTCTATGAATCTCCACTGGCCTTCAGCAAAGATGGTGTCAAATGCAAGGGAAGATTTTCCAGAGCCCGAAACACCAGTGATCGCAATGACTTTGTTGTGTGGCAGTCTGAGGGAAATATTTTTGAGGTTATTCTGTCGAGCTCCTTCGATTATTAATTCACTGTTTGACATCTAAATATTTTAACATTTTGGCATCTTTGTTTTATAATGATAAATGCTCGATTCCATAAGGGATAAAGTCTTTTCAGGCCAGAGGCTAACAAAAGAAGATGCGGTTGCATTGTTTCAAAGCGATGACTTGTTCGCCATCGGCAGACTTGCATCCCATGTAGCAGAAAACAAGAATGGTAAAAACGCATACTTTATAGTTAACCGGCATATCAATCCTACCAATATCTGTGTCAACAGGTGTAAATTCTGCGCCTTCAGCCGCTCAAAAGGAGAAGAAGGAGCTTATGAATTGACGATAGAGGAAATTATTGAAAAACTAAAAGACGGTCACGGCTCACGGGTCACTGATCACGGTTTTTCAGAGGTTCACATCGTCGGAGGCCTTCATCCAGACTGGCCTTTTGAATATTATCTCAATATGCTTTCAGCTATAAAGAAGGAATTTCCACCCATTGCCATCAAGGCATTCACAGCAGTGGAGATTGATTATATGTCAAAGATAAGTGGTTTAAGTCTTGAAGAAACCTTGATGGAGCTTAAAAAGAGCGGCCTCGATCTCATGCCGGGTGGCGGTGCGGAGATATTCGCAGAAGGCATAAGAAATAAGCTTTGTCCCGAAAAGATATCCGGTGACAGATGGCTTGAGGTAATGGAGACTGCACACAGGGTTGGAATAAAGACGAATGCAACCATGCTTTACGGACATCTCGAAGGCATCGGGGACAGGGTTGACCATCTTTTCAAACTCAGGGATTTGCAGGACAGGACAGGCGGATTTCAGGCATTCATCCCCCTCGCATATCATCCCAAAAACACAGAAATAGGTGGATTCTATTCTTCGGGAATAGACGACTTAAAGACTATTGCAGTAAGCAGGCTTGTGCTTGACAACTTCGATCATATCAAGGCTTACTGGATAATGCTTGGTGAAAAGATTTCTCAGGTTGCGCTTTTATTTGGTGCAGATGATATTGACGGCACAATCATAGAGGAAAAGATAACACATTCGGCAGGAGCAATGACCGAAGAGGGAATGACGAGGGAAGAGTTGATGCATCTTATAAAAAGGGCAGGAAAAATACCTGTGCAAAGGGATGCTTTTTATAATGAGCTATGAATAGGATAGATAAACAAACAGCATTAAAACTCTTGAAGAATTCCGATATTCTTGCTCTCGGAGAACATGCTGACAATATCAGAAAAGAACTTCATCCGGAAGGCATTGTTACCTTTATCGTTGACCGGAATATCAATTACACAAATGTTTGTATCAATAAGTGCAAATTCTGCGCTTTTTACCGGGATATGGAAAGCCCTGATGCATATCTTTTAGATAAAGATGAGATATTCAGAAAGATAGACGAGACCATCGCCCTCGGCGGTACGCAGATTCTCCTTCAGGGAGGGATACATCCCGAACTTGGCTTGGATTACTATACCGACCTTCTTAAATCTATTAAGGACAGGTATTCTATAAACATACACGGCTTCTCACCACCAGAAGTAAATTACCTTGCAGAAAGGCATGACATTACAATCAGAGAGACCTTGCTGATATTGAGACAGGCAGGACTGGATTCAATTCCAGGCGGCGGTGCTGAAATACTCTCAGACAGGGTCAGAGAGGTTTTGAGCCCTAAGAAGATAAAGTCTTCTCAATGGCTGAATGTCATGGAAGAGGCGCATAATATCGGTATGAGGACAACAGCAACCATGATGTTCGGAAGCGTTGAAGAACCTGAAGATATAATCGAGCACCTCGATGCAATTAGAAGTCTTCAGGACAAAACAGGAGGCTTTACCGCATTTATCCCATGGTCGTTTCAACCGAAAAATACTGAATTAAGTCGGAAGTCAGAGGGGACTGTCCCAGATTTACGGACTGGTTCATCAATGGCTTTGGGCGAAGTCGTAGAATCGGGACTGTCCCCGTGGGGAGCCACTGCTGTTGATTATTTAAGAGTGCTTGCGCTTTCGAGGATTTATCTCGATAACGTGAGAAACATTCAGGCATCATGGGTTACGCAGGGACTGAAACTTGCACAGGTTGCATTGAGATTTGGAGCCAATGATTTCGGCTCTACAATGATCGAGGAGAATGTTGTCAGGGCAGCAGGCGTGAGTTACCGTGTATCGAAAGAGGACATAATACAGGCAATAAAAAGCGCAGGATTCAAGGCTGCGCAGAGGGATACGTATTATAATCTAATAAAGGGATTTTAGGAGGTCTTATGTCGGAGTTATATGATGTAGTTATAATCGGCGGTGGCCCTGGTGGTCTCAGCGCTGCCCAGTATGCATCGAGGGCAAAGTTGAAAACAGTGGTGTTGGATAAATCTGCAACTGCAGGCGCACTTGCATTTGCAAGCCTGATAGAGAATTATCCCGGCCTCGAAAGGCCTGTAACAGGCAAGGAATTGCTCGATATATTCCGCAAGCAGGCCATTGATTTCGGTGCAGAGTATGTTGAGGCGCAGGTCATAGGCGTTTCGCTTGAAGGAGAGACAAAACAGATCTTTACAATGGATAAAACGTATGAAGGGAAGACCGTTATTATTGCTACAGGTTCTATGGGAAGGAAGCCTACTATTAAAGGCGAGGCTGATTTTCTTGGCAGGGGCGTAAGCTACTGCGCTGTCTGCGACGCCGCATTTTTTAAGGGTAAGACCGTATGCGTTTTAGGCGATTCCGAAGAGGCAGCAAAGGAGGCAGCGTATTTGTCGAAGTTCGCAGAGACGGTTTATCTCATATCGCCGTCTAAGAAATTGAAGGTGGATGACGACTATCCTGCATTAAAGATTCCGAATTTAAAAGTTATTTTAGGCAACACGGTAACTTCAATAGAAGGAGATGAGCTTGTTGAGAGGATAAGGCTGAAAGATGCAGAAGGAAGTGAAAGAGATATCGAGCTTTCAGGAGTATTTGTCTATCTTCATGGAAGCAAGCCTGTAATCGATTTTCTTCAGGGTGCAGTTGAGGTCTCGGAGGAGGAGTGCGTGTCCACAAACAAGATGATGGAGACAAATATTCCGGGTGTTTTCAGTGCAGGGGATGTGACATGTACGGAGGTGAGGCAGGTTGTGGTTGCAGCAGCGCATGGGTGTATTGCTGCGCTTTCGGCGGAGAAGTATATCTTCCACAGGAAGAGGAGAAGGTACGACTGGCATGGATAATGAATTAAAGGCAATGGTTCTGGATTACATGGAGAAAGGATTTCTCGAGAATATCATTGATATGTTTAAGCATGATGAAGGCCTTTTCCCAATGATAATCGATATGATAAAGGACGAAAGAGTGCGTGTGAGGCTTGGGGCTACTGCGCTTGTTGAGGAACTGATAAAGTATAAGCCAGAGCCGCTCATAAGGATGATTCCAGATATTGCGGAACTCCTGAAGGACGAAAATCCCACTATTAGAGGGGATGGAGCAAATCTTCTTGACATTATAAAACATCAGGATGCACTTCCTTTCCTTTTGAGTGCTGAAAACGATGCTGATGCAAATGTGAGAGAAATCGTCAAAGACGCAATTCAGAATATCCAGCCGCTGCCTTAATCTTTGTATTTAATGGCAGGTTGATTTTTTGTAGGCGAATGTGCCATTATAAATACGGAGTTTCAGAAGTTTTTGAACTGGTAAGGCCACAAAGACTTTTAGCTTTGTGGCCTTTTTTATTAAGGTAACAGTTTCTGGGGCTTTAGTTTGTAAGTAAGGAGGTAAAAGGAATGGTTAATGGAACAGTGAAGTGGTTCAATGAATCCAAGGGTTTTGGCTTTATAACAAGCGAAGACGGCAGTGATGTCTTTGTCCACTATTCTTCCATCCAGAGCAATGGATTCAAGTCCCTTGCCGAGGGTGACTCAGTCAGCTTTGATACCGAAAAGGGACCGAAAGGCCCCAAGGCAATCAATGTAGTGAAGATGTAATTGACAATATCCCCCCTGCTACTGCACTGCAGGGGGGATTCTATCTTAGAGGAGATAATGACTAATAGAAATAATTATGCTGCAAAGATGGCATTAAAAAAGCAGAGCAGGTCTGCTGCCGGTCTTGTTTCAGAACGGTTTCCTCATGTTTCAGGCATTGTAATCCATATGACCTATTATCAGAAAGGACCAAATCCTGTTCTTATGCTGCGTACCGTAAATATCTTCCCTGCCTCTTATGCCTATTTTAAGATGGATTGTGTGATAAAAGGATGTGATGGGGGCGGTTTTGACCTGACATCTGTAGTTGACGACATGGTTAAAACCCATAAGAGGGTGAGAAAGGGGGCTCTTGTTTGTTGTGGAAAGACCGATACTCATGCTCCTGACCATGCAAGTATCGAGTATGACATAGCGATAAAGTATAACAAAGCTTAGACAGGCATAAAGACGAATTTCATTGAGAGGAGGACCCTTGGCAAGAGCCGGAGCATATAAGAGCGAGAAGAGAAAAAAAGAATTATTGAGGCAGAAGAAACAGGAGGAAAAGAGACAGCGGCGATTAAAAAAGGACTCGACAATAGACGAAAAAAATGAACAGAAGACCATCGAAGAAAAAGAGTAACAGCCATGCCCCTGAGTAACACTCCTTAATTTAAATCCTTGCCTTTGCCGATTTCACGGTATTCTCAAGAAGCATTGCGATAGTTACAGGTCCTACACCGCCTGGCACAGGCGTAATCAGGGACGCCTTTTTTGATACGCTATCGAAATCTATATCACCAACCACACGGCTGTTTTCGAGGACATTTATTCCTATATCAACAACAACGACACCGTCTTTCACCATGTCACCAGTGATGAGATTCGGCATTCCTGCAGCAACGCATAAAATATCTGCCTGCCGCGTCATCTCTGCAAGATTCTTTGTCTCCCTGTGGCAGACGGTGACAGTTGCCTCTTTTGTCAAAAGCATGAGGGACAGTGGTTTTCCCACCGCGAGGCTTTTTCCTATTACTACAGCATGTTTTCCTTTTATTTCCACATTATAATATTCAAGCAGTCTTATTACCCCAAACGGAGTGCACGGCAAGAAACCCAGATGTTGTGCTACTGCCGGATCGTACTGTTTTGAGTAAAGCTGGAGCGTTGATTCCTCAGCAGCAAACTTTCCTATTGGAATTGAGCCGAGGCCGTCAACATCCTTTTCAGGAAGTATTGAGTTTACGATTTTCCTGCTGTTTATCCTTCTCGGAAGGGGAAAGAACACGAGCAGCCCGTGAATGCGTTCATCGTTATTTATAGCATGTACAGTGTTTAATAGTTCGTTCATGCTGACCGATTCTGGAAACCTGTATTCGTAAGGTGTTATGTCTGTGCTTTTGCATGCCTTTAGGGTGGCAGAAAGATATTGCTTTGATGATAGGTTATCCCCTACGAGCATTAATGCGAGTCCTACGTCAATACCCATGCCGCCGAGCATCTCGACTTTCTGCTTTACATTGTTTTTTATCTCCTCTGCAAGCCTCTTTCCTTCCATTATCTTTGCCATGCTATACCCCTTTTATTGCCTTTTAAAAGGCATCTGTCAATGGAAAAACGCTCCTTGAAGCAATGTCCAAAGAGCGTGTTCCTGCACCGCCTGAATCAATGAACCTGCCGTCAATATCGAACAATATAAGCTTCATGTGTTTACAATAATCGGTTTTCTTTCTGTAAGTCAACGGATATGCGAAGATGTTATAATAGTGCCTGAATTCGACAGGAGGTTTTATGAGGGAAAGATTGATTCGGTTAATTTACGAAAGGGCTTTTAAATACAGCGAAGAACCAATATTTAAGCTGGTTTCAGGGAGAATGAGCAATTATTATTTCAACTGCAAGATGGTAACGCTTAATCCCGAGGGCATGTATCTCATAGGCAATATTATTTTTGATATGATAAAAGACATGAAAGTTAAAGGCATAGGAGGCCTCACCCTCGGTGCAGACCCCATAGCGGATGCAGTGGCGTATACATCTTATCTTAAGAAAAAACCAATCGAAGCCTTTGTAGTAAGAAAGAGTGCAAAGTCTCACGGGACAATGCAATGGATCGAAGGCGATGTAAAGGCAGGGGATAGAGTTGTTATTGTTGACGATGTTATTACAACAGGCAAATCAACTATTGAGGCTATAACGAGGGCAAGGGAGGCAGGACTTCAGATAGTGAAGGTTATAGCCCTTGTTGACAGGCAGGAAGGCGGATATGAAAACATAATGGAGCAATTGAAGGGTATCAAGGTTGACTATAGGCTTGTGGAAGCGGTTGTAACAAGGGATGATGTGATGGCATTGTATGAATCAAAATAAGGTTTATTAAAGGCTGTCCAGGCTGCTCTAATATCATGCACAGGCTTGTCCTATATGTTCTAACAAAAACCTTTGTGCATTCTCAGCGGCTTTTATAATGTCGGCTTTATTGAGAGGTGCTGCTGTCCTGTCTTCGATAATATTGCTTATTCCCCTTATCTCTGCTGCTGGAATTCCTGAAAATGCACATATATGGGCGATTGCAGCGCCCTCCATATTTTCGCAAATTGCATTGAATCTTTTTTCTATCTCTTTCCCCTTTTCCAGGGTGCCTGTGCATGTTGAGACTGTAACAAATGTGCCTTTGTTTTTTTGTTCGATTAATTGTTCCGGTATGTACATAATGAATTCATTCTGAACATCTAATATTTCATTCAGCGTACGAAAGCCATCTTTTGATGACAGACCTTCATCTCCGTAAATCTCTTTTTCCGCAATTACTATATCTCCGATATGCAATCCCGATGAAGGATACGCTCCTCCAACACCAATGACATATACTAAGTTGGGCTTGAATCTCTCTATTAGGAGTGCTGCCCCGTGAGCGGCATTAGCCTTGCCTATACCGCATATACAAATAACTGCATGAATATTTTTACCTAACGAACCTTTATAGAAGTACTTTCCCTGTATAGAGATCTCTTCTTTTTCAGAAAGCTGTCTTATGACCAAATCAGCTTCTGATTTTGTTGGTGCAATAATTCCTGAGAGCATCAATCGCTTATCTCTTTTGACGGCTCTCTTTCTTCGAGGATGTACTTTACCTTTACATCCATATCCTTCCTCAGGGAGTTATAGACAGAGCAGTACTTTTCGTGGGAGAGCGATATTGCACGCTCAACCTTTCTGGAATCCAGGTTTTTCCCAGCTATATTTAATACCATCTCCACTGCCTTGAAATATTGTGGAGGGGTTGGATTTCTCTCTCCAATAATGTCCATCCTGAAATTTGCGATTTCCACCTTCATCTTTTGAAGGAACATCACTACATCGATTCCCATGCATCCTGCAAGGCTAAGGAGTAATGCATCTGTTGGTTTGCATCCCCACTGCACATGGGCATCGAACTCTATCTCATATCCCTCATTTGTTCTGCCCACAAATATAAGATCTCTATCCCATGACAATGTGGCTTTTACAACCGGGCTGATCTTTTCTTTATATCCTTTCAGGGATTCTTCGAGTTTTTCCTCAGACATTTAAAAATCCTCCTCCGATATGATTTTATGATGGATTTTATTTAAAACGGCAATATGTAGTCAAGGATGCACTTTAATTCCTTAATGTTCTATGATAAATTATCACATCTGCTTTTACGGAAAATAATAACATTACACATATATTGCGGAGGGGGAGAGATGAAGATTTTGGCAGGCCGGATTTTGACTGTAGTGCTGATAATGTTTTTTCTTGTTGGTGCTGCTACGGCGGTTCCGATTGGAAGGGTTCTGGAATGGAAGACAGGTATAAGCACTGTCGTTTTCGACGGCGGGGTCCATGCTCAGAAAGGTTTTAAGTGCAGTGACTGCCATCCCGACCCGTTCATGATGAAAAAGGGATATGCAAAAATGAAGATGGTTGAGATTATTAAGGGAAAATACTGCGGCAAATGCCATGACGGCGAAAAGGCATTTGCTTCAAATAAGGCAGAATTCTGTGCACGGTGCCATAAGAAGATGTAATTAAAAGGAACAGGCAGGCGATAAAATGCAAACCATTGATACAGATTTCCTTGTCATCGGCAGCGGCGTTGCAGGGCTTAGGGCAGCTATAGAGCTTGCCCGGCACGGCAGGGTTACTGTTGTTACTAAAGACATCCCCACAGAAAGCAGCACAGAGTATGCACAGGGAGGGGTAGCAGTTGTACTGAGCGATGAAGACGAAGTAGGCATCCACTTCGAAGATACCATAAAGGCAGGCGATGGCCTCTGCAAGGAAGAAGCAGTAAGGGTGCTCGTGGAAGAAGGTCCTGCAAGAATCCTTGAGCTTATAGAGTGGGGTGCGGAGTTTGACAAGGAAGGGACAAAGCTTTCCTTTACCATGGAGGCAGCACATTCGAGGCGCAGGATACTTCATGCCCACGGAGACTCTACAGGCAGGGAACTGGAAAGAGTGCTTATAAATAAGGTCAGAACATTCAAAAATATACAGAGACTTCAATTTTGCACGGCAATCGACCTTATTGTTGAAGATGAAAGATGTCTCGGGGCATATGCATTAAAAGACGGCGATATTATTGCTGTTCATGCGAAGGCAACATTGCTGGCAACAGGAGGCGCAGGGCAGGTGTTTTCGAGGACAACAAATCCTGCTGTTGCTACAGGAGACGGCATGGCTATTGCGTTCAGAGCAAGAGCTATTCTTGAAGATATGGAGTTTGTGCAGTTTCATCCCACCGTGCTTTTTGCGCCGGCTGCCCCGCAGTTTCTATTGAGCGAGGCAATGAGAGGGGAAGGAGCAATTCTGAGAAATATATTTAAAGAGCCGTTTATGAAGAACTACCATTCAGATGCAGAGCTTGCGCCGAGGGATGTGGTCTCGAGGGCGATTATATCGGAGATGGTCAGGACAAACAGCAGCCATGTATATCTCGATCTCACGCACAAGGATGCAGAATTCGTTAAGAAAAGATTTCCGAGGATTTATTCCACGTGCCTTCAGTACGACCTGAACATAACAAAGGATTTGATACCTGTTTCCCCGGCAGCCCATTACATGATGGGTGGTGTGAAAACAGACCTCGATGGTGCAACAAATATTGCGGGATTGTATGCAGCAGGAGAGGTCGCATGCACAGGCGTTCACGGCGCAAACAGGCTTGCAAGCAACAGCCTCCTTGAAGGGCTTGTGTATGGATACAGGGCAGGAGTTGCCGCTGCAGAGTTCAGAGTTCAGAGTTCGGAGTTAAGAGTAAAAAAAGATTTAAAAGTCCTAAACTCTAAACCCATGACTCTAAACTCTCATGGATTTGATCTGGAAGAGGTGAGAACATCGCTCAGGAGGCTAATGTGGGAAAAGGTCGGGATAATAAGGTGCGGCGTTTCTCTTAATGAGGCAATGGAGCGATTATCGGAGTGGAAGCATATACTCGAAATGGATTTCAATACGAGGCGCAGGCTTGAGTTAAAGAACATGCTAACAGTTGCATGTATGATTACAGAGGCGGCGCTGGAGAGAAAGGGGAGCGTCGGAGCGCACTACAGGTCTGACTTTAAAGAAAGAGGAGAGAACTGGCAGAGGCATATAAGGGTTAGAAAAACAGAGAAAGGATTGAAGGTGTCGTAATATGCGTAAAGCCAAGATAGTCTGCACGATCGGTCCTGCATCCAGTAGCAGAAAGGTAATCAGCGAATTAATTAAAAGCGGCATGGATGTTGCCCGATTGAACTTTTCCCACGGAGATTATGAAACCCATCAAAAGGTTGCATCTCTTGTTCGTGAGGAATCATCAAAACAGAACAGAATAGTATCTATCCTTCAGGACCTGCAGGGCATAAAGATAAGGTTGGGCGATATCGAGGGCGGCAGTATAGTTTTGAAAACAGGAGATAAGATTTTTCTACGTTCTGGAAAGGAAATAAGCGATAAAAAGAATTTGTTCATTACTTATCCAGCCTTATTAAAGGATGTAAAAGCCGGCGACAGGATACTCATAGATGACGGACTAATAAAGCTCGGCGTTACAGGTAGGGTAAAGGATGCCTTAACTGCAAAGGTTCTGGAGGGAGGGATTGTAAAATCTAAAAAGGGTGTCAACCTGCCGACTTCAAAGACAACACTGCCTGCCTTTACAGAAAAGGACAGGAGAGACCTCGAATTCGGACTCAAAATGGGTGTTGATTATGTCGCCATATCATTTGTAAGAACGACAGAGGATATAAAACTTGTAATGGATTGGGCAAAAAGGAAGAGGGTAAAGCTGCCACCCATAATAGCCAAGATAGAAAAACCGGAGGCTCTGGATAATATCAACGAGATTATGGGCATGGTTGACGGGATCATGGTAGCGAGGGGTGACCTTGGCGTAGAAATGCCTACAGAAAAGGTTCCCGTGCTCCAGAAGATGCTCATAGACCTCGCAAACAAAAAGGGCAAGCTTGTCATAACAGCCACGCAGATGCTTGAATCTATGACGCAGCATACAAGGCCTACAAGGGCCGAGGCAACGGATGTTGCAAATGCTGTTCTGGATGGTACGGATGCGTTGATGCTTTCTGCAGAAACAACGGTCGGTAAATATCCGGTTGAGTCTGTGAAGATGATGGACATGATAATACGGTATACAGAACAGAATGTGGGCTACCATTCAATGTCTAAATACCAGATTGGAAATACCTTTGCAGAGGCTGTCGCAGATGGAGCATGTAAGGCAGCTCATGACATAGGTGCAAAGGCTATCGTGGTATTTAGCAATTCAGGATTTACTGCAATGCTTATATCTAAGCTAAGGCCGGATGTGCCTGTAATAGCCTTTACTCCGGACGAAACAGTTTTAAGAAGAATTCCGCTTTATTGGGGAATAGTAGCGAAATTGATAAGGCACAGCGATATGGAAATCCTCGATGCGAAGTTTATGTCAGAGATAGAAAAATCCCTGATAAAGGAGCAATTGGTTAAAAAAGGCGACAACATTGTATTCGTCGCAAGCTCTCCATTCTTGGGCAAACCGAATATCATAAGGCTCCACAGGCTTTAACCTGAATTACGCAATGTATGGCAGCAGGTATGCATCAAAGCCTTTACAAAGTCGTTGTTCTTTGTGCATACCAGAAGACTCTTAACGTTTTTTGCCTAAATAGATAGAAATGTAGTAGGTGACGGATTCAAGATGATGTTTTACAATATTCCGAAGTGTAAAGTCTTTTCAGCACACCTGCTGCCATATGCTAAGCAATACTTGCGAATTTGGCTTTAAACATTGAAAAATCAGTATATATTGCTGTATCATTAAAAACTATGTCTGAAAACAAAGAGATAAACGCCAGCCTCGAAAAACTCAGAGAAGAAATAGACAGAATCGATGCGGGGATAATCGAGCTTTTAAATAAAAGGGCTAATATAGCCATAGATATAGCCAATATAAAGAGAAAGGCAAACCTCAAATTTTACTCCCCTGAACGCGAGAGGGCAATCCTTGAGCGCATCACTGAATTAAATAAGGGACCGTTCCCCAACGATGCATTGAAGGTCATTTTCAGGGAAATAATGTCAGCATCCCTTTCCCTCGAAGAACCCCTCAAAGTGGCATATCTCGGGCCTGAAGGTACATTTACCAATCTTGCTGCAATGAGACATTTTGGTTCTTCCGTCAGGTATATCCCTGTTGACAGTATAAAGGCTGTGTTTGATGAAACAGAAAGCGGAAGGGTTGATTATGGGGTTGTGCCCATAGAAAATTCCAATGAAGGTGTTGTCAGCTATACCCTTGACATGTTCATGGATTACGACCTGAAAATATCAGCAGAAGTTCTTCTGGAGGTTTCGCACAACCTCCTGTCAAAAAGCGGGGAAAGGGAAAAGGTGAAAAAGATATATTCACACCCACAGGCAACTGCCCAGTGCAGGGTCTGGCTTGAGGCAAATATGCCGGATATCCCGATACTCGAATCCACGAGCACTGCGAGGGCAGCAGAGATTGCTTCGCAGGACGAAGAGGCTGCTGCTATTGCGAGCGAGCTTGCTGCGAGGGTCTACGATTTGCAGTTTGTGGAGAGGCATATAGAGGACAATAAAAACAACTATACAAGGTTTCTGGTGATATCAAAGGATTACCCGTCAAAATCGGGTAAGGATAAGACATCCATACTGTTTTCTGTGAAGGACAGGCCGGGAGCCCTTTATGATGTGCTGCTTCCATTCAGAAAATCGAAGATAAACCTCACAAAAATAGAATCGAGGCCTTCAAAGAGGAGGGCATGGGAGTACATCTTCTTTGTCGATATGGAAGGTCATATAGAAGACAAAAAGGTCAGAAAAGCGATAGAAGGAATAAAAGAGACATGCCTTTATTTAAAACATCTTGGCTCATATCCTATCGACGAGAGAACCGAGAGGGAATAGCATCGTGTCAAAAAATAGGTCTGAAAATAAGATAATGCCCCTGGAGTATGTTTCCAGGATAAAGCCGTATGTGCCCGGAAAGCCTGTTAAGGAGCTTGAGCGTGAACTTGGTATAAAGGACAGCATAAAACTCGCATCCAACGAGAATCCTCTCGGTCCGTCTCAAAAGGCACTAAAGGCATTGCGTGACTTCCTTCACAACGGCAGCGAGTTGAGCCGTTATCCTGAAGGAGAAGGTTATTACCTGAAAAGTGCCATTTCCGAAAAACTAAGTACAGGGGCGGACGAGATAATTCTTGGCAATGGCTCCAATGAACTGATAGATATAGCTGTCAGGACATTCATGGGGCCTGGTGATGAGGCTATTATGGCAGCGCCGTCATTTGTTGTTTATTCTATGACGACAAGTTCTGTTGGGGCTAAATCGTTGGAGATACCTCTTACAGATTACAGACACGATCTGGCGGCAATGGCTGATGCGATTACAGAGAAGACAAAGATTGTCTTTATCGCAAACCCAAACAATCCAACAGGAACAATAAATAAAAGGAATGAATTTGAAAAATTCATGGAGAAGGTTCCAGACGGTATCCTCATTGTTGTTGATGAGGCATACTATGAATATGTGAGGGACCCGGAATATCCTGATACTTTAAAATTTTTCAGGGACGGAAGGGATGTATTGATCCTCAGAACATTCTCAAAGGCTTATGGACTTGCAGGGCTGAGAATAGGCTACGGCATAGCCAGGAAAGATATAATAGCAGAGATGAACAAGATAAGAGAGCCATTTAATACAAATACACTGGCACAGCTGGCTGCAATGAATGCATTAACGGATGACGAGCATCTGGAAAAAACCATTGAAGTCAATGAGCAAGGAAAGGAATTCCTCTATAAAGAACTTGATTTTATGGGAACTGCATATGTTCCTACAGAGACTAATTTTATATACATGCCCTTGCATGTGGAATCAAAGATCATTTATGACGCCCTTTTGAGAATGGGCGTGATTGTAAGACCTGTGGGGCCGAGAGAAGTAAGGGTTACTATAGGACTGCCAGAGGAAAACAAGCGCTTCATTGAAGCATTAAAAATAGTCATAAAATCGTTGAGCAATTAAATAATACAGGAGGAAGTTATGGATATTATAGTGCTAAGTCCTGATACGCCAGAGGAGGATGTAAGGCATGTCCTGAAAAAGCTTGAAAGCAAGGGACTAAAAGGTCTGGTTTCACAGGGGACAGAAAGAACCATCATTAATGTCATTGGAGATACATCAAAGGTTACGGAAGAAGAAGAAGATGCCATCCGTGCAATGACCGGCGTTGAGAATGTGGTGAGGATTCTTAAACCTTATAGGCTCGCAAGCCGTGAATTCAAGAAGGAAAATTCAGAGATAAAAGTCAGAGAAAGTATTATCGGAGGCAAAAAGATTCCTGTGATGGCAGGTCCATGTGCCGTAGAAAATAAGACTATACTCATGAATATAGCAGAGAAAGTAAAAGAAGGTGGAGCAACATTTCTCAGAGGCGGTGCTTATAAGCCGAGGACATCTCCATACTCATTCCAGGGACTCGGTGAGGAAGGCCTCAGATACCTTGCAGAGGCAAGGGAAAAGACAGGTCTCCCCATCATTACAGAAATAATGGATCCCAGGGATATGGATGTAATCGTTGAGTATGCGGACATCATACAGATAGGAGCAAGGAACATGCAGAACTTCAGATTGCTTCTTGAGGTGGGTTCTGTTGACAAGCCCGTACTCCTGAAGCGAGGGCTTTCCGCAACCATAAAGGAATGGCTTATGTCTGCAGAATACATAATGTCCAGGGGAAACCAGAATGTCATGCTGTGCGAAAGGGGTATCAGGACATTCGAGACAGCAACAAGGAATACCCTTGACCTCAGCGCAGTGCCTGTACTTAAGAAGCTGACCCACCTCCCTGTAGTTGTTGATCCGAGCCATGGTGTTGGCAAATGGGATCTGGTTGCACCAATGGCAAAGGCAGCAGTTGCAGCAGGCGCTGATGCACTTATCATAGAAGTTCACTCAAATCCTGAAGAGGCGCTTTCGGATGGAGAGCAGTCATTAAAGCCAGATATGTTTGCACAGCTCATGGAGGAACTCAAGCCTATAGCACAGGCAGTCGGAAGGGATATATAAAAAGAGTCAAGAGTTATGAGTTATGAGTTAAAGAACAAGCTTTTTTTCAATAAAGTATCCATCATCGGTGTTGGACTCCTCGGCGCATCTTTTGCCCTTGCATTAAGAGAAAAAGGTTTATGCAAAACTATAATTGGCTATGGCAGGAGCGAGGAGAATCTAAAAAGGGCAAAGGAAAGGGGGATAATAGACGACTACAGCCTTGATGTAAGAAAGACTTGCGAAGATTCCGACCTTATACTCCTTTCGACACCTGTCGGTGCATTCAGAGATATTGCCGAAAGGATAAAAGATGCTTTAAAGCAAGGCGTCCTCATAACAGACGTGGGAAGTGTAAAAGGCAGACTCGTCCATGAATTAGAGTCATTAATGCCGGACGGGGTGTATTATATCGGCTCGCATCCCATAGCAGGCAGCGACAAATCGGGCATTGATGATGCAAGGGCTGATCTATTCAACAATGCAAGATGTATTATTACGCCTACAGAAAAATCCAACGAACCGGCTAAAGGGAAAATCATATCGACATGGGAGGCAGTCGGCGCAAAAGTAGAGGTGATTGACCCATTTACTCATGATGAGATATATGCGGCAGTAAGCCACTTCCCGCATATTATTGCCTACTCCATCGTGAATACAGTCGGAGATATCGATTCAAAATATATAGGATACGCTGGAAAGGGTTTTAAAGACACAACGAGGATTGCCCTCAGTTCTCCGGAGATGTGGAGGGACATATCCATATTCAATAAAGAGAATCTCATCAGGATGATAGATGTTTTCAGGGAAAACCTCGATAAGATAACAAAATGCCTCATGGAAAATAATGCCTCATGTATCGAAGGGGAGTTTTTAAGGGCACAGACATTAAGGAAAAAGCTGAAATAGTGAATGGAAATCGCAGAACTAACAAAGGCAAATTACTTAAAAGGCGAGATAACCCCTCCTCCTGATAAATCCATTTCCCACAGGGCAATTATGTTTGCCTCCATCGCAGAAGGTAAAAGCATTGTCAAAAATTTTCTCAAAGCAGAAGACCCCATAAGCACCACGAATGCATTCAGGATGATGGGAATCGAGATAGAAGAGAAAGCTGGCAATGAACTTGTTATTCATGGCAAAGGACTATATGGCCTTAAAGAGCCGTTTGATGTCATAGACTGCGGAAATTCAGGAACGACTGTGAGACTCATATCAGGGATACTCTCAGGAAATCCATTTTTCTCTGTTCTTACCGGGGATGATTCTTTAAAACAGAGGCCTATGGCAAGGGTCATTAATCCTTTAAAAGAGATGGGAGCGGATATCTCTGCAAGGGATGCTGATAAATATCTTCCCATGGCGATTAAAGGCAAAGTGCTTAAGGCAATAAATTACAATATGCCGATTGCATCGGCACAGGTGAAGTCATGTCTGATACTGGCAGGACTATATGCAGATGGCACAACCATTATCACAGAGCCTCAGAAATCCAGGGATCATACAGAGAGGATGCTCATGGCAATGGGTGCGGAGATAAGAACAGACAACAGAAGACAGACAACAGAAGACAGACAAAATTTAATAGAAGTAAAAAGTATGCGTGATAAAAAATTAAATCCAATTGATATAACAGTTCCATCTGATTTTTCGTCTGCTGCGTTTTTTATTGCAGGCGCATTGATCGTTCCCGATTCAGAAATCTCAGTCAGAAACGTCTGTATAAATCCAACAAGAACAGGTTTGCTCGATGTAATTAAAAATATGGGCGGAGATGTAAGGGTTGAAAATATGAGGGATGTCTCCGGAGAACCGGTCGCGGATATATATTGCGAAAGTGCAGGCAGTTTAAAGGCAGTTAAAATAAGCGGAGATATTATGCCTTCTCTTATAGATGAATTCCCGATACTCTGTGTTCTCGCAACACAGGCAGATGGAGTTACAGAGATACGAGGCGCTGAGGAGTTAAGGGTAAAAGAATCTGACAGGATAAAGGCTATGGCAACGGAACTTAAAAAGTTGGGCGTTGAGCTCGAGGAATATCCTGACGGCATTTCAATTAAAGGCAAGGCATCTTTAAAAGGCGCTACAGTAGAGAGTTATCACGATCATAGAATAGCCATGTCCCTCGCAATTGCTGCACTTGTTGCAGAAGGCACAACGACAATAAATAATGCAGAATGCGTTGACATATCATTCCCGGGATTTTTTGAGGAATTGAAGAGAATAACAGGCTGAATTAGGTGAAATAGAAGGCGCTCTGGAGGAAAAGGGGTAATACCTCTAAAAGAGGGTAATATATAATATGTCCAAATTTTGAGGTTTTTTGGACATGAATGTTTTATATGGGCGGGATGGGGATATGAAAGAATGTTTGCAGTAGAGATATCCAAAAAAGGCGAGTGTGGATAAACTGTAACAGGACATTTTAAAATGTAACAAACAGACGTATAAGGAGGCATCAAAATGGCTACAAAAACTTTAAAATTGGAGATCCCTTTTCAGAAACTCATTTCTATAATAGACCAGCTTGATCCGGATGAAAAACTGATCCTAAAAAAGAAGCTTGAGAAACAGAAGGTCACAACATGGCAGGAGAGGTTTGGGAAGGCTCTGCAACAGCTCGGGAAAAAGAACATCCGTTTCTCTGAAAAAGAGGTTGCCGAAGACATAAAGAAGGCTATTGCAGAGGTGCGTGCCGGTGCGAAAAATTAGGGTGGTTATTGATACCAACGTGCTCGTAAGCGGCATCATTTCCTCTAAAGGCGCCCCGCGAAAGATACTTAATCTGGCAAAAAAAGATATTTTCAAGGTTGTCTCCTCTATTTCAATAAATCATGAAGTCCTAAGTGTCTTGCATAGGGATCATATTTACACCAAATACAACCTTACCGAAGGAATAATTGAAGATATATCGGCATTCCTGTACGAGGGAACAATTTTGACCGAAGATCGGTATGTTGTATCAAAGGTCAGGAAAGACCCGGAAGACAATAAATTTATCGCATGTGCCCTTGAGGGAGAGGCTGACTATATTGTATCAGGTGATGATCATCTGCTCAGATTGAAGCATTATAGGGGCGTTCAGATAGTGGATGTGCAAGGCTTTTTGAAGGTAATGGGAAAGAAATGACAAGCGCAAAAATCCTGCCGACGGTTGAGGAGATTGAGGCAGAGGTGGGCAAAAGGAGCAGAGAAATAATTTTGTACAGTAATAATATGTCCAAAATTTGTGGTTTTTTGGACATGAATGTTTTATATGGGCGGGATGGGGAGATGATATATAATAGTGGGGAAGGCTGGGGAGAAGAAACATTGAATGAGTGATGTCAAAATGCAAGCCTGACCCTAATTTTCTGAATATTTGCTGTACAGTCTTAAGAAGCAAAAGGGATAAGAATGAAGCAATCTGAGAATATAGTTCCAACATATGACAAACTATTTAACCCTGTAGTAAAAGCCCTTCAATTTCTTGGCGGGTCAGGAACCATAGAAGAAATTAATCAAAAAGTCATTGAATTAGAAAATATTCCAGACGAAATTATGGAAATTCCTCATGGAGATACGGACGGTGGGAGAAGTGAGGTTGAATACAGATTGGCTTGGGCAAGAACATATCTTAAAAAATATGGAGTTCTTGAAAATTCGGCGAGAGGGGTTTGGGCGTTAACTTCGAATGCTGCCAATATTAAAGAAGTTGACCCTTCTGAGGTTATTAGGAAAGTCAGAGAACAAATTGCTGAACAAAAAGACACAAGAATAGTTAGTGACAATAATAATGAAGTAATGCAAGGATTAGAACAACCAGATGAAATTCAGAATTGGAAAGAAAGATTGATTGATGTCCTGCTTTCCATTGAGCCTTCGGCCTTTGAGCGATTGGTACAACGTATTCTGCGTGAGAATGGATTTACGCAAGTTGAAGTTACAGGCAGAACAGGCGATGGTGGAATAGATGGAAAAGGGATAGCAAGAATAAATGGTTTTTTGAGTTTTCACGTAATGTTTCAGTGCAAGCGATATCAAGGTTCGGTATCTGCCAGTCAAATCAGAGACTTTAGAGGAGCTATGCAAGGGAGAGCGGATAAAGGTCTTTTTATTACAACAGGCACCTTCACCCGTGATGCAATAAGAGAAGCAACAAGAGACGGGGCTCCGCCAATCGATCTTATAGATGGTGATCAGTTAACTGATAAATTAAAAGAATTAAAACTGGGGTTAAGAATCGAAATTGTCGAAAAAATTGATATAGATGAAGAGTGGTATAAAAAAATATAGTGGGGGATAAGGTTAGTTTGCGGTCATGTCTTGCTTCTTGCCATTTCAGTATTTATTAGAAACTTGGCTTGGCAGAGTCTTGCTGAAGCACTCAAACAGTTCCATAGAGCAGAAGCGCGGAAGGGGAATTTAAAATTACTGAGCATGTAACGCGAGGTCTTCGAGTGTAACTTTCTTGAACACGTCCTTTGTCCCAAAACGCTTCACTGCATCTAATATCTCAATGCCTGCTATTTTACCTTCGGCATCGTAATCCACTGCGATCCCTTCAGCAACATGCTTGGTTGTTACTGTTGTCTCTATGAAACGGATGTACAGAGCATCAACCTCAGAGTCATATGTTATTCTCACCCTTATCCCTCCTTCTCAAATGAAAATAAGTTGTTCTTTTGCATGTCCTGATAACCTTATTGGTTTCATTGTAAGCACATTTTATACCAAACGCGTCAATTTTTCAGCATTAATAATAAAAAAGGACAGGTACATTTATCATGGCAAGCTTCATAGAGCAAAAGTCTGCAAATTTTAACGGCCTGAGGGAAGCATTTCTTTTTCAACACTCTTTGCGATGAGATAACGGATGTAAGCGTTATATGAGATCCCTCTTTTGCGTGCAAGCGTCCGTATTTTTTTCAAGACGAGCGGGTCAAACTTCAGGGTAACCGGCGTAAGCTTCGGCCTTTTGAAAATATCTTTGCCTTCTTCAAGCTCATCCCAGTAGTCAGCAATTGAATGTGTTTCCCAAAACTTTATTTCTTCCCCTTCTGTTTTGAATTTAGGAACTTTTTTCATGATTTGCCCCTTTTCTTATATAATTTTCTGGTCTTTTCATCCATGTCCATCGCGGTAATCACTCTTGCAATACCTCTGCCCTTTAATCTGTAAACTGTAAAAAGATATCGTCCGGCTACTGTATATCCAAGCATATATCGAGTCCCCTCGCGCTCTTTCCTTATCCATGGCTCATCATCAAATGCTACGTCTTCAACTTCATCCGGCATCACATTGTGCCTTGCAATATGTTCAATGTTGTTGTCATCCCATTCGAACCATGTTATTTCCATATATTATTATTTAAAAAGATATTGCTTTTGTCAATATTATTTTTCCTATCTCCTTCCTATTCCAGAGACACCATACTTTCCATGGTAGCGATAGATATGATTTTTGAAATTTCATTATTTATTAGAAAGTCGGCTTGGAAAAGGCTCGCTGAAGCATTCCCTGCCTTACATAAATCGTTCAATTTAGGTTAGAATATCCTTTATCTTATGGGTAAGGTAATAGCTATAGACGGGCCGTCAGGCGCAGGAAAGAGCACAATATCGAGGCTTATTGCCGGGAAACTCGGCTTTCAATTCCTCGACACAGGCGCATTGTATCGTGCTACAGCCCTGCATTTAAGAAGAAAGGCAATAGAGCCTGAAAGCCATGATATTGAAATCCTTGCTGCACTTAATGGCGTTACCATAAACTTTAAAAATGGCCGTGTCTTCTTAAACGGCGAGGATGTCTCAGAAGAGATAAGGACAACCGAGGCAGGCCATTACGCATCTGTGTTTTCTGCAAAAAAGGCTGTGAGGGACTTCCTCCTTCAGATTCAGCGTGATGCTGCTATCGAAAACGATATTGTTGCAGAAGGCCGGGATATGACAACTGTTGTATTTCCCTCTGCATGGAAGAAGTTTTTCCTCGATGCCTCCGAGGAAGGAAGGGCAAGAAGGCGTTATCTTCAGTTAAAGGAAAAAGGCATGGAGATAACAATGGATGAGGCATTGAGGGACGTGCAGGAGAGGGATAAAAGGGACAGCAGCAGGGATCTTGCTCCGCTTAAAAGAGCTGATGACGCCATTTATATAGATACCACAGATTTGAATCTCGAAGAGGTTCTAAAAAAGGTATTGGAGGCGATAGGCAATTAAAATCCTTCATTTTCTTATCCGGCCTGTAGCCTATCTCTTGTTCAAGGTATTTTTCAGGCTCAAGGTGTATGGCCCGGGATTTATTCCTGAAAAGGGCGGTGTGATAATCGCTGCCAATCATGTAAGCTTCCTCGATCCTCCTCTCCTTGGGGTGGCTTTAAAGAGAAGGGCGACCTTTATCGCAAAAAGGTATCTCTTTTCTGTGCCGTTCATAGGGTATATAGTGAAACTTTATTCTATTCCTGTTGATGCTGGCAGGACTCGGCCTTCAACTATAAAGGAGGCGGTGAAGAGGCTTAAGATGGGAGAATTGATCGTTATATTTCCTGAAGGGGGGATAAACCTGAATGGAAGTTTCATAGATGCAAAGAGGGGGGTAGGACTGATTGCTGCTATGAGCGGTGTCCCCATAGTCCCCGCCTTTATTGACGGTACGCAGAGGGCATTGCCTGTTGGTTCGAAGTTTTTGAGGCCAGCGGAAATAGAGTTGCATTTCGGACATCCTTTAAAATTAAAAGAAAACGAGGATGCAAAGGAGTTTGAGGAAAGGATATGCAGGGATATAATGGGCAAAATTACAATATTAGGCAATAGGTGATAGGTTATAGGCCATAGGGAAAAATCTGCCTGTTACCCATTGCCTATTGCCTATAGCCTGTTCAATCCTGTATCCTATATCTGAAGTGTATTATGGGTACCAGTCTTAAAATAATTACCGCGAAACGGGCAGGCTTCTGCTTTGGCGTAAAAAGGGCTGTTGACATGGCTTTTGATGCTGCCCATAAAAACGGCAAAAAGTGCTGTGATGTATATACCCTCGGTCCCATCATCCACAACCCTCAGGTGATAGAGAAACTGAAGTCAGAAGGCGTACAGCCCACAGATGATATAGACAACCCAAAGATAAAAACCATTATAATAAGAACTCACGGCGTTCAGCAGGAAGTATCGTACAAACTGTCCCAAAAGGGATATAAAGTGGTGGATGCCACATGTCCCTTTGTTAAAAAGGCGCAGCAATATGCTAAACTCCTGAAGGAAGATGGCTACCAGGTTATTATCATTGGTGATAAGGATCACCCGGAGGTTAAGGGCTTGATGAGCTATGCCGGCGAAGATGTGGTTGTTGTTAATAAAGACGACGGCTTGCCTCATCTTAAAAGCAGGGTCGGGTTTGTTGTTCAGACAACGCAGCCTCTGAGCGTCCTGAAGAAATTTATATCCGAAGCAGTAGAGCATGTAAAGGAATTGAAGGTGTTCAATACCATTTGCAATTCTACTGCCCTGAGGCTTAAAGAGACCAAGGAAATGGCAGGGAAGGTGGATGTGATGGTCGTTGTGGGTGGCAAAAACAGCGCCAACACAACCCAGCTTGCGCAGTTATGCAATTCCATGTCTATTCCAGCGTACCATATAGAGACTGCTTTGGAGATAAAGGACGAATGGTTTTCAAATGCAGATAAAGTCGGAATAACTGCAGGGGCATCAACTCCTGATTGGATCATAAAAGGTGTGGAAAAAAGAATTAGGGATATAGGAGGAGAGGGATCGTAATGGAAACGCAGACAAAGGAAGAAACAAAAGACCTCGAGAAGCTCTATGCCGAAACGCTGCATAAAGTAGAGAGAGGAGGCATCACAAAGGGCAAAATTATTGCGGTGAAGAGCGATGTCGTGGTGGTGGATGTAGGGTACAAGTCAGAGGGGATAATCCCTGTTGCCGAGTTTACCGAAGATGAGCTTTCGAACCTAAAAGAGGGCGATAACGTAGAGGTATTTGTAGAAAGGATAAATGACCAGGAAGGTGTTGTAATTCTTTCCAGGGACAGGGCATCAAAGATAAGGACATGGGAGATGTTGACCGAGGCGCACAGCAGCAATGTCAGAGTGGAAGGAAGAGTGGTTGGTAAGACAAAAGGTGGGTTGTTTGTTGACATAAAGGGGATAAAGGCATTTCTTCCGTCTTCTCAGATAGATATCAAGGCGGTTAAGGACATGGATTCTTATATAGGACAAACCATGGCCGTGAGAATACTCAAGATAACGCCGTATAGGGGGTATTCCAACGCTCTCGGTAATCAGGCATCGGTGATTGTATCCAGGAGGGCTGTGATGGAGGAAGAGAGGCATGTAAGAAAGGAAGAGACGCTCAAACTGTTGAAAGAGGGTGCTCTACTGAAAGGCATTGTGAAAAATATTACCGATTATGGCGTATTTGTCGACCTCGGCGGTATAGACGGCCTTCTTCATATATCGGATATATCATGGAGAAGGGTTAATCACCCTTCGGAATTCTTTTCTGTAGGCGACGAGAAGGAATTCATCGTGCTTAAATACGATGAGGATACGGAGAAGGTTACACTCGGGTACAAGCAGAAAAAGCCTGATCCGTGGATTTCTGTGGAAGATAAGTATAAAGCCGGGATGAAGCTCAAAGGGAAGGTTGTAAGCATAACGGATTATGGTGTTTTTGTTGAGATAGAGGAAGGACTCGAAGGCCTTATCCATGTATCGGAACTGGATTGGACACCCAGGCCAAAGCATCCTTCAAAATATGTCTCTGTCGGAGATGAGGTAGAGGCAGCAGTTATCAATGTCAATAAGGACGAGAGAAAATTATCCCTTACCATCAAGCAGTTGAAGCCCAGGCCGTGGGACCTCGTAGGCCAGAATTACAAGGTCGGACAGAAAATAACAGGAAAGGTAAAGACTGTCACCGATTTCGGTGCTTTTGTGAGGCTCCCGGAGGGTGTTGATGGGCTTGTACATATTTCGGATCTTTCATGGATAAAGCACATAAAACACCCGTCAGAGGTATTGAAAAAGGGCCAGAAGATCGATGCTGTCATCCTTAGCCTTGAACCTGATAAGGAAAGGATGGCACTTGGAGTAAAACAGCTGACTCCTGACCCATGGCAAAGCGAAATCCCGGCAAAATTCAGGCTTGGGGATGAGTTCAAGGGAAGGGTATTAAGAATTACTGACTTCGGGATTTTTGTAGAGCTTGAAGGAGGAGTGGAAGGACTCGTTTATTCGTCAGAAGTTGATGCCTCCATGGAAATTAAAGAGGGCGATGAAATATGGGTGAGGATTATAAAGGTGAATGTGGAGGAAAGAAAAATAGGTCTCAGCATGAAGAACCTGAAAAATGCGGCAGTGGAGCGATGAGTAATATGAAGGTTAAGAAGACCTGCATTTTCATAATACTATTTCTGGTGATTCTTATAGCCATCAGCGCCCTCTTTACATTTTTCCAGAAAGAGATCCCGCTGAAAGAAAAAGTGGCGCTGGTTAATGTTGAGGGGCCTATACTCCAGGCAAAGCACACTGTGGATGAAATCAAGGACTATGTAAAGGACAAATCCATAAAGGCCATAGTACTGAGGGTTGACAGCCCTGGGGGAGGCGTTGTCCCTTCTCAGGAGATATACGAAGAGGTTAGGAAGGCTGCTGCCCAGAAAAAGGTCATCGTATCCATGGGCTCTGTTGCAGCCTCGGGAGGCTACTACATATCGGCCCCTGCGAGCAGGATTATCGCAAATCCGGGCACTATAACAGGCTCTATAGGTGTAATCATGGAGGTTCCGAACATTAAGGGTCTTATGGATAAGATAGGCGTAAAAACAGAGGTTATAAAGAGCGGCAAGCATAAGGATATAGCATCCATGTTCAGGGGAATAGGAAGCGAAGAAAGGGAGATCATTCAGGGAGTGATGGATGATGTGCATGAGCAGTTTATTAAAGCCGTATCAGACGGAAGGAGAATCCCTGTCGAGGATGTAAGGAAGATAGCAGATGGGAGGATATTCTCAGGGAATCAGGCAGCAAAGATCGGCCTTGTGGATGAGATTGGAGACCTTGAATATGCAATCAAGGCAGCAGCAAAAATGGCCGGCATAAAGGGAGAACCTGATGTGGTAACAAAGAAGGAAAAGTCTCCTCTTTTAGAATTGCTTAATGGAAAAATTTCTGAAAGTGTTTCGAAGATTGTTCCTAAGATAGAATTGAAATATATGTATATGCCATAGGAGGTATTTTATGACGAGATCGGTTTTAATAGAGAAGGTGACGGAAAAGCTGGAAGGGCTGACCAAGAAACAGGTGGAGACAATTATTAATACAATCTTTGACGGGATGAAGGATGCACTTGCACGGGGAGAAAAGATAGAGATAAGAGGTTTTGGGAACTTCAGGCTTAAACAGAGGAATGCAAAGATAGCACGTAATCCGAGGACCGGAGAAAAGGTTCAGGTGCCTGCCAAGCGGGTGATGCACTTCAAGGTCGGCAAGCCGTTCCATAATGCACTCAATAAAGCATAAGGCAATAGGCTGTAGGCAAGAGGCTATAGCCTATTGCCTGCCTTTAACATGAAAAGAAGGGATTTTCTAAAGAGGGCAATAAAGGTTTTCTTCTCGATCCTTGCTGTTTCCATTTTATCTGTTCTTGCCTATATATATCCATCAAATATTAAAAAGAGAAAACTCCATTATATGTACCTCATGGATGAGGATGATCTGCCGAGGAAGGGTGTAAGGAAAATAGAATTTGAATATAAGCTTGAAGACAGGACAATCACCAATCGGGTTTTTGTTGTTGCCGGCAATGACGTATTGACTGCGTTTTCACCGGTATGCACTCATTTAGGATGCCTGGTGAACTGGGATAACAATAAAAAGGAATTTCTCTGTCCGTGTCACGGCGGCAAGTATAATATGAACGGCGAAGTGATTGCAGGGCCTCCTCCAAAGCCTTTGACGAGACTGCCGTTGGAGATCAAAGACGGAAAAGTTTATGTAGGCATTAAGATATAAGGCCGAGCTTTTATATATGTCGGGCATGGCTCAAAGATGCCTCTTTTCTCCGCATCTGACATATATTTTTTTTGCACTATGGGTAAAATTTTCGATTGGATAGACAGCCGTTTCGGCGTGAAGGAGCCTCACAAGAGGTTTATGCAGAGGCCTGTGCCTTCAAATGTCAATTACTCCTACTGCCTCGGAGGCATGGCATTCACGTATTTTTTGATGCTTGCATTTACAGGCCTATTGCTGTCCATATATTATGTACCTTCTGAAAAAGAGGCATTCAAGAGCGTGGTGGCTATTACAAATGAAGTTACTCTCGGATGGCTTGTGAGAAGTCTCCATAAGTGGTCTGCAAATCTCTTTATCATTTTCACAATCCTTCATACCATCAGGGTCTTTGTGTATAAGGCATACAGACCTCCGAGGGAATTAAACTGGATGGCGGGTGTTTTGGGTTTTGTAATAGCAATGGCATCGGGCTTTACAGGCTATCTATTGCCGTGGGACCAGAAGGCATACTGGGCAACAGAGGTCGGTACATCAATGTTCGGGACAGTGCCTTTGATAGGCGACTATCTGATGTATGCTGTAAGGGGCGGGCTGGACATCAACGGCACAACACTCATAAGGTTTTACAGTTTTCATGTGCTCTATTTGCCTGTCTCAATGGCGGTGATTCTCTGGGCGCACTTTCATATGGTTAAAAAACAGGGTATAGCTGGAGGACTCTGAGAAATTCAGTGGAGTGATGGAGTATCGGGAGTAATGGGGGAACAGAAAAAAGATAAGAAATTCCAATCTGATTATCTTTTAGAGATGATCAGGAAAAAAGATAAGAAATTCTATCCTGATTATCTTTCGGAAATAATTTTTGCCATACTTATCTCCGTAGAGATCCTGATAATTTTAGCACTGCTTTATTATCCCTCCATCGGAAGACAGATAGACTTTACAAGGCCTTTTCAGCCAAAACCCGAATGGTATTTCCTCTGGCTCTACCAGCTTGTGAAGTATTTTCCGGGCAAGAGCGCATTTATAGGCACGGTGGCGATTCCGGTAGTTTCAGTGCTTTTGCTGCTATTGATTCCATATATTGATAGGGGTAGAAATGGAAGATTAAAGGCAATCGCAGCGGGGAGCATTCTCTTGCTTATGTTTTTTATACTTACACTGCTCAGTGTGCTGCAGTCATATTGACAACCAGCCGAATAAACCCTTATCATCCTCTGTATGTCCGTTTCGCTTCTTAATATAAACAACCTCTCTGTATCATTCAAAACAGACAAAGGCCTCATCAAGGTTGTGTCTAACCTTTTTTTTGACATTAAAAAGGCAGAGGTCTTCGGCCTTGTTGGAGAAAGCGGATGCGGTAAGAGCCTTACTGCCTTGTCTATTTTGCGCATCCTTCCGAACAATGCATCAGCAGAGGGAGAGATTATTTTTGATAATAAAAACCTTTTGACGCTCGATGAAAATGAAATGCGCCGGATAAGGGGTAAAGATATATCAATGATCTTTCAGGAGCCCATGACATCCCTGAATCCTGTTCTTACGATAGGCTATCAGATAGCAGAGGCATTGGTTACGCATTTTGGAATATCAAAAAAAGAAGCAATGGACAGGACTGTGGAATTGCTGAAGGCTGTTAAAATACCATCTCCTGAATTAAGGATAAAGGACTATCCACATCAGATGTCAGGCGGAATGAGACAGAGGGTGATGATAGCAATGGCAATTGCATGCAATCCGTCTCTTTTAATTGCTGACGAGCCGACAACCGCCCTCGATGTCACAATACAGGCGCAGATACTTGAGCTTCTTCAGGGATTGAGAAAAGAAAGAGATATGGCTATACTGCTCATAACCCATGACCTGAGCATTATCTCGGAGCAGGCAGACAGGGTTGCCATAATGTATGCAGGAAGGATTATGGAGCTTGCAGATGTTGATGAGCTTTTCAAAAGCCCGCTTCATCCATACACACATGGCCTGTTGGAATCCCTGCCAGTGGCCAAAGGAGTTGCATTAAAGCCGATTAGCGGTTTTGTTCCAACCCCTGAAAAATTTCCGGCAGGATGCAAGTTTTCTGATAGATGTTATCTTTCATCTGATGAATGCAGAAGGTCTGAACCGGAGTTGGTGGAAATCTCTGAAAATCATTTTGTCAGGTGTATAAAAATCAGGCAATAGGCGATAGATATTATGGGAAACAATATTATTTTGAAAGTTGATTCCATCAAGAAATATTTTCCATTAAAAGGTGGTGGTTTTCGTAAGCCCCATAAATGGCTTAAGGCTGTCGATAACGTCAGTTTTGAGGTAAAAAAAGACAGCGTCTTTGCTATTGTTGGCGAGAGCGGATGCGGCAAATCAACAATTGCACGGCTTGTGCTGAAGCTGCTTCCGCTCACAGAAGGAAAGATATATTTTAAGGGAGAAGATGTTTCTTATCTTGCAGGCGATGCCCTCAAGAGGTTCAGACGCTCTGTGCAGATAGTATTCCAGGACCCATTTGCGTCGTTGAATCCGAGGATGAGGATTATCGATACATTATCAGAACCATTTAAGATACATAAGATAGTGCCTAAAAATGAGATGAAAGACAGGGTTGTGAATCTTCTTGAGAAGGTAGGCCTGAATGCTGATGCAGTGAACAGGTATCCCCATGAATTCAGCGGAGGACAGAGACAGAGGATATGCATAGCAAGGGCGCTAACTGTTTCGCCTGAACTCATAGTTGCCGATGAGCCGCTGTCGGCCCTTGATGTATCGATTCAGGCACAGATACTCAACCTGCTACAGGACATTAAAAGAGAATCAGCCATATCATTGATTTTTATAAGCCACGACCTTAAGGTGGTTCACTATCTAAGCGATGAGGTTGCGGTTATGTATTTGGGAAAGATTGTGGAAAAGGCAAGGACAGAGGACTTATTCGAGTCTCCTAAACATCCGTATACAGAGCTATTACTTTCATCTGCACCTAAAATTAGAGTTCAGAGTGATGAGTCTGGAGTTATGGATAAAGGATCTAAACTCAAAACTCTTAGCTCTAAACTCATAACCGACATCCCCAGTCCTATCGATATTCCAACCGGCTGTCCGTTTCATCCGAGGTGTCCAAGGAGATTTGATATCTGCGATAAAGTAGTGCCTGAATTGAAGGATATAGACGGCAGGCGTGTATCATGCCATCTGTATTAATATCAGAGGTTGTCGATATTCTTGAGCGAACTGAACATTATCTCGGCAGTGTCCTGTTTTAGCCTTACCGCAGCATCCACCAGGGAAAGAAGCGTGTCTGCATCCATCAATGTCCGTGCTGTTAAAACTATTTTTCTGTCTTGACGGTTTTCGGATAACATCCTGATTATTATATCAAGTGCATCTTTGCTCATATTATTAATGTCGTCGATAATCAATAGAGGTTGTTCGGATTTTACGGAATCGAAATCTCTGACATTATGGAGGACAGTTGCCGAATCATTATACTTGCTGATATTTGGTTGAGCATCAATCCCTGATTCGGTGTAATAGTACACATCCCACAATCCCCTGGTTGACTTAAGAGTGGCGACAGTTTTTCCTGTGCCTTCCCATCCCGATACAAGGATCCTCGCGTGCATTTTTATTATGTTTCTCAGGATTTCTTCTTTTGCAGCGAATGCTATTTGTGGGTCCATAAGTTAGCTCATGGCTCATAGCCCATAGCAAAAGACTTTAATTTATAAGCCATCAGCCATGAGCTATCAGCTAATCAGTATCCCTGTATCTGTTTTATCGCCATAACTGTCTGGTCACGGAGTATCTTGAGGTAATTCAATTGTCCGCTCGATACCGTTTGAAATCCGCCTTTATCCCCTTCGATATAAAACATGCCTATCGGTTTTGTGTTAATAATTATGGGCAGGAGGATGATGAATGCCTGATATGGCACTCTGTTCCTGTACCAATCAGGCAACAATCCTTTTATATCACTTGCAGTAATGTCCTTTATGACCAGATCCTTCTGCTTTAAGACAGCAACAGCAAATATATTGTCCGTATTTTCAAAGCCTATCTTGAACCATTTTTTTATTTCTTCGATACTGCCACCGAACCCAAACCGTATGCTCATGACAGGAAGTTTTGTATCTTTTATGAAGAATAACACATTGGAAAGCCCTGACAACTGCATTCCCCTGTACATGGTTTCAAGGACGATCCTGATGATGTCATTCAGAGAGAAATTGCTCATGATTGCGCTGTTGACATCCTGAATGCCCTTTGTAAATATGCTTTCCGGTGTATCTGCCTTTTCGTTTTCAATGATGCTGTCGATCGTCTTAAGGGAATCTGTTGTAAAGTCAAACTTTGCAAGGTCTTTATCACTCCATGGCTCCCTGTCTTTCGGCAGGCCCAACAACTGCCTGCTGAATGGAACATTGTTCAAATTGAGATTAAAGACATTTGAGAACTCGACCAAATCCTGTATTGATGCATCTATTATATCAACTATTTTATTGCCGATTACCCCGAAATGGTCTTTAAATGATTTTATGAGTTTGTCTATTCTTTCGCTCCGCTCTTTTTTGTCCGGATACATTGTCATGATACGCGAGATCTTATTCGAAAATGTGGAAAGGCTTCGCAATTTATCCATTTCAGAGGGTTTGGGGGTAATCTCCGATATGCTGAAATCGGGCATGCACTGTATGATTTTAGATGGGAAATTCCATTCCTTTGCAAGGGACATGCCGATCCCCTCATACGATGTCCCTAAAACAGAATGGGCTGCAAGATCTTCGGAAATCCCCTTTTCCTGACTGAAATGTTTTATCTCATCGATTTTCTCCGGAATGGAGAATGCAACCATGAGTCTGCCGAATGTATGGAAAAGGGAGCATATAAATGCCTCTTCTTTATCCCCGAAATTAATGTCCTGTGATATTTTCTGTGCTATGAGCGCGCTGTAGAACGAGCTCACTATGGTGTTCATGAGTTCGCTGTTGGAACTGTGTTTTTGCAGGTGATCGAAAAGTACGAGGGTAACGGCAATGTTTTTTATATTCTCGAGGCCCAGAAGTATAATCGCCCTCGAAATTGTGGTCACCTCTCCGAACTGTGCATAATTGACACTGTTCACCAGTTTTAGAATCCTTGTGGTTAATGCGTAGTCTTTTAAAATGATATTTGCAAACTCGGAGATTGAGGCATCCTCCGAGGACTTGAATTTGTTCAGGAGATTGACTGTCTTTGACATTGCAGGGAAATCGCTGTTCCGCTGCAGACGGGAAAGGATGGTATCTTTTATGTTCTGATTATCCACTTTAAATATATCTTACAGCAGGGCTTCTATCTCTTTTATTATATCGGGGTCTGTCCAGTCCTGCTCTCCGAAGTATTTTTCAACAATGACCCCTTTTCTGTCGATGAGAAAGGTCGTGGGCATCATAAAGACTTTATATAGAGAACGCGAGACAGAGAGGTTGTAGTCCACAACTACGGTGAAAGCAACAGGATTCTTCTTGAGGAAATCCTTTACATCCACCACTGCCCTGTCTGTGGAGACTGCAAGTATTACCAGCCCTCTGTTTTTCAGCATCTGCTGGAGTTTGTTCATTGACGGGATCTCTGCCCTGCACGGGGGACACCACGTTGCCCAGAAGTTCAGGAGCACTACCTTGCCTTTGAATGAGGAAAGGGATACAGGATTCCCGTTAATATCCTTCAGGGTAAAATCCGGGGCCTTCTGCCCCGAAAGCTTTTCGACAGCATAAGGAGAAGGAGGCTGGGCATGACTTTTAGTGACCAGTGACCAGTAACCAGCGACCAGTAAAAGAACAAATAATAGAATTTTGATTATTTTTTTAGACTGGCCACTGTCCACTGTCCACTGCCTATTGTCTTTAGATGATTTTTGCACTCTTTAATACGCCCTTTAGTTTTTCTTTGTTTGACTTTGACATTTCGCAGAGCGGCAGTCTGAATTCCTCCCTGATCTTTCCCATCATTACAAGGGCTGTTTTTACCGGTATCGGATTCGTCTCTATGAACATGGCTGAGTTAATAGGTTCGAGTTTATAATGCAGTTCTCTGGCCTTTGCTATATCGCCATTTGCCCACGCATTATACATCTCGGCAGAATCTTTTGGAGCGACATTTGCCGTAACCGATATGGCCCCATGCCCGCCGAGGGCAAGCAGCGGTAAAGTGGTAAAATCATCTCCTGAAAGCACTGTAAGTCTGTCCCCGCAGAGCCTTATGAGTTCGCTTGCCTGTTTCATGTCGCCGGTGGCCTCTTTTATGCCAACGATATTCTTACATTCCGTGAGGCGTGCCACTGTTGACGGCAGCATATTCACAGCAGTCCTTCCAGGCACGTTATAAAGGACAATGGGTATCTTCACCGCATCTGCAACTGCCTTGTAGTGTCTGTAAAGCCCTTCCTGTGTCGGCTTGTTGTAATAAGGTGTGACGAGCAGAGCACCATCAGCACCTAATTTCTTTGCCTTTTTGGTTATCTCGATTGCCTCGTCGGTGGAATTCGCACCTGTGCCTGCAATAACCGGAATCCTTTTGTTTGCAGCTTTAACAGCGACCTCGATGACCCTGTAATGCTCTTCGAATTCGAGGGTTGATGCCTCGCCTGTTGTTCCGCAGGGCACGATGCCGTGAGTGCCTTGCTTTATATGCCACTCGATCAGATCACCGTAGGTCTTTTCATCGAACTTCCCGTTTTTAAAAGGTGTTACAATTGCAACTATAGAACCTTTAAACATTTTGTTCCTCCTATTTTAAATAAACATCAATCCTGCTTTGTATTTTTCGCCAACCTTCATGCTCCATTGAACAATTGCGATTTTTAATATAGACGGATTTTCCCTGCTTTTGAATATAATAACCTGCCCTGGTTCCAAAGGGCAATCAGAGGTAAGGCCGATGCCTCCTTCGCTTATATCGATGGATACAGCCGGAAGCATATTCTCGGACTTTCCAGCCCTGAAGTATTCCAGTTCGGCATCGTAAGGTTTCCTTTCGTACTTCCTTTTTTCCTTTTTATCTTCCTCTGTCAAAGGCATATCTCTCTTCCTTTTATTATATTTTACTACGATCTTTCGGTTAAATGAACATCAATTTTGCCTTGAAAGACTTCTGCTGCCGGGCCGGTCATATAGACATGGTTATTGGCATGCCATTGTATTAAAAGATCTCCGCCGAGGAGCTGTACGGACACATTCCTTTCTGTTAATCCCTTTAACATTGCAGCCACACCGGTTGCCGATGCGCCTGTCCCGCACGCCATTGTCTCACCAGAGCCCCTTTCCCATACCCGCATTAATAGTTTGGTTCTGCTTTGCACATTAACAAACTCCACGTTCGTCCTCTTTGGGAATATAGGATGTTTTTCGATCAGAGGACCATACATTGATACAGGGAAGTCCGATATGTTCTCGCCGAGAAAGATCACTGCATGGGGATTGCCCATAGAGACACATGTTATTTTAAAGTTTCTGTCTTTAATTTGCATAGGATAGTCTATTATGGGCGGTGAGGACTTAATATTCACTGGAATCTTCTCCGGTTCCAGAATTGGTTCTCCCATATCTACCTTCACCATATCTCCGGCACGCTCGGGTTTTATTATTCCCGCGAGGGTCTCTATTTCGAGGACATCTTTTCTTGAGAGTCCCCTGTCCCATATATATCTGGCAAAGCACCGTATACCGTTGCCGCACATCTCTACCTCACCGCCGTCTGCATTGTATATCTTCATCTTGAAATCAGCGATTTCCGAGGGGCAGAGGAGCAGTATCTGGTCGGCGCCTATGCCGAATCTCCTGTGGCAGAGGGTCTTGCTCAAGTCTTCAAGCTTCAGACTGGTGACCCCTGGCTGCTCTATGCAGTTGATAAGTATGAAGTCATTTCCAAGTCCATGCATTTTTGTGAACGATATTTCCATCAGACAAACTCCGGTATGGCCTCTCCTCTAATAATATCACTAAAAGTTTCTCTTTTCCTTATCAATTCATATTTCTTGCCTTTTACCATGACCTCTGCTGCCCTCGGCCTGCTGTTATAATTGGATGACATTGTAAAGCCGTAAGCACCAGCGCTCATTATAGCAAGGTATTCACCATCTTTGACCTTCTGTATCTCCCTGTCCTTTGCCAGGAAATCCCCTGATTCGCAGATTGGCCCTACGATATCGGCAATTATCTTGTCCCTTTTATTTTTAATAATCGGCTGTATATGGTGATATGCGCCATAGAGGGTCGGCCTCATTAAATCGTTCATGCCTGCATCAACAATCACAAACTCCTTTTCGTTCCCCTTCTTTAAATAAAGTGTCTTTGTGACGAGTATCCCTGCATTCCCAACAAGAGACCTTCCGGGCTCAAGAACAACGGTTAATTTCCTGTCTTTGAGTAATGGCAATATGTTCTTTGCAAGTTGAGCAGGATTCGGAGGCACCTCATCCCTGTATGTGATTCCGAGCCCTCCTCCTATATCCAGATAGTTGATACCGATTCCCTGCTTTGTAAGTTCATCCACGAGTATCAGTATTCTTTTTAATGCATCCACAAATGGCGAGATCTTTGTGATCTGAGAGCCTATGTGCTTATGTATGCCGACAATCCTAATGTTTTTAAGGCTATTAGCGAGCCTGTAATATTCCAGTGCATCCTCGATAGGTATGCCGAATTTGTGCTTCTTTAACCCTGTCGAGATGTAGGGATGCGTTTCAGGGTCTATGTCAGGGTTTATTCTCAGGGCAATTGGCGCTTTTGTCTTTATCTTTTCTGCAATCCTGTCGATCTCCCAGAGTTCATCCTCTGACTCCACATTGAACATTAATATCTTGCTCTTTAATGCGTATATTATCTCTTCCTCTGTCTTTCCGACCCCTGCATATACTATCTTTTTAGCTGGCATGCCTGCCTTCAATGCCCTGAAGAGTTCTCCTCCCGAGACAACATCGGCGCCGCCGCCGTTTTTTGCAAAGAGCCTTATTATGGCTGCATTGGAATTTGCCTTTAATGCAAAACAAATAATGTGTGGAAAACCGTCAAATGCTGTTTCGTAGGCCTTGAAGTGGTTCAGAAGCGTGTTGTAGCTGTAAATATAAAGAGGTGTTCCGAATTCTTTGGCGAGTTTCCTGACAGGTACGTCCTCTGCGTATAATTCGCCGCTTTTATACTGGAAGAGGTGCATGTAATCTCTTTGAGGGACAATGTCCCTCAAACTCCTTTCTTTTAAAATAAATTTATCTTCGGATTTCAAAAGGACGAAGTCCTTTTGTGTTTGATTTTTTTTATGTTTTTTAACATAATATGCGGAAAAAGTCAAAAAATGAGGGCAAAATGGGGAAAAATATTGTACAGAAGATATTTGAAGCTCACAAAATTTCAGGAGAGATAAAGGAAGGGAGTCTGATAGGATTAAAGGTCGATCAGGTCTATACACAGGATGCCACGGGAACGATGGCCTGGCTTGAGTTCGAGGCAATAGGCATTGACAGGGTAAGGGTTTCCCTTGCTGTCAGTTATGTTGATCACAATATGCTCCAGTCAAACTTTATGAATGCCGATGACCATCTGTTTTTACAGACCGCTGCTGCAAAATTCGGTGCATACTTTTCAAAGCCAGGAAACGGAATATGCCATCAGGTACATCTTGAGAGGTTTGCAGCGCCGGGAAAGATTGCACTCGGCACTGACAGCCATACCCCGACAGGCGGTGGAATGGGCATGATAGCCATAGGTGTTGGAGGGCTTGAGGCTGCAACAGTTATGGCAGGTGCACCCTTTGAGACTAATATGCCGAAGGTTGTGAGGATAAATCTCAAAGGCAGGCTCCAGAGGCCGTGGGTTACTGCAATGGATGTTATTCTCACGATATTGAAGATGCTAACAGTAAAAGGCGGTGTGGGGAAAATACTTGAGTACGGCGGAGAGGGCGTAAAAGACCTGAATGTTACGGAGAGGGCGACTATCACAAACATGGGAGCTGAGCTTGGCGCAACAACATCGATATTCCCAAGCGATGAAAAGACCTTTTCTTTTCTAAAGGCGCAGGGCAGGGAAAAGGATTGGATTGAATTAAAAGCTGATGACGACGCCGAATATGCAGAAATTATAGAGCTTGATTTAAGCACTGTTGAGCCCATGATCGCACAGCCCCACAGCCCTGACAATGTCGTGGCGATTAAAGAGATAGCAGGTAAAAAGGTGAATCAGGTCTGCATAGGAAGCTGCACAAATTCATCCTATCAGGCAATGAAGGCTGTTGCATCCATATTGAGAGGAAATACAATCCCTGAATGGGTGAATCTTTTGATAAATCCGGGCTCAAAACAGGTTTATGAAATGCTTTCCAGGGAAGGACTTATAGCGGATATGATTGCGGCAGGTGCAAGGATTCTTGAGGCATCATGCGGCCCCTGCATTGGAATGGGCGGTGCCCCGGGATCAGGTCATGTTTCTATAAGATCCTACAACAGGAATTTCCATGGAAGGTCAGGAACAAAGGATGCCTTTGTTTATCTAACAAATCCTATTGCCTGTGCTGTGATGGCTGTAAAGGGGGAGATTATAGATCCACGTGATGCAGGGATTAAAATCGACGAAATAAAAGAGCCGGAGAAGTTTTTGATAAATGACAATCTCATTATCCCTCCGAAGGCTGATACAAAGGATGTAAAGATAATAAAAGGCCCGAACATAAAAGAGGTTCCTGTAAAAGAGCCGTTTAAGAAGAACATAGAGGCAGAGGTATTGTTAAAACTCGGAAATAACATTACAACAGACGACATAATGCCTGCCGGCTCTAAGGTCCTTCCTTTCAGGTCAAATATACCCGCCATTTCCGAATTTGTCTTCGAGAATATAGACAGGACATTCAGCAAACGCGCAGTAGAGGCAAAGGAAAGCGGCGGCGGGATAATCATCGGCGGAGAGAACTACGGACAGGGTTCATCGAGGGAACATGCAGCCATTGCGCCCATGTATCTGGGACTTCAGGCTGTCATTGCAAAGTCCTTTGCAAGGATACACAGGGCTAATCTCATAAACTTCGGGGTTCTGCCGCTTTTATTCAAGTCAGAGGGCGATTATGAGAAAATAGAACAGGGAGACAGGCTCTTAATAAGGGATGTCATTGGCTCTATCAAAGGAGACCAGAACTTTAAGGTCGAAAACCTGACAAAAGGGTATGACTTTGAGGTTATATCGAATCTCAATGACAGAGAAAAGGATTTGATCTTAAAGGGCGGGCTTCTGCCGTATGTAAGACGCTGAACAAGCTCCCAATTAGAACAATTGACAAAAAATAGGAGTAATTTGTATATTATTTATTCTTATTTCCGCCAAAAAATCTTCGATTTTTTGGCATTGCGGGCCGCTAGCTCAGTTGGTAGAGCAACGCCCTTTTAAGGCGTGGGTCGTTGGTTCGAATCCAACGCGGCTCATGTCCCCATCGTCTAGCCCGGCCTAGGACATCGCCCTTTCAAGGCGGTAACATGGGTTCGAATCCCATTGGGGACGCTTGAAAAATAAAAAGGGCTTGCTCAAGCAAGCCCTACTTTGTTTCCCCTCAAGAGACTGCCCTTTTAAAATATCCTACCTCTCCCCAAAAATTTATGTCTAAAATTATCATCGGATTTTTTTTGAATATCCTTTACACCTGAAGCATTTTCCTTATCCCTATCACTTGTTTTTGCTATAATCAGCATATGGATTTTTTAAATGTAATTTTTCCGATTTCGGGTGTAAAAACTAATATCTTTTTACCCCCGCTGGTAGCAATGTTTATTTCTTTTTTCACTTCAATGGGCGGTATCTCTGGTGCATTCCTTCTGCTTCCGTTTCAGATGAGTGTATTGAATTACACTGCTCCTTCGGTAAGCGGCACAAATCATGTTTTTAATATTGTGGCAATACCGAGCGGAGTTTACCGCTACATCAGAGAAGGCCGTATGGCATGGCCTTTGACATGGGTGGTTGTTGCAGGTACACTGCCAGGTGTCTTCCTTGGATATTATGTGCGGGTGCTGTATCTTCCCGATCCAAAGGCCTTTAAATTCTTTGTCGGCTGCGTGCTGTTTTACATAGGCATCAGGCTTTTAAAGGAAATCATAGTAAAGTCGAAGAAGTCCTCTGCTGCAAAGACTCTGGAAGAAAAGTTCAAGGCAAGGACGAATGAGATAAGGCAGCAACAGGCTTCAACAATAGCAGCTGGTTTGCCTAAAGATGCAGTGGTAAAAACATTATCCGTATCATTGAAGAAAATAGAATATGAATTCTGGGGCGAGAGGTTCTCTTTCAATACCATCGGCATGTTCATCCTTGCCCTTGTGGTTGGGATCATTGGCGGTGCATATGGAATCGGCGGCGGTTCGATAATTGCGCCATTCTGCATTGCGGTTTTTCATCTGCCTGTCTATACCATTGCAGGCGCTGCATTGATGGGGACTTTTATAACATCGGTTGCAGGCGCACTGTTTTTCAGCATTATTCCTGCAACCGGCAGTGTTTCAGCTATGCCTGACTGGCCTCTTGGAATACTGTTCGGAATAGGTGGATTCGTCGGGATGTATCTTGGTGCGAGGTTTCAGAAGTTTGTGCCGCAGAAATTTATAAAGTTGATGCTTGGCATTGTTATAGTCTTTCTTGCAATAAGATATATTGTTCAGTATTTCTAATGGATAAACGGCCTACAATCATTCAGTTGTTCCTTTCTTTTCTGAGGCTCGGCATTACAGCCTTTGGTGGCCCTGCAATGGTTCAATACATAAAGGAACTTTCTGTAAAACGCAATAAATGGATGGATGAAGAGACATTTAAGGAAGGTATCGCCCTCTGTCAATCCATACCCGGTGCAACTGCTATACAGATGGCGGCTTATGTTGGATTGAGAACGAAAGGGATAACAGGTGCATTATTATCGTATATTGGATTTGGGCTGCCTGCATTTATTCTGATGCTGATACTGTCAGCGTTATACGAGAGATCCCATAACATCTCACAGATTATTTCGTTGTTCAATGGTCTTCAGGTTATTGTTGTTGCCCTCATCGCAAACGCATTGCATTCTTTTGGCAAGGGGATATTGAGGAGTTACAAAGAGATTTTTATATTTGCCGTGGCAGCTTTCCTTTTCTGGTCGGGCATAAGCCCCTTTATGGTTATTATAGGTGCTGCCCTGACAGGTATCGTCTTTTTCAGAGGTGTCAGCTTTACAATCTCTTCATCTCATGGCAAGCAAAGGAACCGATGGATGTTTAAGCAAATTGCGCTGCTATTTTTAATCCTGCTGGCAGGACTCTTGTTACTTTATGTTGCAGATATAAAGCTCTTTAGATTGGCAGTCATGATGCTCAGGATAGACCTTTTTGCATTCGGAGGCGGTTTTGCATCTGTGCCATTGATGCTTCATGAGTTTGTAAATGTGAAGGGGTGGATGGACTATAAAACATTCATGGATGGGATTGCATTAGGTCAGATCACCCCCGGTCCTATTGTCATCACTGCTACCTTTGTTGGGTATTTGTTATATGGCCTGTTGGGTTCTATAGTGGCAACCATAGCAATATTTACACCTTCCTTCTTAATACTGATTGTTGTCACACCTTTCTTTGACAGACTAAAGACATCCGCGTATTTTTTAATGGCAACAAAGGGAATACTTGCATCCTTTGCAGGACTCCTATTTTATGTGACTTTAAAATTTGCATTGGCTGTGCCCTGGGATATTGTCAGGCTATTGTTAGGACTTGGTGCATTAATTGCACTGGCTAAAAGGGTTGATGTTCTTTATGTGGTACTCATAGGAGCTGCCATTTCGATAGTCGTGCTTTAAGTAGTGGATATTATTATGAACGGAGTATTAGAATAAAAAAGTTTTAAATGAGGAGGAAAGGTATGGTTTTCAATACTTGTAAAAAGTTTATTCAGATAACTGTCTTATTGTTTTTTGTTGCAGCAATTATTGCATCTGCAAAAGAGCTATATGCAGATGAACTTAATATTGATAAGTTAATAATGGATATCCAGGACAATGACTGGTATAGCCGTTTGCCGTTATACGGGGGTGCAGAGGGCATAAAGAATGACAGGCTGACAGACGCCCTTATCGGTATGGTAGAAAACAAGATGCTGAACTGGAGATACAGGATAAGGGCAATCCAGCTTCTTGGCGAGAGCAAAAAGGACAAGGCACTCAATTTCCTCGGGCGGATACTAAGCGACCCGTTCCTTAACCATGACTGCCCTGCCATAAAGTGGAATGCGGTCACTGCCCTCGGCAATTTTACTAAAGACCAGAAGGCAGCCGATATACTCCTCGATGCATCGAAGTTTGAGGACAACCCGGTGGTCAGAGAGGCCATTGTCAAAACCATGGGAAGGGTTGGCAGTTCAAAGGCTGTACCGTTCTTGATTTCTATCCTAAACGATAAGAGTTTTGCGATAAAGTTCAGTGCTATAAATGCCCTTGCAGAAATCGGAGACCCGCAGGCATTCCCCTATCTAAAAAATATTGTGGAGAATGAAAACGATCCTCTCATAAAGAATGAAGCCATTACAGCTCTCGAGAGGTTCTCCAGGGGATAAATCACTGTGCTTTACTACCAGAAGTCAAAAGATAGAAGACAGAAGCCAGACAGTTTATCCTTTGTGTTCTGTATTCTGTGTTCCGCGTTCTGTTTTCTGGTCGTCTCTCAAGGTCATGCGGCGCCTCATGATATCGATAAATTACTGGTAAAGCTCCGGCATGATGACCCTAAAATCCGTTTGTCAGCAATGGAACAATTGGGCAGGATTGGAGATGATGATTCTGTGAGGGCACTCATGAGCGTCATCGAAAATCAAGGTGAGGATTGGAAGATTCAGATTAGAGCAGTAAAGCTGCTGGCTGAAATTAAAAATCCCAGGGCAGTAGACTTATTAATAAAAGTATTGGATGACCCGTTCTTTACCTATGACTGTCCTGCATTGAAATGGAATGCTGCCCTTGCCCTTGGTAATTTCAAAAACTATTCAAAGGTGGTGGATGTGCTGATAGATGCATTAACAGATAAGACATTATATGTGCGGGAGGCAGCAATACAGTCCCTCGGCGAGATTGGCAATAGAAAGGCCGTGCCATATTTGATTTCTGCATTAAACGCTAAGAGCTTTGCAATCAGGATAAGTGCGATAATGGCGCTTGGGAAAATCGGGGATGGGGCAGCGATCCCCTTTGTAAAGCGGGTTTTGGATAATGATACAGATCCACACATAAGGGATGAGGCTGTGAAGGCATTGAGAAGATTAAATGCGAATTAGGATTTAGCAGCAAGGAGGTTTTAAATGGCACATCCAAAGGTTCTTGTATTCGTGCTTGCAGGAGGCAAAGGTGAAAGGCTTTTCCCGCTGACGGCATTCCGTTCTAAACCTTCGGTTCCATTTGGTGGAAGGTACAGGATAGTTGATTTTGTCCTGAGCAATTTTATTAATTCACATATTTATTCTATTTATCTGCTTGTTCAGTACAAATCCCAGTCTCTCATTGAGCATGTAAGGCAGAACTGGGTTTTATCTCCTGTTATTAAGGATCATTTTGTCACGGTTGTGCCTCCGCAGATGCGCATGGGTCCGGAGTGGTTTCAGGGTACTGCCGATGCTGTCTTTCAGAACATAAATCTCATACAGCAGCACAACCCGGAACTCGTCATAGTCTTTGGTGCAGACCACATTTACAGAATGGATATCCGACAAATGATAGATTTCCATCTTGAAAATGATGCCTTTGTAACTGTTGCGGCAAGGCCTGTATCTGTTGAGCAGGCATCTGCATTCGGAGTTATTCAGACTAATAGTGAGAGGCGAATTGTCGGATTCCAGGAAAAACCAAAAAAGCCTACACCGATGCCGGATGATCCGAGCCGTGCTTATGTCTCCATGGGGAATTACATATTTAACAGGGACGTGCTTTTAGATGCACTGGCAAGGGCTCAGAGGAAAAAGCAACATGATTTCGGGGCACATGTTATACCCGGCCTTGTGGATACAGAAAAGGTATTTGCGTATGACTTTGCCACAAATATTATTCCCGGGACAATGAAGTGTGAAGAAAGGGGATATTGGCGTGATGTGGGAACTATATCCACATATTTTGATGCCCATATGGACATGCTGGGCGACTGCCCATTGTTTGAACTTGGCAATAGATTGTGGCCTATACATCCGTCGGGCTATGAAGGTCCTTCAGCAAAGATATTGAGGGGAGACATAAGAAACAGCATAATCGGCGAAGGTACTGTTATCCGCAAGGCCAAAATACGAAATTCGGTTATCAGGAGCGGGGTTGTAATCGAAGACAATGTCAGCGTAGAAGATTGCATAATCATGGACCAGACGGTTCTTAAAAAGGGATGCAGTCTCAGGAGGGTGATTGTGGATAAGTTAAATGTAATAAATGAAGGGGAGCAAATTGGCTTTGACCCTGACAAAGACCGTTTTCGCTGCCATATAGACCCATCAGGAATAGCGATAATTCCAAGGGGCGGCAGGCTGATGAGAAAATCTAAGGAATAAATAATTTCAGAATCAAAGGGCTTTTATATTTGATACAAATTTTAAAATAGCTTTATTCCAGCCATCCGGTCCGATGCCATCAGCTTTTATCAAATTGGGCATGTCTATTTTGTGGTTATAACTTCCATCCGGCTTCTGAACGATTATCGGATAATCGACTTTTTCAAGCATCGGTATATCATTGGGACTGTCGCCAATGGCAATGGTCAAGATTTCGCCTAATTTTTTTTTGTATATATCGATTAAAATGGACACCGCCTTTCCCTTGTCGCTGTCTCCGAGGATATGGAAAAATCTTCCCTGAGTATAATTGAATCCTTTTGAGATGATGGCTTCTAAAAGTTTTTGCTCATCTCTTTCACTGCCATTAAAAATAAATGGCTCATCAAAATCTCTTTCTTTTGCCATACTTGCCTCATCAAGGCTCATATTTGCTATTTCTGCAAGCTCTTCTACCGTCATATCCCCGAAACCTTTCACATTAAAACCCTCATTTTGTAACTCTTTTATCGCATCTCTTAGATCAGAATATCTTGCACCAAGCCTGATAACATGATAATCGCCATTTTCCTCAGATTTGAAATTTGAAATTTGAAATTTGAAATACTCCATGGGTATATATATCCCTCCACCGTTCTCCGATATGAAGGGGTGATGGTTGCCGAGTTTCCTCCTGTAATACTCTATCTCCTTTCTTGTCTTGCTTGAACAGATTACGAGGGGGATATTTTTTTCTTTCAGCAATGTAAGTGCAGGCAATGCCTTTTCAAAAGAGTAGGTGTAATGGTCAAGGAGTGTACCGTCAAGGTCTGTGAAGATAATGAGTCTTTTCATTCTATCACCATTATCTGAATATCCATGACGTTCGTTCCAGTCGGCCCTGTAATAAAGAGCCCGCCGATCTTCTTGAAGAAATTATAAGAATCATTGTTGTTCAGATATTCCTCTGGATTTAATCCGATTGCCCTTGCCCTTTTGATCGTTTCTCCGTCCACAATTGCCCCTGCTGCATCTGTTGGCCCATCTGTTCCGTCAGTCCCTGCAGAAAGAAGGGTCATGCCTTCTATCCCCTCAATCTCCATTGCAAATGATAAGGCGAGTTCCATATTTCTCCCTCCTTTACCATTTCTTTTGACGGTTACCGTTGTCTCACCTCCTGAAATTAAACAGTTTAAACGGTTTGAATCTGAGCGTTTTGATCGGGCAATATCTGCAAGCCATTTTCCAACCTCTCTTGCCTCACCTGTAACTTCAGACGATATTATCTCTGTTTTTAAACCGAGAGATTCTGCCTTTATTTTTGCAGCTTTCAATGCTTTTTTGTTGCTGCCGATGATAATGTTCTCCACATTATCAAAAATCGTGTTTTCCTCTTTTGGCGTCTCAGGTATTAGACCTTTTGCTCCTTTCTCAAGAACCTCAATTATGCTTTTTGGCGCTTTATCAATCAATCTATATTTTTCTAAAACCTTTAAGGCATCATTAAAGGTTGTTCTATCAGGTGCTGTAGGTCCTGATGCAATGACATCTAGCCTATCTCCTATTACATCAGAAAGTATAAGTGAGATTATTCTTGCAGGATATGCAATCTCTGCAAGCCTTCCTCCTTTTACTTTTGATATATGCTTCCTTACTGTATTGAGTTCATTTATATCTGCACCTGTTTTAAGAAGCAACTCTGTAATCTCCTGTTTTTCAGCAAGTGATATGCCTTCGTATGGAGATACAAGGAGTGCGGAACCTCCGCCCGAAACAAGGCACACTACAAGGGTATTTTCATCTGCATTTTTCAGGATTTTTATTATCTCTTCTGTGCTTCTTAATCCGCTTTCATCCGGCACCGGGTGACCGGCCTCGAATATAGTGCAATAGTGCAGAAGAGCGGTAGAGCGATCACTGTTTACTGCTGCACTGTCGTACTGTCGCACTGTTATGTATCCATATTTTGTAATCAAAATCCCAGTGTCAATCAAATCTCCAAGTTCTTCTTCTACTGCTCTTGCCATGCTGCATGCTGCTTTACCGAAGCCTACGACGATGAGCCTTTTGAAGTTACCGTTTTGATAAACAGAACGGATTTTGTTTGTATAAAGCCTTACCGCATTATAAGGGTCAACAGCCTTCAATGCAGCATAAAATATTTCAGCAACTAATTTTTTTAGATTTTGTTCCATATTTTATTATACTTCTGGAAGGCGGAATTAAGCCATCTTTAACCCTTTTAGGGTTGCATTATATGTTCTTTTATGGTAAAAATAGACTATGAATTGTGGGAAGAGATATATCTTTACATTCTTATTCCTCTTCTATTTCCTCCTTTATGTTGTCTCTCCACTCTGTTATGCCGAAGACAGAATAAGCAAAGACAGCACAATCACGCATGCCGCAAAGCACAATACAAAAAACATCCGTGTTATATGGGAATTAATCCTCTCAAAGCTCTCCCAGAAGGAAGATACGGAAGACAGCAGTTCCGGTGTGCATTTTTTCATAAAGAAGGCCAGGGCTGTATTAAGCTCAAATAACACCGCAAAGGCAGCTCAATCGGAATCCGAGGTGCCTCCTCTCAATGACTATTTCCAGCGAATAGAATCTGTAACCTTTTCTGCTGAGTTTACAGATGCCGACCCTCAACAAGGTTTTTATTCATCATTCTCTGGCCTTTCACCGCCTCGTGTTTAATTTGTGATAGGTTTTACGAAAAGACTTCCTTGTTTTAGAAAGGAACGTCGTGTATCTTTAGTCGTAATAACTGTCCCGATTATCTATCATGGAGGTGTAAAATGTCAGACTTTTATCAGACAGGCGTTGTTGCAACTTTTCACAGGCTTGGAAGAATTAATCTCGAAAAAATAGAGGCAGAACTGTCGTGGTATGCCAATGAAAGGCCGATTGCCCTTGTATTACCTTCCCTTTACAGCGAACTCGAAGGAGAGGCACTGAAGGGAATCGTAAGGGAGTTGAAGGAAGTTAAATATATCAGCGAAATAGTCGTCACTCTTGGACCTGCAACAGAAGAAGAATTCAGGAATGCAAAGGAATTTTTCTCGACACTTCCACAGAAGGTAAGTATTATCTGGAATACGGGACCACGGATAAGCGAGATATATAAAACTATCGAGAGAGCAGACCTGCCAACCGGAGAGCATGGAAAGGGAAGATCCGCATGGATGGCTTATGGTTATGTTCTTTCGCAGCAGAGATTTCAGACCATTGCGCTTCATGACTGCGACATCCTTACATACAGCAGGGATATGCTCGCAAGGCTGTGTTATCCTGTTACGAGTCCGAGCCTCGATTATGATTTTTGCAAGGGTTTCTACAGCAGGGTAACAGACAGACTACACGGGAGAATGACGAGACTCCTCGTAACTCCGCTTATGAGGTCTCTTCAGAAGATTTTGGGACATCTGCCAATACTCTTATTTTTTGACAGCTTCAGGTATCCCCTCGCAGGAGAGTTTTCCATGGACGTTGACCTTGCAAGGGTAAACAGAATACCCGGTGACTGGGGGCTTGAGGTCGGCGTGCTTGCAGAGGTTTACAGAAATACATCATTGAGAAGGGTCTGCCAGACCGATATTGCAGAAAACTATGAGCATAAACATCAGGAACTGTCTCCAGAAGATGCTACTAAAGGACTCCATAAGATGTGTGTGGATATATGCAAGTCTTTGTTCAGGACACTGGCATCAGAGGGCATAGTTTTTTCTGATGGTTTTTTTAAGACGCTGGTAGCAACCTATACAAAAACAGCACAGGATATGCTCAAGAGATACGAGGATGATGCTGCAATAAACGGCCTTATATTTGACAGACATGCTGAGAGCCTTGCAGTGGAGACATTCACAAATGGGATCAAAAAGGCGGCGGAGATAATAACAGAAGACCCACTCGGTGTGCCTTTAATCTCAAGCTGGGACAGAGTAACATCGGCAATTCCTGATATTCTTGTGAAGATAAGGGAGGCGGTTGAAGAGGACAATAAAATAAAAACCACAAGAAAGAGGAGGCAGCAATGAAGAAAAACAATTTTGTCCTGTTGGTTGTAATGTTCTCTCTATTGACCACCAGCCATGCAAATGCTTTATGTGTGAATGCGCAGAAGGCGAATCTGAGAAGCGGTCCTGGCACAAATTACAACATGGTGTGGGAAATCTACAAATATATGCCGGTTGCAAAGGTTGGCGTCTCCTTATCCGGCGAATGGTATGCAGTGAGCGATCTGGACGGTGACGTGAACTGGATATATAGAAAATTGCTAACTGACAGGTATAAATGTGCGGTTGTGGATATGGATGAAGTGAATGTAAGGACAGGCCCGGGAATGAACTATTCCAAAAGCCCTATAAGCCCTGCAAAAAAGTATTATTCCTTTAAGGTTTTAAAGAGAAAAGGGCAATGGGTAAAGGTGAAGGACGAGTGGGGCAATACAGGATGGATTCACCGCAACTTTTTGTGGATCAGATGAAAGGAGGTCAAAGGGAATAATGAAAAGGATACTTATAACAGCGGTCTTTCTGATAACGGCATTTCTCATGATGCGAGGAGACTTCGACATCTTCAATAAACAGGAAAATGCCGGGAAATACGGGAAATACAGAGAAATAAGCGGTACGGTCAAAAAAGGAGAAACTCTCTTCAATATCTTTAAAAAATATAATTTAAATATAACAGAGCTTTTTAAAATTAAAGAGGCATCTGCAAATATTCACAGGTTGAGGGAAGTATACCCCGGACAGCCGTACAAAATAATAATAGATGATAACAACCGGATAAATTCTTTTATTTACTGGATAGATGATGATTCTGTTTTGAACATCGGCCGCACCGAATACGGTTTCTGTGCTGAAAAGAAGGCAGTGGAATATGAGAAAAGAACCCTGCATTTAGGAGGTGTAATAAAGGACAATCTAATGTCTTCTATAGGGAGCGGAATAGAAAACATGACCCTTGCACTCCAGCTTTCTGACATATTTGCGTGGGATATAGATTTTGCAACAGACCTGCGAAATGGCGATACATTCAAGATTCTTGTAGAGGGCATGTATCTTAACGGAGAGTTCAAAAAATTCGGCAATATTTTCTCGGCAGAGTTTGTAAATAACGGCGAGGCATACCGTGCCTATAGATTTGAACATGACGGAAAGGTCGATTATTACGATAATGAAGGGAAGTCCCTGAGAAGGGCATTTTTAAAAGCGCCTTTGAGTTTCAGAAGGGTGAGTTCTGGTTTTTCCATTAACCGTTTTCATCCGGTATTGAAGATTTACAGACCGCATCACGGGCTTGATTATGCCGCGCCTGTGGGAACTCCTGTTTCTGCCATTGGCGATGGAAAGGTCTTTTTTGCTGGGTATAAAGGTGGATATGGCAAACTTATAATAATAAAACACCCCAACGGGTACAAGACATATTACGGCCATTTATCGAGATTCGGCAGGGATATTAAAAGCGGAACAAGGGTTAAGCAGGGACAGGTTATAGGATATGTAGGTTCAACAGGACTTGCAACAGGGCCTCACCTGCATTACGAGGTGAGGGTTAATAACAGGCCTGTTAATCCTACAACCGTGAAATCGCTGAAGGGAAATTCGATTCCAAAAAAATTAATGGCTGAATTCAGGGGCTTTAAAAACCAGATGGATGAAAGGTTTGCTTCCATAATACCGGCGGCTATGGTCATTGCTAAAAAATAGTAGTAACTGCATAAAAAACAATATGGAGGATTGATGGGTATTGGTTTAAAAGACATGATAATACCCGCTGCCACAGCAACGGTATCCGCATCGGCACTTTTTATCATCAGGAGTATTGCTTTCAGGCTGCTTCACAGGTGGGCCGAAAAAACAGAGACAAGGATCGACGATATAATCATCAGATCATTAAAAATTCCATCTGTTTATTGGTGCATTGCCATCGGGCTTTATATAGGTGTCGCTGTCTCCGATTTCCCCGAGAAATATGTATTTTATTTCAGCAGGGCAATCCATGTGATTGTGATATTGTCTATTACCATTGCAGCAGCAAATCTCTCAGGCAAAATATTTAAAAATTATATTCAGAAATCAGACCTGCCAATTCCAACTACAGGACTTGCATACGGTATATTAAAAGGGACGATCCTCGTTATAGGCTTTCTGATTATACTCAGCGTTCTGGGAATATCCATAACTCCTCTCATTACGGCCCTTGGTGTTGGAGGTCTTGCGGTTGCCCTTGCCTTGCAGGATACGCTGGCAAACCTTTTTTCAGGGATACATATACTTGTTGAGAAGTCAATTAGGGTAGGGGATTTTATAAAGCTTGAAACGGGACAGGAAGGTTATGTAGAGGACATCACATGGAGGACAACGAGAATAAGGATGTTACCCAATAATATAGTTGTAATCCCTAACAGCAAGCTTGCACAGAGCATAGTAACAAACTACTACCTGCCTGAAAAGAGAATGTCCCTTCTTATTCCTATAGGAGTGAGTTATTCATCAGATCCCGAAAAGGTTGAACGGATACTTATGGAAGAGGCTAAAAAGGCAGTGGGCGAAATCCCCGGGCTGTTAGGAGAGCCAGAACCTTTTGTGAGATTCATACCGGGTTTTGGAGATAGTTCCCTCGATTTTACGCTTATATGTCAGGTGCAGGAGTTTGTTGACCAGTATCTTGTCCAGCATGAATTGAGAAAGAGGATATTCAGGAGATTTAAAGAAGATGGCATAGAGATACCGTTCCCGCACAGGACGGTTTATTTAAAGGAGGAGAAGGAATGGCAGAAATGATTGATCCCTTTGAATTTAAGCAGTGCATAAGCCTCCTTAAATCTACTGGCAAGAAAGCTAAAAACCTGCGTGAGCTGAGGGATGCAATAGCTGTTGTAAGCGATGAGTCAATATTTCATCACACATACCAGTATTTTTTAAAAGGGCATGTGCTCGAATACACCAATGACTTTGCCCACTGGGCAGGGGAGAGCCTTGAAGAAAGGGCGCTTTCAGAGCATCTTTCTAACATAGACCCATATGCCTTTAGGAATATAGATGAACTGAGGCATGAACTGCTCAATGTGATAGACAGCTATCTTGAAAATTTCCCCGAACCGAGGGAAGCAATGATAGGAGATGAGTTTTATTTCAATGAGACCATAACCCTTACATTTCCTGTAGGTATAAAGGTTAAGAACCTGGCAGAATTTTTAATAGCAGTTAAGTATATAGATGCCGCTGCTATTTATTACCATTTTTATGAGGCGCGGGTCAGGCTCGGAGTGGATGACTTCTCAAAGTGGCTTGAAGACTCGTTAAATAAAAAGGAGCTATCTGAAAAAATAAGATCGATTGACCTCTTCATGCACAGCATAGAAGGAATAAGGGAACACATAATAGAGGCGGTCGAAAGGGAGGTCAGAACAGAAATGGAGGTCATAGAGCGATGATTTCCCAATACTCAGGCATATCTCCTAAAGGCGATTTGATACTTCTTCATAAACTGGGTGAAAAACTTAATAACAGGTCGTTTCTCCATATTAATTCGACTCGTGCAGGAGGCGGCGTGGCAGAGATACTGCACAGGATGATCCCCATACTCAAAGACCTCGGCATTGATGCGAGATGGGAGGTCATAGAAGGGGACGAAAGGTTCTTTGACATAACTAAAAAAATCCACAATTCACTTCAGGGAAACTTTGAACGTATTACAGAAGATATGTGGCAGCATCACTACGAAGTCAACAGGAGAAACGCCGAAAGGCTTGATTTAGATGCTGATGCAGTTTTGATACACGACCCTCAGCCTGCGCCGCTGATTGAGTTCAGGAAATCGGGCAGATGGATGTGGAGATGCCATATAGATATGTCCAATCCTGTAAAGGAGGTCAGCGATTACCTGATTCGTTATTGCAGCAGATATGATGCTGCCATTTTTTCTGTAGCAAAATTTACGAGGGCAATGGGTATAGATGAGTTCATCATACCTCCGTCCATAGACCCTATCAGCGAGAAAAACAGGGAGCTCACGGATGAAGAGATAAAGGAAACGCTTAATAAATTCCAGATACCGACAGACAGACCAATAATACTTCAGGTCTCAAGGTTTGACAGATTTAAAGACCCCATCGGTGTGATAAAGGCATACAGATTGGTTAAAAAATACAACGACTGTATCCTTATCCTTGCAGGTAGCCCTGCAACAGACGATCCTGAAGGAGAGATAGTGCTTAAGGAGGTTCAGGATTATGCATCCGACGATCCGGACATACACATTCTTCTTCTGCCGCCCTTCAGCGACAAGGACATCAATGCCCTTCAGAGGGCTGCAACGGTAGTATTGCAGAAATCCTTAAAAGAAGGATTCGGCTTAACAGTATCAGAGGGCATGTGGAAGGGAAAGCCTGTAATAGGCGGAGCAACAGGCGGAATTCCTCTGCAGATAATACATGGTGTTACAGGTTTTCTTGTTCACTCTGTGGAAGGCGCTGCCTTCAGGATAAGACAGTTCCTTAACAATCCTGAAATGGCATCAAGAATGGGCGAGAAGGGCAGGGAATATGTGAGGAATAATTTTCTCATAACAAGGCAGATAAGGGATTATCTTTCAGTATGGTACGTTATAGAGAATAAAGGTAGAAGTGTCCTGGAGTTATAAAAAGATATGTTGAAGGCGTTTATAGAAGAAAATTTATCGGATAAAAATCTGATAGTGGTCTCTAACAGAGAGCCTTATATCCATAAAAAGACCGGTTTAAGCATCAGGGTCGAAAAACCGGCAGGCGGTCTCACATCTGCGATGGACGACGTCCTGAAGGTCACTGGTGGGACATGGGTGGCATGGGGCAGCGGAGGCGGCGACAGAGATGTCGTTGACAGCAAAAACCTTGTGCTGGTTCCGCCGGAAAATCCTTCTTATATGCTTAAGAGGGTCTGGCTTTCGCAGTCCGAAGCTGAAAATTATTATCACGGTTATTCGAATCAGGTGCTCTGGCCCCTTTGCCACATCACGCTCGACAGGGTTTATTTCAGGAAGAAGTTCTGGGAGGATTATAAAAAAGCAAACAGGGCATTCAGTGATGCTGTACTTGAAGAAGCAGATAACAATTCAGTTGTATGGGTTCACGATTACCATTTGTGTCTTGTGCCCGGAATGCTGAGAAATGAAAGGCCTGAATTAACCATAGCGCATTTCTGGCACATCCCGTGGCCTGACTGGAGTGTATTCAGGATATGCCCTCAGGCAAAGGAGATTATCGTGGGATTGCTTGGCAACGACCTTGTAGGTTTTCAGATACCCCTTTTTGTAAAGAATTTTATGGATTGCGTAAGTGAATGTCTTGATGCGGATATTGATTACAGCAGGGCAACTATTAATTTCAGAGGCCATATAACAAGACTGAAGGCATTTCCCATTAGCATAGATTTTGATAAGTTCAATTCAATGGCCTCATCTCAGAGGACAATAAGGATGATGGAAAACATAAAAGAAAAACATGGAGTCACTCAGGGTTATATCGGAATCGGGGTTGACAGGCTTGAATATACAAAGGCGCTTATAAAGAGGCTCCAGGCCATAGATTTATTCTTTGATAGATATGAGAGATTCAGGAGAAGATTCACCTTTATCCAGATCGCTATCCCAACAAGGATGAGGGAGCCGTACATCAGTTATAAAAAGGCAGTTGAAGAACTGGTCTCGAAGATTAACGAGAAATATTCGGTTGGTAATTGGAAGCCCATTATTTACATAGATACAAAAGTTGAACATAAAGACCTCGTTTCATATTACAGAGCGGCTGATGTTGCTATAATAAGCTCTGTTTACGATGGCATGAATCTTGTTGCAAAGGAATATGTTGCTTCAAAGACCGACGAGAAAGGCGTGCTTATATTGAGCGAATTTGCAGGCGCCTCTGAGGAACTCGAGGGCTCTATTTTAGTGAACCCTTATGACATCGAACAATTTTCTGAGTGCATAAAGACGGCTCTAAAAATGCCAGAAAAGGAGAAGGTTAGCAGAATGGTAGCACTGAGAAGGCATGTCAGCGAAAACAATATTCATAAGTGGATACTCGATATACTTAACGAAATAACCGCCATAGCAGCCGTTAAGAGCGAGAAATGCTGTTATCTTTTCGACAATTTTGGAGAGATAAAGAAAAGAGTATTTAATAAGGATATTTTTCTGTCCCTCGATTATGACGGCACATTAACGCCTATTGTCGAGGCACCTGATAAAGCAGTTATTTCGGATGAGATGCGTTCTCTGATAATTAAATTAAAGGAGCACATTCCGGTTGCCGTCATAAGCGGACGGGCTCTTCAAAACGTAAAGGACAGAGTAGGAATCGAAGATATAATCTACGCTGGCAATCACGGGGCAGAGATATGGGACGGCAAAAAGGCGATTATAAGTCAGGGGTCAGAGGAAAACAGGCGTTTATTAGAGGAGGTTTTAGAAAAACTTAAAAAAGAGACATCTTATATAAATGGAGTATTAATAGAAGATAAAGGGATTACCGCAAGCTTACACTTCAGGAACGTTAATGTTCGTCAGGTCGGTGACATATTCAGAATATTCGATAAGATTGCAAAGGAGTACGAGGATGATTTCAGATTTATTATAGGTAAAAAGGTTTTTGAGATAAGACCTGTCAATATATGGAACAAAGGGGATGCGGTTTCGTGGATAATAGAGAATATGGGAGAGGGCAGGTTCCCTGTTTATATAGGCGATGACACTACAGATGAAGACGCATACAGAATTTTAAAGGATAGAGGCCTGTCCATTTCCATAGGCGGCAGTGCCAGTGCGGATTATTATATTCAAAATCAGGGCGAGGTCAGGGACTTCCTTATGATGTTATACGAAGGGCTGAATAAATGAGAAAAAAGGTTCTCGAAAGTATTTCTGCAGGCATATCCAGATTTAAAAGATTTAAGAGAAAATAAAACCTATGAACAGTATTCTTGAAAGAAAAGAGGTAAGGGAAAAGCTGGAAGATATAAAGGAGGCTGACGTACTTGTCGGCATTCCGAGCTACAATAATGCCCGGACGATAGGCCATGTGGTGAGGGCAGTGCAGGCAGGGTTTGCCAAGTATTTCCCCGATAGAAAATGTGTGCTCATAAATTCCGATGGAGGCTCAACAGACGGCACGATGGATGCTGTTCAGAATGCTGCTATTGATTTTCAATCTATTCTCCTTCATCACAGGGTAAGGCCGGCTTTTAAAATAACAACTCCATATCACGGCATTCCCGGCAAGGGAAGCGCATTCAGGACAATATTTGAGATAGCGGATGCCCTTAATGTGAAGGCATGCGCAGTAGTGGATTCCGATCTGAGGAGTATTACACCGGAATGGATAGAGCTTCTCATTAAGCCTGTGGTTGAAGGCAATCTTGATTATGTTGCACCCCTTTATCACAGGCATAAATACGATGGCACGATAACTAATAGCATAGTTTATCCTTTGACGAGGGCATTATATGGCAAAAGGATAAGACAGCCTATTGGCGGTGACTTTGGTTTCTCGGGGAAACTGGCGAAATTTTATTTAACAAAAGATGTCTGGGAGACTGATGTTGCAAGATACGGAATAGATATATGGATGACAACCACTGCAATTGCCAATAATTTCAAGGTATGCCAGTCATTTCTTGGAGCAAAGATTCACGATCCAAAAGACCCGGGCGCAGATCTGAGCGCAATGCTCTATCAGGTGGTCGGAGCTACATTTGACCTAATGGAAACATATTCAGATGTCTGGAAAAATATAAAAGGCTCGGAGCCGGTTCTCACCTGCGGCTTTCAATATGCTGTTGGGCTTGAGCCTGTAAACGTAAATCTGGACAGGATGATTGAAAAATTCAGGCTTGGTGTAAAAGAACTCATGGATATATGGAAGGAATTCCTGCCGGAAGGGATTATAGATTTCTTTAATAAGGCAGAGGGGTTGCCAAAAGAGGAATTCCATATCCCTGATGAGATATGGGTAGAGATTATTTACAGTTTTGCTCTTGCGGCCCATAATAAGCTGATTAACAAAGAGCATCTGCTGAAGTCGCTAACCCCGCTTTATATAGGAAGAACCGCGTCTTTTGTGCTTGAGACATGGGAGAGTGATGCAGAAGAAGTGGAGGAAAAGATAGAAAATCTATGCATCGCCTTTGAGAAGAAAAAAAGTTTGCTCATTGACAAATGGCAGGAGGTGTGAAATGAAGAATATATTTGAAAGGCTTATATCAGAGCCTTTAGAAGGGTTTTTAGAGAGGTTTATACAGTTTCTTCCTAATTTAATTTCAGCAATATTGCTGCTGATAACCGGGTTATTTGCCGGCTGGCTGACTAAAAAGTTATTCTGCCGGCTGTTCAGGATTTTGAAGGTCGATGAATTTTCCGAAAGACACGGTATCAATAACATTCTCTTAAAGGGGGGCATGAAGGAAAGTTTATCCTCTATTGTTGGACGATTTTCCGGATGGCTGGTATTTTTTGTTTTTGTCATAATATCCTTAAGCAGCCTGAATGTGCCGGCAATAGAAAGGCTTCTTGAAAGATTTTTCCTTTATCTTCCCAATATGTTTGTTACAATCGTCATTCTCCTGATTGGTTATCTGCTGAGCAATTTCTTTGGAAGGACTGCCCTTATAGCTTCGGTAAATGCGGGATTAAAGGCATCAGGGTTGATAGGACGGTTTGTAAAATTGACCATATTCCTTCTTGCAGCCACAATGGCGCTTGAACAACTGGGAATAGGCAGGGAGACTATAATTATTGCCTTTGCAATAGTCTTCGGCGGAATCGTTTTAGCTCTTTCCATAGCCTTTGGTCTTGGCGGAAGGGATATGGCAAAGGAGTATCTTGAGAAGAAATTGAAAGGTGAAGAAAAAGACGAGATTGAACACATATAAGCAATCGAGGTGACGATGGAAGTATCGGAGTTCTTCTTAAAACTTTTAACGATTTTGATTACTGCAAAGCTCTTTGCAGAGGTCTTTGCATTTTTGCGCCTTCCTTCTGTGCTGGGAGAGGTTATTGCAGGCATAATCATCGGGCCGAGCCTTTTGGGAATAATAGTTCCTGATGCAACATTTTATCTTCTTGCAGAGATAGGAATACTTCTGCTTCTCTTTGAGGTCGGGCTTGAAACTGACGTAGGGCAGCTTGTTAAAGTAGGGATACAGTCATCACTCGTTGCTGCTACAGGAGTATTGCTTCCTGCCGTGGTAGGTTTCTGGATAAGCAGCCATATCTTTAATCTGCCTTTTCTGGTTTCCCTTTTTATCGGGGGAACGCTCGTGGCAACAAGCATCGGGATAACCGTAAGGGTTCTGGTTGACCTGAAAAAACACCAGACAAAGACTGCAAAGATAGTTCTCGGCGCGGCGGTCCTCGACGATGTGGTTGGAGTCGTTATTTTAGCCCTATTATACGATTTTGCGGTTAAGGGAGAGATTAATATAATCAATACTGCAAAGGTGCTGGGATTCATTACCATCTTTTTATTAATCGCTCCGGTAATTACAAAGCTCTTTGTCCCGCTCATATCAAAGCTTTCCTCAAGCAGCAGGACAAAGGGTATGGTACCGACCGTCATTGTATCCATAATTCTTATGCTGGCTGTAATCTCCCATAAGGTCGGCGCTCCTGAAATCCTCGGTTCCTTTGCTGCAGGTATTGCCCTTGCAAGAAGATTTTTCCTTCCTCTCGGTGCAACTATAGACCATTACAGCCACGGTCTGGCAGAAAAGATAGAGGAGAATATGAAACCCATTATCGATCTCTTTGTCCCGGTATTTTTCGTGATTGTCGGAGCATCTATTAATTTGAAGGTCATTGACTTCACGTCAGTGACCTTCTGGCAGATTGCAGGACTCCTCACTACAGGAGCAATCATTGCAAAGATGCTAAGCGGTGTATGGGTTAAAGGAGGGGTGAGGACAAAGCTTTCCACTGGAATAGCAATGGTCCCGAGGGGAGAAGTCGGTCTAATTTTTGCGGAGGTCGGTAAAAAGGGCGGAATCTTTGACGACACTATTTATGCGGTGATTGTTTTTGTGGTTGCACTTACAACTCTGTTCGCTCCTCTTTTGTTGAGGTTTGTAATGAGGAGAGAGGAATGAAACCTATCTCAGCACAAATTCATGCCCGCACTTTTTACAGCGGACGGTGTCTCCTTTTTTCTTGCCTTTGAAATGCTGGGTCTTTTTGCATCTCGGGCATTTCCTGTAATGGCTGAAGATCGATAATAAAACCGGGCAGTAATAAAGCATAATCTATGCTACCATAAAAAATATGGAATTGGAATTTCTAAAATCACTGGTCTTGATCTTTGGTATCTCGGCTATAGTGGTATTTGCACTTGGAAGGCTGAGGATTCCATCTGTTGTCGGTTTTCTTGTCGCCGGAGTAATCTTGGGGCCTCACGGATTTCAGTTCATCAAAGATGTCCACGATGTCGAACTACTCGCAGAAATCGGAGTTATATTGCTCATGTTCACTATCGGACTTGAGTTTTCCTTGAAAAATCTCATGATGCTCCGCTCTCAGGTTTTAGTCGGTGGACTGCTCCAGGTGATACTTACCGCAGGATTGATCCTGCTACTGAGCTTTTTTATTCTCAACCAGGGATTGAATGCCGCTGTATTTGATGGGTTTCTGGTGGCTCTGAGCAGTACCGCAATAGTCATCAAGCTGCTGATGGACAGGGCTGAAATCAATGCGCCGCACGGACGATCTTCGGTCGGGATACTCATATTTCAGGACTTATGCGTAGTGCCTTTCATGCTCCTTATCCCTGTGCTCGCTGGCAACAGCGGAGGAATGGAAGAGATTGTATTTACGATGCTCAAGGCCTTTATGGTGGTAGGCATAGTACTCTTTGCCGCAAGATGGGCTGTTCCCCATATGCTGCATGAAGTTGTAAAGACCAGAAGCCGCGAACTCTTTGTCATTACCATAATATTGCTCTGCATAGGCACCGCTTTCCTTACATCCAAACTCGGACTTTCCCTTGCCCTCGGAGCATTTCTTGCCGGGATTGTGATATCCGAGTCAGAATACGCATCGCAGGCAATATCGGATATATTGCCTTTTAAAGAGAGCTTTACAGGATTGTTTTTTATATCCATTGGGATGTTGATGAACATCGAGTTTTTAACAGCAAATTTTGGGATGGTGATTACCGTGGTCTTTGCTATTCTGATTCTGAAATCCATTACCGGAATGGTATCCTCGTATATCGCGGGTCAGTCGTTAAGGGTCTCGATGCAGACAGGATTTTATATTTCACAGATAGGCGAGTTTTCTTTTGTGCTTGCTGTAGCTGGAAAGGCTGCTGGCCTTTTGACGGAATATGCCTATCAGTTGTTCCTTTCGTCTTCTGTCCTGGCAATGCTTTTTACGCCTTTCATTGCAGGTGTCTCTCCTTCGGTATCTGCATGGCTTGTTTCAAAACCGATGTTGAAGCGTCTGGAACAGATGAAAAGGAGCAGGGAAAAGGAGTCGTATCCGGCAAAGAAATCCGGGCATGTGATAATAGTGGGTTTCGGTATTAATGGCAGTAATCTTGCGAGGGTCTTGAAGGAATCGGGTATTCCATATACTGTCCTTGAGATGAATGCAAATACGGTTAAAAAAATGAAGAAAAAGGGGGAGCCGATATATTACGGAGACGGCACGAGTGCAGAAATACTGCATAAGATGGGCATTCACAGGGCAAGCGTACTTGTGGTTGCCATATCCGATCCTGCGGCCACACGCAGGATTGTGCAGATTGCTAGGCATGAAAACCCTGATATACATATAATCGTGCGCACACGGTATATAGCAGAGGTGGATGACCTCATAAAATTAGGCGCAAACGAAGTCCTTCCTGAAGAATTCGAGACATCTATCGAGATCTTTTCTCGGGTGCTGCATCACTACCATGTGCCGAAAAATGTGATAACAGAGCATATAGACAATATTCGGAAAAACAGTTACAGTGCTTTAAGAACAGTGGAACTTCCTAAGAGACACCTTGCTGAAAGACACGAATTCCTGAAAGACATAGAGACAGAGACATATCTCATTAAAAAAGACTCACATATAAGCGGGCATTCTATAAAAGAACTGCATTTAAGGGCAGAGACAGGCGCAACCATTATCGCTGTTCAGCGAGAAGAAGAAGTTCATCAGAATCCGTCGCCTGACTTTATATTAAAATCGGGTGATGTGCTTTTGTTGATAGGCAAGAGGAAGGATATTAATAATGCCATAGATTATCTTGAGTCAGATAAATTTTTAGTGGCAAAGTATCATAGATAAAGGAGGCCTGATGTTTCTCTGGATTGCATTTATAATCTGCACAACTGTAATCATCTATGCAGGCACAAGGCTTTCCAAGTACGGCGATATCATTGCTGAAAAGACAGGCCTCGGAAGGACATGGATAGGCGTTGTTCTTATGGCATCTGTCACATCTCTGCCAGAGCTTGTTACAGGAATAAGCTCTGTTACCTATGCGGATGTTCCAGATATTGCAGTCGGCGATGTGCTCGGAAGTTGTGTGTTCAATATGTTTATCATTTCTTTTCTCGATGCAATGCATCGTCCAACGCCAATATCCTCAAGGGCGCATCATGGACATGTGCTTTCTGCCGGTTTCGGAATACTGCTTCTAAGCATAGCTGCCACAGGTTTGTTTTTTGGGAACCGCATCCTTCCACTCGGCTGGATAGGGCCTTATACTTTGTTTTTCGTGGTTATATATTTTATTGCCATGAGATTAGTCTATTTTTACGAAAAAAAGCAGATTTCTGCCTTTATGAAAGAAATGGCTATAGAACTGAAATATGGGAAAGTTCCTACAAAGACTGCAGTCGTCAATTACAGCATTAATGCCGTTATTGTTATTATGGCTGCTATCTTTTTGCCTAAGATCGGCGAAGGCATTGCAGAGGCAACAGGTTTAGGACAGACATTTGTGGGGAATATTTTTATAGCTGTCTCCACCTCCTTTCCGGAAGTAGTAGTCTCTATTTCTGCCGTAAAGATAGGCGCAATAGACCTTGCAATCGGAAATCTATTCGGAAGCAATATATTCAACATATTCATACTCGCCCTCGACGATGTCTTCTTCACAAAAGGCCCTCTCCTTTCCTTTGCCAGCCAGAATCACATAATCTCTGCCTTATCAGCCATTGCCATGACAACCATTGCTATTATCGGGTTAACCTACCGCACAGAGAAAAAACCGTTACTTCTGGCATGGGATTCCATAGGGATATTGCTGGTGTATGTGATAAATCTGATGCTGTTGTATATGATGAGATAGACTTTAGCCTTCGCTTCGCATGACCCCTGCCAAAAATACAAAGGCCGCTGCAATAAGAACTGACGCTGCTCCCATAAACGCCTTGCCAAAACCAAAATATAGAGCTACAATTCCAGAAATAAGAGGTCCTGTTGTGTGGCCTATGTCCATTATTGAGCCTAATATCCCCATTGCAGCGCCATGAGTTTCCGTCCTGCTTAAGTCGGCGATGAATGCTGATGTGGCAGATGTTACGATTGAGAGGCTTAATCCGAACAATATACTGAGTGTAAGCAGTGGCAGGAATGATTTAAAAAGCGAGAAGCTTCCAATGCATATTGCACCGATTAGAGCACCCCAGAAAATCTGTGGCTGCCTTCCGTGCCTGTCTGAAAATCTTCCCATTACAGGTTTTGTAAGCGCCAGTGTGATTACCTGTGAAGAAAGAAAAACTCCGACCTCGTATGCGCTGAGACCGATTTTAATTGAATATAGCGGTAGAAATGTCTCGAATGTTCCATGTGCAAAGAGTATGGACGCCTCAACTCCTGCAGTGGTGAGGATAAGCCTGTTTGACAGCACTGATTTAAAAGATGCGGATGTCTCTTCCCAATCCCGTTTTTCGATTTTCTTATCAGGGGCGGATGGCAATTTAAATGTGAGTATAAGGGCAAGTATGCCTGCCGCGCCGCATACAAGATACACAATCTTATAGCTAAGGCCGGGATTAAAGACCATTGCTCCTATGATGCCGCCGCCTGCAATTGGAGCCATAAACCTGCCAACAAGGGTTGATGTGGAAAACCAGCCCATTTTTTCTCCCCTTTCATGATGAAAAAGGTCAGCAACAAGCGCCATTGCAACGGGTATGAATACGGCTGTGGCAAAGCCGTGATAGAACCTCACGATGGCAAGCTGCCATATTTTATTCACGAACAGATACAGAAACGGCGCAGTCGAAAATACGATGAGCGAAAAGATGAGCATTTTTCTTCTGCCGAGCCTATCTGAAAGCAGACCCGCAGGTATGCTGGCAATTATTCCTGTAAATGCAGATACAGAAGCAACAAAGCCCACGCCTGACGGGTCTGCGCCGAGGTGAGAGGCAAAAAGCGGAAGCACAGGGCTTTTTGATATTGTAGAGCTGAATATGGCAAAGAGCCCTGTGCTGCAGAGCAATATGAATGGGCTAAATTTCACTTTTTCATGAGACCCTGAATCTCTCTGTGATAGCCGAGATAGCGGTTCAGTGTCTTCTCATTCTTACCATATTTTGGATATGTCCGCAATATCTCTTCAAACCGCGTTTCGGCCTCTGATTCATCTTTAATCTCAACAATCCCGTCAGTGATTATGTCAACGAGCCTGTCTGCATAAATCACTATCCGTTCCTCAAGTTTTTTCAGGGTATAATTTTTTATCGGCAGCCCGAGCTCCCTTGCCTCTTCTTCTGTAAGTCCGCCTCGAATATGCTTTTCCATTATAGCCGTAATCTCCTCCGGTAGTCCGAGTGCTTTTCCTAATTCAGCACCAATCTTTCCATGCTCTATTGCGTGCGTCTTTGCCTTTCCGAGGTCGTGAAACAAAGCTCCCCTGCCGACAAGTTCCATATCCACATTAGCCTTAGTCTGTTCCGCAATCTCCAGCGCCTTTTTCGCTACTTTTACGCAATGTTTTATATCATCCGCAGAAACCCCTGCGTTCCTGAGAATTCCGATGTCCGAATCCTGAATTTTGTAACCCATGCTATCCTCCATGCAAAATCACTTTACCCCGAAATACGCAAGCGTATCCGTAACAGCCTTTTCCAAATCGTGCTGAATGTGTTCGAACTTTGCCTTTACATCGTCATGGATGTGCTGAATGTACTCCTGAAGCCCCTCCTTGCCATACCTTTCTTCGATCATCCTTCCATACTCATAAATCTTCGTGATATCGTGTCTATCGGCCTTTTTCTCAGGGTCATTGTCGAGCCATTCATGAAGCTCGCGGTATTCGTTTCCTGTCCTCTCGCTGCTTGTCTTTAAATGTTTCGCTACGGATGGCATTTCTTTTCCCTCCTTTTTTGTAACATTTGATTATAAATGTAACATGTGTTACATAGAAAGTCAAGAAAAAAATATAGTCCGGCTACGCCTTTGATTCGTAGAGCATTTCGAATATGCCCATTCCCCTTTCAAGGGCATCCGAATCGCTCTTTGAAGTCTTTCTTATCCCGGCAAGTATCTCCTCTATGCCTTTTGCCTCGGGCGTTTTGAATTTGTCGTCCTTAATATCGAGTTCGTGGACTATTGCAGCTATTTTTTTAATCCTCCTGTCGACCAGATTAAATGATTTGATGAAAACTTCAAATGTGCACATGTCGCCGATATGCGTAAATTCTCCGCCCATGACATCGAAGGCAACCATGTTTTTGGCGAGATGTGCCGTCTCTTTTTCGTCTATGAACTCAAACGATGCTGCCGGGTCTATAAACTTTCTGATAAGCCATGCCGATGCCATTCTATCCACAAAGGGCCTCTTCCTTGTGACCCATGTTTTCCCCTGATAATCCTTTATGCGTTTGGGAACTATTGCAGGGATCCGGATACCTGCATAAATACGGTCAATGCCTTTAAGTTCGGCCTGCAGCGTTTCCATACGCTTTTTAAGGACAGCCCCTGCTTTTGACGAAAAGAAGTCTATCCTCCTTATGGCCTCAAACTCTTTCGATAGTTTGTAGAGCTGTTCTGATAGTTTCTTGTTGCTGTGGATGCTGCTTCCTTTCTTTATGCTCTGTATTTTTCTCTCAAGCCCTTCAAACCCCTTCTCGATATCCTGATAATCACGCTCCCTTTGCCTGTTGAAGAGGTCGATGAGTTCCATGTCATGCATGGTTTCGATTTTTTCCACGTGCACAAAGGCGGCTTCGCCGCCCATTCCGACGGCTTCCGACACAAGCCATTGGCAAAACTCATAGTGTTCCTCGCTATGTGGGAGTATGTAGGCGGCGCCTTTGAACGGCAGCGCCCCGGCCTGTGTGAGCCTTCTCCATATTTTCATCCTGTTGCTCACAGGCTTTGAGGGGACGCTGTAGAAAAACAACAGCCAGCCATGTATTTCCGAATGCTTAGTCTGTAACATGTAATACTAATGTAACAGACGTTATATGCGGTGTCAATGAGAATAAAGGCGCAGGATATTTATTTTTTGAACTTTTTCTATTAAACTTTTAAAAATATGTGGGAGGTGACTCATTTTCAGGGCAATTGCTTCCGGCTTCTTACTTTTCCTTGTGATTCTTGCAGCATATTTCTATTTTAAAGGACCTGCAGAAAACCACGGGATTGTCCAGATTCCTGCTGGTCAGGTCACTGAACCTTCCGAGCAGTCAGCATCCCTTAATCATGGCAGCGATTCGACGAAGACAGTAGATGAGTCCATTAAGTCAATCGAGATATCGCCTTTACAGGAAAGCGATGTAAAGATTGATGAGAGGAACAGGGAATTGTGGCTTAAAGCAGAAGCAATGGCAAAGGCAGGAGACAATGACAGTGCCATTAAACTGCTCAGGGAAATCTCCGAAAGAGACAACCGTGCTTTTACCGGCATCGGTATCTTGTCTATGAAGACCGGAAAATACGATGATGCAATAAAATACCTCGAAAAGGCCATAGAGTACGACGGTAATAATTTCACTGCAATAAGAGTTCTTGCCCTTGCTTATTACAAAACTGACCGCCTTGATAAGAGCCTCCATAATATTGAAAAAGGCCTTTCCATTAAAGAGGATCAGACGCTGCAGTTCCTCCGTGATAAGATTGGTAGAGAACACCGGACGCAGCAAAAATTTATCGATGAAAGTACCCGGCACTTCAAGGTTATTTTCGATGGGCACGAAAACGGCAATATCAGCAGGAAGGTATTGGGAATTCTTGATGACGCATACAGGTTTGTCGGTAAGGAGCTTAATTATTTCCCTGATCAGCCCATAACTGTGATTATCTATACTGAAAAGGAATTCTTTGATACCACGCTGGCCCCTGGATGGGCCGGCGGTGCATATGATCTTATAGGAGGGAAGATCCGCATCCCGGTAAAGGGAGTGGAGGGCAAAGAGGCCGAACTGAAAAGGGTGCTATTTCACGAATATGTGCATGCCATGGTTGATTCCATTACACATCGTTGTCCCCTCTGGATTAATGAGGGTCTTGCTGAATATTTTTCGAGGAATTATCCAAAGAGAATCGGTCAGGTTGTTCCTCTGAATTATCTTGAGAACTCATTTGTATGGCTCGGAGGAAGAGTGGGCATTGCTTACTGGGAGAGCCACTCAGCAGTGTCGTATCTCATAGAGAGGTATGGTGCTTCAAGGATGAAGGATTTGCTGATATCTCTCTCAAAGGGGGCGGATATGAATCAGGCATTCAAGGAAACGTTTAGCATTTCATATAATGAATTTATTTCGTCATGGGGGAAGGGCTGAGCCTTGACATAAGTTTCTTGTTTCCGATAATCTAAAAATTAGTAAAGGGGAGTAGCTGAAACAGTGCATATCGTCAGCACGTCTGCTTTATGCAGGCCGGTAGCACTGGTTAGGAAAAACTAACAGGCAAGACCTTTACCGCAATGAGTATTTATTGGTAAACTGTTATTAATAAGTATTTGTTGCGGTAAAGGTCTTTTTAATTGGAGGTGTAAAAGATGAATGGATTAAAGACAATGGTTTTAATGGTTACATTGACCTTAATGCTTGTGGCAATAGGAGGCCTTCTGGGCGGCAAGTCAGGGATGACATTTGCTTTAATCATGGCCTTTGGAATGAACTTTATTACATACTTGTTCAGCGATAAGATAGTGCTGAAGATGTATGGTGCAAAGCCGGTAACAGAGGCAGAGGCTCCAGAGCTTTACGGCATTGTAAGAAGGCTTGCCCACAGAGCGGAGCTTCCGATGCCGAAGGTATATATAATGGATGAAGACCAGCCCAATGCATTTGCAACAGGAAGGAATCCAAATCATGGCGTGGTTGCCGTTACAACAGGCATAATGAGAATCCTTTCGAGGGAAGAGCTTGAAGGCGTCATAGCCCATGAACTTGCCCATATAAAACACAGGGATATACTTGTAGGCACAGTTGCTGCAACAATCGCAGGAGCTATAAGCTATCTTGCTCAGATGGCACAGTGGGCAATGATATTTGGAGGAAGGCATGACGATGAAGAAGGAGGCAGCAATCCCATAGCAGCTATAGTAATGATGATTGTTGGCCCCATAGCTGCAATGATGGTGCAGATGGCAATATCCCGCTCAAGGGAGTACGGTGCAGATACTGGCGGTGCAAGGATCGCGGGCAATCCGATGCATCTCGCAAATGCCCTTAAAAAACTTCACATGGCTTCCCAGAGGATACCAATGGATGCAAACCCTGCAACATCCCACATGTTTATAGTGAACCCTCTTTCAGGCGGAGGACTTTTGAAGCTTTTCAGCACACATCCGCCAATAGAAGAGAGGATAGCAAGGCTTGAGGCCATGAGAATGGGAAGTTAAAAATAGAGTAATGGAGCATTGGAATGATGAATAAGCCGATGGTTTTGATACTTATGGGAAGCGACAGTGACCTTGAAGTTATGGAAAAGGCAGCGGGGGTCCTAAAGGAGATGGGTGTCCCTTATGAGATGGACATAAGCTCCGCTCACAGGCTTCCTGAAAAGACAGCCGAATACGCAAAGAATGCCAGGGAACGAGGCATTGAGGTGATAATAGCAGGTGCAGGAATGGCAGCCCATCTTGCAGGGGTGATTGCATCACATACGACACTGCCTGTTATCGGCGTGCCTCTTAAATCAGGAGCATTGAATGGCATTGATGCATTATATTCGACAGTGCAAATGCCTCCGGGAATACCTGTGGCAACGGTCGCAATTGATGGTGCTAAAAACGCCGCATATCTTGCATGCTCCATCCTTTCTATAAAACATCCTGAAATAGCCGACAGGTTGGAGGCTTTCAGGGAAAAGACAAGAAAGTCGTTGCTGGAGAAATCGAAGGAGCTAAAGAAGTCTCTATAATACCAAGCCTTCACAGAACTGCAAATAAGCCCTTGCCACTTAAGGTAAGGGTTTTTTATTTATAAAGGAGATTGTTATAAGGATAGTTTTCAAGGTAAGAAACAAACTCTTCGGAAGCCGGCGAAAGGACTATGTTTGGGGGCATTATAAGTGAGAAACTCCGGAGTATTTTTTCTTCCCTTGGAACAATAAACTTTAGTTTCCCTGTTTTAATTTCTTCTCTGGCATCCCATTTTGAAATTATGGATATCCCCGCCCCTCCGGCAACAGCCTCTTTTATGGACTCGGTACTGCCAAGTACAAGGGCTATGTGCAGCTTATTGACACCGATTCCGTGCGATAGGAGATATTCCTCTATCTTCTGTCTCGTGGCTGAACCTGCTTCTCTCATGATAAAAGGCTCTTTTGTTATCTCTAAAATGGAAACCAATTCCTTCCGGGACCATGGATGAACCGGAGGTACAATAAAACCCAACTCATCTTGAACTACCGGCTCTATCTTAAACCCGCTTTTTGACGGTTCTCCTGCCACAATCCCGAAATCGATAAATCCGGCATTCAGGAGGTCTTCGATTCTTTTTGCATTACCTACCAGCATATTTATTCTTATCCTGGGATGTTTTTTTCTGAAATCGATTATGACATTTGGAAGCACATGATTGCCGAGGGTTGTGCTTGCGCCGAATGTGACGCCTCCCTTTATCATCCCTGTCGCTTTGCCTATCTCCTTCTCTATTTTCTCGTGAAGATCAAGTATTTTTTTTGCATATTTATACATGACTTCGCCAGCAGCAGTGAGAGTCACCGAGCCTCTGGATCTGTCAAGAAGCTTTGTGCCGCATATTTCTTCAAGCGCCTGAATCTGGAGGCTGACAGCAGGCTGTGTAATGTGAACAATCTTAGAGGTCTTCGAAAAACTTCCGGTTTCTGCGATGGTGCAGAATATCTTGAATTTATACACCATTGTTTAACATAACATATTTAGTTATGAATTTTAATTATAGAAAAATAAGAAAGATGTTTATTAACGGTTACGGCATTTTACACTATATTTTCAAAGAAACTGCAATGAAGTGCCGATGAATTTTTGTTATAATAGTCTTTCGTGTATAAGGAGTATTTTCTATGAAGAAGAGAACGATAAAAAAGGTATTGATTGCAAACAGGGGTGTTCCTGCTGTAAGGATAATGCATACATGCAGGGACAGAAAGATCCCCACTACTGCTGTTTACAGCACTCCTGATCGTCTCGCGCATCATGTATTTATGGCGGATACTGCCGTGCATATCGGCGAGGCGCCACCCATAGAGTCTTATCTCAATATGGATAAGATGATTGATGCTGCACTCAAGAGCAAGTCAGATGCGATACATCCGGGATGGGGATTCCTTGCAGAGAAAGAGGATTTTGCCCAGAAGGTGATAGATGCCGGGTTGATATGGGTAGGGCCTTCGCCAAAGGTCATAAGGCTCATGGGCGACAAGATAGAGGCGAAGCTTATTGCGCAAAAGGCGAATGTACCAACGATTCCAGGACTCAATGATGTCACCGATATAAATCAGATAAAGAAATGGATGAAGGCTGAAAAGGTAACCTTCCCAGTAATGATAAAGGCCGCAGCAGGCGGTGGCGGCAAGGGGATGGTGAAGGTAGAGAATGAAGACCAGTTACCTCAGGCTTTTGCACAGGCCCGTTCAGAGGCAAAGAAGGCATTCGGAGACGAAAAAATACTGGTCGAAAAATATATCGAGAGGGGAAGACATATCGAAGTACAGATAGTTGCGGATGAGCACGGTAATGTGGTTCATCTCTTTGAGAGGGAATGCACCCTCCAGAGGCGCAACCAGAAGATTATCGAAGAAGCCCCGTCTCCTACGCTGGATGAAGACCTCCGTCAGGAGATATGTTTTACTGCTGTGAGATTGATGAGGGAGATAGGGTATACCACAGCAGGCACTGTGGAGTTTATATTTGATTCCTCCACAAAAAAGTTTTATTTACTCGAGGTCAATACAAGGCTGCAGGTAGAGCACGGCATAACAGAACTCATAACGGGTCTTGATATTGTGGGCATAATGCTCGATGTGGTTATGGGGAAAAAGCTTCCATTTAAGCAATCAGACATACATCCCAATAGATGGGCTCTTGAAGTTCGTTTGAATGCAGAGGACCCGAAGACATTCAGCCCATCATTCGGCACTATTACACGACTTGAGATACCTCATGGCCCTGGTGTGAGGATAGCCTCCGGTGTTTATGAAGGCGCTGATATCCCTCCGTATTATGATTCCCTTTTCATGCTTTTGATGACAGCAGGAGCCGACAGGGAAGATGCCGTAAGGACGATGGACAGGGCATTGAGCAGGAATCTCAGGGTTGAAGGGATAAAAACCCTTGCCCCTCTTCTATTAAGCATTATAAGGCATCATGCCTTTATCTCAGGAGAGTTCTCGACACGTTTTATCGAAGAGCATATGAACGAGCTTATATCGATGTTTAAAGAGAAGAGCAGCGAGGATGAAGCTCTTAAGGTTGCGCGGTATGTTGCAGAGATATCGGCGCTCGGCCCTCAGAAATGGATGTAGGAAAATCAGGCAATAGGCAAGAGGCAATAGGAATGAAAACCAATATATTTGCAAAACCAGGAATGTCGCCGAAAGAAATTGTCATGGCTGTTAGAGGTCTTAAGGGGGTTTGTTTTACTTCTGTAGGCATGAGGGATGCGGGGCAGTCCGATTTTAAGAACCGTCACCGCATATATGACCTGAAAACACTTTCCCATTACTATAACAACATGGGGTTGTTCAGCGCTGAGTGCCACGGTGGAGCAAGGTGGCATGTGGGCATAATGAATAGAAGGGAAAGCCCCTTTGAGGAGATAAATATCCTCAGGGAGCTTATGCCAGACGTCTTGCTGCAGACGCTTATAAGGGAGACCAACCTCTGGGGGTACAGGCCATATCCTAAAAATGTTATAGAGTATGTTGTATCAAAGGTTGATATAGATGTCTGGAGATGTTTCTCCTTTCTTAACGATGTGAGGAATATGCGTGCAGTTGCAGAGGTTGTGATGAAAAGGGGAAGGCTCTTTGAGCCCACCATATCTTTTACTGTAGCGGATTGGGCAACAAACGACTATTATTTGAGCGTGGTGCGTGATATTGTCGACCTCTGCGGCGGCGTTGACGAGATAGTCCTTTGCATTAAGGATATGGCAGGCGTTGGCGATGTCAACAGGATCGGCAATCTCGTGGATGCGATAAAACAGGCATATCCGGAACTTGTCATCAATTATCACAGGCACATAACAGACGGGCTTGCTGTTCCTGCATTTTTATCCGCTGCAAAGGCAGGCGCAAAGATATTCGATGTACAGGAGGATTCTTTAGTCCGATTCTACGGGCATTCTCCAATATTAGGCATTCACGCAATCTTTGCTGAATCCGGCATTCCGGTGCATCTTAACAGGGCAGAGGCAGAGACTGCTGTTCAGAGGGTCAGGGACTGGATAGGACATTATGAGTGGGCAGAATCTCCTTTTAAAGGACTCGACCACACAGTAACGCTTCACAAAATGCCAGGTGGTGCATTTCCCAGCTCATTTGAGCAGGCTCAGAAAGCGGAATTCCTCCATCTCATGCCAGCAATATTGAAGATGATGTCCCTCTATAACAGGATTGTGAAGTATTTTGATGTCACTCCCGGCTCACAGATTACATGGGTTACAAGCAGTGGAATAATAAACAGGTATGCAAAGGAGCGCGGAGATGCAGGGGTCAGGCATATAATCGAACTAATGACAAAATTTGTTGAAGAAAAGGCACAGGACTTTAATGCCATGGAAAAGGAAGAGCAGGAGGAACTGCTTACGCTTTTCAGAAATGCGCCTGGAGATTTCAAAAACCTGCTCCTCGGAAATTACGGGAAGCTACCTGTAGGATGGCCTGCGGAATGGGTATACAAAAGTACATTCGGCGATGAATGGAAGGAAAAGATTAAAGAGCGGAAAGAGCTTTCCCCACTCGATGCGGTGCCTGAAGATGATCTCGAAAAGATCAGAAGGGAGTTGTCAGACAGCCTCGGCAGGGAGGCATCGGAGGAAGAGTTTATCCTGTACCTTATGCACCCGAAGGATGCACTTGAATTTATCGAATTTAAGGAAAAATATGGCGAAGCCCCTCTTGTGCTTCCGACCAATGTCTGGAGAGAAGGCCTTAAAAGACCCGGCGACAGAGTGGATTTCGAACTCTGGGGCAAGCCTTACACAATAGAGCTTGTATCCATAGGCGCTGAGCACGAAGGAATAGTCCACGTTGTGATGAGGGTCAATAACAAGACAAGGGTTTATAAGGTAGAGACGCCGAGGGCAAAGAAGGTTGAAATAAGGATGGCAAAAGGGCCAAACGAGATAGGCGCACCTATAAACGGTAACATCTGGAGGATCGGTAATCCTGAAAGAGGCGCACTCAGGGTCGGCGATATTGTCCACAAAGGAGAGGAGATTGCAAACCTTGAGGCAATGAAGATGGAGAATGCTATTATAGCACCGTTTGACGGACAGATTGCTGAGGTGTGCGTCAAGCTTAACGATACCGTGCAGGAAGGGCAGCTCCTCTTTGTCCTCGAGAAAGCGCAGGTCAAGGAACAGGAACCGATAGGAAGGATTGATTAGTTCGAATAAAGGCATTGACATAAATTTTCTATTTCGGTTAGTCTATTTTTGGAAGTAAAGGGGAGTAGCTGAATCAGCGGCTATCGTCAACACGGCAACAAAGCCCGGTACCGCGGTTAGAATAATTCTAATGAGCAAGACCTTTACCACGATAGCATATTTCGTGGTAAAGGTCTTTTTTATTGGAGAAGAATATATGGAAAAACTTTATAAGGGCATTCACAAATTTCAGGAGTCGTATTTCAAGAAAGAAGAGAATTTTTTCAAGAGGATTTCCAAAGGTCAGACGCCTGACGTACTTTTTATAACCTGTTCTGATTCGAGGGTTGATCCAAATCTTGTCACACAGAGCAAACCCGGTGAACTTTTTATCGTAAGGAATGTCGGCAACATCATTCCCCCTTACGATGCGATAAAGGACAAAAACAGTGTTGCAGCAGCAATTGAGTTTGCGGTTCTCGCTCTAAAGGTAAAAGATATTATTGTCTGTGGACACTCAAATTGCGGCGCAATGCAGGCCATTTTCAAGGACGAGAAAGAATTTGACAATATGCCACATCTCAGGGATTGGCTGAGGTTAGCGTTGCCTGTGAAGAAAATGATAGAAAAATATTGTCCCAACGCTCATGGCGAATCCCGACAGAGGATTGCGGAGGAAGAAAATATCCTTGCACAATTGCAGAATATTCAGACCTATCCTTTTGTGGTACAGGCATTGAAGAAAGGGAAAATCTATCTCCATGGCTGGTATTATAATATCGAAACAGGCAGGATATGCGCTTATAATCCAAAGAAAGATATGTTCGAGGAGATCGTGTATGGAAAAAATTCTTGAAAAAAGCAAAAACCTAATTTTAATTGCTGTCGTCTCCTCATTGGTAGCATCTGTAGCAGCATTTTTATGGGGAGCGGTAAAGACAGTTGCAGTAATAGCGGAAATAATCACAAGCTATGGCAAGGATCCTCGCGCTGCAATATCCCTAATAGGACTTATGGACACATTTCTTATTGCCACTGCCCTTCTAATTTTTGCAGTTGGCATGTATGAACTTTTCATCAAGGACATCTCCCTTCCTGAGTGGCTTATAATACGAAACCTCCATGACCTCAAAGTAAAGCTCAGCAGCGTCATTATCCTCGTAATGGCTGTTATATTTCTCGAACATCTTGTTGAATGGAAAGACCCTCAGGGAACCCTCTTTTATGGTATAGCGGTTGCTGTCGTTTCAGCATCCCTTATAGCATTCAGCTATTTTGGAGGGAATGATTGAAAAAATAAGAAATTGTAATACCGGTTGGATTGGGAATCCTTGCTACAGAATTTGTCTGGGCGAGGAGTTTGTTAAATAAGGTAAAAACTAAGTTGCAAAAAGCAAAAGGAGGGAATGTCTATGGTAAGAAAACCAAGTGAACTGGAAGAGGAGTACATGGCAAGGATGGAGTATGAAAAAAGAAAGAAGCTCGAAGAGGAAAAACACAAGAAGCTTGCTGAAGATGAAAAGAAAAAGTTGAAGGACCTCCATCATATGAGATGCCCTAAATGCGGTATGGAGTTAATAGAAATTGATTACAAGGGCATCAAGGTTGACAAATGCTCCGAGTGCGAGGGCATATGGCTTGATGCCGGAGAGCTTGAGGCTGTGTCAAGGCTTGAGAAATCAGGGTTGGATAAGTTGTTTGGCGTATTTAAGAAATGATAAGACTGTATAAGCATGCAGGGGTATGTTGCATGCCCCTGCGTTTTAAGCTATTACAATTCACAAAAAGGGGTATTAATGCACTGGCACCAAAAGGAGATAAATGAAGTTGTTGAAGGTTTAAGTTCATCCCTTCAGGGGATAACGTCTGCTGAAGCACAGAAACGGCTTAATGAATATGGCCCAAATGAATTAAAGGAGAAAAAGAAGAAGACTCCTTTCATGATGTTCCTTGATCAGTTCAAGGACTTCATGATTCTCGTTCTAATAGCTGCTGCTGTCATTTCAGGCTTTATTGGTGAGCTTTCAGACACTATTGCCATAATCGTTATTGTTGCTCTTAACGCCGTTATAGGCTTTGTTCAGGAATACAGGGCAGAGAAGGCTATGGCAGCGCTTAAGAAGATGGCTGCACCAACTGCCACTGTCATAAGGGATGGAATGCCTGCGAATATCCCTGCATCACAGCTTGTTCCAGGCGATATTGTAATTCTTGAGGCTGGAAAGATTGTGCCTGCTGATATGAGGCTTACGGAGGCTGCGCAACTAAAGATCGAAGAAGCGGCATTAACAGGGGAATCTATTCCTGTGGAGAAGCATGTAAAGCCATTGCATGACGAGCATCTGCCGATAGGGGACAGGAAAAACATGGCGTATAAGGGGACATTTGCAACCTATGGTCGTGGTGTGGGGGTTGTTACAGATACTGGCATGAATACAGAGCTTGGTAAGATTGCCTCAATGCTTCAAGAAGAAGAGGAGGTAAAAACACCCCTACAGAAGCGTCTTGCTAAGTTTGGTCAGAAACTTGCTATTGCTGTACTTGCTATATGTGCTATTGTTTTTGGTATCGGAATTATGAGGGGGGAAGCGCCATTATTGATGCTTCTTACAGCTATCTCCCTCGCTGTTGCAGCAATACCTGAAGCCCTTCCTGCTGTAATAACCATCTCCCTCGCCCTTGGTGCAAAAAAGATGGTGAAGCAGAACGCCCTTATAAGAAAACTCCCGGCTGTTGAAACCCTCGGTTCTGTCACATATATATGCTCTGATAAGACAGGAACACTTACGTTGAATAAGATGACGGTGGAGGAGATATGGATGGATGGGAAGGTATCAGGGGTTAGGGATTGGGGATTAGGTATTGGTAAAAAAGGCCAACCCCAAGCCCCCAGCCCATATTCCCTGCTGTTTTCTGCCCTTGCCTTAAGCAACGATGCACAAATGGATGCTGAAGGCAATGTAATCGGTGATCCGACCGAGATTGCTTTATATAACATAGCAAAAGAAAACGGGTTTGATAAAAAGAGACTTGAAGAGCAATTCCCGAGGGTTGCAGAGTTACCTTTTGATTCTGACAGGAAATGCATGACAACGTTTCATAGAGCAGCAGAGCAGCAAAGCAGCAGGGCAGCAGTGATAGCTAATTATGTGTCTTTCACAAAAGGTGCAATTGAGGTATTGATTGAGAAGGCTGATAATGTTATGACCTCTGATGGTTTGAAGTCTGTGGATAAAAATGAAATCCTCAAGACAAGCGAGAAAATGGCAGCAGACGGACTTAGGGTCCTGGGTATTGCCATGAGGGAGTGGGATACCCTGCCTGATAATATGTCGCCGGATAATGTGGAGACAGGGCTTACAATTTTGGGCCTCGTGGGCATGATGGACCCCCCGAGGGAAGAGGCAAAGGAGGCTGTAAGATTATGTAGGACAGCAGGTATAAAGCCTGTAATGATAACAGGCGATCATCCGCTTACTGCAAAGGCAATAGCAAAGAGGCTTGAGATTATTGAGGATGATGCAAAGACAATAATTACTGGCAGGGAACTCGATAAGTTATCCCTTGAGGAATTTGAAGAAAGGGTTGAGCACATAAGGGTTTATGCGAGGGTTGCCCCTGAGCAGAAATTAAAGATAGTGAAGGCGCTTCAGGATAAAGGACAGTTTGTCGCTATGACAGGAGACGGCGTCAATGATGCCCCTGCATTAAAGAGGGCGGATATTGGGATAGCAATGGGAATTACAGGAACGGATGTCTCAAAAGAGGCTGCCCATATGATACTCATCGACGACAACTTTGCAACCATTGTAAATGCTGTAAGAGAAGGAAGAAAGATCTTCGACAATATAAGGAAATTCATAAAATACCTTCTTACGACAAACTCGGGCGAGATATGGACATTATTCCTTGCACCACTTGTTGGTCTGCCGATACCGCTTTTGCCGATTCATATACTCTGGATAAACCTTGTGACAGACGGGCTTCCTGCCCTTGCACTTTCTGTTGAGCCTGCAGAGGGTGATGTGATGAGCAGACCCCCAAGACATCCGAAAGAAAGCATATTTGCTCACGGATTGGGATCTCATGCCATATGGGTCGGACTTCTAATGGCCTGCATCGTGCTTTTTGTCCAGGCATGGTCTATAAAGACAGGACATGCACACTGGCAGACAATGGTGTTCGCAGTTCTCTGCCTGACACAGCTTGGACATGTGCTTGCAATAAGGTCTGAGAGGGAATCCTTATTTAAGATAGGATTATTTTCAAACAAGCCGCTTTTGGCAGCGGTTATATTGAGCTTTGTCTTCCAGATGGCGACTATATACGTGCCGTTCTTAAATCCCATATTCAAGACAGAGCCCTTAACTTTGAATGAACTGGTATTTACACTTGCCCTGTCGTCTGTGGTATTCTTTGCGGTGGAGATAGAGAAGTTGATAAGGAGGAGAAGAAATGTCTGATATTGTAATGGAGACAAATTTTAGCGATATTAAATTGCTAAGACGCGGAAAAGTAAGGGATGTTTATGAACTTGAAGATTATCTTTTGATTGTTGCCACAGACAGGGTCTCTGCATTCGATGTTGTGCTGCCTAACGGCATTCCTGATAAGGGTAAAATTTTAACGCAAATATCTATTTACTGGTTCAATCAGATGAAGGATATAATTGATAACCACATTGTTGCAACTGATGTAAAAGACTACCCTCAAGTAATTCATAAATATAGGGACATGCTTGAAGGCAGGAGTATGCTCGTGAAAAAGGCAAAGCCGATGCCTGTTGAGTGTATTGTGAGAGGCTATCTTTCCGGCTCGGGGTGGAAAGAGTATAGAGAGAAAGGGACTGTATGCGGGATTAAACTGCCTGAAGGTCTTGTTGAATCTTCAAGGCTTGATGAGCCTATATTTACGCCGAGCACAAAGGCAGAGGAAGGACATGATATAAATATAAGTTTTGATGAAATGAAAAAGATTGTGGGAAACGAGCTTGGAGAAAAACTGAAGGATGCGAGCCTTAAGGTTTACAAGAAAGGTAGGGAGATGGCAGAGAAAAAAGGTATCATTATTGCCGATACTAAAATGGAATTCGGAATATATGAAAATAAATTGATTTTGATCGATGAGCTGCTTACGCCCGATTCATCGAGATTCTGGTCGATAAAGGATTATCAACCCGGAAAGGGACAGGACAGCTTTGACAAGCAGATTGTAAGGGATTATCTCCTCACACTGGACTGGAACCAGACTTATCCCGGTCCAAAACTCCCTGACGACATTGTGCAGAAAACAGCAGCAAGATACAGGGAGATACTGGAGATACTGACGAAATAGGATGAATAATTTCCAAAAACTACTCGACATAATGTCAGCCCTCCGCTCTGAGAACGGATGTCCGTGGGATAAGGAGCAGACAAGGGAATCGCTAAAGCCTTTTTTGATAGAAGAGACTTACGAAGTCCTTGAGGCTCTCGATGAAGATGACCCAGAAAAGATAAAGGAAGAGCTTGGAGACCTCTTATTTCAGATTGTTTTTCACTGCCAGATGGCAAAGGAGAGGGGCGAGTTTGATATAGATGATGTGATTAAAAAAATCAGCGATAAGATGATAGCGAGACATCCACATGTATTTGGCGAGGAAAAATTCGAGACCTCCGAAGAGGTGGTGAAGCAGTGGGAAGAAAGGAAAAGGGAGGAAGGAAAGCTCATGGAATCAATACTCGAAGGCATCCCCAAAGAGCTTCCTTCTCTTCTCAGGGCGCAGAGGCTTCAGGCAAGGGCAGCAAGAGTAGGATTTGACTGGAAGCGCGTGGAAGATGTGATGGAAAAGCTGGATGAAGAATTGAAAGAGTTCGGAGCAGCTTTGAAAAGCAAGAGCCAGAAAGAGATAGAGGATGAGCTCGGAGACGTGTTCTTTGTCCTTGTGAATGTTTCGAGGTTTGTCGGGGTTAATCCCGAAGATGCCTTGAGAAAGACAATCAGCAAATTCATTTCACGCTTCCGTTATATCGAAATGAAAGCAGCGGATGCCGGCAAAAGGCTGTCGGACATGACCCTGGAAGAAATGGATGCATTGTGGGACGAGGCAAAAAAACAGTAATTTCCCCTTTGACATTTTGAATTGCCTCATGTTATAAAATTGCATCCCTATGCTTTGTCGTGGGAGTCAGCAAATCCTGAATTTAATTCAGGATAAAAAAAGGAGGTTTTAGTAGCATGGCTTTTGAAGGAAAGGTAAAGTGGTTCAACGAATCCAAGGGTTTTGGCTTTATCCAGCAGGATAACGGACAGGATGTCTTTGTGCATTACTCTTCAATTGCAGGTAATGGTTTCAAGACATTAGCCGAAGGTCAGAGAGTTCAGTTCGACATCGTTGAAGGCGACCGCGGACCAAAGGCTACAAACGTAGTAAAAATCTAACCAATCATGGGCCCGTTATCGGGCCCTTTAAATACCTCCTCTCAAGAAATCAAATTCCATTACTCAATTCTTGTATATTCCTTACTTTTTCTTGTATCTTAATAAAATATGCGTTTGCCGGAATGGATTAAAACAAAGGCTTCGGGGCTTCATGGCACAAAGACCCTTTTGAGAAACCATGGCCTTTCTACGGTATGCGAAGAGGCGAGGTGTCCGAATAAGGGGCATTGTTTCTCAAAACCCACTGCGACATTCATGATACTGGGAGATCATTGCACAAGAGACTGTGGCTTTTGCTCCGTGAAGTCCGGCAGTCCATCATTTGTAGATGCTGAAGAGCCTGAAAGAGTTGCAGATGCTGCATATGAGATGGGACTAAGATACGTGGTTATCACATCTGTCACAAGGGATGACCTGCCTGATGGAGGGGCATTGCAGTTTGCAGAAACCATTAGAGCTGTAAAGAACAAACTCCCTGATACAAAAGTGGAGGTGCTTACTCCTGATTTTAGAGGAGATGTGAATTCTTTAAAAACTGTACTCGATTCAGGGCCTGATGTATTTAACCATAACATGGAAACAGTAAAAAGGCTTTATTATAAAGTGAGACCCCAGGCCGATTATGAGTGTTCCATCAATGTATTGAGGAATGCAAAAAAAATAGCACCAGGTATTAAGACAAAATCAGGCCTGATGCTCGGATTCGGTGAGACTGTGGATGAGGTTGTCGAATTATTAAAGGACTTAAGAGGTATAGGGTGCGATTTTTTGACGATAGGACAGTACCTAAGACCTTCAAAAAAGAATCTGCCTGTTGTAGAATACATAAGACCGGAGGTATTCGAGGAACTTAAGGAAGCAGCCCTCGAATTGGGGTTCGAATTTGTCGCAGCCGGACCGCTGGTAAGAAGCTCGATGAATGCAGAGGATATGTATAGGAGGAAAGATGTTTGAGTTTAACAGGATTAAGAGACTGCCGCCTTATGTATTTGCTATTGTCAATACATTGAAGATGGAATACAGGAGAAAGGGCGAGGATATTATAGACCTCGGCATGGGCAATCCGGACATGCCTGCACCAAAGCATGTCATAGACAAACTTTGCGAGGCAGCCCATAATCCGAAGAACCACAGGTATTCTGCATCAAAGGGAATAACCCAGTTAAGGGTGGCGATTACCGAATGGTACAAAAGGAGGTATGATGTTGATTTAGACCCGGAGACCGAGGCTGTTGTCACCATAGGCTCAAAGGAAGGGCTTTCCCACCTTGCCCTTGCCACTGTTCAGCCTGGCGATGTTGTCATGACGCCGACGCCTGCTTATCCGATACATCCATACAGCGTGATAATCGCAGGAGGCGAGATCAGCAGCATCCCGATAGGACCCGGAATGGACTTCTTTGAAGAGATGGAGAAGACATTTAAAAAGACATGGCCGAGACCAAAGATGCTGATAATCAACTTCCCTCACAATCCTACAACGCAGGTTGTGGAAGGTCTCGACTTTTTCAAGAAGGTTGTGGATTTTGCAAAGGAAAATAACATCATCGTCATTCATGATTTTGCGTATGCAGACCTTGTTTTCGATGATTACAAGGCTCCGAGCTTTCTTCAGGTTCCTGGCGCAAAGGATGTGGGCGTTGAATTCTTCTCTTTGACAAAGAGCTATTCTATGGCAGGATGGAGGGTAGGTTTCTGCTGTGGCAATAAGGATGTTGTCGGCGCCCTTATAAAGATAAAGAGTTATCTCGATTACGGGATGTTTCAGCCCATACAGATTGCGAGCATTGTAGCTTTAAGGGGGCCGCAGGACTGTGTTGAGGAATACAGAAAGATCTACGAATCACGCAGGAATGTCCTGATAAAGGGACTGAACAATGCAGGATGGAAGGTGGAGTCTCCGAAGGCAACAATGTTTGTCTGGGCAGAGATACCAGAGCCGTTTAAAAAGATGGGCTCCCTTGAGTTTTGCAAATATCTTATTACAGAGGCAAAGGTCGCTGTGTCTCCGGGTATCGGCTTTGGCGAGGGCGGAGACAATTATGTGCGGTTTGCCCTTGTGGAAAACGAGCACAGGATAAAACAGGCTGTTGCTGGAATAAAAAAGGTGCTTAATAGAGGGTAATGATGGCAAGAGATAAGGTTTCTGTCGGCATAATAGGCTTTGGAACAGTAGGCACGGGCACAGCGAGGATAATGCTCGAAAACAGCAGTCTTATTAAAAAGAGGACAGGAATAGATTTTGTCCTTAAAAGGATTGCAGACCTCGATATAAAAAGGGACAGGGGAATCAATGTGCCGGAAAATGTTCTTACAACCGATGCTAATGCATTAATCAATGACCCCGATATAGACATAGTTGTTGAGCTTATGGGAGGGATCCGTCCTGCAAAGGACTTCATACTTCAGGCAATAAAAAACAAAAAACATGTTGTTACCGCAAACAAGGCATTGCTTGCAACAGAGGGAAATGAGATATTTGCCGAGGCTGAGAATAACGGAGTTGAAGTTGGATTTGAGGCATCTGTTGCAGGAGGGATACCAATAATAAAGGTCTTGAGAGAAGGGCTTGTTGCAAACAACATAGTTGCTGTTTATGGAATTATTAACGGCACATCCAATTACATACTCACAAAGATGACCGATGAAAAGGTGGAGTTTTCAGAGGCATTGAAGGAGGCACAGAGGCTTGGTTATGCAGAGGCTGACCCCACATTCGATATTGAAGGAATAGACACCGCACACAAGCTTACAATACTTTCATCGCTTGCTTATGGAATCCCGCTTTTATACAATGAGGTATATAAAGAGGGAATTACAAATATTACCGCACAGGATATAGAATTCGCATCGGAGCTTGGATATAAAATAAAGCTCCTTGCTATAACAAAGTTATCAGATGGCGGGGTAGAGATGAGGGTTCACCCCACAATGATACCAAATGAGTACCTGATCTCAAAAGTTGACGGAGTGTTCAATGCTGTTTATGTGGAAGGCGATGCTGTAGGAGCAACAATGTATTATGGAAGGGGAGCAGGCGATATGCCGACAGGAAGCGCTGTAGTAGCTGATATTGTGGATATAGGGAAAAAAATAATCAGAAGTCAGAAGTCAGAAGTCAGAAGTCAGAAAGAGAGTTCTGACTTCAAAATTAGGAAGATGGAAGATGTGGAGAGCAAGTATTATTTCAGGTTTTCAGCAATGGATCAGCCAGGAGTTTTATCAAAAATATCCGGTATACTCGGCAATTACAATATAAGTATTGCATCCGTGATCCAGAAGGGCAGGAGGATAGGCGGCTCTGTCCCCCTTGTTGTGCTTACGCATGGTGCAAGGGAGAAGGATGTGTTGAATGCAATAAGGGAAATAGACAATCTACCCGTTGTTTCTGATAAGACTTTGTTTATAAGAGTAGAAGGGAAAGAAGAATAATGGAGGTAACACATGGAAGATGTCAGGATTGACAAAAAGATAAATATCAAAGGGCTGATATGCCCGTATACATTCGTTAAGTCAAAGATAGCGATTGAAGACATGGAAGTCGGAGAGGTGCTGGAGATACTCCTTGATTATGAGGAGGCATCGAGGAGCATACCAAAGTCCATGGAAGACCACGGACATAAGGTGTTAAAGGTTGAAAAGATAAATGATACAGACTGGATAATACAGGTCAGAAAGGAGAAGGAATAAATGGAATTAACAGAAGACCAGTTGCATAGATACAGCAGACACATAATACTGCCGGAGGTTGGTGGTAAAGGGCAGAAGAAGATACTTAATGCAAAGGTATTTATTGTAGGTGCAGGAGGACTCGGATGTCCTGTGGGATACTACCTTGCTGCCGCAGGCGTTGGAACTATCGGGATGATAGACAATGACACTGTTGAACTGAGCAATCTCCAGAGGCAGATAGCTCATAGCACGAAGAAGATCGGTGTTCATAAGGTTGATTCGGCAAAAGAGACTTTCGAATCGCTGAATCCCGATGTCAAGGTGATAGGCATAAAGGACCGGATTTCAAAGGACAATATCAAGGATTTGATAAAGGACTATGACATTGTCGTGGACGGGAGCGATAATTTCCCGACAAGGTATCTCGTGAATGATGCCTGCGTGATGCTTAAAAAGCCTCTCGTCAGCGGTGCAATATTAAGATTCGAGGGTCAGGTTACAACAATTCTTCCGGGTGAAGGCCATTGCTACAGATGCCTTTTTGAAGAGATGCCACCCCCGGGTCTTGTTCCTTCTTGTCAAGAAGCAGGTGTTCTTGGTGCAATAACAGGCGTTGTAGGAGCCCTTCAGGCCACGGAGGTTTTGAAGCTGATACTCGGAAAGGGAGATGTCTTAAAAAATATGCTTTTGATATACGATGCTTTGAAGGTTAATTTCAGGCGTGTTAAGGTTCCGAAGAATCCCGACTGCCCTGTATGCAGCGATAATCCCACTATCACAGAGCTACAGGACTACGATGCAGGATACTGCAGGATATAAAATAATAATTCCACAACACATTTTCAACGATATGCTTGCCCATTGCAAAGCTGGTTATCCCAATGAGGCATGCGGCATTCTTGCAGGCAGGAATGGTGAGGTCTCAAAGATTTATAGGATGGCCAATATAGAAAACTCACCCGTAACCTATATGCTGGATTCGAGGGAACAGTTTAAGGTAATGAAGGACATGAGGGATAACAATCTCTCGATGCTCGCAATCTTCCATTCACATCCATCCTCGGCAGCGTATCCATCCGCAAAAGATGTAAGCCTTGCCTTTTATGAAGAGTGTGTCTATATAATCGTGAGCCTTATGGAAAAAGAGCCGGTCGTAAAAGGGTTTTCAATAAGAGAAGGAAACATAGAAGAGATTACACTCACCGTAAAATAGCTTTTAGCAGAAGCAGAACCCCGCTATTTAATTTTCTCACCTATTTAGAGTAAAATATCTTTTTAACCAAAAGAGTTAGCATAAAATTTTTGTAGAGAAAAATTTGTATAACTGAGGGAGGTGCTTATGGGATATGTAAGCGGTCTTAAGTGCAGAGAGTGCGGCAGGGAATATCCTGTTGACCCTATATATGTCTGCGAGTTCTGTTTCGGTCCTTTAGAGGTTGTTTATGATTATAAAAGAATAAAAAAGGTATTGACGAGGAAAAGCATCGAAAAGAGACCCAAAAGCCTTTGGCGTTATAAGGAACTTTTGCCTATAGACGGAGAACCACGGGTAGGGCTGAAATCGGGATTCACACCTCTTGTAAAGGCCGATAACCTTGCGAAGGAGCTTGGAGTTAAGGAATTATATGTAAAGGATGATACAGTTGCCCATCCAACACTGTCATTTAAAGACAGGGTTGTGGCAGTAGCCCTTACAAAGGCTAAGGAATTCGGGTTCGACACGGTTGCATGCGCATCAACAGGCAACCTTGCCCATTCGGTATCAGCCCACGGTGCAAAGGCCGGCTTTAAGAGATTTGTCTTTATTCCTGCTACATTAGAGCCGAGCAAGATTGTGGCATCCCTTGTGTACGAGCCAAATCTGGTTGCTGTTGACGGAAACTATGATGAGGTCAACAGGCTCTGCAGCGAGATAGCTAATAAATACAAATGGGCATTTGTAAATATAAATATCAGGCCGTTCTATGCAGAAGGCTCAAAGACACATGGATTCGAGATTATAGAGCAGCTCGACTGGAAGGCTCCCGATAATGTTGTTGTACCATGCGCAAGCGGCTCGCTTTTGACAAAAGTATGGAAGTCATTTAAGGAGTTTAAAGAGATCGGGATATTAAAAGAGCTCGAGACAAAGGTATTTGCAGCGCAGGCTACGGGATGTTCTCCAATATCAACCGCGATAAAGCAGGGAGTGGATGTTATAAGGCCTGTTAAGCCGAATACCATTGCGAAATCTCTTGCTATAGGCAATCCTGCGGATGGCTTTTATGCAGCACAGGTTGTTAAAGAGACCGGCGGATACGGAGAAGACGTCTCGGATGACGAGATTATAGAGGGCATAAAATTGCTCGCAAAAACCGAAGGCATTTTTGCAGAGACTGCGGGCGGTGTTACTATTGCAACGGCTAAGAAATTAATCGAACAGGGTAGAATCGGCAGGAATGAAACGACAGTGGTATGTATTACAGGAAACGGTCTCAAGACACAGGAGGCACTTGCAGGCCGCACTGCTGAGGTGCATCATATAAAACCGAATATGGATGCATTTGAAGATGTATTAAAGAAAATCGGGAGGTGATAAAATGGCAGTAAAGGTCAGGATTCCAACACCCCTTCAGAGATTGACCCAGGGGAAGGAGGAGGTTGAGGGCAAGGCAGGGACAGTAATAGAGCTCATTAATGACCTCGAAGCAAAGTACCCCGGGATTGCAGAAAGGATATCAGAAGGGGGCAAGGTCAGGAGATTTGTGAATGTTTATGTGAATGAAGAGGATATCAGGTTCTTACAGGCAGAACAAACGCCGGTTAAGGACGGGGATGAGGTTTCTATCGTCCCGGCAATAGCCGGAGGAAAATGAGAGGAGGGAGTTATGAAAAGGCGGGTAAAATTGACATTTCCTCAACATCTGATTAAAGAGCCTATTATTTTTACAATGGCCAAGAAATATGATGTGATGCCAAATATCAGAAGGGCAAGGGTTACGGATACCGTAGGAGAAATGGTACTTGAGCTCGAAGGAACAGAAGAAAACATCGAGAATGGAATAAAATCCATCAAGGATCAGGGAGTAGAGGTTGAACTTATAGAAGGAGACATAATAGAGTGAATGACAAATGGGTGAATCGGTGGATGAGTGATACTCAATATATCATGTAGTCATCTACGCATATGCTCATTCACTGATTACTAACTTAACGGAGAACTTATGGAGATTGGAGAGTGTAATAGTTCAAGGATTTTGTGGAAAGGTATTATAGAAGAGTATAGAGAATTCTTTCCTGTTACGGACAGGACGCTGGTTGTAAGCCTTTTGGAAGGGAATACACCACTCATAAAGGCTGTAAATTTACCAAGAAAGCTTAATATCGACCTTGATATCTACCTGAAGTTCGACGGCGCAAACCCAACAGGCTCTTTCAAGGACAGGGGCATGACCCTTGCCCTTTCAAAGGCTGTGGAATCAGGCTCCAAAGCAGTAATCTGTGCATCTACAGGCAATACATCGGCATCTGCAGCAGCATATGCATCGAGGGCAGGGATAAAGGCAATTGTGGTTATTCCTGAGGGCAAGATTGCACTGGGAAAGCTTGCACAGGCGCTGGTTCACGGCGCCCATGTATTGCAGATAGAGGGTAATTTTGACGAGGCATTAAGAATTGTGAAAGAGGTGGTCGAGAAATATCCTATCACCCTTGTCAATTCCATCAATCCCTTCAGGATAGAGGGACAGAAATCAGCAGCCTTCGAGGTCTGCGACCAACTCGGCTTTGCACCTAAATACCATGCCCTGCCTGTGGGCAATGCAGGAAACATTACAGCCTACTGGAAGGGATATAAGGAGTACTATAATGAAGGTATAATCCAAAGATTGCCAAAAATGCTTGGCTTTCAGGCAGCAGGCGCAGCACCCATAGTCTTAGGCCATCCTGTGGAAAGGCCGGAGACAATAGCTACTGCCATCAGGATCGGAAATCCTGCAAGCTGGAAGACAGCAGTTGCAGCAAGGGACGAATCCGGCGGGCGTATAGATGCTGTGACTGATGAGGAGATATTGGCTGCATATAAGGTTATTGCATCTACAGAAGGAATATTCTGCGAGCCTGCATCTGCAGCATCCCTGGCAGGTGTTATAAAATTATATAAAGAAGGATATTTCGAAAAAGCCAAAACAGACGCCGATAATGCCGTTGTATGCACATTGACAGGCCACGGTCTGAAAGATCCGGATACAGTATTTAGAGCTACCGATGGAGCAATAAAGGTAAAGGCAGATTTCAATGAGGTTAGAAAGATAATAGAGAGGATACTGTAACCGATTTTACAGGTCAGGCATGGTAGTGCTACAGTGCGACAGTGTCTTGACGCTCTATCGTACTATTATAATCTATACAGAGGACAGACCAAAATGAAATATATAGTTTTAATCGGCGATGGAATGGCAGACAGGCCTATTGATGAGCTTGGAGGATTGACTCCTCTTAAGAAGGCATCTACTCCCAATATGGATAAAATTGCCCAGAAGGGAACCATTGGAAAGGTGCGTACAATCCCTGAAGGCATGCATCCCGGTTCTGATGTTGCTAATCTTAGCATCCTCGGTTATGACCCTGCAAAGTACTACACGGGAAGGGCTCCACTTGAGGCTGCAAGCATCGGGGTCAAGCTTAATGAAAACGATGTTGCTTACAGATGCAATCTCGTGACACTTAAATTCGATAAGAACAGGACTCATGCTGTAATGGATGACTATAGCAGCGGACATATAACGACAGAAGAGGCAAGGGAACTTATTAAAGATGTTAAGGCAGGATTGGAAAGCGATGATATAACATTTTATCCCGGTGTCAGCTACAGGCATCTTATGGTCTGGAAAAACGGCAGCTTGAATATCGAATGTGCTCCTCCACACGACATACTCGAAAGGGAGATTACAGATTACCTTCCAGTTGGAGAAAGGGATGTAGTTTTAAGAGAATTGATGAGAAAGTCCGTGGATATCCTTGCAGGACATCCTGTAAACAAGGAGAGGCTGAAGAACGGCAAAAAGCCTGCAAACAGCATATGGCTGTGGGGACAGGGGAAGAAGCCAAAGATGCCCACTTACAAAGAGAAGTACGGGCTGAAAGGCGCTCTTATATCTGCTGTTGACCTCACAAAAGGCCTCGGAATATATGCCGGATTTGAGATATTGAAGGTTCCGGGGGCAACGGGCTGGCTCGATACGAACTACATTGGCAAGGCAGAGCATGCCTTGAATGCCCTTAAGCATGTGGATTTTGTCTATATCCATGTGGAGTCCCCTGACGAGGCAGGACATTCGGGAAATTATAAAGACAAGATAAAGGCAATAGAGGACTTTGATAGCCTTGTGGTCGGCCCTGTAATGAAGGGGCTTAAAGAGAGATTCAGGGAATACCGCGTCCTGCTTATGCCTGACCATGCTACGCCCATTAAGGTAAGGACGCATACCGATGAGCCGGTGCCCTTTGTGATATACGACAGCCGTGATGAGAAGAAGAACAAAGGTGTTACATATGATGAGTCCATTACCGAGAGGAAGGACATAGTGGTTGTTAATGAAGGATATGAGCTGATGGATTATTTTATCAAGGAGGTTGCGGTTTAATGCTTATCGTTCAGAAATACGGTGGCACATCCGTTGCGAATGCGGAGAGAATAAAGGCTGTCGCAGGACGTGTTTCGAAGGCTGTGAAGCAGGGGAATAAGGTTGTTGTAGTTGTCTCTGCAATGGCAGGAGAGACCGACAAACTGATAAACCTTGCCCATCAGATATCATCAAATCCCAGCGAAAGGGAAATGGACCTGCTTTTGTCATCAGGAGAGAGGGTTACCAGCGCTCTGACAGCAATGGCCATCGAGGAATTAGGGCATAGGGCATTAGCCCTCACAGGAAGACAGATGGGTATATTTACGGATGCGGTTCACACAAAGGCAAAGATAGAAAGGATTACTGGCGAAAGGGCAGAGAAGGCCCTTGATGAAGGATACGTTGTTGTGGTTGCAGGCTTTCAGGGCATAACAGAGACAGAGGATGTCACAACCCTCGGAAGGGGAGGCTCTGACCTCTCTGCTGTGGCCATAGCGCATGCATTAAATGCCGATCTGTGCGAGATTTACACGGATGTCGACGGTGTGTATACAGCGGATCCGAGGATAGTCCCTGATGCAAAAAAACTGGATAAGATATCCTATGAAGAGATGCTCGAGCTTGCAAGCCTCGGCTCGAAGGTTCTCCAGACACGGTCTGTGGAATTCGCTATGAAATACAGTGTACCCGTGGTTGTAAGATCGAGCTTTAATGATAACCCTGGAACCCTTGTTACAAAGGAGGATGAGGATATGGAAAAGGTCGTAGTTTCTGGTATTGCCCATGATGTTAATCAGGCCAAGATTACTGTTATGGGGGTGCCTGACAAGCCGGGCATTGCTGCAAGGCTCTTTAAGGGAATAGCAGATGCAAATATAGTCGTTGATATGATTGTCCAGAATATAAGCAGCGATGGTAAGGCTACAGATATATCGTTTACTGTGCCGAAGACAGATAGCAAAAAGGCATTGAAACTTACGGAAGACATAGCCAGAGAATTAGACGCAAAGGGCGTTGACATGAGAGAGGACATTGCAAAGATATCTATTGTTGGTGTTGGCATGAGGACGCATTCGGGTGTTGCTGCACAGATGTTCGATACGCTTGCAAAGCATGGGATAAACATTATGGCTATCAGCACATCGGAGATTAAGGTATCGTGCCTTATAGATGCGAAATATACTGAGCTTGCGGTAAGGGTGCTGCACGACGCCTTTGAGCTGGAAAAGGCTGCATAGCAATTAATGAAACAGATCGAGATATATGATACGACTTTGAGGGACGGCTCGCAGGCAGAAGATATTGCTTTCTCTGTTGAGGACAAGCTGCGCATTACGGAGAAGCTCGATGAGCTTGGTGTGCATTATATCGAGGGAGGCTGGCCTGGATCCAATCCAAAGGATGCCGAGTATTTCAAGAAGGTCAGGAAGCTGCCCCTTTCGAATGCCGTAGTTGTTGCCTTTGGAAGCACTCACAGGCCAAAACACAAGGTCCGGGATGATGTCAATATAAAGACCCTTATTGATTCAAAGGCCAGGGTTGTCACCATCTTTGGTAAGACATGGGACTTCCATGTGAAAGAGGCGCTGAAGATTTCCCTTGAGGCAAATTTAGATATTATTCATGACTCCATTTTTTATCTCAAAAAGCATGTGGAAAAGGTCTTCTTTGATGGAGAGCACTTTTTTGATGGGTACAAGGACAATCCCGATTTTGCAATTAAATGCCTGCTTGCTGCTCAGGATGCAGGTGCAGACTGCATAATACCATGCGATACAAACGGAGGAACACTGCCTCACGACATAAAAAGAATAATGCAGGATGTGGTCAAAAAAATTAAAAGGCCTCTGGGAATTCATGCTCACAATGATTCTGAATGTGCAGTGGCCAATTCGATTATTGCTGTTGAGATTGGCGCAGTGCAGGTGCAGGGGACAATAAACGGACTTGGCGAGAGATGCGGCAATGCAAATCTTTGCTCAATTATCCCGAATCTCCAGATAAAGCTCGGATATAAATGCCTGAAGGATGAGAACCTGAGAAAATTAAGGGATGTGTCGAGGTTTGTGAATGAAATAGCGAATCTCAGACACTTTAAGAGACAGCCCTTTGTGGGTGATAGCGCATTTGCTCATAAGGGCGGCATACATGTGAGCGCTGTAAGAAAGAGGCCGGAGACGTACGAGCATGTCAGGCCTGAACTTGTAGGCAATTCAACGAGAGTCTTGATATCTGATCTTGCAGGGAAAAGCAATATTCTCAGGAAGGCCGAGGAATTCAATATACATCTTGAGGCAGACTCGCCAGAAGTTCAGGGTGTTCTCAATACATTAAAGGACCTGGAACATCAGGGATTTCAGTTTGAGGGTGCAGAGGCATCCTTTGAACTTGTCCTGAAAAAGGCTCTGGGGCTTCACAGGAGGTTTTTTGACCTCATCGGATTCAGAGTTATCGACGAAAAGAGAAAGGAAAATGAAGTGCCTATCAGCGAGGCTACAATAATGGTGAAAGTGGGCAAGCATATAGAACATACCGCTGCTACGGGCAACGGCCCTGTCAATGCCCTTGACAATGCATTGAGAAAGGCCTTGGAGAAATTTTATCCTGAGCTCAGGAGCGTAAAACTCCATGATTATAAAGTCCGTGTCCTTACTGCAGGGAAAGGCACATCTGCAAAGGTACGTGTCTTGATTGAATCAGGGGATGATGAGCATAAATGGGGCACTGTCGGCGTCTCCGAAAACATTATCGAAGCCTCCTGGCAGGCGCTTGTTGACAGCATCGAGTATAAGCTTCTGAAAGAAAAAGGATAGGCCAATGGAAGAAGTTGGGGTAGTGAAAGAGATTATCGGCCCCAAGGCAATCGTAGCCGTTCAGCGCAAGAGCGGGTGCGACTCATGCCCCGGCGGTTCTGTATGCAAACTGGCAGGGAACGAGGCCGAAATAGAAGTAGTCAACGAGGCAAAGGCAAAGGCAGGAGATACCGTCAGGGTTGTATTTAAGCCATATACCTATCTGAAAGGGACGGCGTTCGTTTACGGCATACCATCCATAATGCTTATAATCGGTGCAATTGTTGGAAAGGAATATCTGAGCAGGTTTTTACCAAACATGGATCCGGACATCGTATCAGCCATCGGGGGATTCGGCCTTTTTGCATTGAGCTTTCTTTTTATGAAGGTCTGGATGAAAAGGTATGAAGGCAAAAAGGAATATATGCCGGTGATAGAAGAAATAATAGATACGAGGGGGTAATTTTATGGCAAGGTTGGATGTGGAGAAGATCAGGAATGTAGCAATAATAGCCCACAGCGGTGCTGGTAAGACCTCATTGTCAGAGGCTGTTCTTTTTAATGCAGGCGCCATTGACAGGATGGGCAATACCGAAGATGGCAACACCACAATGGATTATGAGCCCGAGGAGGTTTCGAGGAAGATAAGCATTACATCTGCCGTTGCATATTGTGACTGGAAGGGGCACAGGATAAATCTTATAGATACCCCTGGCTTTATCAATTTCATAGAAGACACGAGGGGATGTCTGAGGGTTGCTGACGGTGCAATAGTCATCGTGAGTGCCATATCGGGCGTAAAGGCAGAGACAGAAAAGGTTTGGAAATACGCCTGCGAATTCGAGGTGCCGAGGATTGTATTTATAAACAAGATGGACAAAGAGACGGCAAATTTTTACAGGGCACTGGGTGAGCTTGAAAAATCTTTTGAGTCAGAGGCTATACCTTTGCACATACCTGTTGGAGAAGGCGAAAACTTTAAAGGTATAGTTGACCTCATATCCATGAAGGCATACATGCTTGAAAATGGCAAAACAGTCGAGAAGGAAATATCAGATGATATAAAAAACACTGCTGATGAATACAGAAGAAAGCTTGTGGAAAAGGTTGCGGAGTCTGAAGATTCTCTTTTAGAGAAATACCTTGAAGGTGGAGAATTAACGGCAGATGAAATAATGAAGGGGATAAAGGAAGGCTCCCTCACCAGAAGGTTTATCCCGGTAACATGCGGTGCTGCTACCATTAATTCAGGAGTAACTCAGCTCATGGACGCAATGCTTCTCTGTCTGCCTTCTCCTGTTGAGATGAGCAGGATTTCTCCCATAAGAGGGATGAGCCCTAAAGAGAAGAAGGAAATAGAAAGAAAGCCTGTGGAAACAGACCCTCTCACTGCCTATGTGTTTAAGACTATTGCAGACCCTTATGCAGGCAAACTTTCTATATTCAGGGTATATTCAGGTGTATTAAAGGCGGACTCCACTGTTCTGAACGCCAATACAGGCACAAAAGAGAGGGTGGGACAGGTATTTTATCTTCTTGGCAAGAAACATATTCCTGCACAATCTATCGGGCCGGGTGAAATCGCTGCGGTTGTGAAGCTCAAAGATACAAATGTTGGAGATACATTATGCGAGGAACATCATCCTTTGATTCTCGAAAAGGTTAAGTTTGCAGACCCCATAATCTCTTATGCCATTGCGCCAAAGAGCAAGGGCGACGAAGAAAAGGTGAGTTCGGGATTGCACAGGATTCTGGAGGAAGACCCCACAATCCATTTTACAAGGGATGAGGAATCAAAGGAGATGATACTCTCGGGGATGGGGCAGGTTCACCTCGAAGTAGCTCTGGAAAAACTCAAGAGAAAATTCGGCGTTGAAGTCGTGATGAAGACACCAAAGATTCCTTACAGGGAGACAATAAGGGCGTCTGCAAAGGCACAGGGCAGATACAAGAAACAGTCCGGAGGACGCGGACAATACGGTGATTGCTGGATAGAGATAGAGCCTTTACAAAGGGGTGGAGGATACGAGTTTGTTGATAAGATTGTTGGTGGCGTTATTCCCCAGCAATACAGGCCTGCAGTCGAAAAAGGGATAATCGAGACAATGAAAGAAGGGGTCATCGCAGGCTATCCTGTAGTCGATATGAAGGTTACATTATACGACGGCTCTTATCACTCGGTTGATTCCTCGGAAATGGCGTTTAAGATAGCAGGCTCAATGGCTTTGAAAAAGGCATTTCAGGATGCAAGGCCTGTGCTCCTTGAGCCCATCATGAAGGTGGAGGTGATAGTTCCGGATGAAACCCTTGGCTCTGTAATCGGAGACCTGAATTCGAGGCGTGGAAAGGTTCAGGGTGTTGAGCCTCAGGCAGGAGGAAATCAGAAAATATCGTGTCTTGTTCCGATGGCAGAAATGCTCACATACGCAAATCAGCTCCAGAGCATTACATCTGGAAGAGGGCTCTATTCCATGGAATTTTCGCATTACGAAGAAGTGCCGGGACATATATCGCAGAAGATAATCGCAGAAAGACAAAAGCAAAAGGCGGAAGAACATTGATATGGTTGAATATCAATTTGACAGAGATGAATGGGAAAGGTATTTAAAGCAAGGGAATCATACCCTTAAATCAGCCAAAAGTGATATGGATGAGGAAGATTATGATTGGGCATGTTTTAAAGCCCAACAATCGGCAGAGCTTTTTTTAAAAGGTTTTCTCCGCGCAATCGGCACAATAGCGACAGGGCATTCAATTACAAAACTACTGAGTACCGTTGAGGAAATTAGTGGCACTGTCCCAGATAATATAAAAAAGTGCTCGTTAAAGCTTGATAAAGTTTATATCCCGTCCAGATACCCTGATGCCTATGCATTGGGCGCGCCTATGGATTATTATACTGTGGATGATGCACAAGAAAGTATTGATTGTACTGAGAAAATCTTGGATTTTGTGAAGGGGCTGATCAATGCTTAAGTCAATAGTGCGTATGAGGGCGGAGAAAAGAAACGATGCCTTTGAAAAGGCAAGGAGATATCTTTTGTCCCTCGGCTTAAAGAAATACAGAGCAATACTCTTTGGCTCTTACGCAAGAGGTGACTTTAATTATGCCAGCGATATTGATTTGCTAATTATATCTGATGAGCTTCCAGAGGGTCTTAACGAGAGACTCTCTTTCCTGAATTTAAAACGATGGGATACGCCTGATGTGGAGCCGATAGGATGGACTGAAAAAGAGTACGAGATGAGAAAAAAGAAGCGTGATCCGTTTGTAGGGCTTTTGGAAAAAGAGGGGGTTGTGATTGAGGGAAGGTTATGACTTTGATGGAACAATGGGCAATAGTCTTTGAATCATATAAGGAAGCGAATTTTTTGGGATTAGTAAAAAAAACATTGACTAAATCTAAAAGCAGATTATTGGCTATTCTCACATTTATATTTTTTTTCTTTTCAATCATTTGGTCATTCAATATCAAGTTTAGATTTATAAAAACCTATCCACATATAGATTATCTTGTATTATTTTTTCCTATTTTGGCATCCTTATTATTTGAAAGGGCGATAAAAAATAGTTTTAAAAAATATTACAAGGATAATATCCAAAGCAAACTCCTTAAATGTTATAGAAAAGACCGAGAATATGAAAGATATCTTCTTTTCAAAGAGAAACTTGCACACAAAAAAGAAGAAATAGATTTTAGACAGATATTGCCGTTTATTGATAATGAGCTTGAGATGGCTAGAGTATCAATGTTTAAGCAGCATCCATTTTTAGTTGTACTGATTGGTATTGTTACAGCCATTGCAGGCGGATTGGCAAATAGAGAACAAGGATGGACAACTCTCGTAACGCCTCTTATTCTTATATGGGTGTTATTTATTTTATTTTTTAGCATCTGGTATATTGAGTTGTTTAAAACCAGAGAATATAAATTGTGTGAGCTTAAAAAGTTTATTTTTTGGTTAGAACAAGAAAAATTAACGAAAAAGTCTATATGAGAGGAGGAAAGAAAATGAAAAAACTATTTTATGTATTATTGATGTTTACTCTCTTGGCTGTTAACTCGTGTGTTACCATTAGCGAAGAAGAGCGCAAAGCAATGTTAGAGAAAGAACATCTCCGTAAAGAACAAGAGAAACAAGAAGTTTCTATGCTTTTAAAAGATATTGAAGATATACTTAGTGGGCTAAAGTGGGATGAAAAGATATATGAACCAATAGAGATAACAATTGGCCCAGTTGGCTCAAGCAGGCCGCGATGGATAATGACTGTCTATAATAGTCCTGACTACGTAGGAAGCTTCTTTTTGGGAGAGAAAAATAAAAAATTTTTTGTAAAAGTAAGCAAACTTACCACAACTGACGGAGTTCCTATTGAGCCAAGTTCTGGATTGTCCCTTCCATATCCAGGACAGTATCTCGTTGGATTAGGGGGCGAAGATATAGAAATAATAGATGGCAAATTTTTTGGGGCCATTAGAAGGTCTGTAGAGAAAAGACAAAATATTTTAATTTGGACTAGTTTTCAAAAAAGACACGATACAAGAGAGGGAGGCAATTACAAGTTTTTTAGGATTAAAAGGATTTTACAACCAAAGTAAAAGTGATGATGCAAGATATAAATGAGATATAAATGGTTAACAGGAAGTAGCAATTCCTATTTTTATATGGCTTTTGCAAAAAAAGTATAATTGAAGAAAAGAATTGATTCATAAGAAGAATAGCGAGAATAGGATAAGAATAGAGGAGTAAAACATGGGCACATTAGTTAAACAGGTTGAGCATCCGTATATCACAATTGACAGGAAAATAAAGGTCGGCGAGACTTTGTTTGTACTATGGAAAAGATAGGTAGGATTTATGCCACCTGAAATTGAATTTAGCCTGCATTCATTGCTTAAAATTGAACTACTGAAGTCTCACGGCATAGATGTGTCAAAGGAGGCAGTTGAAGATATTATCAAGAATCCTGATAGAATAGATGTAGGTTATAAAGAAAGGTTGATTGCCCAAAAGGGCTTTGATGATACGCGTGTTTTAAGAGTTGTTTATGAATCACTGCCTGAGAAGATTTATGTTGTAACCGTTTATCCGGGAAGGAGGTCGAGATATGAGAAAGATTAAATACAGCAAGGACGTAGACGCCCTTCTTATTGAGCTTTCTGATAAACAGATAGATTACGCTGAGGAAGAGGGACAGATGATAATTCATTTTTCTAAAGACGGAGAGCCTGTCCTTCTTGAAATACTCGATGCAAAAGACTTTATTCTCAACTCGCTTTCCAGTGTCGTGAAAGAAAAGGAAGTAGCAATTCCGTAAACGGAGGACAAAATAGGAATTTTATGAAAAAACTCTGGTCAGGAAGGTTTACAGAAAAGACAGCGGAGATTGTGGAGAAGTATACGGAGTCCATATCCTTTGACAAAAGGCTCTGGGAATACGACATCGAAGGAAGCATTGCCCATGCAAAGATGCTCGCAAAGCAGGGAATCATTCCGAAAAAAGATGCTGACAAGATAATAAAAGGTTTAAAGGAAATTTATAGAGAGATAGAAGATGGCAGATTTAAATTCAGGGAAGAGTTTGAAGATATTCATATGAACATTGAGGCTGCCTTAATCGAAAAGATTGGCGATATTGGAGGGAGGCTTCATACTGCACGATCAAGAAATGATCAGGTAGCGCTTGACATCAGGCTTTATCTCAGGGCAGAGGTCAAAGAAATAATCTCCCTTTTAAAGAATCTTGAGACTGTTCTTGCGGACATGGCTGAAAAGCATCTTGGCATTATTATGCCCGGATATACGCATCTTCAAAGGGCGCAGCCTGTGCTTTTGTCCCATCATCTCATGGCCTATGCACATATGTTTGAAAGGGACAGGGCAAGGTTTGCGGATGCTCTTAAGAGGATTAATATTTTGCCCCTTGGCTCATGCGCACTTGCAGGGACAACGCTTCCAACAGACAGGCATTATGTTGCAGAGCTTCTTGAATTTGATTCTGTTTCTGAAAACAGCATGGATTCGGTATCAGACAGGGACTTTTCTCTCGAATTCCTTTCATGTTCTTCTATTTTTATGACGCATACATCGAGGATGGCAGAGGAATTAATTTTATGGTCTTCAGAAGAGTTTTCTTTTATAGAATTGCCTGATGCATTTACAACAGGCTCGAGCATTATGCCTCAGAAGAAGAATCCTGATGTGGCAGAATTGATGCGGGGAAAGACAGGAAGGGTCTATGGCAATCTCATGAGCCTGCTAACGGCAATGAAGGGCCTTCCGCTCACTTACAACAGGGATATGCAGGAGGACAAAGAGCCTGTTTTTGATACAGTTGATACAGTCAAATTAACGCTGAATGCCCTTATTCAGATGGTTCCAAAAATAAAATTCAATGAGAAAAGACTGAAGGATACGGCGGATGCGGCCTTTTCAACTGCTACAGACATTGCGGAATATCTCGTGAGGAAAGGGATTCCATTCAGGACCGCTCATGAAATTACCGGCAAGATAGTTCGATATTGTATTGATAATGGTAAGAAGCTTCCTAATTTGAGTATCTCCGAATATAAATCCTTCTCAAATGTAATCGGGAGTGATATCTATAATTTCATCGGCACATCTGAATCTGTAAATGCAAAGAAATCATACGGCGGCACATCGACTGAAATGGTGAAGGAGCAGATTAAAAGGTTCAGGAAAAGGCTGAAATGAAATTCAGACAGCGACTTTTATTGTTATTGCTTCTGATTTGTAGTGCTTTATTCATCGGCTCCTGCGGCAGAAAGGGAGATCCAACCCTTAAGACCTTTGAAAAACCAATGCCTGTGAAGGAAATAAGAGCAGTTCATCGAGAGGATGAGCTTATAATTTCATGGTCATATCCTGCATCTGAAAGAGCTAAGATTAAAGGTTTTTATATAGAAAAGGCGGATATAAAAAATCAGGAGTCAGGAGTCAGGAGTCCAGAGTTTAAAAATATTACATTCTTGAAGAATGACGTCTCACAGTTTGTTGATAAGAATTTTAAAACAAAGCAGGAATATTTTTACAGGATACGCGTATACAGCCTCAGGGATATTATAAGCGATGAGTCTCCGATTCTTAAAATAAAACCATTACCTCTACCTGACAGACCAACGGGTTTGAAATATTCTGTGACTAAAGATTCTGTTGTAATCAAATGGGACTGGGTCTGTGATGAGTTTAAATACAATATTTATAAGAGCTACGAAAAAGGGAGATATCCCGCATCTCCATTGAACAATATCCCGATAACTGCAACCTCCTTCAGCGATAAAGTCGAAAAAGACAAACCTGCCTATTACACTGTAAGGGCATTGCTTGATACGAATATTAAGGATGAAGGCTATCCATCGGAAGAATTGGAGGTTAACCCTGAAACCTTTATCCCATCGCAACCTCATAATCTGAAATATGTTCCATCAGAAAAAAAGGTTTACCTCATGTGGGATGAAAATCCTGAAGTCTGGGTCAAGGGATACAGGATATACAGGAAAAAGGGAATGGAGGCAGAATTTAAATTAATAGGAGAGTCAACTCTGCCTGCCTTTACAGACAATGAGCCCCTTTCTTCAAAAAGGTCGTATTACATAACTGCTGTTGGATCCGGCAAAGAAGGTATCCCATCAGAGACAGTCGAGGTTCATCCGCTGCCGGAAAGATAAATGAAAAGGTAGAATGGAAAAAATACTTCTTGGTCATGGAAGCGGCGGCAGATTGATGCACAAGTTGATCGAGGAGCATTTTGCACCTGAATTTGGCCTGAAAGAACTCAATGATTCTGCAATAATTGATCTGGGCTATGATGTCAGGCTGGCATTCACTACAGACTCCTACGTAGTTTCTCCAATATTTTTTCCCGGTGGAAACATCGGCGAACTTGCAGTAAACGGGACTGTAAATGACCTATCAATGGTCGGTGCAAGGCCTCTCTATCTATCGGTAGGATTTATCCTTGAAGAGGGATTCCCGATGGATAATTTAAAGATAATCCTCTCGTCAATGGCAGAAGCTGCTGAAAAGGCCGGTGTGAAAATAGTTGCAGGCGATACAAAGGTCGTGGATAAAGGCAAAGGAGATGGTATATTCATCAACACAAGCGGTATCGGAATTATCCCTGATGGTATTGAACTTGGAGCAAAGAATATCAAGGCAGGAGACAGGGTGATAGTAAGCGGGCTTATAGGAAATCATGGCATAGCTGTTTTATCCGAGAGGAATGGGCTGTCCTTTGAGCCGCCTGTTCTGAGCGATACAGCGCCATTGAATGGCCTTGTGGAATTGATGCTTTCCTTTACAGGGGGATTTCAGAAGGGGGACAAATGTCCCCCTTCTGGACTAATACGTATGATGAGAGATCCGACGAGGGGAGGCGTTGCCACTACATTAAGAGAAATGGCCGGTGATTCAGGTCTCTGCATCACCATTCATGAAAATTTGCTGCCTATATCATCGGGTGTGATTGGCGCATGTGAACTGCTTGGCATGGATCCTCTTTATGTTGCTAATGAAGGCATTCTTATAGCTATTGCAGATCCTGACTTAGCCGACCTTCTTGTGCAGGAAATGAGATCACATCCACTGGGGAAGGACGCAGCAATTATAGGCGAGGTTGCCGGCAGCGATCCACGAACTAATGGAATGATTGGGGGAACGGTTTTGCTTAAAACCTCAATCGGCGGGACCCGAATTATAGACATGCTCGCTGGAGAACAACTGCCGAGAATATGCTAAAATAGCTGTTAGCTCATAGCTGAAATCGTTCACCGTTGATAGTTCATTGTTGATTGTTACCATGAACTATGAACGGTGAGCCATGAGCTATGAATTATGAACTATGAACTAATGAACGGAGGTTTGAAATGATTAAAAAATATAGTTTGCTGTTTACTGCTTACTGCTTATTGCTTACTGTATTTGGCTATACAACTGTTGCAAACAGCGCCATTCTGCTCGATAAGGTCATGGCCATAGTGAATAAAGAGGTAATAACATGGAGCGACCTTTATAAGGCAATGGAATTTGAGGCGACTGATGAGATTAAGGCAATGAAGGACGAGGACAGGCGGAGATTTTTTAAAGAGAATGAGTCGATGTTTCTGGAAAGCCTGATCGATATGAGGCTCCAGCTTCAGGAGGCAGCAAAGGCAGGTGTTTCTGCAAGCGATGAGGATGTGAACAGGGCTATTGAAAATATAAGGAAGAAATACTCCATGACGGATGAGGTATTCAAAGATGCCATTGCCAAGGAAGGCTTTACCCTTGCCGAGTACAGAAAAAAGCTTTCAGAACAGATAACCATAAGCCGTATTGTAGAGCAGGATGTGAAAAGCAAGGTTTTGGTAACAGAGGGCGAGATTGATAAGTATATTGCAGGACATAAAGAACTGGAAAAAGAGAGCGAAGGCTTTAATATAAGCCATATCTTTTTTAAAAAAACAGATGACAAAAGGCAGCTTGAAGAAAAGGCAATGGAAATCTACAAAAAGATAAAGGCGGGAGAGAATTTTTCAGACCTTGCAAAACAGTATTCCGAAGATGCAAGCGCAAGGAGCGGAGGAGAACTTGGCTTTATAAGGAAGTCTGATATGTCGGTAGATTTCTTGAATGTTCTTTCAAAAATGAAAATAGGCGATGTTAGCGAGCCATTCTGGAGCGGAAACGGTATTCATATAATAAGATTGAATGATAAGAAGGAAGTTAAAAGCCTCCAGGAATTGCGTGAGATAGTACGGCAGAAATTGCTGGATGAGAAATTCAACAGGGAGTATAAAAACTGGATTAAGGGATTGCGCGAAAGGGCATATGTGGAAATAAAGATATAATGGAACAGAGAATTCAAAAAATACTCGCTCAGATGGGAATAGCATCGAGGAGGAAGGCAGAGGAGCTTATTATTGAAGGCAGGGTGACGGTAAACGGGAAGATAGCAACCATCGGGATGAAGGCAGACCTTGCAAAAGATCACATAAAGGTTGATGGAAGGCTTTTAGTAAAGCCGGAGCCAAAGATATATTTAGTGTTCAATAAGCCAGTTGGAGTTGTTACATCGCTCTCAGACCCTGAGGGAAGGCCGACTATAAAGGATTTCCTGAAGGGGATAAAATACAGGGTTTTTCCTGTGGGAAGGCTCGATTACGACTCTGAAGGGCTTTTGCTGATAACGAATGATGGAGATTTTGCCCATTCATTGCTTCACCCATCAAAGAAAATACCCAAAACCTATGTTGTTAAAGTGAAGGGGATTATTGATGAAGACGCAATGGAGAGGCTAAGGCGCGGAGTGAGGCTGGAGGATGGTTTAACAGCACCGGCAAAAGTGAAGAAGGTAAGACTGTCGGAAAGTAATTCGTGGGTTGAGGTAACAATATATGAAGGCAGGAAGAGACAGGTAAGGCGGATGCTGGAAAAGGTCGGATACCCTGTGATTAAACTGAGGAGGATAGCCATTGGTGGTTTAAAGCTGGGTAATTTAAGGCCGGGAGAGATGAGACGGCTGACACAAGAAGAAATTAAAAGGTTGATGGAGGTTTTATGATTCGCGATAAATGGTGCGGCGAAATCAGGGAGTCGGATATAGGCTCCAATATGAGTCTTGCAGGATGGGTATTCAGGAGGAGGGATCACGGAGGCCTGATATTTGTCGATCTGAGGGACAGAAGCGGCATTGCCCAGGTTGTTTTCAGCCCGGATGTCTCAAAGGAGGCGCATGGGCTTGCACATGATTTAAGGGGCGAATTTGTAATATTCGTATCAGGGGAAATAAGGCAGAGGCCTGAAGGAACAGAGAATCCGAATCTTCCGACAGGCATGGTCGAGCTTTATGCGAAAGAACTGAAGGTGCTTAATGAATCAACACCTCTGCCGTTTCCCATGGAAGAGGCTGCAGAGGCATCCGAGTCTTTGAGGCTGAAATACCGGTACCTCGACTTAAGGAGGCCTGAACTGCAGAATAATCTGATTGTCAGGCACAGGGCTACAAAGGTTATAAGGGATTATCTCGATGAAAGGGGTTTTCTCGAAATAGAGACACCGATGCTCACAAAATCGACTCCTGAGGGCGCAAGGGATTACCTTGTGCCGAGCAGACTCAATCCCGGGCATTTCTATGCACTTCCCCAGTCGCCCCAGCTTTTCAAGCAGATACTAATGGTGTCAGGGCTTGAAAGGTATTTCCAGATAGTTAAGTGCTTTAGGGATGAAGACCTGAGGGCTGACAGGCAACCGGAGTTTACGCAGGTTGATATGGAGATGTCCTTTGCCGATAAAGAGGATATTATAGCTGTTATAGAGGGTATGATTAAGAGGCTTTTCAAGGATGTCTTAGGCACCGAGATAGAGGTGCCATTTCAGAGACTCAGTTTTAAGGAGTCAATGGAGAGGTTCGGAAATGACAAGCCTGATTTGAGATTTGGCCTTGAATTGAAGGATATGGCTGATCTTGCATCAAAGGGTTCATTCAAGGTCTTTTTAGATGCACTGCAATCCAAAGGCCGAGTAAAGGCGATTAATGGTAAAGGAATGGCAGGGCTTTCCCGAAAAGAAATAGACATGCTTACTGAAGAGGCGCAATCCTTTGGTGCAAAGGGACTTGCATGGATAAAAATAAAGAACGGTTTTGAATCGCCTATCGCCAAGTTCTTCCCCGAGGAGGTCTTAAGACAGATGGCAGAAAGGCTTGAGGCATCTGAAGGTGATCTGATGCTGTTCGTTGCCGATAAAGAGAAGGTTGTGCATGATGTATTAAGCCGAATGAGGCTTGAACTTGGCAAGAGACTGAACCTCATAAAGGATGGGTTCAGATTCCTGTGGGTAACGGATTACCCGCTTCTTGAATGGGACGAAGAAGGCGGCAGATTTGCAGCTGTGCATCATCCATTTACTTCACCTGTTGATGAGGATATAGAAAAGATGTTTTCGATGAATGTCTCAGGGCTCCAGACTCCTGACTCCGAACTCGGAACCCTGAGAGCCAGGGCATACGACATTGTGCTCAACGGCTATGAGATAGGCGGCGGAAGCATCCGTATTCACAGAAGGGATGTGCAGAAGAAGATGTTCGAGATACTGAAGATATCGGAGGACGAGGCAAGATTAAAATTCGGTTTTCTCCTCGATGCCCTCGAATACGGCGCGCCTCCACACGGCGGTATTGCACTCGGTCTGGACAGGCTGGTGATGCTGATGGTGGGAGCACATTCCATAAGGGATGTTATAGCATTCCCGAAAACCCAGAAGGCTGTATGTCTTATGAGCGGTGCGCCATCGACAGTGGAGCTCAAACAGTTGAGGGAATTGAATATAAAGGTGGATATCCCGTTATAAATGGTTGACAATTGGCATATTTTCTGTAATCATTAACTGAATATGTTTAAAAAGAAGAATCCCATAGGCCTTGATATCGGGTCGGCTTACATCAAAGCCGTCCAGATCAATGATACAAAGACAGGCTATGAGCTTGCCCTTTTTGATATGATTCCCATCCAGCCCGGTATTATCGGCGATGGGATGATTGCAGAGAAGGCCAAACTGATCAGCTCCATCAAGGAATTACTTAAAAAGGCCGGCATAAAAAGGAACGATGCAGTTGTCGGCGTATCCGGCCATTCCTCCGTAATTATAAAAAAGATAATGCTCCCGATTATGACCGAAGAAGAACTCGGCGCCTCGATAAAATACGAAGCTGAACAGTATGTGCCATTCGATATAAACGACGTAGAAATCGATTTCCAGATACTCGGCCCCAGGGCAGAGGAAGAAGGGCAGATGGATGTTGTTCTTGTGGCTGTTAAGAAGGCTGTGATAAAAGATTATCAAGATGTTGTCGCTCAGGCAGGGCTTAACCCTGTTATCGTGGATGTCGACTCCTTTGCCCTCAGCAACATGTATGAAATCAACTACGGCATAGAGGAAAGGAAAAACATTGCACTGATCAATGTCGGTGCAAGTACAACAAACATAAACATTCTCCAGAACGGGCTGCCTGTTTTTACGAGGGACAGTGCTATAGGCAGTAACCATCACACAGAGGCATTGGAGAGGGAATTCGGAATTCATAGAGAGGACGCCGAGCGGTTGAAAATGGGACGTTCTGTAGAGGGCATTCTGCCAGCCGATGTGCAGCTTGTCATTAATTCTGCTTCCGAGGAGATATATACTGAACTTTACAGGTCTTTTGAGTATTTCCGCAGCAGCGTTGCAGAAGAGGATATAGATAAGATTATCCTGAGCGGAGGGGCTGCCCTCATAAAGGGTTTCCCTGAAGCCATGACGAACAGGCTCGGTATCGAGGTGGAGGTTGCGGATCCTTTCAAGAATATAAGAATACCCGCAAAGCTCGATGCAACGCATATAAAAGAAACGGCGCCGATAGCTGCAATAGCTGTCGGGCTCGCCCTGAGGCGTGTCGGAGACAGGTAATGATAAGGGTAAACCTTTTAGCTGAGAAGAAGAAAAAGAAAAGGGTAAAGGGACCTGCAAGCTTTCTTGTGGCAATCATTATTGCCAGCGGCGCAGCACTCATCTTAATGGGATTTGTCACCTTTATGCTTAAATCGAGCGTATCTAAACTCAAGGCGCAGAGCGAATCAAATAAAGCAAAATTGGCGGAGCTGAATAAAAAGATAAATGAAGTGAAAAAATACGAAAAACTGAATAAAGAGATCGAGCAGCGTAATGCCCTTATAGAGACCCTCAGGAAGAACCAGGCGGTCCCAGTGAGGATACTCGATGATGTGAGCATGGTTATGCCCGAGGGCATCTGGCTGGCTTCCATGACATATAAAGACAACGGAGTGGGATTGGAAGGATATGCTTTCACGAATATCGACATTGTTTCTTATGTTGAAAACTTAAAGAAGTCAGTAAATTTTACCGATGTATATCTTGAGGAATCAAAGCAGGTGGAATTCGAGAAGGTTCCGGTGTACAAGTTCAAACTTAATTTTAAGGTAAAGGTATAGCATACGATGGCACTAAAGCTCGGTTTTGATATCGAGACTCTCCCTCCGGCGAAAAAAAAGCTGCTGCTTGTGCTGCCTCCATTAATTATCATTGTACTCTTTGCTGTTTTATTAATAATGCCTGCCTTTGAGGAGAGGGGGAAATTGGCGACTGAAGTGGAGAAGCAGAATAATGAAATCCAGACAGCTAAGAAAGGTGCAGAAAAACTTTCCACACTCATGGCCGAAAACGAGAGATTGAGAAGCAGGCTCTTCGAGTTGCAGATGCAACTGCCTGAGGAGAAAGAGGTATCAGGACTTTTAAGGCAGGTCTCGGAACTCGGGATAAAATCAGGGCTCCAGATTGTCTCATGGAAGCCGAAGGACAAGGTTGTTCATCCGAGCAAGGAAGTATATCAAATCCCGGTTGAGGTGGAAATGCGGGGTAATTACCACAGGTTTGGCCAATTCTTTAGCAATATCACAAAACTCAACAGGGTTGTTAATATATCCAATATAAACATGAAGACAGGAGATCAGAAACAAAAGGCTGCGGTACTGAATGTCAGTTTTACTGCAATGACATACTCTTTTATTCCTGAGAAAGAAAGGAAAGAACTGGAAAAGGCCGAAAAAGAGAAGAAAGAGAAGAAAAAATGAAAAAGAGACTTGTATTAATACTCATGATATTGGTCGTTGTATTCCTGGGTGTTATTATCGTTCATGCCCTGCCGCAAAAACAAGCATCTCCAGAAGCTGCAAAGAAGGAGGATGTAACGAAAAAAACTCTGGATCTGAAGACAGGTGCAGGGGTTGAATATACTGCTGGTAAAAGGAGAGACCCGTTTGTGCCTCTTATTGTTAAGGCAGAGACTAAACCTAAAGGTCTTATACCTATAGAGAGTTACGAGGTTTCTGAATTCAAGCTTATAGCCATATTATGGGACAAGACAAAATATTATGCGGTTATTACTCTGCCTGACGGCAAATCATATACAATTAAAGAAGGAGTTAAACTGGGTCTTCACGGAGGAAAGGTGTATAAGATAATAAAGGATTCTGTTATCATTAGAGAACAGATAAGAGATTATAGAGGTGTCCTCAGCCCGAAGGACACTGTCTTAAAACTCCGCAGGGAGGAAGAGCAATGATAAAGATAGGATACAGGATTAAGGATTTGAGGTTTGGATTTAATGTTTTATTGTTTGCTGTTTTTTGCTTATTGATAAGTGTTCACTTCTTTTGCGGTATGTCCTATGCAAAAGAAGTCAAGGAATCGACAGGCCCTTGCATTACGAATATCGAAGTGCTGGATAACGCTGTGAAAATCAAGATCAATGGCCCCATAAGGTATAAGATATCCAGCCCTGCCGATCCGTTCAGGGCCACCGTGGATATAGAAGGGGTATGCCTCGGAAGATTTGGAGATAAGATTTATTCCAGGCAGGCGGGCATAACGGAAATATCATTGACACAAATAGAGACCCCCATTATAACATCGCATCTGGACATCCTTCTGCAGAGCCCTTCCATTATTAAACCCGAGATACAGGGAGATACACTCACACTTTATGTGGAACCGAAGACCGATGCTGCAAAACAGGAGCTTACAGACAAGAGGACAGATAAAGGCTTATCCCAACAGGAAGACAAGCCGGACAAGGCAGGGGATGCTGCAAAAGAGATTGCTGCAGTGGTATTTGATAAAACTGATGTCGGAATTGAACTGGTAATAAAGGGCGATGGTACAATGCCTGAGCCTGCTGTGTTCGAGCTTGACGGCAAGATCATGATAGATATCCCTGATGTGGTGATGAAGGCGTCCCTGCCGTCCAGCATACCATCTCCTGTTAAAGACTTTAAGTATAAGGCTGAAAAGGGAAATATAAGGTTTATACTGGATATCGAGGGGAAGGCTGATACTGAAGTAGTTGCGATGGAGGATGAAATAGTAGTTGATATTGCCTTTAAAGATAGGAAAATTGATTTGGCAAAAAGGGACGATATTCAGAAAGCACCAAACTCCAAACTCAAGACTCCAAACTCAAATTTGGTATCGCTGGATTTTCAGGATGCCGACATCGTGCCTATTTTGCGGCTTTTAGGTGATGTCAGCGGATATAATATCGTTATACATCCCGATGTGAAGGGAAAGATCTCCATGAAGCTCATGAATGTTCCGTGGGAGCAAGCTCTCGATATAGTGCTTAAGACATTTAACCTCGAGAAGGTTATTGATGGTAATGTCATAAGAGTTGCAACATTAAAGGCATTTCAGGAGGAGAAGAAGGCCGTTGCTGAAACAAAAGAAGTTTTTGGCAAGGCAGAGGATATTACAACAAAAGTGTTTGCTGTAAATTATTCCAACGTTGAGAAAATTAAGGAATCTATAGAAAAGGGAAAGGTTTTATCTCCAAGGGGCAATATTAGTATTGATACAAGGACGCGTTCACTGATAGTTAAGGACATTCCATCAAGCCTTAATGAGATACAGAAGCTCATAGAGACCCTTGATAAACAAACCCCGCAGGTTCTCATAGAGTCAAGGATAGTAGAAATGAGTAATAACTTCTCAAAGAGCCTCGGCATCGAGTGGGGAGGACATTGGTTCCCGCCAGATTCTCGCACCAGGGCAGTAGGTTCTGTTCAAAGCCAGATTCAAGGGCAAGCGGATTACCTCCCTGCAATCGGCGGTGGAAATTATTTCCCAACTATTACAAGCCTGCCTGCCACTACTACAAAGATTGTATCTCCTACAAGTGCTATAACGCTCGGCTATTTAAACGCAGCACAGACCTTCGGCTTAGACCTGAGATTGTCTGCAATCGAAGCTTTTGGCAAGGCAAAACTGCTCTCAACGCCGAAGATTATAACCCTTGAGAACGAGCAGGCTATTATAAAACACGGCAAGAGGATACCGATAACTACACCTGGCACAACCCAGGGCACATATACTACGACTTATATAGACGCAAACTTAAAGATTACCGTGACTCCGCAGATAGCACCTGACGGTACAATTTATATGAAGATAGAAGTAAATAAGGACGAGCCTGATTATACCAACAAAGATATATTGGGCAATCCGGCAATAGATACGAGGTCAGTATCAACTCAGGTGCTTGTGAAGGACGGTGAGACTGTTGTTATAGGTGGAATACTGAAGAGTTCGGAATCTGATACCGACTCTGGAGTGCCGGGGCTTTCCAAGATCCCGCTCTTGGGCTGGCTCTTTAAGAGGGAGACCAAGGAGACAAACTCTGAAGAACTGCTTATTTTTATAACACCGAGAATTGTAAAACGGTAGTAAGTAAATTATTTCAGGTTTCCCATATATTGTAATTGTCTATCAGCCTGATGCCTGTGAAATAACAGCATAGCTCGTTGTTGATGTCGTTGATGAATGAACGTTCCTTACCGTCCTGAAAGGCAATCCTCACAAAACAGAAGCCTCCGGGCAGGTCTGAATGCCTTTCTTCAATAACTTCTCCGACGCCCCATGAAAAGTATTTCAGATGCCTGACCTTATCACCGACCTTTAGATATAATCTCTTCACATAAATATTATAACCTGAATTATGCAAGATATGGCAGCAGGTGTTCATCAAAGCCTTTACAAAGTCGTTGTTCTTTATGCATACCATAAGACTATTAATGCATTTACCTAAACAGATAGCAATGTAGTAGGTGACAGATTCAAGATAATGTTTTGCAATATGCTGAAGTGTAAAGTCTTTTCAGCACACCTGCCGCCATATGTGTGGCAATGCTTGCGTTTATCTTATATAAACCCCGTACAAAGAATAGACAAAATGCCCTGTAATGGTGAGTCCATCCTTTCCCCATTCGTCCGGAAGGGGCCAGTAAGGCTCGGCATCCTTTAATGCCCTGATTGCGGCATCGTCGAGGCTCTTATGCCCAGACGTCCTGACCAGCTCAACAGTCCCTAACTTCCCATTTTTTTTAATGGTGAACTTTATATACAGGTCGCCGAACAATCCTTTCTCAGCAGCATCTGAAGGATACCTCCATATGCCTTCTATTTTTTCCTTCAGTCTCTGCATGTAACCGTAGTATTTGAATTCTTGCGTATCAAAGGTGATGCCGTTATCGGTTTTTGTTTCCTCCTTCCCTTTTTGTGCGAGTTTGCCTATAACATCCCTGTCAAAAAGTTTTTCCTTGGATGTCTTAGGCGCAGGCTTTTCGGCTGTGCCCTGCCTGTTTCCGCTCGGGGCAGGAAGTTCACTCTTTCCCTCTTTGCCTGCAACATCCTTTGGCGGAGTGGTTGTGGCAGCAGAGTTCGTATCTGAAGAGCCTTTTGGCAGTCTTTGCCCGGATGACCGTCCGGATGGAGCAGCAGAAAGGTCTTTAGGCGAAGGCATATTTTTAGGCATCTTTGGCATCCTGAAAGTTTTTTGTTTTTTTGGCGCTTCAGGAATTTTTGGAGGTCTTGGTATCTTCTTTTCCTGTAACTCATCTGGAGTAATAATCCGCGCAAAAAAGGGGGATGTCTCCTTCTCCTTTCTTTCCTGAACAAGGAAAAGAGCTAATAAAACTACTACAACATGCAGTATAAGCGAATAAATTAAGGACTTCTTCAAAGTAATTTATTTTAACTCAAATAGCATAATTTAATCAGATGGAGAGATTGTCAGACTTTTAAAAGGTGTTTGAAAAACTTTATGTACGAAATGAGGGCGCTGCTTCCTGTCTCTTTTTTGAGCCATAATCTCATTGCGATTTCTTGAACTTCAGGCCTTTTATGAAGAGCGACGAATTTTTCTATGTTAGAGTCGCTTTTAAAAAGATAATTTTTGATCTTGCTCATCAGCATGAATCTATTTCTGAAGCGGCTGTTCCAGAGTTTTTTGTAAAGGGCAGGTTTGCCTTCGGCTATCGCCCGAGCAGCGAATTCTCCTGACTTCATTGCATAGTAAATGCCCTCATATGTTATCGGCATGACTATGCCCGCAGTATCTCCTGCAAACAGGATATTGTTGATGTTAAAAAGGGTGCCGCTCCATTCCGGTATTTTGAACGCACGTGGCTTATTTATAAGATTGCGGCCTAAAAAATTTTCAGCAGCAAAATCTTTTAAAGGTATGCCAAATCTTCTTCTGATAAACGCATCCAGGAGGGCGGTGAGTTCTCTCGGATTTGCGCTTCCTGTTCCTATGGAGGAATAACCGCTGGACGGGAATACCCAGGAATAGAACTGCGATGCATGACTTGATCCAAACCAGAACTCGCAAGCGTCGAAATCATCAGATGTTATATGTGCGCTTATGGTAGAAAGGCAATCGGGCTTGGTGTGTCCGATGCTGGATCCGGCTCTGAATGTTATTCCGCCGGATGCTATCACATAATCCGACCTTATTTTAATTTCTTCGTTGGTGGAACTTCTTCTTGCCGTTGAGATGATTTTTCCCCCGATTTCTTCGAATCGCGTAAATTCTGCCTCCACTACCGATGCACCGCTGTTTTTAGCGATTTCCCTCAATTTTGCATCGAACGCACCCCTTCCCATAATGCAGAGATATCCACCCTTCAACCCGATCTCAACCTCTTTTCCCTTCGGGGATACTATCCGTATTTTTTTTATATTTTTCTTGACAATATCTTCAGGGATGCTGAATTCATGCAGGGCTATGGAGGGGATCCCGCCTCCGCATGGCTTTACATAAGACAGGTCTCTTTCTAAGAGAACAGTGTCTATGCCGCTGTCAGCTAAAAATCTTGCAGCCGTAGAGCCTGCAGGTCCGCCGCCTATTACAAGGACATGAGTTCGCAGCATAATGAGTTAGTAGCCAGTTACCAGTTGACAGGAAAGACTTTTGGCCGCTGGTGACCGGCTACTGAAAATTATTACTTCTTCGACTCTCTTACTGTCAACACAGGGCATGACGCGTTCCTTACCACCCTCTCTGCAGTGCTTCCGAATAAAACCCTGTCAAGCCCTTTCCTGCCGTGAGTCCCGATAACGATGAGGTCGATGTTTTTCTCCTCGGCAAACTTCAGTATCTCCTCATACGGTATGCCTCTGATGACGGTATATTCCACATCTTTTAAGTCCATTCTCTTGTCTGCACCGAATTTTTCAAGCTCCTTCCGTGCGCTTGCATCAAGCTCCTTATACATCTCGTCAACAGAGATATGGGGCACATATAGTCCAGATGCCGTTACTATATCGTATACGACATGCAGCATGTGGAGCTTTGCTCCATAGCTCTTTGCCAGATCTACAGCATACGGCAAGGCATTTAATGCCCCTTCAGAAAAGTCTGTTGGAAAAAGAATCCTTTTGATCTCCATAATATTAGACCTCCTTGAGATATTTGGCTGCATCCTCCGGGGATGTAGTCAGTATATGAAATTCCGAGTCCCATTCAAAACCGCTTTTTGTTACGAGGTGCGGCATCACTTCCATATGCCAGTGGAAATCCTCTCCCAGCGTATGCCAGTGGTCTTTCCTCGGCATCCTGTTCGGCGCTGTATGCAGCACATAATTGTACGGTGGATTATTAAAGAGTGCCCTCATTTTTCTAATTGTTGTCATCAGTATCAGGCTCAGGTCTTCCATCTCTTCGTCGCGTATATCCTGAAAAGCGCAGTTGTGCCTTCTGGGCATTATCCAGTATTCAAATGGAGACCTCGGTGCGAATGGAGTAAATGCAATAAAGTGGGTTGTCTCCATGATTACCCTTTCACCGGTTCTCAGTTCCTCATTCAGTATATCACAGAATATGCACCGCTCTTTGTAATAAAAATAGGCCTTTGCCCCATCGAGCTCTTCCTTGATCCCCTTTGGTATCACGGGTGTGGCAATGACCTGGGAATGGGGATGGTGGAATAATTCTCCTGCTGTCTTCCCGCAGTCTTTATAAATAAGGGTATATCTCAACCTTGGGTCTTTTTCGAGTTCCGATACGCGGTTCTTGTAAGTTGTTATTACCTTGATTACCTGCGATATGCCCAAATCCTCAGGAGGGGTATCATGCTTTGGGGATTCTATGATTATCTCATTGGCGCCGATACTGTTCATCTTGTCATACATCCCGGCCCCTCTTCTTCCCAGATCGCCTTCTATTTGAAATATGGGATTGATTCTCGGAACTACCCTTGTCTGCCAGTTCGGTGCATTGGGATGAGTGCCTGTTTCCCTTATGGCAAATATTTCAGGCGGGGTCTTATCTTCTCTTCCCTGACACAATATGCAGTTGCTGCCGTCTGTATCCTGAATAACGTGTTCGAGATTTTTCTCGAAATAGAAGGCAGGCGGTTTTGAATCTTTAAGCACAGCCACCCATCTGTTAAGTATTGGGTCTTTTCTTAGTTCGTGCATATCTGCTCCTTAATACCCGAATTGAGCGATTCTACGCCGTTAATTTTGTAAGGCAGGTGCTGCGGAAAGACTTTAAACTCCGCACTTGCACTATCATTTATCTTGTATCCGTAATCTACTACATTGGATACTTGTTGAATTATACAATTATAATCTTTCATATGCATATGAACAAAGACTTTTTAAAGTCTTGTAGCAGTGCCTGCCTTACAAAATCGCTCAACATGGTATAAATAAATCAACCTTAGTCCTTCAAAGGTTAGGTTGGGAGCCATGCAGTGTTTCCTTTTAATCAGAGGAGACACGAGTTTCGCATATCCGCCTGTCAGGACTAATTTTAACCTAAAACCGAGTTCTTTCTCTATACTTTTTATCAGTGTTTCGACTGCACCTGCAGTCCCGTTTATAATCCCAGAGGTCATGGATGATGCCGTGTCTTTTCCCAGCACTGTTTTTGGCCTTTTGATGGAGACAGGAGGCAGTTTTGCAGTCCCTGTGTGGAGCGCTTTCTGCATAAGCTCTATCCCCGGCATTATCGTTCCACCGAGGAAATTCGAGTGCCTTCCCACAACAGTAATTGTGGTGGCTGTGCCGAAGTCTACCACTGCAACGGGCTTTTTAAAATAATAAAATCCTGCCAGAGCATTGACAATCCGGTCTGCCCCTATTTCTCCAGGTTGCTTCACACTAAAGGTGAGACCGCAATGCAGTTTATGGCTTACGATTAATGGTTGTCTGCCGCATATATCTTCTACTGCCTTGATAATTGGCGGGTTTAGGGACGGGACAACGGATGAGATTATAGAATCAATTTCGGGTGAATGGGTGAACGGGTGATTGGGTGAATGGATGGAATGCTCTATAATCTCGGCAATTATTTTTTTATATGCCTCTGCCGACTGTATCGGATGAGTTGGAATTTTTTTGATGAACAATTTTGTATTTTTTATCGGGTTTAGAAATATACCGAATCCAATGGTGGAGTTCCCGATGTCAACAGCAAGCAGGGCGCTCATCTGAGTATTATCACATCTCCTGCGCTTATTTTTTTAAATGTATTGTCAGGGAGCTTCAGCATTAGCATTCCTTCCTCATCTATAGTTCCTGCTATTCCCGTAAAAACATTGTTTCCCACTGTTACTTTTACGGCACGCCCTATGGTGCATGATAACTTCAGCCATTCTTCTATTATGGGCTTCTTGCCACTGTTTAAAAGTATGCTGTACCATTTGTCCATCTCCCGTAATATCTCGACTGCAACCTTAGTCCTTGATAGGACATTGCCTGTTTCATTTTTTATGGATGTAGCACATGCCTTGATTTCATCTGGCATATCGCTGGCTCCGAGATTTATATTTATCCCTATGCCTATGACTGCATGGAATATCCTGTCCATGTCAGCCTTTATTTCTGTCAGGATGCCGCCCAATTTTCTGTCCGAGACCATCAAGTCATTGGGCCATTTTATGGAAGCAGGGATGGATGAAATCCGTTTTATTGCGGATGCACAGGCAACTGCCGTCATGAGTGTCAGTATCGCTGCGTCCCTCGGCAGAATTGCAGGTCTTAGGATAATGCTCATGTAGAGGTTCTTCCCTTGAGGCGACAACCATTTCCTTCCAAGCCTCCCCTTGCCGCCAGTCTGCGCATCGGCTATGATGATTGTTCCATCGGGATATCCCTTTTCTGCAAGCTCCATAGCACATGTATTGGTGGAATTGATGGTATCGAAGAATATTATTTCTCTTCCGATAATCATGGACCGGCCTGAAATAGAGTCTCTTATTTCTTCAATGGATAGGTCTGGCGATTTTAGTAATTTATATCCCTTTGCAGGAGACGCCTCGATTGTATAGCCTTTTTCCCTGAGGATGTTGATCCTTTTCCATACGGCTGCTCTGGTGATTTTCAGGGTATTTGCCATTTCTGCACCAGAAATAAAATCTTCTTTTTCCTTCAGTAGCCTTATTATTTCCCCATTATTATTCATCTGAAATACTTAATCCCAAATTACACAAGTATTGCCTAACATATGGCAGCAGGTGTGCTGAAAAGACTTCACACTTTGAAATATTGTAAAACATCATCTTGAATCTGTCACCTACTACATTGCTATCTATTTAGGTAAAACCATTAATAGTCTTCTGGTATGCATAAAGAATAACACTTTGTAAAGGCTTTGATGAACACCTGCCGCCATACCTTGCGTAATTCGGGATAAAATGCCTGGTTTGGATTATCTTTTTTCCGGCCACTCGCATTCTTTATATAGAACACACTCCCCGCATTTCGGATTCTTTGCTGTGCATGTCTCCCTTCCGTGCAGTATCAATGCAAGACTGAATGATGTCCATTTATCATTTGGTATCTGTCCCATGAGTTCTTGCTCCACTTTTTCCGGATTGTTTGAATGGGCAAGCCCGAGGCGGTTGCTTACGCGCAGGACATGAGTATCAACAGGTATAGCCTGTTTTCCGAAAGAGCTTCCGAGTATGACATTGGCTGTCTTTCTGCCAACTCCAGGAAGCGTTATGAGTTCCTCCATTGTTTGAGGAACTTTACCGTGAAAATCCTTTAATAGTTTCTTGCAGCAGTCAATGATCATCTTTGCCTTGTTTTTGTAGTATGTTATTGAGCTTATCTCACGTTCAAACATGGTGGCGTCCGCCTTAGCGTAATCTTCTGGTACTTTGTATTTCTTAAAGAGTTCCTTTGTCACAGCGTTTACTTTTACATCCGTGCATTGTGCTGACAGTATCGTGGCAACGAGGAGTTCAAAAGGATTTGTGAAATTAAGGGCGATCCTCGGATGGGGATATTTCTTTAGAAGAAGCTCTGTTATTTTTTTAGCGTTTGCCATTATTCTTCATTTAATATTGCAACATCGATTTTACCCTTTAGTCCTGCTGCAAAACGCTTTGCATCATTCCTGTCTCCCACGATGGAGCCGTAATGCATTGGTATTGCGATTTTCGGTTTGATATCGAGGGCTGCCTGAACAGCCTCATCCGCTGTCATGACATATGTCCCCGAAACCGGAAGCAATGCAATGTCCACATTTTTGAATGTCTTCATTTCTGGTATGTAATCTGTGTCGCCTGCAATGTATATCCTCTGTCCACTTGCGTTGAAAATGTATCCGACCCATCCTTTATCCTTTGTATGGAACTGTTTGTTGGTGTTATAGGCGGGTACGGCTTCTATCTCGATTCCGCCTGCATTTATTTTATCTCCCGGTTTTACAATCTTAATATTTCCGGATAACTTCTTTGCGCAGTCTGCTGTTGTAACTATTATGGTATTTGGTGTTTGGATCTTTTTTACATCATCTGGAGAACAGTGATCGTAATGTTCGTGTGTTATCAGTATTATATCTGCCGTGTCCTTCTTTTTAATCTTGAACGGATCGGTGAAAATAACCTTCTCGCCGGTTATTTTAAATGTGTCATGTCCAAGCCAGTGAATATTTTTGATCATGATTTTTGCCTCCTTCCTTTCTGCAAATATTATGAATGGCAATGTGAAGATAAAGGCGACTATTAATATTCCTGAAAATACAATCTTCATAGCCCCCTCCCGTGTTTTGTAAAGATTATATCATAAAAATTCCCACTTCCATAATCAGTAATGATGTATATAGGGTATGCTTCAAAAGCCTTTACAAAGTGTTGTTCTTTATTCATGCCAGAGGTTATTAATGATTCATCCATGCGGCGAGCAATGTTATAGATGACGGGTTCAAGACAAAATGAGGTTTAATATCCTGAAGTGTAAAGTCTTTTCAGCACACCCTATGTGCATTTTTCCAAAGATGTCTGGCTGCGGATTATGGCACTTTATTTTTTATAATTCGATATGTTATATTTGTCTTTCCCAGCTTATCGGGTTTGTGTATACATATACTCTTAAAAGACTTGACAAAAACAGAATTCTCTGGTAAGCTTAACGGGTTTTTCCGGTAAATCGGAAGTTTTTCGCTGGTAATAATTCATGTGTATTAAATTTACATGTGTATTAAATTTAATGGAGGCCTTGAAAAAGAATGCCTACGATTGCACAACTGATTAAGAACGGCCGCAAGAAGGTCGAGAGAAAGACGAAAAGTCCGGCCCTTAAGAACTGTCCGCAGAAGCGCGGCGTGTGCGTAAGGGTTTATACAACCACGCCTAAAAAACCAAACTCGGCATTAAGAAAAGTTGCAAGGGTTAGGCTTACCAATGGCATGGAAGTTACTGCTTATATCCCCGGCGTGGGACATAACCTGCAGGAACATTCAATAGTATTGATAAGAGGCGGAAGGGTTAAGGACCTCCCCGGTGTCAGGTATCACATCCTGAGGGGTACCCTTGATTGCGCCGGTGTTGCAAACAGAAGACAGGGAAGATCCAAGTACGGGGCAAAGAGGCCCAAGTAATAAGAGGATAAGAAAATGGCAAGAAGAAGAGTATCGGCAAAAAGAGAGATATTACCGGATCCAAAATACAACAGCAAGCTGGTAAGCAGGTTTATCAGCGTTATTTTAAGGGATGGCAAAAAGGCGACTGCCGAGAGGGCATTCTATGGAGCGCTGGACATTCTGAAGGAGAAGACAGGTTCCGATCCATTAAAGGTATTTAAGACAGCAGTTGAGAATGTGAAGCCGCTCCTTGAGGTCAAGCCGAGAAGGGTTGGCGGCGCTACATACCAGGTTCCAATGGAAGTAAGGCCTCACAGGAAGGTGGCCCTTGCATTGAGATGGATTGTAGATTATGCGAGGAGCCGCAAGGAAAAGACAATGCGCGAAAAGCTTGCCGGAGAGCTTCTGGATGCTTATAACAATACCGGCAGTTCTATAAAGAAAAAGGAAGATACCCACAGAATGGCAGAGGCGAACAGGGCCTTTGCGCACTACAGGTGGTAAGGAGATTTTAGTCTGATGTCACGATTCCCATTAGAAAAAACACGCAATATCGGTATTATGGCTCATATCGACGCTGGTAAGACCACGACTACCGAAAGGATACTTTACTATACGGGCGTTACATATAAGATCGGTGAGGTCCATGAGGGTACTGCTGTTATGGACTGGATGGTTCAGGAGCAGGAAAGGGGAATTACCATAACATCCGCAGCAACCACATGCTCATGGAAAGGCCACAGGATAAATATAATTGACACGCCTGGCCACGTTGACTTTACTGTCGAGGTTGAACGTTCATTGAGGGTGCTTGATGGTGCGGTTGCAGTATTCGATGCAGTTGCAGGTGTCGAGCCGCAGTCAGAGACAGTCTGGAGACAGGCCAATAAATACGGTGTTCCGAGAATTGCCTTTATGAATAAAATGGACAGGGTCGGCGCCGACTTCTTTATGGCAGTGGATACGATGGTCGAGAAATTGGGCGCAAGGCCTGTTCCGATTCAGATACCTATTGGGAGCGAAGATAAATTGAGGGGATCTATAGACCTTGTGACTATGAGGGCATTCTTCTTTGATGATGAGACCCTCGGTGCAAAGTATGTTGAGGCTGATATCCCTGAGGAATATATCGTTAAGGCAAAGGAATACAGAGAAAAATTATTAGAGGCAATTGCAGATGTGGATGAGAATGTAATGGAAAAATACCTCTCTGGAGAGGAGATATCCGTTAATGAAATCAAAAACGCACTCCGTAAGGGTACGGTAGATATGAAATTTACTCCAGTGCTCTGCGGTTCTGCATTTAAAAATAAGGGAGTCCAGTTACTCCTCGATGCAATAGTCGATTACCTGCCTTCTCCCCTGGAGATTCCTCCAGTAACAGGCGTAAGGCCATCGGATGGGGCAGAGGTTGTGAGGAGGGCATCTGACGACGAGCCATTTGCAGCCCTTGCATTTAAAATAATGACAGACCCATTTGTTGGTCAGCTTACATTTGTAAGGGTTTATTCAGGCGTACTCAGTGCAGGCTCTTATGTATATAATTCCACAAAGGATGTAAAGGAAAGAATAGGCAGGCTCCTCAAGATGCATGCCAATAAGAGGGAAGAGATAAAGGAAGTGCGTGCTGGTGACATAGCAGCTATTGTGGGACTGAAAAGTACATTGACCGGAGATACCCTTTGCGATGAGAACGACCCTATAATTCTTGAATCAATACAGTTTCCGGAGCCTGTTATAGCAGTGGCCATTGAACCAAAGACAAAGGCAGATCAGGAAAAATTGTCAGTTTCTCTGGCAAAGCTTGCCCAGGAGGATCCATCTTTTAAGGTCTCTTATGACGAAGAGACAGGACAGACAATAATATCAGGAATGGGCGAGCTGCATCTGGAGATAATTGTCGACAGGTTGATGAGGGAGTTTAAGGTTGGTGCAAATGTGGGCAAGCCACAGGTTGCATATAAAGAGACCATAAAGAAATCGGCAAAGGTAGAGGGTAAATTCGTAAGACAATCAGGTGGCCGCGGTCAGTATGGCCATGTCTGGATAGATGTAGAGCCTCTGGAAAGAGGGAAGGGATTTGAGTTTGTCAATAAGATAGTCGGCGGCGCCATTCCAAGAGAATATATCCCGGCAGTAGAGAAGGGTATAAAAGAGGCTATGGACAGCGGTGTGCTTGCAGGTTATCCTGTTGTGGATGTTAAGACAACCTTATTTGATGGTTCCTATCACGAGGTTGACTCGTCCGAAATGGCCTTTAAAATAGCAGGCTCTATGGCATTTAAGGAGGGCGCAAAAAAGGCGCAGATTACACTTCTTGAGCCTATAATGAGCGTGGAGGTCGTTACGCCGGAGGAATACATGGGTGATGTTATTGGAGACCTTAACTCAAGGCGCGGAAAGATACAGTCTATGGAGAAGAGGGGGAATTCCCAGGTGATAAAGGCAATGGTTCCCCTTTCTGAGATGTTTGGATATGCCACGGACCTGAGGTCAAAAACCCAGGGAAGGGCTACATATACAATGCAGTTTTCTCATTACGAAGATGTTCCTAAAAGCATAATGGATAGTATTGTTGCAAAGGTAAAGGGCGAATAAATTTATAAAGGAATTATAAGAATTCAAGAGGAGGAGTTATGGCCAAGGCAAAATTTGAGAGGGTAAAGCCGCATGTAAACGTGGGAACCATAGGGCATGTTGACCATGGGAAGACCACATTGACAGCA
>JAGUWD010000020.1 GCA_020062545.1 Thermodesulfovibrionales bacterium
CAGGGAAGAAGTTTGTCGATGGCGTTATGAAGGATGAATCAAAGGCACTTGAAAGGATGGCCGCCTAAATGCTTTTTACACACTTATTGACAAAACCTCGGCTTATCAAAATAATTTCCCAGTCAATCATGGCTGTAAGAGCATTCAAGCTAAGAACATTTTTCTGTCTGATAAGCGTGGCACTGGGTATTGCATCAATCACTGTAATTGTCGCTGCTACAGAGGGGGCATATAAAAAGGCACTTGATATTGTGGCGAGATTTGGTCCTGACTCTTTATTAATATTCGGCGGCAGCGAAGAGGCAAGGGCAATAGGCCAGAGACAGAAGACCCTGACCCTTGATGATATAGAAGCTGTAAGGGAAGCCTTTTCAAGTGCATATCTGGTGGTTCCTCAAACATCTGTAGGCAATACCAATGTTTCATATAAGGACAAAAAATACCAAACGCAGGTAATAGGCTCTACGAGCGACTACAGCCGTATATGGACATGGCCTGTTATACAGGGGTCTGATTTTACAGAAGACGATGTAAAGGGATTGAGGAATGTCGGTTTAGTCGGACAGCATCTGTTAAAAGAACTCTTTGGCAAAGAAGACCCTGTAGGTAAATACATTCTTGTTAAAGGCATACCTGTCCAGATAGTTGGAGTATTGTCAGAAAGGGGGACTTCACCTTCCGGCCATAATCTCGATGACAGAATTATACTTCCACTAACCACAGTAATGAGAAAGCTGCAGAATGAGACAAAATACGTATCTGCATTCAGGATAAGATTTCTTGATCAGGAAAATCTTTACATCCATGCGGAAGAACTCAGGTCATTTCTCAGGCAGAGACATAAGATTTTAGACGACGAACCTGATGACTTCAGGATTGTTTCTCCGAAAGAGATAGTAAAGTTCCTCGTTGCACTTACAGGCTCGCTTGTGATATTCCTCGGAGTCACAGGGCTTATCTCCCTGGTAGTTGCGGGATTTGTACTCGCAAATCTATTCTTGCTGTCTGTCAAGGAAAGGACAACAGAAATAGGCATAAGAAGGGCAGCAGGCGCAAAAAAGAGGGATATATTAATGCAGTTTCTTGGCGAATCGGTGATTATTACGACTATCGGAGGCTTATTTGGATTTCTGTTGGGTTTGTTGTCTTCAAAACTACTCATGTTAATAGCACAGTTTCCGATCCATTTTTCATGGAAGGCATTTGCCATAGGGCTGTTCCTTTCATGGGCAGTGGGAATAGGTTTTGGTTTACAGCCTGCAAATAGGGCTGCAAATCTTAAGCCGATAGAGGCAATAAGAGGATGAGATAGAGTTTAAAGTGATGGGTATTGGAGTAATGGCTGAATGAAAAGAATAACGCTTAATCTTAAAATCGCATGGCGGTCATTATGCAACTTCAGGATGAGAACCTCTCTTGCAGTGCTGGGCGTCTTTTTAGGCACATTCTCCCTGATCGTCGTATCCAACCTGTCGGATTCACTATCTAAAAAAACAGAAATGGAGATAGAAAATCTTGGAAAGAATCTCCTCATCGTAAGAAGCGGCATCGTAAGAAGAGTTGCTTCAGGCACAAGGCTTCTAAGCGAGGCAACCACACTAACCCTTAATGATGCCAGGGCAATCGCATTTCAATCAAGGGCCATTAATACTATATCCCCATCCAGCAACAAACCATTTCCTGTGAGATACGGCAATATAACACTTACATCTGTGCTTGTGGTTGGAGCAGTTCCCAACTATACAGAAATAAGAAATCACCATGTAAAAGAAGGAAGTTTCATTACAGAGAGTGCTAATAAAAACTTAAACAAAGTTGCAGTCCTCGGGAAAAGGGTTGCTGAAAAACTCTTTGGCGAAGAAAATCCTATTGGTAAGCATATCCTCATCTTCAGGGTTCCATGTCAGGTAATCGGGATAATGGAGGAAAAGGGTGTTGATATCTCTGGGATTGATCAAGACAACCAGATATTCATACCGTTGAATACATATCTCAGGAGATTTGTCAATAAAGATTTTATCAACACTATTTATGTTCAGGCTATGGATGACAAATCAATTCCATTTGCAAAGACAGAGATCGAAGAGATATTGAGGAAAAGGCATAAAATCGGAGGAGATAAGAAAGAGGACTTCACAGTAATAGATTTAAAGGATGTAATGGCTCTAAAGACACAGGCGACCTCGATGATAACAGTTTTAGGTCGAATATCAGCAGTGGTTTCATTCTTAATCGGAGGACTTGGGATACTGTCAATAATGATACTTATCGTCAATGAAAGGCGTGTTGAAATCGGCATCAGGAGGGCAGTTGGTTCGAGGAAAAGAGATATAATACTTCAGTTTCTCATGGAGTCTTCGTTTATATCTTTCATCGGCGGCATGGTGGGAGTGGCAATCGGTTTTATCGCAAGCGCTGTGATATTCCGCATATCAGAGCTTCCGTTTACAATCTCTCTGGCAGGTATCATGCTGTCTTTCGCTGCTTCTGTGGCTGTGGGAATATTGGCAGGAATATACCCTTCCCAAAAGGCAACCACTATACAGCCTGTGGATATAATAAGGTCATGATTTTATTGTGAGATATCCTGAAAACAGTATCATCGAACCGCCGATTATTGTTTTATAATTCACCGCCTCTCCCAGGAATACCATCCCTAAAATAATTGCGCAGACAGGCTCTAAATAGCCTAATATGGCAGTCTTGTTGGCAGTTACATCTCTCATGCCTCTGAAATAAAGAATAGGCGCGATAGTTGAATGCACAACCCCCATTACGCCGAATGCCCACCAGTTGAGAGATTGAGAGGATGAGACAAATGGCAATAACATAGCGGCGATAAAGAGATTCTGGAAGAATGTCATGATCATTGGGTTGAAGTTCTGTGCCAGTATCCTTATGACAATTATCAGTATTGCATAAGCAAACCCTGAAAAAAGCCCTGCAAGGATGCCGCCGGTGTTTTTATCGCCTGCAACCACAAGGCTGAAAAACTGGCTTACAGAAATACCCAACATAATCCATAAACCTGCAGTGGATAGAGCAACGGCTATCAATACCTTGATGGTCAGTCTCTCTTTTAAAAATATTGGCGCAAGGAATGCAACCATTACAGGCGCGGTATAATGTGTCAGAACAGCATTGGCAACGGATGTATTTTTATATGCGTAAAAAAATGAAAATGTATTGATCAGGCTGATAAGACCAAGGACAAAGAGATGCAGAACACCCCTTCTTTCTGGCATATACTGCCTGAATTCCTTTTTTGTAAAGATTAACCCGATTAATGATACAGAGATGATACAGGAAAAGAACATCAGCAGATGCACTGGCATGCCTGAAAGCTTTATGACAATGCCGAGTGAGCTCCAGAGGAATATGGCAGTCAGTATATAAAACATAGGTTATAGGTTATACCTTAAGATGAGCGATTTATGCATAGGAATCGTTAATTTTGTTATTAGGTAAAAAATCTTTCTGCCCATTGCCTATAGCCTCTCGCCCATTGTCTGCAATTGATTTAAAACAAAACTTCTTATCTCTTTATGTGAAGGCATATCCATGAGATATTTCCCGTTGTCTATAACTGGTATGAGTACATCCTCAAATATCGCACCGCATTCGCATTTATGTTGCTTATTATTGTGCGGGATTATGGTCCCCTTATTGCACGCAGGACATCTCAATACCCTTTTACTCCCAGACCATTTCCCTCTCTTGGCGAGTGGCTTGCCTTCGACTTCCATAATATCCATTGCATAATCAACAACAGGCGCATTGCTGATGGATGTGCCGATGCCATAGCCATCCACCACCGGATTCAGAACAGGAACGTCTTCCTCTTTTATCCCGCCGCTTACATAAAATTTTATATACTTATATCCCCTGAGATCCAATTCCCACCTGCATTCCTCAAGAATTCTGTAAAAATTGCCCCTTCTTGAGCCAGGGGTATCGAATCGAACAGCAAAAAGCCTCTCGCCCATTGCCTCCGCTACATTGAGACATTCAAATTTTTCATCGAGGAATGTGTCAATAAGTGCAACCCTTTTAAACTTCGGCTCTAAAACCTCATCATACGCCTTAATTGCATCAACTGTTGAGCCCATGCATATTATCAGCGCATGGGGCATTGTGCCCATCGGGTCTTCGCCGATGATTTCGCCTGATTTCACAACAGCCACGCCATCGCATCCTGCGATATATGCATTCCTCTCAATCATAGGCGCAAGCACAGGGTGCATTCTCCTCGCCCCAAAACTGATAACAGGCCTATCACCTGCAAGCCTTTTAAATCTTGCCGCCTTTGTTGCAATACCGGATGCCTGACATATCAAACCAAGAATAGCTGTCTCATACACGCAGAAGTCCTGATACCTTCCCTCTATCTCCATCACAGGTTCATAAGGATAGAAAATAGTGCCCTCTTTCATCGCCCTTACCTTTACAGGTAGCTTTTTAAGCAGATACAATGCCTCCTCAAGTCCTGCAAATACTGCCCATGGATAGTTATCAGGGAAACTCTTTGCAATAAATTCAGCCTTTACAACAGGATTAATTCCCTTTGTCTTGAGAATTCTCAATGTCCTTTCGAAATAAACATCCGTAATCTTTCCATTTAATATATCTTCAGGGTCTGCTGTATGAAACATGCGCCCTCCTTCCTGAACTGCTTGTCTTATCGCTGTATCTGAAATATAATAAACTCAAAAGCACAGAGAATCAATAGACTATTATGGTAACAAAATATAGAGAAATAGATACAGAATCCCGTATTGCGATAGATGCAGACAAATTAATTGTTGGCAAACGGCTTCCATTCGATGTATTTGTGAAAGACAGGGGTATTATCAAACATCTTTTTAATAAAGGAATGCCATTTACTAATATCTCAAAAGAAATTCTCAAAGAAAAGGGCATATCAGAGGTTTATATATTAAACAATGAAAGCCATTCTATCGAAAACTACCTATCTGCAACTGCGGATAAAAAGATTTCTCCATATGACAACCCTGCGCTTTTCAAGCAATACTCATTTTATAAAGACGAACACTATCAGATAGACAAAAACCTTTTGCTTTCTAACACAAAAATAAACTTCAGCCTTTTTGTATTGGAAGGGTTCAACATAAAGACCATTGTTGAGGCATCAGAAAAATCGTCTGCTTTAATAACCGACTCTGTACTTGATGCAGAAGGAGACATTTTAATAAAAAAATCTGACATGCCCCTCTACCACAATTACATAAACTCTTTGCTCAAAGAAAAAGCTGCATCTGATAAACCAGATATAAAGGCTATAGCAATAAAAGAAAATTCAAAAATAGTGATTAAGGATTTACTCGACGACCCGAGGAGCGGAGAAAAAATAAAAGAGTCAAAATTGCTCGTAAATAATATGATAGACTGCATGTTCCAAAACAGGGATTCAATATATAACCTGCTCACACTAAGAGGCTACGACTATTATACATACACACATTCAGTAAATGTTGGAGTATTGTCAATAGGGCTCGGAGTTGCTATAGATTTAAAAAAAGGCGATATAGAAAAATTAGGCATCGGGGCAATGCTTCACGATATAGGCAAAAGCGCCTTGCCCCACGAAATCCTGAACAAACAGGGAAAACTCGATGATATCGAATATAAAGTGCTAAGAAACCATGTCATCGAAGGGGAGAAGATCCTGCGCACCCATAAAGAAATACCAGAGGAATCCTTTGCTGCAGTTTTACAACATCATGAAAAACTAACAGGAAAAGGCTATCCATTTCAGTTGTCAGGAAATGATATAAAACTGTTCGGAAGAATAACGGCAATTGCAGACTGCTATGATGCATTGACAACGCGGAGACCTTACAAGCCGGCATTTACTCCGTTTTATGCATTATCAATCGTTGCAGAAGAGACAGGAGATTACGACCCTGATCTCTTAAAGACATTTATAAAGATGCTCGGCAAGATAAAATAATGAATCTCTTTGAAGACGAACAAAAAACTATACCGGACAGCAACGCTCCACTGGCCTACCGCATGTGTCCCAGAACCATCGATGAATATACAGGGCAGGAGCACATACTCGGCAAGGGCAAGCTCTTGAGAAGGGCAATCGAGGCTGACAGGATTACATCGTTGATTCTATACGGGCCTCCGGGCACAGGGAAAACAGCACTCGCAAGGGTAATTGCAGCAAAGACAAAATCACACTTCGAATGGCTTAATGCAACCACAGCAGGACTTGATGATTTAAGAAAAGTTATTAATGGTGCAAAAACACGGAAGGCAAAGGGCATACGCACCATACTATTCCTCGACGAGATACACAGGTTCAACAAACTTCAGCAGGATGCTTTGCTGCCAGATGTGGAGGAAGGCAATATCATATTAATCGCTGCCACTGTTGAAAACCCGTTCTTTTATGTCAATTCAGCCCTGCTTTCGAGGAGTCAGGTATTTGAATTAAAACCGCTCACAGAGGAAAATATCTTAAGTCTCCTGAATAATGCAATTCAGGATAGGGAGCGCGGACTCGGTAATTTAAATATATACGCAGATGAGGATGCCCTGAAACATATTGCAAAGATGGCGGATGGAGATGCAAGAAAGGCACTGTCAGCACTCGAAATAGCTGCATTAACCACATCTCCGGCAACTACCTCTGATGAAAACGGCAGGATAAATATAACTCTCCAGATAGCAGAGGAGTCTATTCAGAAAAAGGTCATTGTTTATGACAAAAAAGGAGATCAGCATTACGACACAATATCGGCATTTATAAAGAGCATGAGGGGATCCGACCCTGATGCAGCAGTTTATTATCTTGCAAAGATGCTTTATGCAGGGGAAGATCCTCGATTCATAGCAAGAAGGATTGTTATATGCGCATCTGAGGATGTGGGAGATGCTGACCCTATGGCACTTGTAATTGCCACATCAGCACTGAGGGCAGTGGAATTTATAGGAATGCCCGAGGCGAGGATACCCCTTGCGCAGGCAACAATTTACATTGCAAAGGCGCCTAAAAGCAATGCCTGCTACAAGGCAATAGAGGCTGCAATGGCGGATGTTGAGAGCGAGCAGACAATGGAAGTGCCTGACCATTTAAAAGACAGCCATTATCCTGGTGCTAAGAAATTAGGACACGGCAAGGGCTACAAGTATCCCCATGATTACGGCGGTTATGTGGAGCAAGAGTATATGTCTAAAAAGAAGAAATACTACAATCCTTAAAACCTGAATTACGCAAAGTATGGCAACAGGTATGTATCAAAGCCTTTACAAAGTCGTTGTTCTTTGTGCATATCAAAAGACTATTAAAGCATTTGCCTAAACAGATAGTAATGTAGTAGGTGACGGATTCAAGAGGATGCTTTACAATGTTCTAAAGTGTAAAGTCTTTTCAGCACACCTGTTACCATATGCACTGTAATACTTGTGTAATTTGGTTAAACTAAATTTACTCCCATTACATTTTTCATTATGCGAAGCGCAGCCTCATGGTCTTCTTCCGAAAGCCCTGCAACGCCGTCCTTTACAACCGTAACCTTATAATCCCTTAATACCGCATCAGATGCAGTGAACATAACGCATATATGCGTAACGCAGCCTGTCAATCTTAGACTCTCAATTCCAAGCACTTTTAAAGTCTCATCCAGTATTGTGTTATAAAATCCGGAATAGGTGGTCTTTTCGATTATGATGTCATCGACTTGCGGTTTTAATTCATCCACAACCTGAGCGCCCGCTGTCCCTTTAACTGCATGTACAGGCCATCCGAATTTGGAAAACTCTTTATCATCCGGCTCATGGGCGTCGCATACGTATATAACAGGTTTGCCCTCTTCCCTCGCTGCTTCGATTTCCCTTTTTATTGTGGGGATAATTTTTCTTGTTTCAGGCACCTCAAGGGGAGCGCCTTGAAGTACAAAGTCGTTGAGCATATCGATAATTAAGAGCGCCTCTTTTGGCATTGGTCTCTACTCCACAATATCCTCGATTACCTTGAACTTCTCCTTCAGTGCCCTTTCAACAACATCAGGCACAAGTCCCTTCACAGAGCCTCCGAAGGATGCCACCTCCTTAACAATGGTGGATGTAAGAAAGGAAAATTCTTCTGATGGCATCATAAAGACAGTCTCTATGTTCATATCAAGCCTTCTGTTCATCAGCGCCATCTGAAGCTCGTATTCGAAATCAGATACAGCCCTTAAACCCCTTATAATCGCAACACCCTCCCTGTTCCTCACGTAATCGACAAGAAGTCCATTGAATGCCTCTATCCTCACATTTTTACAATCCTTGACCGCCTCCCTTATGAGCCTCAACCTCTCTTCGAGTATAAAAAGGGGCTGCTTCTTAGGACTTGGGGCGACCGCTATTATAATTTCATCAAATATCCTCAACCCACGCTCAATGAGATCGAGATGTCCGTTTGTTATCGGGTCGAATGTTCCGGGATAAATGCCTAATCTCATAAAATATTTTCCTTTTCCTTTCTGTAAAGTGTTAGTGATGTATCTCCATACTTATAAGTTTTTATAAGCCTTAAACTCCCTATTTCCGATAGCAATTTCTTTTTGGAAGAATGTTCAGCAATCACAACTCCATTATCCCCTAAAATACCTCTCTCGTCAATTAACGGTAAAACCATATCAAGCTCTCCGGAGGCATAAGGCGGATCAACAAAAATGATATCAAAAACAGACTCGGATTTTTTTATAAAATTTGAAGCCCTGTCTTTAACGACTTCGGCCCTGTCCTTGAAACCGAACTTTCCTATCAACTCTTTTATAATGTTAATTCTCAAAGAGTTGTCATCGACAAAAAATACTTTTCCGGCGCCTCTGCTCAATGCCTCTATTCCGACAGCGCCTGTGCCTGCATAAAGGTCTAAAAATACGGCATCGATTATCCTGTCTCCGAGGATATTAAAAATTGCCTGTCTTACCTTTGCAGAAGTCGGTCTTAATTCATCTTCCTCGCCCTTTTTTACAAAGGCATTTCTAAGTCCAACCTTTCTTCCCTTTGCGATGCCACCGGAGATTCTCATTTCCTTGTTTCAGGCAGTCCACACACATTGCCCTCGCATTTCTTCAAAAGGGGCTGGGACAGTTTTCTTCTTAAAAATGAGATTTGTAAAATAGCTATAACAGCAGAAACTATAAGATTATACCTATGGCTTGCGAAGCCGAACAAATTTGGAATTACTGCCAACGGATAAACCATCAAAAGAAGCCATCCCTCGTTAAACCTGAAACAATATGCCTCCTTGCCCACCAATCCAGCACCGCCGGCAAGGGTAAGCCCCAATCCTAAGAAAAACATCTTTCCAGCATAAAAGGTATCAAGGGGATTTACAAAAATACTGCTGATTTGAAGTGCTATTCCTGCAAAGGTCATCCTGAGTATAAACTTTTTAATCTCGGCCTTCCAGACGAGGAGAAACATCGACGAAAGGGCTATGCCTGCATCGAATATCACAAAGGGTATTATTTGCAGTTTTGATCCCAAGGCATAAAGAATGGCAAAGCCAAGAGCGCCAATGCTTTGAAGGACATAACCTATCCTGTACGTGATGTCATACTTTCTCGGATAATATATGCCTGCCTGCTCTATCTGCTCTTCCAGTGTCGGCCATTGTTCCATTTTAAGCTCCTTTATTATTCCAGTATGATGAGGCTGACTTGAAGCAAAGTTTCTGGGTTCTCTGAGGGGCAAAGTAACGACTGCCCCTTACCTTTGCACTGAGAAAAACTTTTATATTCAGTTCTACGCATAATCAAACACAAAACGACTATTTAATTTTGTGAAAAGCAGCCTCATCATACTGGAATAGCTCACCTTAATGGCGGATTAACAATAAATTCGTCCTTTAACTCATAGCCCTTTATCTTCACAACCCTTCCCTCGACACTCAACCTGCCCTCTGCATAAAGCCTTATTGCCTCTGGAAATATCTTATGCTCCAGTTTAAGAATCCTTGCAGAAAGTGTCTCCTCCGTATCGTCAGGAGATACAGGCACTGCCGCCTGTATAATTACAGGTCCTGTATCCATACCCTCATCAACAAAATGCACAGTACATCCGCTAATCCTCACACCGTAATCCATTGCCTGTTTCTGACCATGAAGTCCAGGAAAAGAAGGCAAAAGCGCAGGATGAATATTCATAATCCTGTTTGGAAACGCATCTATCAAAGGTTTTCTCACAATCCGCATAAAACCTGCAAGAATTACAAGCTCCACATTTCTTGCCTTTAGTTCATCTGCTATTTTTCGAAAAAAATCGTTCTTTGAAGAAAATTCCTTCGGATTTATATAAAGGTATTCTATTGAATGTTTCTTTGCACGTTCTATGGCGTAGGCGTCAGGATTATCAACAATAAGAAGTTTAATCGAGGCATTAAGTTTACCCGATTCTATTTCATTTATAATGGACTGAAAATTCGAGCCTCTGCCCGATGCCAAAATTCCGAGACTAAGCATAGAAAACCTTCCTATCCTTACAATAATGGAACCGAATATCCGGCCTGTTTGAAGTGTTCGTCAAAAGTTAAAGCACTCACAATGCCAAGCCTGTTCATTACAACGAAAGAAATACAGTCGGTAAGGGAGTATGATTTGTCGTCATGCTTCTTAAAATAAAACCATCCCTCTTGAAATAATGATTCATCAATATGAATAAATTTAATTGAATGGCTTTTTAATATATTTTCTCCAACTTCTACTGCTTTTATATGGTGGTTACGGCTATTAAAAAATGTAACTACTTCATCAAGAACATACGATGTCGTTATTAATGGCGGCAATCCCTGCAGGAGATTATGCCAATACCGCACAGCAGTTTCATGATACTGGTCATCTATTACTTCCAGAGCTATAAAATAACCTGTATCGAGAAACAAAGAGTTCAATGCATCTGCCCGTAAATGTATTTATCATGCTTGGAGGATGCATCCGGCAAGCCGCATGAAACTGGATGTTTTCCCAGTCTAAAAATAGGGTCATCAAACACAACAGGGATTATAAATATTTTATCATCCTCTTTCTGGATTTCGACTTCCTTAACCCCTTCAAGCAATTCCCGGGGGACTGTAACGCCTTGTTCGGTAACCACTGCCTTCATGGTCGCTCCTTTTAAGGATTTTTTCTATTTTAGCACAGAATATTAATGATATGTATCATATAGATAATGGTCGTGTTGCTTTGAGAAATCAACCGGCATATCAATATCGGTAGAGACTTCTGCCAGTTCTGACAGGAGTGATGATTTTTTTCTAACTGTCTTCTTCCGGCTCTTTAGATTTTTAATAAATTTTTCCACTTCCTCAAGCATATCCTTCGGAAGAATATCTATCTCTTTTTTGATTTTTTCGGTCTTAAGCATATATTTGAACTCCTTTTAGTTTCAATTTTACCACAAAAACATAAAATACAATAGCTTATCGACTATTTTTGCTGCTCAACTCATGCACTGCTTCGACCATTGAAATGGCATTCTCAACCGGAGTTTCGGGCAGTATGCCGTGGCCTAAATTGAAGATATGACCTTTTGCGCCTTTTGCTCCATGAAGTATTCCTGCTACCCTATCCCGGATCAGGTCCTTTGTCCCAAAAAGGATACACGGATCGAGATTGCCCTGCACCGTCACATCGTTTCCGAGTGCGCTGACGGCATCGGAGATATCGATTCTCCAGTCAATGCCAAGCACATCGGCGCCTGACTGTTTAACCTTCTTAAGCATTGCACTTGCATTAAAGGCAAAATAAATCACAGGAACTTTTCCCTTAAAAGCCGCTATTATCTTCTGCACATAAGGTAGCGCATATTTTTCAAAATCAAAAGGTGAAAGTATACCTGCCCATGAATCAAACACCTGTATTGCATGAACACCTGCATTTATCTGCGCCTGAAGATAATTTATGACCGTATCTGTAATCTTTTCCATGAGATTTGCATAAAGCTCCGGAGTCTGGTACATCATCTTTTTGGTATTCACATAATTCTTTGAGCTACCACCTTCTATCATATAGGTCGCAAGGGTAAATGGAGCTCCAGAGAATCCTATCAATGGTACATTTAACTTTTTAACGAGCATCCTTATTGTCTCCATTACAAAGGGCACGTCATCCTCTGCCTTTATCCTGCGGAGTTTTGACACAGCAATATCATTTCTTATGGGATCGTAGAGAATCGGGCCCTTTGATTCTGAAAATTCGAGCTTCATGCCCATAGGCTCTATAGGAACAAGAATGTCGGAAAAAAGTATTGCAGCATCCACCTTTAGAATATCGACAGGCTGTATTGTCACCTCAGCAGCAAGCTCGGGCGTCTTGCAAAGAGTGAGGAAATCAACCTTCGAGCGCACCTTCTGATATTCTGGAAGGTATCTCCCTGCCTGCCTCATGAGCCATACAGGAGTGTAATCAGTTTTTTTGCCTTGACATGCCTTAAGAAAGGTATCGTTCATTTAGCCTCCGATTTTCTCATTTTCAACGGAACATATCTGCAGAACGGCTCTTCCGCAAGATAATCCCCGTATACAGAATATGCCCTTGCCCTGCATCCACCGCATACATTCACGAATTCGCAGGAACCGCATCTTCCCTTGTATTTCTTGAAATCACGCAAATCCTTGAACAGTTCCGAATTTTCCCATATATCCTTGAATGTCTGTTTCCTGACATTGCCCGCAGACATCGGGAAATAGCTGCACGGAAGCACATCGCCGTCAACATTTATAAGACAGATAAGCTGTCCTGCTATGCATCCTTTTGATCCTCCTGTAGAAAACTTCAGGGTTCTTCTCTCGAACTTTGCGCCTTCTTCTTTGGATTTCTGTAGCACTATCCTGTAGTAATGCGGCGCACATGTTGGTCTTACAAGCATATCCCTTTCATCTTTTTCCATCTGGTAATGCCATTCCAGTATCTTCTCATAGTCTTCCTTTGAAATGAGTTCATTCATTATCTCCTCGCCCCTGCCTGTTGGTACTATCATGAACATATACCATGCAGTGGCGCCGAGCTTCTTTGCCAGCTTATAGACCTTTGGAATCTCTTCCTGATTCCTCTTTGTGAATGATGAATTGATGATAAATTCGATGCCATGTTTTTTAAAGAGCCCTGCAGCATTGATTGCCCCTTCGAATGCGCCCATTTCATCCCTGAAATCGTCATGCACTTCTGCTGTTGAACCGTCAAGGCTGAGGGAGGCTATTTTTATGCCAGATGCCTTGATATTTTCGCATATTTCATCCGTAACCAGTGTTCCATTTGTTGCAAGGCACATCCTGAGTCCTTTTTCTGTGCCATATTTTGCAATATCAAAGACATCCTTTCTCATAAGCGGCTCTCCTCCTGAAAGGACGATTACAGGCTTTGCATAACTCGATATGTTATCAATGATTCTGAATGCCTCTTCCGTGGAGAAATCTGGATGCCCTTTTATCTCCATCTCTGACGATGAACGGCAGTGCACACACCTGAGATTGCATCTCCTCGTTATTTCCCATGCTATCCATTTCGGTGCAAATTCCATGGCTGCTATTATACCTTTTTTTGATTGCAGATTTCAGATTTTTGATTATTATAAATAAATTGGGATTCCCAGATGCGGTGTTCGATAGATTTAAGCAGAGGATCGAGGGAATCCGGTTTAATGGCAGATACTGCAACCGCATTGTATCTCGAAGTTATATTCTCGACCTCTTCCGTCGATACCTTATCAATCTTGTTAAAAACAATGAGTCTCGGCTTGTCCTTAATATTAAGCTCCTGGAGGATATTTTCGACCGATGAGATCTGCTGCTCAAATCTCGGATTTGATATATCTACAAGATGAAGCAACAAATCAGCATCCTCAAGCTCTTCGAGGGTTGCCTTAAATGCTGCCATTAAATCCTTTGGAAGGTCTCTTATAAATCCAACTGTGTCTGTTATTACTATCTCCCTTTCTTTGGGAAATCTCAATCTCCTGCTCGCAGTGTCTAATGTTGCAAACATCTTGTCTTCCACAAAAGTTGTGCTCTTTGTGAGTGCATTCAAGAGCGTTGACTTACCTGCATTTGTATATCCGATTATGGAGACAATGGGAATACCTGTTTCGACCCTTCTCTGCTTTCGCTGCTTTCTTGCCTCGCTGAGAATTTCGAGTTCTTTTTCGAGGCGTGTTATCCTGTCGCGGATTCGCCTCCTGTCTATCTCGAGCTTCATTTCACCGGGGCCCCTTCCTCCGATTCCTCCCATCAGCCTCGACATTGCAGTCCCCTTGCCTGTAAGCCTCGGAAGTGTGTATTTCAACTGTGCAAGTTCAACCTGCACCTTTCCGTCACGGCTGTGCGCCCTTCTGGCAAATATGTCCAGTATTAATTGAGAGCGGTCGATGACCTTCAACTCTGTTGTCTCGGCAATTGCCCTGATCTGTGAAGGGTTGAGGTCCTGATCAAATATCAATAATGTTGCGCCTTTATCCATGGCATTTATCACTATCTCTTTAAGCTTTCCCTCTCCCAGAAGGTATTTGGGATTTACTTCCTTGAGCCTCTGGATAACCGTATCCAGTACAATCACATCGCTGGACATAGCAAGCTCTTTCAGTTCTTCCATGGATTCTTCCAGTTCGTATTTAGGTTTTGTGGAGGCGCTTACAAGGATGGCCCTTTCCCTCAAATCCTTCCGGTCAATAAATCTGCGCCTGTCCATCTCATCTTCCAGATTATGGATAAAACTGTCGTAGTCCATCTCGAATCTGTAAAAGTCAGATGTCAGGATTTCGTATTTTTTATCCGATCCATAGGGCATTAAATAGGCTGCATAGATGTTATGCGGCAGGCCATCCCTTATGCTTATGGCTGCAATCATGTCGAATCTCAGCAGGGAAAGGTCTGTAATATCCTCTTTGTTAAGCGGCTCATCGGCAAGATGTGTGTGAATAAACCTCAGCCCCCTTAATGCCCTTCTGCCAACAGGATAATCATCGAGATCTGGAATAAAAACGCCCTTTGCATTACCCACAATCACATGGGTTATGGAGCCGCTCCTGTCAACAAGAATGCCTATCTGTTTGCCGATCTCAAATGAAAGCTCTGTGAGGTATCTGGCAAGCTCTTGAGTTATAAGTTTATCTGCAGGGACTTTCCTGCGATAAACCTTTTCGAGGGCGTAGAGAATGCCCTTTTTCAGGCCTGATGTATTTCCGTAAATAGATGCGATGTCTTTTTAAACCTCCATCTTTATTTTATCAGAGCGTGTTGCACCTTGACAATAATCCATAGACAGATATTTTTAACATGGGTGGCAGGTGTGACGAGAAGACTTAAATAGCGATACCTTAACGCCGAACACTCCCGCTGTTTAAAGGCAATTTCAGTATCACCTATTGCATTCAGCAAAAAAGCAGGCAACACGGTTTTTCATCGCATTATTTAAGGCTTTGAGTCGAATTGGGCGTAAAATTCTCTGTGTAAATTTTGATTAATAAAAAGAAGAGTGTATTCTCCATTGATCGGCAAATCAATTTTAAGGAGGATACACCCTATGAAAGAATTAACAGAAGTAACATTAACAGATTTATGGAGAGAATACAACCAGAGCTTTAGGGATTTTTGGGAAATGCAGGACACAGCGGTGAGGGAATTCAGGAAGCTATTTATAGAGGAATCGTTTGAAGCAGAGCGCAGAGAGATGCTCTGCAGTTTGCCCTATGAGCGCACCGAAGAACGCAAGGATTATAGGAATGGCTACTGGAAGAGGTGGATAACCCTCAAAGACGGTCGGATAGAGATAAAGATGCCGAGGATAAGGACAGGGGGCTATGACAGCAAGATAATCCCCAAATATAAACAGCGCATGGAGGAGGTAGATAAAGCCTTAATGAAAGTCTTTCTGTATGGAGCCTCAAGCAGGCTGACCGGGGAGGCGTTAAGACCACTATTAGGGGAAGCAGTAAGCGCCCAGACAGTATCAAACATAGCCAAAAGCCTTGATGAGGAACTAAGGAAATATCACAAGCGGGTAATACAAGACAAATATCTCTATCTGTTTTTAGACGGCATCATCTTGAAGACAAAAACAGGATTGGGGACAAAGAAGAAAGCCGTACTTACAGCATACGGAATAACAGTACAAGGCCGAAGGGAACTAATAGACTTCATGGTAACGAGCCATGAAAGCGAAAACAAATGGCTTGGATTTTTACATAACCTCTATAACCGTGGTCTTACCGGGCAGACATTAGGACTTATCATAACAGACGGCAATGCAGGACTTTGCAATGCCATAGACATAGTGTATCCGCAGGTAAAAAGGCAGAGATGCTGGGCGCATAAACTCAGAAATGTAGCGAACTATCTGAAGAAAAAGGATATAGATGTTTGCATCAAAGAGGCGAGACTGATATACAAGGCAGAAAACAGAGCAGAGGCATTAAAGGCATATAAACAGTGGGCAGAAAAATGGACAAGCATTTCACCGAAGGCTGTCAGATGCATACAGAAAGACCTGCAAGAACTTCTGAACTTCTATTACTGCCCAAAAGAGATAAGAATAAAGGTGAGAACAACAAATGTTATCGAAAGGGCATTCAGAGAGGTCAGAAAAAGGACGAGACCGATGAATTGCTTCAATAACACTGAAAGTATTGAAAGGATAGTCTATGCTGTTATGAGCCACTTGAATGATACATGGGGAAGAAAACCCTTAAAAGAATTTACACATAAATCTTGACACTACCTTACGAATTAACGGACTTGACAATAAGGATGAACCTGATAAAATCTTATTAAGATTACTCAACGATGAGGGGGTAAGATGCAGAAACAAAGTTTTTGGCTATTTTTCTTGCTGTTTTTTGCCTTTATTTTCTTAATCAGTCAGAATGCGTATCCTGAAATCTTTGCTGGCAAAAATTCAATAGAACCACAGGATCCCAAAAGTAGTACAAAACCTTCCTTTAGTTTTTATACCTATTGTTATGATGTAATGACAGGACAGCATGTACCATGCCCATTTAAAGTATATCTATGGGGAGAGGTTGAGATCTGTCCTCAGCCGGGACCAAACACCCAGTGTGGACATGTTGATGCATATCATAACCCTTCATCACGCAATGACCTGCCAGAAAATAAAAAGGTTACAGTATTGGGTGGTCTAACTGACTAATGGCAGCAAACACCTGCGACCCAATTGCCACAGCGTGAAACAACATGGCAAAATCCGGATTTTGACAATCCATACAACTGGCCTGCCCACCCTCAGGTGCATTGGGGTGAAGGTTATTTGCTTGATAGTTTGTGGTGTCTTGGACGGGAATGGTATGTAGAATGCGGGACTGACCTCGTTATAACAGATATAAGTCTTCCCAAGGGAGGACTCTTAGATGTAAATCAGGATTGGTCTACTCCGCATAAAACTCACCGTCGTGGAACAGATGCAGATATATCTGCTAAAAGTGTTCCAACAAATAGAATATGTGGGCCAAGACCTGCAGGGGGGACTTATGACCCAGTGTGGGAAAAGACGAAATTACGCAAAATTGCTATAAAAAATTGTGAACTGAGACCATTAAAAGGCGATCCCGGTCATCTTCGTCCGGCAGAAAAGAAGAAAAAATAAACATGGAGGCATTTATGATAAAGAGATATATATTACTAAGTCTCTGTATTGCAAGTTTATTTATTTCAGAGTCGGCCTATGCCCAGATTACACCGCCTCCACCTCTTAAGAATGTAAAAATTCAAGCACGGATGACTTTTGATGAGACTACCGGGGTTTTTAGCTATTATTACACAGTAACCAATCCTCCGGAAAACACACTGGGCATTAGTGAAGTAGCTCTCGACATTGCTATTCCTCCCGACGGAGCGAGTTTGTCCAATTTAGATTTATCTTCATTGCCTCCGGGCTATAAAAAGCCCTCATATTCACAGCTTGTACTTGTTAATCGTAATAATATACGGGTGATACCATTTGTTGCATACTCGGTGCCCGGGTGGGATGCTTATGGACTCGGATTTGAACATGAGTTAGGTGTTACACTATTGGGATCGCGTATAGCAGCCTACTGGTCAAGATGGAGAGAAGAAGTATCCCCTCTTATGCCCGGTCACACACTCGGTGAATTCAGTCTCGTAAGTTATGGATTGCCCGGAATCAGGAATATTGTGGCTCACCCGGATGTTTTTGAATTAGACTTACCTGATGATTGGACCGAACAAGAAGATGATACCGATGAAGTAATGGAAGAAAAATGGCGCAAACAGGAAAGCCTCGGCTATTTAACAAAGACCATAGGTCCTACAGCACCACCAGCAGCCTTTATACCTCTTAAATTCAAACAACAAATTCAGGACTATGTAAATCAGTCGGTCACCCTTGGATGGCTCAAAGATGCAAACCTCACACAGCAGTTAAATGGATTGCTTACACAGATTAATCAGGCATTACAGCAGGAACAGTATGTTGATGCCCAGACCCTTCTTCAGCAGTTTATGCAGCTTGTGAAAAACAGCACACCTGCACAACGAACTGCCGAAGCAGAGGGGCTACTTTATTATAATGCTAAATTTTTCTATGAGAGGATTATTGATTATATCCCTATTGCCATAGAACTAACACCTTTGAGTGCTGAGCATGCCATTAACGAGATTCATGAAGCACAGGTGCGGGTTATGCGTGGAATACAACCGGAGTCAGGATTTCCACTTCAGGCAATGATTGTTTCAGGTCCTCATATAGGTCATACATGGTATGGCAGTACAGACGGTCAGGGAATATGGAGCTTTAATTACAAGGGATATAAGACAGGGACAGATAAAATTGTGGTAGTATGGATGCTCGCAAGCACATCCAATCTATTAATAGAGGGAGAAAGCTCACCAGCTTACATAACATGGGAAGGCGGACCTGACCTGTTGCTGAGAAAATTCTTTCCACCTGCCATCAAAATACCCTTTGCCCGTCCTACTATTCCTTTGGAAGAATCAACCATAAATATCGGAACAGTACTGTCACCTTCCAGTAAAACACGATACTACATATCAAAGGACCAACAACTGGATGCTGGAGATTATGTATTAGGTGAGCGAGTTGTGCCAGCATTAGAGGTTAATCAATACAGCGAAAATAAAGAAGAAATTCCAGTGCCTCAGAATTTAGAACCAGGTTTATATTGGCTTTTTGGGTGTGCCGATGCTGACAATGAGATTGCAGAACTAAATGAGCAGAATAATTGCAAGACATTAATTATTCAGATGTATGGATTTGTAGAATCCATAGAAAATAGACCACCTGATTGTTCCAAAGCAAAAGCAAATCCTGACACCCTCTGGCCTCCCAATCACAAATTCAGGGCAATATCAATAACAGGTATTACAGACCCTGACGGTGACAATATAAACATTCAGGCAACAAGCATACGGCAGGATGAGCCGGTGAATGGACTTGGAGACGGTGATAAGAGTCCTGATGGGATTTTACAGCCATTACAGGTTCGTTCAGAACGGTCAGGGTTAGGCAATGGTAGAGTCTACCATATTGGTTTTACTGCATCTGACGGTAAAGGTGAAGAATGCGCAGGCACTGTTACAGTCTGTGTTCCTCACGACCAGAGGATTGATACGAAATGCGTAGATGAGGGTCCACTGTATGATTCTACAAATTTATGAATATGTCTATTTTATAAAATAAGGCTATTCAATAACTAAAGGGGTTTTTAATGTCATTCCCTGACTTGATCGGGGAATCCAGAGAAACAAAAAAACCTTAAAAACAACTGGATTCCGCATCAAGTGCGGAATGACAGGCTTGCAGTAGGCTAAAATTTAGAATCCTTGCGGTGCCTTGATTTTCAATGCGTTGTGAGTTGTTGAACAGGCTCACTATTCATGGGAGGTAAGTATGGGCTATACACAAGTTGCTCTTGAAGACAAGATACTGGAGATGTATCCTGAGATAACAAAACACGGCATATCAATGGGTCTAAGCTTTGACAAAAGCAAAAACGCATGGATCGTGAAGTTTAAAAAGAGCGCACATGAGCTTACTACCCATCTTGATAAGAGGGATGCCGACGACTGCATGGACAATATAAAGTGCGTATACCTCGGAGTACAGATAGGGCAGTTCATAAAAAATTTTGAAGAAGGCTAAAGGATTACATCAAATTCCATCTCTTTATCGCCAAACAGAAATCTCTTTCTCAGCACCTTCACCTTTACTACATCTCCCTTCTTTTTATAAAAGAGATGTATCCTCATATCATCCACACTTTTTATGGCAACATTGTCGAGTGAGATGATTACGTCTCCATCTTTAAGTCCAGCCTTTTCAGAAACGCTGTTTTCAGGAAATCCCTCTATGCTGACCACTCCGTGCATTTCCCTCAATGAGACCATGAGCTTGGGAGATGTTATGCCATCCATCGGCTTCGGGAATATTATATAATTGGCAATATCTCTCTCAATATCCACATCATTAAGGATAATCGCATAATCATAGCCGTTCCTCCTGAATGTCCTTTTGGGAATGCCGGAGCCATACTGGATGTGGCCGCCTCCGGCAAGGACAACCATCTGGTAGTCGGGGTTTTTCCTTAAGAACCCATCCACAGACATTGACATGGTCTCGTCCCATAGGATCTGCGACTGATAAAAGAAATCAAAGTTTTTTTCGCCTGAACTGCTATGCCTGAGAAAGACCTCTCTGAGTCTGTCCCTGTATTCGTTATCAGAAAAATCCATCTGCGCTGGTATTTCCCTCTTTTCCGACTCTGAGAGGGAGTCAATTCCACCTCTGGATACCTTATCAACTATTTCGCGCTGGATATTCAGGGCAACCACCGGTATCTTTTCCTGTGCTGCAAAATCCAGTATGGGCTTGTAGAGATTGTAATCGAATCCCCATCTCTTGAAATATTCAGATCTTCTTAAAAACTCCCTTTCATCTATCCTGCCTGCTGTGTAATCATCCAGCGACTTCTGAAATGGCCTCTGGAACATCTCCATACCTATGGCTACCTTCTTATTCTTTTTATACAGGCCTTTTATAATCTCGAGCTGGACATTATGATGGGCAAACCTGTCATGGTACTCACCGACATATACGATCTTTTTACCAGATACATTCCCTATAACCTCGGATAATGTCTTTATAGTAGAGACATCGATTGCTGTGGCCTGTTCTTTATTCTCCATTGCTATACCCCTCTGCGACTCGTCAATCCTTTTGTAGATATTTTTTCCGTTGTCAAAAGATAGAACACTGTACTTCCCATAATGGAATATCTTTCTAAATGCTGCATCCGTTTCCCCCTTTGATTTAGCAGAAAATACAGCAACAACCTTTTTCTGATTCCACGGATTGTTTTTTATAGTAAGGTTGAACCCTGCATCAATCTTGTCGATACTCCCATAAAGTCTCTCGATTACAGGATTGTCATTTCCGAGCATAACAAGGGACGATGATTTTATATCGGAATCCTTAATGTCCCTTATCTCTTTTTCAACAGCCCCCTTTCCCTTAAAGGAATCTATAACAGTCCTGTAAACCTCCCTGTTACCGGCGGGAAGGACTATCATGATTTTATCATCTCCAAGAAGCCTTGATATTACAGGGGGAAGCTCGTTATTCGAAAGTTTCCTTGCGATGTCGTAATCTTCATCCATGACCATTCTTTCCGGCACGTTGTCGAGGGTTAATGTCAAACCTGTCTTTACCTTATCTGCCCTGACCCAAACCTTCTTTTTAAATCCATCCCTGTAATAAATGGTCAGGGGAATATCCATTGTATAAACCCTCCCCCTCTGGCCGATATTAATTCTGACTTCGTATTTGTTACCATTTTGTTTTATATTGAAATCATCGACATAAAGATCGGCCATGCCGGCTATATCCACCCATTGTTTAAAAAACCAGTTCAGGTCTTTTCTATAGGTCTTTCCAAAAACATCTTTAATATCATCCCACGATGCCCTTTTAAATCTGTTTTCATTTATAAAATCCATCAGGGATTTATAGAACACATCATCACCAACAATGTTTTTAAGCATATGGAAAACCATGGCTGTCTTTCCATAGCCTATGGACTTTGATGAAAAGTCTGTCCTGCCCCTGAAGTTCTTAATTGGGAATTCATTCTTATCGTTTACATAACTACTGTAATCGATGAGTGCCTGCTTCCTGTATTCCCAGCCCTTTCCCTTCTGTTCCTCATAGAGATGGTCTGCAAGGTAAGTGGTCAGTCCCTCTGCCCAGTTGCCCTTTTCATAATCTATATACACAAGATTGCCAAACCACTGATGAAGTATCTCATGCCCGAGGGATGTCTCCACAATAAATGGAAGCCTTACAATATCTTGTCCGAGCAAAGTATATGTGGGCATGGAATATCCTGTGGGAAGAAAATTTTCGACTATCGAAAACCTCTTGTAAGGATATTTGCCCACAAGATTTTCATACAGCTTGAGATAATTCTTCGTGTACTCGATATATTTCCTGGCAAGTTCTATGTCCTCACGGAAAAAATAGGCATAGACCTCAATATTATTAAAACTGTCCTTAATTATTTCGTATCTGTTCGTTGCAATCAGGTTTATGCCGTCAACCGGGTATGGGAATTCAAAGATGAATTCTGTTTTCCCATCTTTTGCACTCTTTTCAATCCTTTCTCCCTCAGAAACAGCCTCATATCCGCCTGGGAGCACTGCTTGAAGTCTGTATTTGTATAATCCTTCTGTTTGTGGATACCATGTTCCAGTAAGCGAGATTCCCTTTTCATCGATAATGTTTCCAACTGCACCATAGTTTGTATCATGCACAGCCTTATCCTCTTTAAAAATACCTTCGTATCTGATAATGAGGCTGCCGTTCTGTAGAGGTAAGACCTTTAATATTCCTTCCCTGACATCAAAATTAATCTTCTGCTGGTTCAGGCTTGCATTGATTATATTTAGATGCCCTGTATGCAGCACCAGTTCCTTGCCTGCAGGAACATCTATCTTTGCAATCCCTATAATTTTCGAATTGTGAATATCGAATGAGACTTCTAAATTATATTCGGGTGATTGCCATGAGTGTGTGATAGCAGGCAGAAAAAGAAAGGCAATTATTATCAGTAAACGATAAAACATTTTTTTATTATACATTATGCAATCGGATTTTAGTAAAATCTATATAAGATAAGTGACAAGCATTATCTGGAGGCAAGATGAAACTCAAACCTTTTGCGCTTGGCATTGCACTCGGTTTGGTATGGGGAGGCTCTCTGTTCGTTACAACATGGCTTTCTTATTACACTGGATATGGAAAACTATTCCTCGAAGTCCTTGCCAAGTCTATTTATCCGGGATATGTAATCTCACCTTTAGGTAGTTTTTTAGGATTATTTTATGGCTTTCTCGACGGGTTTGTGAGCGCATGGCTGATAGCGGTTATATATAATAAGATCGCTAATTAAATAAAATTATGAGGCAGGACATTGTAATTGTATTGGAGCGACTTGGACAGCCAAGCGTGGCATAGATGCCTAAGCGGGCTGTTTTTGCTTCGGAGAATGGCTGGATACCATTCGAGAATGAAGCGGAAATACTGTGTCCTGCCTCATAAAAAGAGGTGAAATTATGTCGAAGGTATATTTTGCATCGGCAAGGGTTAAAAAATGGAAATATGACGAAAGCATGCCCGGAAAACTGGAAAGATTGTTAAAAGAGATGGTGCTTTCAAAATATTTTGAAAAAGGCGAATGGGTGGCTGTAAAGACCCATTTCGGCTCTGATGGCGCACATAGAATCGTAAGACCTGTATTTCTTAGAAAAGTAGTTGAGTCATTAAAAACAATAGGTGCAAAGCCCTTTGTTACAGATACGGTAAGAATAAAGGGACTCGATTATCTCGAAGTGGCAAACCAGAACGGCATAAATCATCTATCTGTCGGAGCACCTGTTGTAATCGCCGATGGTCTTTACGGCAACGACAATATCATGGTCAAGACAGGCGATATACTCGGAGAAATAGCCGTGGCATCGCTCATATACGATGTCCCTGCAATGGTGGTTTGCTCACATGTAAAGGGTCATATAAATGCAGGATATGCAGGCGCAATAAAAAACATTGCCATGGGCGGTGTAAGCGGAAGCCACAGGCACTGCGGATGGAAATGCGGCAGGGGAGCAATGCATGCAATTGGAGAAGGCAAATTCATATGGGATGAAGACAAATGCGCCTTTTGCTATCAGTGCGAGGAAATATGCCCCCTGGACTGCATAAATTTTAAGGATGATAGATTCAATTATTACGATGAAAGGTGCTGGAGGTGCGGTAGATGCACGAGGGTATGTCCTGAAGGCGCACTTGTACTGCCCGGAGATGATGAGCTGTTCATGAAATCACTATCAGAAGCAGCCAGGGCTGTTTTAAGTACATTTAAACCCAATAAGGTGATTTACATAAACTTTCTCACAGAGATCCAGCCGGAATGCGACTGTATGCCTGCAGCAGAAGTCCCTGTAATTCAGGACATAGGAATATTGATCTCCGATGACATTGTAGCAGTTGAACAGGCATCAATAGACTTGCTTCTAAAAGAGAATCCCCTACCCTCCTCGTTAGCCGAAGATGAAAAAATAAGAGAAGGCGAGGATATACTCTTTAATCTCCATAAAAAACCATATATTTTGCAGGTGGAAGAGGCTGAAAGGCTCGGTCTCGGAAACAGGCAATACGAACTGATAGAACTATAAAATAAAAGCGCTGCTGCCCGTGGGAACTGGACAGCAGCTTAGGGGAGGTAACGAGGCGCTTCTGATTGTAGAATAGCAAACATCAGATTGCTTGTCAAGAAGAAATTCTGAAGTTAGTTATTAATTTTAATTTTAGATTGATAATATGTATTTATAATTCAAGAAATGCACATTTAAGATACTCTGTTTCTGGCACGGACAAAAGAATCGGGTGATCGCGACCCTGACAACGGTACTCCATGAGGCGCGGGTTTCTCCCGGAATCCCTTGCAGAATCACGCAGCATATCTAAAAACATGGCCTTTTCGATATGATAAGAGCAGGATGAAGTGGCAAGCATTCCCCCTTTTTTAATAAGCCTCATAGCCATCGCATTTATCTCCCTGTATCCCTTCAGTGCCTCTTTAACCTTTGCCCTGCTCTTAACAAAGGCAGGAGGGTCAAGTACTATAAAGTCATACAAACTGCCGGATTCCATCTCTCTTTTCATGAATTTAAAAACATCATCCTTTACAAAATCGCATCTGTCCTCAAGCCTGTTCAATTGAAAATTCCTTTTTGCATTTGACAGGGCAGTTTCTGAATCGTCAATGCATGTCACAAATGCCCCATTTTTAGCCAATTGAAGTCCCCATGCACCTGAATAACAAAAAAGGTCGAGACCCCTCCCCTCTTTGATATAATTGCTTAAAGCTATCCTGTTTTCCCTCTGGTCAAGAAAAAAGCCTGTCTTCTGTCCTGTCATGGGATCTACTTCTATCAGTATTTCACCCTCATTTATTATGGGAAGGGAATCGAGAGAGCCTTTTACTACTTTCTTTTCAAGGGGAAGTCCCTCAAGGATCCTGCTCTGGCTGTCATTCCTGAGCACAATTACCGAGGGTGATAAGATTTCGTCCAGAACGCTTATACCCATATCCTTCATCATCTCCATACCGAGGGTTGAGAACTGTATCGCAAGGCAGTCAGCGTATTTATCCACAATCAGTCCGGGAAGAAAATCGCCCTCGCTGTATATGACCCTGAATGAGTTACTTTCGGGCAGGAATCTCTTTCTGTAATTTATTGCATTAACTATCCGCTTGCGGAAAAAGTCATGGTTTATTTTTTCCCTTTCTCTTGTCAAAATCCTTACGGATATAAGGGAATGGGGATTTATATAACCGATGCCGATAAATTTATTTTTATTATCATAGACCTCGACCAGAGAGCCGGGCTCATAATTTTTGGGGCTTGTCGACAGTTCGTTCGAAAATATCCATAGGTGGCCTGATAGTATCCTGCTCGTGCGCCTTAGAATAATCTTTTCCATTCGTAATTATACCATCATAACATTTTAGTTGCTTATATCACCTGTTTTTTGGTATAAATATAAATACTAAGGGACAGTTTACCTGCCCTGTTGGTGGTTAGGTGAAAGTGTTGATCCCGCAAATTAGATCTTTTGGGAGCTAATGTTAGGTACACGGTGTGCAGGCCTCCCCCAAGTGGATGAGAGGAAGCCTAAGTTACCTTCGCGGCACCCACCTGTAGAAGCAGGGATCTAATTTTTCATCTACACGGCAGGGTGGGTCTAATTTAGTTCATAGTTGATAGTTCATGGCTCATAGAAATATAAAAACAAACCATGAACAATGAACTATGAACTAAGGTGACTGGATAGTTGCAATTAACTATAAAAATAAAGGAATTAGGATTTTGAAAAAGGTTGTTTTAAACGGCTGCAACATATATGGTGGTAAGAAAAATATGCACCGGGCGCATAAAATGTGTGGTCATGTCCTAATCCCTTTAAAATCATAAAACCTCAATCCCTTTTTTAATTGCCTATCCTATAGTCATCAGAAAGCTTGAGAAGTCATTAAGTTTCTGGTCGTTTATTGCTTAATGGCACAAAAACAAAACAAGGAGGGGTATTGCCCATGGACAATAGCTTAATGTTAATCGTGATTGCAGTTGCTGTCGGTGCTGTAACCGGTCTGGTACTCTCGCTGATTTATAAAAACACCCTCAAATCCCGGGAAGAGGCATTAGAAAAAGAGTATCAACATCTCCTCGAAGATGCGAAGAGAGAGGCAGAGTCTATAAAAAAAGAGGCTGTCATTCATGCCAAGGATCTGACATACCAGGCAAAGGTCGAAGCTGAAAAAGAAATAAGAGAGAGGACAAGGGAGCTGAACCAGCTCGACAAAAGGCTGAGGCAGAAGGAAGATCAGTTAGAGAAGAGGTTAGACCAGATAGAGAGAAAAGAGCACGAACTAAACAGAAAAGATAGGGATCTACATTCGAGGGAACGTTCTCTGTCGGAAAAAGAGAGCCACTATGAGCATCTTATTAAAGAGCAGACTCTCATTCTGGAGCGCCTGTCGGGTATTAGTGCCGAAGAAGCAAAACAGGAACTCTTTAAAAGGGTTGAAGAGGAGGCAAGATTTGAGGCAGCCAAACTTGCAAAAAAAATAGAGGACGAGGTAAAAGAAAGCGCAGAGAAAAAGGCAAAGGAGATTATCAGCTTTGCCATCCAGAGATATTCCAGCGATTATGTGGCAGATGCCACAGTATCGGCAGTGAGCCTGCCCGGTGATGAAATGAAGGGAAGGATTATCGGCAGGGAGGGAAGAAATATCAGGGCGTTTGAGGCAGCTACTGGCGTTGATCTCGTTGTTGACGACACGCCCGAACTGGTAACACTGTCAGCCCATGACCCTGTGAGAAGGGAGATAGCAAGGATAGCCCTCGAAAGACTCGTGGCAGACGGAAGAATACATCCCACGAGGATCGAAGAGGTCGTAGAAAAGGTCAAAAAAGAGGTGGATAGCACTATCAGGGAAGAGGGAGAAAAAGCGGTCTTTGACCTCGGAATCTCCGGCATGCATCCAGAGCTCATAAAAACGCTGGGCAGACTGAAATACAGGTCTTCCTACGGACAGAATGTACTCCAACACTCAAAGGAAGTCGCTTATCTTGCAGGAATGATGGCCGGTGAATTGAATGTTGATATAAAGCTGGCAAAAAGGGCCGGACTGCTTCATGATATTGGCAAGGCCGTTGACCATGAAGTGGAAGGCTCGCATCAGGAGATCGGCGCAAACCTTGCAAAAAAATACGGTGAAAACGATTATGTAATAAATGCCATCCTTGCCCATCACGGCGAAATAGATCCTTCATGCGTGGAGTCCGCCCTTGTTGCAGCAGGAGATGCCCTTTCAGCAGCACGGCCCGGCGTCAGAAGGGAGAGCATAGAGAACTACTTAAAACGCCTCGCAAAGCTTGAAGAGCTGGCAATGTCCTTTAACGGCGTAGATAAGTGCTATGCAATTCAGGCAGGAAGGGAGATAAGGATCATAGTAAAACCCGAGGACGTCAGCGATGAAATGTGCGCAGTAATATCAAGAGACCTCGCAAAAAAGATAGAAGCAGAGATGACATATCCGGGGCAGATAAAGGTAGCGGTTATTCGTGAATCGAGACATATTGATTATGCAAAATAACTGATATGAAGGTTCTGTTCATCGGCGACATAGTCGGCAAGATTGGAAGGCAGGCTGTAAAAACCCTCCTGCCCAATCTTGTGGACAGATATAAAATAGACATGGTTATCGCCAATGGCGAGAATGCAGCAGGCGGCTTCGGGATAACAGAAAAAACTGCAGCAGAGATTTTCGATTTCGGGGTTCATATCATTACAACAGGCAATCACATCTGGGACAAAAAAGAGGCGATCCCGTATATAGCAAAGGAAAACAGGATATTAAGGCCAATAAATTATCCGCCCAATACCCCGGGCACCGGAAGCATTATATTTACTTTGCCGGGCAAAGAAAAAATAGCTGTAATGAATGTGTCGGGAAGGGTTTTTATGAACACCCTCGATTGCCCGTTCAGGACAGGTAAGGATGAAGTAGAAAAACTTAAAGAGTCTACAAATATAATAATCATCGACTTCCATGCAGAGGCCACATCAGAAAAGGTAGCCTTCGGTTATTATATGGATGGAATCGTCAGCGCAGTTATTGGAACCCACACCCACGTACAAACTGCGGATGAAAAGATACTACCGGGCGGTACAGCCTATATTACGGATGTTGGCATGACAGGACCTCAAACCTCTGTCATAGGTATAGAGAAGGAGCAGATTGTAGAGAGGTTCCTTTCACAGATGCCGAGGAAGTATGATGTTGCAGGAGGAAAGGGATTATTCTCTGCTGTGGTTATAGAAATAGATAGTAAAAGCGGCAAGGCAACCGCAATACAGAGATTGCAATTGACTAATCCATAGAGGAGGTATTTATGCTTAACGCAAAAGTGAAATGGGTTGATGGGCTTCAGTTTGTAGGTGAGTCTGGAACACACCATGCAATTGTGATGGACGGCGATATTGAGGTCGGTGGCAAGGATACTGGCATGAGGCCAATGGAATTGCTTCTTATAGGACTCGGCGGATGCTCTGGCATGGATGTGGCCTCAATTCTACAAAAAAAGAAACAGCAAATAACAGACATTGATATAAATGTAAAGGGAGAGAAGGCCGATACATATCCAAAGAAGTTCACAGAGATTGAGATAGAATTTGTTGTGAGCGGCAAGGATTTGTCAGAAGATGCAGTAAAGCGGGCAGTAGAGCTTTCAATGGAGAAATACTGCTCTGTAAAGGCAACACTGGAAGGTGTGGCAAAGATAAACTTCAGCTACAGGATCGTTAATATTTAGCTAAAAGTTATACTTATAATACGCTGCGCAGCTTCCCTCTGTGCTCACCATGCATGCGCCGACAGGCTTCTCAGGTGTGCATGCCTTTCCGAAAAGAGGGCATTCAGAAGGTATCTTTATGCCTCGCAAAACCAAACCGCACTGGCAGCCCCCGAGCTTATAATAATCATCTGCAATATCAGGTACATCTATATTGAAAACAGTCTCTGCATCTCTATGCTTATATTTTTCTCTTAATCTCAGTCCGCTATTCGGCAGCAATCCGATGCCTCTCCAGTAACTGTCGCAAGGCTCAAAAAATTCATTTATAAAATCCACAGCCCTTTGATTTCCTGTTTCTGTAACAACGCTTTTATACTGTATTTCGACTGCTGCCCTTCCCTCTGCAATCTGTTTAAGAAGCATGGCTATACCTGTGAGAATATCTTCAGCCTTGAATCCCGTTATCACGCCGGGCTTTTTATATTTCTCCGCTATAAATTCATACGGATGGATGCCTATTATAGTGCTCACATGCCCCGGCAATATGAAGCCGTCTATATTGACCTTGTCAGACTGAAGCAATATATCGAGCGCCGGAGGCACAAGCTTGTTTACGGAATAAACATAGAAATTATCTATCTTCTGTCTCTCAGCCTCGAATAGAGTGCCTGCGACAGACGGGGTTGTGGTCTCAAATCCAGCGGAAAAGAAAACGACCCTTTTATTGCCATTCTCCTTTGCGATATTCAGACAATCGAGCGGAGAATAAACTATCCTTATATCAGCGCCTTCTGCCTTTGCCTCGGACAATGATTTCTTTCCGCCGGGAACGCGCATCATGTCTCCGAATGTACACAGTATCACATTGTCCAACATTGAAAAGGCAATGGCTTTATCAATATCTTTGATCGAAGTCACGCATACAGGGCATCCGGGGCCGCTCAATAATCTAAGGCCTTCGGGCAAAAGGCTTCTTATACCATGCTTGAATATGGCAACCGTATGCGTCCCGCAAACCTCCATAAGGTTTACAGGGCGATTAGTCTTATCGTAAAAATCTTTAATTAACTCCATATACCACCGTGTCCGGCAATCACACCCACAAATACCGCTAAAAGGCTCAACCCCATAACCACCCAGTGAAACACTGTCAACCTTAAGAATATCTTTGCCGTATCCTGCTGTGCCTCTCCTTTGAAAATAATTTTAAAAAACCTGCCCTCAAAGAGTAACACAAGCACATAAAATATCCATACCAACAACATCAGGGTAATGCCTATACCATGCATGGTGAACAGCGCGTCCCATCTGTCTGTGATGAACAACAACCATACTCCCGTGGTGCCAACAATTATAACGCAGAGTTTTGCGATCTTCGCAAAGCGATGCTCCACACCCTGAAAGAAAATGACCTTCTCAATAGAGCCCTCCATACGCATTATCATCGGAAACACTATCATGGTTACAAAGGAAACACCGCCAATCCAGAGCACTACACCCAAAACATGCACGCCAATCAATAAGGGAATCAACATATGGCATCCTCCTTTTAAAACAGCTTTACTACCACTTCTTCCCCTGCATCGAGTCCGAGCTTATTTTGTGGAATAACAACAATTCCATCAGCCCTGACAAGGGTGGTTATCAAACCTGATTTGCCGAGTACAGGGATGGCTGATAATTCTCCGTTTTTCTCTTCGAGATAGACCCTTATGTGGTCTTCCCTGCCTGCTGCAGAGGCTATATTTTTGTCCATTTTAGCTTTAATGGTTTTAGTAAAGTTTCTTCTTGAATTAAGACCGCCGAGCCTTTCCATTACAGGCCTTATGAAGAGGTCAAAACATACAACAGTGGCAGCAGGATGTCCCGGAAGTCCTAAAATAGGCTTATTATTCACAACCCCGCCGATCATCGGTTTTCCGGGCTTTAATGACACGCCATGGAAGAGCACGCCTGAGCCGCCGTATATTTTGGCAATGTCGTCTATAATCTGTGCTGTCATATCCTTTGTGCCGGCAGAGGTGCCTCCGCTTATCAGAACCATATCAGAATCCTGCAATGCCCCTTCCATTGCATCCTTTATAACATCATAGTCATCCTTGAATATCCCTTTTTTTACTGGTATGCCGCCGTGTTCGCTTATCAGACCCGACAATGTAAATGAATTAATGTCCCTCACCTGCCCTAATTTCAGGGGACTGCCCGCAGGGACTATTTCATCTCCTGTGGAGATTATCGATACTACAGGCTTTCTGAAGACATCTATCTCTGTTATGCCAAGACCTGCAAGGGCTCCTATATCCTGCGCCCTGAGTCTATGACCTTTTGTGAGAACTGTTTCGCCTTTTTTTATGTCCTCGCCCTTCTGGATCACATTTTCATTTGGTGCAACGGATCTCATAACCTCAATCATATCATCGGAAACTATCTGGGCATGTTCGAGCATTAAAACTGCATCAGCACCCTCCGGAAGCATCCCTCCTGTGGGTATCTTTGCTGACTCTCCAGTGCCCAATTTGAAATCAGGGACAGATCCCATGAATATTTCGTGTTTGACTGCAATATAGGAAGGTGAGCTTTCCTTTACGCCGAATGTATCCCTTGAATTCAATGCATAGCCGTCAACGGTAGAGCGTGAAAAGGCAGGAAGGTCTTCGGGGGCGATAACATCTGACGCTATGATATAGCCATAGCATTCTTCTATCTTCAGTCTTTCGATTGATAGGTAACCTTCTGGAATTGAATTTATAATAAGTTTTAATGCATCCAAAGGTAGGAGATAGTTTTTATTAAACACTGTTCACTAACCAGTATTCACTGTCTTTATAATGGGCTTTTACTCAAAACAGAGGCGTCCTCGCCGTTCTGTAATAGATCCAGAATGCTGGCTATGGACTCGTCATGGAGATTGCAAATATGCTTTCTATCGACTCCTCTTTTCCTCTGCTTGTTAAAAACAGAAAGGAATACCATCCCCTTATATATCCTTTTGTTTGTATTAAAAGAGAACATGAACCTGTCAAGGGAGCTTTCGAGAAACCTGTCATTTCTCCTTTGAACAGCCCTGTTAATGGTCACAGACTCAAGCCAGTATGCCTTGTTTATCAGGCTGTCAGCCTTCATCTCGATCCATGCATGTCCAACATTCCACTTATCTTCTGTAAGGGCTTCATGGGCGACTGTGTCTGCAGCCAGGTGGCTCAGATAGCCATATACGAATGCCTTTTCAGGCCCTTTCTTTGCCTGTTCCATAAGCTTCAGTCCCATATCCCAGCTATGGGAGCTTTTATCGTCAGGGAGATATTTCTTTCCCAGTATCATATCAGCCATGAGGTTTCCGTAGAGGAAGTCCTGCCTGTATTTCCTTAAGAGGGTCATTATCCCTGCAGGGATAAGCGGTGCATAGGAATATATTTCGCTTCCAAGATAAATATGGGTCAATGGCCCCCATGCAAAGGAAAATGATGGTACGAGTAAAAATCCTATCAAAAATAATAAAAAAATCATTTTATGACTCCTTTAGAAAGTTAAGTATCAATCTCACACCAACAGCTGTAGCGCCTTTTGGAATATATGGCTTATCCTTGTCATTCCACGCAGTGCCTGCAATATCGAGATGAACCCACGGTGTATCGCCTGCGAATTCCCTTAAGAAATAACCTGCTGTTACAAGGGAGCCGTTCCTCCCCCCGCTGTTCTTCATATCAGCTGCATCGCTCTTTATATAATCCTTATACTCGTCATAAAGCGGCATCTGCCATACCCTTTCATAGGTCTCTTCCGAGGCCATTTTCAGTTTTTCCATAAGTTCATTGTTATTGCCCATTATTGCCATGGCCTCGTTGCCGAGGGCTATGGAGCATGCACCTGTAAGCGTGGCTATATCAATAACGGCCTTTGGCTTATAATATTTTATTGCATATCCAATGGCATCTGCAAGGGCAAGGCGGCCCTCTGCATCTGTATTTATTATCTCTATCGTCTTTCCTGTTATAGTCTTAACAATATCGCCTGGCTTCGATGCACTGCCTCCAGGGAGATTCTCTGTAGCAGGAAGAATGCCCACAATATTTACAGGCAATTCCAGTTCTGAAGCTGCCTTAATTATGGCAAGGACAGACGCACCGCCTGACATGTCGTATTTCATTTTTTCCATTCCCTCGGCAGGCTTCAGGGATATGCCGCCGCTGTCAAAGGTTATGGACTTGCCCACAAGGGCCAATGGCTCACCCTTTCCACCTTTATATTCGACTATGATTAATTTCGGAGGTTCAGCAGAGCCTTTAGATACAGAAAGATAGGCACCCATGCCCTCTTTTTCTATTTCTTTTTTCTCCAGCACTTTAACTTTTATTCTTTTGCCTGAAAGAGATTTTGCAACATCACTCAAAACAGCAGGGGTCATATCATTGGACGGTGTATTTATAATATCCTTTGCAAAATTCACGGCAGAGACAGATGTCTGAAGCCACTTAAGAGGGATGTCCTTATCCGTACCAAGAATGATTGCTGTCTTTATCTCTTTGCTGTCTTCTGATTTTTTGTATTTTTCGAATTTATAGAGACTTAAAAGTCCGCCCTCTATAAAATAAAAAACCGGTTTCTGTGACGCCTTGAAATTCTTCGGCAGGTAGCCGAATATGCTGGTTGATACAGCAATATCCTTAACTCCTATATCCTTGAGAAAGGAAAATGCCTTGCCTCCTGCCTGCCTTATCCTGTCGGTTGTTATATCGGATTGTTTGCCAAGCCCTATAAGCAAGATCCTGTCGGAATTTATATTCCTGACGTGAAGCAGGGTGGTCTGATTCTGTTTGCCTGTGAATTCCTTTGAATTGATTACCCTTCTTATGAAGCCTCCGGTTATGGAGTCTATATCTGAATAGATATCTATGGAATTATTCTCAAAGAGGGGAAGGACTAATGCATCCGCTTTTATCCCTTCTTCCGGTATGTTTTTAATAAGGATATTCATTACGACTGTGTTTTATCGGCCTGTGTATATTTGGGGGAACGGTTGTATTTGCTCATTGCCTTATCGATCCCTTCTGTTACAACCGACGTAACAGCACGGGATGCACATACTATAACATATTTTATAATATTTTTTTCATGCGGTTTGAAATTCTGAAGGACATATTCATCAACAGGGATGGTTTCATCACGCCCTATTCCAACCTTAACACGCACAAAATCCTTTGTTCCAAGTTCCTGAATTATAGACTCGATTCCCCGATGCCCGCCGGATGAGCCGCCCCGTCTGATTTTTATAGCCCCTGCATCAATATCGAGATCATCGTGCACCACTATCAGCCTGTCCATCAAATTATCTGCAGATATATTAGCCTTTTTTAGTATCTTCTTTACAGCAAGTCCGCTTCTGTTCATAAAAGTAAGGGGCTTTAGAAGGATAACATTGACTCCTTCTATAGCCCCTTTGCCAATCATATAAACATCCCTTTCTTCCAAAGGGATATTATATTCTTCCGAAAGCCGGTCTATCACCCTGAAACCGATATTGTGACGGGTTGCAGAATATTTAGTTCCAGGATTGCCTAAACCGACAATAACCCATACACGCAAAGGGGAGACTTTATGTCCCCCCCTTAAAATCCCCCCTAAAGAAAAATATTTCAGCATCATCTATACTTTTACTTTTCTTCTTCTTTTTTACCTTTCTTGATAACTTCTGGTTCAACAATCTCGACAGGGGCTGCTTCCGGTGCTGCCACCTCTTCCTTGACTGCTATGACCGTTGCCAGAACCTCATCGGGATCTGTCAAGACTTTAATGCCCTCTCCAAGTTTTAAGTCGCTGACATGAATAGCCTGACCGAGACCCATATTGGTGACATCCACATCAACGTGGCCTGGGATTTTATCAGGCAGGCACTCGATCTCTATCTCCCTCAAACCGTGCTGGAGCACTCCTTTGTCCCTCTTAACACCGATTGCCTCGCCTTTTATAGCCACATGCACCATGACCCTTATTGCCTCTGTAGCCGATATTTCCTGAAAATCTACGTGAAGAAGATTACCCATAACAGGGTCTACCTGGTAGTCCTTGACAATGGCCTGTTTCGTGCCATCAGGGAACTGGAGATTAACGATTACCTGCTCTCCTGCCGTCCTGCTGACAAATCGGGAGAGTTCCTTTCCCGAAAGCTGTACCGGCAGAGAGTTTCCAGCTTTATATAGAATGGCAGGGATAATGCCACTCCTTCTTAATGACCTTGCTCCGCCTTTGCCTGATTTCTCCCTTTTTTCTACACCGAGCGTTACTCTTTCCATATTTCTCCTCCTTTTTATACAAACAATGAACTTACTGACGTCTCTTCATGAATCCTCTTTATTGCCTCTGCTAAAAGTGATGATACGCTTAATACCCTTAACTTCTTGCATACGCTGACCTTATCATCCAGAGAGATCGTATCGGTTGTTATGACCTCTTCAAGCACTGAATTGTTTATCCTCTCTATAGCAGGTCCCGAAAGCACAGCATGGCTGCATGCTGCAAATACCCTCTTTGCACCGTTGTCCTTCAGTGCCTGTGCTGCCTGTGTTGTCGTTCCTGCAGTATCTATCATGTCATCGAGGATAATGGCATCCTTACCTTTCACATCACCTATGACATGCATGACCTTTGAGATATTGGCAGCTTCACGCCTTTTATCGACAATGGCTAATGAGGCATCCAGCCTCTTTGCAAAGGCACGAGCCCTTTCAACACCGCCTGCATCTGGCGAGACTATAACGAGGTCTTCAAACCTGCATTTCTTTATATAATCCAGCAAAACAGGGGCAGCATACAGGTGATCGACAGGGATATTGAAAAAGCCCTGTATCTGTGCTGCGTGGAGGTCTATAGTGAGTATCCTGTTTGTTCCTGCTGCTGTGAGCAGGTCAGCCACAAGCTTTGAGGATATGGGGACACGGGGCTGCACTTTCCTGTCCTGCCGTGCATAGCCATAATATGGTATGACTGCTGCTATTCTCCTCGCCGACGCCCTTTTCAAAGCATCTATCAAAAGAAGCAACTCCATTATGTTATGGTTTACAGGAGCGCATGTGGGTTGTATTACAAAGACATCATAGCCTCTTACGTTTTCATTGATTTGCACCATTATCTCGCCGTCGCTGAATGCGGTCACTGTGGTATCAGTCAAAGGCATGCCGAAATGCTCGCTTACCTTAACAGCGAGGGGCCTGTTTGCATTCCCTGTAATAAGCTTAACTCCGTTAGTCATTTTTTCCTCCACATATGCTGTTTTGTGGCTATTTCCTGGGGCGCCAGGATTCGAACCTGGGAATGGCAGATCCAAAATCTGCTGACTTACCGCTTGTCGACGCCCCAAATTAGCTCGTGGCTATTAGCTGACAGCCTTAAAACCATGAGCCATGAGCTATGAACTAATAATTGTTTCTACAACTCTATTCCAGTGCGATGAAAACTGCCTCGATGCATTAACCGCCTTATCCCTGTCCTCGAAAAGACCGAATACGGCCGAGCCGCTGCCGCTCATAATAGCCATGGATGCCCCGGCATTAAGCACTTTGTCCTTCAAACTGCCGACATCAGGATATTCCTCTATAACAGCATCCTCAAAATCATTATGTACTCCGGCCTTGAGAAAAGAAATATCCCCTGCCTTAAGGGCATTATAAATTAAATTAATATTATTAATCTTATCCACTGTTTTTGTCAATTTTTTTGAGTTTTGAACTTTGAGCTTTGAGCTTATCTTTTCATATGCCCATGCTGTGGATATTGATATGGAAGGCTTTATAAGCAGCAACGTATAAGATATGTCTATTTTAAGCGGTGTCAGAATCTCTCCCCTTCCTTCAGCAATAGCCATTGGATAACCGGCCATATTGCCAAAAAAAAACGGTACATCAGACCCGAGCATGCTGCCAATGGTCTTCAATTCATCGTCTTTCAGCCCGAGACCCCACAGCTTATTTAAACCTATCAATGTACAAGCTGCATCGCTGCTCCCCCCGCCAAGGCCTGCGCCGGATGGGATCTCCTTTTTCAGGACAATCCTTGCTCCATTCTTTACCCCGGTATGTGATTGGAGGCTTTTGGCAGCCTTATAGACAAGATTGTGTTGTGGCTGGATATCCATATCAGTAATGAGTTCAATGGTATCGGAATGCTCAAAGGCCAGCGTGTCATAAAGTCCTATACAGTGCATCAATGAAAGGATATCATGATAACCATCATCCCTTTTATTCAGTACATAAAGGGACCAGTTTATCTTGGCAGGGGCCTTTAAAACAAGTGACGAGTGACGAGTGGCGAGTGGCGAGTTCACAACAACTAATTTTGAATTTTAAGTTTTAATTTCTGAATCTTTTTCTCGACCCTATTCTTCAGGCCTTCTTCCTTCTCATGGAACTTTAACGCTTCTGTCCACGCATTAATGGCATCTATATTATTGCCCATTGCTTCATAGACATCACCGATATGTTCGTGCAAAACAGGGTCGTCCTTTACAAGACCAAGTGCCTTTTTAAGCGTATTTAACGCTTCTTCCAACTTGCCAAGCCTGAAGTAAACCCAGCCAAGGCTGTCTATTATATATCCACTGTCGGGTTTTAGCTCCAGTGCCTTTTTTATGAGAGACAATGCCTCTTCAAGATTTATCCCCTTGTCAGCATAACTGTATCCGAGGTAGTTAAGGGCATCGGCATGATTGGGATTAAGCTGGATTGTGCGTTTCAGGTATACCACCATATCATCGAACCGCCCCATTTTCTCATACACGACCGCTGTGCTGAAATGCAGTTCATCACTGCCGCTGAAGCGTTTTAACCCTTCCTGTAATACAGCCTCTGCCTTTGCATACTCTTTAGCCTGAATATATGCATTGCCGAGATAGGCATATATCTCGGGCTTTTCCTTCTCAAAACTCAATATCTCCTCGTATACCTTAATGGCGTCCGCATAACGGTTCTGCCGTGAATAAATAAGGGCAAGGTTTAAAAATGCATTTATATTTTTAGGGTCTGATGATATTATCTTCTTCAGTTCTTCTATGGCTTCATCGTATCTCTTCAATTCCGCAAGCACAATGGACAGATAGTACCGTGACGCAATATCGTCAGGCCGTGCCTCAAGCACTATCCTGAATTCGGAGATAGCCTTATCATACTGCCTCTGCTGAAGATAAAGAAGACCGAGCCTCTGGTGGATATCTATATTCCTTGGCGCTTCCTTTAAAATCCCCTCAAGTTCATTAATAGCCTTTTCAAAGGACTTCTCTGTAAGGTACAGTTGTGCAAGCCTTTCCCTTGCAAAGAGGTTATGGGGATTAATACTCAAGACCTTTTTATAATAATCCTCCGCGGCCTTTAAATCACCCTTTATCTCTCTGACAAGACCTAAATTCAGATAAGCAGCATCGAAGAAGGGATTGATCTCTATAATTCTCTTAAAACGTTCTTCTGCCTTATCGTAATCCTTCTTTTCCATATTAATGGAGCCCATATAATACATAGCCATGATATTTTCAGGGTCTTTTTTCAAAAGGGTCTCAAAAATATCGAGCGCCTTCTGAAACTCTCCCTTTGTGGCATAAAGGACTCCTAAAAAGAGGGATGCCTCATTCTTTTCCGGAGCCATTTTAAGGATATTTTCGTATACCCTTATGGCATCGTCAACCCTCCTCTGGGAGTTATAGATCTCACCGAGGAGTAAAAGGGCAGGCACATTATCAGGATGTTGAGCAGCAACTTCTTCAAGTCTTGTCAGGGCTTCCTGTATCCTTCCCAGTTTCACAAGCATATAGCTTATCTGGGTTTTCAGATGTGCTGATGCAGGGTCAAAGTTCAGGGCGTTTAAATAGTGTTTCAGGGCATCTTCCCATTTGCCGCTGATTTCTGCCTCATATCCCAGCAAATACTCAAAATAAGCCTTTTCAGGATGTGAAACTGATTCATTTTCTGCCTGAGACGATGCAATATCTATCTGTTTATTGCGGCTTTTAGAGAATGCCGAACACGAAGCAGTAAAGGTAAATATGCATACTATAATGATAAATATTTTCATTTGATGTGCTTAATTATGGCATAAAAGGCATGCAAATATAAAGCCAATAAATGGGTGATATTGATAAAAAATTGGAGTAACAGGGTTGCTTTACACCCCATTACTCCGACACTCCATTACTCCATCGATTAGCAGGAACCTTTGCACTTGCAGGTGGTTGATCCCTTCTTGGATACCTTTCTTATAACCATATCGACACCTCCCTTTCATAGGGTTAATCCAGGGCTTCATGCCCTGATATTTTATGTCTTCATTATATCATACCCATAACATTTGTAAAGGTCTTTTTTTCTGTTGTCTCCTGCTCGAAATCTGCACCCCCCCCTGCACTCATCAATAAACCTGCATGACATATCAGAACATTCCAGTTCATTTAACTTCACAGGCATTATCCTTTCCCATGACTTCCTCAGCCCCTCACTGATATTGCCAACAGGCGTGTGAGAATAAAAAGCGCATTTACATATATTCCCATTGGCAAGCACAGACACGAGATGCAGGCCGCATGCAAATCCTTCTCCTCCACCGTGCAGTCCCCCGCCAAAGCCATAATTAAGGTATTTTCCCGCTATTTCCGGTGGAACCTGAAAAATATGGTTTTCCTTTAAATTGCCTGAAACACACGGCACATCCACTGTCCAGTCCTTGATCCCGATTTTTCTGAATATATCAGCCATCTCATCGAATTCATCGAGATTCTTTCCATGAACCATTGTAGCTACCGAGACACTAATTCCTGCATCAATTGCTTCGCGAATCTTCTTCATTACTATTTTATATGTGCCTTTCCCCCTTATTGCTTCATGCCCGCGTTCCATGCCATCAACGCTGAACTGTATCTCATCCGCATTAAGTCCCTTTAAAACTTTTTCATTTAACAAAAGGCCGTTTGTAAAAAGTATCTTCCTGAAATTATATTCGGGCAATAATGTATTGATTTCATTAAAATGACTGTGCATCAAAGGCTCCCCTCCTGTTATCAGAAGGCGCAGCCCCTGCATCTCTTCGAACTCATCAAGAACAATCTTTATTTTATCAGGGGAAATTTCATTATTCATGGGCTTTCCTATATAACAATGCCCGCATTTAAGATTGCACTTATCAGTAATCTGGAGTTCGAGATACCTCAATGAAGGGACAGGAGATTTTGCAAGCACTGGCCTTTTAGTGTTGACAGCTTCTTTGGTCAATATCCCTTCCGAAAGGCAATAATCAATGAATCCGGCATCTGCATTGTCAATACACCCTTCAGGAGTTGAGCACTTTTTCAAAAACTCAAAGGCATTGTCGTCCAGCTCGTAGAGTTCGTCTCCCTTTATATCATAAACAGAAGGTGTTTCAAGCCACTTCAGGACAAACCCGTCTGAAAGATAATATCTCATGGTTTATTTTAAAAAATTAACAGGCATATTGTCTCCATGTTTGCCAATCTGATAAACTCTCATATGCTTAATACCTTAAACTCCCTGGGAAAAAAACTTTATCAGCTCATAATCAGCAGACTCGATGGGGATAAAATTCAATCAGAAGAATATCAAAATAAAATATTTAACCTTGTTGAAAAGGGCATTAGCGGCTTTATAATCTTTGGCGGAGAGAAAGATGAAATAAAGGAATTCATCGCTGGATTGCAGGCAACCTCGGAAATACCGCTCTTTATAGCATCCGACATTGAGCGCGGAGTCGGACAGCAAATAAAAGGCGCAACAAATTTTCCATGCCAGATGGCAGTGGCAGCAGCTATAGATAAAGACAGGCCTGAAGACATATTGCTCCTCAACATAATAATACAGGCCATAGCAGATGAGGCTATAGATATCGGGATAAACATGCCTTTGATTCCGGTAATGGATGTAAATCAGAACCCGGACAATCCCATAATATGCACAAGGGCTTTTTCTGACAATCCCAGAACAGTGGCGTGGTTCGGCTCGCACTACATAAAATTCTTCGAAGACTCAGGCATGGTAAGCTGTCCAAAACACTTTCCGGGTCATGGAGATACCGCTGTAGATTCCCATATCTCCCTTCCTGTTATCACTAAATCTAAAGATGATCTGATGAAAACAGACCTAATGCCTTTCATTAAATCCATCAGAGCAGGCGCAGGCAGCATCATGGTCGGACATCTTAAAGTGCCGGAATTGGATTCAAAGCCCGCAAGCCTGTCCAAAAAAATAATCACGGATTTGTTAAAAAAAGAATTGGGCTTTAATGGCCTTGTAATCACAGATGCGCTGAATATGAGCGCTTTGAAAGATTTCGGAAATGTCCCTGCCGAGTGCATAAAGGCAGGAGTTGATATCCTGCTCCATCCCGTGGATGCGGATGTGACGGTAACGGAGCTATTATCAGCTATTAAGTCTAAAGAGATCAGCGAAGATCAGATTGACAGAACATTAGAGCGCATAATCAAAACAAAGGAGAGGTTTAGCAAAATCAAAAAACCGGATGTAAATTATAAAGCCCATTCATTCATCTCAGAACAGATCTCCGATATGTCAATAACTCTCGTAAAAAGCAGTCCAGACATATTGCCTATTTCAAATAAAAATGCTCATATTGTATTTGCAGGTGTTGATGATATTTATAAATCATCTATATTAAAAAATCATTTCACCTCAGAGCCGCAACCTCTGAACTCCGAACTGTTAATCATTGCAATATTCACAAGCATTGCTGCATGGAAGGGAATCTCGGGTATAAGCAATGAAGAGAAGCAAAGGATCATAGAGCTTATTAGGCAGGCAAAAAGCTCAATAGTCATCTCATTCGGAAGCCCATATGTTTTAAGGCACTTTAATGAAGCTGATGTGCTGATTGCAGCCTACGAGCCTTCCGAGCAGGCACAAATGGCGGTGATAAAATGTCTGAAAGGAGAGATAGAATTCAGCGGAAAACTGCCGGTAAGAAGGGACAACATTTGAGCAAATTAACCCCTTATCTTCAGGTATTCACAAGCAGGCGGATTGCGACAGTGACACTTCTCGGATTTGCTTCCGGCCTTCCTCTGGCATTGACAAGCGGAACGCTTCAGGCATGGATGGCTGTTGATGGAGTAGATATAAAAACCATCGGCATCTTTGCCCTTGTCGGACTTCCTTACACCGTGAAATTCCTCTGGTCTCCGATAATGGACAGGTTTGTCCCGCCGCTTTTAGGAAGGCGCAGGGGATGGATGATCATTACACAAATCGCATTAATATTTGGCATAGCTGCAATGGCATTCAACTCACCAAAACAAGCCCCTTTGCTCATAGCTGCATTTGCATTAATAGTGGCCTTTTCTTCTGCATCTCAGGATATTGTTGTTGACGCATATCGCGCCGATGTATTGAGAGAAAAGGAGCGGGGTGCAGGGGCTGCAGTTTTTGTTATGGGCTACCGTATTGCAATGCTCGTATCCGGTGCACTGGCTCTTATACTTTCAGATAATATAGGCTGGCATAATACTTATCTGCTCATGGCCGGGTTAATGGCAATTGGCGTAATATCGGCATTTTTTGGCCCTGAGCCAGAAGAGAAAATCATCCCTCCCAAAAGTCTTCAGGAAGCGATTTGGGGGCCATTGAAGGACTATTTTTCGAGACGCTCTGCTGTCATGCTGCTGCTTCTGATCATCCTGTACAAACTCGGAGACGCATATGCCGGTTCATTAACCACAGCATTTCTGATAAAAGGCGTGGGTTTTACACCGACAGATGTTGGCACTATCAATAAAGGACTCGGTCTCGTATCGCTCATTGTGGGAGCAATGTTCGGAGGCGCATTAATGGCAAGGCTCGGCCTTTTCCGCTCTCTGCTATTATTCGGCGTTCTTCAGGCAGTATCTAATCTCTCATTCATGGTTCTATCATGGATTGGAAAAAGCTACGGGATGCTGATTTTTGCTGTGGCCTTCGAAAACCTGAGCGGAGGCATGGGCACATCGGCCTTTGTAGCACTGCTTATGAGTATGTGCAATCAAAGATACAGTGCAACCCAATACGCACTTTTGTCTTCCCTCGCTGCACTTGGAAGAATTTTCATCGCTCCGACATCTGGATTCCTCGTTTCCGCTATTGGCTGGCCAGCCTTCTTTTTTATAACCACACTTACAGCATTGCCAGGATTGGGGCTATTGTGGTGGATGAGAAAAGAGATAGAGGCCTCAATATAACAATTCCGGGTTTATTGGCAATATAATCTCTAAAATCCTCATCAACCACCTTTCTCTTTACAGACGAGGCATGACGCAAATAGACTTTATCGCTATCCTTGATGATAATCCCTACATGCGAGACATCCAATCCCTTAATATCCGAATATATTCCCGTATAATCTCCTGTTTTTAATTTACTTATAATGGAATCATCGATGGCAACTGAAGGTATGTATTTAACAGCACGCATTTTGGGAGCAATACCGTTTAAAAAATATGTCCCGTCTTCTTTTACATTAAGCATCTTCTCAACTTTTATTGAGCTTTTGCCGCCTATCTCTTCTGTAGCATCCTCAACAAACTCTGAATTTGATTCCACCCAATCCGTAAAAAAGTGGTTCCTGTTTTCAAATGTAATCCTTCCCGATTTATACCTTACCCTTCTCAAATTATCCTTAAATTCTGAAAAAGAGGCAGACAATCTCATCGCCTCCACATAATCGATAAAAGTAAAACAGTCAACCACCGAGAGGTTTATGACAAAGACCTCAGGCGTTTTAATGTCTCCTATCAAGGTTTTTTCCTGATATGGCAAGCCGAGGAATTTCTCTGAAAAAAAGGCTATCCTCTCTCCTGCGCCCTGAATTTCTGCGGCTTCGCGCATAATAGCGCTCACTCTCTTCTCTGTCCATCTGCCTAAAATGACGGATTCCATAAATGCTATAATATCAGAAAGTGTCTAAAAATCCACTCTGTGATGGAGGGCAGGAATGCTGAAAAGCCTTTACCAGCGAAATTTGAAAACTACATTCTATTATATCCGTCATCCGCGTCGGTGGCTGGTGTTTAAATAATGCGTAAAATATCTTTGATAGAAATGTTAAACAACACTTGTAAAGGCTTTGAAGCAGACTGCCCTACATCAATTTTAGTATGACTGCGAAAAAAATCATAGACATCCATACCCACGGCATCGGCGGCTATGATACAAGGACAACCGTTGAAGAACATATCCTTAAAATAGCCGAGATACATGGCTCTTATGGTATTTCTGAAATCATTCCCACCATATATCCCGCCACTATAAAGGTAATGAGAGAAAATATGGCCACGATTAAAAAGGCTATAGAGCTTCAGATGGCGGGTAGCTCTGAACTTCAAACTCCTAACTCTCAACTCTCAACTATTATCGGTGTCCATCTCGAAGGGCCTTTTTTGAATCCATCAAAGTGCGGAGCTTTAAACGCAATAACCTTTATAGAGCCAACAGAATACAATCTTAAAGAACTCATCGAAGGCTTTGAAGATATAATAAAAATCATTACTATTGCGCCTGAGATAAACGGGGCAACAAAACTGATAAAAAAATTAACCGACAAGGGCATTATTGCGAGTATGGGACATTCCGATGCAACCTATGCAGAGGCTGAGGCAGGTTTTAATGCAGGTGCAAGGGGCATCACACATATATTCAATGCAATGAGAGGATTTCATCATAGAGAACCGGGTCTTGCAGGCTTTGGACTTTTGAATCAGGACATTTATATCGAGGTTATTGCAGATCCTTATCATTTAAACCTCAAAACTCTTGAACTGATATTTAAGACAAAGAATCATGACAGAATTATTATTGTCTCTGATTCTGTAAAAGAGGCAACGCCTTTCACAAAAAGTCAGGGTGTTACTGATACTCACGGCAAGCTCTTAGGAGGCTGCATGACAATCGCAGAATCCTCTAAAAGGCTTATTGAAATTGGATTTGATGAAGATATTATAATAAAGTGTATAACAGAAAATCCTGAAAAATATCTAAAGCATGAAAACAATTAAATCAATACTCCATTACTCCATTACTTCAATATTCTTACTCCTTACTGTTTTCGGTTGCGCCATTAATCCGGTCACCGGCCAAAGGGAACTGATGTTCGTATCTGAGAGTCAGGAAATGGAAATGGGCAAAGAGCTTTATCCCAATGCCCTGTGGGGTGACCTGGGAGGTGGCGGAGAGTATAAAGACGAAAAACTCAAGGCTTATCTTAAAGACATTGTTATCAGGATTCACAGCATTTCTCATAGGCCAAACCTTCCCGTTCGATTCGCTATCCAGAACAGTTCAATACCCAATGCATGGGCGATACCGGGGTATGTTGTAATTACAAGAGGACTTCTTGCAGCCCTCGACAGCGAGGCAGAATTCACATTTGTCATGGGGCATGAAATGGGACATGTATCCGCAAGACATTCGGCAAAACAGATAACCCGCGGGATGCTGCAACAGATCGGTCTTGGTGCAGCAGGTATCGCCCTCGGTGGAAAGGAATATTCAGACATTGCATTAAGACTGGGGTCTATAGGAAGCAGCCTTTTATTGCTGAAATACAGCAGGGATAACGAACTGGAAGCTGACAGACTGGGCATTCTATATATGTCAAAACTCGGTTACAATCCAGAAAATGCTGTAAGTGCTCACAGGAATTTGGAAAAGATATCGCAGGAATACATGAAATCATTAGGCAAAAACGCCGAGGATAAGGGATTCTTTGAAGACCTGTTATCCACACATCCGAGGACATCCGTAAGGATCGAAGAAATTCAGCATATAATAAATGAGATGCAGCCATTCGCAGTTACAGGCGACGGGGCCAATAAGGAAAAATTCCAGACAGCAGTTGCAGGATTAAAAAATACAAATAAAATCTATCTTGAATATTATGACAAGGCGGTCAGGGCATTTGGGAAAAATGATATTGATGAGGCAGACCATCTCGCATCAAATGCAATAAAGGCGGATGGGAGCCAGCCTGCTTTCCATGCTATTAAAGGCTTTATAAGGCTAAAAAGAAAAGACTATCATGAAGCAGAAAAATACTTTAATACTGCACTAAATCTCGATAAAGATTATGAGCCTGCATTAAGAGGCATAGGCGCAATCAGGTATTACAAAGGGGAATACTCGGAAGGAATAGGTTATCTAAAGAGAAGTATTTCCATTTTCCCTCAGGATGTATCAGCACACTATTTCCTCGGCATGAGTTATTACAAGATGAGGATGTACAAAACAGCAATACCGCATCTGAACTTGTTTGCCGAGGTACAGCCAAGGCATCCGGAAATTCACGGCATACTCGGCATATGTTATGAAAATATAAATGACCTCTACTCGGCCTACGAGGAATATGTCATGCAGATCAGGGTCAATCCGACAAATGAGATGGGAAGACATGCAGCATCGAGGGTTGCTGTATTAAGGCTTATCCTTGAGGGTTCGAGGATAAGAAGATATTAGTTGCTATGCGCTAAAGGCCTGAAATTCTTTTGCCTTCTGATGAGGTCGTTTGGCCTGACTCCTTCAGAAATATTAATGCAGATTATGTCTTCATTCCTCGCTGATGTGATATTACCACGACCTTCATCGCTCATGGATTGTATCTCAAAGAGCTTTCCCTCAAGCCCAGGTGTGAGAAATTCTACCGAATCACCGACATCAAGCCTGTTTCTCAAGGCAACCATTGCGGTATCGCCATTCACATCAAGAACAACACCCACGAGTTCGTGGCTCATCCGGTAAGCCTCTCCGTCAAAGTTATAGTCATTGTCAGGCTGTCTTCCGAAAAACATACCTGTAGTGTATCCCCTGCTGCTGAACATTGAAAGCTCCCTGAGCCACCGCTGGTTCACGATGTAAGGTTTCCCTTTTTCGATGGAATCCACTGCCTCCCGGTAAGTCTTTACTACACCGGCAACATAATTTATTCCCTTCATCCTGCCTTCGATCTTGAAGCTGTCTATCCCGGCCTCAGCAAGCAGGTGCAGGTGTTCAATCATGCAGAGGTCTTTTGAACTCATTATGTAGGTTCCCCTATCGTTTTCATACACGGCGAAGTATTCTCCGGGCCTTTTCTCCTCCATGAGAGCATAGTTCCATCTGCATGAATTTGTGCACTCTCCTCTATTGGCACTTCGTGAAGTAAGAAAGCTGCTCATGTAACACCTGCCTGAGTATGATATGCAAATCGACCCGTGAACAAAGACCTCAAGCTCTATCGTTGTTTTATCCCGTATATCCCTTATTTCGTCAATGGTGAGCTCTCTTGAGAGAACAAGCCTCTTTGCTCCGAGTCTCTCCCAGAACAGTGCCGATTCGGCATTCGTGATATTAGCCTGCGTGCTGATGTGGATATCTATCTCAGGAGCGTTTTTTCTGAACATGGTAAATACGCCAGGGTCTGAAAGTATAACCGCATCAGGTTTTATATCCTTGAGAAGCGCTATATGCTGCTCAATATGAGGCAAATCCCTGTTATGAGGAAAGATATTGGTTGTCACATATGCCTTGACACCGCGCTCACGGGCATGATCTACGGCAGCTTTCAGCTCTGCTGCATCGAAATTCCCTGCCTTGCCCCTTAGACTAAACCTCGAATCTCCCATATAGACGGCATCAGCGCCGTAATGAATCGCTGTCGTCAATTTTTCAAAATCGCCTGCAGGCGCAAGCAACTCAGGCCTTTTCACTGCCTATCCTCTTTCTGCACTTTTTTATCGCTTCTCTCGCAAGCGCATCGCACCGTTCGTTTTCAATGTGTCCGTTGTGTCCCTTTATCCAGACCCAATTTACATCATTATTTTACCTGAATCTTACTGTCTTCACCAAGCTTCATAACAAGCTTATACAATTCGGGATACTCCTGTCTCACAAGCATTGCATCTTCATTAAGCAGCCGTAACCCTTCAACAACATGTTTCAGGAAATATCTCTTCATTCTTACAGAAGACAAAAAACCATAGGCGCCAAGAGCCTGCATATGCCTCTGAAGACGGCATAAAAGCAGTGATTTTAGAAAGTCGTCTTTATTAAATTCATCTAATGAAATCCTTGCCCTTTGATTAACATAATACTCAAGCAGTCTTTCCCTCATGTCTTCATCAAGCCTGAAATAAGGGTCCCAGAGCATTGATGCAATGTCGTATGCCGGAGGACCTATCCTTGCTCCCTGATAATCTATCAGTCTTGGAACACCTTTTGTAATCATGATATTCTGCGACTGAAAATCGCGGTGGATTACCGTCTTCTGATAAGAATCCGCCTTTTGCGCCAATCTATGCAGTTCTTCGTTTAATGCAGATATATTTTCAATATCCACCCCTTTCAACTGTTTCACGAACCTCTCAACAAAATAATCGGTCTCCCATCTGAAATGCTCATAATCAAAGACCCTCCCCTGAAGTAACGGGCATTCTGAAACATGCCTTGTTGCATCAGTATGAATAAGTATTAAGATGTCTATTACCTTCTTATAAATATCCTCTATTTGTATAGATTCCCGCGGGCATTTCAGCCAACTGTAAAGAGAGATATCTCCGAGGTCTTCAAATACAGCAGTCATATTCTTATTATTTACATCAAGCAATGCAGGGACAGGGATTTTATGCTTCCTGAAGAATTTTGTGTATTCAATATGCCTATGAAAATCGGAGTCTTCTTTTTTGTATTTCACAAACACAGCAGTCGAATTATCATTCTTCATTCTGTAATACTTCCTGTCAGAGCCTCCTGCGCCAATAAGAGTTAATCCATTATCTTCCGAAGCACCGAGCATCTCTGTCTCATTAAGCCTAATCTCAAAATCAGGTCCGATTATGCAGTTGTCGTATTTTTTTTCTTCAGTCCGGCTGCCCTCAAGCACGATGCAGTTCCTGAAAGACGATGCATCATCAAGGATGCAGCCTTTCTCTATCGCGACATAGCCATCAATTTCGATATCCGGGCAATCTCCCATCGATGGATGAATATATACTGTTTCGCCGTCAGTTCTTAACGCATCGATTATTGCAGAGGCATATGCCTGTGGTGTTCCTATATCATTCCAGTAGCATCCAGTGAAATCAAGTGCCTTTACCTTGTAGCCCGCCTTTGCTGCTGCAAGCCATGCAACTGTGGCATGCGAAACTCCCTGAGGCAGAAATCTCAGAATCTCCGGAGAGTAGACCGCAATTCCGGTATATGCGGTTTTTCTACCTGAAGTTTCAGGATTCGGCATCGAAGTGCCAGGATTCTCTACATTTATAACATATCCTTTATCATCCAGAACAACATTGTTGTACTTCGGATAATCATGCGTTGCGAGCGTTGCGATATTGCCTTCAGAAAGATGCGTTTCTATCAGGCGCGAAAAATCGATGTCAGAGACAATGTCGGAATTGTGCGCAATGAAGTGTCCTCCTGAAAGAAATCCTTCTGCATTTTTCAATGCCCCGCCTGTGCCGAGAACCGGGTCTTCATAAAACAATTCAATGCGCTCTGAGAACGCTGAATTTCTGGCCCAATCTCTCAACATATCGGCCTTATAGTGGAGGTTTATGCCTATTCTGCCGGAAGATGTTAGAGAGAATTTTTCGACGATGCTCTCTATTAATGGCTTTCCGAGTATTGGCAAGAGCGGTTTTGGGATATGATTGGTAATAGGTCTCAGCCTTTCGCCAAGACCAGCGGCAAGGATGAAGATATTAAGGTTTTCAGTCATATAGCAGATAGTGTTTTCTCACTTTCTTTGTAAATAACGAGCATTCCTCGCTCCACCACTTCTCCATTTTATCGAGGCTTACGCCATTTTCTATATCATTCCTGAGTCTGTCGCTTCCTGCAAGTATGTCTATTGGCATCTTTACTATTTCATACTCATAAGGAGGCTGTTTCCATTGGAATTCTTTTGAATAAAGATCATGCACAGCCTTGATTATTGCAACGCCTGTTTTAAAGGGCTTAAATTTTTCTCTGTTTGTAACATGAATTTGTGCGCCGCCGCATAGTTTACCAGCATGTTTTTGAAATGTAGGCTGAAAATACATGGGCCTGAAAGTCACTCCCTGTAATTTAAATTCATCAAGCCGCTTTACCAATGCATCAGGATTTATAAATGGCGCGCCAAATATCTCGAAGGGTCTTGTTGTGCCACGTCCTTCACTGAGCATTGTTCCTTCAAGGAGGCACATGCCGGGATATACAATGGCAGTGTCTAATGTTGGCATATTGGGTGATGGTAGAACCCAATGAAGTCTTGTATCATCAAACCACATCTTTCGCTTCCATCCCTTCACGGAAATAACATGAAAATCTGAGGATGAATAAAATTCATTCTTTAAATAATTCCCTATCTCGCCGATTGTCATACCGTGCCTTACCGGAAGCGGTCTTTGTCCAACAAAGGATGTGTAATTCATATCAAGCACAGGGCCTTCGGTAATATAGCCTCCTATAGGATTGGGTCTGTCAAGAACAACCATTGTTTTATTATTCTCAAGACACGCCTGCATACAAAGCTCCATTGTCCATATAAATGTATAATAGCGGGAGCCCACATCCTGCATGTCTACAACCACAACATCGATATCCTTCAGCATTTCAGGTTCAGGTTTTCTTGTACGACCATAAAGGCTATAAACAGGAAGGCCTGTTTTTTTATCTGTAAATCCTTCCCACTCAATCATATTGTCCTGGGTTTCTCCCCTGATCCCGTGCTGAGGGCCAAAGAATGCCTTTAATTGAAACTTCTTAGATTTCAATGCAACATCTGCTGCATGCTCAAGTCTTTTATTAACAGAAGCAGGATGCACCACAAGCCCCACCCTTGCGCCTTTCAATTGCTTCGGCCAATGTTTTTCTATCCTATCCAAACCTGTCAGTATAGACATATTAATCCTTTTTATTTTCCGGCATTGTCCGGCACTCACACTTCGTTGCACTGTTTTTATTCTTTTTATGTTTTTTTGAAACCGAGGGCCTGCACATATTGCATCTTGTTTCGCTGCAAAACTGACAGAAATCGCAGTCAGGACACGGGTATTTTTTCTTCTGAACGCTCGAAGTCTTTGTATCCATGACAATATAGTAACATTTCTGCTAAAATTTTCTGTCATGTTACTTCAACAGTTGATAAACGGTCTGACACTGGGCGGGGTATATGCCATCATAGCCATTGGCTATACAATGGTCTATGGAATTCTCGAACTCATAAACTTTGCCCACGGCGAGATTTATATGCTCGGCGCTTACCTCGCAATCATATTCCTGGGTCTTTTTACCGCAATGGGATTAACAGCAGCCAGCCTTCCCCTCGCACTTATTTTAACCACCATACTGACAATAATCTTCTGCTCTGCTTACGGCTTCACTATGGAAAAGGTTGCATATAAGCCATTGAGAAATGCGCCGAGACTCAGCCCATTGATAAGCGCAATAGGGGTATCTATTTTCCTCCAAAACTATGTGATGCTCACACAGGGAGCAACGGACAAGGTCTTTCCTCAGCGATTCGGAGAAGCAGGCTTTCAGTTTATGAATGTCAATGTGACTTATCTTCAGGCAATGATAATCTTGGTCTCTGGGCTGTTAATGCTTTTCCTTCATCTATTCATTCACAAGACACGAATGGGCAAGGCAATGAGGGCAACTGCACAGGACAAGACAATGGCAGCCCTTGTGGGAATAAATGTGGACAGCATCATATCCGTTACATTCATCATCGGCGCCGGTCTTGCAGCAGTGGCTGGCATTATGGTTGCTTCATACTACGGCCTTGTAAATTACTTTATCGGATATATCGCGGGGATTAAGGCATTTACAGCAGCAGTCCTCGGAGGAATCGGGAATATTCCCGGTGCAATGTTAGGAGGAATAATCCTCGGCCTTGTCGAGAGCACAGGCGCAGCATACATATCCAGCGAATACAAGGATGCCTATGCATTCATCATACTCATCGTCATTTTGCTCATAAAGCCATCAGGAATACTCGGAAAAACCACAGAGGAAAAGGTATGAGACAGAGCAGAAGAGCAGAAGAGCAGAAAAGCAGAAATCTGAATGTCAGAATACTGTTGCGCTACTGCGCTACTGCGCTGTTTGCTGCCTTATTATTCCTTCCGTTCAAAGGCTTAAAGGCAGCAGGCATAATGTTTATATGCATTCTCACCTTGTTGTCTGTTGTCTCTCTTTTAAAAAAAACAAAAATTATCGATGCAATAAAAGCCATTCACATTCCTGAAATTGGAAGGTTTAGGACATTTTTCATCCCTGTCTTGCTGATTGCGTCTGCAGCCCTTCCTTTCATATTGAAGGATTATTATATCGATGTCATAATAATGTCAGGGATATACATCCTTCTTGCCCTTGGCCTAAATATCATCGTTGGTTTCACAGGGCTTCTTAATTTAGGCTTTGCTGCCTTTTATGCAATAGGCGCTTACACATATGCGATCCTCAATACAAAAATAGGTCTCGGTTTCTGGGCATCGCTGCCTATTTCTGCATCCTTTGCTGCGCTTGCAGGGCTGTTGCTTGCAATACCAGCCCTGAGGCTTAGAGGTGACTATTTAGCAATAGTAACACTGGGATTCGGTGAAATAGTTCGTCTTGTTTTGAACAACTGGGATAGCCTTACAAACGGCCCAAATGGCATAACAGGAATATCCCGTCCTTTGCTCATGGGATTTTCTCTTGCACAACTGCAATATTACTACTATCTCGTATTCGTCATTGTAATTTTCGCTGTAGTGGTGATCAAAAGAGTTGAATCATCGAGGATCGGAAGGGCATGGATAGCAATAAAGGAGAACGAAATCGCTGCATCTTCGATGGGAATAAACACAACGAAATATAAACTATATGCCTTTACCTTTGGAACATTCTGGGCTGGAATAGCAGGAATATTATTTTCTGCAAAGATGCAGTTTGTCTCGCCTGAAAGCTTTACATTTATGGAATCTATTTTAATCCTGAGCATGATTATACTCGGCGGGATAGGAAATACATATGGTGCGATCATTGGTGCATTTATTCTTGTTCTCCTGCCTGAGATGTTGAGAGAAGTCCAGTTATACAGGATGCTGATCTTAGGAATCGGCCTTGTCCTTCTCATGATATTCAGGCCGCAGGGAATCGTAGGGGGAGTAAAGGGTGTACATTTTAGAAGTTAGGGAATTAACCAAGCACTTCGGCGGAATAAGGGCTATAGAGGATGTGAGTTTTAAGGTGAAGGAAGGAGACATAGTCAGCATCATAGGACCCAATGGTGCAGGAAAGACAACACTTTTCAACTGTCTTACCGGAATAACAAAGCCTACCAGAGGACACATATATTTTATGGACAATGAAATCTCAAAACTCCCTGCCCATAAAGTCTCGGAGATAGGCATTGCACGGACATTTCAGAATATACGGTTGTTTTCAGAAATGACGGTAATGGAGAATGTCATGGTCTCTCAGCATACAAGAATAAAATACGGCTTTTTTAGCATAGTAATGCAAGGGAACGGTTTCAAGAAGAAAGAGCAGATTATCAGGGAAAAGGCATTCGAGTATCTTGAGCTTGTGGGTCTTGAAAATTATGCTAATGACATGGCAAGCAGTCTCTCCTACGGAAGCCAGAGGAGGCTTGAGATCGCAAGGGCATTGGCAACCGAGGCAAGAATTATCCTTCTTGACGAACCCACGGCCGGCATGAACCCTATAGAGACGTCAGAAGTTATGTCATTAATAAAAAAGATTCAGGAACTTGGAAAGACCATAATCCTCATAGAACATGATATGCGGCTTGTGATGGGCATATCCGACCGGGTGATTGTATTAGACCACGGAGTCAAGATTGCAGAAGGACTGCCAGAGGATGTGAAAAACGACCCGCTGGTAATAGAGGCGTATCTCGGAAGGGAGATACATTAATATGCTGAAGTTAGTATCCATACACACCTCATACAACAATATAAAGGCATTAAAGGGAATAGACATTGAAGTCAATAAAGGCGAAATTGTCTGCCTCATAGGAAGCAATGGCGCAGGAAAGACAACCACTCTTTTAACAATCTCTGGCATATTAAAACCCGATTCAGGGGATATATTTTTTGAAGGAGAATCGTTAAAAAATATTGCTCCGCACAATATCGTAAATAAAGGCATCTGCCATGTTCCTGAAGGAAGGAGAATATTCCCGAGGCTTACAGTAATAGAAAACCTCGAAATGGGGGCATATTCTGTAAATTTCAAATATCAAATTTCAAATTTCAAAAATAACATTGAAAAGGTCTTTAGCCTATTCCCTATCCTTAAAGAAAGAGTAAAACAACCAGGAGGGACGCTGAGCGGAGGAGAGCAACAGATGCTCGCCATAGGAAGGGCTTTGATGGCAAATCCGAAACTCCTTCTCCTCGATGAGCCATCCCTCGGCCTTGCACCTATAATGGTGAGCAAGATATTCAAGACAATTAAAGAGATAAATGAAGAAGGTGTTACAATCCTTCTTGTTGAACAAAATGCAAAGGCAGCGTTGAGGCTTTCACACAGGGGCTATGTGCTTGAAAACGGCACGATCAAACTGCATGGAAGCGGCGAAGAACTTTTGCATAATGAGGATGTGAAGAAGGCTTATCTGGGGGAATAAATTAGCTGATAGCTCATAGCTAATAGCTCATAGATGCTAATTAAAAAATTATCAACTAACATCTATGATCTATAAATCACTTTCCCCATATCCCTTATATCATATCCTCCGAGGGATTCTACGGTTTGTCTGAATTCTTCATTATTTCTGATTATTTCGAGGATGATTTGTACCATTTCTGTATCCATAAATTCCGCGGGAATTGCTAAATCATAGCGCTCATTGGCAACCGGAATGAAGTCGAGGCCGAGGGCCTTTGCAGAGGAATAGACGGCAAGGCCGGTGTCTGCAAGGCCTGTGAGCACTGCAGATGCAACGGCCATGTGTGTATATTCCTCCCTGTCGTACCCCTTCACCATGTATGGATTAATTCCGAGTTCTTTTAAATATTTGTCCAGCAAAAGCCTTGTACCCGAGCCTCCCTGCCTGTTAATGAAAATAACATCATCCCTTATGAGGTCTTCAAAACCTTTGATATTCTTTGGATTGCCTTTTTTTACCAGAAGCCCCTGCCGGCGATAGACGAGATTCACGAGTACAATCTTTTTATCTGACAGCAATCTTTTTATGAACGGTATATTATATTCACCCGACTGTTCATCCAGAAGATGTGTTCCTGCAAAATGAGCCTCCCCTCTCTTTAATGCCATAAGGCCGCCCATTGAACCTACATGAGCAGATGATAGAGAAAATTCAGGATAGTTTTTCTTTATAGTATTTGCAAGGATATCGAGTGTATTATCATGGCTGCCTATACATACTGCCGTCTTTTTAATTTCGTTTTTCTTTCTTATGAGTTCAACATCAACCTCCGTCCCTGCACTTAAAGCCTCTGTGCGTGCAGGAATCCTTACAATGCCGTCTGCCTTTACAAGTGACATAAGCAGTCCTGCGCCTCTGCCAACAGGTGTTGCAATGTACCTGTCATTAACGACACCAACCTTTACCCTTATGAATTCATCAACACCCATTGGTGATGCGATCTGCCTTGAGACCGTTGCTTTTATCTTTTCGTTCTCTTCTGCTGTTATACCAAGAAATCTTGCAATAACAGGTTTCACAAACAGTTGAAACGTCAAATACGCAGAGACAGGATAGCCCGGAATGCCGAATACAGGCTTACTGTTCACAAAGCCTGCAATCAAAGGCTTGCCCGGCTTAATAGAAACTCCGTTTACAATCACCTCGCCAAGCTCTTCTATTGCAGCTAATGTATAATCCTCGGAGCCTCTTCCTGAACCTGCATTTATGAGGACTATATCGGATATCTTTGATGCCTCAATTATTGCATTTTTAATCTCCTGTAAATCGTCTTTGACTATTGAAAACCTGATGGCCTCGGCACCAAGTTCCACAGCAAGTCCTGAAAGCACTGCAGAGTTATATTCAATTATTTCAGGAGGCTGGGGCAGCCTGTCCTTCACTGTCTCAGGCTCGATAATCTCTGTGCCTGTAGGGATTACTGCAACCTTCGGCCTCCTTCTTACGGAAACCTCCAAATGGCCGCTTGCAAGCATTGCACCAATGTCTATGGGTCTTATTTTATGGTTTTCGGGAATTATCAGTTCCGTTGCAACTATATCTTCTCCGATTGTTCTCACATGCTGATACGGTGTTGCAGGCTGATAGATCTCAATATATTCTTCCTCTTGACCCTTGACCCCTGACCCTTGACCCGTAATGATATTCACATCCTCGATCATAATAACCGCATTAAAGCCCTCCGGCATTGGGTCTCCAGTATCGACATACACAGCATCGTATCCTATTTTGAGCATGCATGGAGAAGTCTCCGAAGCGGTAAAAGTATCAGCAAATCTCACTGCATAACCGTCCATTGCAGCAGAGTGGTAGAAAGGCGATGAGTACCTCGCAAATACAGGCTCTGCTGTTATCCATCCAAGTGATTCGGTGACATTTATAATCTCGGAAGAAAGATGCTGCAAGCCTCTTGCATCAAGATTATCAAAAAGGACTTTAATTGCTTCTTCAAGGGAAAGGCTGTCAAGGAATACCTGTTTCATAGATTTATGATATTCAAATCCTTCTTAATTATTCAACTCAAGCCATTCTTTTCATTCCCAAAGGATTCGGCGAATTTCTTCTGTAACCTTTGCCTTGTGCAATTATATCCAGCGACAGGCTTATAAGGTCAGCGATGTCCGGACTAAGCTCGTTCATCAAACCAGCCTCTATCGTTTTGATATAAGAGCCGCATGCATCACAGGTATCGATCCTGAAGCCTTTTTCATCCTCAATCGTAATAATATTTAATTTTGATGTATCCGCATTAAGACAGACAGGACAGCCTATGCGTTTAAAATACCCCGATGTCCCGCAGAATGAGCAAAATAGCTTTCTTCTATTTTCTTCATCGATAGATGCGATAGACGGCTTTGCATTGCATACCGGACATTTTCCGTCTTCGCCAAAATTATCATCGCCCTTAAATGAATCTTTCAAGCACAGAAAATAAGGCCTGCTTATCAGGAAGAGGATCGTCATCAACTCATCTTCGTGATACGGAAGTGAAAATGATGGCAGTTCGTTCAGTGGGAGTCTCGTGAAATCCACATGGCCGAATTTCATCGCCTCTTTTAAAGGCTCAAGATTTTCCAGAGGCACATCAAAGACAGCCGAAAATGACTCAAAAATCGGGTCAATCAAATCTGACGGATATGCAACACCTGTGAGTGTTGTGCCCCCCCTGAGGCTTCTTTCAATATTGCCGAATTCCGCAACTTTTCTATAGAGCCTCAAAGTATCCTTCAGATGAGGCCTCTTTTCTATAATTTTCTCGATCTCTGCATTACTAATCCCTTTCATTCACCACCTTAATATCCCATCTTCTGAACCCATTTTGCATGCCTCTTCTTAGCCCATTCAACAGGAACAGTGCCTGTAATCATAATTCTCAATGTGCCCGGATTTGCAAGTGTTCCTAAATAGATATGCAGGGGAACTGCTATCATGAATAAATCAAAGGCAATATTATGAACGAGATGGGAAAGCAAAACCCATTTCCTTATGTCTGCAACCTGCGGTCTCAGCCATATGAAGAAACCGGAAGCCGCAATTGCTATGCCGGCAAATAGGATAAAGAGATAATATAGTTTCTGTCCTGCATTGATTATATCCTGAGGTGGAATAGCCGCCTTCTTTGAAAAATATCCGCCTGCCTTCGTTATCCATCCCATGTCGTCAACTCCGAATTTCAGTGAGACGGGAAGATAATTGAATATTGTAAAAAAGAGGGAGATGGAAAATACAATCCCTGCATAGTTGTGCCAGACCTTCATTGTATTAGCGCTTCCGAAAATTGCGACAACCTGCTGTAGATGAAAGAGAAAACCGAAGCCGGTTATCGTGAGTATAAAGAAGCTTCCTGCCAGAAGCCAGTGGTTCAATATCTCAAATGCATTCGCCTTTTTGATCATCTGATTGCCCATGTTATTTCACCTCCTCATCTTTCTTTGGCCCGAAAGCTACATAATGCAGAAGCGATGCAGCCACTGCACCTCCAAGCCCCAGATACGCAAGAGGTTTCAAGACCTTGTGCCAGAAGACAACGGTCTCCGGAATTGCCGGATGCTCGTCCATTCCGTAAATCTTTGGAGAATCCTTAAATGCGTAAAGCGTGCCGAGTCCGTTGAGATCTGTCTCTCCGTAAACTTTGGCATAACCCGTCTTTTTAGCCATCTGTATCAGAGAATCCCTGTCGCCGTATCTGATTGCTCCTGTCGGGCATGTCTTGGCACAGGCAGGTGCAAGCCCTTCTGCAATCCTATCCGAGCATAAATGACATTTCGATATCTTGTCCTTCTCATCATATCTTGGAACATCAAAGGGACATGCTGCCACGCACAGTTTGCAGCCGATACATTTATCTTTATCGTATGCAGTAGCACCCTCTTTTGTCTTGAACAAGGCACCGGGTGCAGGACATATCTTTATGCATCCCGCATCATCGCAATGCATGCACCTCTGGCTGACAAATAGCCAGCGTACCTGATTGGATTCTGAGGGCATCTCGACATATCTTATCCTGTTATATAAATTCGGTGTGAGGTCAGGAGGATTCTCAGCGCTTCCCCTGTTTGCAGTCTTTATAGCAGGAAGCTGGTTCCACGCCTTGCATGCAGTCTGACATCCCCTGCAACCTATGCACAATTCCGGAGATATGAGTAACGCTTTTTTTGCCATATCATCACCTCCTATGCCTTCTCAACATTGACCATAAAGGCCTTTGTTTCTGGAATCATTGTATTTGCGTCGCCAACAGTCGGTGAAAGGAGATTCGAACTGTCTCCGCTACTTCCATCCTCCGGATACTGCCAGCCAAAACACCACGGCAGGCCGATCTGATGGACAGTCGTACCCATAACCTTAAAAGGCTTAAATCTGTCTGTGACCCATGCTATTGCCCACACCTTGCCGCGGACTGATGAAACAATAACTTTATCGCCGCTCTTAATCCCCTTTTCTTTGGCAAGCTCCTCGCTTATCTCCACAAATTGCTGGGGCATCATCTCCATCTGCCACGGGAGATGCCTTGTAAGAACTCCTGTCTGCCAGTGCTCGGTGACCCTGTATGTTGTGGCAACATGTGGGTAGCGGCTGTCGTTATTAATGAATATATCTTCCGGTAGTCCACCGCCCTTTGCAGGCATATCGTGGGGCCCGGTTATGCCATAGAAAAGCTTCACAGTGGGATTTATCCTGTGCTTCCTGGACATAGGGTTTTCCTGAAGTGGACATTCCAGAGGCTCGTAATGCTCCGGCAATGGCCCGTCTGCAAGACCGGGTCCGAATATGGCTCCCATGCCGTCCGGCCTCATGATGAATGGATATTTCCCCGCCTTTTCATCTGCCATTGGAGGCGCAGGGCCATCAGGGACATCGCCTTCCCATGTGCCGGGTTTGTTGGTTAACGGATTTAATTTTATGGGATTCCATTTTATTACTGCACGCTTTGGATCCCATGGCCTGCCGTGTAAGTCGACTGATGCACGGTTATATAATATTCTTCTGTTAACAGGCCAGCACCAAGCCCACTCGGGAAATAGACCAAGACCTGTAGGGTCTGTCTTTTTCCTCCGCGCCATCATGTTTATAACTTTTTCGTCCTTCTGTGTATAGCTTCCGCTGTATATCCAGTTCCCGCATGATGTTGTACCGTCTGCCTGCAAGGTGACAAAATTGGTGCAGAGAGAGCCCTTCTTTCCTATCTGTTTTGGAGGAGTCGCACTCCTGTCAAAGATGTCTTCAAGGTAATACCCGTTTATCTCCTTTGCAACCCTGTGTATATCGACCTTCTTAATCTTTCCATCAGCGCCTTTTTCGCCGTAGTCCCATGTGAGATTCAATATGGGCGCCGGGAATTTGCCGCCCTGTTTCCGATATAGTTTCTTTACCCTGAAATAGAGTTCATTCATTATCTCAGAGTCAGGCTTTGATTCTCCTATGGGCTCGATGGCCTTCTCCCTCCATTGGGCAAGACGGCCTGAGTTTGTTATACTTCCTCCCTTTTCAACAGATGAGGCGCATGGGAGCTGGAACACCTCTGTCTGTATCTCCTTTGGGTTCATGTCTGGGCCTTTCCAGAAAGAGCCGGTTTCATTGTCGAAGAGGTTCACGTTCACCATCCACTTCAGCCTTGACAATGCCTTCCTTATCTTTCCGGCATTTGCGCTTGAGCATGCCGGGTTCTGTCCCCATGCGAAGAACCCTTCGAATTTCCCTTTAAACATCTGGTCAAATAGCACAAGCCACGATGCATTCATTCCCTCATCGAGCTTCGGGAGCCATGCATAACCGAAGTCATTTTCCTTTGTCGCTTTGTTTCCATAAATAGCCTTGAGATAGCTTGTAATATATTTGCCCCTGTTCCCCCACCAGTTGACACTCTTCGGGTCCTTTGTCTTCGGAGTGAACTTCTCTATATACGTTTTAAGATCAACGATAGAAGCGGATGGCACGGGATTGTAGCCCGGCAATATATGAAAAAGGAGTCCGTGGTCTGTGGAGCCCTGGACATTGGATTCTCCCCTCAATGCATTTATTCCGCCTCCGGCCATTCCCATATTGCCGAGGAGAAGCTGGATTATAGACATTGCCCTTATGTTCTGAGTGCCTATTGTATGCTGGGTCCATCCCATTGCATATAGTTCTGTCCCTGCCCTGTTTGGCTTGCCTGTAGATGCATATGCCTTATAAACCTCAACAAGTTTCTCCTTTGGCGTTCCTGTTATGGCCGAGACCTTGTCGATGGTATATCTTGAATAATGCTTCTTTAAAAGCTGGAATACGCAATGCGGGTCTTTAAGCGTAGGGTCTTTCTTTGGTATGCCTTTTTCATCCATCTGATAAGACCATGTCTTTTTATCGTACTTCCTCGTCTTTTCATCATAGCCTGAGAATACTCCATTGAGATCTCCAGGGCCTTTAAAATCGGGATTCACAAGGAAGGCTGCGTTGGTATAGTTGACAACATAATCTTTAAAATAAAGGTTGTTCTTAAGGATATAATTGATCATTCCGCCAAGGAATGCTATATCCGTGCCTGAACGCATAGGAGCGTATATATCTGCCTTTGCCGCAGTCCTTGTAAAGCGCGGGTCGACAACAATAAGCTTTGCTCCCCTCTCCCTTGCCTTCATTATCCATTTCATTGATATAGGGTGGTTCTCGGCAGGGTTTGCTCCCATTACAAGAATAATGTCCGCATTTTTAAAATCAATCCAGTGATTTGTCATTGCCCCGCGACCAAACGACTCTGCCAGAGCCGCTACAGTTGCGGAGTGTCATATTCGGGCCTGATGTTCTATATACACAAGTCCCCAGGAACGGAGGAGTTTCTGGAGCATGTAACACTCCTCATTGTCGAGGGCCGCACTCCCAACATGGGCTATACCGTCTGTTCTGTTGACAACAAACTCTTTTTCTACATCCTTCTCGGTGCCATCAGGCTGTTTCTCTTTTACCTTTGATTTTGAGGTAATCTTAAAAGTTCTGTCGCGCGTAGCCTTTATTCTTTTTGCAATTTCATCGAGCGCCCAGTCCCATTCAACCTCTTTCCATTCAGTTGCGCCCGGTGCACGGTATCTGGGCTTTGTCAGCCGCGTGGGATTATTTACGATCTGATAAAGGGACTGTCCTTTTGAACAAAGGGTTCCTTCATTAATGGGATGATCGGGGTCTCCCTCTGTGTTTATAACCTTGCCCTCTGATGTATACACTATAATGCCGCATCCAACAGAACAGTAAGGACATATTGTCTGCGTCTCTTTTGCATTCTTAATTCTAAGCCCCTGCGCATATGCCTTTACAGGATTGAGATTAATGCCGAGAGAGCCTATGAGCAGCGACCCTCCTGAAATCTTGAGAAAGTCCCGTCTTGATACCCCCATGACAACCCCCTATTAAAAATTTTTATCAATACATTAATGTATGAATAATAGCTCCATAAGGAAATGTTGTCAAGTTTTAGATTGGAAAATCAGAAAATACTTTGGTGTTTCTGTTGTCTGGAAATATAAATTTATTTTACTGATGCCTCTTTGCCCGGAAAGTCTATAACCTTCATCTCATCTTTCTGAATAGTGGAGCGTCCCTCAAATATGCCGCCCTCTGCAACAGACAGTTTGCTTGTGTGAATATCGCCAAACAGCTTGCCGGTATGCTTGATCTCCACAAGTTCATCCGCATTCACATTACCCTCCACGCTGCCACCGATTACCACGCATCGTGCCTTTATATCGCCTGTAACGGATGCATCATCTCCAAGTATAACCGAATCTGCAATAATGTTTCCTGTTAACTTTCCGTCAATCCTTAAAGTTCCATTGGCGGTTATGTCGCCTTTGAATTCTGAATCATGACCGATTAATGCCTCAAGTTTATTATTTTTCTTTAGAAACATTTTTTGCCTCCCTGTGCATAAAGGGGGCTTTGTCCCCCCTTATGAAATCCCTCTAACTATTATTTTTAATAAAATCTATTGGATTTACCGGCTTGCCGTTATGCCATACCTCATAGTGCAGATGAGGCCCTGTAGTATTTCCTGTAGAGCCGACATGAGCTATGATATCTCCCCTCTTTACTTTCTGCCCTACCCTGACACCAATTGAACTGTTATGGGCATAAAATGTGGAATATCCAGATCCATGCTCTACAACTACGAGATTTCCGTTTCCTGCACTCCAGCCGGAAAAACTCACTATGCCGTCAGCAGTTGCCTTTACAGGCGTACCAGTGCCTGCCGAGATATCAAGCCCTGAATGGAATTCCTGTCCTCCGTATTTAGGGTTTTCCCTGTTGCCGAATCCCGATGTTATCCTTCCTATAATAGGCCAGCCCTTTGGAGTAGACATGTATATGTCTTTCTGGTTTTTCAGAAAATCCTGAATCTCTGTAACTCTCTCGATGGTATTCTTTATCTGGTCTTTCAACAGGTCCATATCCAGTGAGCCTGCGTCATGAATATTAACTTTTGCATCCACATTTTCAAGTATCTTTTCCTTGCTCTTAAATGATAAAAGCCTTTTAAACTCCGACTCTGCCTTTTCCAGCATGGATATGGTTGTTTTAAGCTCCACAAACTGGCCCATATAAAAATTCAATTTGCTTTTCATATTGTAGTATTCGATGGTGTCTATGGCAACCGAGACGACATAGATGGAGCCGACCAGCCATAATATCACGGATGACACAACGCCGACGGATGGGAGTTTTATATTGATTGTCCGCTTGCTGTCATGAGGTATGAGCATTATAGTGATGGGGGTGAAAAGTTTTCTAAAAAACCTTTTTAGTTTATACATAGCGTATCTTTTCTCCTCCTTTTTCTATAAATCCAATATTGTAGGCGTCAAAGCCATATTGCTTTAAAGCGGAGATCGAAAGGTCGGAATTTTCTTTAGGTAATACTATAACATATCCGATACCCAGATTAAAGGTTTTTTTCATATCCTCATCAGGGACATTACCAAGTTTTTTGATAATATTAAATATAGGCGGCACCGGCCATGAGTTTTCTTTTATTACTGCGGTCAGTCCATCTCCGATTATTCTCGGCACATTGCCCACAATGCCGCCGCCTGTTATATGGGCCATTCCATGAATATCCATCTTATCTTTCAATGCATCGAATGCCTTCACATATATCTTCGTGGGCTTAAGAAGTTCTTCTCCGATTGTAGTGCCAAGCTCGGGCATGTGTGTATCAACATCGAATTTGACTGCATCGAAAAATACCTTCCTTGCAAGGGAATAGCCATTGCTGTGCAGGCCGCTCGATGCTAAGCCTATAATGGCATCCCCCTCTTTTATCTTTGAGCCATCAACGATTTTATCTCTATCCACAACGCCAACTGCAAAACCTGCAAGGTCGTATTCTCCTTCCCTATAAAATCCTGGCATCTCTGCTGTCTCTCCACCAATCAATGCACATCCTGATTCTTTGCAACCCTCTGCAATGCCTTTTACCACATCCTTTGCCTTTTCCGACTTGAGTTTTCCTGTTGCAAAGTAATCGAGGAAAAATAAAGGCTCCGCACCAAGGGTAAGAATGTCATTTACGCACATCGCCACAAGGTCAATGCCGACTGTGTCGTGCCTGTCCATCATGAATGCAATCTTTAATTTTGTCCCTACGCCGTCGGTTCCGCTCACAAGCACCGGCTCTTTATACTTTTTAATATCGAGTTTGAACAATGCGCCAAAAGAGCCTATTTCGGTCATAACCTCTGGCCTGAACGTCTTTTTCACCAGAGGCGAGATGAGGCTGATAAACCTGTCGCCTTCGTCAATATCAACGCCGGCCTTTTTATATGTTAACTCTTCCATATCACCCCTAAACAAACTTCATGCTTATATCCACAGCCCTTGCAGAGTGTGTCAATGCGCCGATGGATATTATATCAACTCCTGTCTCTGCAATGCCCCTGATATTTTCGAGATTCACGTTTCCCGATGCTTCGAGAATGGCCTTACCCTTTGCAATCTTTACCGCCTTTTTCATATCAGGGATAGACATGTTATCGAGCATAATGACATCAGCCCCTGCATCCAATGCCTCTCTTAATTCATCAAGACTTTTTACTTCGGTCTCAATTTTTAAGAGATGGTGTCCCTTCTTCGCAAGCATAACAGCCTTTTTCACACCACCTGCAATTTTTATGTGATTGTCTTTGATCAAAATCCCGTCATAAAGCCCGAACCTATGGTTTATTCCTCCGCCAACTCCAACGCCATATTTTTCCATGATGCGCATTCCCGGTATGGTCTTTCTGGTATCAGCAATCCTTACAGATAACCCCTCGACTTTTTTTACAAACTGATTTGTCATCGTAGCAATTCCTGATATGCGCTGCAGTATATTCAATGAAATCCTCTCTCCTGCAAGAAGGCTTCTCGCTCTCCCTGAAATCATGGCGATTATATCGCCCTTTTTAACATGGGCTCCTTCATCAAAATATATTTGCATTTCAATACCGGGGTCTATCGCATTAAATACTTCCTTTACAAAAGGCATCCCTGCAAGTATAAAATCTTGCTTTGCAATGATATTCGCCTTGGCTTTTTTCTCCCTGGGAACAATCAAAAGGGATGTTATATCGCCATGTCCTATGTCTTCAAGTATCGCAAGATGAATTGTTTCTTTTAAAAGTTCGTTCATCATTTTTTCTTAAAAATTGAAAACAATCCGAATATCCCTCCGGCAACAGCGCCTATCGCAAGGGCAGAACGCCAGTCAAGAAGTGTGGTCACATTGCCGTTTATATTTTTACCTATCATGAGTATCGAAGTGCTGTTGTTGGAATTTATCTCCCTCGCAGCAATGATACCTGCAGCACTCTTATTTACAACTGCCTCTTCTGCTGAAACTGCAACAGGCGCAAATGAAAAATTAAGATTTGTGGTATTTCCTGCTGTCAGAATTCCTATGCTCTGGTTTAAAGAAAGGCTTGCACCACGCATCAGCACGGATGCTCCCTGCGTAACCTCAACCCGCTCGCCGTCAATGCTCAATGCACCGACCTGCTGCAGCTCGATATGGCCTCCTTCTACTGACCTGACAGTGCTCTGTCTTATGTTCATAAATTCTGCTTCGACCATACCAAGGTTTTTATTCTCCATCTCTATGATCTCTTTCTCCACTTTTTACCCCCTTTATTTTGTATTGGTAGCCAGTGGCCAGTTTCCAATAACCAGATTTTTCCTATCTGCAGACCAACAGTCACTTACTAATATTTTCATGGCTACCGATCACTGGCTACTGTTTTTAATAGTTTTATGTTCTCCTCTATTTTTACCTTTTTATGTGTAAGGTCTCCAAACTTTACTCTCTCCTTTTCCACAACAGCCTGCGGGGCATTTTTCACAAAATCTTCATTGGAAAGCTTTTTGGTGAGGGTTGCCATTGCATCTTCTATCTTTGTCTTCTCCTTCTGAAGCCTTTCTATCTCCGCCTTCACATCTATCAGGCCTTCTATTGGAATATAAATTTCCATCTTATCCTTCACAGATACCGCAGAGCCCTTTACCCTCGTAATATCAGGTCCGATGCTTATCTCTTTGCACCGCGTTAATTTCATTATAGCGGTGAGATTGCTTTTAAGAATATCCTCAACCTCTTTTGATGAGGTCTTTATATCTGCCCTGATTTCGAGCGAAGGAGCTATATTCAATTCACCTCTCACACTCCTTATACCTGTAACTGCGTTTATCACATAATTCATCTTCTCTTCTGCATCCAGATATTTCGGCAGTTTTTCGGGATACGGAGAGGCCATAATGCTTTTGCTCTGTTTAAATACACTATTCCACAATTCTTCGGTAACATATGGCATAAATGGATGAAGCAGTTGAATGGTCTTTTCGAGGACAAAGAACAGATAGTTTATAATTGTTGCCTTTTCTTCACTGCTCCCATGATGAAGGACAGGCTTTGTAAACTCTATGTACCAGTCACAGAATTCATGCCAGACAAATTGGTATATGCTGTTTGCAGCATCGTTAAATCTGTAGTTCGTGAGATTTCTGTTTACCTCTTCTGCTGTAAATGCCAGTCTGCTCAATATCCATTTACTCGGAAGGTCTAGGTCATTGTCATGTCCGTGCAATGGCTGCTTTCCCCATAAATCTTCATTATTCACTATGAATTTCGTTGCATTCCATAGCTTATTTATGAAGTATCTGTATCCTTCTACCCGGTCCTCAGAAAATCTCACGTCCCTTCCCTGTGCTGCAAATGCAGCGAGGGTGAACCTGAATGCATCGGCGCCATATTTATCTATCATCACGAGCGGGTCTATAACATTTCCCTTTGACTTGGACATCTTCTGTCCCTTTGAATCACGTACAAGGGCATGGATATAGACATCCCTGAAAGGCACATCATTCATGAATTTAAGCCCCATCATGATCATGCGTGCGACCCAGAAGAAAAGAATATCAAAGCCTGTAACAAGGACGCTGGTTGGATAGAATGTCTTTAAATCCTCTGTTTCATCAGGCCATCCTAATGTAGAGAAAGGCCACAATGCAGATGAAAACCATGTGTCAAGGACATCAGGGTCACGGATTATGTTTTTGCTGCCGCATTCTGGGCACTCTTCCAAATCCTCTCTTAGGCAAATCGGCTTAACGCTCTTTGATATTCTTATGATCTTCGAATTTTTGATTATGTCCTCATGGCCCATTCCCGACTTTCTTAGTTCCGAATATATACCGCCTGTGACCTTTCTTCCGTCCTTGAGCATGGCAGGCTCAAAAAATATATGCTCTATCATCTCTCCCTGAGGCGGCATTCCGTCAGAGCCTTTGCAGTCAGGGCAATACCAGACAGGTATCCGGTGACCCCACCATATCTGACGGGATATACACCAGTCCTTTATGTCCCTCATCCATGCAAAATAGTTGTTTTCCCACTGCTCTGGAATAAGCCTTATACTTCTCTCCTCGACTGCCTTTACCGCTTCTGCAGCAAGGGATTCTATCTTCACATACCACTGAATTGTAAGGATAGGCTCTATTATGGTCTTGCATCTGTAACAATGTCCAACAGAGTGGCGATGCTTTTTGTCGCCTTCGAGCAAGTCGAGTTCCTGTAAATCTTCTATGACCTTTTTCCTGCAGGCATATCTGTCAAGGCCAATGTATCGCTCTCCTGCATCTGCTGACATGCGGCCGTCTTCTGCAATAACGCTTATAGACTTAAGATTATGGCGCTTACCAATTGCTTCATCATTGAAATCGTGTGCAGGCGTTACTTTCACTGCTCCAGTTCCAAAGGAAGGGTCAACTGCCGGATCCGCAATTACAGGTATTTTCCTGCCAGCCAGTGGCAGGTCAAGACTTTTGCCGATAAGGTCTTTATATCTCGCATCTTCAGGATGCACTGCAACTGCAGTATCGCCGAGCATTGTCTCAGGCCTTGTGGTTGAAACCGTGATATAACCATCTCCCTCTGAGAGCGGATATTTTATGTTATACAGTTTACCGTCAAGCTCCTCATATTCAACCTCAAGGTCAGAAAGTGCAGTATGGCACCTCGGACACCAGTTGATTAAGCGGTTATCCCTGTATATGAGACCTTCTTCAAATAGCCTTACAAAGACCTCCCTGACAGCCCTCGATAATCCTTCGTCCAGGGTAAATCTCTCCCTCGACCAGTCGCAGGACGCACCAAGCTTTTTAAGCTGATGGATTATTCTCCCGCCGTATTCTGCCTTCCACTTCCAGACCCTCTCGATAAATGCATCTCTACCTAATTTATATCTGTCTATTCCTTCCTTGGATATTTCTCTCTCTACAACATTCTGGGTCGCAATCCCGGCATGGTCAGTTCCGGGAAGCCATAATACCTTATGCCCCAACATCCTTTTCCATCGTGCAAGAATATCCTGAATCGTGGCATTAAGGGCATGACCCATGTGAAGGGAGCCGGTGACATTAGGCGGAGGAATGACTATGCAAAAGGGCGACCTGGCAGCATCGGGATCCGGTTTGAAATATCCGTTCTTTTCCCAAAAAACATACCATCTGTCTTCTATGTCTTCAGGACTGTAAGTTTTCTTTAATTCGATCATAATTAAATTAAACGATTTTAATTTCAGCGATATATGTCAGACGCGGATCAAAAACTTTAAACTCCGCACTTGTAAAGACATTTACCTTGCATCCGTCATCTACTACATTGGATACTTGTTGGGTGATGCAATTATAATCCTTTGTTATACACATGAAATACGACTTTTTAAAGGCTTTGAGCCGTGCCTGACATATAGCACGCTCAACTTAGCTCTGAAGTAATCTTTTCTATCTCTTTCTTTATCAATGTTTCGGCAACTTCAGGTACGATCCTTTTAATCGCAGCCTCGATCTCGCCCCTCATGGATCCCATCAAGTCCTTCATCAACTCCCTTGTTACATTCTCAATAATATCCGGCGCTATTGATGATACTGCCTGTTCAACCGAATCCTTTATTGCTGAAGATATCCTGGGTAATACATCGCTAACTATGACACCTGAAATTTTTTCTTCAACACTTCCCTGCGGTATCTCTGAAACCTGTTCAATTACGGGTGCTGCCAACGGCTCTTTATGTTCTTCGGTAGTAGGAATTTCTTCTTCTTTCATTGTCTCGGCCATCGTTCCGGCCATAGCCTCTGATAATTCAGCCTCAAAACCCTTTGCCTCATATTCCTCTTCTGCCATCACCTGTTCCTCTGCCTTTTCTTCAGCTACTGGAATCTCCTCATCCCACCTCGGCTCCTGAACTTCCAATTTAGATAATTCAACCGATTCGGACATAGCTCCGGATAATCCAACAGAGACTTCAGAAGTACCGGCCTCAGACAGCAATTCCTCCTCCTGGATTTCTTCGGCCTCAGCCTGTTTTGCAGGCTCGAAATTCTTGAGCAAAGCCTTTACCTTGCTTATCAATTCCTGAGATTCAAAAGGCTTGATGATAAAGTCATCCGCATAAACTGATTTCGCATACTCTTCGTCAAATGGTTCGAATGCACCTGCAAGAAGGATTACCGGGATCATGGCAGTGGCCATGTCATTCTTTATCTTTTCGCAGAGTTGATAGCCGTTTAATTTTGGCATCTCGATATCCGCAAGAATAATATCGGGTTTGAATGACTCCAATGCCTGAAGGGCCTGTTCTCCGTCATTAAATGCCCTTATCTCAAAATCTTCTGGCGCCAGAACAAGCTCAACCACTTTCTGGATAGTCAGGCTGTCATCCGCTAACAGCAGTTTATAAGGCATAATCCCCCTTTGTCGTACAGGTTATAAACTCTATAATGCTATGACGCTGTTTGTCAAGACTTTTTCTTGTTTCTGTAGTCCTCTATTGCCTTCCTTAATGCATCGGCACCGAGATTGGAGCAATGCATCTTCTGGGGTGGAAGCCCGCCCAGTTCCTGGGCAACCGCCTCTTTGGATATGCTTAATGCCTCATCGAGGGTTTTGCCCTTGACCATTTCTGTAATCATGCTGCTCACAGCAATGGCAGCCCCGCATCCGAATGTCCTGAACTTCGCATCAACAATCACATCATTTTCGACCTTTATGAACAACTGCATTGCATCGCCACATGTGGGATTACCCTCCATGCCTACGCCATCTGCATCAGGAATTTCGCCCACATTCCTCGGGTTCATAAAATGATCCATTACTTTTTGAGAATACATATCTATCCTCCTCTGTAAATATCAAATTTCAAAATCCAAATAAATCTCAAACTAAAGTTTACAAATTTGGTATTTGAGAAATTAGGTCTTGTTTGAAATTTGTGATTTGAAATTTGGATTTTATAATTTATCCTGTGTAACATTTCTCTCCTTCACCTGCTTTGCCCCATCCTTTTGCAAATGGGGACATTTCTCTCAACTTATTAATGATCTGTGGAAATTCGTTGATGAAATAATCAACATCTTCATCCGTATTGTCCATACCGAGACTGAATACGATAGATCCCTGTGCAAGGGCAGATGGAATTCCGAGGGACAACAATACAGGCGAAGACTTAAGCGCCTTTGAAGAGCAGGCAGAACCGCTCGCTGCGTATATGCCTTTCATTGAGAGCATTAACAGCATTGCCTCTCCTTCTATAAATTCAACCACAAAGCTCGCATGATGCGGCAATCTTTTTTCTGGATGCCCTGTAAGATATACATTCGGTATTTTAAGCACACTTTCTATTATTCTATCACGGAGCTTTTTACAGTGCTCCATTCTCCTGCCCATCTCATTCTTTGCAAGCTCCGCAGCCTTACCCATTCCGACTATGGCAGGGACATTCTCTGTGCCTGCCCTCCTGCCACCTTCCTGAATGCCTCCGTAAATGAGGGGGACTATCCTTAATCCCTCTCTCACATACAAAGCGCCTGCTCCTTTGGGACCGTAAAACTGATGTGCTGTCATACTCAGAAGGTCAACTCCAAGCTCCTTCACATCAACAGGAATATTTCCTGTTGTCGCCACTGCATCCGTATGGAGTATTATATTTTTTTCCTTTGCTATTGCTGCTATCTCTTTTATAGGCTCTATAGAGCCAATCTCGCTGCTTGCATGGGCCACAGAAATAAGTATAGTTTCCTTTGTAATCGAGTCCTTAACAACATCCGGATCAACAAGTCCGTACTTGTCAACAGGAAGGTATGTGACTGCAAAGCCGCTCTTTTCGAGAAAGCGCGCTGAATTGAGAATGGAATGGTGCTCCACCTTGGATACAATCACGTGCTTGCCCTGATTCTGTTTTGCAAGGGCAATTCCCCTGAGAGCAAAATTATTTGCCTCTGCACCGCTTGAAGTAAAGATAATTGTTGATGGTTTTGCGTTTATCAGGGAGGCGACAGATGCACGTGCATTTTCTATTGCATCCCTTGCATTTATGCCAAGGTCATATACGCTCAAAGGGTTTCCGAACTCTTCCTTGAAATAAGGCATCATTGCATTTAGAACATCCGGATGCAACGGGTTTGTTGCAACATGGTCAAAATAACACTTCCTCATAATTTGTCTCCTTAAAATTAGGCGATAGGTCATAGGCAATAGGCTATAGGTTTTTATTTTTTACCTATTGCCCATTGCCTGTCTTTTTTACATAAAACTTGTAATAGTCCTCATCCTCATCCATTCCTATAAACTCGTTCCCTGTCTTTTCGCACCATTGGGGTATGTCTTCAAGCGCACCGTCATAATCGGTGAGTATTTCGAGCACCTGCCCCTTTTCGAGCCCCTTTATCATCTCGTCGAGTTTAAGGAGATGCATGGGGCACATCATATACACAATGTCCGCTGTTACATCCGCCTTTAAATCATGGACAAATTTCATAATAACAAGTATCGGAGTGTCACAGTTTCAATAGCGTCATAGCCTTTGACTCTTTGATACCTTGAGATTTTGACTTTACCCTGACACTTTGACTTTTTGACACTTTTAAAAAGTCTCCTGTTATAAGATTCTTAAGGGTTATTGTCCTCAGGAATGCCTCAACCTGCTCTCCCAATGCCTTCCACAACAAATGCGTGACACAACTATCAACCCTAACACATCCCTCTTCGGGGTCGAGGCATGACGTTAATGCAACAGGCCCCTCCAGTTCGTTTAAAATAGAGGCTATGCTTATATTTTCAGGGCTCTTGTTCAGTATATAACCGCCTCCGGGGCCCTTTATGCTCCTTATAAGGCCAGCCTTCCTGAGTTTATTGAGTATCTGCTCGAGATAGGCAACAGAGACATCCTGTCTTTCAGAAATCTCCTTGATCGTTACAGGAGTTTCAGGATACCCTCTCGCTATTTCATACATGGCCCTGACACCATATTGTCCCTTTGTCGATAATCTCAGCATGACATTATACTATAATACCCTACCATTCTTGTCAAGTATTTTTATAAAAAATTAGGAATAAGCTATAGACAGGCAGGACATGGTATTGGAGCGGCTTCGGCAGCCCATAGCGTGCCATGGATGGCTAAGCGGGCTGGCATAGCCTCGGAGACAGGCTGGATGCCTGTCGAGAATGAGCGGAAATACCATGTCCTGCCTTGCATAAACACCTACCTCGCCTTTTCCTCAAACAACTCTTCTTCCTGTTTATTCTTCATCCTCTTGACGAGTTCTTCGTAAGAATTCGTACGTATAATCTTGTTGAACTGTGTCCTGTAGTTGTTTACCAGGCTTACGCCTTCTATTATCACATCATACACTTCCCACTTGCCGTTTTTCCTGAGAAGTCTGTATTCGATGGGGATTTCGACATTCCTTTTCGTGACTATTTTGGTATTAACTTCGGAGTATTCCCCGTTTATCTTCTCGTCTATATACAGGATTTTCTCATCCGTATAGCTCTCTATCTTTTTGATATAAGACCTTTCAAGCAAATCAGTGTATAAAGGTACAAACTCCTTTCTTTCCTCCGGCGTCCTTTTTCTCCAGTGAAGTGCAAGCGACCTCTTTGCCATTTCTTCAAAATCAAATCTCTCTGATATTGTCTTGCGCAATAATGCCCGGCGTTCTTTTGTTTTTTCAGGCTTTTTAAGCTCCTTGTTCCTTAATATGTCGAGCACCTTATCAACCGTCTGTTTAACCTGTTGTGTAGGGGTATCGGCATATGCCTCGGAACCAGTAATCGGTAACCAGTAGCCAGTAGCCAGTAAAATAGTAACGAGTAACGAGTAACAAGTAACGAGTTTTTTGAATTTTGAATTCTGAATTTTCAATCTCATAAATCCAATGACCTCCTATTTTATCTCCCGAAGTCCATTCCTGTTGCGTATAAAAGGTTTGCAAATGACATCCTGTGATTATATATGGAACGGAGATTATTTGCCTTCATCTGTGCATAAGCCATTGCAGCATCTGCTACTTCCTTTGCATCGCCTATTCCCATATCAAAGTTTGCCACTGCAGCAACAAGCCACTTCCTCGCATTTTTATACGCCTTCTCTGTCTCCACAATGTTCTTGTTTGCCTCTTCCATATCAAGATACGCCTTTCTCACCTGAAAAGGTATGGCCTCGTCGGCAAACTTTTTCTTCTCCACCAATTTATGATATTCAGCCCTCGCTTCTTTCACCCTTCCCTCTGTAATTCCGAAATCAATAGACCATTTAAGCCCAATAAATGCAGCGCCGTAAGAATGGTTGAAATTATCATATATATACGGGTTGTCCACTTTATCCCTGTTTGTTGCACCTGCTATGGATGCCTTTAAACCCAAAAACAACTGGGGATAGTAATTGCTTTTCTCTACACCGACAAGGGCATTTCTTGCGTTCAGTCCTTCTTTAAGCTGGATAAATTCAGGCCTGAGTTTTACAGCATTCTTTAGATAATTATGCAGATCTTCTGGAATTTTTATTTCGGGTGTCAGGGACATCTCGGCAGTATCAAAATCAGTTCCCCTTGGAAGTCCCATGCTGGTGACAAGGGCATCCTTTGCAAGAGTAATACCCTTTTCTGCCTCGTTCAAATTTTTATCCACCTCTCCTAAGAATGCCCTGAGCTTAAAAAGATTAACCTCATCTGCCCATGGAGCTCCTATCTCAATTTGCTTTTCTGCCTTTTTTATAGATTCGACAAGTTCATCCCTGACTTCCAGCACAAGATTTCTCATGTCCTTTGCAAGGAGAAGGTTGTAATACAATTCCTTAGTTCTTAAAACTATATCCGATGTTTTCTTGTCCACGCCTGCCTTTGCCACTTTTATGCCGCTTAAGGCAGCCTCTCTATAACTGCTTATCTTTCCGAACGTATATACAGGCTGGATTAATGTCACATCAGCACTGCCGAATATTCCATTAACCGTTGTTGCCACCGATGTATTAATTGAAGGGCTTATATATTCCCTTTTTGCTTCTGGGGAAGGCCCTGTTATTGCAAGCACCTCAATTTGAGGATAGACTGCCGAATCCGCCTGCAGCTTTTTAGATTTATACACTTCTTCTTCATAGCGTGATTCTCCTATCTCTGGACTGATCTCGACGGCTTTTTTAATGCATTGGTCAAGGTTTAAGACAACTTTCTGATCCGTATCCTGTCCATAGGCTGGTTGTAAAATCAATAAGCAGAAAACAATCGCCATCCATTTCACCATGTTACCCTCCTACACTCCTCCAAATACATATTTGGAAATCAACTCTTCGATGTCCACTGCAGACTCGGTTTCTCTGATTTTTCCACCATCCGGAATAATCTTCTCAGAGCCTCCGGGTGCTATCTGGACATATTTCTCGCCTATGAGCCCCTTTGTCTTTATGGACGCTATGGCATCCTCCTGAATCTTTACATCCTTATAAATTGTGAGTTCAACCAATGCCTGATAGTCGTTAAGTCTTATGCTCTTTACCTTTCCGACCTCTACTCCTGCTATTTCAACAATAGAGCCTGATTTGATCCCCCCTGCCTTTTCAAACTCGGCATATACAGTGTATCCCCTTCCGCCTATGACTTCAAGTTTCCCCAATTTTATGGATATGTATCCGAGGGCAAGAATGCCTATCAGCACAAAAAAGCCTACAGCCAGTTCAAGGTCAAACTTCTTCATTGCTATAACTCCTTTAAGGTTTAAATGAAGGGACTTCCATCCCAATTATAAACTGTCTCACTATAGGATTTAAAGAGTTTTTAATCTCATCCGGCGTCCCCACCTCTACTATTACTCCGTTATGAAGCATTGCAACCCTGTCAGCAACATCAAATATTTCAGGAATATCATGGCTTATTATCACGCCTGTAAAACCGTATTTCTTATGAGTATCTATTATAAGTCTGTGGATGGAATTCAGAATAATGGGATCAAGGCCTGTAGTCGGTTCATCAAAGAATACGATCTTCGGTTCCGTTATCAAGGCGCGGGCAAGTGCTACCCTCTTTCTCATGCCGCCGCTTATTTCCGCGGGATATTTTTTTTCCATACCCCATAGCCCTACATCTTCAAGTGCCTGCATTACCCTGTCATGGATCTCCTTTTTGCTCACCTTTGTTTTTTCCCTCAGTGGAAATGCTACATTTTCATAGACAGTTAGAGAGTCAAATAGTGCACCTCCCTGGAAGACCACGCCAAGTTTTTCTCTTATACTGTCCAGTTCCCTTCCGCCAAGCTTCGTGATATCAATGCCATCAATGAGCACGCTTCCTTTATCCGGCTTAAGAAGGCCGATAAGGTGCTTTAAAAACACGCTCTTGCCTCCTCCGCTCTTCCCTATGATAGCCATTAATTCTTTATCAAAAATAGTAAGATTTATACCATCCAGCACCCTCTGGCTATCAAAGGATTTCTCAAGATCTATAACTTCTATCATTACATTTACCTCTTACAACAATACCGAGCCTAAGAAGTAATCCCATATCAGAATTAATACAGAAGACATAACAACCGCCTCTGTAGTTGCTTTGCTAACACCTTCTGCTCCGTATCCTGTATAAAAACCTTTATAACAGCATACCCATGAGACAATGACCCCAAAGCTTATGGATTTGTACAATCCCTGCCTTATGTCTTTCATTTCAACGAATACCTCCATCTGAGAAAAATAAGTCCCCTCGCTCATTCCTAAAAGCTTTACTGCTATTGCATAACCACCGTATATGCCGATTACATCAAAAATAGCTGCAAGTAAAGGGAAAACCATTATTGCAGCGGCTATATTGGGAATGATTAGATACCTCATGGGGTTCAATGCCATTGCAGTAAGGGCATCGATCTGCTCGCTGATCCTCATTATGCCGATCTCGGCAGTAAGGGCAGAACCTGCCCTTCCCGTTACCATAAGGGCGGAAAGCACAGGACCGAGTTCCCTTATAAGGCTTAAGGCTATGGCAGGACCTAATAATGCCTCGGAGCCGAATTTTCTTAAGGTATAAAACAACTGAAGGGCAAGTACCATTCCTGTAAATGAACCTGTCAGAAGGATTATAATCATTGACTTGTTTCCAAAAAATCTTATCTGTTTAAGAAGCAGATTAAATTTAAATGGAGGTGAGAAAATAAAATAAAAGGCATTCATGAGGAATGTGAACATATGTCCCATTCTCCTTATGACAGAGAGTGCCCATGAGCCCAATATCCTTAATAATTTTTCCATATAAAAGCTTTATCTAAATTCTAATTAAGAAAATATATGTCAGGTACGGTGAAAAGACTTTAAACTCCGCACTTGTATTAACATCTCTCCTGTATCCGTAATCTACAACATTGAATACTTGTTGGATAATGCAATTATAATCTTTTATACTACACTTGAACTAACACTTTTTAAAGTCTTCGAGCCGTGCCTGACATAATATAATAACCGCTCAATTTAGCCTTTAATAATAAAAAATACCTGTAGTGTTGTCAATTAACTGGCTACAGGCTACTGCCTTAAAACAGTTACTTTTTCGCCTTTGTTAATATTAAATAGCCTTGAAGCGCTATCCATGTTAACAAAAAACTCTAAATGGCCGGAACTATTGATGAGGCAGTAAAGGCCTTTGTCAGATGCTTGAGCATAATTTTTTACGGTCCGGACAATCTTACCTTTTATTTTAACTGAATATTTTTCGCCCAATCCCTGCAAAGTACCTTTCCTGATATTGGTAATTGCATTGCCGAATCTGTCTACATAAATAATTTCCCCAGAAATCTTATCACCTTCAACCTTCGGCACCGGAACTTCAAACCTCTTAAAGTCGTCAATTGTGCATCCGAATGATTCTAATGCAATCCCTCTCGATAGCCATGCAGCAACAGGGGCAAATATATCCCTCCCCTGAAAAGTCGGACTATACTCGGACAGCATGTATTTCTCTTCTTTTATATGAAGAACCTTTAACTTTTCTGAAAAAGACATTATATAAGAAAAAATCCCGTTATCAGGACCTACGAAATAATGGCCATCTGCCTCAACGATGATCGGCCTTCTTTCAGAGCCGACCTCCGGGTCAACAACTGTAATATGAATGGTTTCTGACGGAAAATATTTATAACTGGAGCCGATGATGAATGCCCCTTCTTCTATGTTATGAGGCTCTATTGCATGGGTTATATCAACAAGAGTTACAGAGGGGTTTATGGATAAGATAACCCCCTTCATCTCGCCGACAAAAGGGTCTTTGTATCCGAAGTCAGTGGTAAGAGTTATAATTCGCTCATGGCTCATGGCTCATGGCTCACAGTTTTATAGTTTTTTGCTATGAGCAATCAGCTATGAGCCAACTTTCAGGCTTCCGATGATCTCATTTATATCAGACAGCCCTTCCTCCTTAAGAAATCTCTTCAGCCCTTCTGTTATTTCGATTGTCGCAGTCGGATTTACGAAATTTGCAGTGCCAACAGCAACAGCCCTTGCACCTGCTATTAAGAATTCGAGGGCATCATTGGCGTTCATTATTCCGCCCATGCCTATAATCGGTATCTTCACAACCTTATATACCTCCCAGACCATCCTCACTGCTATTGGCCTTACAGCAGGACCTGAAAGCCCGCCTGTGTTATTTGCAAGCACCGGCCTCCGTTTTTTCACATCCACAACCATACCGGTTATGGTATTTATCAGAGATACCGCATCAGCGCCTGCGTTTTCCGCTACTTTTGCCATAAGACCGATGTCCGTAACATTAGGTGAAAGCTTGACTATCAGGGGAAGTTTTGTTGCCTTCCTCACAGCAGTTACAACCTGCTCCATTGTTTTAGGATCTGTTCCGAAAACTATCCATCCTGCCTGCTTATTCGGGCATGATATATTCATCTCAAGGGCATGGACACCTTCTGCATTGCTTAGCACCTCTGCTGCATGAATATATTCATCTATGCTGTCTCCAAAAAAATTTGCAATGACAGGGGTTTTAAATTGTTTTAGAAATGGAAGTTTCTCCTTTATAAATGTCTCAACACCTATATTTTGAAGTCCAATGGCATTGAGCATTCCTGCAGGTGTTTCCACAATTCTCGGTGTAGGATTCCCTTGTCTCGGTGTGATGGAAAGCCCTTTAACAACAATAGCTCCAAGCATGCTCAAATCGAGAAACTCTGAATATTCCTCTCCGTATCCGAATGTACCTGATGCGGTCATCACAGGATTCTTAAGCTTTAATCCCGCGATATCTACCGATAAGTTCGGGGTTCTGAGTTCGGAGTTTGGAGTTATTCCCATATAATATCCTTTATGTCAAATACAGGTCCTTCTTTGCAAACTCTTTTGTAAATCCATTTCTGGCTACTATCTACGGTCTCCTGACCCCTGACTTTTACAACACAGCCAAGACACGCACCTACACCACATGCCATGTGTTCTTCCATGGAAACATAACACTCAATAATTTGGGATTTGGGATTTTGGATTTGGGATTTTATAATGCGATGGAGTTCTTTCAACATCGGTGTTGGGCCACAGGCATATATGCGTGATGCGTGATGCGTAATGCGTGATGGGTTAAGAAAATCGATTAAAGAATCTGTTATCAATCCTTTCTTACCTTCAGAGCCGTCATCTGTAGTTATAAATGTTTCTTTTGATATCCCCTTTGCTGCATCTATCATTACCAGTTCTTCCTTGTTCCTCGCACCATAGAAAAGATATGCCCTGTTTTTAAATCTATCAAGAAGTGGCAATAACGAGGCAATTCCTATTCCTCCTGCAAGGGCAATAAAGTCCCCGTCAGGCACTGGATAACTATTTCCAAGTGGACCGATTACATTAATAATATCTCCGCTTTTAAGACGCGAAAGCGATAGTGTCCCTTTGCCCCTTATCCTGTAAAGAAAGCTCAGCAAATTGTCTTCATATCTGAAAATACTAAAAGGCCGTTTTAAAAGCGGATCGCAGGTATCGCCAGCCTGAAGCATATAGAATTGACCGGGTTGAGGAATGTCTATGTCCGATAATGGACTGAGATTTAATAAACTGAAGTGTTTGTTTAAAGAGAAGTTATCAACTGTCTTTGCTTTAAAATATTTAGACAAAGTTAATCTCTGTGATCTCGTATTCTATAGTCCTTGCAGGCGCCTTTACTACTGCGACATCGCCCACCTCTTTTCCGATCAATGCCCTTCCTACAGGTGAGCTAATGGAGATCTTCCCGTTTTTTACATCTGCCTCCCCCGGTCCCACAAGGGTGAATTCATACTCTGTATCAGCCTCTATATCAACAACCTTCACCTTTGCACCGAATGCAATCTTTGACTGGTTTATTTTTGCAGGATCTATCACATCGGCCATTGCCAGTTTTGCCTGAAGTTCCTGAATACGGCCTTCTATAAAAGACTGCCGCTCCTTTGCAGCATGGTATTCCGCATTCTCGGACAGGTCGCCATGCGCCCTTGCCTCGGCTATGTCCTGAATGTTCCTGGATCTTTCGACCTTTAGAAGCCTATCAAGCTCGTCCTTGAGTTTCTGATAGCCTTCAGGTGTCATTGGAACACGCTTCATCTATAACCTCCCTTGTTAGTAACCAGTGACCAGTAACCAGAACATAAATCCTGGCTACTAAATAAAATAACACTTTCACATAGATTTTTTCAAAGTAGAGCAGCAGAACAGTAAGGTAATAAACTACTGCTCTGCTGCTCTGTTGCTCTGTTGCGTTGTTGACAGCGAAGGCACCGGTACTCTGAAGGAATAACGTTCGTCTTCGAGGATTATCTGTGTTGCCTTTAGTTTGGATATGTTAACAATTATAGGGGCCTTTAAATTTGCATTCAAGCTGTTGTCAGCAACATTGAGAATTACAAGAACAATGGTCTCTGCTACATCCGTAATCTCAAGAAATTGTTCAACATCGTCCTCTATAGTAAGAGAATAGTCAGGGAAAAGGCCAAAGGGCTCGGTAACTATAAATGCAATATCAGGATCATCCACTGCATGGAGCCACTTTATAGGGTCTTTATAGTCCAGAAGTATGTACCTTTTCAGATTGGCAAATCCAGGAATTCCCAATGGGAAATTAATAATCTTGTTTTCTTCTATTTCTATTTCCCCGAATCTTGTCGTATTTATCTTCATCTTCACCCCGGACAATTGTTAAGTATTTTTTATTCCAAGAAAATCTTTAAGTTTATCCATATCTAATTTTGCCGATTCCACATTTAACTGTTTCAATTTTTCGTAGAGTTCTTCCCTGTAAATAGGAAGTTCGCGAGGCGCCTCAATTCCAAGCTTAACAAAACCGTTACCGATCTCGACAATTTTAATTTTAATATTGTCCCCGATGTTTATAGTCTGATTTGCTTTTCGTGTTAGAACAAGCATTTTAGTAGCCAGTGACCAGTGGCCTGTAGCAATTTTTTGGTTTTCTATCTTCTGTCATCTGTTATTTGATAAAATCAAATAGGCTTGTCCTCAAGAAATTTGATGAAGCTACACGCAGGCTCTCAAGTGCAGCCTGACTCTGCGCAAGTTCCGCAGTCAGTTTTGGGATATCTGCATCCTGATCATTAGAAAGATAAGTCTGAATATCATATTCCCTATTGTCTTGAAATCTGAATTCCTGATCAAGTTTATTTAATCTGGCTCCCACCTCTGCCTGCTGCTGATAAACCTTTTCTGCCACCTTGTTAATATAATCAAGCGCCTTTTGTATTCTACCAACATCATTCATTTCGAGGGAGACTTTTAAGAAGTGCAGTGCCCTCAATACATTGTTGTCGTTCAGGTAGTTATTGTTGAAACTGTAGTAATTTGAATTTAGTACTGAGAAGTCGCTGATATCAGAGCCTCCAGCACCTATACCAGTAGTATCTACCGTATCAAATCCGAGTAAGTGCGCTGCTTTTGTATTTGTACTGCTCCACAGTAGATCAAGGGCATCTGCATTGCCTGCGTCGCTTGCAATAGTAAACTTCTTGGTTGCAGAATTGTAGGAAACGGTATATGTGTTTGCAGAGGCAGTCGCAGATTCCAATGCACTTTTTATAGCTGTACCCAATTGTGTCGGGGTATATGTCCCCTGAGTTATAACCGCTGTTCCGTTCACAGCACCCTCTTTAATGTAAATCTGGTCGTTGGAGTTGTTTATTACTATATCATCATTACTCGTAAGGTTGGTAACGTAGTTGTAATTTGTAATATTTGTGCCGAGAGTCATGTTCGTTATTCCGAGCGGGTCATATGCAAGTCTATTAAGTCCTGTGCCTGCACCGTCCGATGTGCTCACAGTTATTTTTATTTTGTCGGAACTGCCAATAGGGTTTGATGCAACAACTATCCTGTAATCAGGACTTGCCGATGTGCCGAAATTCACAACTTCTGCCTTTACACCAGCATTTGCAGTATTGATAGTATTCCTGACATCATTGAGCGTAGCATTAGGAGCAATTGTAATGTTTACAGGCGTGGTATCATTTTCTCCCACTGTTACGGTTAAAGTCCCTCCGTTGACTGTGAATACATCTGATGAAGGGTTTGTAAAACTTCCCGAAGAAGTATAGATTGCAGAAATAGGGTCTGCATCGGGAATTGTAATAGTTCCGTTATTATTCCAATTATACGGCGGCAGGACAGCATTTGGTGGGTCTGTTGAATTTACCCGCTTGAAGCTGAATAATTCACTCGCTGGAATATTTAATCCAATCTCTATGCTCTGACTTATACTTATTTCGAAAATATTGGTATCGGCAACAAACTCACCCGTGTTGACATCGATGGGTGCAATATTCGATTTGAATCCAGAGAATATATATCTATCGCCGACTTTCGTATTTGCAATGCCAACAGCGCTTTCAAACAGAACACCAATCTCTTTTGCTATCATAAGTCTTGAATTTGCATCGGTGGTCCCTGTTGCTCCGCTCAGTGCAAGTTCTTTTGCCCTTGTTAAAATATCATTTAACCCCGACAATGACGAATCTGCAGCCTCAAGAGAGCCTTTGGCTGAATCTATTGCCCTTTTGTATTCGCCAATTGCCGATATATGTGTTGTGTAACCAATAATCCTCGACATTGCTGTAGGATCATCAGAAGGACGATTAATCTTTTTTTGTGTTGAGATCTGCTCACTTGCTTTAAATACAGTCTCCATATTCTTCTGCATATCAGAAAGGAACCTGTCATAAAACATCTTTGTGGTAATTCTCATCTATACCTCCTGATTTAGTAGCCAGTTACCAGTAACCTGTAGCCAGGAAAAATAATCTGGCTACTGACCACTGGCTACCAATCATTATCTCCCTGCCATATTTATAAGTGCATCCAGGAGGCTATCTGCAACGCTTATCATCTTTGCAGCAGCCTCAAAAGATTTCTGGTATTTAATAAGATTTGCAGCTTCTTCATCCAGATTGACTCCAGATGCCTCCTGCCTTTTCCTCTCCAGTTCTTCAACCATAGTATTGTGAAATTTCTGGCTTATCTTTGCCGAGTTTGCTTCTACACTGACATCTGTGACTATCGCTCTGTAATAATCAATAGGTGTGCTACCTTTTATAAAACCACTTCCTGCAAAAGAAGCAATCAGCTTTGCATTACTATTGTCGCCGGGTAAAATTGGATAAACTTCAAAATCGCTCAAATCAGAACCGCCAACGCTAATAATAGAGTTAGAGTTAAACCCAAAAATATTTTCTACGGTAGTTGTTGTATTAGTCCAGTCTAAAATAATGCTATTGATATTTCCAGCGTCATTTTGGATAGTATATTTTTTAGTAGCAGTACTATATGAAATAGTGTAAGTATCACTTGTAGTATTAGCATCTTCCAAGGCTTTTTTTAGCACAGCTGCAAGCTCATCCCTTGTATATATACCGCTTGGGATAGTAACATCATTATACGAGTTTCCTCCGTCTTCGCTGAACCTGATTGTATTGTTTGAGCTACCTATAACAATTGACCCACCTTTGATTTCGTTAATGCTTTCAGCATACCCACTTTGAGGAATAACGGAATCAGCATTAGAGGTAAATCCGAAAAGATCCTCGGCTGTTGTGCTTTGCGATGTCCAGCTAATGGTAACGCTGCCTGCAACTGTGTTGTTTGTAACCCTAAACTTATTTATCTGGGCGTCGAAAGCTACAGTGACAGCGCCGGCTCCAAGCAAGGCATTTAATCGTGTCTGGAGTTCATTTGCAAGTTCGAATCTGTTATAACTGCCGTTGGAAAGCGTAACAGGATTACCGTTAACAATAATTGTATCATTCACACCTGTTGTTATCGTAAATTTCGTATCCAGATCTCCTGATGCAGCAGCTACCTTATTTGGGTCTGAAACCGCTACATCCATATTCGCTGCAGCATTAGCATAAGGGCGTATAGTGAATGTTTCAAAGGTCGGAGAAGTGGCTAACAAGTTAGCCTGCGTGCCATCTATCTTAACATCGATGCCATAGAATTTAAGAGTTCTTTCATTTGCAACAGTAGTATCTATATTAATCTTTTCAGGATCAATAGTTGTCCATGTCTTACCATCTGTTGATTCTTGAACACGCCAGTAAATATCTATAGCACCAGCTTCTTCTTTTTGGTATTCGGCCTGTTGCGAAGCAGGCAATCCCGCATATTTCGTACTATCTATATAGTCAATCTTATACTGTTTCTCAAAATCCACCATATGAAGATTCGATATTGTCACATTGGCATCTGTAATAGACCCTCCTGATACACTGGAATCTTTTGTTGTAAAAGGATTGCTTATATTGGTGAAAAAATAATTTCCTGTAGAGCTATCAAGCCCATAACCGCTTGTATGATATTGATTTATTGTTAGAGTAAGGTCTAATGCAAAGGCATTCAGCCTGTTCATATAGTCGGGTATTACTGTTTCTCTTAAATCAATGTTTGTCTTTAGCTCTCCACTCGATATGTCATTAGTGATTTCCTTTATCTCCCCTGGCAATGTTATATAAAAATGCATATTATTGTCTGTGTCAGTCGAAACGCTCATTGTATAAGTCTTTCCACCATCAATAATTGGCACTCCTCCTATCAAAACAGAGTACCTACCAACATTATCCTCAAATGTGCTGACCCTTACTATTTCATTAAGCCTCTCAACAAGAATGTCTCTCTGATCTTTTAAATCCAATGCGCCTGGAGACGTTGATATTTGCTCATTCAAATCAGCTATCTTTTTTGCAATGCTGTTTACTTCATCTACAAGGCTCTGGCTACTCTTAAATAATTCTGTTCTCTCATCATCTATAGAAGAGTAAGCTCTGCTTATACGTGAGGTAAGATATTCGGCCTTTTTAATTAACAGCGTCCTCTGTGCATATCCTTCTGGATTCTGCGATACCTCCTGCCATGCATTGAAGAAATCGGTAATTACAGGACTTATCCCTGTATCTGATGCCTCATTAAAAATATTTTCTACCTTTAAAATAGACTTTTGATATGCGTCCCAGTATGAAAAATTCGATTTTTCTGTTCTTACCTGCAAAGTGGTAAATGCATCATACATCCTTTTTATCTCTGTAATACTAACTCCTCTGCCTGTCATGCCGACAGAGGTTATTGTTCCTGTTGGTATGTTTTGAAAAACAACATCCTGTCTTGTATAACCAGGTGTCGAGGCATTGGCAATATTATGGGCTGTGGTATCAAGCGCCCTTCTTGTCGTCAGCAAGGCGGTTTTGCCGATGTCAAACAGACCCAGTACAGCCATTTATGCCTCCACCGATATCTTCTGGCGTGCGCTTACATCAAAGTTATTCAAGAAATTATATGAGGTCTTTATATAATAAAGGGACTTCTCAATCAATATGCTGTTAAATCTGTTAAGCTCTGATATGCTGTGAATTATGGATGTAAACCTGGAGGCTATGCTCGTCAATCTCTCCCTGTAACTGTTTTCTGCCATCCCGGCAACCTCGGATATGGTCTTATTTTTAAAACCGAGATTATCCAGTATCTTTTCACGGGTCTCATCGCATACCCTTATCTGGGTTGTTATAGCCTCTTTGTCGCACAGCAACTGCTCAAGTGCCCTTGGATCAAGGCTCGCTATAACATCCTTCTCTTTTTGCAAAAGCTCAACCAGTTGCGTACAAAGAGAAAACTCCTTCTCCAGCACATCGATTAAATCCTCATACAAGTGAGTCAATGATAGCCTCCTTCAAAAGTTTGCCTGCTACTGCCTCGCCTTTGACATCATAGGTTCCGGCATTGATAGCGTTTTTAATTTCATCCACACGGTCTGTCCGTATCTCGGGGAGTTTACTAACCTCCACCTGGAGCCTGCCAATCTCTTTGGCCCTTTCCGAGACCGTTACCTGATCCTTGGATAAAACCTCCTCGGATCTTTCCCCTCCTTTTTCCTTAGGCTTGTCGGGCTTCTGTAAATTAGGCCCAACAACTTCTAACTTATCCGTTATTCTCATCTTCTTATCCTCCTTGTTTTGTTAATATAGGTCTTATAAGACCTATATCTATATATCGGAGGATTTAAACAAAAATTAACCAATCATGCCCGTTGGATCTACCGGCACCCCGTCTTTCCTTACCTCAAAGTGCAGATGGGGACCTGTGGACCTCCCGGATGAGCCTGACAGTGACAAAATGCTATTTTTATCAACAACATCGCCGGTCTTTACGAGATTTAAAGAATTATGGGCATAAAGGCTGGTCAGTCCATTCCCATGATCCACAATTACAGTGTTACCATATCCAGACAACAGCCCGCTGAATACCACCTTTCCTTCTCTGGCAGCTTTTACATGGCTGCCTTCGGGCATTGCAATATCTATTCCGTTGTGATGCCTCAGCCTTCCATCAATAGGGTCATGCCTCAAACCGTATCTTGAAGTCACTTTACCCACTGCAGGAAGTTTCAGTTTTCCGTCAAATAATAAAGTGTTTTGAGGTAACGTATTTGGGGATTTTGTATCCTGAATGCCTGCTGATGGGGTCCTTAAAAAGAAATCACCAACGCCTATGCCCCTTTCGGTAATAGACCTGGCAATCTCTGATGTTATATAAGGCATATAAGTCGAAACAGTCCTGTCTTTGCCAAAGGATGTCTGCTCCATCATTATCCTTAAAAACTCGTTCAAAAAAACGGTTTCTATCTGCTTTGCCATGACCTTTGGGTCTGTTGAGTCCTTGATTTGGAACTCAGGATTTGGAGTTATGCCTGTTACTGTCTTCACATTATCACCAGTTCTGCCTTAAGACTTCCGGATGTCTTAATTGCTTGCAAAATTGCTATCAGATCCTTTGGCGTTACACCCAACACGTTGAGTGCCTTGACAAGTTCGCCGATTGTTGTTCCCTTTACCTCTACCAATGGCGCCTTTTTCTCTTCTGCCTTCATTTCTATTTTTGGAACAACCGCTGTTGCAGCCTTTTCAGGTGCCAACGGAGGAGGTTGCGATACCTGATATTCAACTTTTATCTCTATAGTTAATCCTCCGTGGGCAAGGGCAATTGGACTGATGGTTACATTGTCTCCTATGACAATTGTGCCTGTCTTTTCATTGATAACAACCCTCGCAGGCACATCCACATCAACATTTATGAGTTCTATTTTTGACATCAAATCCACTACCCTGTTCGCATAGGCATCAGGTACTTTTATGGAGACAACAGAAGGACCCTCGGCCCTGGCAAAGACCCCTCCAAGACCCATATTGATCCTATCAGCGGTCTTTTTGGCGGTTGTAATATCCTGAACGGTCAACAAGAGATCCAGCCTGTTTTTGTCGTTTAATTGCACAGGCACCTCTTTCTCCACAATTGCGCCGTTAGGCACAGTGCCTACATTTGGATGGTTCTTAATTGCCTGCGCACCGGCGCCACCGGCCAGAAATCCGCCGATAGATACAGGGCCCTGTGCAACTGCATAGACATTTCCATCAGGCCCCCTCAAAGGCGCCATTAAAAGAGTTCCTCCCTGAAGACTCTTTGCATCTCCGATGGACGATACCTGCACATCCACCTTTGATCCAGGCTTTACCATAGTGGGCAGTTTTGCAGTAACTATTACTGCTGCTATATTCTTTGTCTTTCCCTTTATATCAGCAGCATTAACGCTGATCCCCATTCTGGTGAGCATATTGGCAAAGGGCTGGAATATGTACGTTCCGTCCTTATCGCCTGTCCCGTTGAGTCCGACAACAAGACCGTATCCTATAAGTTCATTTTCCCTTATGCCGGAGAACGTGGCAATGTCTTTTATACGCTCGGCATGAGCAGAAGACAGAATACAGATAACAGATAACAGAGCACAGATAACAGAATATAGAGATGTCTTTCTCTGTCTGACTTCTGACTCCTGACTTCTGTCTTCTGTCGTTAGAATGGCCATACCTTATCCAAAAACCTCACCAACCAGCCCTGAGACTGCTTGTCATCCAGAACGCCGTCACCCACAAGATATATCTGGGCATCAGCCACATACTGCGATGAAATCGTATTATTCGGGGCTATATCATCAGGTCTGACAATACCCCTCAATACCAGTATCTCCTTTTCATTGTTCACTACGACCTCTTTCCTCGATTCAAGTACCAAATTTGAATTAGGCAAAACCTCCACAACTTTTGCCGTTACAGTTCCCGCAAGCTTGCCTTCCCTTGTTGTATCGCCTTTTCCTTTGAAATCGGATCCGGCCTTTCCTTTAGCAGACGGAGAAAACACATTCGTGCCTTTATAAAACCCATTTACCATGGGGAGCTTCTGTATGCCAAAGTCCGTATCCATACCGAAAAAATTCTCCAATCCATAATCACCAGAAGAATCACGGCTCGCATTAGTTGTTGCCTTTTTGGATGCAGTGGACTTTTCATTAATCAGTATGGTCACAAGGTCATTTACCCTTTTTGCCCTCCTGTCTTCAAAAAGGGATGCGCTGTCCTTCCACAGAGAACCTTCGGAAGAATAAATTTCTTTCTCCTTTGTCTCCACATACCTTGGCGGCATAGGCGCATTTTTTATCTCGCGAGCCTCTTTTAAACCGGAAGCACAACCAAACAAAACAGTAGCCAGTAACCAGTAGCCAGTAACTAATACGTAACGAGTAACGAGTTTTTTTAACGCTTTACGATTGACGCTCCACGCTTGACGCTTTTTCATATCTTCACCCTCACTGTATTCGGTGATATTAAGACCCCGATAACCTCCTTTTTGGAGACATCACATAATACTTTCGCTGTTCCACCTACCACTGTGTCATTTTTCAATATTCCATGAGTCGATATAGCAACATTATCCCCTTCCACCACAACATCCACCCTTTGTCCTCTTTTAATGCTCAACTGATTTGTCAGGTAATCGGCCCTTATAATAACTCCCTGTCCAATGTTGTTTTTAAGTATCTTTTTTTCAACATCATTTCTGCCCAGTACAGCACCAACAGGCAGTTTCGAGCTTTTTTGCTTTACAGCATAAAAATCATCCGCTGTTAGTACAGTCCCCTTTGTAAGGGGTCTTGAAGAAATAAAAACATCCACAAGAACATCATAAGACGCTTCAACAATTATATTTTTTCTACTCATTCTCTTCTTATCTCTAAGGTCAACCATAAAATTCACTTTATTACGGCCAGCATATCCATTCATCGCAACAGCATTGATTTTATAGCCCTCTAAATTTTCTAAAGCATCCATCCCTTCAAGCACCCTCAGACCGGTAATTTCAACATCTTCAGAAACCGAATTTTTCAGCTCCCTCAGTATCATCCGGTTAATATCTGACATCAGGTTTTCCTTTTCAGCAGATTCAGATATACCGGTGAGCAGTAAGCAGTAAGCGCTAAGCACTAACAGATAGAAGATTATTTTCTTCCTATCGCCTATTGCCAATTGCCTATCGCCTTTCATCATCTATCTCCTCAACGCAGTAGCGGTCTGAAGCATCTCATCCGATGCCTGAACAGCCTTTGAATTAAGGTCATACGCCCTCTGGGCGATTATAAGATTTGCCAGCTCTTCCACGACATTAACATTGGACATCTCAAGGAAGCCTTGATTCAGGTTGCCCCGCCCCTCTGTGCCCGGAGTTCCGGTTGCGGCCTCTCCTGATGCATCGGTGGAGAGGAACAGGTTTTTGCCAATTGCCTGAAGTCCGGCGGGATTTATGAATCTTGCTGTTTCGATAGTGCCAATCTCAACAGGCGTGGTGCTGCCTGCCTGCAGCACAGTGACGCGTCCATCAGAGGCTATAGTGATTTTGGTTGTATCTGAGGGGATGGTAATTGCCGGCTCAAGGGGATAGCCATCTGAAGTCACAATCCTTCCGTCCCTGTCAAGCTTAAATGCCCCCGCCCTCGTGTAAGCTATGGTTCCATCTGGCCTTGTAACCTGGAAAAAGCCGTCTCCCTCTATAACAAGGTCAAGGTCATTGCCGGTATTGATGAAATCTCCCTGCGTGAAAAGCTTTTGCACAGCAACGGGCTTGACGCCGAGACCGATCTGTATTCCTGTCGGCAATTGGACACCTTCTCCTGATGGCGCACCCGGGGCCTTTATTGTCTGATAAACCAAATCCTGAAAATCGGCCCTGCCCCTCTTATAACCAACAGTATTTACATTTGCAAGGTTATTCGATATAACATCCACATTAAGAGATTGTGCATGCATGCCTGTTGCTGCTGTAAAGAGTGACCTGATCATTCCATATACCCCCTTATACTTTTGCTATCTCAGAAACAACCCTCTGCGAAAGGTCATCAAAGTTTTTAATGACCTTCTGGGCTGTTTCGTACTGTCTTAATGCAGTTATTATGCCGACCATCTCCTGTATTGGATTAACATTAGACATCTCAATACTGCCCTGCAGTATCTCGCCCTTGGGAGCACCCATTTCATTCCCTGAAAATAATGATCCTCCAACATGCTGTATATTATTGAGATTTACAAGCTTAATCTTGCTCAAGACATTGCCGTTTACATAAATGTTCCCGTCAGGAGTTACATTTATCTTTTCAGCACTTATATTTTCTCCCTCGATCCTGATAGGTTTATTTGTAGTATCAAGCACTCTCTGTCCACTTCCGGTAACCAGGAATCCATCCTTATTCATGTTGAAAGAGCCGTTTCTGGTGTAATAGGTCTTGCCTTTGCTTTCGACTGCAAAGAAGCCATCTCCATTTACAGCAAGGTCAAGGGGGTTTCCTGTTGTTTTTATGTTTCCTTCAGACGTATCAATATGGTACTTCCCGAAATAAGTCATTGCCCTTGCATCCGGATAAATCGAGTCCTGTCTTTGAGAAGTGCCTTCCAGCAATGGATAAAGGCGTGAGGAGAATGAAGTCTTCTTGTACCCTGCGGTGCTGGCATTCGCCAAATTATTGGCGACACTGTCCAGTTCTTGACTTCTCAGCACCGCCCCTGTCATTGCAATGTATGTGCCTTTGTACATATTATCCTTTTTGGCAGCCTTCCCTGTTTTTAGACTTGATTAAGATATTAGCAATATTGATGCCAAGACAGCGTCAAGCGCACAACGATAAATGTTCGACACAACTGTTAATACATAATCCATAACAAAACCTTCTGATATATGGATAGCAGGTGTGCCGAAAAGCCTTAAATAGCGATACCTTAGCGCCGAACCCTCCCGCTGTTTAAGGGCAACTTCAGGAGCACCTTTTGCATTTAGCAGAAAAACAGGCAGAAAAATAATCTCATCGCATTGATAAAGGCTTTGAAGCTGTGCCTGCTTTTCTTTCAATAGTGTTTCTTTACGGATTATAGACTGGTAGGAAATTTTTTCCTGTGGTAGGAAAATTATACCTCTATGTCGATGCCTTCTTTCTTTTGTTCTCTGGGTTCTTCAGAAGGCTTCTTTTCTTCTTTGACAATCTTTTTTATCTTGCGGGTAATGCGGGTTTTGGGAAAGACATGGGCATGTCCTATGCTACGTATACCAGCAATACTATAAGGCTCTCTTATGCCTTCATCTCTTGCCATCTTGCCTTTTTATCGGGCAAAAGTTCAGTTTCTTGAGTCTATCGGGTTCATTGAGTTTATCAAGTCTATTGAGTTTATTCAACACAACGAACACTATGAACTCAACAAACTGAAGTTACTCCAATAACTTAGCCTTTTGTTCGGTGTATGCCTTCTTTATTTTTTCCTGCAATTCATTGAATTTTTCCTCTGGCATACCGAGGCGCTCCAGTTCGATTTTCGAAACATCAACAGGTCGTCTCAAACCAATACCCATGTTCAGACAGACTGCATCCGCTATCCTGATGATCTCGCAGAATGTCTCAAAATTGCTGTCTTCAAAGGCAGGAAATGTTTCGGCATGATGATATTCTATGACAACCTCGAGATTTTTAGGCAGTTTCCATTTACGTGCGATAAGGCCGCCTACATTGCAGTGGTTAAACCCGAGCATCTCGTCTTCGACTTCTATAAAAGGCAGTCCTTCTTCATAGATCTTCTCAATAACTGCAGAGTATTGCTCCGGCAGGCTGTTGTTAAGAACTGTTTTTCCAACATCATGGATCAGCCCTGCAACGAGAGCCTCTTCTGATTGAACCAGCTTTGTCTCCATGGCAATCATGGATGCTGCAATGGACACGCCGAGACTGTGTTCCCATAGCCTTTGTTCGAATAGACCGAACTTCCTATGAATATCCTTCAATGATGCTGCAACAACAAGATTTTTCATGGTGTTAAAGCCAATAAGAATTATAGCCGTAGATATCGTGTCTATGCTCCTGCCGCGGCCGTAATATGGAGAATTGGCAATCCTGAGAAGTCTTGTGGAAAATGACTGATCTCTGGAAATAATTTTCTCAAGCTCGTTTATGGACGAATAGTCGTTATTCATCAACTGCAAGACCTTCATTGCCACTGTAGGAAGGCTCGGAATATCTACAGTCTCTAAAATAATCTTTTCTAAAATCTCTTCCTTCATCTAAAGCACTCTCTTTTCTGTCATTGCGAGCAAAGCGAAGCAATCTCAAACAGAGAGATTCCTCGCTTCGTTCGGAATGACAATTTAAGACATTTCCTTTTCGAGTTCCATGAGTGTATTCCTAAGCACTTCCAGTTTAAAGGGCTTGTTAATAACCCTTACGCCCTCTTTTTTTATAAACTCATCAAGCCTTTCATTCAGCACAGCGCCGGTAATAATAATAAATCTCTTTGCAAGTTCGCTGTCCATCTCTTTGATCCTGTAATAGAGATTATCTCCCGTAGCCCACGGCATCATGTAGTCGCATAATACCGCCCAGTATTTATTGTTAAGCACCGCCTCCATGGATTCTTCACATGACAGAAACACGTCGGCCTCGTATCCAATATTATTTAGAAATATCCTGAGCAATTCGACCACATCAGGTTCATCATCAACCACAAGAATCTTCCTCATTTTATCTCCCATGCCTCTTAAAATTGATTATAACAGATAATCCATTATTCGTCACAAAGTCAATATCCCCTCCGTAATTTCTTATCACGGAATAGGCTGTCGAGAGTCCCATTCCAAGGCGGCCGAACTCCTTTGTAGTGAAAAACGGTTCGATAAGCCTGCTGAGGAGTTCCCGTGGTACTCCGGCGCCGGTATCGCTGATTGTAATTATAACATTATCGTTATGTGCCCGGGATTTGACTGTCAATACCCTTTTATCGGTATCGCTCATGGCCTCTATGGCATTGGTTGCAATATTATAAAAAGCCCTGATAATGTCTTCCCGCGCCATTATAGAGGGCTCCGATACATCAAACTCGGCTACTACAGACACCCCCCTGTTTTTGATCTCTTTCTGTAAAATGGAGAGGGTATTTTTCAGAGCCTCATTGATGGACACAGGATGAAGCGGCGCAGTGTCCACACCTGCAAAATCCATGAGTATCTTCATCACCTTATTTATTCTCTCTGATGCTTCCTCAATCTTCCCGCATACATCCCTGAATTTTTCCTCATTCAAAAAACCCATGTGGGCTGCAACCTGTGTATAACCGCTTATTATCGCAAGTGGATTGTTTATCTCGTGGGCAAGGCCTGATATAAGCCTTCCCACAGCAGCCATTTTTTCGGAGTCCTTAATCCTTTCCTGCATTTCTGCCACATCGGTGATGTCCCGGATATCCTCGATAACGAACTGTATATTGCCTTTCTTGTCCCTGAAAGGAGTATAGACTATGTTGTGGATATGCCTCCTCCCCTTTATCAGATGAACATGTGTTATGCCTCTTTGAATCCCATCCTTATAAACCTCTTCTAAATAACACACTTCTCCCATTTCATTGCAGGGTTTGCTATAGGAGTGAACTACCTCCCAGCATTTTTTTCCTATGACCTCGTCACGGCTCAGCCCTGTATCAATAAGAAACCTCTCATTGACCTCCACGATGGACTTGTTTGGAGATACGATAATCACATAATTTGATATGGAATCATAAAGTTGTTTGAAATAATTTTTGGCATCATCCAGCTCTTTTGTAAGCAGATTGATGTCTTTAGCCATTCTGTTAAATGCATCATTCACCCTTTGAAAATCCTCTATATCCACATCAGGGACCCTGTAATCGAAATCTCCCTCGGAAAACCTCTCTGCCGCTGTCACCAACTCCTTCAGTGGCTTTTCGGTCTTTGAGGCAAATATGTACGAGATAATAAAAGAGAAGACGATTAAAAGAAGTATAAATCCCATGAAAAACAGCTTTAGACCAAAAGGCTCCATCCCTTTCTCCTGCAGATAAACAGATATAATCGTGAACAGCATTACGGGGAGCACTGCAAGGGAAGATGATACAATAAATAGCCTTATAAATAGATTTCTCCTCATTCCCACCTCATGGAAAATCCCAGCATCAATATCAGAAAGCCCACCGGCCTGATAATATGCCCTGCCATCCACGGAAACGATCTAACATCCGCAGGGAAGAACAAGAATACAGAACTTATTGCAACAAGGAAAAAGCCGACTGTTATAGCGCCAATATGCTTTTTCCTGTTCCTGATGTATTCAGACAGATATATTACAAACAAAAGAGATGATAAAAACGCCGTGGGCGTCCAGAGTGAAAACCTTGTCTTAAAGAAGTCTGCCATCATACTGCTTGACAAAAACAGTACGGTCAACAGGACAAAAAATATCAAAGGGATGTATTTTTTTACCCTGCTTTCCTTTCTTACAAGTGGAGATGCAAGTATAGAAGCAAAGCCGATCAGATAACCCATAAGAGAGCCGTATAAAAGCCCCTGAACTTCTCCTAAGATATGGCCCATGATATGAATAATGCTGCTCACCGAAAGGATAAAGAAACCTTCTGCGGTCATAAAAGAGAGGCTGTCAGGCGTCTGTCTGTGCCTCTTTATCATTGCAATCGCAATTATAAAGCAGGCAATGCTGACAATGAGCTCTTCTAAGTTGTGGTAGAGATAACCTTTCATAACATAATTATATCAGCCCATGAATTGTTTTACAGCAACATACTCTTCGCCTGCCTTAAGCTGGGCATCGAGCCGCACATCATCGAGATGCCTGAAGTATGTGACTGCCAGATCCACAATACTTTTATCGAGGCTATTGTTTTTAGCCATATCCTCTATTATTTTTAATGCTTCTTTTCCAGACATCCACTTCCTGTAAGGTCTGTCCTCTGTTATAGCAGTGAAGACATCAGCCACTGCCATAATCCTTGAACCAATAGGCAACTCATTGCCTTTTATATGGAATGATGGAATGGATATCCATTCCCATCCATGCGCTCATGATGGAAAGATGCCCATGTGTTTATAATTTCAAGCCCTGATACTGCCTCAAGTATCCTGTAAGAGTGATAAACATGACTTTTCATGATATTGAACTCTTCAACAGAAAGATTAGCAGGCTTTTCGAGTATTTCTGTCGGAACAGCCAGTTTGCCGACGTCGTGGAGATAACCTGCAACCCTCATCATCTGACATTCCATGTCAGAAAAACCTGCCATTTGCGCCAACAGTGCTGCAACTTCACTGACACCCGCTGAATGGACTGCTGTAAAATGGCTTCTGTAATCTATGATGTGGCTGAAGAGTCGGCCAGTTTTTAAAAGTTCCTTAATATCAAGTTCTACATCAGGAAGTGCATTTCTGTCATATATTATCTGGTCGATCTCAGGAGATGCTGCATCGAGCCAGAAATACTCTTTTTGAGACAATTCTTCGAATGCTTTTACCACATCAGGCATAAACATGCTACCTGCCTTTGTCTTAATCATATCTGAAATCTCCCTGCCCTGATTGAGTATATATTTCTGTCTGTCTATAAGCACCTCTATTCTGTCTGCAAGATGTATGATATGAGAACCAACATGAACACTCTCTCCTTCGAAATATGCTCCCTTGCCATCTGCCCATGGCAGGTGATGAAATCGAATTATCCTTGCAACATCAGAAAGCAAATCAAAGCCTGTATTTTTTAAAAGAAAGTATCCTCTCTCAGCATGAGACTGTGGATCCTTTATTTCGAAATCTAAAGTGGCAAGCCTATCTTTTAAAGAAAATGCACCAATATCATGCAGTGTTGATGCTAAAAATATATTTGCTATTTCATTATTCGGCATCCCATATTGCCTTGCTATCTCTCCGGCAATAATAGCAACGCGAATATGATGATTCATCATTACTGGATTAACAAAGTCCAGAGCCCTTGAAAATGAAAGTATGATATCAGAGAGCTTTATCCTGATATTTCCTATCATGATTCTATTGTGCCTCTGACTCAAGCCGCGTCAATATTGAAATTATTTCGTCAACCAGTTTTATCGACTCTGCTATATATTTTTTCACTGATTCCCTGTCTCCTCTGCCAGCTGCCTCATATGCCTTAAGTCCAAGTTCGTGCAGCCTTCTATGCGAAGGCTCTACATCTGTAAATGCATCAAGGCTTCCAAAAAATTCCTTGCCTTCGCCATAATACCATTTGCCCATCCTCGACCTGTCTGCATGGAGTTCATCAATATTTATAGATATATCCTGTCCATCAATTAAATCCATAATCCTGTAAAGCCATAATACATAGTCAGACTTGGCTATCCCTATCTTTAATTTAGGGTCATAGAAACCATCAAGCAGCCTGAGAAATTCCTTTGCATTTACTCCAAATTTATTAAATGAAGATGTCATTTCTTTTACAGCCTTAGAACTTTCTTTTGCATCTTCTGCAATGCTTGCAAGGTTGGTGGAAATCTCTGTCACAGTAGCAGACTGCTCTTCTGTCGCGGTAACAATCTGGTGCACCATGTCGGCAACCCTCTGGAAACTGTTGTGTATTTCTGCAAAGGATTCGTCAAGGTGCCGGGCTATAGCAGCAGTAGCCTTTACTTTTTCCACAGCCACATCCATCATATCGGTTGCGCTTATAGTGCCATTATGGATGGAACTCAGGATATTATTGATGTCCGCCGTGGCGTTTGTAGTCCTCTGGGCAAGCTTTCTCACTTCATCTGCCACGACCGCAAATCCCCTTCCCTGCTCTCCTGCCCTTGCAGCCTCTATTGCAGCATTAAGTGCAAGAAGATTCGTCTGGTCTGCAATGTCCTTTATCATAATGACTATTTCATCTATCTTTTTTGAAAATTCTGATAAATCCCTGACCTTATCAGATGCCATCTCTATCTGGCTGTTCACCCCGTCTATGGATGAGACAGTCTCATTGATCATCCCTTTGCCTTTAAGCGATACATTCATTGCATTCTCCGCTGCCTGCGATGCAATATTAATATTCCTTGCTATATCGCCGATTGTAGAAGACATCTCCTCTGTTGCGGTTGCGGCAGTGGTTGTGCGTTCAAGGTCTTTATCCACCCTCTGCGATACTTCCTTTCCATAAAGAGTAAGGCTTGCAGCATCTTTCAGAATATTTACAGTCTTATTTGCCACATCACGCATAACATAACGCATCTTCTTTATAATGTTGGTCACATCATTTGCCACACTGCCAAATTCGTCACCTGTTTTTGATTCGACCCTGACTGTTAGATCTCCGCTGGCAACCTTTTCTGCAGAATAGCTTATGTTATGCAGCACACCTATGACATACTTATTTATAAACCAGAATGACACTATAAAGGCTATAGAAAAAATGACTAATACAACAGCTATAACAGTTGTCACTGTTTTCTTTATCTCTCTGTTTATGGTCTCTATATCCTGAACAAATTGTTTTCTTGATAACTCTATTATCTCATTGGCAATACCCATAAACGCCTTAGACCGTTCTGCCTGAACTGTTCCGAGAATATTCATTGCTTCGCCAACCCTTCCGGACTTCACAAGGGGGATCAGTTCTTTAAATATTGACTCTTTGAAGGGAACCCATGTCTTCTCTATCTCGACTATCTTTTCTTTGTATAGTCCTTGCCTCAGTTTTGATATGTTTTCATCGCTCTTTTCTGAATACATGGCAATAACGCCTTCCTGGTTTTCCCACACATCAGGTTCCTTTGCTATTGCCATCCTCAAAAACGCAGCCCTGATTCCATTGATGTCTGCCTTAAGCTGAGTAATTAACTGAATATCATTGCTCATGGCATTCATATGATCATACTTTGACTTAACAGCAAAAAAGTTTATTCCTATGAAGCCTATTATACCGAGTATCAAAAGGCTCATGAAGATATAGCCCATCAACACCTTTTTCTTCAGGCTGATGGAGAGCATAGTTTCAATCAGTCTCTTCATCGATTATCCTCCAAATTTATTTTTAACCAAAATTGCGAAAGAATCACCTAACATATGGCAGCAGGTGTGCTGAAAAGACTTTGCACCTCGCAGTATTGTAAAACATCAATCTTGAATCCGTCACCTATTACATTGCTCACCATTTAGCTGAATTGTTAGTAGTTTTCTGGTATGCATAAAGAAAAACGCTTTGTAAAGTCTTTGATTCACACCTGCTGCCATATCAGAGGTTAAAATTTAACCATCTTGTTTATCTCTACATTAACCTTTGCAACTGTAGAAAATACCTTATGCGCCTCTTCAAGTGTGGATACAACAAGAGAAACCCTCTTTGTAACATCTGTCAATACCTGGCTCTGCTCCTCAATAGCTGATGAAAGATTATTAACAGAATCTCCGACCCTGTCGGAAAGCACCTTTGTATTTTTAAATGTCGACCTTATGGATTTTATGTCATGCTCAAATGCAATGATGATCTCTGAAATCTTATCCACCTCTCCAACTGCAGCGATAACCTTATCTTTCAAATCTTCCAGTATATTTGCAATATCTTTTGTGAGCTTTTCTGTCTTTTGCGCAAGTTTTCTTACCTCATCTGCCACAACAGCGAATCCTCTGCCTTTGTCCCCAACCCTTGCTGCCTCTATTGCAGCATTAAGCGCAAGGAGATTCGTCTGATCTGCTATGTCAGAAATGGATACGACTATATTGCCTATATTTTCTGTAGCAGCGCCTAAATTCTGGATATTATTGACAACCTCTGTAACCTTCTCCTGCTGTCTCGATATATCCTCAACCCTTTTTGCGAGTTCCACATCCAGCGTATCGTTCTGCCTGACCATATCCTGCACCTGTGTATTAATGGACGATACATTGCCGGACATATCCCTGATAGTAGCATCTATTTCCTCTATGGCTGTGGCAACGGATGTGGTCTCGTCTTTTATCCTGCCAAAATTACTATCGATTAAATCCATGGTGTTAGTAATAGTAGAGCCTAAAAGGGTGGATTTAATAAGCCCTGTTGAAATTTTCTGTATTGCCGGCAGAAGATTATCGTGTGCTACAATTTGCTGTTTGTTCTTAAAAAGTCTCAATGCCATTATTCCCTCCGTCACTCCATTACCAGTAATTTAACCTTACAGTTGCATAAAATCACAGGTTTACAGAAGGACTAACATGCGTAAAAGACTTTGCCTGCGACACCTTGTGAGATTTTGATACCACCCCGTTGTATTCAGCATTAGATTCAACTCTATGTTAAAACATTTATACTCTGCATGAATACGGTTTTCTGTCGCTTGTAAAGGGCTTTGAAGCATGTTAGTCCTTGCTGTCAATGCAACATTAAGGTTAATATATCTCATTTATAATGTCCGCACCACACTTGAGTCCCGAGAACCAATCCCAGAATCTTTTCACATGCTCCTTTTTAAAAATAGCTCCATGCTGTGGAGCAATCATCTCTATATCATATTTCGATATTCTATCCACATACTTTCTGCACACAGAATTGGATGCCATGTATCTTTTATGGAAACCTTCCATAAGCTTCACATGGGAACCAAAGTCCCTGACAAAGGGGTATCTCTCTCCCTTCTGGAATATTGCTGCACCGAGGTCTCCTGTGAAAAGTATCTTTGACTTGGGATCATAAACATGGAAGTTGGCAACAGAGTGGAGAAAATGGGCAGGAATCAGTTCAAGGGAATCGCCCGATGAAAGCTGAATCCTTCCGCCATTGTCTTCTACCGGAACTATTCTGGTCATGTCGAACATTCCATAATGGGGAAGGAACCTTACCCACCATTTGGAGAGATGTATCTTTGCAGGGGTCACGCTGAGCCAGAGGGCTATTCCTGAAGAAACATCAGGGTCCTGATGGGAAAAAAATATGTGCTGAATCCTGCTTAAATCAATATACCTCGATGTGTTTGCAACAACACGGGGAAAAACATGAATTCCGCCGGGATCAAGCAGTATGCCCGTGCCTTTATTTTCTATAAGGTACTGGTTTACCTGAACCAGTCCTTCTTCCTCATGCTCCTCCCATCCAAGCCACACAAACCTGTGAGTTCCGTCATCATAAAGCACTTTACCCTTTACAATATCCACATCATTTCCAGTATTCGCAGCCGTTGCCATAAAAACCTCCTAAACCGCGTTTATAATTTCGCCTGCCATCTCTTCTATAGATAAGACCTTATCCGCTATGCCTGCATCCACAACCGCTTTCGGCATTCCATACACAACACATGTCTCTTCGTTCTGGGCAAATATCCTTCCGCCTGTCTTCTTTAATTCAATAAGTCCCTTAAGCCCATCATTTCCCATGCCTGTAAGTATTACGCCCAGTGCCCTGCCAGGAAAAAATTCTGCCACAGAAGACATAAGGGCATCGACAGATGGGCGATAAATAAACTCCTCTTTATTCTCGGAAATGGCAATGACCGTCTCTATTCCCCTTGGTCTTTTCACCCTCATATGTCCTCTGCCAGGTGCTATATACGCAACACCATTTTTTAAAGGTTCCCCTTCCTCTGCCTCCTTCACGGTAATCTGGCTTAGCTGATTCAGCCTCTCTGCAAAAGGGCCTGTGAAGTTTGGAGGCATATGCTGGGCTATGACTATAGGCGTTGGAAAATCCTTTGGCAGTTTGGGAATTATCTCCTGAAGTGCCTTTGGCCCACCAGTAGATGTCCCGATAGACACCAGGTTTATCCTGCGCTCTCCTGTTATCCTCACTGGCATTGATTTGGGAATTTCTATTGTCTTTGATGCTGTTACAGGCCTGATGCGCCTTTTCACAATGCCTTTTCGGGCAATATGCTTTATTTTGTCAATCAATATCTCTCTTATCTTCACAATATTTATCGAAAGGTCGGAGAGGTTTTTGGGTATAAAGTCCACAGCGCCGAGGTCAAGGGCATCCAGTGTAACCTTTGCTCCCTCTGTGGTAATGGAGCTTACCATAATTACCGGAACGGGATTCTTCTCCATTATATGCTTCAGTGCAGCGATGCCGTCCATCCTCGGCATTTCAACGTCCATCGTCACAATGTCAGGCCTTAATTTTTCTACAAGCTCGATCCCCTCAACCCCATCCCTCGCCTTACCAATGACCTGGATTTCAGGGTCGGAAGAAAGCATGCTCGCCAAGGCGTTTCTCATAAATGCCGAATCATCAACAATTAGAACCTTTACCATAAATCTCCAATATTAGCTCATGGCTCACGGCTTTAAAAATTAGCATCTATGAGCTATGAACTATCAGCTATTTTATACCTTAAACCAGCCTGCCATTGAATTCAGTTCTATGGCGAGTTTTGAAAGGTCTCCTGCTGCACGCTTTATTTCAACCATGGAATTGCTTAACTCTCTCGTTATTCCTGCAATGTTTTCCATATTATGGGAGACCTCCTCAGAGGCAGAAGACTGCTCCTCTGTAGCCACCGCGATCCTCTGCACCATATCCGCAACCCCTTCCACATATGAGACGATTTCGTCTATGGACTTCAATGTTCTGTTTACATGCTCAAGCACCTTCCCTACAGACTCCCTCTCTTCCTTCATAAAGCTCACGGAATCCGTTACTTCTGTCTGCATTGTCTTGACGGTGTTTGCTATATCCTCTGTCGCGACAGTTGTCCTCTCTGCAAGCTGTCTGACATTGTCTGCCACCACTGCAAAGCCTCTGCCCTGCTCTCCTGCGCGCGCTGCTTCAATTGCTGCGTTTAAAGCAAGAAGGTTTGTCTGGTCTGCTATCTCTTTTATCAAGGTTATTATTTCGTTTATCTCCACTGATTTCTGCCCGAGGGATTCCACCTTTTCTGCGGATTCCTTGACTGTATTGGCAAATTTCTGCAACTCCTGCATTGTTACATACATTGCATCTTTGCCTTGCATTGCTACCTGTTTCATTTTCTGAGCAGCCTCCGCAGTTTGGGATGCATTTTTTGCCACATCAAGGATTGTCTGCGACATTTCTGTCATGGCTGTGGCTGATTGTTCTATCTGGCTATGCTGCTCATGCGAGCCTTTTTCAAGGGATATAGCCGTGGCTGATAATTCCTCTGAACTGCTTGCAAGGGTTCCTGTTGATGTCTTCATTTTCCCGACTATTTCTCTCAGGTTTTCTATCATTTTGCACATCGATTTGTGCACCATTCCGATTTCATCTTTTGTGTATTCTGTCCTCGCACAGGTGAGATTTCCCTGTGCTATCTGGTCGGCTCCCCATATGAGTTCATTAAGCGGTTTTGAGACGGAGCGATAAATCCATGAGCCAAAGGCAATGCCGAATACAGTCGCACCTATTCCTATAGCTGCAATGAGTATAGTGCTGAACCGCACCATCTTATTAACCATTCCAATCGCTTTTTCCTGCTCTCCCTGTGCAGCAGTAACAGTTTCTTTGCCCTTTGCTGCCTGCTTCAGGACTATCTCCCTCAATCTCTCGGTAGCCTGCAGTGCCTTCTCCTTCATGTTGATCTGATGGCGGATCTTTGCTATGATTCCATCCTTTGCTAACAATACACCTCTGATTGAGGTAAAAGCACCTTCTACACCTTTTAATGCCTTCATTTCTTCTTTTGCATCGAGTTTTGTCAGGGCCCTTTCCAGACTCTTTTGCACAGAATCTATCTTTTCGTATACCTTCCTGATCTCGGTCTCTACGCCTTCGACATCCTTTGCAGTCATAAGGGTAAAGAGCCGAGTTGATAATCCCTCTATGGACAGGCCGAGAGAAACCAGCTCTGAATTGGCAGTCAGGACATTGGTTGCTACGTTCGCCTGTGTAAAAACCTTGCCCTGTTTTTCTGTCTCTATTCCGTATTTTTCACTTGCCGAGACTACTTCCTGTTCGATCGTGAGCATAACAGAAGACAGTTTCTCGCTAACATCCCTGTTTAGCGCTTCAAACTTGTTCTTTATGTCGCTATTAGCCTGACCTAAAAGAGAGGTCTGGAGTTTTACAATCTCCTCTATCTTTTCGCCTAAGAACTTTACATCTGCCATGAGATTTTTAGATTCCTTCAAATACTCATTCTGAATCGCTCTATTTATTGCTGAATTGACTTTTCCACGGCCTATTATCAATGTCTTTTTATCCTGAGCATGCTGTATTTCGAAAATAGCAACCTGAAGGTCCTTCAATGTTGTCTTTAATACTTCTATATTTCTGAGTTTTGACGAAATGCCTTTTGTATCCTCCAGCGATGTCACAAAATTTGCCGAACGGTTGAGTTGAAGTGCTTTTATCTTAGCATCCATATCCTTCAATCTATTTGAAGCATCCTTTAGTTTCTGTGTAATTGCCTTGTTTGCCATGCCGGCTTCTTCTTCTGCATAGAGTCTGCTCTCTGTTATTTCAAAAAGCTCTTTTGCTATACGGCTCAATTCATTGTAAGTCTCTATCTTTGCGCCTCCTGACATGGACTCCAATGCATCCTGAGTATTTTTAACCTCTGACAGAGATTTTTCGGCTTCGGTGCGATAGGTCTTGTATTCTTCTATGCCTTTTGAGGCGCTTACCTTAACTAGATCTGCGGTAGTGCCCTGTATTGCTCTTTGAAAATCAGCTGTCCTCATCTGAAATGGTGTGCTTCGCTCCGTCAGGTAAAATAACTTGCTCTTAACAAACCCCATACCTATAATACTTGTGGCAGCAACGGCAGCAACAATCGCAATCACAATAATCACATTCCATGTCAGTTTGGTCTTTATCGTCATAATATTCTCCTCACATAGTGCGATAGAGCGACAGAGTGGTAGTACGATAGTATAGTAGTCACTAACAACCTATCGCTCTGTCGCACTATTTTAACCTACTCTGTCGGATAACCTCTCTTTTTCCAGTCAGGCAGTCCTTCCCTGTACCAGTGAACCTTAAAGCCAAGGGAATGCAGCATTACCGCTACAGAAGGTGAACGCCAGCACTTAATGCCATTACAATAAAGGATATACTCCTTGTTCTTATCGAGTTTGTCAGCCATAGAAGGACCCTGTTTGATTAAATCATCACAGAAAAACCACTCTGCACCGGGGATCTTTTCTGTGTCATACTGCGTCTTTAGGCGATTGTCTAAAAAGACAGCCTTCTTTGACTTCCATAGTTCGTGCGCCTTATCACCACTGATATTTGGTATTCCTTCCAGTGATGGAGGCATCTCCTTCTTTGCCTTTTCGAGTTCGTGTATCTCGTTTACCTTATTCATCACGGCATCAGGCCATGATGCAGCAAATGCAATACCAGCTGCTAAAAGTGTTACTGCTAAAAATATCCCCAACCAATTTTTCTTGTTCATAGTTGTTATCCTCCCTTAATCAGGATACAAACCACCAAAGGTGGTTAGCTCTTTATGGTTTTACGTATTTCTGCCCCTCTCCTTTAATATAGTCTATGAGTTTCTGGACATTGGCAGACGGTTTGCCCTTGGTAACGAGGATTATGTCGCTTTTTGCCTCAGGCTGTTCAGGAACCTTGACAGTATCATCAGCAACGGATGCGGCTGAAATACCTATTGCCTCCTGATTAGACGCCACATTTTGTCTTAAATCAGGGCCTGTAGTTGCCTCAAGGACATCTTTTATTACAGCAGCGCCATCAAGGACTTGATTTACGAATAATGAGTTCATTCCAGGTGTAAGTTTTGCCCATACTACAATTATTGGCATGTCCTTTCCGCCTACATCTTTCCAGTTTGTTATCTTACCTGTGAATATTCCTTTTAATTGCTCTTTAGTAAGCTTCGTGACAGGATTAGCCTTATTTATCATAACCACTGCCCTGCTTTTCCCAATAACATGAACCTGCAATTCGGTCTTATTGACTTCAATCCCCTCTTTTTTCATCATGGCAATCCACTCATCCAGTGTAAGACCTGCACCGGCGGCATCTATAGCGCCTTTCAGAACATCCTGCATTGCTAATTTTGGACCCTGCTCAATAAGGGTGAATTTAATCCCTGTTGCCTTTTCAAAATGTTCTTTAACAGGTTTCAAAATGCTGTTTGAAGGCGCCGCCCCGGCCCCCACCTTGACTTCCTGTGCAAAGGCACCGATGGACAATGCTAATACAAGAACAATTACAATTGTTAAAACCAATCCATACCTTTTCATATCCTCCCCCCAAAATTGAGATATTACCACCAAAGGTGGACTATTTAACGGTTTGAAACGTTTAAACCGTTTGAACCGTTAAAATCAGAATCCAAATTCCTTTAAAAGATCATCAACACCTTCCTGTGAAACCTTCTCAGGCACGATAGTCTCAACCTTTTTACCTTCTTCTATCTTTACACCAAATGTCGCAATTAATTTGACCAATTCTTCCTCTATTTCTCCGACAAGTTTAATCACCTTTTTTATTGTCTGTCCTGTAATATCCTGAAATGACTGGGCAGTAAGTATCTCTGTCAAATCATCTTCAAGTTTATTTTTGAAGTCTTTTAAATAGCTCACAGATTCCTCTGGTTCTTTTAGGTTTCTTATATGCGAGGCAAGGTCATCCATAGAAAGTATGTACTTTTCAACTATGCCCATTGTCTTGTTTGCTGCCTCTTCGGTCTTGTCTATAACAAATTGCAGTTTATCTATTGCACTTGGCATGTCCGTTACTGCCATATCTTTAAGTCTCGGGTCTATAGCCTCTTTGAAACTCCTTATGGCATTGTGAAGCTTCCTTGTAACCTTTCCAACCTCTTTAAAAAGATCGCTCTGGCCTTTACTCATTATTTTCTGGATGGCCTCGTCAGCCTTCTCGTAATCCTGCGCTGCTATGGCATTCATAAAACCGACCATATCATCAAAAAGGGCATATCTTGGATCGGTAGAGCTTATTCCCCTCTTTTCAAAAAAGTCCTTTGCATCCATCACTTCTTTGACAACTATCTCTCCACCCATCCCTTCTATTTTCTTCACAACTTCAACCTTATCGCCCGCCTCCTTTACCTCAAACACCTCTTCTTCAAAGATGCTCATGTCCTCAACAGGGATAAGCTTCTTTGCATCAAGAAGCACGACAAGTTTGTCGTCAACCTTTGCAACGCCCGATACAATATCGGAGGTATTAAAATCTGTTGGAGGCTCTATCTCCGACTCCTCTATCGTAATCACGCCGGTTATGCTGTCAACAAGAACTCCAAAGGTAATACGGCCGCTTGTAACGACTATTACCTTTTCTCCAACAGTGCCGCCGTTCAAACCGGCAAGTTTCTTAAGATCCACAACCGGTATTATTCTTCCCCTGAGATTGGCAATGCCTTCTATATAACCGGGCGCTTGCGGCAGTTTTGTCAAAGACGGCATGTTTATAATTTCCTGAACCTTTAATATTGGTATCGTGTATTCATTGTTGTTCATTGTAAAGCCTATATATTGCATATATTCCTCCTCCTTTATGTTTTATCGTGTTCGTTGAGTTTGTTGTTTTCCAATCTACTCAATAAACTCTATTTACCCGTTTTAAATATTCCCCTTGAAACTACTGCGAGGTCAAGGATTAAAACAACCTTTCCATCGCCTGTAATTGTTGCCCCCAGGATGCCGCACTCTTCAGATTCTATGCCGTTGATGGTCTTAATAACAATCTCTTCCTGTCCTAACAACTCATCTACGGATATGCAGAATCTCCTGTCGCCAACTGCTGCAACAAGTACATAGCTGTTATCATGGTCTATTTCAGACATCCTCCTTACACCAAGCACTTCAGACATTTCGAACAGGGGCAAAACCCTACCACGTATGGTCAATACCCTCTGGCCTGTTACATCCTTTATGTCGCTCTTTTTAACCCTGAGTGTCTCTTCTATCATGGACTGCGGTATTGCATAATACTCGCCGCCTATTCTCACCATCATTGCCTGAAGGATTGCAAGGGTTAACGGCAGGCTTATTTTGAATGTGCTTCCAATATCCTTTTTAGTAATTACCTCAACATATCCATTCAGTTTTGCCACATTTGTCTTTACGACATCCATTCCAACACCGCGGCCGCTCAGTTCTGTGGAAACCTCCTTTGTGGAAAATCCCGGCAGGAATATAAGATTTATTGCCGCATCATCGGACATCCTCTGTACCTCTTCCTCAGTTATCAGACCTTTAGACAACGCCTTTTTCTTGACAGACTCAACATCTATGCCCTTCCCGTCATCAGATACCTCTATAACAATCATAGTGCCCTTCTGATAGGCACTGATAATTATCCTGCCCTTCTTCGGCTTTCCTTTGGCTTGTCTTTCTTCTGGAGATTCTATGCCGTGGTCTATGGAATTTCTTATGATATGCACAAGGGGATCGCCGATATTTTCTATGACTGTCTTATCCACCTCTGTATCTTCGCCAAATATTTCCAAATCAATGTCTTTTCCTAAATTCCTCGACATATCTCTGACCATCCTCGGGAACTTGCCGAAGACCTTCTGGATAGGTTGCATTCTCATCTTCATTACAGCTAACTGCAAATCCGATGTAACCCTGTCGAGAAATCCCGTTGTCTCAAGAAGGCTTTCGACATGAGGGTCCCCTGAATAGCTGAGGTCAAGTTTAGAAGCAAGATTGAGGAGCCTGTTTCTCGCGAGCACGATCTCTCCTGCGAGGTCCATTACCTTATCAATCCTCGATACATCAACCCTGAGCGTAGAGACGACCTCTCGCTCCTTTGTTATCTGCTGCACCTCTTCAGCGGGTGAGGGTAAAGGTTTAGGTGAAGGTTTTGCCTTCTCTTCTATTTTTTCTTCTGCTTTTGGCTCTACTATCTCCTCTACCTCTTCCTTTACCTCTTCCTTTTCTTTAACCTCTTCTTTTGCCTCTCCTCCTGCAACTGCCATTTCCAGAGCAGAATCCAGCCCTCTTAAAAGGTCTGATGTATCTTCCTCTATTCCATCTTTGAGTTTTATATGAAATATAAGAAGCCTTAAGGTATCCACACTCTTAAGGATTACATCCATCAACTCCCGTGAAAGGGCGATTTCGCCGTCACGGAGCCTTTTCATAATGCTTTCTGCCCTGTGGGCAACATCCACAATCTGCTGAAAGCCCAGGAATCCTGCAGCACCCTTAAGGGTATGCATTCCCCTGAATATTTCATTGAGAATGTCCTTGTCATACCCCTTTGTCTCCAGCTCCACAAACATGGGGTCAATTTTTTCGAGAGTTTCTTCCGCTTCTGTAACAAATTCGCTTATAATCTCGTCCATCTCGTCAGCCATGTTTAGCCCCCTTTTTGGCTCATAGTTCATTGCTCATAGCTCATGGTTTTTACGATGAGCCATCAGCCATGAGCTAACATGCTATATCATCCCGCTTTTAGGGATGTTTTCTTATCTGCTATCTTTTCAAGTTTCTCTTTCAATACCTCGGCTGTAAATGGTTTCACAATATAATTATCAACCCCTGCCTTGATTGCCTCGATGACCTTTTCCTTTTCGGCCTCTGCAGTTACCATAAGAAATGGTACATTCTTTAACGGTTCAGGCTCTTGCCTGACATTCCTTAGGAGGTCAATACCTTCCATGTTGGGCATGTTCCAGTCAGATACAACAAGCCCGTAATTTCCGCTCTTGAGCTTGTTAAGTGCTTGAACACCATCCTCAGCCTCATCTATATTTTCAAAACCTATCTGTTTTAAAAGGTTTTTAACTATCCTTCTCATAGTAGGAAAGTCGTCAACCACAAGCACCTTGATGCCAAAATTAAACATTACCATCACCTCCTGTGCTAAACATCTTTTTAAGTATCTTTTTTATGCTTTCATTTATCTGATCCGCATTGGTGGGTTTGACCAAATAGTCGTCGGCGCCGGCTTCAAATGCCCTTTTCTTCTCATCCTCGTCAGCCTCTGTAGTAACCATAACAATAGGAATGCTGCTTAAAGTGGGGTCTGACTTTAAGTTTTTTGTAAACTCTATTCCGTCCATATAAGGCATGTTCATATCTGTAAGGATGAAGTTGATATTCTCTGTTCCTACCTTTTCCATGGCATCCAGCCCGTTTTCTGCAGTTATTACCTCGTATCCCTTGCCTTTGAGGTACAAACTTAACAATTTCCTTGTGGTTTTGTCATCATCAACAACCAATATCTTCATCTATAACCTCCGGTTTAGCTCATAGCTCATTGCTGATAGCTCATAGCCTTTAGTCTTTTGCTATGGGCCATGAGCTAATAGCCATTTTACACTTTCTGATAGACAATTACCTTATTAATAACAATAGGTCTGAAAGCCCTCGTCACATTGTGAAGACTTTCTGACGTGCCCACAAACAGATAACCGTTTGGCCTCAATGCGTCGTACAGGTTGGCAACCGCCTTCTGTTTTGCCCTGTCATCGAAATATATGAGGACATTCCTGCAGAATATGACATCAACACCTCGCACCGCTTTTACGTCTCTGTCCTCTATAAGGTTTATCTTCATAAATTTGGTTATGGATTTCACGCTATTTGATATAGTGTACTGCTGGTTGGCCCCATTGAAATACTTCTTTAAATACACTTCCGGAACATTCCTGATCGCATACGACCCATAAACGCCGGACTTTGCAGAGTTTAAAACAGACTCGCTGATGTCAGAGGCGTATATCTCTTTTTTAAGGGCACCCGCCTCTAATTTCTCCATGAGTATCATTGCAATGGTATAGGGCTCTTCTCCTGTCGAACATGCTGCAGACCATATCTTTATGTCCTTACGTCCGGTTTTGGCATTTTCGGCTACGATACGGTTAAAAAGCTCTCCTGCAAAAACATCGAACTGCTGCGGTTCCCTGAAAAAAAATGTCTCATTGGTTGTCACCAGATTGAACATTATATTGAGTTCGTTTTTATCGGAACCGTATTTCAGGATATAGAGGTAGTCTTCGTATCCCTTGAGATTCTTCTCCTGCACCCTTCTTCCAAGCCTGTTTTCGAGAAAATATTTTTTGTTGTCGGGGATGAAAATGCCGCTCCTCTCGTATATAAAATCCCTGAGTTGTTTGAAAACATCGTCTGTCATTAATAGACTCATAGAGAGCTTAAGGCCTCCTTTATCTTGTCTCTCACATCAGGATTGGGATGCTCTTCGTGAACAACCAATGCCTCGTATGCCTCCCTTCCGCCTATTTCACTGATTGCATCGATGGCAGACATGACAACAGGGATAAATTCATCGTGGAGCATTGTGCCTATCATGCTTATGGCCTTTCCCTTATCGCACGAGAAGGCTATTGCCTTAATGGTATAAAATCGCACCCACGGGTCGTCATCCTGCAGGGCATTGAACAATTCGGCAGAGCAATACCGCGCCTCGCCGAGGCCTACCACAGCAGCCTTCCTTATATCCGGATCGCTGTCTCCCAAAAACCAAATAAGTCTGGATACCGCCTTATCAGTACCAATGCGTCCAAGCCCGTATATTGCAGCTATCTTCACTTTCTTATTCGGGTCATCTGCCAATCTTAAAAGAATATCCACATCGGATACAGTCTTCGCTATTATCTCTCGGACATTGTCGCGGTACTTTGGCATATCAGACAAAAAGGCATCCGCATCTATCTTTATAAGTGATTCAACAATCTTTTCGATAACATCATAATACTTCTCCACCTCTAATAGATCCATCAAAGCTTTAAATGCGTCCTTTGCCTGAATATTGCCGAGGGCCTCTATGGCAGAGCGTCTGACATGGGCATCCACATCCTTCAGGGATACTTCGAGGAGGTGTCCTGTGGATCTCATCTCTCCTATTTCACCGAGGGCCTCGGCAGATGCCCTTCTTAAGTCCCTCCGCATGTCATCGAGATAATCGACCAGCTTTGAGACAGCCTTTTTACTTCTAATAGTGCCCAGTATTTCTATGGCAAAAGACTTGCCCCTGTATTTCATGCCAGGTGATTCGAGCAGATTCAATAATTCATCCTCCGAGTCCATAGAACTGATAGCATCCCTCAATAATACAATCCTCTCTTCGCTTTCAGGCAACGATGGGTCTAAAGAACCTGCAATATCTACCAGCACAGGCACTGCCTCACGGCAGTTTAAGGAAACAATACCCTTCAGGGCTATCTCCTTTTCCTCCCAGTCGCCATCCTTGAGCATTTTTATAAGATGTCCCGACAGGTCGGCCATTTCGGGGGTAATCCCTATCTGGATAAGGCTCTTTATAACCGCACTCCCTTCATCAACAGACGCCTTTGGCAGATATGCAATTAAAGCATCTACTGCCTTTTCAGAGCCTATCTTTCCCAGTGTTTCAATTGCAGCAAAACAGACTGCTTCAGACGAACTACCAAGGAGTGAGCCTATATCCTCCACAGCCTCTACAGCTTTGAGTTCTCCGAGTGCGTCGAGTGCAGAAAAACAGACCCACTCTTCATCCTTAAGCGCCTTTATCAATTCCGGAATAGAATCCCTGTATCCCAGCAAACCGAGACTCTTTGCAGCAGCAGCCCTTACATTTGCGTTAGGGTCTTTGAGGAGCGGCATAATCATTGACGGCTCGACTCCTTTCTTTATGTCTCCCATAAGGTCGATGGCAAACTTCCTGATATCATCGTCCTTATCCTTTAAGAGTGGATAGAGGAGCGGCACAGCTACTCCGTTAAGTGCAGTGAGAATGATTAAAGCTGTATTTCTAAGATAGGAATCTTCCCTTAACAGCGGCAACACCATATAACCAACAACTTCGCCTGAATAGCTGTCTCTCGTCCCTATGGCAATAAGGGAGCGCATTGAGGCGTCCTGAACCCCTGCATTCTCATCGCTCAGCGCCTTAATAAGCGGATATACCGCCCTCTCGTCCCCTTCCGATAGATCTTCGGCGACCCTCCTTCTAACAGAAGGGTCTTTATCACCAAGCTTCTGGATCAGTTTTTTAATGTTTTTGATCATTAATTACCCCCCAAAACAAGTTACAAATTATACCATAATCAGTAGCCAAACTTTTAAATGTATGCAGGGTGTGCTGAAAAGGACTTTACACTTTGTAATATTTAGACTGCATTGTCTTGAATTAGTCATCTACTACATTGCTCACTATTAGGATAAGGTGTCAGTTGTCTCTGATATACACAGAGAACAACACTTTGTAAAGGCATTTTCAGCATGCCCTGCATACATTGTTACGGATATGGCCAACTAACACCCATTCTTAAAATGTTCCATCCTGTTTTTCAGTTTAACGAGGACCTTACCGTGCAGTTGACAGACCCTCGACTCGCTAATATCCAGAACCCTGCCTATTTCCTTCATTGTAAGTTCTTCAAAATAATAAAGTGTTATTACAAGCCTCTCTTTCTCGGGAAGTTCGTCTATGGCACTACCGAGAGCAGACCTCAACTCCTTTAGATTTAACTCATACAGCATGTCCTTCTCATCCTCTTTTGATATACATTCGAGAATATCGAGGGATTCGCCATCCTTGCTTACTCCTAAGTCCTCCAGACTTATCATGTTCATGGTATTGGCTATGGATAAGGTCTTGTAGAGTTCGTCGATGGTTATGTTCAGCTTTTCCGCCACCTCTTCATCCGTGGCAATCCGGTTAAAGCTCTTTTCGAGTTCGGAATAGGCTTTTCTAACCTCTTCCAGCTTCTTCCGTGCATCTTTCGATGCCCACTGCATGGAGCGGATCTCATCGATTATGGCGCCCCTTATTCTAAAGTCTGCAAAGGTGCTGAGCGTTGCATTCATGGAGGGGTCATATCTTTCTATTGCCTCTAAAAGTCCTACTATTCCTGCTGATACTAAATCTTCGATGCTTAATTCTGAAGGAAGACAAAAGGCATATTTACTTGCATAATATTTTACCCTCGGCAAAAACTGTTCGACTATCTTCTCTTTTTGTTTTTCGGATACTTTCTGTTTTTTTGATAGTTTTCCCATTGATTAATTATAACAACTTCCTTACCCAACCCTCAGTGCCTTTTTTAAGAAGAACTGTATATTCCCCTTTACCTCATTGAGTGGATTATCAAGCACCTTCTTTCCTATGGCCGCCAGCCTTTTTGCGAAGTTGCTGTTAGGATACATTGCTATAAAGCCCTTCTGGGCAATTATCGCATCCTTAACATGCTGATCAAAAGGCAGATATCCGAGATAATCTATCGAGAGGTTTAGAAACTTATCAGCAACGATTGCCAGTTTCCTGAAGGTATCGAATGCCTCCTTCTCGGAGCGGGCTGTGTTGACGAGGATCCTGAAATGCCTTTCCTGAAAATCCCTCGACAAAACCTTTATCAGGGCATATGCATCGGCTATGGATGTTGGCTCTGGAGTTACAACCACTATCGTTTCCTGTGCTGCACTGCAGAAAAATAATACATTGTCCGATATGCCTGCACCGGTATCGATCAGGAATACATCAAATGCCATATCAAACTCATCCAGCTCCGAAACAAGCTTTAATCTATGGCTGTCTGTCAGCTTTGTAAGCTCTCTGATGCCAGAGCTTGCCGGAAGTATCATCATCCCGAGAGGCCCTGTAACGATAATATCCTTTATCCTCTTTTCTCCCAGGAGCACGTGCTTGAGATTGTATTTGGGAGCTATGCCGAATAACACATCTATGTTGCTCAGTCCTAAATCGGCATCAAGTACGAGCACCTTCTTATTGAGGCTTGCGTAAAACAAGGCAAGGTTGGCAACGAAATTTGTTTTTCCAACACCGCCCTTTCCGCTTGAGACAGCAATTATCCGCGGCCCGCTGATATTATTATTAACGTTCATTAAACACCTCCGACAATTAGACCTGCAAGAAATTCAGGAGTAGGAATCCTTATGTCATCAGGGACATCCGGACCTGTAGCAACAAGGGATAATGGACGACTGGTAAGGAGTGAAAGATTATAGAGGCTTCCATACTGTGACGCCATATCCAGCTTTGTAAAACCTATAGAATCGATCATATCGGAATTGCACTTCTGCCATGCCTTTAGCGCTGCCTGCGTATCCATGGAGGCATCCATAAGAAAGCATTTCTTTACAGGGAACCCCGAAGGAAATATCTCTCTTATATCCTCCAGTATTTCCTTATACTCATATCCAGGCGTATCAATGAGGATAGGACCTTTGCCCATCTCACGGTATATGATCTTCGGCAGATCACTCACATTTCTTATAATCCTCAACGGGCACTTGATCTGTTTTGAAAGCTCCTTCATATATGCCATGGAGCCTATCCTGTTGTCATCGAGGGAGATGAGATTTACCGGTTTCTTTTTCGATGCAAGCAGGTGAGCCACCTTTGATATAGTCGTGGTTTTGCCGACACCGGGAGGGCCAAGGAATATAAACCCGCTCTCCTCTGCAGGCAGCATACCCTGTATCTTTAAATCCTTCTTTATAACGCCCTTGAGACTGTCCAGGGAATCCTGCGCCCTTTCGAGCAGGATTATGGCAAACTGTGTATCAACGCCTTGTTTCACAAGGAGATTGAACAATCCTTTTTTATCCTTTCCGATCCTGAGGGCAGGCACTATTGGCCGCAGTGTTTCTTTTAAGAATCCCATCTCATCCCTTAATCCCCTTATCTCTTTCAGTATCTCCTCGACATCTGAAAACCCCGCCTTTGCAGCAGGATTAATATTCACTGCAACATCCTCCATAGAATCGTCTATGGCAGCAGTGACTTCAACCGCGTCTTTGTTGATGATCCCGAAGGGACCTGTCTTTACAGACTTGCTCGAAAGTATTATTGCGTCTGGTCCGAGCTCCTTCTTCACCGTCTCAAGGGCTTCTTTGAAACTACGACCAACGAATTTCTTGATTTTCATCCATCTACCCTCCGTATTGGCTCATAGCCGATAGCTCATGGATGCCAAACAAAATAATTTATTTGCCATGAGTTATAAGCCATGAGCTATTCTATCTTTACCGTCCCTATCGAATAAACCTTTGTGCCCGGTGCAATTTCACCGTGGGATACCACCATGATGCTTCCGGAAACCCGCTCTGTCAGCTTTTTCACAAACCTCCTTATTGCCGGAGAACATAAAAGCACGGGCTGGTATCCCTTCTGCATGCCTTCCTCAAAGCTCTTTCGTATGGCCTCAACAACCTTCTCGGTTGTTGCTGGATCAAGGGCGAGATACGAACCCTGCGGCGTTGTTTGCACCGCCTCAATGATCGATCTCTCAACCCTCGGGTCAATTAATATTACAGACACGGAACCATCTGGATTCTGCAACTGCCTTGTTATGCCCCGTGCCAATGCCTGCCTCACATATTCCGTGAGGATATCCGTATCTTTGGTAACATTCGCATAATCCGACAACGCCTCGAGGATTGTCTGCAGATCCCTTATGCAGACCCTTTCCCTGAGAAGGTTCTGAAGCACCTTCTGAACAGCACCCAGATTCAAAAGCCCGGGGATAAGGTCTTCAACAACCTTCGGATGCGTTTTTGAAAGATTATCCAGCAGTTTCTGGACATCCTGCTTGCCGAGGAGTTCATGGGCATAGTTTTTTATCACCTCTGTAAGATGGGTCGTGATAACAGAAGGGACGTCTACAACTGTGTAGCCGGCAAGCTGCGCCCTTTCCACATCCCTTTCATCTATCCAGAGTGCAGGCAATCCGAATGTAGGGTCTTTGGCCGGTATTCCCTCTATCCCGACCTTCTCTGTTGCAGGCGAGATAGCGAGATATTTATTGATCATTACCTCCGCAGATGCAACCTCAACGCCTTTTATAAGAAGGGAATACTGCGTTGGCTTTAAAGACAGATTATCCTTTATATGTACAGGCGGGACGATAAACCCCATGTCTGTTACCATCTGCTTTCTGATCGCCTTGATCCTCGCCAAAAGCGGGCCTCCTTCTTCCACAAGTGGGATAAGACCGTAACCTATTTCGAGGGCGAGGGGATCAAGTGGCAGTAGTGACTCAAGGGTCTCCAAAGGCTTCTCTTCTTCTGCAGGGGCCGGTACGGCCTCTTGTTCCCTTTTAGCTGACTTTCTTAAAAAATATGCGCCTGTCCCCGTAATTGTAGCAAGCATCAGGAACGGGACGTGTGGTAATCCCGGAATAAGACCGAAAAATGCCAGTATGCCCGCAGCCGTTCCCAATGCCTTTGGGTTTACCAGTAACTGTTTCACCACTTCTGCACCAAGATTGGCTTCTGTGGCGGCCCGGCTCACTATAATGCCTGCTGCTGTGGATGTAATGAGGGCGGGTATCTGGGCAACAAGTCCGTCGCCGATTGTGAGGATTGTGTAAGTCTTTGCAGCATCGGCAATGGGCATTCCTTTTTGCAAAACACCGATGAGGAAACCGCCTATTATGTTAATGACCATTATGATTATGGCTGCAATGGCATCACCCCTGACAAATTTGCTCGCGCCGTCCATGGCTCCGTAGAAATCAGCCTCCCTGCTTATCTCCTGCCTCCGCCTCCTTGCCTCTGTCTCGTCGATAAGACCTGCATTCAGATCGGCATCGATGCTCATCTGTTTGCCAGGCATTGCATCGAGGGTAAACCTTGCAGAGACCTCGGCGATCCTTCCTGCACCCTTTGTTATAACCACAAAATTTATAATGATCAGGATAAAAAATATGACAAAGCCGACCACATAGTTGCCGCCGACAACAAATTCTCCAAAGGACTTTATAACCCTTCCTGCTGCCTCTGTGCCTATATCCCCCCTCATCAGTATCAGCCTTGTGGCAGCTATGTTCAGGGAGAGTCTGAGCAGCGTTGATATGAGAAGGATCGACGGAAATACCGAAAAGTCAAGGGGCTTATAACTGTACGCAGAAACAAGAAGAACCACAACCGACAGGGTGATGCTGAAAGAAAGCGCCAGGTCCAACAATATTGGCGGCATGGGTATTATCATCAAACCGAGGATTAAGACAATACCAACTGCCAGCACAAGATCACTTTGTCTCAATAATCTATCGAGCATGGCCTGCCTTTTTGTTTTTCAGTTTATACACATTCGCAAGTATCGTTGCTACTGCCCTGTACAATGTCTCGGGAATCTCCTGTCCAATGTTCAATTTAAATAAAGTCCTTGCAAGGGGCTTGTCCTCAAAAACAGTCACACCGCTCTTTACAGCAATTTCCTTTATCTTCTCCGCAACAATGTTTGCTCCCTTCGCAACGATTGTCGGAGCACCCATCTTTGAAGAGTCATACTTTAACGCTACAGCAAAATGCGTGGGGTTCGTTATAACCACATCGGCCTTTGGAACCTCCTGCATCATCCTCTTCCGTGCCATCTCCCTCTGAAGGCTCTTTATCCGCGCCTTAACGCGGGGATCGCCCTCCACCTCTTTGTACTCTTCCTTCACTTCCTGTTTGGTCATCCTCAAGTTGCGTTCAAACTGCCATCTCTGGTAGGCAAAATCAGCAACTGCAAAAACAGTCAGGACAACAGCCGAGATAAGTAAAAGCTTTCTTATCTGGTTGAATGAAAAGCCCATAATTGACTGTATGTCCATATCTACAAGCAGGGGGAGATTTACCAGTTCTTTTTTTATAAGGAGATAAATAATAAAGCCGAGAACAATAACCTTTAAGACGCCCTTTAAGGTTTCGAAAATTGTATTAAGACTGAAAAATTTCTTTACCCCCTCGAGAGGATTAATCCTGTTAATATCCGGACTCAAAGGAGCAGGCGAGAGCAAAAAGCCTGTCTGTAAAAAATGCACAATCACGATAGCAAAAAGCATAAGCCCCAGGAAGGGAGCCATCATCAATGCTACATTGACCGTGTCTGTCTTAAATATATCCATAAAGGAAACCTCGTTCAAAGAAATCTCAAAACCCCTTTTCAGCGATGTCTTCATATATGTAAGCAGAGAGGTGAACATAAAGCCGCCGAATGAGAGATAGAAAAACACCACCCACAGGGGTATAATCCCTGTAAGCTCCCTGCTCCTCGGTATTTCACCCTTTTCCCGTGCCTTTTGACGCCTTCGGGGCGTCGCTTGTTCCGTTCGTTCATCAAACTCTTCAGGCATCTGTTACCTCGTAAAGACCATTATCGCATCCTTTACATTTATAAAGGCCTTTGAAACGACCATCAATACAAGTGGCAATGAAAGCGCCATAAAAATAATCCCGATGGTAATAAGCAATGGAAAACTTATAAAGAATATATTGGCCTGTGGCAGCGCCCTCGAAAGAAAGCCCATTGCAAGATTGATCAATACCTGAACAAGAATGACAGGGGCTGCTATTTTAAAGGCCAGCGGAAACAGAATAGAATTGAGCTTTATAATGGAATCGAATATTCCTTTGTACTGGATGCTGCTTATATCAAAGCTGCGCGCAATGCCCTCGATGAAATAATAATGCATATCGAGTATGAAAAAAAGCCCCATGGAAATAAATGTGTAAAAAAGACTCAAAGGTCCAAGCTGTTCACCAAACATGGGGTTAAAAATAGCAGCCACGCCAATTCCCATCTCTATGCTCATCCACTGGGCTGCTGTTTCAACAGCTCCGAGGATTATCCTTGCTGTTAAACCTATTGCAGAGCCGATAAAGAATGCCTCAAACACAGACCTCACAGGATTGCCGGTCTTTACTTCAACCACAGGCAGAAGAAGAAGCGTCAGTGCAATGGCAAGCCCTGCCCTAACCATTATTGGTGTCATTCTCGCCCCGATAAACGGAATGAAAGAGAGGATGACAGCAACCCTTATGAATACGGGGATGAACTTTTCAGCATACGTGTTTATAAGGTTATAAAGCTCCATCTTACCTCACATACATTGGTATATTCTCGAATATGCTTCTTGTGAATCCAACCAGCACCTTAACCATCCACGGCAGCGCAACGAGCAGAGTAATGAAAACAGCTATTATCTTCGGCACAAAGGTCATTGTCATTTCCTGAAGCTGTGTTATTGCCTGGAAAATACTTATCAGCACTCCAACTATAAGGCTGACCAGCAATACGGGCCCGCCGACAAGCAATATTGTCTCAAATGTCTGCCTCGATATCTGATTTAATAATTCGGTTGTCATTTGAATCCTCCGATAAGCGAGCCTATCAACAAATCCCATCCATCAACAAGAACGAACAGAAGCAATTTAAAAGGCATGGAGACCATAATAGGGGGGAGCATCATCATACCCATTGAGAGGAGCACACTGGCAACAACCATATCAATAACTAAAAAGGGCAGGAATATAAGGAAACCTATCTCAAATGCCTTTTTAAGCTCGCCAATGGCAAAGGCAGGAATAACAACCCTCATCGGCAGATCCATGGGTGTTGCAGGCCTTTCAGATTTTGACATCTTTAAAAAAAGCGCAAGATCTTTTTCCCTGGTCTGCTTCAGCATAAATTCCTTCAACGGAACTCCTGCCCTGTTAAGGGCTTCTTCCGCATTTATCTCCTTTTTTGTATAAGGCTGGTAGGCATCAGCGTAAATCCTGTCCACAACAGGCGACATAACAAAGAGGGTAATAAAGAGGGACAGACCGATTATTACCTGTGTGGGAGGAACCTGCGGAGTTCCAAGCGCCTGCCTGAGAAAGGAAAGAACAACAACAATTCTTGTAAAGCATGTGGTCATGACAAGGATTGCAGGCAATATAGAGAGCAGTGTAAGGAATAAGAGTAATTCAAGAGGTGTGGTTAAACCAAGGAATCCTCCGGCAGGCGGAGGAGGCGCCGGTGCAGCAAAAGATAAATCAGGCAACAGGCACGAGGCTATAGGCAATAGGGCAAAGTAAAAAAATTTTCTTTTTATAAAATCTTTTATACCGAGTGGCTGGTGGCTGGTAATCGCTGGCTGCTGTTTCATCGCTTCTTCCACATCAGACGGGTTAGGTTTGCTCAGAATGGATATGCTTTCATCAGCAATTCCCAGAACAAGGTATTCCTTTAAAACCTTAACAATTGCAACTCCCTTTTTAGGGCCAAAAGGCTGATATTGGACAATCTCGATCAATCCTTTATTGGGTAAAACCCTCTGTTTCAGAAATCTGAGGAGTAAATACAGACCGCCGAGGACAATCAGCAGTGCAACTGTAACCTTAATTAACTCAAAGCCCAAATTAACCCTCCATTTTAGCTCATGGCTCATAGCTCACGGCTTTTAAAATTAGATTAGCATCTACGAGCCATCAGCTATGAGCTATTTTAACTGCCTCACTCTTTCAGTCGGACTTATAATGTCAGTGAGTCTGATACCGAACTTCTCATTGACAACAACAACCTCTCCTCTGCCGATCAGTCTCTCGTTCACGTATACTTCCATGGGCTCTCCTGCCAGTTTTTCAAGGGCGATAACAGATCCCTGCCCAAGCTGAAGCAGTTCCTGAATGAGTATCTTTGTCCTGCCGATAACAACGGTCAGCTCAAGGGGGACATCAAGAATAAAATTTATATCCCTCTGGGAAACCTGAGGCGACTGTGCCTCTCCCTGAAATTCCTGTACATCCAAATTTTTTACTTCGTCTACCATTTTAACCTCCGGTTTAGCTCTTAGCTATTAGCTCATAGTCTTTAATTAGCATCCATGAGCTAAGAGCTAAATTGAGCCATGAGCTATTACTTTTGTTATTTTTAATGCATACGAGCCTTTATAAACCCCGAATCTTCCCTTAAACTTCTGGGCTCCCTCGACAAGTATATTGATATCTTCGTCCACCCTCTGATTGAGGATTATTACATCCGATACCTTCATATCAAGAACATCCTGGACTGTGACTCTTGTATCTCCAAGTCTGCCTGTCACAGTTACAGGAATCTCTTTCAGCCTCTCCTTTAATCTCTCAAGCCACTTTATGTCCAGTTCATCCCTGTCAGCAGAAAATGCACTATAAAGTTTTTCTTTTATCGGTTCTACTGTTCCATATGGTATGCAGAGAAATGCCCGACATTGCTTACCCTCGATCTCGAGGACAAATTCGACCTTTATCACCACATCCACAGGAGTCACGATGGTAACAAACTGCGGGTTCATTTCGGAGCGCACATATGTCGGGATTATCGGATAGATGGGCTTCCACGCCTCTTCCATATCACTAAAGAACATCATCACCACTTTGTGTATTATCTTCTGCTCTATAGGGGTGAACTCCCTGCCTTCAGGCTTGTAATAGCCCTTGCCCGTGCCGCCGAAGAAAAATTCAATGAGGCTGAATATCATCGGTGCATCGAACACAAGAAGGCCAAATCCCCTCAGCGGCTCCATCCTAAAAACATTTATACTCGATGGAAAAGGAACGCCGCGCATGAAGTCATAGAACTTCGTAATATTGACATTCACATTGGTAACATCAACCATACGCCTGATTGCTGCTGACAAAGACAGACGGAAGTTTCTGGCGAGCCTTTCGTTCGCGATGTCGAGGGAGGGCATTCTCCCCCTGACGATTTTTTCTTGACCCGTAAAGTCATAGGGCTTTATGCCTGAGACTTCTTCTACCTTCTCGGTCTCTACAGCGCCTTCTGCTATTCCTTTTAACAGCGCATCAACTTCTTCTTGCGAAAGAATATCTTCCATCAAACCTCCGGTTTAGCTAATAGCTGATAGCTCATAGATGCTAATTCTAAAAGACTATGAGCCATGAGCTATGAGCTATTTACTGCATTACAAAATCCGTAAGATATACATTTTTTACCGAGTTCTCTCCAAGCACCTGGTTAATCCTTATATTTATCTCGTCCTTAAGCTGCAGTTTTCCCTCTGGTGAGATCAATGCATCGGATGTCTTGCTTGTAAGGAGTGTAATAATCGCATCCCTTATCTGAGGGGTCTTTGCCTTTGCCTTTTCCATAACAGCAGGCCCGGCAAGCTCAAGCTGCAAAGATACCTTTAAAAATCTTGTCCCTGTCGGATCACTCAGGTTAACAACAAATGGTTCAAGAGCAAATGTTACTCCTTCTGCAGCCTTTGTCTCTTCAGCTTTTTGCGCCTTATTGCTTGATTTTGTGAAAAAGAAGAATGCACCTGCACCACCGGCAAGGACAGCAACTGCAATAATGATAATCAAGATCAAATTCTTTCCCTTTTTCTTTTTCGGCTCTTGACCTTCTTCTTCGCCTTCTAATTTTTCTTCTTTTTCGTCAACCATAAAATACCTCCATATTTTCGTTGTAGGTTATAGTATTATAGCGTTTATCGTGTTATAGCATCATGGCATAACACCTTTATAAAAAACGCTATAAACGCAATTGCTGTGCCAGAGATTAACTAATTGAATTATAACAAAATTGGTGTGTGGAGGTCAAAAAAATGACGGTTAAATCCCAACTACAGGAAATTAACCGTCAAAAAATCACATAAAACAGGTTATAGGCAATAGGTCATGGATTTTTTTTAATTTTCCATAACCTATCACCTATTGCCCGTTATCTATCTTTTTAACTGCATCAATTCTGTCAACATATCGTCTGTAGTGGTAATGACTCTCGTATTCGCCTGAAAGCCACGCTGAAATGCAATCATCCTTACAAACTCTTCTGCCAAGTCAACATTGGATGTCTCAAGGGAGCTTGCCATAACTCTACCCCTTCCTGATGTATTAGGAGAGCCTATAATCGGACTGCCCGAAGCAGCCGATTCGGTGTAAAGGTTTCTTCCCTGTTTCGTAAGCTGTGTTGGAGCTATAAACCTCGCAAGATAAATCTCTGCAATCTCAAGTGTCTGTCCATTGGTAAATGCGCCAACCATCGTGCCTGTATTATCGACAGTAAGACTCTTCAAACTACCAGAGGCATAGCCGTCCTGTGTCTGGAAAATTACAGAATTTGCAGAACCGTATTGTGTTGTTGCATCCCTTCCGCTTCCACCCGCTGCTGTGCCGGTTCCAAAGTCAAAATTTATTGCCTGTGCCTGTGTAACACCACCTGTAAAATCAAAAGCACCCGGCGAAACTCCATACTGCTGAACATCCCTTACGAGTCTTCCATCGGTATCAAACTCAAGATAACCCTGTGATCCAACCTGTACCTGTCCCTGTGTGCTATCCGATGCCTGAACAAGAGCATACCAATGCCATCTGTTTCCGGTGGTTGTCTCAGAGCCCGTACCGTCGAGGTCTACAGATTCTGCTGTTTTTCTGAAATACACGGTAACAAGATGGCCATATCCAAGTGAGTCATAAACAGTGATGGATGTTGAAAAATCAGATGTAGTTGAAGCCTTATTGGGGTCAAAACCAACCGCAACATAATCGGCTGTAAAAGAGGCTGCTGCTGCTGAAGGCGTAACAGATCTAAAACCAATAATTTGTTCGATTGTCGTGGTTGCATCTCCCCACTTAGGTGTAAAAGTACCAGCAGCCTTTGATATTGCAAATTTTGGAGGCCTTCCATCACCACCAGCAGTATAAGTCACAGTAAAATCACGATCACCCACAGGTATAGGAGCCGCATTAAGGGCACTTTGAATTGCTGTTGCAAGTCCAGCGCCATCATAAGTACCTGTTGCAACACTTATAGTGTATGGGGTTCCTCCTATATCGACCACAAGGGTCTGATTTGAGGCATCGATAGTAAAAGAATCAGCGGTGCCACTGAGGGGGTCCTTTGAGGTGGTTGCTGAATTCAGGTTTGCAGCTACTGTAACACTACTTGTCTGATTTGGCGGGCTGTTCAAAGACGCCACATTTATAGTGCTCACCTGTCCAGCCTGTGTTCCTGTTAATAATTTCCCCTGCAGTAAGAGTCCCTCTGGATTAACTATATTACCGTCCTTATCAAGAGTAAATTGCCCAGCCCTCGTGTAATACTGGGCACCTGATGTGTCCTTTAAAATGAAAAAACCATCACCTTCAATTGCCATATCAAGGGGATTGGATGAGGTCTCGAGTGTACCCTGGCCGAATACAGCCTGCACATTCTGAATAAATGCCCCTCTTCCTACCTGAAATGCAGCACCGCCTCCCAGCGAAGAGCTAAGTATGTCAGCAAAGACCGTCCTGCTGCCCTTAAATCCTACAGTATTCGAATTGGCGATATTGTCACCAACAACGGACAATCCCTGTCCGTTTGAACTAAGACCGCTTACACCTGTAAAAAGCGATGTCAGCATTCCCATGACTAAACCCTCCTTAATTAATTAAAGTTCAAATAATATTATCCCAACTCTTCAGCATCTCAAGCGATGTAGATAATGCCACACTGTTGGCATTATATGCCTTCTGTAACATCATCATCGTTACAAACTCATTTGCCAGATCTACATTACTCATCTCAACAGAATTTGCAGATATCTTTCCACCGCCTCCGGAGCCTGCTGTGACATCTGTTCTCTGCCCGGACCAATAAGTTTCCGCAAACAAATTTCTCCCAATCTTATCAAGCTCTGTTGGCGCTGCGAATTTTGCCAGGACAAGCTGGGCAAGTTTTCTGTCCCTTCCGTTTGAATATAGACCATAAAGTATTCCATCCTTATCCATTTTGAAACTCGTGAGACCACCCTCGGGATAACCATCTACATTCTGGAATACAGTGGAATACGGAGAGCCGTATTGGGTTGAGCCAGTAAAATCCATAGCAACTGCCTGAGCAGCAGGTGTTGTAGGCGGCGTTAAAATATCGCCATCCCAGTCATCCGCATCCCATGTCAGGTTAACAGTCGAAGGTCCGACCGGACTTGTCATGTCTCCGTTTGTATCAAATGTAAGATTGCTTATTATCTGCTCACGATAATTAGTAATTGTTTTGCCCGAATTCCATATAACATGGGCATCCCATGTTGAGCCGACGCCGATGGTAGAACTCGTCTTCTTAAAGTAGATTTGTACAGCATGCGTGTTGCCTTCGCTGTCATAAATCGTCATTGCGATGCTGTGGTTGTATGTGCCTGCAGCAGGTCCCTTGGTGGGATCCAGAGGATCGAGGAGTGTTCCCGCCGGATAAACAGTCTCTGTAGGGCTTCCACTGAGGTTTATCTGAATCTCTGCTGTTGCTGTTGTCTGCGCATTCATTATAGGCACACCGTCGGCATTCTTGGGCAGTATTTCTATATCGCTGAGGGTTTGTGCAATATTGCCTGCATCATCTGCCATGTAGCCCTGAAGTCTCAGTCCATCGGGATTTATTATGATACTGTTTTTATCAAGGGAAAATTCGCCTGCTCTTGTATAATACTCTTTGTCTTTAGCACTGTCTTTTACAATAAAAAATCCGTCTCCTTCGATTGCAAAATCAAGTGGATTCCCTGTACCCAAAACAGCGCCCTGCGCAAACTGTGTTGTGGCTGCATGTAAGCGCGATCCTTTGCCTATCTTATCAAGCTCAGAACCATATACATCGCTGAACAACATGCGGCTGCTTTTAAAACCTGTTGTGTTTAAGTTAGCGACATTATTTCCTATCACGGAAAGACCCTCTCCGGTTGCAATAAGGCCGCTTACGCTTGTAAAAACAGATGACAGCAAACCCATTTAAAATCTCCTTTCCCTTAATCCCCTAAAGATTTAGCCATCAGCGACTTGAACCTATGCTTATCTCTCTAATATCGCTAAATTTAATATCTTTTGTGGCAGTAGATAACTTGCCATCGTTGTCAATCAACCCTAAGGTAAAGACCGTATCTCCTTTCATATCTATATCAATACTCTTGACCACTCCTTCACTGCCTTTTGTATCAATTATAGTAGCTCCAAGAAGTCCCATAGAAAAACTCTTTTCCATGTTTTTATTCATGTTGCCCATTTGCTCAAGGCTGCTGAAGGTTGCCAGTTGTGCGATAAATTCCTGATCCTTCATCGGATTAAGTGGGTCCTGATTTTTGAGCTGTGCTATCAACAGGTTTAAAAAGGCATTTTTGTCGAGTTCTGTATTCTTTGTGGCACTGCTCTGACTATCGGCAACACCTGTGTATTTAGTGTCACTGAAAATTGGTGTTGTGTATGGCATAATCTACCTCCTATGCAAAGTAATCGAAAAAGGTCTCCTGTTTCTTGTTCTGCTTATTCTGCTGATTCGTATCATCCTGCTGCCTTCTACCGTCAGAATAATCTTCTTTCACATCCACAAAAAAATCGCTCACCTTAATGCCAGAATCCTCCAGAGATGTCTTTATCTGAGGAATTGCCATGGAAAACATATCCTTAACAAGAGGCGAGTCAACCTTCAGGTCAGCCCTCAGCATACCGTTATCCATCCTCAGCTTTATCTGTATACTTCCAAGGTCAGGCGGCTCGATCTTTATTATAAGGTGCTTATCGCCTGCCTTTACCGTCTTTTCCATTACCTCACCAAGCTCATTCAGTCTGCTTACATGAATCGACTCCTTTGACACGACCTCGGAATCACTTTTAGCATACGGTATGTGATAAAGCTGTGCTGTTGAAACAACCATGCCATCTTGCTTCTTTTCACCATTAAGGCGGGTTGGGGCATCAGAAATGTTAGCAGCAGGTTCAATGTCGTTTTTATTCAGGACACTAAAATTAGATTCGAGCTCTTTTTTGTTCAGAGTTGTTTTAATATGCATATACTGATCACTGCCTATATTGCTATTGCGGGAAACCGCGGCATTTTCAAGCAGATCGGGTTGTGCTGCCTGCTTTGAATTAATCGCTGTATTTTTTGATTCTGCTCCACTTGATGGAAGTTGAGCGATTTTATTCTCCGGCATGTTGACCTGTGGTTCATGATTAGTCATTGCCTTACCCTGCACAAAAGCGTTTCCATCAAAATTGGCATTTGAATTGGTATTGGTGTGGATATTGACCTTCTGCATTCCATCTTCAGATTTTATAATACCCTTTAGCAACACATTGTCAATTGCATTACCGTGTATCTGCGAAGTTAGATTATTAGACGCTTCTATTATTTTTTGATTATCTTTATTCATGGCAATTACAGGCTGGGAGACTCCGATCAACTGCATCTGTGCTATCATCTGCTGCAGAATATCTGAAATAGTCTCTCCTGTAACAGCAAGTTCATCATTGTCCACAAATAAACCCTTGGTTATTTCACTGAAATCAAATGTCTTGCCATCTTTATCTGCAAATAAACTGTCTCCGACATTTATTACTGTTCCAGATACTATGGCAGTAAGGATTTTTATGAAACTGCCGGTATCAAAGCCATTTTGCCCATTAGTATTATTGACCTGAATATTTGAAGCAAAGGGTGTTCCTCCAACTCCATTCATGTCCGGCTGCATAATATTAGTAAACATCCATTAACCTCCAGATGGATTTGAGAAAAGGATAAGCAATAGACATGCCAGATTAAAAACAGGTTAAAGTAGAGGTAAAGGTAAAGAAAAAATAGGAAGTTTTTTCCTACTGGGAAGTTTTTTCCTGCAGAACTTTCCCTTTTATGAGTATCTTCTTTGAGAGTGATGCTGCTTTGTCATTGTCCATCTGAGCAAGTATCTTGCCGGCAGTTTTCGGCTTGAGGGAGTTTAATATTATCACCGCTGCATCTTCGTCCAGTTTTTCCAGTTTTCTCGCTGCCTCTTCAGAAGGCATTGCTTCGTACATCTTTGCTACTTTGAGCAGTCCTTCCTGAATCTTAATATCTAAAGCCTTCTGAGCTTCTTCTATCTCTTTTTTGATTTTTTCAAGGCGTTCAATTTCTTTCTTAATATCTGCCTTAAGTATAGTAAGCCTCTCTTCTTCAAGAGATGCTGGAGACTTCTGTTGTGTTGCAGGTTGCTGGGCATATGAATAGATAGCAGAGAACAAAAGACAGAAGACAGAGAACAGACAACAGACAACAAAGAACAATTTTATCCGTTGACCGTAAACGGTGAACAGTAAACGGTGAACGACCTCTGGCCGCTGGCTACTGGCTACCTTTCCTTCTATGATGTCCTGTAACAGCATGCTCGTCTGTTCCTATCTGTTCCTTCCTCTTGTGTTCTTTTTTTAGCGCAGACTTATGTCTTTCATCGAGTTTCTCGAATATCTTCTTTTCTTTTGAGGCATCAACAAGTGCCTTCCTTGCATCTTCCACCTGTCTTTCCCTTTCAGCGATCACCTTTTTCTGCTGATGTATCCTTATCAATAAATGTTCCAGATATTCATTCAGCCTTTTTATCTTGTCGATATTCACCAGTTCATCAGTACACTCTAACCTTTTGCCGGTAGAACTGTACTGATCTTCCAATTCATGAAGTCGCCTTTCCTCTGCTGCAAGCTCTTTAAGGAAGGTTGCAAACCGGTTCTTTGCTTCGTCCTCCTTCCATATCTTAAGGTTCAAAAGGCTTTCAAGAGGAGTCCTCATAAGCACTTTACCACATTTACCTTTCCGCTACTCAAAAAGTTTATACAATTCATTCAACCCTTCCTCAAAGTAGACCTTGTCTGTTATGTCCTGCTTCAGGAATGCCTTTAGTTTGTCCATCATCTTTATTGCGTAGTCAAGTTTCGGGTTGGTTCCCTCTTTGTAAGCGCCTATGGTAATTACATCCTCATACCTCTTATAAATAGCCATTATGTCCAGAGCCTTTTCTACATGCATCTTATGTCTGTCGTCCGTTATATCCTTCATCAGCCTGCTTATACTCTGCAATACGTCTATGGCAGGATACTGGTTGTGGTTCGCCAATTCCCTCGAAAGCACTATATGGCCATCGAGAATCGATCTGGCTGCATCGGCAATGGGCTCGTTCATATCATCGCCTTCCACAAGAACCGTATAAAGTCCTGTGATTGTCCCTGAGCCATCGCATGTGCCTGCCCTTTCAAGAAGCTTTGGAAGAAGATTGAATACCGACGGCGGATAACCCTTTGTCGTCGGCGGCTCGCCTGCTGCAAGTCCTATCTCCCTCTGTGCCATAGCAAACCTTGTTAGAGAATCCATCATAAAAAGAACGCTTTTTCCGCGAGACCGGAAGTATTCGGCGATGGCAGTGGCAACAAATGCCCCTCTTATTCGTATCAGCGGTGATGTATCCGATGTGGCAACGATAATCACAGACCGTTTAAGTCCTTCGTCCCCAAGATCCTTTTCTATAAACTCCCGTACCTCCCTGCCCCTTTCGCCGATCAGGGCTATGACATTGACATCTGCTGTCGTATTCCTTGCCATCATACCGAGCAGGACGCTCTTTCCAACACCGCTTCCTGCCATTATGCCGATCCTCTGTCCTTTGCCGCAAGTGAGCATAGCGTTTATAGCCTTTATACCGAGGTCGAGGGGTTCTGAAATTCTACGCCTGTGCAATGGATTGATAGGCTCGTTGTAGATGGGATAAAGCTGCCCTGTTATGCGTCCTTTTCCATCGATAGGGTTTCCGAGACCATCAAGGACTCTGCCCAGAAGCTCCTCGCTGACCCTTGCATATCTCTGCCTTCCCCGTGCTATTATTCTGGAACCTGGACCAATGCCCCTGATGTCGCCGAGGGGCATCAGAAGTATCTTGTCCTCTTTAAACCCGATAACTTCGGCCTCTATAAGTTCAGAGTTTTGAGCTAATGTTTGTTGATTCTTAACTCCAGACTCTTGGCTCCTGACTCTTGACTCTATCTGGCATATATCTCCAATATTGGCGCGTGGCCCCAGACCCTCGATAACAAGGCCTACGCCTTTGTTTACTCTCCCATAGACTTTAATAGGGTCTGTTTCCCTTATAGAGTCCTTACATTTCTCTATACACTTCTCTATCAGTTGCTGTGTTGATGGCATTATGGATTTCCTTCATCTGTTCCTCTATCCTCGAATCTATCTCTCCGGTCTGCATCTCTATATAACAGCCGCCTGGAGATATGTCGGATTGAGGCTCAACAGAAATATTCTTTAATCCAGACTGTTCCTTTAACAGATTGATATTTGCAACTATCACCTCGTAATCCAGAGGATTCACCTTTATAACTATGCTCTCTTCATTTTCCTCCACCTTCTTTATTGCATCCTGGGCAATATACATTACTATATTCTTATCAAGCTCCACTTCTTTATGTATGACCCTTTTTGCAATTTCCAGAGAGAGATCTATAATCATGGGCAGTAGTTCATTGATTTTTTTACCCTTATAACCCTCCAGTTCCTTAATAATCCCCTCAAGGCGTTTGAGCTTTAATGCGGTCTCCTTCTCGCCGTCCTTTACCCCTTTATCGTAGCCCGCAGCATAGCCCTTTTCGTAACCTTCGTTCTCGGATGCCTTTATCCGTGCATGGATATCCTCTTCTTTTATTCCCTTCTTATGTGCTTTTTTAAGCGAGGCGTCTTCTTCAAACTGTACAGGTCTGTAAGGCTGGACAGAATCAAGGTCGTTATTAGACGATGACTTCTTCTCCACCCTTGCCTCCGATAACTATCTTTCCCTCTTCTTCCAGTCTCCTTGCCACCCTCACTATATTCATCTGGGCCTTCTCAACATCCGAGACCCTGACCGCACCCTTTGCCTCCATTTCTTCCTTCAGTATCTGTACTGCCCTCTGTGACATATTTTTGAATATCTTTGCCTTTAACTCATCGGATGCCATCTTTAAGGCAAGCGCAAGGTCATCGGTAGTTATCTCCTTCAGCACCATCTGTATGCCCCTGTCATCGATATGGATGAGGTCGTCAAATGTGAACATGAGCTTTCTTATCTCGTCAGCGAGTATCTGGTCTTTTTCTTCTATGTTCTTTAAAATTAGATCTTCCGATGCCCTGTCCATCTGGTTCATTATTTCTGCCACTGTTCTGATGCCGCCGATCTTCCTGCCTCTTGTATAGCTCTGGAGTTGCGACTGAAGGACGTCTTCCAGCTCTCCGAGTATGGTAGGGGAAATCTGGTCAAGGCTTGCAATCCTCAGAGAGACATCTATCTTTATGTGCTCAGGGAGCTTTGCAAGGACCTCGGCAGCCTGTGTTGGCTCAAGATGTGCAAGGACAATGGCGATGGTCTGGGGATGCTCCCTCGTAAGCATATTGGCCACGGCACTCGAATCAAGCCATCTCAGGATATCAAATGCGCTGGCACCGCTCTCTATTTTCTCCATCAATTTTTTTGCCTGATCTTCTCCAAATGCCTTTGTGAGTATCTTTTTAATATACTCTTCATCCACTGCAAGCATGGCAGTTTCAGCCTTGTCGTAAAAATCCTTCACAACTGTTTTGGCTTCTTCAGGAGAGAGTTTTACCTTTGCCATCATAGGGACAATCCTTGCCAGTTCAAGGGGATCGAGATGTTTGAAAATCTGTGTAGCCGCTTCTTCTCCAACTATGGAAAGTAATGCAGCAACCTTCTCCACACCACTAAGTTTTCTCATTTCTTATTCTGATAGCCATTCCTTTAGTATCGTAGCAGCCCGCCTTGGCTCTTTTTTAATCATCTCGGTAACTTCTTCCTTTATGACTTCCTCTGGTGCTATCTCGGCGCCGGGCATTGGTGGTGGAGCAGCCGGCATAGCTACCTCGGGTACTTTCTTTATTACAGGGGCCTTCAGTGTCTCTATAATCGGTTTAATGACAAAAAGGATGAGAAGCACGATTACAACAAGAGGAATGATATACTTCAATAAAGACAGAGCAAGTCTTACAAAATCTATCTTCTCAGGTGGAAGTTCTTCTATAGGTACCTCGAAAGGTACGTTCTCCACAATCACTTGATCGCCCCTTTCTTTATTATAGCCCATGGCAGCCATAATTATCTCTCTATACTTTTTCATATCATCCTCGGTCCTCGGCACATAAACCTTTTTCCCCTTCTCTTTCTTATATGTACCGTCAACAAGCACTGCAACAGAGATGCTCTTTACCTCGCCCTTCGGCTGTATTATCTTACTGACACTCCTGCTCACTTCATAATTTATGTTCTCAGACTGTTTCTGTGATGTTGATGGAGAGCCGGCCGTTGTTGCAGGCTGTTGTCCGGGCTGGTTGGACAGCACTCCGGGAATGCCTCCCTGAGTTGCCCCCACCGATTTCTCCTGGGTACGCTGTTCGTTTCTAACGGCAATTGTATCGGGATCGAATCTCTCTTCTGTCCTTTCGACCCGCGTAAAATCTATCTTTGTGGCGACCCTGACAATCGCCTTCCCCCTGCCTATGATCCCCTCCAGCATGCTCTGGAGCCTGCCTTCGTAATCTTTGTCAACGGATTTCTGGTATTCGAGTTTCTTGGAATCCACGATCTCATCGGTGGCATCGACAGGCTTTGAAAGAAGATTGCCCATGTTATCTATGACAGTGACATTTTGAGGCTGCATACCCTCAACACTGCTGGAAACGAGATGCACTATACCGCCTATCTGTCCCTGATTCAATACACGGCCAGGCTTAAGTTTCAACACAACCGATGCCGTAGGTTTATCTTCCTTTTCGGTAAATATTGTTTTCTCGGGGATGGCGATATGAACCCTTGCCTGATCCACTTCCGAGAGCTGCCTTATGGTTCTTGTCAACTCTCCCTGAATCGCCCTTACATAGTTTAATCTCTGTACGAACTCTGTGACTCCTATCTGGGTCTTGTCAAATATCTCAAAGCCGACACCACCACCTGTGGGGATGCCCTGCGCTGCAAGCTCAAGCCTCAGCTCATAAACCTTGTTGCTGGGCACATAAATAACATTGCCCTCCACCTTATACAAAACCTTCATCTCCTTCAGTTTGGCAATTACCTGCCCTGCGTCTTCCTGTGAAAGATTGCTGTAGAGGACCTGATAATCAACCCTCTCTGTCCAGAGCACTATTCCTGCCATAAGGGCAAAACTCAATAATATTACAAAGACAAGGGACAGTTTCCTCTTCAGTGGCCATGCCTTTATCAGATCTATGATGTCTGTTAATGCCATCTGTTATACCTGCATCCTCATTATCTCTTCATATGCAGTGAGCAATTTGTTTCTCACCTGGAGCAGGGTTTGCAAGGATACGTCCGCCTTTTCCATGGCGACTACAACGGTATGGATATCCTTAACCTCTCCTTTTGAAAAGTTCTCGATAGCCTTCTCGGCCTCATTCTGAATAGTAGAAACCTCGTTCAAGGCATCCTTTATGGCATCCTCAAAGGATACACCGCTTTTCTTTGTTGTCTTTGAAGGTTGGGCAACTCCCTGGCTTATGTCTCCTATTTTCTTTATGTCATCCATAGAATACCTCCCATTTTCCACTTATACTTTCGTTATGTCAAGGGTTTTCATAAACATCTCTTTATACGAATTAATGAGGGTTAAGTTGGCCTCATATGCCCTCGTAGCAGATATAAGGTTAACGGTCTCCTCTATGGTATTAATATTCGGATAGCTAACATATCCGTCCTTATTGGCATCGGGATGGGACGGGTCATAGACCATTTTGAAGGGTCTTCCATCCTCCACAATCTTCGGGATGTTAACTCCCACAGAGCTTTCATCGAACATGTATGACTCAAAAACTACATCTTTCTTTCTGTATGGGCCCCCTTCAGGAGTCCTCGTGGAGTTCACATTGGCGATGTTGGAAGCTATAACATTCATCCTTATTTTCTGTGCCTCAAGGGCTGTTGCACTAACCTTTAACGGCATAAACATCTCTTTCATTACCTACCTCCCTTTATCACATCTTTAATCATTCTCATTTTTATAGTCATCAACTGGGTTGCGGCATTGTATATTAATGTATTTTCTGCAACCTTTGCCATCTCTATGTCGAGATTGACGGTATTGCCATCCCTGTTAGGCATGGTTGTAACTGTCTCATAAATCTCATAGTCCTGTCCTTTTGAGCCTTCTATTGCCCTGTCCAGTTCTTTTTGAAAAGATATATCCTTTGCCTTATAGCCCGGCGTATCTGCATTGGCTATATTGGATGCCAGAACCTTTTGCCTGAATGCTGCAACATCAAGCATCTTTTCGAGAACCTTAATTGTATTGTCCGGCATATATCCTCCTTTTTCTCAGTAGTCAAGTAGCTAAGGGATAAAAAATCCTTAACTTGCATAGCAAATTCCATTCCACTACATCCCCTGATCCCTTAACTACTTAATCTGTTAACTACTTGATCTGTTATTCCAAACTCCTTTATCTTATTTCTAATTGTCCTGACACTTATACCAAGCAACTGTGCCGCCTTTGTCCTGTTGCCGCCTGTTTCTCTCAGGGTCTTTATGATTAAATCCCGCTCCATATCTTTCATTGTCCCTGTATTACCAGATTCAGCCACCTGAACTCCGACATCTAAACCCCGAACTCCAAGTTCATCTGCTGGCGGCAGCAAAACCTCTGATCTGGATATAACAGCCGTTCGGTACATAAGATTTTCAAGCTCCCTGACATTGCCTTCCCAATTTCTCTGCAACAGATAGGATTTAAGTTCGTCAGAAACCTCAAATGCCCTGCCCATCTTCTGTGACAACTTCTTTATAAAGAACTCCATGAGAGGAATTATGTCTTCCCTTCTTTCCCTGAGTGGAGGCAATTTTATGGGGAATACATTTAAACGATAATAGAGGTCTTCCCTGAAATTTCCCTTTTTCACCTCGGACAGGAGATCTTTGTTCGTTGTGGCTATAATCCTGACATCCACCGGCACGGGAGAACGGCCTCCTATCCTGTCTATCTCCCTTTCCTGGATTGCCCTGAGCAGTTTTGCCTGAAGTGGAAAGGCCATCTCGCTTACCTCATCAAGTAGCAATGTCCCTTTGTCGGCAAGCTCAAATTTTCCCGGCCTCCTTTCGGCAGCGCCTGTGAATGCACCTTTTTCATGACCGAATAGCTCTGCTTCAAGGAGGCTCTCTGAAATGGCGGCACAATTAATAGCAACAAAGGGTTTGTCAGCCCTCAGACTGTTTTTGTGGATAAGCCGTGCAATAACTTCCTTGCCGGTGCCGCTTTCTCCAGATAAAAGAACCGTTATATCGCTCTTGGCAACCTCTCTTATTATGGACATAAGTTGTTTCATAGCCGGGGATTCAGCCACGATATCCGCACCCTCAGACGGAAGTATCCTGTCAATAACCCTTCTCAGGGAATCATAGGAAAATGGTTTCATAATGTAGTCTGTTGCGCCCAGTTTCATTGCATCCACTGCATTTTCCACCGTGCCGAAACCTGTTATAACAATTACAGGCACAAATATACCCTTCTTTCTGATCTCCTGCAGAAATTCGATGCCGTTCATTTTAGGCATCTTCATGTCGGTTATTATGAGAGAAAAGTCGGTAAGATTGAGCCCGGACAATGCATCCACAGGGTTATGGCACACCACAGGCTTGAACCCGCACCTCTTCAAAGACTCCTTTATCGCAAGGGCCATGTCGATTTCGTCATCAACTATTAATACTTGTTTCATAGTCATTCATAGTCATTAACTTTTTTCTTCCGCTCTATTTTGGCAGTTTAATAACAAACTCCGTTCCTCCTCCGATTTCGCTCCTTACATCTATCGTCCCTTTGTGCGCCTTTATTATTCCTGCAGTTATGGACATCCCAAGCCCTGTTCCTCTGTCCTTTGTAGAAAAAAAAGGCTCGAACATCCTCATCCTCGTATCTTCGTCCATGCCGATGCCTGTATCTCTGATTATAATTTCAACTTCCTCTGTCCTCTGTCCTTTGTCTTCTGTATTCTGTATTCTGATCTCTATCTTCCCTCCATCAGGCATGGCATGAACAGAGTTCAGCAGTATGTTAATCAACGCTTGTCTCATTAGCCCCTTATCCATATTCAACCAGTATTGACCTTTCCCAGAGAAATCAAGTTGTATATCGCTGTTTGCAAATAATTCCTTGAACTCATCGCATGTCTCGCTGATCATATCATTTAAACAACAGTATCCCGGTTTAGGCTTTACCTCTTTGGTAAACCTGAGCATATTGTCAAGGGTATTAACGAGAGACCTCACGGAGTTGGATATCCTGTTTGCGTAATCTCCATGCTCGGTTCCCTTTAAATCATTGGAAAGAAGGCTTGCAAACAATTCTATGCTGCCGAGGGGATTTCTTATCTCATGGGCGATCTTCATAACGAGTTCTCCCATGGCTGTCAATCTCCTGTTCCTCTCGTTTTCGGATTCGAGTTGTTTAAGCCTTGTTATATCTTTGAATATAAGAACATTACCAATGACATTTCCACCATTGTCTGTTACATCCGAGCGCGATACGAGAGCATAAAAAGGCTTACCATTAGCCGGCACTATCACTTCTTCATGGATCTCGGCATGTATTGATATGCCGCCGATTGCATCACTGGCATTAATATTGAGCAGACACTCAGCCGCCTTATTCATGGTCCTGATAATACCATCTCTGTCAAAAAAGACAACGCCTACATCAATGCTATCGAGGATGCCGTTAAGCAATTGCTTTTTGTGGTCAACCTCTTCGGTCAGCAAGCGAACCTTATCTTCAAGGGTGCTGTAATATTGGACCAGTGTGGCAGAAGCGGAATTAAAGGTCTCTATAGCCTTATTTAAAAGATCGACATTATGCTCGGCTTTTGAATCCGTAAGGGGAAAGTCCCCTTTGCGAGATTCCCCTTTTTGAAAATTCTTCTGTTTTTTGTAATCACCTGTCATACTCACATTTTCCATTGTTTTCTACTCATAAATTTATTTATCTCCTAAAATCGTAGCTGCTGCCTCTGCAATCTCTCCGCCTCCGGTGACTGCCTTTTTCAGGTAATCATTGCTTTTAGTCAGTTTGCCATATTGATATTGGACCCACTGGAGGCTTTTAGGGTCTTTTATATTAAAGTCTAATGCCCTTTTATAATAGGTCTTTGCCTTTGTATAATCGCCTGAAACATACAGACAATCTGCGGCCTTCACCGAAGACAGTCCGTCACCTTTGTTGGAGGCCATAATATAATATTTCACTGCATTCTGCCTGTCTTTTGTTTTGTAATACAGATCCCCCAGTTTTGCAGCTATCCTGTAGTCAGTAGCAGTCTTAACTATTCGCAAGAGATATTCGATGGCTGCAACATATTTGCCCTGCCTTTCCATTATGTCTGCAACCATATAGGATGCCCTATATAGGTAACGGGTATCGATAGTAAGAGGCTTGAGTACCTTTTCAGCCTCAACGTATTTACCCTCTTTAATTAATAACTCCGCAATGTACAAAGACGCCTCTCCCCTTACAGCACCCTTTAATGCCTTCATCAGAAGCTGTTTCCCCTCGATTTTCTTACCGTTTGCTATCAGATACCGTGAGGCATCAACAATAAATGGGGCATCTGCATCAAGGTAAAGGGAGAATTTTTGCATGTACTCCACAACCCTTGGATCTTTGGAAGCAATCATGCTCTTAAGCCTCTTTTCTATCTCTGCCGACCTATATTTTTTGTTGCTTAAATAAGAGAGGTATTTCATAACATTATTTAAATCACCCTTTTTATCGTATAGCGAGACGATTTTCAGTTTAAAATCATCACCTAACTCATAAGGCAACAGTTCAATGGCTAATTTCAAGGCTTCATCCACATTTCCATCGACTTCATAAATCTGTAGCAGAACCCTTTTTGCATTGATCTTTTCGATACTCGAAGTAGAGCTGTCTATGATAGACCTGCACAGCCTCTCAGCCTCTTTCAACTTTCTTGCATTGAAAAAAATACGGGCTTTTTCTACCCTTATATCCTGTTCCTTGAGAGTAGAATCAAGGATTCTGTTAATCGTATTAACAGCCTCTCTGTGCATGCCTTTACTGCTGTAAACCATTGAGCGTGTATAGAGAGCACGGGGATCTGTTTCTATGGTCCTTTTACTTAATGCTGCAAGAAAATATTCGGCTCTTGCCATATCTCCGGTCTTCAAAGCCACTTCTGCCTTTCCTATGCTTGCCTTTTCCTTCAAAGATTCTCCGACTGCTTCGAAATATTGCTCTGCTTCTTTGAATTTCTGAAAATGAATTGAAATATAGCCGAGCATGAGGTAAGCCTCATCACGATATTCAGGGATTTGGGATACTGATATGAAACGCTTAATGTTCTGCCTTGCCTCGTAATAATTTTTTAAGTAGTAGTCTGCCTTGCCCATTCCGAACAATGCCTTTTCTCCTGATATACCTTTGGGTGCAGCGAGAAAGATATCCCGGTAAACTTCCTTTGCCTTGACATAATTCTTTGTCCTGAGATACTCGTCCGCTGTCTTAAGCTTGTCTTCAGAGGCAATGGCAGAGACAGACAGAAGACAGAAGACAGAAAACAGAAATATGATGCATTTATTATCTCTCATATACACTTGAACCAACACTTTTTAAAGTCTTTGAGCCGTGCCTGACATATAAAATCGCTTAACTTAAACATAAATATCCGGTTTTTGTATTGAAAGAAATGTGCCAACCGATTAGTTCATAGCTGATAGCTCATGGCTCATGGCTTCTTAAATTAGCATCTACGGGCTATCAGCTATGAACCATGAGCTATGAGCCATAAGCTAATCATGGTCAATTATCTGACTAAATAACCCATAATTCCAACAAGAGCGTTAATTTTATGACAACCCCAATCTCTTCATTTTTTCGATAAGGGTAGTACGGTTGATATTGAGATACTTTGCAGCCTGACTTTTAACCCCGTTCTGAAGCTCGATGGCGTGTAGTATAAGCCTCTTCTCATACTCCTCAAGGGCAGCGTTAAGGTCTATGCCACCAACAAAAGGATTTATATCATCGTCCTCAATATCAGGCAGATTGGGGATCTTTCTTCCTGTCATCTTTTCCGGCAGGTCATATGGCGTTACAACATCATCATCCTTAAGAACAAGGAGTCTCTCCACTGTGTTCTCCAGTTCCCTGACATTGCCGGGCCAATGGTAACCAATAAACATCTTCATGGCATCATCGGTCAGCCTTATTGGATTCCTTCCAAATCTCTTCGAATGCTTTTCTATAAAGTAGTCGCACAAAGGAAGTATGTCTTCTGTCCTCTCCCTCAAGGGCGGAATATCTATGGGGATTACGTTAAGCCTGTAAAAGAGGTCTTCCCTGAACCTGCCTGTAGCCACAGCATCTTCAAGGTTTTGGTTTGTAGCTGCTACTATCCTTACATCCACGTTCACGGTCTTGATTCCACCAATCCTTTCAAATGACCTTTCCTGAAGCACCCTCAGGAGTTTTACCTGCAGTATAGGTTGCATTTCACCTATTTCGTCGAGGAATATTGTCCCGCCGTCAGCCAGCTCGAATCTCCCAACCCTCGACGCTACGGCTCCGGTAAACGCCCCCTTTTCATGACCAAAAAGTTCCGACTCGAGAAGTTCTGTAGGTATAGCACCGCAGTTTACCGGAATAAAGGGTCTATTGGCCCTTGCACTTTTGAAATGGATGTTTTTGGCTACAAGCTCTTTACCTGTCCCGCTTTCACCCAATATCAGGACAGTACTGTCAGAATTCGAAACCTTTTCAATGAGTTCATATATATGTTTGATAGCCTTAGAAGTGCCAATAATTTGAAGGAGATTGTTATTATCAGTACCCATGTCATAAATATGACATACGGGGCATTAAAAGTCAACATAAAAAACACCACTACTCCTTCATTCCATCTTTTCTAATTTTCCGATTCTTATCCCTATAAGCCGCACTTTTTTCTTGAGTTCTATCCTGCCGAGGCACTCAAAAGCTGCCCTTCTTATCTCTTCGAGGGAAACTGTGTAATTATCGAGTGTCTTTGCCCTTGTGACTACTTTAAAGTCGTGAAACTTCACCTTAACCGTTACTGTTTTGCCTATATAGCCTGTTTGCCGCATGTCATCGACAACCTCTTTTGAAAGCACTGCAAGGGTCTTTGCCATGAACTGCCAGTTGTCCGTATCCTTCTGGAATGTTACTTCCCTGCTCATGGATTTCGGCTCCCAGTGAGTAATGAGAGGACTTTCATCTATGCCTCTCGATGCCTCATAAAGATACTGTCCAAATGATTTGCCAAAATGTTCGATGAGTTTATCAATGGATATTGCCGCAAGTTCTCCTATGGTTTCGATACCCATGCCTTTAAGATGCGCTTCTGTCTTGGGTCCTACACCCTGCAGCTTTCTTACAGGCATCGGCCATATAAGACCTGCTATGTCTTTTTCCGTGAGGATTGTCAGACCGTCGGGTTTTTGCATGTCAGATGCTATTTTTGCAAGAAGCTTGTTAGGTGCAATACCTATAGAGCAGGTAAGCCCTGTCTCATCCTTTATTCTCTTTTTAATTTCATTTGCAATATCCTCCGATGACTTTTCTATTTGGGATATATCAAGGAATGCCTCATCAATCCCGACATCTTCCATTATTGGAGATATTTCCTTGAGGATATTTTTAACTATTTGGGAAACCCTCGAATACTCCTTGTAGTCCACGGGCAGAAAGACAGCATCGGGACAGAGTTTATAGGCAGTCCTTAAGGGCATTGCAGAGTGTATTCCGAACTTCCGTGCCTCATAGGATGCAGTTGACACAACACCTCTCTTGGTTGGATCGCCGTCACCTCCAATCACAACAGGCTTTCCGATTAATTCGGGATGACGCTTCTGCTCGACAGCAGCAAAAAATGCGTCCATGTCTATGTGAAGTATCCGCCTCATAATTCAATTTTTCTATAATCCGTAAAAAATATTTGCAAAAGAAAAGCAGGTATGGATGAAAAGCCTTTATCAGCGATACCTCAGAGCCGAACCATCCCACCGTTTAAGGGCAACTTCAGTATCACCTTTTGCATTCAGCAGAAAAACAGGCAGAAAAATAATCTCATCGCATTGATAAAGGCTTTGAAGCCGTGCCTGCTTTTCTTGATTACGGTCAATTTTTAGTATACAGCAAAATATAATGCGTAGTAGGATATAATTGTAATAAATTCAAATGAGAGGTGTCCGATGCCTTTACCATCTAAAGAGAGATTCAGATGCGAAATCCTTTCATGGAGCAGGGTTATACGTGATACAAAAAAACTTTCAAAAAATATAAAGGATTCTGGTTATGAACCGGATATCATAATTGCAATTGGCAGGGGCGGCTATGTCCCGGCAAGAATACTCTGCGACTACCTGCTGATAAGAGACCTTACGTCAATAAAGGTAGAGCATTGGGGAATTGCTGCAACAGAGACAGAAAGAGCGGTCATCAAATTTCCTCTTTGTACGGATATAAAAGGTAAAAAGGTTTTGCTTGTGGATGATATAACCGATACAGGAGATACACTGATGATTTCTCTGGAATATCTGAAAACTTTTGAGCCTGAGGACATCAAGACAGCGGTGCTTATACACAAAACCTGTTCTGCAATCATACCGGATTACTTTGTCAGCAGGGTTACTAAATGGCGGTGGATTATTTTTCCATGGCACATCTATGAGGATCTGACAGGCTTTATCAAAAGGATAAAGGATATGGGCATACATAGCGAAGTGGATATAACTCGTGAACTCAGAGAGCGATACAATATCGTGGTGAATATGGATGCCATCAAAGGTTTGTTATTAGAACCGGAGTAATGAATGGAGCGGGCGACGGGATTCGAACCCGCGACCTTCAGCTTGGGAAGCTATTTTATATAATATAAGTCTTTGTAACTTAAGCAATTGTATCCTTTAAAATCTGCTATTTTTACTATAAAAACCTTATTTGTTTACGACATTTTCACGACACGGATTGATTAATCAATACCCATATTTCTTCAACCCTCTTCTCTCCATTTTTCTCAATCAGGGGTTACCTGTTTGAGCATTATCATCTCAAGACTGATATTTGAAGGGGGGTGATATATGAGGGCGCATTAAATCCGAAGGGAACTTAATTCGCAGTACAGGGCGGCATTGCCGCCCTTAAGAAATCAGAGCTGGAGGTAATATGGCCGAAAACACAAAGTTTAAAAACCATGCTGCCGTAACAGGGTATCCGAAGGTTATTACTCTCGAGGAACTTCCAGGGAAAAAGCCCTATCTAAACATCGAGGTTTCTATCCCCTTTCCCGGCGGTTCGTTGACTGCTTACGGCAAAATGAGAGGCGATGAAACAGAAATCCGATCCCTTCATAATTTTCATAAGGCCAATCCTGCTATGCCTATTGACATGAAGGGTGTGATTGCTCAGTTCAAAGGAGCTGTTGACCGGCTTATCACAAACTTTACTCTTTTCCGCTGGGCCCCATATGTAGGACCGTCTGATGGGTTAAAGGCCGCTTTCGTGCTGAGCGGCGAACTCATAAATAAAGATTCTGCGAACAGCACTATAACGATATCACAGCCGCCGCAAGCCGGTGAGGAGAAAGGAGGCAGCCTGACTGTATACCTCAAAAACCTGAAAGAGTGCGAAGAACTCGAAACGGGAACTTTCATTGAGGTTAAAGGCATGCTCAAACCTAAGACACTCGAAGACAGATATGGCGAATCCACATCTCCTATCAGGCCGTATGTAGAAGAGATATCCATCGTGGAAGAAAAAGTGCCAATGTAAGGAGGGATTAAAGATATGACAAAAGCGGACCTCATCGAGAAAATCGCGAATAATGCAGGAACAACAAAAGCATCTGCTGAAAGAGCATTGGATACCGTCATCGGAACTATAAAAGATGCAGTCCTTACCGGTGGAAGCATCAGTTTTTATGGACTCGGAACCTTCACGGCAGTTGACAGAAAGGCAAGGAAAAGCCGGAACCCCAAGACGGGCGAAACAATAGAGGTTCCGGCAAAGAAGGCTCCGAAATTCACGCCCTCAAAGACATGGAGAAACGAACTGAATGCCTAAGCGCAAATGCCCTTATCACATGACATCTTGTTTTAAGGGATGCGACAAGAGATGCGAGGACACAAAAGAAATGGTCCGCATAAGAAGCGTAGGCATAAAGGTGAGGAAACTGAAATCTCCCAGGGAGAAATGGAATGCTCCCATGGGAGAAAAGAGAGGGCGAAGAAGTAAGGAGTTAAAGGTTGCGTAACAGGAGGGGATATATATCCCCTCCTGAAAACAACGATCGGAGGGAAAATGATCACATTAAGAGTAATTGCAGTAGGGCTTGGGTTAATCGCATTTTTTATGGTGCAGTTTTTTGAGAAATCGCTGATAAATTGCCGATAAAATGAATCGAATATATACCGATAGAACCCATCTCATTACGACGGGCCATCTTGAAGGCTTACATGCCTTTGCCCAAAGCATCGGACTTAAGCGGGAATGGTTTCAGGACAAAGGGAAATACCCCCACTATAACCTGACAACTCCCCGCGCATCCGCACGAGCCCAACAGGCAGGGGCTATACTAATTAACTCCCATGATTTGCTTAAGCTGCTTGAGAGCAAAAATCCCAACAGCAGGATACCGGGACTTCCCAGAATAAGTTTTGCGTGGACAACACCAGCATTTCTTTCACAGCAGAAAACAGTTACACGCAGGGACTGGCCGGAACAGTATGCGAAGCGCTTCAAAGAAGGCGCTCTTTTGTTCGCCTATGATAAGCAGGCCAGATTTGGCGGCTCAAAAATAGGAATAATCCAGCTTACAGCAGATCCTTCATTTGAACCGATGAGTAAAATGCCCGACAGCGATTACGAAGCCGAAGGCTTTAAATATCTACACGAAAATCCCCACTTAATTCCGCGCTCTATGAAAATTGATGTTTCATGGAATGGCTTCAATGCATGGCGCAATAGCGGAGGAAGTAAGTGGGTTATAAGGTTTAAAATATGCGAGATTTTAAAGGACTTCTAAGGCATTTAATTGAACAATACATAGAATTACCTGCAAAACATATTCAAGGCTATGGATGGGTAAAGGGACTGGTTATAGAAAATAACCAGCCGAAAATACAATGGTCATTAACTCACACACGCAGCACTGCTGTAATGCCGTACAGTTTTATTTCTGATGAATTTGACGCTCAGCAAGCAGAAAGACTTGAACTGGAATTTCTTAATAAGTGGAGAACTAAAGAAAAGGAGAACTATCAATGCCAAAACAACTAATTCTCGCTGAAAAACCGTCTCAGGCTCAGGATATTGCAAAAGGACTCAATGACAACTTCAGTCGTAATGACGGTTATCTTGAAGGAAACCGTTATGTTATATCATGGGGATACGGGCATCTGATCGAGCTGGAGGAGCCTGACGCATACGATGAGAGATATTCGAAATGGAGCCTTGAGGACCTTCCAATTATTCCTGAGCGTTTTAAATACCGCGTCTCTAAAGACGGAGCAAAGCAGTTCAAAATCATTAAGTCTATAGTGGGCAGGCAGGATGTAGAGAGCATTATTATATCGACAGATCCCGGAAGAGAAGGAGAGTTGATCGCTCGATTAATACTCATGATGTCCGGCAATAAAAAACCTATCTATCGCTTTTGGACATCAAAGGCGCTCACACCAGATGCCGTGCGCGAGGCATTCGGCAGCCTGAAGCCCGGTGAGGAGTTTGACAGGCTGTATCATGCCGCCGTTGCCAGACAGCAATCCGACTGGCTTATCGGGATGAATGCCACACGCGCATTCTCTGTCAAACACAATGCACGGCCTCCGCTTTCTCTTGGTCGGGTTCAGACCCCTACCTTACGGCTCATAGTTGACAGAGAACTGGAGATCCGCAACTTTAAGCCGCAGGATTACTGGCTTTTAAGAGCTTTATTTAAACACGAAAGAGGAGAATATGAGGCATTATGGTTTGGCGAAGCTGTTGGAAATGAAGCGAGAGGAGAGGCTTCCACGGCCGTCAGTGATAATGAAAGAACTGCTGGTGGAGACATTGAGGAATCTGCTGAAAAGGACGCATCATCCAGAATCCCATCAGAGGCCATTGCAAAACAGATTATGGGACGAATCCACGGCAAAGATGGAATTATCGAATCATGCACGCATAATGTAAAAAAAGAGCCTCCTCCTTTGCTATTTTCACTCACAGTACTTCAACAGGAAGCGAACAAACTTTTCGGGTACTCTGCAGATCAGACACTCAATATTGCTCAGGCTCTCTATGAAAAAAAGCTTATCACCTATCCACGGTCAGACAGTCAGCACTTAAACGATGAGATGGCTAAAGATGTTCCTGATATACTCCAGAAACTTACAGGATACAAGAGTGTGCAGTTTGATATATCCAGGTGCAATGTTTCCGGCAGCAATAAGCGAGTATTTGACTCTTCAAAACTTACGGACCATCATGCTCTTATTCCTACTGGCAAACTCCCGGAAGGGCTCGGTCAGGACGAGCAAAATATCTATGACCTTGTTGCAAGGCGATTCATAGCAGCTTTTTATCCTAACTTTGAATTCAAGACAACAGTGATCATTACCGTAGTCGGACAGGATCGTTTCAAATCCTCCGGGAAAGTAGTTATATCTTCAGGCTGGAAAGAGATATACGGCTCAAAAGATAAAGATCAACTCCTTCCGGAGATGAAAGAAAAAGACCCCGTAAAAACTCTTAAAGCCGACATTGAGAAAAAGCAGACAACTCCACCACCGCGATTTACAGATGCCTCAATCCTTGAGGCTATGTCAAAAGCGGCTAAGTATGTGACAGATCCGCAGCTCAAAAAGATACTTAAAGAGACTGCAGGTATTGGGACTCCCGCGACTCGTAGTGGCATATTAGAAACGCTCAAAAAAAGAGAATATATAATCCGGAAGGGTAAAAACATCATGCCCACAGAAAAAGGCATTAACCTTATTGGCGCTGTCCGCAGTGAACCGCTTTCCGATGTCGCTTATACGGCGATATGGGAGCAGGCGCTTGATGATATAGCTTCAGGCAAAGTCAAATCCTCGGATGATTTTCTGAGCGGGATTAAAAAATATACCGCTCAGATAGTCGAGAAGGTGAAGGGTTTAAATGCGGTCATAAGCGGCGCTGCTGGCGCGGGAAAGGCAGCAGAAGACGGCAACGGACTGGGCAAATGCCCTGACTGCGGCAAACCGGTTGTGGAATCCCGGAGAGCCTTCGGATGCTCAGGCTATAAAGAGGGCTGTAAGTTCACTATCTGGAAGAATAGCCTTGAAAGGTTCGGAAGAAAAACCATTCCTGCCGGCATGGTCAAAAATCTCCTTCCCGGCAAGGAAGTTAAGATCACCGGACTTAAATCAAAAGCAGGTAAAGAATATGAAGTCCCCGGAAAGCTCGTGAAAGATGAGAAGTGGGGATGGAAGATAGAGTTGATGTTTGGAGGAAAATAGATAACCCTCGGGGTTACCCGTTCAGGCATTTCCTCATTTACAGCCCTATTGGCTGCGACATCCGCCCTGACGATTATGCTCTTATTCGTACTGGGCTGGTACCCTTAATCCCTTATGGGTTTGAGCTTCACATTCGGCCCCGTTTTTCTCTGGCTGAAAAGTGTCAGGTATATGCCTTGCCCGGCGTAATCCACGCCAGAACGCGCCAAGAGATTGTTGTTATGCTTGTCAATCACTCAGTGGTTCCTTACAAAGTCAAAGAAGGTGATGCGATAGCTCAGATATCGTTATCTCCTATTATTCCACTTTCTTGTGTTTTTACTGAAAGTCAAAGCGATACGTTTTCTTTGTCTAAACACTGCTCCCAGGAGGTGCTATGAGATTTAAGTTTTTAGCCGCAACCGTGTTTTTTGTTGTCGTATTCTTGTTCTTGGCTGGACATAGTTTTGCTATTAATAATCCTTTTCAGGAAGGAATCAACAATTATCAATCTGGGAAGTACGAAGAAGCCCTTGATACCTTTATGAGGCAGTATTACAAGTCAAGCCCTAGCCCAGACGATTCTGTATACGAATACTACATTGGCTTGACACAGAAACAGCTTGGCAATATCAATATGGCAATTTATTTCTTTGAAAAATCAATTAATAAAGAAAAACCTATTGCCGAGTCTTTTACTGAACTCATAGACCTTTACTTCCAGCAAGGGAACATTCAAAAAGCAGAGGAAATAGTGAAGAAGGCTGAAGAGAAAGGTGTAAAGCCTGCCGAGATAGCCTTCCAAAGAGGACTTATTCTTGCTAAAAAGGGAGACAAAAAAGGAGCTATTGATAGTCTTAGCAGCGCCAAAAACACAGATCCTCAGCTTAAATCTGCTGTTGATATGCAGATAGCAATGGTTGAGATGGGCACTGGCAACTACGAATCCGCAAAAGAATCGCTAAAGAACATTATAGCAACAGACCCAACATCCACACTTGCTGACTATGCGAGGCATTACATGGAAGTGCTAACCAGGGAGAAAGAGGAGTACAAGCCTCTCAGGTTCTCGGTTGGCATGGGATATCTGTATGACACGAATGTTCTGCTTAAACCGCTTGACGCTTCTGTTTCAAATGGTATAACAGGGGAAAGAGATTCTTCTATACTTAACACATTTGCAGTAGATTATCTGAAACAGTTCTCTGGTGGTTATAGTTTCTCTGTCTCGTACTCATTATACTCAAACAGACACTCGTCACAAGAGACATATGATGTCTTGTCGAACTCACTGACTGTTATCGGCAGTAAAAACTATGATTGGGGGTCTGTAAATCTTATGGCGCAGGGAACTTATGCATGGGTCAACGACCAGAGATACTTGTCTGCCCTAACCCTGTCCCCAATCTTCAGGATTAAGCTGTCTGATGATTTCTATACGGATATTTCTTTTGGTGTTACAGCAAAGGACTATCTGCAAGCTCCTTTAGCTAAAACAGAGGACAGAGACAGCAGGACGCTAACCCAGAGTATAGGTTTTGGCTGGCTTCCAATGAAAGATATGTTTATCAATGTTAAGTATGAGAGGCACAACGAAAACACTGACGGCGACAATTGGGATTTTCATGGCGACAGGTACTATGGCGTTATCTCGTATGGGCTGATTAAAAATCTTCGGGTCCAGGCATATGCCGATTTGTTCAAACAGAAATTTGACAATCCCCACACTCTGTTCGGCGTAAAAAGAGAAGACGGCACATACACCTATGGAGCCTCTGTAACATGGAATATTTACAAAAATCTCTCTCTTACACAGAACATATCAACAACAAGGGGAAGGTCGAATATCGTCGTATACGATTACAAACGCAATCAGTACCAGACAATGCTTGAGTACAAATTCTAAAGAGGCGGAACGACCCAAGTCCTTTGGACAGGGTATCCTTTTAAAGAGAAAGGGTGGCAATAAAGGATGCAAACAATTTATCAGCCTAAAGGCCGTGCCAGAGAATACAGCGAATTAGCTCTTAACCTATATCGGGGCTGTTCGCACGGGTGTACCTATTGCTATGCGCCTCAAATGCTTCATATGAGCCGTGAGGATTTTTCTAATCCACAGCATAGACCGAACATTATTGAGGAATTAAAAAAATCAGCGCCCAATTATGCAGACAGCGAAGTCTTTCTATGTTTCACTTGCGATCCATATCAAGATATTAATCTCGAATATAGGCTTACAAGAGAAGCGATCATTGTGTTACATCAAAATAATATCAATGTTCGCCTTCTCACAAAAGCCGGTTACGGTAGCATGGGGGATTTTGACCTATTGCATCAAGGCGATAAATATGGGGCTACGCTGACCTTTATAGACGATCCGATGTCAAGAAAATATGAACCTTACGCTGCTTACCCAGGAGTAAGAATGAATGCCCTCTATCTTGCACACAAGCAAGGAATCAATACTTGGGCATCTTTAGAGCCTGTCATTGACCCTAAACAATCCCTTGAGCTTATCCGTATGACACACGAATATGTTGACGAATACAAGGTCGGCAAGTGGAACTATGACGCAAGGGCTAAAGAGATAGATTGGAAAGATTTCACAAAAAAGGCAGTAGCGCTATTGGAGAAATACGGCAAAAGGTATTACATCAAGGAATCGCTGAGAGAAAAATGCCATTAAAAATTGACAACTGTAAATACTGTGCAGCAATAACACATACACGGCATAACAGTCTTCAATCTCTTCTTTTCGAGATCGAAAAAGGCGGTCTGGGCTGTTGGCTCTGTATGGAAGACGGAGATCATCATACAGAATTCGATATTTTTAATAAGAACATAAAAATATGGTGCGGACATACGCAAAAATGCAAGGATGTAATTGATGAAACATAAAAGACTTGAAATTCTCAAAGGCTCAACTCACTGTAAAACAACTGGCTGCGGGAAAATATACATCACCGTCAATAATCTGGACAGCAGGCCTTTTGAAGTCTTTCTCAACATGGGCAAAACTGGTGGATGTGCCGCCGCTCAATGCGAAAGCATAGGGAGACTCATATCGTATAGTTTAAGAATTGGCGGCGACATAAATGAGATAATTAAAGTAATTAAAGGCATCCGATGCCATCAGCCATCGGAAGAAAGTCTCTCGTGCGCCGATGCCGTGGCCGAAATTCTTCAGGAAGCCACATCGGAAAAACAGGAATCACTCCCCTTGCCTGCCCCCACAACATAAACAAACAAACCAAAAAACCAAGAAAAGGGGAACCTCCAACAAACACCTTTCTCCAATAAACCAACAAACAAGGGCTGCACTTCGTGCAGCCCTTAAAAACATTCTCTTTAGGGGTTACCCTGTAAGGCATTAACAAACTGGGTGGCACAGTGTGATGAAAGAGGGGGCTGAGGCCGTATTTGGGGATTGTGATTGCCCTCATATTTACCAATCCGCTATCCGCCACTTACGGCTTGCCGCCCTTGGCCTAAAAGTTTAAGGAGAGTTTATGTCAATAAATATTCATGGGTTTCCGCTTAACACTTGCAATTCTATATGTTCTACGCCGGACGAATGTCTTTCTTACACGCCGAGGTATGTAAAGTGCATTACGAATGTGGTTATTAATAGAATGTGTTATATATCAAGCATTTTAAGCATGCAGTTGCATGATGACAGGTATGAGCAGCACAAGACAATGCTTATCTCGGCTGTTAAGGATTTACAAATAATAGCTGATTGGGTAGAAGTCTTACAAAACAACGGAGGCGATAAAGGCAAGTCAATTTATAAACTTGATGAAGATCGGAGATTATGCCCACGTTTTAAGGTCAATAAAATAAAGGCAGAAATTAATGGGTCGGAATATCCAGTTTTCAATATAAGCCTCAATGGGTGTTTTATAAACACAGATATACCGTATCCTTCAGGCACTAATATTACCATGAGACTGGCGGTAGAAGGTGGAATTTCAATAGTAGCGATGGTTCGGCATTCAACTGGCTATGGCATAGGTGTAGAGTTCATAAATATCGAAAAGGCAAAAGAAAAAGAATTTTATTCCTTTCTTTCAGAATTCTTTTTCCAGACTGCCTTAAATAGAATTAAGACATGATTCGATACGACTATCTTAATAATGACAAAACAATCCTTTCATCAGACGGCAGAAAGCCTGACATAAAGCTCCTCAAAGGCTTTAATGACAAACTTCTTATAGGTATGGGCAAAGCTGGTCGTCTAAAAGGCAAGGCTTTTGAGGATTATCTGAAAATAGCACAACAAGAAATGGCCACTTTCACCAACAGATAAAAACACTAAAAAGCAGAATGATTAGTAATAAAGCAGTAAGATGAAAAAACAAATATTTTTAATATCGATACTCATTCTAATCATGCACTCGACTGCCTTATGTGCAGATCCTTTCTGTTTTGCAGAGGCAAGCGAGATATATGGCATCTCTCCTACTCTTTTAAAGGCAATTTCATGGACAGAATCAAGGCATAACAACGAAGCGATTAACTGGAATTCTAACGGCACATACGATTTTTGCCATATGCAGATTAACTCAGCCTGGTATCGATCCCTCGGGCATGATAAATGGATGTCTATAGCCGACCCATGTGCTTGCACAATGGTCGGTGCTGAGATTTTAAAGAAATGCATAGATGCCTATGGCTACACATGGGAGGCTGTCGGTTGCTACAACGCATCGAGCAAAAATAAACGGGCTAAATATGCACATAAGATTTATAACGCAATCCAGAAAATAAACTATGTTACAAACCGCTGACTGGATAGATGAACTTTCCAACAAATACAGGCTTTCAGAACAGGCTGTAAAAGAAGAGACAGAAAAAGCACTGTCGGTAGTGCTTACAAAAAGGCTCGGATTTGAAGTAGAGGCAGTATTCAATGGAAATTTTGAACTCTGGGGGTATAAAGAGCGGTACGGAGATATAAGAACCATGCAAATTATGCCGGAAAAAATCAAAAAGGGACTTATGCGTGAAATCAAATACAGCATAGCCAATGCATTACTTATAAGAAGCGTGATGGAGGATTATGAACTACATAAGCACAAGATGAAGACAGTTGTATACGGAACGATCATCAGACAAAAATCTGACGATGGCTTTGTATATGTTTACATTCAGGATATAGATGGCAGGAATAACAATGTGGCGGCAGTAATGGACTGGGCGCATCAGACGCCTAAAGAGAGAGGGCGGTATATGGAGGGACAAACCCTGCCTTTCTATATCCTGAATGTAAAACCATTGTTGCTTCAAGGCATCCCGAGGCTGGAAGTCAATCTCAGCAGGAATTCAAAAGGTCTCACGGAGGGACTTTTAAGAAAAGAACTTATAGACAAAAACCTCAATATAAAAGTCTCCTGCACAAGAAGACTTGCAGGGGCATTCAGCGAGGTTGAGGCATCTGAAAGGATGCCCAGAGAGTGTATTAAAAAAGTATCGGATGAGCTTAAAGAAAGGGTAATAGTGAAGTGGTAAATAAAAGGAACACTTATTGGAGGTTGCCATGAGACTTAAATTTGTAGTAAGTGCATTTTTCGTTATCTTATTTTTAGATAGTCATAGTTTTGCTGCCACTAGTCTTTCTGAAACTTATCAGGAAGGAATCAGTAACTACCAGGCTGGCAAATATGAAGAAGCCCTTGATACTTTCATGAAACTTTATTACAAATCATCGCCAAGCGAAAATGACCCGGTATACGAATACTACATTGGGCTAACCCAGAAACAACTGGGCAACCGCAACATGGCAGTATATTTCTTTGAAAAATGCGTTAACAGAGACAAAGCGGTTTCAGATGCTTACACCGAGCTTATTGATCTATACTTTCAACAAGGTAATATCCAGAAGGCCGAGGAAATCGTAAGAAAAGCTGAAGAAAAGGGCATAAAACCTGCCGAAGTCTTTTTCCAGAAAGGATTAATTTTTGCAAAAAAGGGGTTAAAAAAAGAGGCTATTGATAGCCTCTCCAGCGCCAAAAACACAGACCCAAAACTGTCTTCTGCTGTTGACTTCCAGATAGCCATGGTAGAGATGGGGAGCGGCAATTACGAGTCTGCAAAACAAGCATTGAAAAACATTATTGCCACAGATCCGACTTCTACGCTTGCAGACTATGCACGACAGTATACAGAAATGCTTGCAAGGTCTGCTGAAGAACAGAAGGCATGGAATTTCAGCATCGGTATGGGATATCTTTACGATACAAATGTCATTCTAAAGCCTCTTGATACAGCAGTTTCCAATGGCATCACAGGAGAAAGAGACTCTGCCATTATCAATACACTCTCGGCAGGATATACAAAACTATTCTCTGGCGGTTACAGCCTATCTGCTCAATACTCACTATATTCCAGCAGACATTCAACACAGGAGACATATGATGTCCTGTCGAATTCATTGTCTTTTATAGGTAGTAAAAACTATGAATGGGGGTCTGCAAATATTCTTGCCCAAGGGACATATGCGTGGATTAATGACCAGGAATACTTATCGGCATTGACGTTTTCTCCTATATTCCGCATTAAGCTTGCCGATAATTTCTATACAGACCTGTCTCTTGGATACACCACAAAAAACTACTTGCAGCCTCCATTAGCAAAAACTGAGGACAGAGATAGTAAAGGTATGACATATGGCTTTGGTATTGGCTGGTTGCCTTTCAGCGGGAAGGTTTTTGTTAATGCCAAGTACGAGCATTCTTATGAGAATACAGTCGGCGACAACTGGGACTACAGGGGGGATAGGTATTATGGCGTGGTTTCTTATTCTCCTATTCAACAGCTAAGGCTTCAGGCTTATGCCGACATATTCAAGCAGAAGTTTGACAATAAGCATACGTTGTTTGGTGTAAAGAGACAGGACGGCATATATACATATGGAGCGTCTTTAACGTGGGATATATGGAAAAAACTGTCAATCACTCAGTCGGTTTCGACCACAAGAGGTAGAAGTAATATTGTTGTATATGACTACAAGAGAAACCAGTATCAGACAATGCTTGAGTATAAATTTTAGTCCCCTCAAGGAGGTGTACCATGAGACAGTATAAGACATCAATAGTATTAACAGCGGTTTTAATATTATGCATGGTTTTTAATTCCTATGCTGTAACCCTTTACAGCACTAATGGATACGACTACATTCCTATTACCGACACAACCAACTTTATGACTGGATCACATACCATGCAGGGTAACGACATCCTTACCACGGGGACTACCGTTACAATGTCGGGAAGCATATCAGGAATACCTGCATCGAAAGACCATGTTGGCAGTCAATCCGGTTTTGATATTAGACCCTCAAACAGCCAGATATCCGATTTTGTCTTCTCGTCAGGCAATGTAAGGATTGACGCTGACATATCAAAGATAACTGGCCAGCAGACTGGCGTATATAAGACCTCAGCAGGGGATATGGGTGTATTAAAAATAAACCTCCCGACTACTTCAATTTCTGGTGGTTCTTATAACATTACTGGCAATGTCACCAGAGTACAGATAGAAAGCTCCCCAAATATTGATATAGCTCTCACAGGTTTTGGGGCAAGCGGTAGTCATACAGTAACAGATACCAATGGGATTACGCCTAACGGAACAGTAATGGGGGACGTATCTGGAGAAGTTCTCGGCAATACAGCCACAAATCAGCTTTTGGATTGGGGAACTGCAAGACTTTCGGCCTCAACGGGATATACAAGCCTTTCGAGTAATTTTGCAATACAGATGCAGCAGATGGGCAGTGTTGGCAGTCAGCTTGGGTTTGTTGGAACAACAAATGCTGACGGTTCTGTATCTGGCAAAGCATATGGGACATTTATAGATAACGAGAACAAAATCAAGGTGCTTTCTGCTGACATAAACGGCATCTACTCGCCGACAACCTCTACTCTCAAAATGGCAGCAGCAGGGGTAAGTATGGATGTTAATAGATACATTAATATGTTGTCTACTGCTCCAACAACACTGCAGAATCTCGGCATTCCAATCACAGAAAGGTATGTAGCTACCGTAGGAAATGGCGCCTTCTACGACGGGACAGGAAGCAGTATCGGGACGTTTACGGCTGTTGGCTTGAACGAACTTAAGCTCAGGGGCGACGATGCTGCAAAAGGGATTTTCACCCTTATTTCAAACGGAGATTACTCGTTAAATGCAAATAAAACAACTACTGATGCTTATAGACTGTCCGTTACGGCTACAGCCCTTGATACAACAACATATAGTATAGACATAAAGGGAGCAGGGCAGGGATCAGGCGTAAACGGTTACACAAGCCTTATGCAGCCTGGCAGTGTGGTAAAGGGACAGGTAACAGGCACAGGCACTAACGGTGTAGTGTTTAATGGAATAGTATCAGGGAATTGTACTGGCAGCCAATCCGGTGCAATATCTGTTACTGGTGCTGGGTCGTGGAGGAAATAATGTTTAAAAAGTTTTTCATGGCATTATTGGCAGTTCTAATAATATCATCTATATCTTATGCTCAAATAGGCACGGTTATTGACACACAAGGCGAAGCAAGTGTTATCAGGAATGGACATACTGCATTCGAAAGACTTTCAAGAGGAGAACCATTAGAGCCTTTTGATGTCGTAAGGACCATTGTTAACTCTACAGCAGATTTGTCGGCATATGGAGTAAAACTTCATATACCCCCTTTATCAAAGCTCAGGTTATCTGAGGATGTAATCCATAATACCGACAGGAAGCAGCCAGTTATCGAAGTGGAAAGAGGTATTGTCAAAATTGTCGGACAAGATACAACCAACCGTGCTGGATATATAAACAATATAATCATAAAAACAGGGGGTATATCTATTACGGCAGAAAGAGGGTCTAATATAGCAGTAGCTTATAACAATAACACGGTTGTCATAACAAATGAAAAGGGAGATGTTTCTATCCTCAATGGTAGAGAAAGAATAAGAGTTAGGACAGGAATGGTTGCTTTTGTCTCGCCTTCGGGTATCACAATGAGAAACATTACACAGACAGACAAAAATGTTCTACTGACTGAGGTCAAAACTGATGTAAAGAAACCTATTCCAGAAAAGGAAACATCACTACTGTCTAAGAATAGTAATACCTCAAATAACACAAGTTTTAATGGTGGCATTCCTACCAACACCAACTCGAGTTCCAGCAGTAACAATACATGGGTAGATCCATCTCTATGGAATACGAAAACAAATTTAACTGTTCAACCTTGGGGTGACTATCGTCTTGGAAGAACGCTCAGCAGTGGTGTTTGGGGACAAGGTGATTATATTTCTGCATGGATAGTTCCGAATGTAGGTACCGATTCAACTCTTACAACTGGGAATACTCTTCACCTGTCGGCCCCATATAAACTGCATGAAGTCTATGATTGGGACAATAATATTGGTGCTAATAATTATATCCCTCTTACACAGTATTATGGCGTAGCTTCTGAGGCAGATTTAGGATTTACAATCCGGTTAGGCGGTAATGTCGTCAATACAGGCATGCCGGGTTTTGCCGTTGCAGACAGTGCTGGCAATAAATGGTTTGGGATATTTGCTGGGATCTCAAAACCCGACAACACTTTTAAAATAGACTACAGGTTTATGTATATAACCCCTTCAGGCGAGATAGGATATGGAAAACTTGACAGCACATTCACTGGGGACGCAGACACTGTTAATAACATTCTGAAAGCATCTTCGCGATACACATTGACGCCGGTAGGAAATATAAACTTTGCCGATTTCGAGGCAAACCCCTGGAACTATTTCTCTTTAAGCAGCAGTTTAAATTTTGATTCTTCTTTATTTGATAATTACAGTGAGGGTTCTAGTTTATTTTGGTGGCAAGGGGTAAACAAAGGAGTTTTTCTTGGTGTCAACAATGGCTTGCTGCTTCAGCCTGCACCATCAGGGAATAAGGTATTTACAGGGAGGTTAGATTGGAATCAATATAACAAGGCTGTTTTCACAACCAACTGGGCCAACGGCGAAATAACAGGTACTTTTACAGGGAAATATATAAACGAAAACATATACGGAACATCGTCTGGAAGTGTATTTGGAGTATATGATAACACCGAGAATAATTATGCTCTGGTAGTTTCCGGAGATATAACAGGCACTCCTGTTTCTGCTTTTGTAAGTGGTTATGGGACGTGGGATACTGTAAACAATTACCAATGGACGCATGGGTATGCTACTCTTGCACCAACCAGCTTATTAGCTGCAGGGAACAATATTTACGGCTATGGCTATGTCCAGAATATTCCACCAGGCGGAAAATACATAGATATTGAAAATGGTTATAGTCTTAGTGCAAACAATTTGGGATGGGATACATCAAAGGATGTCTACGATTCAAAAGGTCTTGGTATTCTGGATGTAGACAATAAGCTGTATAGCGGTAATTTTATAGGCGTTTACAGAAGGGTAAACGGAGAGGCTGGGATATGGAGATACAATATCCAGTCATCGGGCAACATTGATGCAGACGGCTATTACGATATTTCTGGGTCTGTTTCAAATTTTATTCCTATTGAAAATACGCTTGTTACAGTAGATAGACCATCTCAGGTTTTTGTTTCGGCTTTGGATTGGTGGAATTTAAGTCAAGGGTACGGCAGTCTCAATACAAACGGGATAACTATTAGTGCTGACAGCCAGCATGCCTTCCAGATATTCGGTTATTCGCTTGCCGACTGCACATCTTTCCCTTGTTCAGCATTAAGTTGGGGATACAGCAACGGGAAACTGTCTGGCCTAAAATACACCAGCATGTCACCTTCTTTTTCTTTGATTACTAATGACCCGGGTCAAATGGCAGGCTATGTCATTACCGCATCCGATAACCTTAACGGCACTGTAACAGGGAAATACTACGGCGGCAATATGTCATCAAATATAGGAAATGGTGATACTAATGTGTATCTTACAGCAGGGGATGTTACTGGCGCATACAATCCAGCAACATCCACGCTCAATATGGCGATGATAGGAACGCATATGAGCGTAAACAGTTATCTGTCGATGGTGGATGACCCTGCAAAACAGCCAACCTTGCAAGCAATGAACATCCCTATTACCGAAAGATACAATGCGACTGTTAATGGTGGTACATTTTACGACGCATCAAGTAATGCAATAGGAAGTTTCACAACTGTCGGACTGAATAAAATAAGAGCTTTTGGCGATACCACAACTGAAGGGTTATGGACAATGCAAATAACTGGCAACCATGCAATAGATGCAGGGCAGTGGAGTATGAGTGCTACAAGACTTAATCTTTCTGCGTCTAACCTTGACGGCACTTCTTACAATATAAACATTAAAGGGCAAAACGGCGGGCAATTAATGTCAGGTGGTGTTTGGAAAGGTTCAGTTATAGGTACTGGCTCAAACGGAATGACCCTGACTGGCGGTGCTGCCGGGACATATACTGGTGGAGATGGGCTTGGTGTAAGTGGAAGCTTTACCGGTGTGGGAGGTGGATCGTGGAAGAGGTAGAAATAGAAACAAGATGTAAACGCATATGCGGAGATGACGCACCCTGTTTTACTGACAATAAAAAACAAATCTCTTGTATCTCTGATATGGTTATAAATAAAGTATGGCCGGTGAAGGGGTTAATCGATGCTGCTGTAAAAAAGAATGAATGTTCAGAGGTGGCTGATATTCTTGATATAGCAAATAATAGTATAGACGAGCTTATAGAATGGGTAAAACATCTGCAGGCTGAGCATCATCAAAGAAGCGATGTTTCGCAGCGTTCTTTCAATCGCATTGCTATCTTTCCTGATATAAAAGATCGAGTACAAACAGGTGTTATACAATTTGGAGATGATTGGCCTGGAGTCTTTTTGCGGGGAGGCGATGCAGCCCCTCATGGATTTTATTTAGATTCGCTTTTAAATTGTATTGAGCGAGGCGAAACGCCAGACCCGATAGCCATTGGTCTGATGCGTGGGCTTTCGAAAACTTTATGCAGTTGTAAGGTGCAAGGCAAATAAACTATGATAAAGCTTACCGACAAAGGGTATTACATAGACGCAGAAACTAATGAACCTGTAACTGTTTTTGGGAACGGATTCAGACTTGACAATCGCAGTAAAAAGATTCCGATATATATTCCGGACAAATTTCGCTCTGGACATCTCCTCTGGATAGCGACAACCCGGCAGGGCAAAACAAGAGTGATTGAAAATGTCTGCGAACAGGACATTTTAAAAGGATATTCTATCGCATTTATTGACCCGAAATGCGATACCGATGCACTTAATAAAATAGTCGCAGTTGCTAAAAAAGCCGGACGGGAAAAAGAACTTATTTTCATTAATCCCTTTTATCCGCAAGTCAGCGCGCCATTCAATGTCTTGCGCTATTTCTTTATTCCCGAAGAACTCGCCGGCATAGTTACATCGGGAGTAGAAGCGGGGAAAGACCCCTTCTTTCAGAAGATCGCCTACGAAATCAGTATTGTGGCCTGCATCGCCTTAGTAACTCTGGCAGAGTATGAAGGCAAAAAGGCAGTTTTAAACCTTAATGATATAAAAAACATTATACCTCAAGCTTCGCTTCAGCAACTTCAACAAAATGTTGCTGCTATAGATAGGGATAGAGCTTACGAAATGGCAGAGCGAATTGACGACATCTACAATCTCTTAGAGGCAGGACAATTAGCCGGTGATCTACAGAGAATAGCATCCTCCCCGCAGGACTATTTCAATAAAGTAACGACATCTCTAAGGGTTGCACTCACAGAATTATGCGTCGGCAGCATCGGCAGAATTGTAGGAAAAGCGATAGAAAATCCCTGCATGAAACGACTTGAGCAGGGTGAAAGAGTGATATTGGTAGTGCAACTTGGCTCAATGACAGGAGGTCAAGCATCTTTTAATCTGGCGAAAATTATATTTTCGAGCTTTTCTAAATTTGCTGGTAGGAGATTTTTGTCAGGAAAAGTTATTGACCCTCCTTTTTCAACAGTCATTGACGAATGCCAGTCCGTGCTTTACAGGGGCATAGACGATTCGCTGGCAAAAGGCGGCGGAGCCAACTGGTGGATAAGTCTATTCTGTCAGGACCCCTCACAGGTCTGGGGAGCGCTGGGCAAGGATTACGGCAATGTTATATTTGGAAATGCAAATACAAGGGGTTTCATGCGCTGCCCGAATACTGAAACAGCAGAGTACGCATCCGGTCATTTCGGTACAGTTGATGTTTTTTCCCCGGTTCTGAGCGTTGGAGGCAGCCCGACAGTACGCGAAACAGAAAAGCCGAGGGTAAAACCAGATGTATTTATGGATTTACAACCGAGGCAGTTTTACCTTAAGACCTACTCCGGCAATTATTACGGAAAAACTTCTAAAGTTTCTCCGTCAGATTTAAATATCATATACCCGGAGATCAACGTATTATGAGGCTTATTCTCCTGATAACCGGAATCTCCTGCATATTATATGCGTTATACGGCTTGTTCAGTAATAAATTCCGCAAAATACCAACTTTGTCCTTAAAAAAAGAAAAAATCACACTTAAAGAACTCTCAAAATTATGGCTTGAGCCAGTGGGCGATGACAGCAGAAATGAACATACTGAGAAAAAGATAGAAGAACCGGCACATTCAGAAGAGAAAAAGACCGAAGAAATTCAAATCAGCTATAAGCATCAGGAAATCAGAGATTTTTATCTCAAACATATAGCCAATAAGGATTTTTCCCGGTTGCACGAAAAGATTGCCCGGGAACTATTAAATATTCTCGACCGGGAAGGAGACTGCCCCTCTGTAGTCAACTCCTTCAACGAAGACGAAGGCAAACTGCCGAAAGATGTTTATGACATTCTTGCGCGTACATCTCTTCTGCAGCATACCCTTAATGTAACAGAGAAAATGATAGAATTGTTAGGAGGTTCTGGGCCTTTTTTGTCAAAGGCAGTTATCACCGCCCTCGCCCATGATCTTGGGAAAATACCCTCGCACCGGAAGTTGTATGCTACCGGGGATCATCCTCTTGTCAGTATCGGATTGTTAAATCAGATAGAGGCATTCAACAACGCGTTTTCTGACGAAAAAAAAGATGAGATATTCAAGGCAATTAAAGACCACCATCGCAACTCCGATGAATTCCTCTGTCAAAAACTCAAGGAGGCGGATCAGGCTGCCAGACGGAAAGAACTTGCAGAAAACTCAAAAAATATTATTCAGAATGCCGCTGCTAATACTCAAACCGAAGAACCCGTCCCTGAATCAGCATCTCTCGAATGTCCTGACAATAGCGTCAAGGAGGGCTATATCATCCCTCATTTTATTTCCGACGAAGGCGATAAAAAGAGACCCAGCGATACGGATATATTCGGCAGCCCAGTAAAGCCTGAAAAAGAGAAAGTAACCATAATTGAGCATGACCTGCCGTGGTTCGACCCAGAGGAATTTCTCAGCGAACTAAATCCGTATATCAACCGGCTTAATGGCGGCCGTTGGGACGCCTTCAGTATGAGCAATGGCTATGTATATTTTCAGGTAAAAATCCTCTGGGAAGTTGTAAAAAAAATAGCCCGGCGGAAAGGCAATACAGAAGTACTTTTGGGAGATGCCGATGAATCCATGAGGCAAAATATTCTCTTTTCCATCGTAAATCGTCTCAGAACAGATAAAGACGCTATAGCCAGAGGACTGATACAGGATAAATATTTCGGAGCTCCGTTTATTGTAACAATGCGGGACGGCAAAAAATTTGACAAAGGCTACTATACCCCTTTTGTGGCCGAGGTATTCACTTCGACTGTTTCGGAACTCGAGGCCCGAAAAGTCGGCAAACTCAAAGACATTGTGGATGTAAGCCCGAAATACGAATAAAGGGTTACCTTAAGAGTATTTATACAATATGAATCCATTTGATCTGATAAATCCTTTAAAGCACATACCGCAGGATCGGTATGTCTCGTGGTGGCAAGTAGCCTTTGCCACAATCTTTAGCGGCTTCTGGGCGAGGGTTATTGCAGTAGTTTTGTTGATTCTTACGATATGGCTTATGACTAAAAAACAGGCAAGGATTGCATTTATATGTCTAATGCTTATATTTGCAATAACCTACGGCTCACCGATCCTTAAATTTACGGGACTAATCAAATGAGCAAAGACGGAACCACGATTATAGAGAAAGACGGCAATCCAAAGCTTATTCCACATGGTTTGTTCGACATGATGAAAATCGTATGGACTTATTCTTCAATGGAAGAAAGAGGAGTGGATTTTCCGGGTGATTTTTTTACTCCTGATGACATGCTTAAATACTCTACCTGCGGCCTCCTCGAATCTCTCAAAAGCGGCCTTATCACTGTTTTGTTTACGCCTATCGCGTTCGGAGTGATAAGCAAAATAGTCCCTATATTCGGAGAAACTGATCCGTCTACATTCGATAAGATGTTCGCGTTTTGCCTTGCCTTGAGCCTGACAATAGCGTACGCCTTCGTGCTTGTCAGTATTACTCAGCGTTATATATTCCCATTCACAAAAAAAATCATAAAAAACTTCCTGCAGGGCGTAATGATAGGGAAAATATTCATCACAATCGTCGCATTCGTTTTCTATCACTGGCTTTATATCAAAGTCCTGACCGAAGATAACGTAATATTCGTATTGCGCATATTTAAATCTTTTGTAGACTTAAATAAATTGAACGCAATCTATCTCTGGATTATGGATTTTAAGCCCGTATTACTAACTTCGGCATGGTTCATAGTCCTGACCACGGTTATCTTCATCAGCATACCACTAATCGGCATCGTTATTACGGTGCGTAAAAATAAGCAACTAACAGAGGAGGATATTTGAAATGGCAGAAAGAAGAAGACTTACAACAGAAGAAAGAATTGAGAGAAAAAAGACCCTTGCAGCAGAGAGGAATACAAGAGTTTCGAGAGCAGATATTTCTGACACTCATATATTGATCGACATAACAAATGCTCTCAACAGGGGGGTTAAAATATTAATGAACAGGCTCGGCAAAAGTGTTTCTTTTGAGGAGGGATTTAAACTTCTGAAAAAGCTCAATGATCTCGAACTGCAAGCGAATGCAGTAGCAGAAGAGATATGTGCCGCAGTTAATATTCCTTACAGAATCCCTGTTGGTTTAAGAAAAACAATTATTGGTGATGCCGAGGGATCAAAGACGGAAAAGGCTATTGACAGTAAAATGGACATGGCCTATGCAGGCATAGGAGAACATGGCGATGATGGCAAAGGCGATAAGAAGGTCCCAAAAAAAGCTTGACATTGATTTCAGTTTCATGATATAGGTTACCTATATTTTCCATTTCTTAGAGATTTTTCTTTAAGAAAACTCCTTAAAACAAGGAGCCAGCAAAGTGGTTTTAGCCCGCTTGGACGAGACTCAGAGGCATCTGAGGTAGCGTAGAGACCGTTTAGCCGCGTCTCGGTGAGTCAGGGTAGGCATACCCGTTAAAGCATATTCAATCTTAGAAGCGACAGAAGTATAGCAAGATTTGCGTATTTGCTATAGCTGTCGCTTTTTTATTGTAAAAACAAGAAAATCAAAAAAAACAGGAGGATAATCATGGGTAATAAGGAAAGAGAGGCTATCAGCGTCTTTTTGCTTGATCTGTATCATCAAAAACAGGTCAAGAGAAGAATGCATGAGGTCAAAGAGAGATTCAAAAAAGAGGACCTATTGGCGATTGTCGATGGGTTGAAAGAGAAGGGCATTCTCGATGAAGAGGAAACGAAATATCTTTATAGCAGAATCAGTGGATTGTATGGTAATTAGCTCTCACCCTCGTGCCGCATTTCGGGCATAGGGGTTCAAGCAGAGTAAATTCATTACCGCTGACTTTGATGTCCTTAAAATCGACATCGGTGTTATAAAGATCAATCACCTTTCCGCAGCATTGCGGCGGTTCCTGCCTTATCAGATTTCCTTCAAAGACATCTTTAGAGTAAACAGCGATTAAGAGTTTTTTATCGATTGACTGTCTCATGTAATTAATTTACCAAATTGCATGAATGCAGTCAAGAAAAATCAGAGTAGCCCTTTGGGTGAAAAACATCTGTTTGGGGGTAAGACAATGGGAAGCGTAAAAGTGATAAGGAAAGACGGGAAGTTTGACATAGTGCTGAGGAGATTTCTGCAGCACTATATTCAGACCGGTTATGTAGTGGCAGTAGTTTAATGCAAAACCATCCTTGATGGCCGCAAAATTATCCCAACCTTGTTGGGAAACAAAACCTATATTCAAAGTAGGCGTATGTTCCCGACAAGCGGGAATAGTGCGCCTACGAGGAGGACACAATGAAGGGAACAACAATTTATGCAAAGAACAGCGGAGTAGAGATCAAGGCAGCAACGGCAGTAAAGACCGAGGATAACGGCGCCGTAAGGAAAGAAGGACGCATTCAGATGCGCTTTTTCACATTCGGAAACGGCACTGCAAAGTCTCTGAGGTTCATCCTCACGGTCTTTGAGGCACTCGGACTTTACCTTACTATTTACGGAGTGGTAAAAAACGGCGGAAACAAGTCGTTAATCCATAAGTTCAAGAAAGACGGTAATGAGGTCAAAACTTATCTTACCGTCGAGAAATGGCAGAACGGCGATAAAAGCGGGTATGCTCTCGTGCTTTCGAGGGGCGATGATAAGGTCAATGTTCCTGTAAGCGAGAGCGATCTTCTCTATATAGCCGAATTGCTGAAGGCATTGTCGGTAGTTCAGTCATGGTCTTCCTACAAGAATGTCGACGGCACAGAGGCAGGGGAAGATACGATTTCTGCTGATGAACTGCCTGCCAGCCATTCCGAACTTGCCGAAGCTGCTACTGACACGGAAAGCGCACCATCTCCAATGGAAAAAAGCATCGGAAGCGGCGATTCCATAACTGGAAAAATCAAATCCGTGCGTAAAGACAGAAAAGGCTTCTGCATCGGAGATACATGGTATAAGGTTGATGATAATACCGAACTGGGTATTGATCTTAACGATGCAAGAGGTACGGAAGTAGCCGTATACTACGCTCCGAGCAACGGGGATAATGCAAACCCCATGGCTCTGAGAGTTGTAGCGGCAGCGTAGTCAAAAGATAATCTTATCAAAAGACGGTGTGAAGAATGGCCTGCATAGGCTATTAATCCGCCGTCTTTTTTGTTATTAACCCATCCGGCCTTGTCCGGAGACTTATCACAGTTCTCCGGCAAGGCAAAGGCCTCCTTCCGGAGAACTGTCAAAAGGGAGGCTGTCATGAGAATAAGTAAGTTAGAGTTTGAAGAGATCTTGAGGGAATCTCCTCTATATGATCCCCGTGAAATCGCACAGGACATTATAGAGATTTCCGAAAGGAATGAAATTGAAATCTGCGAATCTTTCCTTGAGAGGCATCTGGATACAATTTCGGCAATTATAGTAATAGCGGCCGCTCTTTATTTCGGCGGGCACTTGATTGCATTTCTTCTAAGATAAGGAGGATGCTCATGCCGGAAATAAAGTATTTAACGGCTTCATCGCTCAGGGACTTTCGTACCTGCGGGGAAAAAGGCCGACTGGCTCATATTGAGAGAATCAGGCTGAATAGAAAGAAATCGTCAACCGAATTCGGGAAAGCCTGCCATGCCACACTCGAAAAGTTCTACGACATCGGCAGGCATCCTGCAGACACTTTCAGTCTAATCTGGCAGGATGAAAAAAATATCCTAGACATCTACAACGGCAGCGACACTCATGAGGGACTACTGAGAATAGGATCGGCTCTTATGAGCCTGTTTCCAAAACATCATGGGCGCCCCATGCACCCTGTCCACTTAGAAAAACCGTGGCAGTGTGTTGTAGCCAACGAGGTGCCCTTTTTCGGCGTCATTGACTACGATGGACTCTATGGGCATGACGATAATTATTCGGAAGTAATCGACTGGAAAACATCCGCGTGCCGGTATCCTGAATGGAAGATACAACTCGACATGCAGCTCACCAGTTATGCCTACCTTAAGGCCGTAAATCAACGAATGCCCGACAGAGTAGGATTCGGTGTGCTGATCAAGAAGAAAAGGGAACCAGAAATTCAGTTCATGTACTCGAGGAGAACGACAAGTCAGTTACGGGAATGGGAAAAGCTCGCAACCCAAACATGGCGGGATATTCATGGTAGAGACAGAGATTCAGACACTCAAATAGGCTGATGATCAGACAGTCGTTGAATGGCAATCTTATCTCAGAAAACTTGAAAGAGAGTGGAAAAGGCGGAAGAGAAAAAACACAAAGCGTAGGAGACTCTACGAAGGGAAAGACAACTTCCTTGCAAAGCATAGGCGTTATTAAAATTAAACGCTCATGCTTTGCTCCTTCTAATGAGAGGTGAACAATGGAATTCAGAAAAGCAGAGGAGAAGGAATTGGAAGAGGTGTTTGCTACACTCCATGAATACAACCCTGATGCCCGTTTCAATGCACGTTACTATGTGGCAGCGGAAAACGGCGACATCAAGGGTTGTGTCGGGCTCATCAGAAGGGCATGGTTTATGACGGAGATAAAGCGCCTCTATGTGAAAGAACAGTATCGAGGTCAGGGCATAGGAACTTTTCTCGCATCCAAGGTGCTGAAAAGAATAAAGTCTCCGCTTGCATGTTGCACGGTGTAAGCCGACAACCTTGCGAGCCTGAGAATCTTTCAGCATTTCCGGTTTACTCCGCGAGAACGGTTTGTAAATCAGGATACAGGAAATATGATCATACTTCTGACAAGAAAGATGTAGGTGGTAAGACCAATTAATGTGGTAGCGTCAATTAAGAAACAACAAACAAAGGAGGGTCGGGCGTAAGCCTGCCCTCCCCTCTCCTCTTTTCCGTAGGGTCATATTAAGCATCCCTCTCTGGGTGTTTTATACGGCCCTACGGATCGTAGGGATAAAACTCTACAAGGAGGAGAAAAACAATGCCAAAAGTCATAACAAGAATGGAAGAACTTGCACAATACGCTGCTAATGGGAGTCTCAGAGTGTTAACCACTCAAGGGAAATACGATATTATCCCCGGCAAGCGGCTTGGCCACTTCATCAAAACTGGCTATGTCATTGCTATTATCGTATAGGCATATCGGTGCAAGCCGTTATCTCTCAGGATACTTCCTGAGAATGACACTATCATTCAAGATAGTGTAAGGGGAGCGGTCTCTTTACAACCGCTCCCCTTTTTATTTACAGGAAAGAATAGCCAATACTACCAACACAAATATACCGAGAACTATCCAACGCTTTTTTAGCTTTGATTTTCTTTCACCAAAGTCGACAAGTCCGTAATCCATAAATGATTATACCTCGATAGGATTTTCAAAATACGGCTTTATAATATTATGAAGTTCCTCATAACTTTTTACCCAAAAATGATGCAGGCATTTATCTGTTATGCCATACATGGCCGGAGAACCCTGTTCTTTGAGCCTGCATACTTCTTTTATGAGTTCACTCCTCACAAGGGTACTAATTGCCTTTTCGGAATCGGCATCTCTTATTTTATCAATCTCTGCCTTTGTCACTGGCTGTTTATGGACAACAATAGCCAAAACCTCAAGTGCCGCTTCAGAAAGCCTCTGAGGCCGCAAAGATTGAAATTTGCGGATATATTCCGCATACTCGGGCTTTGTAACGAGTTTGATGGAATTCTCTGTTTCTGAGAGCATTAAAGGCGTGCTTTTAAGGCTTTCCTGCAGTTCTTTGACTACTGATATGAGTTCAGCATGAGAAAGTCCTAATTTTGTCTCTAAATCGCCGTAAGAGACAGAGTCGCCATTGGCAAAGAGAATGGCAAAGACTTTATTAGAAAGCGGATGAGTGATCATTATCTACCTTTTCTTTAACAGGTATCTTTTTCTCTTTTCCTCACTAAAATTCCTGACAAGGATCTCAGTGATCTTTCTCTCGATATTCGCTTCTGTCAGATCCTTTCCGTAGAAAATCAATTCTTCCCGTGCCTTTTTATTAAGTTCCTCTTTTTCTCGTGAGGTAAGATTATCTTTTATGCTGTTAATGACTACCTGTCCCTCTGCAGTCAACTCTATATCTTCTTCTCTGGCCTCATCTTCTCCCATAATTTCACCCAGCATAAGCCACGGATTCCGCTGTGGAGAGAACCAGAGCTCTATGCTCTTCGGAACATTAATATTGAGGCCGTATTCGCATGGGACTCTTGGTTTATAGACTCCCCTTATCAGCACAATACCGTCTTTTATAAGCGCCCTCATTGCCCGGCTTATTGTCGGAACAGAAATACCGGAGAGCTTGGCAAGTTCGCTGTGGCTGATTCTACAGGTCTCTTTACCGACCAATATGGTCCGTGAGAATAACTGATCAATAATGGCATTCTTAGTCTTACTCCGGAGCTTCGGAGATAAAAAGTCAGTCCGGTAGATGTTGAGGAGAATAATGTTTTTAAACTGGTCAAGTGTAAGGTTCATTGTTGTTTTTCTTCCCCTATGCAATTTGTTAGGTGTCGCATGCTTCGCAGGTTATCAGTATTTTTCCATTATTACTCATATATACTTAATGCTTTGGTAGGTAACCCTTTCCTCTCACAACCATAAATTTTGATAACAAAGTTTTTTATATATAAAGGAAGGGGCTTAAAGGGTATTTAGAATATAATTGACAACAGCTTTTAATATTTGATATTATTTAGTTAAAAACAAGGGTTATTTAACCTCTGGGGCATATGTTTAAAGACCAAAAAGGCGAATCGAAATGGGTGATCTACATACTCAAGTGTAAAGGCGGCCGCCTTTATGCGGGGATTACGAATGCCCTTGATAGACGGCTGAAGGCGCATATTCAAGGCAAGGGAAGCCGATTCGTGAGGGCATTCAGCCCTTTCACTCTGGCTGGTTTTCTCCCCTGTAAGGATGCCACGGAAGCAAGAAAGCTGGAGTATAAGATAAAGCGGATGAAGAGAAAAGATAAGCTGGCGTTTTTAAGAAATATAAAGGGGATGATCGCTTAATGTTTATATCTGAAACTTTAAAAACCTTTATTAGTTATCTGAAAGGCTCAAAAAGCCCTGATACTATGAAGACTTATGATTTTGTTCTCCAAAAATTTAAAGATGTCGTCGGGGACAAAGATATTGATGCTCTCAAAATTGATGATTTTATCCAATTTAAAGCAACTCTGGTGGACAGAAATGCCTCATCATCAACTATTGCGACCCAGTTGTCGGCTTTGGCGAACTACATCTCTTTTCTCCGAAAATTCTATAAGTTTACTGCCGTTGATCAAGATGATATTAAAACTCTCCGACCTAAAATCAATCAGCAGATCCCTCAATACCTTGAGGAGTGGGAAATCACCGCAATGTTGGAGGTTTGTGAAGACATTGAGGAAGAGATCATTATCAAACTTCTTTTTTATACTGGCTTGAGGGCTAAAGAGATGCTCGGACTTAAACATGAAAACTTCCGGGAAGACCAGAATGGTATGATGTGGCTAAAAGTAATCAAAGGCAAAGGAAATAAAGAACGGATAATCCCTCTTAATGACGATATAAAAACCACAATTAAACGATACATTGAATTTCTGAAATTCAAAAATCCCAAGGCGACTAAGCTTTTCAGCTATTCATACAGCACGCTGTGGTATAGGCTGAAAAAGATTGCGAAGCGCGCAGGCATCACTGTTCACCCTCATGTTATGAGGCATACTTTTGCCACAACTTTGCTTTCAAAGGGCGTTGACATCAGAGTAATAGCAGATATCATGGGACACGCCGATGTTTCTTCAACAATGAGATATACAAAAGTCAAACCCCAACTTGCAGTAGAAGCCGTAAATAAGCTGATACTCAGAACTGACAAAACTACTGAATAAATACCTCGTCCAGCCCTGTTTGAAACGAGGGGCGAGGTATAAAAGCGCCATGGCGTTATCAAGCCTATATATACTATTTGGTTTGCCTCTTGGATCTCTTTCAAATTTTATATCACAAGGATTTTCAATGACTTCCGAACGACGAGCCTCTTAGGTTACCTCATAAAGCATTTTTCTTATATGAACGACAAACCTCAATTCCTGCTCGTAGAGCCAGTTGCAAAGACACAGTATCCTCCGCTCGGGTTGATGAAGATTTCTACGATGCTGAAGCAAAAATACCATGACTGTCAGATATTCACGGCGATCGGCAAAGATATACCTCAAGGACTTTACAATCCTGAAGAGATATACATTACATCGCTTTTCACATGGGATCTCAATAGCGTAGTGGATTCCATCCTTTTCTGTCAGATGTTCTTCCCAGATGCAAAAATCTGGGTCGGCGGAATCGGCGCATCATTAATGCCGGAATATATCTTTGAGAAAACCGGCATTATGCCCCATATCGGATTGCTTGACGGGGCAGAGAACTGTCCTCCAGACTATTCCCTCACTTTCGGCCGCAAACTGAGGTCCTCAATCACCTACACCACCCGAGGATGCGTAAGAAGATGCGAATTCTGCTGCGTCCCAAAAATTGAGCCTAAATACTGTAATAGAAACTGGGAACAAGACATAAATCCTGATTTTCCAGAGATCACTATCTGGGATAACAACTTTCTCGCATCGAGAAACTTTGAGGATGACTGTAAGACCCTATTAAAATTCGGGAAGAAAGTCGATTTCAATCAAGGCCTTGATGCAAGGCTCTATAATGAGCGTAGAGCCTCAATACTTCATCAGGTTAATGTCTCTCCTGTCAGGTTTGCATTTGATAGTATGGAATACTCAGATGATGTCCTCCGTGCTATCAGTATGGCAAAAAAAATTACAAATAAAGAGATAAGGGTATATGCGCTATATAATTTCAAAGACGCTCCCGATGATTTTTTTCAGAGGATTAATTCTATAAATTTAGCAGGCGTATGGGCATTTCCAATGTGTTACAGAGAACCGTCTATTGAGAATATTCAAAAGCCAAACGGGAAATGGACTAAGGAACTCCTCCGCGGTCTAAAGGTCATTCTCTTAAACTTTTATACTCATGGAATGATTACGCCGCCGAGGGATTCATTTGTGAAAATATTCGGCTCTAATACGGAAGAATTCAAAGAAAGGCTTTATAGCAGTTATCTGTATGATAAATCTTTAAATAGTCTCAGAAGCAAGGTTTCTCCGGAAGAACACCTTCAGGTGGAAATGTTCGTATGAGCGGTTTTCAGACGCCCCATTGGATTATCGAGAAGATGTGTGGAATGGTGGATTTTAATCCGAAAATAATCTTAGAGCCGACCCCCGGAGAGGGCAATATGGTAAGAGTATTGAAAAATAAATTTCCGGAATCCGAGATAATAGCACCGACAGACTATTGGAAACTCCAAAGGCAGTCATTTGATCTCATATTTGCTAATCCTCCATTCAGCCCGATACTGCGAGGATATGAGTTCCTCAGCGACTTTATGACAAGATCAGAGAATATTATAATTCTCCTTCCATGGCTTATCTTGATCAACAGCGAAAGAAGAGCGCAAAAGATTATGCAGTTCGGACTCATGGAAATAGCACACCTTCCCCGCAATGTATTTCCGGGCAGCCGGATACAGTGCTGTGTAATGAAATTGAGGCAGGGATATAAGGGAGATACTATTTTTACCTTCTGGGAGAGGCCTTGTTAATCAATAAGTCTGCAATCATACGAAGCATAAGACATAAAGGACTGAAACCTTCAAAAGAACTGATGAATGCCCTTGATACCATGGTAGAGCAGCAGATAGTAAGGGCATGTGCCTCAACAAAGGAAAAGGGTAAGAAAATCGTAAAAGGAGACGGGGTATTCACACTCTTTATTTAGAGGATTTAAATTTGCCTAAAAAATAGACAGAACCGCATGGAATATTGCCCACAGCCTGTTGTCCTGATATTCTCCATAGGTTTTTAACATTTTTTGTTAAGAAAGGCGGACATCATGCTAAACTTTTCAATGCAGGAAGCACAAAAACTTAAGGATTTGGAATTTAATGTCAGATGGAAACACAATATAATCTGGGTGACATTTAATGTCCCCATTCTTTCCAAATACCTGAGCAGGTTCTTAAGACGCAACGGATTCACGCTGCAGATAGATCCTGCAACTGGCTTGATTGAGGGCACATGGATGTCAGGACCTCATCCCGAGGATGAATATAACGGGCTGAGAGAAGTTTTTAGAGAGCATCTGATTGAACTGCCTGAGTATGGGGATATAGAGAGATATGGCTAAAACTGCGGTCCTTATGCAGTGCCATTTAAAAGATATGATTAAATATTTATTGTATCTTACTTATACTTGTCAATCAGAAAAAATGGGATATAGGGTAGTGTAAAATTTTCTGTGTAAAATCTTGAAGCGGCAAAAAGATAGGGTGTATTCTCCATTGTTCTAAACAGGAATACTGGAAACACGCAATATTAAGAGGTCAAAAGCGCAATATTATATACAATAACATTGATAATATTAGCTTTAATGAATATAGCGTAAACTGATAGGGGAGTCAAGGTGGAAATATGAGCGGGATATGGGAGGAAAAACAAGAGGCACTAAAAACACAATACCTCGAAAAGATAAAGATAAAACGCAGAAAAACATGCCTATGGATAGGTTTTGCTATTATCGTATTTTAAGTAGCTTATGCACTTCATCAACACTGTCACAGCCACCCACTACATCCACTCCATGCCTAATAGCTCAACCTATGCCCTTCTGGTCATCTGCGATGACGGCAAAGAATATGTCTTTAAGCACGCAGGGTCTCAAGAAGCAGGCGGCACAAACATTCTTATAGCAGAGTATCTAAGCTATCTCGTTGCACAAAGGTTTAATCTACCCATACCAGAATATTCCCTTATCAAAATAGGCAAAAAATTCCTCAAAACAATAGAAGACGAAAATATTTATACCATGCTAAAAAATAGTCCTGAGTTATGCATCGGTTCTGTCTATATTCACGGCACATTACCCTTCTTAGATGCATTCAAAATAAAAAGCCGTGATTACAAGCTTCTCTTGAAAACAATCTTCGGGTTTGATCAGTATCTCTATAATGAGGACCGTTTTCCGGAGAACCCTAACTTGCTATTTATACCGCAAAAAATGGAATTAATTGTCATAGACCACTCCCTCGCCATATGGCCTCTTCTGGATTATGAAGATACGCTGGACGCACCCGCCAGAGCCCGCAGAGAGCATATCCTATACCCCTATGTAAAGGGGAGTATGTCATACGTCTCCGGGCTTATAAAGGAAGTTTACGATGTAACTATTAAGTATTTCATAGACACTATCCCCAAAGAATGGCTCAACGAAGACCTTAATAAAGATTTTCTGACTGAATTTTTCAAGGTCAGACGAGATAATATTAACACTATCCTGAAAGGAGTTAAAAAATGCAAGAAACCGACTTCAAATACCAATTTAAGTTTGTTCTAATAAGATACGTTCCTGACTTTGTTAAAGAAGAGTTCTTTAATGCAGGGGTTATCCTTTATGACATAACAGGACAGAAAATAATCGGAAAAGTGGCTAAGAAACCTTCATTTCTGAGATGTCTCGATGATAATAACTATAAGCATTTCTTAAACTATACAAACAGCCTGATCGATAGGCTGCAAGATGCGGCCAAAAAGACCGATAGCAATACCCCCATGAAAGAGATACTCGAAAAGGCATTTAGGATCGGGACAATACCAGAAGCAGGGCTTATTTCCTTCTCTAATGTTAAGGGCGGAGTTACGAATGATATTCAGAAAGAAATTGAAAAACTTTATAGAAGGTTTGTTACAGAGGCATCAGATAAAGATAATGCCGAGAAAAAGCCAAAAAGAGACATAGGCATCATCAGAGTATACAAAATACTGGATAAGATGAAAGGACAGCTTAAGAAACAGCCTACGGAAAGTATTTTTGATCACCCGTTAATAGAAATGGGGTATAAATTCGAGGTTTCTTTTAACAGCAAGGATAATTTACATCTGAAAGTGCTTTCTATAAGGTCAATGGAAAATCGTGCCTATGAGCTACAAAATATCCTAAGTGCCATACCGATCCTCACGGATCTGAAAAAGCAGCATAAAGGGCATACTTTCGGGGGGCTGTTATATTTTTCGCCGAAGTATAATAAGCAGGCTCAAGAGAGTGAGTTTAGGAAACTGAAAAACAGGTTCGAGGATGATGGGTTGGATTGTGTGAGAGCTGAGGAGGGGGAGATGGAAATATACTTCAGGGGTAAAAATCTCTTGCCCCAGAAAAGACAGTAATAGCATACTATTGTTGAATTTGAGTAAAACATATAATATTGCAAGTTAGGGATTTTAATGCCTGCCTTTTTTAATCGAGCCAATTTTCAAATTGTAGTTCCTGCCCCACAACTTCCTTTATTGCGGTCATTTTATCACGAGTAACAAGTATAAGATTGTAAGCCATTGCTACAGATGCAATCCAGAGATCATTCTCTTGTATCTGTAGTAATTGTGAAGTTGTGGGTTCCATCCATTCTTCTATTCTCCTATTATAATTCCTTCGATTCTTTTTGTTCTTAGGCCCATAACGATTAAACAATCTTGCACGAAGATCAGAATAGCAATCACGTGCCAGATTTCTATTAATATCTAAAAAAAGAAAAGCCGATAATACATCTCTGACCAATTTGTGTTGTTCTTGACTACTATAAGGCGCAATACGAAGTCCGTATTCAACCTCTCCTACTGTTATAGGGCATAAAAAAATTTTTGTATCTGGCAACAACGTTTTCCAGCGTTTTTCTAACGCCTTACACTCTGGACTATTACCACCTGACTTTAGTTCAATAATAGGACCAAGAATATTAGTATCGAGGAGATAATGTTTCATTATTTCTCTCTCCCTAATTCTTTTAAATATTTTATAAATTGAGCATCACGAATAATCGGGATACGCGCCATAATTTTTTCAGGAGTGGTATTATTAAACTGTTGTGATATATAAAGATTCAATGGAATCCATGAACTGATATTAGGTGAAATATAGCCCTTGAATTCAAAAGGCACGCGTCTCTGATAGCCCCAAAATAAATCTAACAGTTTTCGCTCCATTTTTGGAGAAAGATTGTAGAGTTTAAGAATTTCAGCATCTATGCGCAATAATATCTCTTTAGCTCTTTTTTTATTATTACTTAATACATTTTCCGTATATTCACTGACTAGAGAATCAATAAGTTGGGAATGTGCAGAAAGATTATTGGGTATAGGAATAGATAAATAAATATCTTTTGTAATGTCACGCTTGGAACAAAGGCTATATACAAACGCTTCTGCAAGTGGTGAATTTAAAATAGCAGCCAATGTGTCTACACTAATTTCATGCCTCGTTGTCCACAAGATAAAAAATCTTCTTCCTACTATTTGCCCCTTTTTATCTATTACAGCCGCATATCTCCAAGGTCCGCGTGATAATGGTGATCTCGGAAGAATAACTTTTGGCTGTTTCCAATCACGACTTGACAAATCTGACTCTATGAAAAGTTTTTTTGCATTTATATATTCTACATATTCCCTCTCGAATTGATAAAACCTGTCTTTAACATTATAAAATCCGGCGACGAATCCTTCTGCAGGTGTATGTAGAATTAATTCCTCTTTTTTTTCGAGTACACGGGGATTGTATGCTGCACCAGTTTGTATCTTTGCTATATCTCCAAGTCTGGCGTTACCATCAAGATATTCAAAAATTTCACGAAAAAGCGAAACTACAAGTTGTCCTTTTGCTTTCGTCGTGAAATAAGATTGAGAAACCGCATCTTCCCATGTAACATCATAAGTAGATTTAAATTTTTCCCTATGAGAATCTCTTACCTCTCTATAATATGTAATTGACTTATTCCCCATATAATATTTTTTTGCTATAATAATTGCCGTTTCTTGATCAGAATAAGAGAAAATTTTATCAGGCAGAGCAGTAATCGATAAAATGTCAAAATCCTTTAAAAGAATATTTCTTTCATTCTTATAATCCGAACCATCTAAAAATGCTCGTGGCAAAACTAACCCTATAAAAGAATTTCTTGGCAAATTGGGCAGTGTTCGTTTTAATAACTCAACAGGCTTGGGAGTAATTGGAGTTCTGTTGTCAATATTTTCAAATGGCGGATTACCCACGAGTACCATTGTTTTGCTTACACTATCTTCAAGTGTTGTTCCAGAAAAAACATCTTGTTTTTTTAAGTCCCATCCATTAGGCTCGGGGAAATCAGCTAGCATAAGACATAAGCGAGCTACTTCAATAGAAAACGAATCTATTTCTATTCCATGCAAATGCTTAACAAAAAATTTATGACGTTCCTTACATCCCCAACTTTTTGGTAATAATTCACGCATACGTCTCATAGTTGCAATAAGAAAAATGCCATGGCCGCACATAGGGTCCAATGTATGCCACTGATCCCTTGGTAAATTGTCAATAGGGATTTGTGACAAGACATAGTCAGCCAGATATGAGGGTGTACTATGGATGCCTAATTTTTTTCGACTTTGGGGTGAAACAAAAGTGTTTTCATACACATATGTAAGGGTGTCAACAGATATATTTTTCAATGAAAAACTCCGTCCTATTTCTTGCGATATGTATTTTAAAATTGACTGAGGTAGCTTTGCAGATGCGGTCGTTAGCGATTCCCCATAGTGGTTACGAACGGCCTGCAGTGCAGTTTGAGGGATAGTAAAGTCAATAGTAGAAGAAACTGGAATATCACGGTCTGTGAGTAATTTTGCTGCTAATAGACTAAAGACAACTTTAAATATAGCAGATGCATCAAATTTTATTTTTAGCTTTTTGCATTCTTCTTCCGTGTGGTTAAGTACAATTTGAAGAATATGGTCAATTTTCTTCCCCGCCTCGTGATCTAATGCAGGTAGCAATCCTATATCAATAAAATCCAACTGTCGAAGTTCGGGACGAACAAATCCTGACTTTGCACGGATTATAGAATCTGGTTTCCATTTTTCAGCATTTTGGGTAATAATATTTGGCAAATTGGTAGTTTTATATTTATCCAGAAGAACAACTTTTTTTGCAGTAATTGACCATAGTTCTGTAATTCCATTATGAACAATTAGTGGGGTACAATAAAAAAGTGTGTAAATAGATGAAAGGCGGTGTATCCTAACATGTTGAACCCTAAATCAACAAAAGGAAGGAGACACCACCATGGGAAAG
>JAGUWD010000002.1 GCA_020062545.1 Thermodesulfovibrionales bacterium
CGTGTCTCTCTTGTCTGAAAGGCCGTGTCTCTCTTGTCTGAAAGGCCGTGTCTTCTTGTCTGAAAGGCCGTGTCTCTCTTGTCTGAAAGGCCGTGTCTTCTTGTCTGAAAGGCCGTGTCTTTCTCGTCTCAATTTTTTGTCTCCTTAACAACCAATATCGACTTCCTGAATAATTGCATCATGTTTTCATGGTCCAGAATGTTTAAGATATCTTCTATGGAGAATTTTTTATCTGCAAAAATCTTTATTAAATGCTGAGCATATATCTGAGTTATTGAATTTTCCGCCTCTTCTGAAGTAATATCCTTTATGTCAGTTTGCCCGATTCTTAAAGCTGTTGTGCTTTTGAGAGACAAACCGATTAAAACTGGTGATTTTGAATCACACCCCGAAACCTGCTGGCAAGGCTGTGCTTGGTTCGATGGGGATGATAGCTGTTGTGTGTTGTTATCGCTTAAGAGATTGCTCGCATCAAAGGTGCAATAATTAATAGATTTTCTGACTGTTTCTATTATCTCACCGGCTTGCTTAAAAGTAAAACCTTCCTCAGATAGCCATACTACTATCTCTTTTGCAATTGCCTGAATTTCTTCTCTTGTCATCCTCTTACCTCCTGACGACCTTTGCCGTTGCCATTGTGCCTCCTCTGGTGTTTTTTTATCTCCGCTAAGCGGATTAATTGGTCTACTTCATGATTTAATTCATGCCTGAGGGTTAGTTGATTCATTTGTTTGAGGTGGGTTTTCTGTATCTTTCTGTCCGCAAGATGGTTCAAATATGCCTCAACATTTTTACGGATGAAATGCCTCGGCTTTCCAAATGAACCCATCTCCACAGCGTGTCTCTCTATGAAGCCGGTGGTAAGTTTGAATTCTTTTTTTACATCCGATTCTAAAAGAATTTCATTCGGGTTGTTATTGTAATTTAACCCTTGCATTTTATGCCCCTCTTTAAAATTTCTTTCTCTTTCTGCTGAGAACTGCCCCATTAAGTAAATGCTTTGCATATGCAAGCGTCCCTATGGCTTTATAGTAAGTAATGCCGGTTGAAAGCATTATGTCCGCTATCTCTCTTGACAGAATATCTATCATAGAATTACGATTATCTATGTTTTGTCCTCTGTTAAAATCTGGAGTGTCTGCAAGAGAATGGCCGCATCCACAGCAAGAAGAATCCGTTTGTTCTTCTGACTGTGGATGGTATATATCAGGAGATAACTGCTGTGTATTAGTTTCGCTTGTAAAACTTTTGAAAGAAAACTCAGAATCTAAAAGTAAAGAATAAGTCCGCTTTAAAATTTTTTTACTTTCCGCTAATGTGCAATTTTTACTAAGAATCTCTACTATCTTCATTGCAAGAGATTCTTCAATCTCCGCAAAAATATAGTCAAAATATTCAGGAGACCTAAACCATACTTTGTTTTTTAAAGTGTTTTGTAAAAAATTTAGAGCATTCATTTATACACCTCTTTTTTAAACCTAAAATACATCTATTTCGAAATTAACCTAAAATACATCTATTTTAAAATTATTGTCAAGTTGTTTTTTTATCAGCATAATATGTCTATGACAATTATTAATTTTTCGCTCCGGCTTCCGCCCGAACTTCATAAAAAACTCTCTGAAATCGCATCTAAAGAGATGCGGTCTTTGCACGCTCAGATCCTCCTTTATCTTCAGCAGGGCGTTGAACGCTATGAGAATGAGCAGCACAGGAAGAAGAAAGTAGATAAATAATCTGTCCGTGCAGGCTTCTCTGCTCCGCCTCTGCCCGCTTTTTTATCTGCCTATGCAGATCGTCAGGCATTCTCAAAGAAATATGCTTTATCCCATTATCCCCTTGCATTTAAACCCTCTTTTAAGTAAACTTTTATTGTGAATAAAGACAGAAGGAAGGTTATTGCAAATATATTTGCTGATGCGGCCAAATATACGCTGACCGCAGGCGCTATCGGTGGTATATTAGCGGGTAAAATGCCGTTAGCAAGCGGTATGCTATTAGCCATAGTATTTGTTGTTTTTATACTATTGGCATATTTCCTAACACCAAAAGATAAGGAGGAATAACCATGGAAGGACTTTACATTATGTTTGGAATCGCTATTCTCGCTGGCATCGTTTTTCTCATAGCCTTTAAGATTCAGGACAGAAAAAGACACGGCCATTAAACTTTTATAAAAAAACAGGACACCGGCAGTTGCGATGTTTCGGAGTTGCCGCTCCTTCGCATCCGCCGATGTCCCGTGGGGGTAAGCTATTTCAACTATCTGCATAATCTATCCTCGATTATGTGGCGGGGATGCATTACTGTCCTCCCTGCCTCAGTCCCTGACCTATTTGAAGAAAATAGGTCAGAAGAGCGGTGAGATGATAAATAGAGCCTCTGTAGGAGGGGTTTATCCCGCTCCCCTGACCAGCCTTAATTTCATATTTTATGCTTACCCTAATTATCATCTCTGGAGAAAGTATAATCGGTTAATAGATAAATGTCAAGAGAAATAATCAATAAACAGATAAATTCATTAGGGTGGAGATTTAAGCAGATAAGACTTGCTCAAAACCTTACGCAACAAGCATTTGCAAAGGCTTTAGGGATTGCCCAAGGTTTTTTAAGTGAAATCGAGCAAGATAAAAGAATGCCCGGTGGCGATGTTTTTTTATCAGTTAGTAGATATTTTGGCATCAACCTCAACTGGCTACTTACAGGTTCTGGGGAGATGTTTTTAGATGAAAGCAAAAAAGTAGTTCCTGTTGAGGACATCCCCAAAGAAAAGATGAAGACATGGATAGATGAATTCTGGCAGAATGCTTCAGAGGATGAAAAGGCATGGTTAAGAGTTGAATTTCAAAGGGCATTCCCGGAATTCAAAGAATGGCTCATGAAAAAACAAAGGGAGGTAGAGACTGAGCAGTTTCGGGAAGGTCGTCCTATTCCAGCGACCAAGAAAAAAGAACCAAAAAAATCGCCTTTTAAACCAACCGGAACAACTGAATCTGAACTTTAATTGCGATATCTGTGAAGAGCAATTTATATGGACGAAAAAGCAGATTATAACACTCCTAAGAGGAGTTCCATATCGAATGGGTTGGAACAATAAATGCGGTGAGATGTTTGAGTGCATTAAAAGAAAATTGCTATTGAGCATTATAACAGAGCTTTCAGAAGTGATGTAGGATTATTTGACAACCCCTAAAAGTTTTGCAATGAGGTCTATGGCTTTAGAATTGAGAATAAACATGGAAAAAAGAAGGATGAGGAAATATAGTCTTAATTTTGATTCAATCTTTGTCTCAAAATGCGCGATGCGCTCTTCAAAATATGCTCTTGTCACAAGTTCTTTGCCAAGTTCGTCTTTTACTTCTATCTTCTTCTCACGGGCTATCGCCTCGACAGACGCCTCTATTTCTCTGACAATTTCTTTAGCCTCATCTCTACCAAGCCTGTCTTCAAGTATTTCGTATATTTTTATAGGAATTGTTGTTGGCATAAATTATTATAGCATAAATCGCATGGGACATGGCATATGAGAAACATAAAAGTACTTTTAATTGATGATGATATCGGCTTTAGATCTGCCTTACGGGAAGTCCTTATCCATAAGGGATTTAAGGTAATAGAAACAGAAGGGGTAAGGGCAAAGCAAGTACTTTTAAACTGCAATCCTGATGTAGTTATTCTGGACCAGCAGATGCCATGGATTTCAGGGATAGAATTAACCCCGATACTGAAAGACATAAATCCTGACATGCCTATAATATTGCTTTCGGCGTTTTGCGATGTTCCGCTCGCTGTCCAGGCAATTAAGGTAGGAGTTTATGATGTGATGATTAAACCACCTGATTTTGATGAGTTAGTTTCTAAAATAAAAGAGTGTGTGGCGAATACTAAAAAAAAACTTTTAAAGGCTTAAAAGACGGGTCAACGACCCGCCACTAAATCCTCTGGATTATAAAGGAAAAAAGAAATGTCAGTCTATCGTAGAGGTAACTCCTGGTATATTGATATCCGTCTCGGCGGGGTAAGAATCAACCGTAAGGCAGGAAATAGTAAAAAAGAAGCCCAAACAATAGCAGCCGAGTTAAAAACCAAATACCGTCTTAAGATGCTGCATGTTGAGGATATTTCAGATAATTTTGATATTTTCTTTTATGATATTGCTAATAGATATTTTAAGTACTGTAAATCTGTAAAGAGTAAAAGAACCTACCATAATGAAAAGAATTATTATGAAAATCACATAGACCCCGAGTTCAAAAACATATCTCTGGCTATGCTCACTTCCAAACTACTGTCGGATTTTCAAGAGAAAAAGAAAGAAGAAGGATACTCCAATCGCACAGTCAATATTCTTCTTGGCATTATAAGAAAAATCATCAATCACAACTGCACTGACAAACAAGTTAAACGCCTCTGGAATTCTCTCGATGTGCAGTTTCCAAAGTCACTTAAGGAAAATACCAAGCAACATGCATTTCTAACATTTGATGAGTTCGATGCCCTTTTGCCCTGTTTTAAAAATGAGATGACCAGATTGAGAGCAGTGATAATGCGTTACACCGGGATGAGACCAGCGGAAGCTGCCTACCTCACTTGGACTGATATTAATTTTGAGCTTCGAAAAGTGAAAATTCAGGGGAAGAAAATCAATAAGTACGAATGGAAGCCTAAAGACAGCGAGGAGCGGACTATTCCACTTTCAGATGAGGCATACGAGGCTCTAAGAATCCTTTATAAAAAGAGAAATAGTACCAGCATCTGGGTATTTTCCAATACAGATAAACCAATTATAGACATGGATAGAGCTCTTGCGACAGCGGCAAGATCCGCTGGTATTAAAAAGAAAGTCAGTCCCAACATACTCAGGCACACCTTTGCTACTTTACAATTAGCGTCAGGTGCAGACATTAGAAGCATTCAAAAAATTATGGGGCATGCAGACATTAGAACCACAATGAAATATTTAGACGCAATTGATGAAAATCTTATTAAGGCTGTAAAAGCGCACAAAAATAGGCACAGTTCCGACAAAATTCCGACTTATAAGAAAAGAAACGCCAAGAAGAATAAAGAAAAATAAGGACTAACCTATTGATTTAAAAGAGAGCGGGCGACGGGATTCGAACCCGCGACCTTCAGCTTGGGAAGCTGACACTCTACCACTGAGTTACGCCCGCAAATGGAAACCAAAAATATGTTACTACATAGAAAATATTTTGTGCAACCAAGTATAATTCTCAATTATGTGGAACATACGGATGAGGGCATCGAAAAACAGAAGTCAGAATTTTAAAACCTATGAAATACACATATCAGGGGCAGAGGGTATATATGAAGAAGCAGAGATTTTAAAAATAGTCAAAGGATATACTAAAAGGGCATTAGACCATCCAAGGGGCAAGCCTGATAAGATTGTAATAACAATCGAAGAGATAAAACAGAAGCTGAATAAAATCCAACCGCTTCCTGTAACTACTCTTAGATGCAAATCTCCGGATGAAGCTAAAAAAATAATATTCCAAACGCTATCGGACATCGGCGTTTCAAAAAAAGGTATCAATAATTCATTCAAAGTTCTAAACTCACAAAAGACAATGCGTGGAGCGGCTCTAATCTTAGAAGAATCAGGTATCCGCATGGAGCCTGACAGAAAGCGGGGAGTTAGGGTATCGAGACTCGGCATAGAGGAAACTGCAAAAAAGGCATTGGCATGGAAACTTTCAAAGATGAGAATCAACACTACTACTGTCAAAGAGGCACTAATCCTTGCTTCAAAGGTAACATCGCATCCGGATGTAACAGCAGAAATTTGCATATCCGATGATCCCGATTACACGACAGGTTATATAGCAACAAAAAATTTGGGATATCTGAGGATACCGAATATAAAAAAACATGGAGAGAAACATGGTGGAAGAGTGTTCATTATTAAGGAAGATGCCAATATCGATAGACTGATCCATTATCTCGAAAAAATACCGGTAATCGTATCAGGAGTAAGGTTTGACTAAAAACATCATCCTCATAGGCAACCCCATTGCAGGAGGGGGCGCTTTAAAGAAAATTAAAAGGTCAGTAAACATTCTTGAAAACAGGGGGTTCGATGTCCGCTTAATGCTCACTGCTCAAAAAGGGGATGCGGAATCCTTTGCGAGACAAATCAGTCAGGAGGGTCAAGGGGAATTATTAGTAATTGCAGCAGGAGGTGATGGCACATACAATGAAGTGGCAAATGGCCTTGCCCATTCAAACATTCCCATGGCAATACTTCCTTTAGGCACAACATCCGTGCTCGCAAAGGAGTTGAATATGCCTGAAAACTTAGAAAAGGCTTTAAATATTGCACTGAATGGAAAAGTACAGACGGTCCATCTCGGCAGAATAACATGCAACAAGTTAGCTCATAGCTCATCGCTCATAGATACCAATAAAAAAACTATGGGCCATGAGCTATCATCCAAGAGCTATAATATTACTCGTCACCCGTCACTCGTCACTCGTTACTTCCTTCTTATGGCAGGCATTGGCTTTGACGGAGAAACTGTTTATAGTGTAAATGAAAAGATAAAAACAATTACAGGCAAAGGCGCTTATATATTGAGCGGAATTAGAACAATCCTCAAATACAATCCACCCAGAATCACTCTGAAATATAACTCGGAGCAGAAATCAGGATATAACGCCATCATAGGTAAGGCTTCATGTTATGGCGGAGACTTTAAGATAACGCCGGATGCCAAGCTCACAGAGCCATCCCTTTATGTGTTCTTAATGCATAAAAAAGGCAGACTAAACCTCATCCGCTACATATCAGGGATAATAAAGGGGGGCCATCTCAAACTAAAGGATATAAGCTATTTCAGGGCTTCAGAGATAGAGATACAAGGCAATGCACACATCCAGGTCGATGGAGACTATTTAGGCATCACACCTGCAAAAATAGATGTGATGCCCAATGCATTGCTGCTAACAACCCCTACTCTTTAGCTTCTTCCTGAGGCTTTGTGAATTCTTCTTCCCTTAAAAGCTTTTCCCAATTTTTATCCACATCCTCCTGCGCCTGTTTGAGGAGCCATTCGTTCTCGGGCGCGAAGATGTGCTTGAACCTTCCCTGCGGCCTGAGGAAGTCAACGAGGGGCTTCTTCTCCTTCGGCTTTACCGTAACCCTTGTCACGCCGTTTTCGATCTCATACAACGGCCAGTAGCATGTCTCAACTGCAAGCCTGCTTAAAAGGATTGCATCGTCTGTCCTTGACCTCCAGCCGCGGTTGCATGGAGCGATTATGTTCATGAACTTTGGTCCTTTTATCTCCAATGCTTTCCTCACCTTTTTCATTAAATCGGACCAGTGGCTCGGAGATGCCTGTGCAACATATGGTATACCGTGGGCAGCCATGATTTTTGTAAGGTCTTTTCTCTCCTGAAGCTTTCCGGGAACAACACTGCCTGCAGGGCACGTGGTTGTATCGGCGCCAAGAGGTGTTGCGCTTGAACGCTGGATACCTGTATTCATATAGGCACCATTGTCATAGCAAATATATAGCATATCATGCCCTCTTTCCATCGCACCTGAAAGGCTCTGGAAGCCGATGTCGTATGTACCTCCATCACCGCCGAATGCGATGAACTTTATCTCCTTGTCTATCTTCCCCTGTTTCTTCAGAGACCTGTACATTGTCTCGACACCTGAAATCGTCGCAGCAGCATTTTCGAATGCATTGTGTATCCATGGAATCTTCCATGCAGTGTATTCCGATATGCATGTGGAAACCTCAAGACATCCTGTAGCATTTGATGCTACAACAGGGTAGTCCGATGCAAGAAGCACCATTTTTACAACCGGTGGTGCGCCGCAGCCCGAACACATTCTGTGGCCTGCTGTTAAAAGCAATTCTTTCTTTGAAAGCTCTTTTAAGCTAAGTGGTGTCGCCATATTAGTCCCTCACTCCAATGTATTCTTTAAAGGTTTTTACTTTTCCTGTCTTTGCTATCTCTGCAAGCTCATTTAGCACAAGCTCTGCATGTTCAGGCAGATAATCCCTTCCGCCAAGTCCGTATATCTTGTTAATGAGTATGGGTTTGTCCTTGTAAGGATAAATACTGGATGCGATATCCATGAACAATGGCCCGTAAGAAGCACCAAATGCATCAGCCCTGTCAAGTACACATACTGCCTTCAGATGCTTCAATGCCTCTCCAACTTCTTCGTAAGGGAATGGCCTGTAAAGCCTTGGCTTTAAAAGACCTGCCTTGATTCCCCTGTTTCTGAACTCATCAATCACATCCTTTGATGTCCCTGCAGCAGAATTAAGGATAACAAGACCTATCTCTGCATCATCGAGCCTGTATGTCTCGAAGAGTCCGTATTTCCTTCCGGATATCTTCTCAAAATCCTTCGCCACGTTCAGAACCACATCGGCAACCTTTGTCATGACCTCTGCCTGCGCCCTTCTGAACTCCATGTAATAGTCTGGAAGGATTAATGGGCCGTAGCTTACTGGATGCTCCACGTCAAGAAGGGGATTAAGCTGCTTATACTCTCCCACAAAGTTCTTTACCGTGTCGTCATCGAGATACTCTATCCGCTCTATGGAATGGCTTATTATAAAGCCGTCGAGACAGATCATCACCGGAAGTCTTATATCCATATGTTCTGCAATGCGGAATGCCTGTATTGCATTGTCATATGCCTCCTGTGCATTCTCCGACCATAGCTGTATCCATCCGCAGTCCCTTGCACCCATACCGTCTGAATGGTCTCCGTGGATGTTAAGTGGAGCGGAAAGCGCCCTGTTAACAAGCGGCATAACAATGGGAAGCCGTGAACCTGATGCGATGAAAAGCACCTCCCACATAAGCGCCATTCCCTGAGACGATGTAGCAGTAATAACCCTGCCGCCTGCTGCTGCTGCGCCAACGCACGCGCTCATTGCGCTGTGCTCGCTCTCCACAAGGATCATCTCTGTCTTGACCTTGCCGTTATTTGCAAAGGTTGCAAACCTCTGCATCATATCAGTCTGAGGAGTAATCGGATATGCTGCACACACATCGGGATTTACCTGTCTCAATGCCTCGGCAACTGCCTCATTTCCTGTAACCGCAACTATCTTTGGCATTTATTTACCCTCCTCTTCCATGACGATTGCCTTGTTGCCCTTCTTGCCCGGGCATTCAAGGGCGCATATGCCGCAGCCTTTACAGTAGTCGTAGTCGAACTCTGCCCTCTTGCCGTCCTTCACCTTTATTGCCATATCAGGACAATAAATCCAGCAGAACATGCACTGTATGCAGTTTTCCTCTATCCATCTGGGCCTGAATGCCCTCCACGAGCCTGTCTTAAACTTCAATGCGCTGCCAGCCTCTGTAACAACAGCGCCTGGCGTAAGCTCTTTCCATCCTTTCAGTTTCATCCTTCCCTTACCTCCTCATAACCCCTTTTTACTGCCTCTAAATTGCCGTCTATTATCTTCTGCGAAAACTTCTTACCAAAACTCTTTTTCACATCTTCAAGTATTACATCAAGACTCACAATCCCAGAAACTTTTGCAAGAACACCGACCATTGGTGAATTCGGCATGGGCCTTCCGAAACACTCTATGGCGATCTTTGTTGCATCTACCGTAAATACCTTCTGTGTTGGCTTCGCCTTCAGCTTCTCCCTCAGTTCTTTGGGATCTCTGGAGGAATTAATGATAAAAACGGCATCATCAGGCGTCCCCTCTGTAACATCTATTCCATCAAGTAACGTTGCATCAACAACTGCAACGATATTGGGTCTTAAAACAGGGCAGTGCATCCTGAGTTCTTTAGAACTTACTCTATTGTATGCCCTCAGAGGAGCCCCCGACCTTTCAGGGCCGTACTCAGGGAATGCCTGAACATACCGTCCACCGCTCAGGCATGCGTCGGCAAATACCTTTGCCGCGGTAACAGTACCCTGGCCTCCTCTGCCGTGCCATCTGATCTCCAAAGTTTCAGCCATCTCTTTCCTCCTGTATGTATTTTTCAATCTTAAGTTTATTAATTTAACGAATTTTCACTTTTTATTCAATAAATTTAATGGTAGATTAATAAAATTAATAATCGACTCTAAGATTGACTTGAGCGAATTGGTATTTCGGAATGTTAAGGATATACTATCGACTCTAATGCATTTATATCCTTTATGAGAACCTTTCCATCCTTATCGTCGATGAATCCCGATTTCTTGAACTTGCTCATAACCCTGATAGTCGTCTCTACAGTTGTGCCAACCATCTCGGCGATATCCTGCTTCGTAAGCCTCATGTTTATAAGTATTGTCTTATCCTTCTTTTCTCCGGTTTTATCGGCAAGCTTCAGAAGCAGTGCTGCAATCCTTGACTCCACCCTTTCGAGTGCAATGTTTTTAAGTGTATCGTGGAACTCTCTTATTCTGTCTCCAAGGTTAGCTGCCATGTCATACATGACATTGGGGAATCTGTCGATAATTTTTAGCAGGTTATGCCGTGAAATCTTGATGACATTCGAATCTTCCATGGCAACCGCATTGGCGGGGTATGGAAATCCCTTTAGCACGGCAAACCCTCCGAAGAAGTCCGGTGGCGATATTAATTCTATTATTATCTCCCTGCCGTCGACGGACATCTTGGTTATCTTTACCTTTCCGTTGATAAGTATATAAAACCAATCCGAAGGGTCTCCTTCTGAAAATATCTCCTGTTTCTTCTTAAAGTTTTCCTTGCTCAAATAAGACTGGATTTCTTTCAGTTCTTCGTCATTGAGGGCCGAGAAAATGGGAATCCTTTTTAAATCCTCTAATTTTTCACCTTTCACTTTTCACTTCCCGCTGTAGAAAATGGTCGGGGCGAGCCGATTCGAACGGCCGACCTCTCGCACCCCAAGCGAGTGCGCTAACCAGACTGCGCTACGCCCCGAAATTCTTATGGAGTATTTCCCTGAGCCTTATCTTTACCATGTCGATGATTCCTTTGACATCGATGTTCGGCCCGGTCATTTCTTCAGCTACCCCTTCCTTTTTTACTTCCTCGGTTTCTGCAAAGGCTTCAGCGGTCTGCTCTATATTGCCGCCGAGTTTACGCCTCACACCGTCAATTGTATATTTCTCGTCGTAAAGAAGTCTTTTAATCTGCAGTATCTGGTCGATGTCCTTCTTTGTGTAGATGCGCTGACCAGATTTGCTCTTTCTTGGAGCGAGGAACGGGAATTCTGTCTCCCAGTACCTCAAGACATAAGACTCGACACCAACAATTCTGCTGACTTCTCCTATTTTATAAAAAAGCTTTTCAGGGAAGAGTCTCAGCGGCTCCGGCGATTTAAATGCGTCTTGCATCTTTTATCTATCTACATCTTCTCTATGAGTTCCTTGAGCTGGTCGCTTGCCTTGAATGTCACAACCCTGCGCGGTGTAATCTCTACCTCTTCCTTTGTCTTTGGATTTCTCCCTATTCGCGAATTCTTTTTTCGCACATTGAAAGTACCAAAGCCAGAAATCTTTATGGATTCACCTGCTATCAGTGTTTGCTTTATGGTATCAAAAACAGTCTCTACCATCTCCTGCGCCTCATTTTTAGGAAGCCCTACTTTCTCAAATACAAGATTTACAATGTCAGCCTTTGTCATATACTACCCCTTGTTAAAAAAGGATAAATTATTTTTATCGCTAATTTTATATTACTGTCTTGCCCAATTGTCAAGTGTTTTTCGATTTATGTATCAGATAGGTATAGACATATTAACCAGTTTATAATGCATTTGAACAGAAGAACAAGAAGGTAAGGGGATCAAGGATAAGATGTCCTTAAGCCATTCCAGACTGGTAAATATGTCCATCCCGTGCCTTATCTGCGTGTATATTTAGCACGTCTGACTTTCTGTTTTTTCCCGTTCGATGTCTTCTTGACAAGAGATGTTTGATTCTTAGAAGCAGGGGAGCCTGCTTCGCTATACGGCATGCGATAAACTACTTTATGCTGCGGCGGGGCAGAATTAAAATAGGCATTTATGCCCTGTGTTAGTGAGTACGCAAGTTGTTGTTTATATGAATCGTCAGCCAATAATCTTTCTTCTTCCGGATTGCTCATAAAAGACACCTCTGCAAGGGCTGAGGCCATTTCTGCATCGACAAGCACATAAAAGAGCGCACTCTTGATGCCGAGGTCGTTTACTTTCGGGAATTGAGACTTTATGTTTGAAACTATCGATGTATGAATGTTCCCGGCAAGCTTGATGGAATCATCCCTTTTCCTGTCCCTGTCGAGAGAGGCCAGTATCACCCCGAGTTCGCTCTGCACCTGTTTCATCTTCTTCACTGATATGGCGTTTTCTCTTGCGGCAACCCTCAATGCCTCTTCGTCATCCGTCCAGTTGAGAAAATATGTCTCTATGCCCCGTGCGTGTCTGTTGGGACTTGCATTTGCATGGATGGATAAAAAGAGGTCTGCACCGATATTGTTCGCAATCTTTGCCCTGTCCTTCAACGGAATGAAGACATCTTTATCCCTCGTCAAGACAACTTCGTAGAAGGGATATTCCTTTCTCATTATATCCCTTACCTTCAGGGCAATATCCAGAACCACATCCTTTTCAAAAAGACCGTTGGGGCCAACTGCACCAGGGTCGTGGCCGCCATGTCCAGGATCTATGACAACCCTTCTGGAGACAAAATTATTTCTTATATTTCTGTCTTCCGTCTTCTGTTCCCTGTCCTCTAATTTAGCCTCTGTCCTTGCATCTTTTTTGTCTTCGGTGCCGGCCTTTGAAAAAATCTCTATCACAAGCCTCGCAGGGTCTTCAAGACTGAAAACCTTAAAGTCATAATCAGATGTTTCAAGGTCAAAAACGATCCTCACGGTATTTGCAGTAAACTGGCCCACCCTAACCGTCTTTAGAGATCCACTGCTGATCGCAAAATTTGTCTGGATGCCTTTCATCAGTTTTGCACTCTTTATATCGAAGAAAAGCCTTTCTGGATTGGACAACTTGCCTTTGCTAAATTCTGCAGGGCCTGACAGGTCAATAACAACCCTTATGTATTCTGCGGTGGACCAGTGTCTGAGTCCTTTGACCTCGATCAACTCTTCAGATTTGCCTACGGAAGGAAACGCAAAAATATATAAAAAGAGAAGACAGAAGCAAGAAGTCAGAAACCAGATACTCTTAAGCGCTTTCTGATCGCTGACTGCTGACTGCTGCCCGCTACTTTTTGTTTTCTGTCTATACTGCCTGAACAGCCTTAACCTCCGTTATCTCCTTCTTTATTGTAGTCTCCACCCAGTTTTTCATTGTCAGGGTGGACATGGGGCATGTGCCACATGCTCCCATCAGCCTTACATATACTATATCGTCTTTTACCTCGATTAGTTCAATATCGCCGCCCTCTGTCTTAAGGCCGACCCTTATTTTATCTAAAACAGCTTCTACCTGCTCTCTGGTAATCATGTCTTCACCTCACCAATATCCCCAAAAGTCTGAAGACTTTTTGGGGACCCGGCTTTTTTTATTTAAATCATAGCCGATGATTGAGAATTTATCAAGGGCATATATTAGTATCCTTCCAGCTTAAAATCCGAAAATACAATCCTGTATGTCACGACTGCCGTGAATAAAAAATATAAGACCAACGATATTATGGCAAACCTTCGCTGGATGGAAGGGAGGATTTCCGATAAGCTCTTAATATCCCTGAACGGCATTACCACGCCGACTCCCATGCCCAGAACAGAGCCGCCCAAAATTGTTATATAGAGCAAATAGCCTATGTATCCGTATTCCCTCTGGAGTATACAGAACGGGCAGTGGTGTGTTGGCAGATCATAGAAATAAAGGGAAATAAATGATATGAGTGATATAATCGATATGATGAATGTAACAGCACTTGCCAGAGAAAAAACATATCCAGTTAATTTCGAATTTTTAAGGAAACATATCCCTGATACAAACGTAAAGGCCATGCCGAGATAAAACGCTATCTTCATGGGGATGCTCGGAAGCGCAACAATCTCCGATGTAATGCCCCTTGTATCGGTACTGAAAAGGCTTCCGCAGCATGAGGTAATGACATCCGCCTTAAGCCTCAGAAGGTAATTGGTCTGGATTATCATCTCGGCTGTTACAAACAGTGCGATGACAAGAAGAAAGACGTATTTCTTCTTTATGAGCGGATAGTCGTATGCCCTGTTGTCTGTATAATTGAGAATAAGCCAGAGACCTGCAAGCAGAAAATTAACAACCTTCAGAATAAGCGTTGGATAGCCATAGGCATTCACATTGAGGGTGCCTGCTGCACACATTGCTCCGACAAAGAGCGAGTGTAGATTATCGGCAGTGTATATATACAGAAAAAGGGAGAAGAGCTGAAAACCGAGGACATAGGCCAGGATGGTAGAAATGAGATACGTCCTTCTTTCGAGGTTTAACTGCAGTTCGCTGCCGCTTTTAATATCCCATTTTCTTACTATCCGAAGCCCAAAATACGAAGAGTAGAGAATTAGAAAAGTGATAAGGAATGATGACAAAAGAAGTGCGATTATTGCAGGATGGAATATCATTTTATACCCATTCTGCTACCATGCCGTCTCTAATATTAATAATTCTGTCCACCACATCAGATTCATAGACAAGAGGGTCATGGCTTGCTATAAGGATGGTCTTTCCTTCTCCTTTGAGCATGCTGATTATATCCATGAACTCATGGGATAGTTTTGTATCGAGGTGGGCAGTTGGCTCATCTGCAATTATAACTGATGGGATGTTAATCAAAGCCCTCGCTATTGCTATTCTCTGTGTCTCGCCTCCCGAGAGCCATTCAACCTTTGATAATGCCTTGTTCGAGATATTAAACATGTCGAGAGTCTCCAACGCCCTTTTCTTTAAAGGATAATATGCCTCACCCATCGGATATGCAGGCAGCATGACATTCTCCAGTGCAGTTATGCCTTTAATGAGATTGAACTGCTGGAAAATAAACCCGAATGTCTTCCGTCTTATTCCTGTGAGGAACCGCTCCGGCAGGCTTGTGACTTCCCTGTCCGCAAGCATAATCCTGCCGGATGTAGGTCTTGTCATGCATCCGATGATGCTCAAAAGCGTGGTCTTTCCCGAGCCGCTCGGTCCTTTGAACACCGTAACCTTATTCGCTTCTATTGAAAGACTCACACCATTTATCGCACTAAATTCATTTGGCCTGCCTGCATTGAATGTCTTTTTTATGTTTATGAGCTCTATCATTTATTCATCCCCCATCCAACACTCCAATACTCCATTACTCCATATTCTTTATCTCATTACAGAATCCGGATCGATTGTCGCTGCCCTCCATGAAGGGATAATAGTCGCCACTGTATAAGGGACAACAGTAAGAAAGAACAATGTCGAGACCTGGTAGGGATCAATAAATGGAGTGAGTTTAAACTCCGGATAAAGCACAGACCATCCCTTAAGTACAGGCTCAAAAAGAGAAGATGATGCAAAGAACACGTGGAAATACGCAAGGATTATACCCGCAATAAATGATGTTACGGACACCACCGCGCCTTCCCAGAACTTCATGAGTATCACATCCGATGTTTCCCATCCGATTGCCTTTAAAATACCGATCTCCTTTTTTTCCTCTGCGCTCAAACCAGATGCCTTATCCCATGCAAACACGATAAATGCCATCACAGCGCCAGACATGATTACGATTACAATGCCGCCGCGCCAGTTAAAGACAGCGTCATATGTCCTCAATATCTCGTTTTTAGTGATAACCCTTGTATCAGGATATATCTCTGTTATCTTCCTTACGATGGTATTTATCTCTCTCTGGTTTCTAACTTTGACAGTCAAATCCGTAGCATATTCCTTTGATATGCCGAATATCCTCCTGAAATCATTTTCCGAAATCAATATAAGGTCGGATGATACAAGTTCCGATTCTGGAGAGAGCACATTTCTTATCCTGAGATTAATTAGGGCGCCGTCATATGCCATGAACGGCATTATGTCTCCTTCATAGGCAAGGCGGCTCCTCGAAATGCCTTTGCCGATGGCAATATCTCCCTGTCCGTATTGAAAGTCATCTGGAACAATCAAGGTATAATTTGCACCAGCTATGGGGTCAAAATAATATCCCCAGAGCCTTGCATTTGGCAAACCTATACCTCTTATGCCTTTAATCTTTTCGATATATCTGATCGGGATCAGGTCATGTCTTCCTGCAACAACCCTCTGTACCACCATCTCAGGCGCATCCTTCAAAATAATGGATGCCTCTTTTTTTATTGCATGCGTGAAAAACATAACGGATGATAGAATGAATACCACGAGAGTATAAACAAGTATCAGGGCAATATTCTTTCCCTTCCTCCTTAAAAGGGAAGACAGGGTAAAGTCTATTAAATTTCTATGTTTATCGATATAACTCATTTTTAAACTTAGATATGCGAGCAGACTTTGAGCCGTGCCTGCTCGCATAAAAATCGCTCACATGTGCCGGTGGCATGATTATCGACCCCGAAGGGAAATGTTCAAATGATAACGGGCTGTCCTGAAAAGGTGTGTTTAAATCGGCCTGGGATAAATGCCTTGTGTATCTCGCCTCTGTGAATAGGACAAGGTCTGTAAGCTCAAGCCTCTTTACCAATTCAGCCTTTTCTGAAAGAACAAACCTGTTTCTAACCTTTATATATGAAGCATGAATAAAGAGGAGGCACATTATAACCAGATTTATGCCCAAATAGATAAAAAATATACCGGACTTTCTCATATTCTCTGGCTCATATTCTTTGGCTTCTCTGCTTTGGCTTATCAGCTATTCAAGCGTGTGCAAGACCTCCGGGGTTATATCCTTGAACCTCAGAATCTTTTTCCCTTTATGGTCATTCATAAATCCCACGGCGTCTTTTTCCTTCGCAAAAGGGACAAGCTCCCTTCCCATGGGCCCGTATACATCACTTCCTACAACATAATGCACATTGTATCCGTTTATCAGTGTTAAATTGTAGTAATCGGTCACATATATGGAATCAATATCGGATTGATTCTTTGAAGGGTTATACTTTGCTATATTAAAGTAATATTTGAACATGTCCTTTGCGCCGTCAAAAAAGGCATAAGAGCCGTCCCTGAATATTATCTCTGCGCCCCAGTCTGAATATTTTGCAACAAACATCCCGCAGACAGGGCACTTGTCTTTTGGTGAAGGTTTGACGGGCTTTTTTTCACCAGCAAATAGAGCAGTAGAGCAACAGAGCAGTAAAGCAATAGTTAAATTGATAGTAATTACTGATGCCTTTATTTTTTCCATCTGATCCTTCCTCCAACCTCCTGCCTCATTTCCCTTTCCAGCATCTTTATAACCATATCATTTTATTCCTTTTTCTTCCAGTACGGATTTGAGAGGTCTTCAAAGGCCGTGATTGCTGCAACGGCTCCCTGCCCAACAGCAGTCGCTATCTGCTTTACTCCGCCGGTCACATCACCTGCGGCATATACCATATGCATGGATGTCCTCTGCCTTGAATCAACCTTGATATATCCTTCAGAATCGAGCTTAAGGTCGAGCATCTTTGCGATCTCATTATTGGGCACATATCCTATTGCAACGAATACTCCTTCAACTTCCAAAATCCTGACGGAATTATCTTTGAGATTCTGGAGCCTGACTCCACCAACATGGTCTTTGCCTGTTATCTCCTTTACCACTGTATTCCAATAAATAGGAATATTGTTGTCCGATAAGCTCTTTTGCAGGAATGCCTCTGCCCTTAATTTATCCCCCCTGTGAACCAGTGATACATCAGCACCTATGCTGTGAAGGTAAAGGGCATCGGTAACTGCTGTATTTCCGCCGCCAACAACAATGACCTTTTTACCATCCTTAAAGAAATATCCATCGCATGTGGCGCAGTAACTTACCCCTTTTCCGTAAAGGCTTTTTTCTCCGGAGACATCCAGTTTTTTATGTTCGGCTCCGGTAGCGATGATTATGCCTCTTGCATTGTATGTCCTTCTGTTTGTCTTTAGCTCAAAGATATCCTCAATCTTTCTTATATCAACAACGCCCTCACCTTCTGATATGTGCGAATACTGCAATGCCTGCTGGTACATTATATCCACGAGGGTCTTTCCTGCTATCTGGCTGAATCCCGGATAATTCTCAACGATTGGTGTTACAAGAACCTGACCTCCGACAGTAGCCTTCTCAAGAATCACAGTTTTCAGTCCGCTCCTTCCGGCATATATCCCCGCTGTGAGTCCCGCAGGTCCGCCGCCTATGATTGCTAAATCAACATTAATAGTCTCTCCTGCTACAGGAGTAAATGCCCTTTCAATTGATGAAAGATTATGTATCTCCTCCACAAATATCTCTGGAGGTTTTACTCCTGTGCCGATAGGAATATCGTTTATGACAGTAAATGGAACTGTGACGATATGATATTTATCTACATAATCCCTGTTTTCATACATCTCTATTATCTCTGCTGTTATTAAATCAGGTTTTGCAATGGCAACAGATATTGCAGTCAAAGCCTGCTGCGGGCAATAAGGACAAGTCGGCGATACAAATATTTGAATATGCCTTGGCTCCTTCAATTCAAAAAGCCTCTTTAATGCTGCATCTGAAAGTATGGTTCCATTTGTAGATGCAAGCATTATGGCCATTATTAATGTGCGTGCCTCTTCGCCGAGCGGCGTACCTACATAGCTGACCTTATATTTATCCGGATTAATAAGGATGGTTGGGAACCTTGTTATTCCCTTCTTTTTCGTAGCTTCATCGCCTGACTTATAAATTTTTACATCAATTTTATCTGTAAGTTTGGATATACCTTTTAGAAGTTCTGATGTAAATGCGCTGTACTGGTCATCTCTGTCGTCTTTTACAAATACCTCCAGCAGAACCTTTTCTTTAAGCTCCTTGAAGGTATCCATGAGAACCTTTTTTGTCTCTTCAGGAAGTATCTCGCCGAATTGTTTATTCATGCCCACGCTCTGATTATTACTGTTTTTTATATTATATCAAAACAGCCTTATGTGTATGGTAAAATTAGAAATCAAGCCCAATAATTTCTCGGAGATGGAGACATATTTTGCATAAAGTTGGATTCGTATATGATGATATATTTCTAAAACATAAAACTCCCCAGTGGCATCCTGAGACAAAGGAAAGGCTTGTCTCCATAATTACAACCCTGAAAGATTCGGACTTCTGGGGAAAGCTCATCCACATAAAACCCCGCAAAGCAGATTACGATGACATTGCCCTCGCGCATACGAATACTTACATCGAAAAAATTAAAAACTTCTGGGTCGGCTATCTTGATGGAGATACATTCATGTCAGAAAACAGCCTTGAAGCCGCTTTATATGCAGCAGGTGCTGTAATAGAAGCAATTGAGAAATGCAAATCGGGCGAAATAAGCAGGGCATTTTGTGCTGTGCGTCCTCCTGGACATCATGCAGAGGCGGACAGGGCAATGGGATTCTGCATATTCAACAATGTTGCCGTGGGGGCAAGATATGCTCAGAAGATTGGATATAAAAGGATTTTCATCATAGATTTTGATGTGCATCACGGAAACGGAACGCAGCATATATTTGAAGAAGACGATACAGTCTTTTATTTCAGCACACATCAATATCCTCATTATCCGGGAACCGGCAGGGAATCGGAAAGGGGTATAGGAAAAGGAGAGGGATTTACTTACAATGTCACCATGCAGGCAGGCTCTGGAGACAAGGACTATCTGCATGTTTATCACGATATACTTCCCGGCCTGATAAAAGACTTCAAACCGGATATAGTACTCGTATCTGCTGGCTATGACATCCGTAAAGAAGACCCGCTGGCAAGCATCAGGATTTCTAATGAAGGAATAAGAGGCATCGTGCAAAACATCCTATCGAGCACAGACAAACCCGTTATCTTTACGCTTGAAGGAGGGTACGACCTCAAAGCCCTTGCTGAGTCGGTTAAGATTACGGTTGAGGAGATGATGAATATTTGACTTAGGTATCAATGTTGGTTATTATAGCTATAATAATCCACATTGGAAGGAGGTTTTTATGAGAACTATTCAGATGACCTTAGATGACGACCTGGTGGAAACAGTTGACAAAGTCGTTAAAAAACTCAAGACAACCCGTTCCGCTTTTACCCGGAAGGCGTTAAAGAATGCTATCAAGCAGGTAAATATCAGCATGCTCGAAAAAAAGCATAAAAAAGGATATGAGCGTTATCCTGTAGGCAAGACCGAATTCAGCGTTTGGGAATCCGAACAGGAATGGGACAAATAATGAGGCGGGGAGAAGTCAGATGGTATAAATTTCAGAATCCTGATAAAAAACGGCCTGTGGTTATCTTAACCAGAAATTCTATACTCGAATATCTGGGCGAAGTTACGGTCGCGCCGATAACCTCAACCATAAGAGACATCCCGAGCGAAGTGATTTTATCTCAAGAAGACGGTATGCGTAATGATTGCGCTATTAACTGCGATCATATACAAACGGTTTCAAAATCGAAAATCGGATCGTTGATTACTACTTTATCGAAAGGAAAACTAAACGAACTTAGCAGCGCAGTAAGTTTTGCATTAAATCTCTAATTCCACTCATCGCCTACCGCGTTCGTTTCAGCCAATCTTTCTTGAGCGACAACTTGCAGCAGATGAATCCCATCAGAGAACTCGCAATTAAACCCAGTGGTAAGCCCCAATAGAAGCAAGGCTTCGCATTGGGTCTTCTCTAACGGGATGAAAATGTGGATGGCAGAATTATTCCATAAAATTGTTGGTGAGGAATGCTAAAGAGCAAGACCTGAGCCTCCATGACCCGATACAAATTTGAAAGGGCGAGGATTAATTTTAGCTTTAGTCCTCTCGTACTCCTTAAGAATAGGAATCCAGCGCTTTACTATAACCTGACTTGAATATTGCATTAGGGCCTCCTTTAGTTTTTATCGTACCAAAAGAGTTACCTAATTAGTGAGTATCAACATCTGTCCCTGTTTTTTTACCACGGATCGTCATTCATTAACGATAGTTACGTGATTCATAGGAATAGATTTATGAGCTGCCGTCTTTTGATTATAAAGCACTATTTCAATTCCAGAAGGGGCAGGCTTTTTGGAAAAATAGTGGTCAATTTGCCGGAAATACCTGTCTTTATATTCGCAAAAAAAAAATCATCAAAATTGGGGACGATGAAGACCATGCGCATGGCTTTTGAGTCTGGATCGTAAGATTCAAGTTGTCTTTTAGCTTTTGTAATATCAGATTCAAGCTTTTTGAAGAAGCCATCTTCGAGCTGAATTTCCGGTGATCCTGCATTGCCATAGCCACGAGTCCGAACCTCCTCACGAGCCTTCACTTCCTCATCTGACATATTAATTGTTTTAACTTCACAGAGCACTTTGTCTAAATCCATCATCCCTTTTAAATCAGGCGTCTCCACGCCGCGTATGCGAGAGCGCGGAATGAATTGAACATCTGTGCAGCCGAGCCTTTTTAGATAATTATATGCCCGAGCTTGGCTTTGCAATGTGTTGAAAAGTTGTTCCCATCCACGCTTTGTCTTACTGTCTTTAATTAAATGTGGCGCAGCCTCATTCTTTAAAAATTCCCATGCGTTTGGCTCGAGCCCTTGAAGCTCTTTTTCAAGGTCAAGATACTTCTCTTTCCAATGAGAATCTTTAAGCTTGTTCTCAAAATCTCGGAAATACGCATTCGGAGAATTTGGTTCTTTGATTTGGTCACGCAACTCATATAATCGCGGTAATTCTTTACGAAACATATGCTCTTGCTAAAAGTTAATGATGAAGGAATCCAACATTTTTAAAAATCTTGATGAACCACGGGAGAGAGTCATTTTGGAGGTCTGGCTCACCATCCAATCCCATTTCCCCTCAAGAAATCCTGTGCTTCCTTATGCCCTAATTTTGCTGCAATTTTTACGTCCTCGATTGCCTGTTGATGGTTGCCTAAGTTACCGTAAACAATTCCACGATTATAGTAAGCAGCAGCAAGCTGGGGGTTTAGTTCGATTGCCTTGTTATAGTCATTTATTGCCTGCTGCAGGTTACCTAAAAAATAATGAGATAGCCCACGAGTCGCATAAGCCATGGTAAATTGAGGGTTTAATTGAATTGCTTTGGTCAAGGCATCTACAGCCTCTTGGAAATTATCTGATTTTGCTGATCTAAAACCCCTCTCAAACCAATCTGCTGCGCTCAATCCTTTAATAGCCTCATTATATTGCTCAATCTTTCTTGCCTCTACCTTTTGGTGAGGGGTTTTCGCATTTGCCTTGGCTATTGCCAATTTCTTCTTTAATCTCTCAATCTCCTTTGAATACTCTCCTGCTTTTTTTCTTACATCCTCTAATTCCTTGGCCTTCTGTTTGTCATTCGCAATGTTTTGAAGAGACTTTGCAACTTCTGCCGGGTCTGCTGAGACCTTCGCCTTGAGGTAATAAGTCTTGCCATCCCATTTCTCGTCCATAACCTCTGCGCTGACAACACCTGCCGAATAAGTAGTCACCTGATCTTTTGTTAATCTGAAATTCTTAACCTCTGTTTCGCTTATAAGAAAAGTCCCGAGTTCTTCGAGAAGCAGCCTTTTCACCATCTCAAGCGAAATTGTCCTGCATGACGCCTTGCTGTCAAGCTCGCTTGCCTGATATGTATATTATTTTACAAAGGTAATTTTTTCAGCGCGGGATAATCCAGCAAACAGGAATATATTAAGGATGGTAAAAATAAAAACCTTCATAAAATATCGCATCTTATCCCCCTTTGCTTCAGCCATAGGGAAATTATATCAGCTTTCATGAAAGAATGGATGTGAAAATTACCCAAGCGGTAAATTGACAGTCCATCCTGCCCTCTCATATACTATCCGCTATATATTCCATCAGGAGGGCTAAATATGAGCTTCGGACTTAAAAACAGGCTTTCAAAAATCTTTAATCCAAAGACAGGCAAAACAGTCATGCTTGCCGTTGACCACGGCTATTTTCAGGGGCCTACAACAGGTCTGAGAGATATGAAAAATATCATTCCACTTATCCCTAATGCGGATTGTTTATTCGTAACAAGGGGGATTTTAAGGAACTCCATAGACCCAAAAACCGAGACTTCAATATGTTTAAGAGTATCAGGCGGGCCAAGCATACTCGGAGAATTGTCCAATGAAGATATCATTGTCTCGATGGAAGAGGCATTAAGGCTCAATGCATCGGGAGTCGGAATGTCAATATTCGTAGGCGCATCCAACGAAGACAGGACAATATCGAATTTAGGCAGACTGGTGAATGAGGCTGAAAGATACGGGATGCCTGTTCTGGCTATAACAGCGGTTGGAAAGGAAATGGTAAGGGATGCGCGGTATCTCGGTCTTGCCTGCAGGATGGCTGCTGAGATAGGTGCTCACTTTGTAAAGACATATTACTGCAATGATTTTCATAAGGTGGTCGAGGGATGCCCTGTGCCAATCGTTATAGCAGGAGGCAAGAAGATACCGGAGATGGATGCGCTGCAAATGACCGAGAATGCCATTAAGGCAGGAGCAAAAGGCGTTGATATGGGAAGGAATATATTCCAGAGCGACAGCCCCATAGGCATGATAAAGGCTGTAAGGGCCATTGTGCACAAGGGCGCAACTGCTCAGGAGGCATATGAGATTTATCAAAAGAGCAAAAAATCATCAGCCATAGAAATGGCTGATACGGCTATGGAAAAGGTATAAATTGAAGGTAGCGGTATATTACAGCAATAACGATGTAAGGATCGAAGAGCGTCCTGTTCCCCGCATAAACGACGGTGAGATACTCGTAAAAATGATGGCATCGGGAATCTGCGGTACGGATGTAATGCAGTGGTACAGGCAGAAAAAGGCCCCGCGTGTTCTTGGTCATGAGATGGCAGGCGAGATCGTTGAGGTCGGCAAGGGCGTTGATAACTTCAAGACAGGCGATAGGGTTTTCGTATCGCATCATGTCCCGTGTTATAACTGCCGTTATTGCGTTAATGCCAATTATACCGCATGCGAAGCATTGCACACAGGTAATTACGAGCCGGGAGGTTTTTCGGAATATATAAGGGTTCCTGCCCAAAATGTGAAATACGGCACTTTCATTCTCCCGGACAACATGACTTACGAAGAGGCTACGATGATCGAACCACTGGCATGTGTGGTAGCCGGCCAGAAACAGATCGAAATAAAAAGGGGCCAGACAATACTTGTGATAGGCTCGGGCATGTCAGGACTGATTCACATCCAGATGGCCAAATCAAAAGGAGCGAAAGTAGTTGCAACCGATATTAATAAATACAGGCTGGATAAGGCATTAGAATTCGGAGCCGATCATGTTTTTAATGCTGATGAATATTCTGTAGAGAAACTCAAAGAGATAAACAAGGGGAGTCTGGCAGACCATATCATAATATGTGCAGGGGCAAAAAGCGCTATTGATAATGCCATTGCATCTGTTGACAGAAAAGGCAAAATCCTCTTCTTTGCGGTGCCGGAAGGAGATATAAGCATACCTTCGACAAGGTTCTGGAGGGACGAGATAACAGCCACATTTTCATATGGAGCCGCTCCCGATGACCTCAAAATTGCTATGGAGATGATCCAGAGCGGGATGATTAATGTAAAAAAAATGATAACGCACAGGTTGCCGCTTTCTGATATACAAAAGGGATTCAAACTGGTATCCGAGGCAAAAGAATCATTAAAGGTCGTGATCATCCCTGATTAATAAACCCTTGAAAATATTCTTTTCGGGCATAGGCGGAAGTGGTGTGTCGGCAATAGCCGGCTTTATGGCTGACAAAGGCCATAAAATTATCGGCTCTGACAGGGCATTTGATAAAAATCCAGATCATCCTTTATATGAATTGCTCAAATCAAAGGGCATCTATATAGTTCCTCAAGATGGCAAAGGGATTGACAGTTCCTTTGATTTTTCGGTATTTAGCACAGCAGTTGAACATGACCAGCCGGAATTTCTAAAAGCAAGGTCTTTAGGAATTCCCATAAAGACAAGGCCCGAGTATCTTGCTGAAATAGTACTGGACTTTAAGACAATAGCAGTAGCAGGGACAAGCGGAAAGTCGACCACATCAGGGATGCTTGCATTCCTGATGCAAAAGTTCGGATTAAACCCGAATTTCATAGGCGGAGGCAGGGTAAAGCAGTTTAAGACAGAGACAAACCCGGGCAACTCAATCACAGGAAACTCGGATATCCTCGTCATTGAGGCTTGCGAATCTGATGGTACGATTGTCAATTACAAGCCGGAGCACTCAATAATCCTGAACCTCGACTTAGATCATCACTCGATAGACAAAACCGCCATGATGTTTGAGACACTTGTTAAAAATACAGCAGATAAAATTGTTGTAAATGCAGATGATGACAATCTCAAAAATATCGATATAAAAGACTCGATTACCTTTTCCATAGATAATCCATCAAATTACATGGCTGAAAATATTATTTATAAGCCATTTAGCACAGAATTTTCATTAAAAGAAACAAAATTCAATCTTTCCATTCCCGGCAGGTATAATCTCTACAATGCCCTTTCATGCATTGCAATCCTGTCAGAAATGGGGATACCTATTAAAGATATTGCAGGTGTATTGCATGAATTCAAAGGAATCGAGAGGCGGTTTGATATTCACCTGAATGACGGGAAACGACTTGTTATCGATGACTATGCGCATAATCCGCATAAAATATCATCCCTTATGCAGACAATGAAAAACATCAAAGAAAAAATCTGCTACATATTTCAGCCTCATGGATTTGCACCGACACTAATGATGAAGAACGAATATATTGAGGCATTCACAGAAAATCTCCGTGATTCAGACCACCTGATACTCCTGCCGATATTTTATGCAGGAGGCACTGTCAGCAAAGATATCTCAAGCCATGACATTGCAGATGTTCTAAAGGATAGAGGGAAATCCGTTGAGGTTGTTGATAATAGAAAGACGATTTTAGAACGGCTGAATGAATGGGATAATTATGTAATCTTTGGAGCAAGGGATGAGACGCTCTCAGACTTTGCGAAGGAAATAGCTGAATCTTTAGTAACCGGTTACCAGTAGCCAGGAAGACACCCTGACTACTGGCGTTTGCTTGATACATTCGGCATTCCGCCTCTTACTGTTTGAACAATAATCAAGCCCGCAAGAAAAAACAAAGCCACAGACAGCACTGCAGGACGCTGGCTTCCAAATGTTGATGATAAATAGCCGAAGACGAGAGGGCCTAAAATAGCCGATGACTTCCCGACGAGGGAATAAACTCCGAAATATTCCGATTCCTTCCCGCCAGGGATAAACTGTGTGTAAAATGCCCTTGTTGCTGCCTGAACAGTGCCGAGACCTAAACCTGCAATAGAGGCAATTATAAAGAAATGTGTTTTTATTTGAACAAAAAATGCTGCAATTGATACGGCAATCCACATAACCAAAGACAGGATGACCACTTTTTTAGGTCCCCAATAATCTATCGGCCTTGCCATCAAAAAAGCTCCAATAAGTGCCGTAGCCTGGACAATAAGATACATGCCTATTAATTCTTCAGGTTTAAATTGGAGGGTCGTTGCAGCAAATATGCTCGAAAAGACTATGACAGTATTCACTCCATCCTCATAAATGAGATATGCCATTAAAAATTTTCTCTGTTCTTTATTAGCCCAGATTTTTTTTAATGTATGCCATGTATACCTAAGTCCATCCATTGCTGCACCGCATAAGGTAGGCGAAGTACCCATTATGAAATCACTCCTTTTTACATCCGGCGGTAAAAATAAAAACGCAGGCAGGGAAAAAATACCGAAGAACATAGCTACCATAGGCCATGTCATGCTCATAAACCCCTGTTTTATCAAAAACAGAGCCAGCAATAGAGAGATTATGGAACCTGCATATCCAACTCCAAAACCCCACGCCGATACCCTGCCCTGATGCGTTGTTTCGGATATCTCCGGCAAAAATGAATTATAAAAAACAAGACCGCCCTCCATGCCTATGTTGGCAAGGACAATAAGGATAAATCCCTCCAGCACCATTCCCTTACGGAGGGTATAAAATAAGGCAACAGAAACAATGCAGAGGAGGGTATAAAAAATGAGCAGTTTTTTTCTTATCCTTGCATAATCTGCTATACCGCCAAGAAATGGCGAGCTTATGGCCACAACTGCCATGCTTACTGCTATCGCCCTTCCCCACCACAAATCACCGAGCCCTGCCTCATTGCCGACTATCACATTCGCATAATAGACAGGAAAAATTACAGCAGCTATAACAGCAGAGTAGCTCGAATTGGCAAAATCAAAGAGGCACCATGAGAGGATTTTTCTATTCATTTATTAACTTTTTGAGCGCCTCTTTTGCAGCATTCATCTGTGCATCCTTCTTGCTCTTTCCAGTGCCACTTCCATACAACCGACCGTTTATATAAACCTCTGAAGTGAAGACCTTTTTGTGTTCTTCCCCTTCCTGCTTGACAATCCTGTATTCTGGAAGAACGCCAAAGAGGCTCTGACTTTTCTCCTGTAATTCGCTCTTGAAATCATACCCCTCTTTTTTGGAGATTATGCTATCAATCTTATCGCTAAAAAGCCTTAATATCACAGACTTTGCAGTCCCATAATCGCTGTCCAAAAATATGGCTCCAAATAAGGCTTCCACTGCATCAGAGAGGATCGATTTTTTCTGTCTTCCCCCTGTTGATTCTTCTCCCCTGCCGAGTCTTAGATATTTCCCAAGAGAAAGCATTGCGGCCATCTCAAAAAGTACAGACTCCTTCACAAGATATGATTTCATCTTTGACATGTCTGCCTCTGTTAACGGGACAAGGTGGCGGAAAAGGGACTCAGCAATAACAAGACCTAAAACAGAGTCGCCAAGAAACTCGAGCCTTTCATTGTCGCGGGGAGCTTCGTCTGGATTCTCATGATGGTATGATTTGTGAGTAAGGGCATCTACCAATAAATCCTTATTGTTAAAGCGATACCCTAAAAGGTCCTCAAGCACCTCTATATCTTTTGAATAATAGGCAGGCATTGGTTCCACCAAAACCGAATGAATTGGACATTGCGCACTCAACATCCATCTGCTTTGCCTTGTTGGGTGCATAGTCAAGGTCGCATTCGGGATCGGGATCTTCAAGGTTTATTGTTGGAGGCACGATGTTGTTATGAATGCTCAGTACGGAGAAAATCGCTTCCACTCCGCCGGCAGCGCCAAGGAGATGTCCTGTCATGGATTTTGTTGAGCTTACGCATAACTTATATGCGTGTTCGCCAAAGACTGTTTTGATTGCCGCTGTCTCAAGCTCATCTCCATACTTTGTCGATGTTCCATGTGCATTGATATAATTTACCATTTTCGGTTCAATCCCGGCATCCTTTAAGGCTGCCTTCATGCACCGTGCAGCCCCCTCTCCTTCAGGAGCCGGGGTTGTAATGTGATAGGCATCGCTGGACATTCCGTAGCCTATAATCTCGGCATATATCTTTGCTCCCCTGCTAAGGGCGCTTTCGAGACTCTCAAGGATTATCACTCCCGAACCTTCTCCCATAACAAAACCATCCCTTCCGGCATCAAATGGCCTGCTTGCCTTCTCAGGCTCATCATTTCGTGTTGACAATGCCTTCATGACAGCAAATCCGCCGACTCCGAGGGGAGTTATGACAGACTCGGTTCCGCCTGCAATCATTACATCGGCATCGCCACGCTGGATTATCTTGAATGAATCGCCAATGGAATGGCTGCCTGTTGCACAAGCCGTAACAGCAGCAGAATTGGGTCCCTTTGCACCGAATTTTATGGATACATTGCCTGATGCAAGGTTGATAATGAGCATAGGGATAAAGAAGGGGGATATCCTTCTGTATCCCTTTTCGAGATATATCTTGTGGTAATGCTCAATGGCCGGAAGACCTCCCATGCCAGCTCCGATAATGACACCGACCCTTTCGGCATTCTCATCGGTAATCTTCAGTCCCGAATCCTCAACAGCCATTGTGGCAGCAGCCACGGCAAAATGGATAAACCTGTCCATCTTTTTTATCTCTTTTGCCTCGATATATGGGGCAGGGTCAAATCCTTTAACCTCCCCGGCAATACGCACAGGCATCTGAGAGGCATCGAACTGGGTGATCGGACATATCCCGGATCTGCCTTCAAGGGCAGACTTCCATGAAGCCTCCACACCTATTCCAAGGGGTGTGATAAGACCAAGCCCTGTGACTACTACCCTTCTTTTCTCTATCATCCTATTTTATTCTTGATGTAATCTATTGCGTCTTTGACCTTTGCTATCTTCTCTGCATCCTCGTCAGGTATTTCGATATTGAATGCCTCTTCGAATGCCATAACGAGCTCAACGGTATCAAGGGAGTCTGCACCGAGGTCTTCGACAAATGATGCCTCTGGTGTTACCTCCGATTGATCAACGCCAAGCTGCTTCGATATGATCTCCTTTACTTTTTCGTCTACCATTATTACCTCCAACATAAGATTTTAGCTGACAGCTATCAGCTATGAGCTATCTACATATACATTCCGCCATTTACGTGTATCACCTGGCCTGTTACATAGCCCGATTCTGGCGATGCAAAGAATGCAACTGCACTGGCAACATCGTCCACGGTGCCGAATTTATTCATGGGAATAGTCTTGAGCATCTCCTGCCTTACATTTTCAGGCAGTGCATCTGTCATGGCTGTTGTAATAAAGCCAGGCGCAACTGCATTCACTGTAATCCCCCTGCTTGCATATTCCCTTGCAATGGTCTTTGTGAGACCGACCATTCCTGCCTTGGAAGCGCTGTAGTTGGCCTGTCCCGGATTGCCCATGAATGCTACAACAGAGGCGATATTGATAATCCTGCCGTAGCGCTGCTTTGACATAACTTTAACAGCTTCCTTTGAACAAAGGAAAGTCCCCTTCAGGTTGATATTCATTACAGCATCCCAGTCTTCCTCTTTCATCCTGAGTAAAAGGCCGTCCCTTGTAATCCCTGCATTGTTGACAAGTATCTCGACCTTGCCGAATTCCTTAACAGCGTTTTCAAAAATGGCAGCCACATCCGATGAGTTTGAGACATCCGCCTTTAACGCAATGCTCTTTATGCCTGTTTTCTCCAGCTCCGAGGATGTTTCTTTTGCAATGTCTATATTTACATCAACAACAACGATATTCACCCCGCGCCTTGCAAGTGATTCTGCTATGGCCTTGCCGATGCCCCGGCCTCCGCCTGTTATCAGTGCCGTATGTCCATTCATAATCTTTGTCCCCCCGATGAAAAAGTCGGCTATCATTGTAGCAGAGAACCGACCCCATTTTCCAGTCATTTTTGTCCATAATTTGTAAAGGCTTTGAAGACTGCCTGCCGACTCCTTGATTACTGGTCATCACACTTTCATTGACACATAACGCTTTTCCTGTTATATTTTTTCTTGTCATGGAAAGGATGATAAAAAGAACCGACATGAAGGATGTGCTTGCCATCATACTTGCGGGAGGCAAGGGAGAACGTCTGCATCCCATGACCATTCACAGGGCAAAGCCTGCTGTCCCCTTCGGCGGCAAGTACAGGATCATAGACTTCGCCCTCAGCAACTGCATCAACTCTGATATAAGGAAAATAGCAGTAATTACACAGTACAAATCCCTTTCCCTTGACAGGCATCTTGCACTGGGATGGCAAAACCTCTTTAATCCAGAACTGGATGAGTTTATCATCTCCATTCCGCCACAACAAAGGGTAAGTGAAAGCTGGTATACAGGAACAGCAGATGCCGTATATCAGAATATCTATTTTATTGAAAAGGAAGAGCCTCCCTATCTGCTCATCCTGTCAGGAGACCACATATACAAAATGGACTACTCGGAAATGCTCGCCTTTCATGTAGGAAATAAGGCAATCGGAACAGTTGCAGCAATAGAGGTAGATAAGAAGATCGCATCCTCCTTCGGCATCATGGAAGTTGACAGCGAATGGAGAATCATAGGTTTTGAAGAAAAGCCCAAAAAACCGAAGACAATACCAGGAAACCCAAACCAGTGTCTTGCATCCATGGGCGTTTATATATTCAATACAGGGGCAATCATAGAAGAGCTTAAGTCAGACGCTGCAAAGACGTCTGCCCATGATTTCGGCAAGAACATAATACCTGACATGCTTAAATCAAATAAACTCTTTGCATATAATTTCAGGGATGAAAATAAGAAAGAGGCAAAATACTGGAGGGACGTAGGAACCATAGACGCTTACTGGGAAGCCAATATGGATCTCGTCTCTGTGGATCCATTGTTAAACCTCTACGATAAGGACTGGCCTATAAGGACATATCAATGTCAGAACCCTCCTGCCAAGTTCGTATTTGCACAGGAGCAGAAAGGGGGAAGGCTCGGAATATCGCTGGATTCCATTGTCTGCGATGGATGCATAATAAGCGGAGGAAGGGTACAGAATTCGGTCCTGTCTCCAAATGTCAGGATAAACAGCTGGGCATCTGTAAAAGAATCCATCCTCATGGAAAATGTAGAGATAGGCAGATATGCAAAAATAAAAAGGGCAATCATTGACAAGGATGTATATATCCCCCCTGAAACATTAATCGGATACAATCTGAATGAAGACAGGAAAAAATTTCATGTGAGCCCGAATGGCATAGTGGTCATTCCGAAGGGAACGGATTTTAGAAAGCTTTGAAAAAAATCTATACTCTCGGGACAAGCAGAAGGAGTGAGGAGGATTTCATAGAAATCCTCCTCTTTTATGATATAAAAACCGTCATCGATGTCAGACGATTTCCAAAAAGCAAGCTGCAAATATTCAACAAAGAATACCTGCAAGACCTTTTAGAGAGGGAAGGAATATCCTATGTCTTTTTCGGCGTTGAACTCGGGGGATTCAGAAAAGGCGGATACGAGGCATATACAGAAACAGAAGATTTCAAACAGGGGATCGATAAACTCGAAGAGTCTGTCAATAATAATGCTGTTATAATATGCGCTGAAAGGTTTCCGTGGAAGTGCCACAGACGATGGATAGCGAGGGAGCTTCACAGGAGGGGATGGATTGTAGAGCATATAATAGATAAAGGAAAGGTCTGGATTCCCAAATAAAATTCAAACTCAAATATCAGACAATGGCTATAAAAACACAACTGATGCGAAAAAAAATTATCGGGATGTTCAAACAACAGAAACAGGTGAGCGTAGTTTAAAACTCCACTATCATATTATCGATCAGCCGCGTGCTGCCGATTTTCACTGCTACTGCAAGAAGATTTTGCCTTTTGAACTCATTTAACTCATCGAGGGTATTAGTATCATAAACCCCTGCATATTGTATTTCAGAAATGAGCGGCTCTGCCTTAAGCATATCATGCATCTGTTTCCTTACATCCACCGGATTTGATTCACCTGATTTTGTCATTTTTGATGCAGAAAGCAGAGTCTTGTAAATAACGGCTGCCGCCCTCCTCTCTTCATGGCTCAGGTACACATTCCTCGAACTCATTGCAAGACCATCCGGTTCCCTGAGAGTCGGACAGATAATTAAATCCACATCCATATTCAGGTTTTCTACCATCCTCTTAATAATAGCTGCCTGTTGAAAATCTTTCTGACCAAAATATGCTGCTACAGGTTTTACTATATTAAAGAGCTTGCACACAACGGTTGCTACACCTGTGAAATGTCCCGGCCTGAAAGCACCGCACAGTTTATCGGATAAATCCTTTACTGTTACATATGTCGAGAATCCATCGGAATACATAGACTTTGTATCTGGCATAAATAGAATGTCTACTCCTTCCCTTTTCAGCTTTTCCATATCCCCTTCCATATCCCTCGGATATTTTTCAAAATCCTCATTAGGAGCGAACTGTGTCGGATTTATAAATATACTTGCAACCACTATATCGTTCTCACTCTTTGCCCTCTTAATGAGGCTGAGATGGCCTTCATGCAGGGCGCCCATTGTAGGGACAAAACCTATTGTCTTGCCATTGTGCAGGTGCCTCTTTGAAGTTTCCTTCATTATCCGCGGAATCCTGATATTTTCCATCTTATTAATTTATACGAACCGTCTGTATCTATTCAAGTGAATAATCCGTAGCCAAGTAGCAGCGATACCTCAGAGCCGAATCACTCCCGCTGTTTAAGGGCAATCTCAACATCACCTTTTGCATTCAGCAGAAAACAGGCAGAAAAATAATCTCATCGCATTGATAAAGGCCTTGAAGCCGTGCCTGCTTTGATGCTGGAACTATCTTCTGAACGAAAGAGACTTATCCTTATCGCCGAACTGTATTTGATTTTTTTATGAAGTTATATTGTTTAGAAATTTATTGACAATGATACTATAGCTATTATAAACTGGGTGTATAGAATTTTTATACATTACAATTAATAGGTGTTGCCGACATGCAACAAGACGTTTTTAAATCCTGCAAAAACAAAGAATCGCTTCACACCGAAGCCTCAAAGCAAACCCATTCCCAAAAACCTGTCAAAAAAACTACCTTGAATTGTTACCTTGTAACAATAAAACAAAAATCCTTACGGGAGGTTGTTGTGAAAGTTAGGACAATTATAGCAATGGTAGCAGCCATTATACTCGTCGCTGCTACAGCAGGAATGACGGCATCCATTGATCATTCCCAGTTTGTAAAAGGTCCGTTTAAAAACGGAGAAGATGTAACTAAAGTCTGTCTTCAATGTCATGACAAGCAGGCAGATGATGTTATGAACTCACCTCATTATAAGTGGAAAGGCGCCCCGAGGACTGTAAAAGGATTGGAGAACAGCAAGGAAGAATACGGAAAGGCAAATCTGCTCAATAATTTCTGCACCGATGTCGAAGGCGGAAGCAGGGCATTCTGTGTCAAGTGCCACGCTGGCTATGGATGGACCGAGAACGATAAACTGCCAAAGGATAAGTCAAAGGTTGACTGTCTTGTATGCCATGCCAAAGATGGCAATTATAAAAAGGGACTTGGAGGAGAGGTTGATAAACAGTTGCTCGATAAGGGCAAAATAAATCTGGAAAAGGCAGCTCAAAGCGTTGGAATTCCCAACAGAGACAACTGCGGTGCCTGTCACTTTTTTGGGGGCGGAGGAGATGCCGTCAAACATGGCGATCTCGATTCCACGCTCAGCAAACCCAAAAGGGAGCATGATGTCCATATGGGAGGCATGGACATGACCTGTCAGGCATGCCATGTAACAAAGAATCACAAAATCTCGGGTGCATCCACTTTCCTTGCAACTAATGACGGAAGGGTATCATGCGAGGACTGCCACAGGGACCCTCATAAGGACTCCCAGGTTCATAAAACTCTGCTGAGGCATCAGAAGACCGTTGCCTGCCAGACATGCCACATTCCTTTTTTTGCAAGGGGACAGGCCACAAAAATGAATTGGGACTGGTCAACAGTGGGCAGGGATATTCAGGATATAGAAGAACAATACGGCAAAGAGGTCTATGCGAAACATAAAGGGACCTTCGTATGGGGTAAAAATGTAGTTCCTGCCTATGCATGGTACACCGGTAAAACCGAGAGATATTTAAAGGGAGAAAAAATAAAAGATCCAAAGCAGGTGGTATACCTGTCCAAACCGGTTGGTGATATCAAAGATTCGAACTCAAAGATATATCCCTTTAAAATTCACACAGGCAAGCAGCCCATGGATTCGCAGTACAAATATCTGTCCATATTCCAGAATTTTGGCGGATTGTGGAGCCACTATAACTGGGACAAGGCCCTTGCCGACGGTGCCAAGGCTTCCGGCCTTCCCTTCAGCGGTAAATATGAATTCGTTTCCACTGCATTTTACGGCAGTATAAATCATGAGGTGGCTCCAAAAGAGCAGGCACTAAAATGCAAGGACTGCCACATGGAAGGCAAAAGACTCGACTGGCAGGCATTGGGCTATAAAGGAGACCCGATGAGGGTTGGCGGCAGATTTGAAAACGGCATTACTGTAGCAGAACAAACCAGCAAGCCCGTTAAAAAGACTGCCAGCAAAAAATAGGAGGGGAAAATGAAAACATCAAGAGCGATAATACTCACAGTATTGGCAATCTTCTGTTTAGCACTGCTCACTGGCATTGCAATGGCAGAGGAAAAGGTATCCATCAAGGGAAAGGTTAAGAGTATCAATGTAGATGCCAAAACTGCTGTAGTGGCTACAGAAGATGGGAAGGATGTAACTATTACAGTTGAAGACGAAGAAACACTCAACAAATTCAAAGATGGCAGAATCAGCACAGATGATGACGTAAAGGTCAAATATGTAATCAAAGACGGCAAGAATGTAGCCACATACTTTAAAAAGGCTGCAGGCTGTTAAACAGCAAAGAAGGTATTCAGAAAGGGCAGTCTGGACAGACTGCCCTTGTTTTATTTCAATTGACAATCCTTCCATTAGGATGTATAAGAAAATTAAGAATACATAAAAAGGAGGGAAGCCATGGCTTACTATGTAATTCTCAGCAAATTGACGGATGAAGGGAGAAAGACCATCAAGGAAAAACCGGGTAGGATGTTTGAGGTCAACAAGGAATTGGAGGCAATGGGTATAAAGGTTAAAGAACAGTTCGCAGTCTTAGGACCATATGATTTTGTAAATATTGTTGAAGCGCCCGATAATGAGACGGTCATGAGGATGTCTGTGGAATTAGGGGCAAGGGGGTCGGTAGAGCTTCTCACACTGCCAGCCATTACAGCAGAGGAATTTGCGAAGAAGATGAAGTAGCGAATGGGTTGGTCACTGCACTGTGTGGCTGTATTGAAAGACAGTTGCACAGTGCTATTGTTAAGTGGAATTTTTGAATCTTTATATGTTAATTATAGTTCATGTCTATTAAACCCGATGTTGTTTTAGACCTCAAGGGGCTTCACTGCCCGATGCATATCATGAAGACCAAAAAGGCCCTTGACCTTATGAAGGCAGGCCAGATCATCGAAGTAATATCCAATGACAAAGGCTCAAAATCGGACATTTCCGGCCTCTGCAGAAGACTCGGGCTGGAGTTGATAAGCACAACGGAAGAAAACGGCATTTTCAGATTTACAATCAGAAAATAAATTCAGCACGTAAGGTGAAGGCAGGCTATTGTTTTTCTTTTTCCTGATAATTCATTAAACAAATCTACAGCATCTGTTGTCCTTGCCACATGCATATCTATTTTCATTGATTTAAGCTTGCTCATAACATTATCCGAAACCCTCATGACTCCGGAATAGCCGGTTCCAATTATAATAACTTCTGGACGTGCATCCAGCACTTCCCTTAAATCATCCATCTGCAAAAAATGGCCCTCCTTTCTCCACCACGATGAATTAACCCTGTCCGGATATATAATCACATCGGATGTATATGTTTTTCCGTCAATAGTTATCCTGCCGAAGGAATAGTGCTGGATTTTCATGTAAATATTATACTACACTTCACTTTACTTCACTTTGAATTCGGATTTATGATAATGTGAATACATTAACCAAAGTTGAAGGATTCTGTTTAGGTAAACCTGAATTGCGCCGCCGCAATGTATGGCAGCAGGTGTGCATCAAAGCCTTTACAAAGTCATTGTTCTTTGTGCATACCAGAAGACTAATAACGCTTTTACCTAAATAGATAGCAATGTAGTAGGTGACGGATTCAAGAAAATGCTTTACAATATTCCGGAGTGTAAAGTCTTTTCAGCACACCTGCTGCCATATGCTAAACAATACTTGCGTAACTTAACTTGCGTAACTTAGGCAGACTAAATTTGGAGGAAACACATGGCAAAAAAGGTTGTACTGGCATATTCAGGCGGTCTTGATACATCCATTGTTATAAAATGGCTCATTGAAACATATAATGCAGAGGTCATAGCCTTCTGTGCAGACCTGGGTCAGGGAGAAGATTTGAATGCCATAAAGGAAAAGGCCGTTAAGACAGGGGCTTCAAAGGCTTATGTGGAGGACTTAAGGGATGAATTCGTAAAAGACTATATATTCCCGATGTTAAGGGCAAATGCCATCTACGAAGGCACCTATATGCTCGGCACATCCATAGCAAGACCTCTCATAGCAAAAAAACAGATCGACATAGCAATAAAAGAAAATGCAGATGCCGTAGCACACGGAGCAACAGGCAAAGGTAATGATCAGGTAAGATTTGAGCTTACATATTATGCCCTTAAGCCGGATATAACAGTCATATCTCCATGGCGCGAATGGTCTTTCGATTCAAGGCAGTCGCTGATAGAATATGCTGAAAAGCACGGAATACCTGTGCCTGCCACAAAGGAAAAACCCTACAGCACTGACAGAAATATCTTCCACATCAGTTACGAAGGTGGAATACTGGAAGACCCATGGTCAGAACCGCCGATAGATATGTACACCATGATGGTATCTCCTGAAAAAGCGCCTGATAAGCATATATATATATACATTCATTATGAAAAAGGAAATCCGGTAGGCATAAATGGAGAATTCCTTTCGCCTGTCGATCTCTTTGAAAGGCTCAATAAACTCGCAGGAGACAACGGCATCGGAAGAATAGATATAGTGGAAAACAGATATGTAGGAATTAAATCAAGGGGTGTTTATGAGACACCAGCAGGCACTGTCCTTCATATAGCCCACAGGGCACTGGAATCCATCACGCTGGACAGGGAAGTCTTGCATCTCAGGGACTCGCTCATTCCAAAATATGCAGAACTAATTTATTACGGCTACTGGTTTTCACCAGAAAGAGAAATGCTCCAGACAGCAATAGATTCCATTCAAAAAAATGTTACCGGCACGGTAAGATTAAAGCTATATAAAGGAAACTGCATTGTTGTAGGCAGGAAATCCCCTAAATCGCTCTATCATCCTGAACTGGCAACCTTTGAAGCAGAAAAGGTATACAACCAGAAGGATGCAGAAGGATTTATCAAGCTGAATGCGCTGCGGCTGAAGGTAAAAAAGATTCTCGAAAGTTAAAAGTCAAATGTCATGTGATGATCTTAAATATTGGCTCGCTCTAACCCTTATAAAAGACATCGGCCCGGTAACGGCAAAACGGCTGCTTTCTGCTTTCCGGACGCCCAAAAGAGTATTCGAGGCAAGCCCCAATGAGCTAAAAGACGTAGAGGGAATAAACGGCTCCAAGATAAATGGCATCTCCGAATTCAACTCATGGGATAAGGTCGAAAAAGAGATCAACGAGATCAACGGGCATAATGTCAGAATAATCAGATATACCGATGAGGAATATCCAGAAAGCCTGAGACATATTGACGACTCGCCTGTAATACTTTATGTCAGGGGCAGTTTTATAAAAAAAGATAAATATGCAGTTGCGATAGTAGGCTCGCGCAATATGACGCCTTACGGGAAAAAGGTTACAGAAACAATTGCATCTGAGCTCGCTTTATGCGGCATTACCATAGTAAGCGGAATGGCACGCGGCATAGACGCAACATCACACAAAAGCGCATTAAAGGCAAATGGCAGGAGCATAGCAGTGCTTGGCTCTGGTCTTGATAACCCCTATCCACCCGAAAACAAGGGGTTATTTAATGAGTTGTCTGAGAAAGGATGCGTTATAAGCGAATTTCCTATGGGGACCCCCCCAAACAAAGAAAACTTTCCGCAAAGAAACAGGCTGATAAGCGGGCTTTCACTCGGGGTACTCGTTGTCGAGGCTGCAGCAAGGAGCGGCTCTCTCATAACTGCAGGCTGTGCATTAGATCAGGGGAAGGATGTATTTGCTGTACCGGGAAGCATAACCTCGGCAAATTCCGAGGGCACTCATGAACTTATCAAAAAAGGCGCAAAATTAGTGCAAAAGGCTGAAGACATCCTCGAAGACATAGCACCCCACCTTAAAGGTCTTAGAGGCTCTGCAAATGGTCTCTCAGAAGAAAACCTTTCAGTAAATCTAAATGGACTTGAAATAAACGATGAAGAAAAGGCAATATGTAATCTTTTAGGCAGCGAGCCAAAACATATAGATATAATTTCAAGGGAAGCAGAAATGCATGCCGGAAGAGCACTGGGAATACTGCTCGGCCTCGAAATAAAGGGCATAGTAAAACAATCCGAAGGCAAGAGATTTTATATATTGTAGGAGGAAAAGATTGGCAAAAAGATTCATAGACATATTGCGAATGCTCGCAAAGGATCTTATAGAAAAGGGCTATGATGCAGATGATGCACTCAAAAAGATCAGCGTCTTCGACATAGATTTCCTAACGGTAAAGGAAGAGCTTTTGACCCTTGAGTTGTCGCAATACATAGATGACGCAGAACTGGACACCATAAGGGCCCTTCTTTCGTATGTCCTGATGAAAGAGACAGAGCTTGATACCGAAGAGATATACGCCTTCATATTCGGAAGGGGAAGACAGATAACATGGAACTAATGGAGGACTTGAAAAATTGAAATCCCTTGTTATAGTAGAATCGCCTGCAAAGGCAAAGACCATCAATAAAATACTCGGCAAAGAGTTCGCCGTTAAGGCATCCATCGGCCATGTAAAGGACCTTCCCAAAAAAGAGATCGGTGTGGATGTTGAGAATAATTTCGAACCGCACTATGAAATTATCCCTGGCAAGGAAAAGGTAATAAAGGAACTAAAAAGCGAGGCGAAAAAGGCAGAAAGGATTTACATAGCAACAGACCCTGACAGAGAGGGAGAGGCCATCGCTTATCATATAGCTGAAGAAGTAAAGCCGCCCCAGAATTCTAAAAAAGATTCCAAAAAGATTTATCGGGTTACATTCCATGAGATAACAGAAAGGGCTGTAAAAGAGGCGATACAAAATCCCGGCAATATAGATATTAATAAGGTAGAGGCACAACAGGCGCGCAGAATTCTTGACAGGCTTGTGGGCTATAACTTAAGCCCGTTTCTCTGGAAAAAAGTGCGAAGGGGATTAAGCGCAGGAAGGGTTCAGTCCGTTGCAGTAAAGCTTATAGTAGACAGAGAAAGGGAAATCGAATCATTCAACAAAGAGGAATACTGGACAATAGAGGCCCTTTTGTCTCCTAAAACAGAGGGGACACAGTTTTGGGCAAAACTCTACAAATACAACGACTCCCTTGTCATCAACCGTGATGCCGAAGAAGGAAAGCGTTTTCTCATTACCAATGCAGAGGCCGCACAGCAGATTGCGGATAAAATTAATAACAGGGAATTCTACCTCTCCAGGATAGAAAAGAAACTAAGAAAAAGGTCTCCTTCCCCGCCGTTTATTACAAGCACCCTGCAACAGGAGGCAGCACGCAGGCTCAGATTCGCTGCAAAAAAAACCATGATGATAGCACAGCAGCTTTATGAAGGAATAGAGCTTGGAGAAGAAGGCTCTGTGGGCTTGATTACATATATGAGGACCGACTCCTTCCGCATAGCTCCTGAGGCACAGGAATGGGCAAGAGACTTGATAGAGAAAAAATTCGGAAAGGATTACATCCCTGAAAAACCTCCCCATTACAAAAGCAAGGGGAGTGCACAGGAAGCCCACGAAGCAATAAGGCCGACATATCCGGACAAATCTCCGGAGGCTGTAAAAAAGTTTTTATCCAAAGACCAGTATAACCTTTATGCCCTTATATGGAACAGGTTCATCGCAAGCCAGATGGCCCCCGCACAACTGGAGCAGACGACCTATATTATAGGGGTCAGAGGTCAGGGGTCAGGGGTCAGTGATAAAGGCACGGAACTCAGGGCATCGGGTACTGTTATCAGATTTCCGGGATTTATGGCATTGTACACAGAGAGCAAAGACGAAATAGAAGAAGAAGAAGGCGGAATCCTACCTTCCATAAAGGAAAATGACATCCTCAAACAACATGAAATAAAGCCGGTACAGCATTTCACACAGCCTCCGCCGAGATATACAGAGGCTACCCTTGTAAAGGCCCTTGAGGAAAAGGGCATCGGAAGACCGAGCACTTATGCAGCGATATTGTCCACAATTCAGGACAGAAAATATGTGGAAAAAAATGAGGACAGGCGTTTTGTGCCTACAGAACTCGGAATTGTTGTGAACGACCTTCTTGTTGAGAAATTTCCCGAACTGATAGACATAGGATTTACTGCAAAGATGGAAGATGAACTCGATGAAATTGAGAATGCAAAGATGAAGTGGGTGAAGGTAGTTAAAGATTTTTACAAACCCTTCAGCCGTGATCTGTTAGAGGCATCAAAAGACAAAGGAAGAGTAAAACCACAGGATATCCCAACAGAAGATGTTTGCGAAAAATGCGGTTCCCCAATGGCCATAAAATGGGGAAGACATGGAAGGTTCCTTGCATGTACAGGCTATCCTCAGTGCAAAAACACAAAACCATTGGAAGGCGGCAACGGCAAGCAGGCCGCAGAGCAGACCGTGACAGAGGAGATATGCGAAAAATGCGGCGCTCCAATGGTCATAAAGAGCGGTAGATTCGGAAAGTTCCTCGCGTGTTCAAAATACCCTGAATGTAAAAATACAAAGCCTATTTCGACAGGGGTAAAATGTCCTCTTGATGGAGGGGATATTGTCGAAAGAAGGTCAAAGAGGGGAAAATCATTCTGGAGCTGCAGCAATTATCCAGAATGCAAGTTTGCGATGTGGTATAAGCCTGTGCCAAAGCAGTGCCCGAAGTGCAATGCATCTTTTCTTGTGGAAAAGTGGAACAAGACTGGAGAGGTATTTCATGTCTGCCTGAATAAAGGCTGCGATTACAAAGAAGAGATTAAAAAAGATGAAACAGCAAGCGAAGCATAAGATAATGCTATAATAATTATAGAAGTTTAATGGAAAGGAGGGATGCTTGTGGGACATAAAATTGCAGAGGCTGTGATAGAAAATGGCGAATTGAAATATATTGACAGGAAGCTGCCACAGAAAAAAATGAAAGTCCATATTATCTATGATGATGTAGAAGAAATGCCCCAAATTATTGAAATATCCAAGATAGTCGAAGAAACATCAGGACTGTATAAAGATATAGATGTTACGGCTGAGTCTAAGAAATTAAGAAAAGAATGGGAACGGCATGTCCACAACTGAGTATCTGGTAGATACAAATATCCTGATTTACCATACAAAAGGTTCTCCTCTTACAATAGATTTTATAAATAATCTCATTTCTGAAAATTCCTTTAATATCTCTATCCTGCCAAAAATCGAATTCCTTGGATGGGACAAGCATACTGCTGACGGCTATGAAAAATGCATAAAATTGATCGAACATGCAAATATTTATTCTATAGACGATGCTGTCGCAAACAAAACCATCGAGTTAAAAAGAAAAAACAAGATAAAACTTGCCGATGCAGTTATAGCAGCAACAGCGCTTGCAAATAATCTCAAACTTGCAACAAGAAATGTGGACGACTTCAAAGTAATAGAAGGACTTGAGGTTGTAAATCCTTTTGAATAATGAAACCTATTACTGTCTTTGAATATCAAAAACCAGATTGGGAACTCCCAGAGAAAAAAAATTATAAAATCAAGCACATTGATGATAATAAAACTTTCCTACAAGCTTTAGGAAAGATAATCACAAATACATGAAGCAACCCTTTCTTATCGGCATTGGAGGCGCCCACAGCGGTGCAGGCAAGACAACTATAGCAGTTGCAATTTTAAAATATCTGAAAACCCATCCACCCATCTACCCATTCACCCACTCACCAAAAATCGGAGCTATAAAATACACAAAGACAGCCTTTTATTCATCCGTCATAGACGACAAAAGTATTCTCAGCCAGGAAGACAAAGACACCAAAAGACTACTTGATGCAGGAGCAGAAGAAGTTTTATGGGTTCAGTCTCCTGCAAATGAGTTGCATGAAGTCCTGCCGATGGCCATTGACAGGCTCTCCCATCTCGACGGCATAATTATTGAGGGCAACAGCGCAATTGAGTTTTTAAAGCCGGATGTTGTAGTATTTATAGCTAATGCTTCTAAGGAGCATATTAAGCCCTCGGCCCGGAGAATACTGAAGCAAGCTGACATTGTTATTGAGAAAGGGTCATCGCATTACTCATCAAAAAGCATATATGAGTTAATAAATAATATAGGGGCCATAATCTGTAATAAAGTAATGAAACAGACTTGATACAGATAGATTTTTAATCACCAATAGATTCTAAAAGGGGGTTCTCATAAAGGGGACTGAGTCCCTCTTATGGATTATAGAGATGACAGCGAAGAAAAAAGAAATCGAAAATATTTTAAAGACACGGTCTGCTGAAGGCAGGATTACATGTAGCGATGCAAGGACAATCGCTGAAGAACTTGGGGTTCCTTACAAAGAAGTCGGCAAGACTGCCAATGAGCTAAAAATAAAAATAAAAGACTGTGAGCTCGGCTGCTTCTGATGGGTACTGTACTTTTTGAATTGGCCCTTACCTTTTATTTCGCTGCAACAATTATAAGCATCGTCGACATATTCAAAGGCGGGAAGGAATCATCCAGGCTGATGACCTTCATCACCGGAGCCGGATTCGCAATTCACTCGATAAGCATAATTTACAGGTACGCCGCCGCAGGCCAACTGCCGATAACGAGCATGCATGAGGCATCGTCCTTCTTTGCATGGTGTATTGTCCTTATATTCTTCTTTCTCGAATACAAATATAAAATCGGTATAATGGGCTCGTTCATCATGCCCATTGTCTTCATATTTATGCTTTCTTCATCAGTCTTTCCGAGGGGAATCCGCCCGCTTACGCCGGTGCTCCAGAGCTACTGGCTACCTGTACACACATTTCTTGCATTCTTAGGGAATGCGGCATTTGCAGTGGCATGCGGCATCGGGACAATGTATCTGCTTCAGGAGCATTATCTGAAATCAAAGCATCTCGGCGATCTCTTCAAGAGACTTCCGAGCCTTCAGGTTCTTGACGAGATAAACTACAGGCTTATCACTATCGGATTCCCTCTCCTTACACTTGCCATAATTACAGGAGCACTATGGGCAGAAAGTGCATGGGGCAGCTATTGGAGATGGGATCCCAAAGAAGTCTGGTCTCTCATAACATGGTTTATCTATGCCCTTGTCCTTCACGTCAGACTCACTGCAGGCTGGAGGGGAAAGAGGGCAGCCATTCTGTCAATAATCGGATTTCTGGCGATACTTTTTACATTCTTTGGCGTTAATCTACTTTTAAAGAGTCTGCATGCATTCAAATGAAGATTCTCATTATAGGACTGAATCATAAGACAGCTAATGTTGAAACGAGAGAAAGGCTTGCCTTTAACGGGCCCAAGCTTGAAGAGGGAGTTTTTGGCTTAAAGAAAATACCCGAGGTAAAAGAGGTTGCAGTGTTGTCAACGTGCAACAGGGTGGAACTGTATACCTGTGTGAGCAACACTGCTTCAGCAGCAGAGAATATTAAGAACTTTCTTTCCGGATTTCATAATATAGCAAGAAGCGATTTCGAGAAATCCCTTTACATTCATACCGATACCGATGCCATAAGACATATATTAAGGGTTGGCTCAAGCCTCGATTCCATGGTTGTGGGAGAGCCACAGATCCTCGGCCAGCTTAAGGATGCATTCGACTTTGCCCTCAGCAAAAAGACAACCGGTGTTCTCCTGAACAAGTTAATGAAAAAGGCCATATCCACTGCAAAGAGGGTGAGAACAGAGACGAGGATTGCCGAGAATGCAGTCTCTATAAGCTTTGCAGCAGTGGAACTCGCAAAGAAGATATTCACAGATCTTTCTGGAAAATCATTCATGCTCTTAGGTGCAGGAGAAATGGCAGAGCTGGCAGCACGCCACCTCGTTAATAACGGGGTTACGGATGTGAAGGTGGCAAACAGGACATACGAGCGCGGATGCGAACTGGCAAAAGAGTTTAACGGAAAAGCGGTAAAATTTGAAGAATTCTTAAATGAATTGATACACACCGATATAGTCATCTGTTCGACAGGCGCACCGACCTATGTCCTTTTAAAAGATCATATGCAAAAGGTAATGAAGGAAAGGAAGCACAAGCCGGTATTCATAATCGATATTTCTGTGCCGAGAAACATAGACCCTGAGATAAATAAAATAGAAAACGTATACCTCTATGATGTGGATGACCTTCAGGATGTTGTTGACACCAACATCCTCGAGAGGAAAAAAGAGGCTGAGAAGGCAGAAGATATAATAGATGAGGAGGTCGAGAAATTCATAAAGTGGATGTCATCCCTCGATTCGGTGCCGACCATTGTGGCTTTAAGACAGAAGGCAGAAAATATCAAAAATGAAGAACTGGAGAAATTTAAAAACAAATTTCCTGACATTGATGCGGAAAAGATGAAGGCACTGGAATACATGGCAACAGCCATAATCAACAAGCTCATACACCCGCCCACAGTAGCGCTCAAAGAGGACACTGAAGACAGGGATGAACTGATAGCCATGATAAAAAAATTGTATGGAATTAACGGAGATGAAAATGAAGAATAAAGGATGCAAGAGACTTACGATATTCATTTATTGTAAAATCTATTGTAAAAGCTCAACAAGATAACTGGTTTAAGAAACCGCTTACATGGGGGTGATATAAAATGAAGCTTAAAGTAATAGTGCACACCGCAGAAGAAGGCGGCTATTGGGCTGAAGTTCCGTCTATTCCTGGATGCCTGACACAGGGAGATACATGGGATGAACTGTTGCAAAACATCTATGAGGCAATAGATGCCTGCCTGTCTGTTGATACAAAAGACATTGAATTAATGCCTGATGACAAGGTTCTCGAAATTGCCGTATGAAAAGCATATCCGGCAAAGATTTATGCAGGATTTTGGAGAAAAAAGGCTGGCAGTTGAAGAACATCCATGGAAGTCATCACGTTTATATGACAGCAGGACGGAAGGAAAGAATAAGCGTGCCTGTCCACGGAAATAAAGATTTAAAGATAGGATTATTAAAAGCTGTTATGAAAATTGCTGGCATAAATGAAGATGAATTATAGATTGTTGGATTAAGCAAAATGCCCCATAAAGACTGTTCAAAACACACGATAATAAAAAAACAGAAAAGATATGTCTAATTTCACGATTGATCATATTAAACCACATGCTTTAGGGGGACGCTCAACGCTATCAAATGCAGTTCTGATGTGCAGACAATGCAATTCAAAAAAAGAAAAGAAAAATTAGTAAAATGAAATTTGTTTATCGGAGGCATTAACCTTTATGAGGAATAGAATCATAATCGGCACACGGGGCAGCAAGCTCGCGCTATGGCAGGCTGAATGGATAAAGTCGGAGCTTCAGAGATTGAACCCCGACCTTGAGATTGAACTCAATAAAATAAAAACAACAGGGGATAAGATTTTGGATGTCCCACTTGCAAAAGTAGGCGGCAAAGGGCTTTTTGTAAAAGAAATAGAAGAAGCACTCTTAAAGGGTGAGGCTGACATTGCTGTTCACAGTATGAAGGATGTGCCAACAGATTTTCCTGAAGGATTACATCTCGCAGTAATAACAAAAAGAGAAGACCCCAGGGATGCATTCCTATCACGAATTTCAAATTTCAAATTTCAAATTTCAAATTTTAGAGCCCTGCCTCAGGGTGCAACTATCGGCACAAGCAGTCTCAGGCGTTCATGTCAGTTGCTCAGTATAAGGCCTGATTTAAAGATCGAGCAATTGAGAGGAAACCTCGATACAAGACTGAGAAAACTGGATGAAGGACAGTTTGACGCGATAATCCTCGCTGCTGCTGGTGTTAAAAGGCTCGGATGGGCAGAGAGGATTACAGAAGTCCTTCCTCCTGAGATAAGCCTTCCTGCCATAGGTCAAGGAGCAGTTGGAATTGAATGTAGGATTAATGACGGATTCATAAACAATCTTATTTCACAACTGAATCACTATGAAACCTCGGTATGCGTAAAGGCAGAAAGGGCATTTCTGAAAAAGCTCGAAGGCGGATGTCAGGTTCCAATCGCAGCACATGCAAGATTGATCGATGGCAGAGTTGTAATGGACGGGCTTGTAGGAAGCGTTTCAGGAGACAGGATTGTAAAAGGCCGGATAGAAGGCACACCGAATGATGCAGAAAACCTCGGAATCAGGCTGGCAGAAGACCTCCTTTCAAGAGGTGCAAAAGAGATACTGGACGAGGTCTACGGCAGGTGAAAAAAGGCAAGGTATATCTTATCGGCGCCGGGCCCGGCGATATAGGACTATTGACAGTCAAAGGCATGAAATGCCTTCAGAAGGCTGAGGCCGTCGTATATGATTTCCATCTCAATGCCCAGATATTGAATTACATAAACCACGATGCGGAATTCATATATGCAGGCAAAAGGGGCGGACACCATGCAATGACGCAGGATGAGATAAATCAGGCGCTTGTGGACAAGGCAAAGGAAGGCAAAATCGTATGCAGATTAAAGGGCGGCGATCCCTTTGTCTTCGGCAGGGGCGGAGAAGAAGCAGAGGTTCTTGTAAATGAAGGAATAGAGTTTGAGGTAATACCCGGTGTCAGTTCTTCCATTGCTGCACCTGCATATGCAGGCATTCCATTGACCCACAGGAAATATTCTTCATCCTTTTCAGTTATTACAGGCAATGAAGACATAACAAAACCCGAAAGTTCCATAGACTGGTCGAAGTTTGCAAATGGCTTTGATACCCTTGTTTTTTTAATGGGTGTTAAAAATATCGGTGCTATAACATCAAAACTTATAGAGCATGGCAAGTCTCCTGATACTCCTGTAGCAGTTGTGAGATGGGGCACAAGGCCTGACCAGAAAACAGTGGTCAGCACCCTGAAAGACATAGCAGGGCTTGTCAAGGAAGAGAATATCAAGCCCCCTGCTGTGATGGTTGTGGGAAATGTGGTCAAATTGAGGGATACATTGAAATGGTATGAAAACAAGCCCCTGTTTGGCCAGAGGATTTTGATCACAAGGGAATATACAAAGGATTATGAGCCCCTTGAAGATTTAGGGGCAGAGATATTCGAGTTTCCAACCATAGAGATAGCGCCGCCTGAAAGCTACAAAGAACTGGACGAATCAATAGATAAGGTAGAAACTTACAACTGGATTATATTCACAAGCGCAAATGGATTTAAATATTTCATGCAGAGGCTCCTTGATAAGAATAAGGACATCAGGGATTTGAAAGGAATTAAAATATGCGCCATAGGCACAAAGACTGCTGAGGCAATCAGAAATTATGGAATCAAGGTAGACCTTATTCCAGAAGAATTCAATGCAGAAGGTTTGATAAAAGCCTTCAGCACTCAGCCTTCAGCCCCCAGCCTTAAAGGATTGAAAATCTTACTTCCTCGTGCTGAGGTTGCAAGGGAAGTATTTCCGCAGAAGGTGAGAGAGTTTGGCGGAGAAATAGACACGCCTGCTGCATATCGTGCAATAAAACCTGAAAAACACGGAAAAAGGCTGAAGAGATTTCTAAAAGAGGGAAGGATCTCTGTGGCAACATTTACGAGCGCTGCCACTTTTAATAATTTCGTGGATATAATAGGCGATGATGCAATAGAGATTTTAAAAGATGTAACCATAGCCGTCATAGGCCCTGTGACTGCAAAGGCCATAGAAAAAGCAGGATTAAAGGTCTCCATTATGCCAAAAGAAGCCACCATAAAGGCAATGGTGGATGAGATAATCCAGTGGGCTACAAAGTCCTCCTCCTGAATCCCCACGCAATAAGCCCGATGAATACTAAAAAACCTATAATGAATAAATAAGGTATCGGCGCGGATGATGCGCCACCCGATGCAGCACTAACATCCTGCATCTCATAGCCCTCTATTTTTTTACCGATTCCATCAGGAGCCATTCTTTGATTATCAGTTACTTTCTTTGCAATATCTGACTTCTGTCCTCTGTCCTCTGGCTTCTGAATTTTATCCAGCGCCTTCATAAATCCCTGCACCTGCCCCTTCAATCCCGGCACGGACATCAATGTTGAGGCGGTAAATTTTGTAAGCATTGGATTATTACATGTGTGGTCGCAGCATGCAAGGCCGACCTCTTTTACACTCTCTGCGTATTCCTTTGCAAGGGTCTCAACAACCTTTTTATCAGGTTTCCAGTAATCCTTTCTTACGGTCTCAAGCATCCTCGCCACAATGGATTGATAAGCCCACATATTCTTTGACTGCCTGAACATCTCCTTTATATTTAATCCGTTCCTGTCCAGAACATATGTCTCGTACATCTCATTCCACTTTGCTGTATCAACAGCCTCTGGCACTGTTACCTGCCATCCCCATAGATGCTCCACCGTCTTATCAATAAACCTAGCACCTGCATAACCTTCCCTTATCATGGTCTTTATCCATTCAGGATTGAGATAGCGTGCACGCATCTCACGACCCATGAATTTCTCAAGGGTCTCCTGCTTCGGCATCTTTGGATTTGACATGTTCGTAACATATACCTCTGGCGTCTTCCCGTCAACCGCACGTATTGCCATTGCAGTGCCTCCGAGATACTGAAAGAAGTCGTCATTGTCCAGTGTCGCATAGACATTACCTGAACGGCTGTGAACAGCTATCTTTGAACCCGAAAGCGCATTCTTAAAGAGAATCAGACTTATATCTTCCTGACTGCTGACTGCTGATTGCTGATTGCTGACTTTGTCTCCCCAGAACCCCTGTCCATACATATAACTCATCCTCATGAAGAAGACATCAGCAACCTGCTTTTCATTATCCCAAGTATTTGACATTGGTATCACCTTATCAAGATTTGTCCCGTAAGCGCCTGAAGGCACGGTAAATAAACGAACAGATGCGAGCTGGGCTGCCTTATCCTCTGAGATTCCTTTTTCCATGAGCATCTTCTTTGTCTTTAAAATATTCGCCCTTAAAATATTGTCTTCCTCACCCTGTTCCTTTGCTAAGCTCACAGCATTATCAAGCAATGCCATGAGGTTGGAGAATAGATCTCTGTAAAGTCCTGATGGGACAATGGTTACATCAATGCGGGGTCTTCCGAGTTCAGAGCGTGAAATTGCCTCAACGCCTGTTACCCTTCCCCTTTCATCCCTTTTCGGCTTTATACCCATAAGATACATTATCTGGGACTCCATCACGCCCTCATGCCTTATGGTCTCAACACCCCAGAGATTAAATGTGAGTTTGTCTGGATATATGCCGTGTCTTTGCTTATAGCCTTCTATTAATTCCTCTGCCAGCCTCACACCCATTTCATATGTGGATTTTGATGGTATCCTCGTAGGATCAAAGGAATAGAAGTTTTTGCCAGTAGGAAGGGAATCCGGATTTCTGATTGGGTCATTGCCCTGACCAGCAGGGATGTATCTACCGTTAAGGGCTGCAATGAATGAGTCAAGCTCCCTTTTGCCAGACTGTATTATCCTCTGTTCATAATCAACAAGCCTCTTTGCCCTCTCTTCATCAGACAACCCTTTTTCAATAGAAAGAATCGCCTCTGCTGTGCTTTTTCTGTACTTTTCATCAGGCGTCTTGCCAAAGGTGTGAAGCCCGAATGGTGTCTGCTTTTCTGAAATCTCTTTTATATAATGCTCAAGCTCTTCTATCTCGTCATCTGTTTTTACTTCCTTTAACTTCAAGTCAGTGAGCATCCCTGTCTTCTTTGCAAGGGCATTAATCTCTGTGATTTTGGATTCAGCAAGTGAAGGGCTTTTCTCTTTAGCCGCATTGTAGTCGTTAATAAGCGCAGCAAGCTCTTTTAATTCCTTATTCATTCCTGCCTTATCAAATGGCGGCGTCATGTGGTCGATGATTACTGCCATGCCGCGCCTCTTTGCCTGAAGCCCTTCTCCAACATCATCAACAATATATGGATAAATATTCGGCAGGTCCTGTATCAGCGCCTCCGGCGGGTCTTCATTTGTAAAGCCTATCTCTTTACCTGAAAGCCATTCATGTGTTCCGTGCGTTCCGATATGCGCTATAGCATCTGCCTGAAATTCCTTTTTGAGCCATAGATAAAAGGCTATATATTGATGATGCGGTGCAAGGGTAACATCGTGATAAAGCTTCTTAACATCCTGTTCCCATCCTCTTGAAGGCTGCGGGGTAAAAAGGATATTGCCATATCTTATGGCAGGAATGACAATATACTTTGTTCCACTTGCGCCAGTCCACGACATTACTTTATTTTCTTCAGGGCTGCCCCAATCTTTGATGACAGATTTTTTAAGTCCCTCTGGCAGTTCTTCAAACCACCTCCTGTATGTCTCAACAGGGATTAAAACTGCCCTGCCTGTCTTTGCAAGTCTGTCAATCTCACCTGCCGCCCAGTTGCCGATGTTCCTTGCATAGTTATGAATGTCATTAAAAAACTGTTCTTTTGTAAGTTCTTCACCTTTAAGCCTGTAGCCTTCTGCTTTCAGTCTCTGATAAATCTCCCACAGACTTTCGGGAAGTACATTTAGGTAAGATGCCCCTATATTCTGTTTACCCGGCGGATAGTTGTAATAAATGATTGCAACCTTCTTATCTTTGTTTTGCTTATCCTGAAGGTTTATCCATGCCTTTATTCTCCTTGTAAGCTTCTCTATCCTTTCCGGGATTGGTCTTTCTTCTATATATTCAATGCTCGTCTTTTTATCAATCATCTTTTCCTTCGATGCAATGATTGTTGGCTGGATAATCCCCGCCATCTCAGGAATAGCTACCTGCCATGACCTCTCAAAGATATCAAGACCAACAGGCGATTGTTCCCACTCCTCTTTTGATTGGCTATAAAGCGTGATTGCATCAATAATGGGCACATTAAGCTTACTTAAGAGAGGTATGGCTATTTGAGAATTTAGCCCTATCTTTAAAGACAAGCCTACAACTGCTCTTACTCGTGCATTACCTTTTTCATCAAAGAAAAATCTCTCAACTGCTGACTCTGAAGGATAGCCATAGACAGATAGAACACCAAAGCCTTCTCTTTCAATACTTTCAATAACAGCATCAATATGTTTCATCTGACCTGCTTCATAGCTATTTTTATAAAATGTCAGACCGATTAATGGTTTTTTTAAAACGTCATCACCTTTTGCTTTAATATAATCCTCAAAAGTCTCATAAAGCGCCTTTGTTTTGTGGTCATATATCGCAAACTCAGATATTTTTATTGCTTCGCCAACATCTAATTCAAAACCAAAGTCCCTTTTTAAACAGTAAAAGAACATATTTTTAAAGTTTTCTATACCGCCATGTCTATAGTATTCGTCAATCTTTTTATCATGGATAACTCCCATTGCCTTTATTTCATCATTGTATGAACCGCTTGCAGCTACTGCATATACTTTAGCCCCTTTTGATATGGCTTCTTTAATCTCGTCTTTTACTTCCTGCACTATCTGTCTGCCCATGATATTGACAATTATAAGCCTTGAGTCTTTGATGTGGTTTAAATCACTACTCTTAAGCCCTTTAAGGGGATATGCCTTGATGTTTATATTCAGTTGTTGTGTGTTTATCGCTTTTATAGCCTCTACAGCAGTTTTTGTATGTATATCTCCAAGCAGAAGACTGATTTTAAAAGGCTCTGCATGGGCAGTTGCAGTCATAACAAGCTCAGCAGTGCAGCAGAACAACAGCGCAACAACAAATATGAAAAACCTTAGAACTGCCGCACTGTCGCACTGTCGCTCTACCGCTCTATTATTCCGGTACATAAATCACCTTCCCATCCTTCAGTTGATATGCCGTTCCGAGCCTTGTGCCTTCACCGCTCAACCTCTTGTCTGTCACCTTTTGCACCTTTATCTCCTTGCCCTTTTTTGTGATTACTTCTACTTTCCCGTCAGCAGTCTTTTTCGTTATTGTCATCTCAGATTTCGGATCAAGCATATCGAGCATGTTATAAGCCATAAAAAGCGCTATCATCATGCTTACGATAAAGACAACGCTCGCATCAAAAAGATTAGCAACGCCTGCTATCGGGTCTTCAAGAGGTTCGTCATATTTTTCAAATCGCCTGTGTCTCTTCAAAAATCTCATCCTCTACCTCCACTTCTGACTTTTGACTTCTGATTTTTGACTCACGGAGAATCAGTTCCGTGAGATACTCCATCTCCCTCATATCTGCTCTTACCCATTTCTCTTTGATGAGGGAGACCATGTAGGCGACAACGCTGCATGCAAGACCAACAACAACGGTTGTGAAAGCAGTTACCATGCTGCCTGCCATCTTTGGCATATCTCCCTGTGCAAGGGAAGACAGGGAAATGCCCATTGGTATGAGTGTCCCCATTAATCCGAGGGCTGGCCCGACCCTTATAACAAATCTTATCCTGTCAAGGGATTTGATGAGGCCGAGTTCGGCATCCTGAAGGAGCCTTTCAAGATTAATATCAATATTGCCATTGGCTGTCGGCAATAACGTTTCATGGTCGAGCATCCTTTTGTATCTTTCGACTGATGAATAATAACCGCGCCTCCTTTCAAGGTATTCCCTTAGAAAGCCGCCGAAATAGACAACAACCCATAATGTCAATGCTGTTAATCCTGCAACAACAGGGAACAGAAGAACAGAAGAAATAACATAGAGAAAAGTCTCAAGACCCGCAAGGATATTCATTTTTTAGCCTCCTGTTTTTTATTTATAAGATAGCCGACAATTAGAGCCGCAAAAAGCAATGCAAATACTCCGATGCCATGATTAATATCAATATTGCCGCCCTCTGCAATGAATGACTGATACATAACCTTTGCCTCTTCTATCTTTGCGGGAAGGAATAAAGAAGCGATGAAATAAAGGCCTATTGCAATCATGCCGAGACCAAGCCCGATCTTTTGAGTGACAAGTAACAAGTAACGAGTAACGAGTTTTAAGGAAAAATAAATACCTAATGACAATAAAATAAAAGCAATCCCCAAACCGAGACCAACCAGTGCCGATGGCAGTTTGATTACATTTAACGCCGCCCATGTAGAAAATGTCATGGCAGTAAGACAGACAGGGCAGGGAATCAATAAAAGTAAAGAGTTTAGAGTTGAGAGTTCAGAGTTATTAATTTTGGAATTTTGAATCTTGAATTTCGGTTTTGTCTGTCTTCTTAATAAGAGAATTCCCCATGCAATCATACCTGCTGCCATCAATGCGTGGATATACGGGCCTTTTCTCAGAACAGGCTCAAGCATCTTCATCAGTTGTTCCGAGAGGATTGCAATCACAACAAACAGGACAACATACATAGAAAGGGTTAGAAATATCCCCTTCCATTTAATTTTGCTAAAGCCAAGCCCAAAGCCGACCTTTACAGCAAATATGCCGAGGCTGAAAAGCATACCGCCCATCCATAAAACAATGCTTAAATCCATATCTATCACCTCGCTGTTCAATTTTTGTAGCCATTCAACTTCGATTTACTGCCGGCTACTCAAGCCTAAACCTTACCGGCAGCACTGCCCTGCACGCCACCGAATGCCCATTTAATTTCGCAGGTCTGAAGGTAGATGCCTTTACAGCATCAATCGCCGCCTCATCAAAGCCATGCCCTGCCTTTTCAACTATCTCCACACTTACAAGTCTTCCATGCTCATTAATGAAAAGCCTTAAAACCACCTTTCCCTCTCTGCCAAGCCTTCTGGCCAGACGGGGATATTCAGGCATTACCCTTTTTGCAAATGATGGGGCATTATCCGAGCCGAATTCAGCCTCCGCTGTCGCCTTTGATGCCCCAATCCTCCCTGTATCTTCGCCCTCTTTGATACCAGATGGCGTAGAAACACGGGCAGTCTTTTGCCCCCCGGCAAAATACCTCACAGCAGCGATAACCGAGGCCGGATTATCAACCGGTGGAGTTTTTGTGAATTCCCGGCTTTCAGCTATTTTCTCATCATCCGGATTTTGCTCCGGTTTCTGCTCATAAGATGCAGGATGCGCGGTATCAGAGCTTTGCTTTTTGATGCCAGATGTAATCTCCGGCTTCTTATGATCAGACATAATCGTCCTGCGCACTGCGTTCTTGCTGTTTACATTTGCGGACTCTTTCCAGCCTATTTCTTTTAGCTCCACTGTAAAGACCGTCTCACTTTCATATCCTGTTATGGAAAAGGCAAGCGCTATCGCAGCCGCATGAAATAGCAGCGAAACAAATAGCGGAATTTTCTGCCGGGCTAAAACCTCAATGTCAGTTCCCCGAAACATGACCTCCCCGGAGTTTTGTAATATGCAAAATACTGCCGGTCAAGAATATTATCCACTGAAAACGAAAGAGTTGCCGCCTTTGTGATCTTATACGAAATTTTTGAATTCAAAGCGAAGTAAGGGTCATAGGATGTCCAGACGCCGTTGACCACATCCGAATTGTTGTCGTTTGAATAACGCTTGCCGACATAATTTCCGGTTAGCGAGATAAAAACCGGACCTTTTTCAAACTCACCGCCTATGTTGAAAATATGTTTAGGCATGTACGTCATCCTCTTGCCGACCGAGGCCGGGCTCGCACTATTCTCCTTTATTCTGGCATCGGTAAAAGTTCCGTTGGTAAAGAGTCTCAGCCGGTCGATTTTCTGCTCCAGTTCAATAACTACACCTTTACTTTCCGCTTTTCCGGTATTGATGTAGTCCTGCTGAGTCGCGGAAACAGTCTTCCGGTAAATCATTTCTTTAATATAATTCTCAAAATATGTTGCCTTAGCCTTCGCGCCAGTCCATAACCCCTGCTCAACTCCGAGGTCCCACGAAATAACGGTTTCGGGTTTTAGATTCGGGTTGCCATTATATGTAACACCAGTTGAAGACAGCCATGTGCGGTATAACTCATAAATTGTAGGCGCCCTGAAGGCCTTGCCCACCGACGAACGTATTGATGTCTTATCGAATGGTTTATAGACAAGCGCGAACTTTGGACTCAACGACGAAGCAGAACGTGGATCATAGTTTTTTGGATATCCGGCAGTCCCAACCGAATTTGCATAACCGTCCTCTGTTTTCCACCAATCCTGCCTCAGTCCCATATAGGCGGTCAGGTTGTTGAGAATCATTATCTCATCCTGAGCAAAAAGCGAATAAGTGGAATCTTTTCCGCCGGCAGTATAGGTGAGATTCGTTCTCGATGTTTCATCTTTCCAGTTGGTCAGATTATATTCCTCATTATCCGCCTTGCCGGATTTGAAAGAACCGCCAATAGTGAATACCTGATTATTAAAAACCGGGAACGTGACTTGCAAATCGGCATAATAGTTCTGTGATGGCGTACTGGACACTTTGCCGGGTCCACCTGAAATCGTAGCATAGGGAGCGGATGAATTAGGGGTTGTGTACCAGTTCTTATACATATCGTTCAAGCCGGCATTCAATTTTGTCTTGATATTTCCTATTTCGGTCTCGAAGCTTACGACATAGGTATTTATTTCAGTGCCTCCGTTGCCGCTTACAAAAGAGTTTTCACGGACAGTTCCATACGAATAGACCGGTTGTCCTGCGGCATTGCGCAGATAGGTATGCGGATCATCGCGATTATATTCATTACGAGTTCGTCCAAAGGATGTCGTTAATTTAGTTGTCTTGGAAAAATCATAGCCCGCTTTAATAGTCATTGTATCGTCCCACCATCTGTTGTCGCCTTTATCTCCGATTATGTATCGTTTTGCGCCTTTATTATCAGTCGTTTCAGACCAGCCGGTTATTCCCGCAGTTGGTTTGGAACTCTGTACATTCAAGTCGGTGGGGAAGCCGCTTGTCCCTTGATAGCCGTAGCCTACAAAGAAGCTGAATGAATCTTTAATTTTATCGCCATAATAAAGCGATAACCTTTTCAGGTCATCCATCGCTTCTCCCCGATTCCAGCTTGAACCATAACCGGCTTTAGAAATGAACTCCCTCTTCTCAGGCATTTTCGTAATAATATTTACGACACCGCCCATGGCATAGCCGCCATACAGGCTCGAAAAAGGCCCCTCAACTATTTCTATCCTCTCTATATCACCGGCAGCCATTCCCCATGTCACATTACCAGTATATGCGTTGTTCAGAGGCATACCATCTTTCATTATCAGAGTCCTGTTAGCGCCGGGGATGCCGCGCAGGGAAATATTTGCAAGAGTATCCATGAGCCCTTTGCCGCGGCGGTTAAAAACACCCGGTGTTGTGTTCAGAGCCTCATCAATCGTCCTGATATTTCTTTTTTCCATCTCTTTTTGGGTCACAATATGCACATCGCCCGGTGCAGTTTCTAATTCTTTCTCTGTCCTTGTTGCTGTAACCACAATCTCTTCCAGTTTTGTCTCTTTCTCTTCTGCCAATGCCGTTGCAATATCTGTCAGTAAACCAATACAACCAATTAAACTAATAAGAACAATTAAATATTTTCTCATCAAACACCTCCTAAGATTTTTTCTATCACCTCCCTTCTTAGGAGAACTAAAACCTTCATGGCTTGATCCAAATATTCATGAAAAATGATTACTTCAAATGTTTCTCTCCCACCAATACATACCTACATGTGCTGTGTCTTTTAGCCACATATGATCGCATTCAAAAACAAGCCTTGATTTTATTCCCTCGATTTCAAACGAACGAAGTCGCCTGCCTTTTATAAAAGACCAGTAATCGGTCATCTCATCGATGGTGTGATAAGCAAGTGAACTTTCTGTTTCATAGCATTTAGTAAATAGCATTGTGTAATCTCCATATTGCCATTTAACTTTTATCTCTGGAGTGCCAAGCTCTGTAATAACAAATACATTTTTCGGGTTTGCATGGAATATCTTTTCAAGCGCCTGTTTGAAGCCCATTTCTGCCAAATGCAGACTGTTGCATGCCATAATGAGGTCATAACCCTTTAACTCAAAAGTAGGAATATCCTCCCACCTCCTACTATCAACATCAATCCAGTCAATGCCCCTGCTGAACGCATTTTCATAAAGAAGGTTTCTCATTCCGGCTGAAGGCTCGATTGCTGTAATATCGCACCCGATAGCGCAAAGAGGCAGAGAGAGAATCCCATTTCCTGCTCCGATGTCAAGGACTTTCCAGCCAGGTTCAACCATTGTGGTAAGGACATCAATAATCCTGTTATGGTAATTGTTATGCTCCATCCAGCATTTATACCACTTTGCATAGCTGTCCCAGAACGAAACTGTAGCAGCCCTTTTACAAATAGTTTTTTCCATAAATCCTCCAAAAAGTTTTATCTTCTTCCTTCTTGGAAGATATGGCTGACCTTCGTGGCTGGATATTACTGATAAATTGCCAAACAAAAAAGCCATGAAACCTGCGCCTTCATAGCGCAAGACCTTCATGGCCTTGATTTCTTTAATATAAATTAAAACTAATCCCTGAACTTCGAGTTCAGGATTTTTAGAAATATACATAAGTGCTATTTTATTTGTCAAATTATTTCTCAAACCAACTGCTCTTTCTTAACCTCTGATTTCTGTTCCCTGCTGATTTTTGGCGCTTTTTCAACCATAAGTATTCTCCAGTAATATCCGCCGATAAACCCGCCAATTGTACCTGCAAGGAGGAAGACAAAAAGAAGCAGATCGCCTTGATCGGTATTTATCAATGGCTCCCTCGCTTCTCTACCATGCTCCTTTGCGTATTTTTCGACCACAGATTCATCTACGCCTGACCATTTCCCTTCTTCCGCGGATACGACAGAAATAAGTGGCAGACAGATAGTTAACGAGAAGATAATTAAAAGCACTGCTCCATAATTTTTTATTTTGCATTTTTCTTTTTGCATCTTCATGCCCTTACCTCCTCCGGTTTTATTACATGCATCTTTACAAGAAGGTCTGGACGCTTTTTATAAAGCAGTACAACCATCCCTGCTGTCATTGCACCTTCAAGTATTCCCAGTGGAAGCTGGGTCGGAATGAAGGCGATTAGTATTTTTGAAAACAAAGGCATAAATGGCGAATCACCCCTTATGCCTGAGGCAAGCTCAACAGATGTGGTCAGGTATGTTGCCCAGTCTGCAAAGAGACCTGCCAGAAATCCCGACACCGCCATGTTTATTTTCACCGACCGCAATGCCTTAAATGTTAGAAATCCTGCAAATGATCCCATCACGCCCATTGAAACTATATCAGCGCCCCATGTGCTTAAACCTCCGTGGGCAAGAAAAAGTGCCTGAATAAGGAGGGCCACTGCTGTAATCAATATGCTAATTGCCGGACCAACGAGAATCCCTGATATTCCGGTTCCACAGGGATGGGAACATGTGCCTGCCGTAGGCACAGGGATGGGCATACATGAGATGATGAATACAACTGCTGCCATCAATCCAACGAGGGGTTTGAATGACAGGTCAATTGATGATAGTTTCTTGAGCTTATACAAGCCCCATACTACAAATGGCGCTGCTATAACAGACCAGAAGGCTGCCCAGTTAAGCGGTAGTATTCCTTCTGAGATATGCATGGCATATGCGTTATTAGCAGACAGCAGATAACCAAACAAAATAAAAACGAAAAACTGAAATTTTGTTTTTAGATCTTTAACTTTCATAATAGTTTCCTCCTTTTAAAATCTCAATGCCATACCGGCAAGGATTGTGGTATCGGTTTCAGGTTTGTTAAGTCCGCCCTTTACTCCCACATCAATATCAAGATTCTCTGTGATCGAATAAATCAGCCCGCCGAGGATAAATGCAGGGTGTGTATTTGAGGTTCTGTCAGAATTCCTCTCCATTCCAATATTTGCCACTACCTTCAGGTCTTTTACGACCTCCACCTCAGATGCGAGGGAAACATGCCATATCCCTTTCCTGTTAGCCTCTTTGTCTGCCTGAAGTTTGTATTCATTGTGGGTATAACCAATGTTGAGGTGAAATGCCCACGGCTCTATTTTTTTTGTTGTAATAAATACAAGGCCATACGATGCCCTGCCATTGCCGAGACCTTTATTTTCATCCCCTGTCGGAAGTGTAATGCCGGGTTTAAGGGCAAAACTCAGACCATTTTGTTCAAAAACCCTCCATTTGGCCTCCAGCGAAATGTCCGATATTCCGTCTACATCCGACTCAACTGTCCCGCCCTTCTTGACCTTGTTCCACTGATATGGAAGACCTAAAACTATGTCCAAATTGTCCGTGATACCATATGACAGTACCGTCGATAGTTTTCCACCTGTTGTCTTCTCTGTTACATGTTCTCCAGCGTCTTCATCAAAAACCCTCTCTTTGTCATAAGTAAACTCGCTGTTGACCTCAAGCTGGAATTTCCCCTTACCCTGTGTGCCCGTGTCATCCGTTACAAGGGGATGGGCAGCAAAGGCCAACCCTGACCATAGCAATACAACAATCATTGTAATAATTCTTTTAAACATCTCTTTCCTCCTTAACTTAAGACCTGCTTTCCTGGTCTTGTTTTTTTCTAAATCCATTCTGCTTTCCCAGCGCCTCAACAACAGCCTCATAAACTGCCTTACCAATCAATTCACCAATCCTGCTGTGTCCTCCTGTGTATGTAACTCTTGGCCATATTTTAAAACACCCACTTCACCCCTGCCACAAATGTCCTTCTTGGCATCGGATAACCCAGAACATACTCGTATGCCCTATCAAAAAGATTCTCAACAGATGCCGTAATCTCAAGGTTCTTAATCGGTCTGTAAGAGCCTTTCAGATTCACCACTGTAAAGTCGCCTTTGTCTATAGCTTTTCCGTATGTCGGCGATTTAGAATTCCAGTCCTGCACTTTCTCATCACCTGTATAATTTGCAATGAGCCTTGTATCCCATTTTTCCTTTCCTGCCCTGATTCCAAATGCGCCTGTCCATTTCGGAGTGTAAAGGAGCGTCTTTCCGTATTTGCTCACTTCAAGGTTATCCTCGCTCGAATATCTTGTGTGATAGGTGATGTTAGTGAATGGCTCTATGGATATATTAAGTCCGGATGCCAGACCAACATCATATGAAAGATTAGCCTCTATACCCTGAATGGTTGCTCCATCCACGTTCTTAAATGTCTGCGCGGAAAGAGAGCTGTCATAATAACCCAAAATCTTGTCCTTGAATTTTGTGTGAAAGAATGTCAATCCAGACTTGAGCAAATCCTTTACATACTCAACTCCTGCGTCATAGGATGTGCTCTTTTCGGGCTTCAGATTCGGATTTCCTATGTAATGTGTTCCCCATGATGATACATAATCTGTTGCGAGTTCATCCGGCGCCGGTGCGCGGAAGGCATTACCAATATTACCTTTAAGATTTATTGCCTTTGTAAGCTTATAAACGAGCCCACATCTTACAGTAACATGGTCAATGTTTTCCTTTCTCGGTTTAATGCTTGTGATTCCATGCGTTGAGAGTATATTGTTTTCAAAATAGTCATATCGGACTCCAGCGCTCAAAAGGAGTTTTTTATTGAGCAGGCTTAATCGTCCCTCTGTGAAGATACCGTAGCTGTCATATTTTGAATTGGGATTATAGGGAGCGCCTGTGTTCCTTGAGCTTTCAACCTCTATCCTGTCCCATTGTCCTCCGATGATTATCCTGTGATCATCTAAGGTAAATGTCTTCTGGAGGCTTGACCCCTGTGTGTCTGTTTTTGTCAATGTGATATCTGAATTTCCTATGCCGGATGTCATGCCTCCATGTGATTCATCTCTGTCTTTTACGAAATAGTATGTTGCATTGAATGTCTCTGTCTTATATCCAATATCAAAGCCGTCCCGTCCCTTATCCGAATAATTATCAGGGTCAGGCGAATACCTTGCTCCCGGAGAGCCAATATCCCATCCCTTCCAATGCTGAAATCCAATGGATATATGGTGTTTGTCAAAAAACCTGTAGCCCAAGCTGGCTGATACTGTCTCATCATTGTATCCTGTGTTTTCAATCTTTCCGTAGTCCTTTGCATCATAATCATCTGAGGCAGAACGGCTGGCTGTAAGATAAAAATCGAACAAACCTTTTTTACCACTCAATTCCGCAAAACCCTTCCAGTATTTCCATGAGCCGATTTCACCACCCACCGAACCATGGAATCCTTCTTTTCCCTCTTTAGTAATGATGTTTATCACACCACCCATAGCGGATGAGCCATAAAGAACAGAGGCCGGACCTTTGACAATCTCTATTCTTTCAATGTCTTCAGCAGGAATCTTCGCTAAATTCACAGTGCCCGCACGATGCCCGTTGATAAGGACAAGAACCCTGCTTTTTAAATCACTGAAGAGGTCTGTGGTTAATCCTCTTAATTCAATTCTGGCGGTAAGCGCCCCTGGATACTTGTGGACATGACCTATGGATGCCTCTGAAATTAAGTCACCGGCATCCTTTGCTGTGGAATTTTTTATATCTTCCTGTGTGATTATCTGGACAGATGCAGGAACATCTTTTTTCGGTTCTTCGACTTTTGTTGCGGTTACTACGATTTCTTCCAATGAAGCAGATCTTTCTTCTGCAAACAAAGATGTGGCACATAAAATCATGGTGAGCGATACAAAAACTGACAGGTTGCACGCCATGCGTGCAAGAAAAGACAATAATGATTTCATTCCTTCCTCCCTCGGGAAATTTTTGATTTGGATTTGTCAGAGTCTCTTGTTCGTGTTTTTAACTCTTAACTCCGAACTCTAAACTCTGAACTTTCTGGCTTGGATAGGTCTTCCGGCTCAGGGCATCCTACTCACCCGCCTTCCCATCAAGATATTGCTCATGACAGTGGCTTTTGATTGGATTTTCGTTCCCTTCACGGCTGCGGGGCAGCGGAGGATTTTCACCTCTCTTCCCTGACATCCAGCCAAATAATGTTTTTAGTGATTAGTGTTTTATACTTACTTTAACCACCTCCTCCTCTCAAGAATTTTCATGTCTCAAAATTGCTGACTTTATAGCATATGCCTTTATGATTTTTCAAGTTGAATTGTCTTTATAGCCTCTTCAAAAAGCCCATTCAGTTTCTTTGTCTCATGATAGAGCTTATCGAGAACCTTTGAAAGTTCCTCATTGCCAAGCAATGATGCCTTTTCAGCCCAATCCCTGTAAATCTCTGCATGTTCATTGTTATGCTCATTCCAGTGATGAAGCAACCTCTTCAGTTTTTCAAGTTCATTCATAAATACTCCTTCTTATAACAAATTTCCTATCAGTGTTTATGGAAAAAATAGTGCGAATGCAAATGCCTATGCGCCGTGTCTCCATGACAATGCATATGCTCATGTATCAAATTTACTCTAAGCAATAGTTCACCGTCGCTCAGGATATTATCAGGATTGCCGATTTTTTCAATCCTATGGTCTTCTGAAAGCACTGCCACCCTGCAATGAAGCTCGTCCACCAATGATAAATCGTGTGTAGCAATTACAATAGTCTTTCCTGCCTCATTCAGTTCGAATAATAGTTCAACAAGGAAACACTGGGTTCTTGGATCAAGGCCGTTTGTAGGCTCGTCAAAAAGCAGGACATCGGGATTCATTGTCAATACCGAACCTATCGCTACCCTCTTTTTTTCCCCGCCAGAGAGCATATAGGAAGGCCTGTCTTTAAGATTTTCTATATTGAGCATCTTCATAACTTCAAATGCCCTGTCCATGGCCTCACTTTCAACCATACCCAACTGCATCGGGCCATAAAGCAATTCATCCAGGACACTGGGGCAGAATAACTGGACATCCGAGTCCTGAAAAACATATCCTACACCTTCACGAAAAAATCTCAAGAATTCTTTACCCCTTAATGACTTTTCCGACACCTCTTTGCCTCTGAAAAATATACTGCCAGATGATGGATGAATGAGGCCGTTCATTATCTGCAACAGGGTCGATTTTCCGCTCCCGTTTGCGCCTATTACAGCAAACTTCTCACCCTCTTTTATTTCAAGACTTACATCCACAAGGGCTGGAATTTTGCCGTAATAGCTGTAACTTACATTCTCTGTCTTTATAATTTGCCTATCCATAATCTTCTCATAATAGCAAAGCAGGCATGGATGAAAAGCCTAACTCCACAAAAATATCACTCCTGCAAAAAATAAAAAAAATCCTGCAGTCCAATCCATGCTATTCATTTTTCTAAAACCATAAAGTTTAATGGTATCAGAAAAACCCCTTCCGAGCATAGCCTTAACTACCTCTTCGCACCTCTGCTGCGTTTTCTTGAACATAAATGCGATCCTTCCTGCGATCCACTTTCTTGCCTCGGTATTGGCCACTTCATCGAGCATCCTGCTCTTCTTTGCGAGATGCATATCTTCAACTGTTTTTGCAAAGATAAAGATGTATTTGTAAGTGAGGGTTATAATCATCAGAATTGCATCAGGTACTCTAAAAACCTTTAATGCCCTGATAATCTCTGAAAAAGAAGTTGTGTATAGAATCAGAAAAGATAGGGAAACAGAATTTACAACCCTGAGTGTGAGCATGGCAACACCAGATATCCCTTCTCTTGTAATGCCTATCGTCTCAGGTACATGATAAATCCAGAAATCATAAGACCTCGAAAAATGAATGACAGGCAGGATAACCTCTCCCTTTGTAATGACATTAAATGCAGAAGGCAGGGCAATAAGAAAGCCGAATATAAATCCGAGGGGGATCACTTTTTTATAGAAATTAAAAAGATTCAGTCGTGATATTGCTGTTAGACCGAATACAAAAAGTGCAATGATAATTTCAGGCACTATTTCTTTTTTCAGGCTTACAATAATGATAAAGAAAATTAAAAAAAGCACCTTTATGCGCGCATCAATCCGATGAAAAAAACCATCCTTTGACGCAAGCTCCCACTGGATATACCCAGTTTTAATTACTCTGCCAAAATGGCTTATGCCGCTGTCGATAAAAGACATTTTCTATACCCTATGCTCTTTGCCATTTGCCTTCACCAGAAGTCTTGATATTAAATAAACCACACCGCCAACAATGGCTATTCCCAATATCCCGGAGATTACATAAGATAAAACCTGAATAATAATCGGGGAGTTTTCGCTTCCGAGATTGTAATCCGCTATCGGAGCTTTCCACAAATCGGTTAGCTTCTTTAATCCCTCCGGCACATATCCGAGGAGTTTTTCGAGGGTATCTGTTCCCCATTCTCCCCACGCATCTCCTGCATTGAATTTTTCTGGAAGAAGGATGCCAATCGGGGATAGTAAGGCCATTATAATAAGACCTATCCAGAGTTTTTTCTGAAAGAGTGTCATCTTAGTACTCCTTTACTGCATAAATCAAATCGGGTTCATGTTTAATAAAGTATTTAAGAAGCAATACTGTTACTATACCTTCGACTATGCCGAACAGAAGCAGATGCTCCAGTGCCATTACAGGGACAGCCACCGATAAAGGATATGGTGCATAAAGAGGCCTTCCGTCAGAAGACATGGCAATCAATGGCTGAATGCCGAACTCTACAGCAGTAATTAATGCGGCAATTGAGAGCCCTAACCATCCAGAGAGAAAGGCCGCTGTGTATAATCTCATCCCTCCTTTTGAATTTCCCTTTACGACTTTAAAGATCCAGTACGATACGAATGGCATCACCACAGCCATATTAAAGCAGTTCGCTCCGATGGCTGTTATCCCTCCGTCTCCGAATACAACAGCCTGAATTATCAAAACAACAGATACTGCTATCACTGCTGTCCATGGCCCTAAAAGGATTGCAATAATACCTGCTCCAACAGCATGGCCAGTAGTTCCTCCTGGAATGGGAATATTAAACATCTGGATAAGAAAGGAAAAGGCAGATGCCATAGCCAAATATGGAATATATTTAGCAGACATGTCTTTCTTAAACTTTTTAAGTGCAACTGCCCAGAATATAAATGATGCTCCATATAACGGCACATAGGTTTGAGGGCTTAAGTACCCATCAGGGATATGCATAGATCCTCCACATAAAGAAATAAAAAAGCCACGAAGGCTTGAACTTACTGAGACCTGCTGGTCTTTGATTAGGCCTTCGTGGCTCTAATATTCTGACAAAAGAATAGCATCACAAAAAACTGTTTGTCAATATAAAAAAACTCAAGTAAAATAAATCTGCTATGCATCCCCTTTTAGAGCTATTCATTGATTTTACTGAAAAACAAGGCATTACAACCGATTCATTCATTGTCGGCGGTGCTGTCAGGGACATCCTTTTGGGGAAAGAGTTAAAAGATATAGACATAGCCGTAAAAGGAGATGCCATTGATATTGCTAAGAGGTTTGCTCATGAAATTGATGGCTCCTTTGTACTGCTGGATAAAGACTTTGGGATTGCAAGGGTGGTAAAGGATAATCGATTTATCGATATTTGCCTGATGAGAGGCAACACGATTTATAATGACCTCGCAGATCGGGATATTACCATCAACGCAATGGCGATACCACTTTTAAAATTCAGAAGTCAGGAGTCAGAAGTCAGAAGTCAGATTATTGACCCCTTTAATGGCAAAAATGACCTCTTCAACAGAATTATAAAAATGGTATCGGAGGAAAATCTTATAAAAGACCCCTTAAGAATCCTCAGAATTTACCGCTTTGCTACAGCACTGAATTTCTCCATAGAAGAGGATACACTAAGTGCAGCCGAAAGGCTTGCACCATTGATAACCTCTGTAGCTGTAGAGAGAATCGCCGAGGAGTTGAGATACATAGTCAGGCTCGGTAATTCCTACAAAACAATGAAAGCCTTGATAGACAACAGGATCCTTGCAAATATCTTTCCTGATGTCAGAATAAACTCTCTGAAGTTATACAAAACTACCGAAGAAATTTTAAGTAATCTATCCGATAGCCTTCAGCTTTCGGCCTTCAGCCTTCGGCCTTTAATTAAATATTTCGAAACCGAATACAGATATATATGCTTAAAACTATCCACTTTATTCCCTGATCCTGATAGTGCCAAACAATCTGCTATAAGATTAAAGATGTCGAGAAAGGAAGTGGAGTTCATTCATAAAATAACACTTAAGCGCGCAAAGATTTTAGATTCTTATAAAGAAATTCAGGGGATGGCGGATGAAACGAAGACCATCGGACTTCTAAAGGAATTCCGTGACGATGTATATCCATTGATAATACTCGCCATAGCACAGGAACCTTCCATCATAGACTTCTGCAAAGAGGTTATCAGCTTTTATGATAATGTATTTAAAGCAAGAGCAGCACTGCTTCCAATTATTACAGGCGATGACCTTATAAGGGAATTTAATATAAAACCTTCACCTGCATTCAAAGAAATATTGGCTGCTATAGAGGATATGGTATTGGAAGGCAGGATAAATACAAAGGAAGATGCGATAAAGGCAGTCAGCGGGATGATTAAAAAAGGATGATACAGATCATACACTATTTACTTGCTCCATACTAAAATCAAGCCATGGGAAAAATTAATCGCTCAGATATCAGGAAAATACGATATGCCATTCAGTGGGCAGTATTCCTGATAGTCATATATTCAGGCTATAAATTCTATCTCTTCACTCAGGCGCTTGAGCAGGGACTAATGCCCGCTGTCAGTCGTCCTCCATCAGTAGAAGGGTTTATGCCAATTGGTGCATTGATGTCATTAAAGCTCTGGATTGCAGAGGGCATATTTGACCTGATACATCCCGCAGCACTCGTAATATTCATCGGTGCAATACTATTGGCAATTCTGTTGAAAAAATCCTTTTGCAGTTGGATATGCCCTGTAGGAGCATTGTCCGATGCAGTATGGAAAATAGGCAAAAGAATCTTCGGGAAAAATTTTGCAATCATAAAATACATAGATTACCCTCTGCGCTCCTTAAAGTATATTCTTATGGCGTTTTTCCTTTATGTCATTATCATTAAAATGACCCCTGTACAAATAGCAGAATTTTTAAATACCCCTTATTGGAAGGTTTCTGACATAAAGCTATTGAAATTCTTTACGGAGATGTCGCTCACAACAAAGATAACCCTCGGTGTACTATTCGGACTTTCCCTTTTATATAAAAACTTCTGGTGCAGGTATCTGTGTCCATATGGAGGATTGCTCGGGCTATTAAGTTCAATTAGTCCGGTAAAAATACGAAGGGATAAGACTAAATGCATTCAGTGTGGGTTATGCACAAAGAACTGCCCTTCCCTTTTACCGGTGGATAAAAAAGAGTTCATACATTCTCCTGAATGCACAGGATGTCTCACATGCGTAAGCCATTGTCCTGTTAGAGATGCATTAGATGCAGCCATCCCGAACAGAAAGGCATTAAGACCGGAAATTTTCATTTCTGCAGTCGTTGTATTGTTCTTTGGACTTATTTTAATAGCAAAAGTAACAGGCAAGTGGCATTCTTCAGTCTCTCTCGATGAACTGAGAGACCTCATGCCTTTTATCCATACCCTCGCCCATCCGTAAAAGTTTCATGCAATATGTGATAATATTAGATAAAAGCCAGGGGGGTGAACTATGCCTGAACTGAGACTGAATCTGATAACACGGGAATGGGTCATCATTGCCAGAGAGAAAAGAAAAAGGCCGGAAGATTTCATAGTTGCGAGGGAGCACAAAAGACTTCCGGAATTTGTCGAGACATGCCCATTTTGTCCCGGAAATGAGGCAAAAACACCCGATGAAAAATACAGGATCAGCGATGAGAAGGGATGGAAGATAAGGGTCGTGCCGAATAAATTCGCTGTACTTTCAAAAGAAGGCGAGAGACAGAGAATAAACATTGGGTTGAAAAAAAACGTTAACGGGGTTGGTCTCCATGAGATCATTATAGAGTCCCCTGCCCATAATCTCACTACAGCAACCATGCCTGTCGAGCAACTGAAAGAGGTTATACAGACATACAAAGACCGCTTCGTCGAGATATACAATGACTGCAGGATAGAGCATGTAATTATATTCAAGAACAACGGCCCTGCATCAGGCACCACTATAGAACATCCCCATTCCCAGATAGTCGGGGTTCCTGTAACGCCTCTCCAGATAAGGGGCAGGATAGAAAACTCCATGAGATATTTCGATGATACAGGAGAGTGTCTTTTATGCAATACATTAAATGACGAGATAAACGATGGAAGCAGGATACTCTGCAACACGGAACACTTTGTATCCTTTGTCCCTTATGCAGCCCTCTCCGCATTTCATATATGGATATTTCCGAAAAGGCATTCGGGCTCATTCTCTGACATAAGACCGGAGGAGATGTGGGACCTTGCAATAAACCTCAAAAAAACGATGTCACAACTTTATTATGGCCTGGAGCATCCGGATTTTAACTATGTATTGAGGTCAGGAAAGCCGGGCAATTCGTCCTCTGAATTTATACACTGGTATATCAGCATAGTTCCGAGGGTTGCAATGGCATCTGGATTTGAACTCGGCTCGGGCATGTATATCAATCCGCTCATACCGGAAATGAGCGCCGAATTTCTGAGGGGTGTGAGAGTACCTGCCAATGAATAAATTGACAAGCGAAAAGATTCTTATAGTAGAAGACGAAAAAAAGATCTCCGACATTGTCGGGTCATATCTTGAGAGGGATGGCTTTAAGGTAACCATAGCAAATACAGGACAGGATGCCCTTCAACAGATTAAAAATAATTTCGACCTCATAATCCTTGACCTGATGCTCCCTGACATTGACGGCGAAACCATATGCAGTTCCATAAGGGAGTTCTCTGACGTGCCAATAATTATGCTCACTGCTAAAAGCTCCGAGGATGACAGGATAAAAGGGCTCGGCATTGGCGCCGATGATTATGTCATAAAGCCATTCAGCCCGAGGGAGCTTGTGGCAAGGGTCAAGGCACATCTAAGGAGGACAAAGAAGAACGAAAAAAAGCTATTATCATTTAACAATGGTCTTCTGCTCATAGACACTCCTTCAATGGAGGTCAAAAAAGATGAAAAGATTATACCCCTTACATCCACAGAGTTTAAGATACTCTTGAGCCTTGCAGAAAGGCCGCAGATTGTTTTCACGCGCCTTCAGATTGTAAATGCGGTTCAGGGATATGATTTTGAAGGGTATGACAGGGTTATCGATGCACATATAAAGAACATACGCCACAAAATAGAGGACAATCCCCAGAGGCCTGTGTTTATAAAAACGGTATACGGCACGGGCTACAAATTCATAGGTATTCCTGATTAATGAAGACAAAAATATTTCTTGCGTTCATAATCGTCATCCTTGCAGCACTTCTTTCCAATTTTATCTTCGAATGGCTGATAATAAAGGATTTCGACAACTATGTGAACGGCGTGAAAGAAGACCAGTTTTACTGGATACTTGCATCGGTCGAGGGCAGCTATTCTAATGGAAGGTGGAATACAAAGGCATTGTCCGAATCCATTCACTGGGCGATGATGCTGGGTCTCGATATAAAAGTCCTCAATGCTGACGGACATGAAGTTATTTCATCCAGAGAAGTTATGGACTCCCTTTCGGATACAATGAAACGCAGGATGGAAGCACTCTTTCACATGCACATGACAGAAGGCAAATACGAAGAATACCCTCTTTACATCGAAGGCAAAAACATCGGCAAACTCCTGTCAAGGCCGTTTGAGAAGGATGTGATAAAAGAGAAGGAATCCGTATTCAGAATGAGGTCGAAAAACTTCATCCTCGTCTCATTCCTTATAGCAGGCGGAGGCTCGATAATAATAGCCCTGTTCTTCAGCCGGTATCTGTCAAAACCCCTGACCGATCTCAAGACAGCAGCAGAAAGTATTGCAAAAGGCGATTTCAATATGACAATAACACCTCAAACTAACGATGAAATCGGCAGATTATCCGAAACCTTCAATATTATGACGGAATCCCTTCAAAGAGAAGAGGAACTACGAAAACGGCTCATGTCAAATATTGCACACGAATTAAGAACGCCGTTAACAATAGCAAAATCCAACATTGAGGCTATAGAAGATAGAGTAATCAAAACAGAGAAAGGTTTGGAAAATATAAAAGGCGAGATTAACCGCCTGATCAGACTCATAAAGGGCATAGAGGATATCACAACTGCAGAGGCGAGTTTCTTCGCCAGGGGTGAGACGGCAGAGGTCAATCTCAAGGAATTCCTGTCTGAACTATCCGAAGAACTAAGACCGGCATTTAAAGAAAAGCGCCTCGGTATAACTATCACAAAAGAGGATGAGCTGATTGTTTTCGCCGATATAGAAAAACTGGAAAAGATAATAAGAAATATCATATCAAATTCTTTAAAGTTCACAGAAAAGGGCGGTGTCTGGATTGGTTACGGGACAGAAGAAAGCGATTTTTACATAGAGATAAGAGATTCCGGAAGAGGCATACCTGAAAACGAAATGCCGCTCATATTCAACCGTTTTTATAGAATTGAAGGATCAAGAACCGATGGATTAGGACTTGGACTCGCCATTGTAAAAGAACTGGTAAATGTTATGGGCGGAAGGATTGAGGTGGAAAGCAAGGTGAATGAAGGAACTACATTCAGAATCTATCTCCCAAGAGGTGCTTAACAAATGAAAATCGCTTTGATACAACTAAATATTACTTGGGAATCGAAAAAGACGAATTATGACAGGGCAGAGTCCTTTGCAAAAAAAGCAGCAGAGGAAAAATGCGATGTCATCGTCTTCCCCGAGATGTTCAATACCGGTTTTTCCATGAATGTACCTGCCATTGCAGAAGATGAAAATGGACAGACCAATTCGGTGCTGTCAGAAATAGCAAAAAGATACGGCTTATATCTGATTGCGGGCTTCCCCGTGAAGGAGCATGATAAAGAAAAGGGCAGGAATATAGCAGTTGTCTATGACAGAAGAGGCATTCGCATTGCTGCTTACACAAAAATCCATCCGTTTTCCTTCTCCGGTGAAGATAAATATTATATTGCAGGCAATGATACCGTCATCTTTGACATAGACGGAATACCCTCCAGTATCTTCATCTGTTATGATCTGAGATTTCCTGAAGTATTCAGAAAAGTAGCAAAGAATGTACAGGCGATATTTGTTATTGCCAACTGGCCATCCTCCAGAAAAGATCACTGGGAGATATTGCTAAAGGCCAGGGCAATCGAGAATCAATGCTTTGTAATCGGCGTTAATCGTACAGGAACAGACGGCAACGGCATTCATTATTCAGGGGCATCACATATTTTTGATCCATCAGGAAATGGCATCCTCTTCGGTAACGATAAAGAGGAGTTCCTGTCAGGAGAAATAAATCCATCAGAAGTTGCAGAAGTCCGCTCGAAGTTTCCTTTTTTAAAGGATATGAGGATTTAATCTTCATAATTCCTTCAATATCGTTTGTTATCTTAAATCAATGATAAAGCTTGTTTTCATATTTATATTGTTTGCATCTTTATTTTCAGGAACCTACTCCAAAATCTCAGGAGGTGAAATTACCCCATACGGCGCTTATTGCCCTTTGTGTGGAGAATACGGATACTGCACAAAACAGCCTACAAAAAAAGAGATAACAGATGCCCTGAAATCTTATTATTCGAAAAAGGGGCTAAGGGTAGTTTTGATAAAGCAGGACGGGAGATTTGCAGAGGCAGAGGTTTATAAAAATGGGGAACTCGTTGACAAAATACTGCTTGACTGCAGGACAGGAAGGATCAGGTCTATATATTAACAGGCTTTTTACTCACCCCCCCTCCTTGAGGCGGCCATCCCCCTATGGCCGCCTCTTTTTTGGGGTGCAGTTATTCATAATTTATTCAAAATCTTTGAGTATTGTATTACAAATTTGGACTTACAGGAGGTGAGTTAATGAGAAAATTCCGAATAACATTATTGCTGATTATCGCGGCAGTGCTCTTTGCGGCAGCGGCAAACAACACATTCGCACAAAAGCCGATGAAGGATGAATCGCTGAGGAGAGGCGAGACAAGGGCAACCCTTAATCCAGATATGTTCGGCGATCCTCGCATTAAAAAGGCATATCAGGTGGCAAAAGAAATCCCATGGGTACTGGACAGCATATACTGCTATTGCATGTGCGAGGAGTCCCCGGCATTCAAGCACAAGAGCCTACTGAGTTGCTATGTTGACAAACATGCTGCAATGTGAGACATTTGTCTTGGGGAGGCCCTGCGGGCTTCCGAGCTTTATAAAAAAGGCTATCCCGTAAAAAAGATACGGGATACTGTTGAAAAAGAGTTTAAGCGGTAGGGGGAATTATGAAAAAATTTATTGTAATAATTGTGCCGATCCTTTTATTGCTGTCAGGAGTTTATGCCGAGGGACATAAAGATCATGACCACAATAAGAAAAATGGAATGTCAGAGCAGGCAACCCCTAATGAACATATAAAAATTTGTCCGGTAAGCGGTGATAAAATCGATGAGAAAACGGCGCAAACATATAAATACGAATATAAAGGTAAAATCTACAGCTTATGCTGCCAGATGTGCCTTGAAGAATTCAAAAAGGATCCGGAGAAATATATCAGCACCGTTTATACTCATTCGGATGGACGCAGCATGGAAGCCGAAAAGCCAAAATTCACAAAGCATCGCGATAACAGCCTTTTTAAAATCACGGACAAAGGCTTATTCAGCGTAGAAATGCTGCTGGATGGCAAAGAATTCAAAATCGGCAAGAATGATGTTGGGGTTGTCATACACGGCTCGCATGATGAAGATGTGGAAGGCGCAAAGATACACGTTGATCTGCTAATACACGGAGCATCTCCTTTAGACCTTGGCGATGTCGTTGTGCTCTCTGTTACCGAACAAAAAGGTGGCCTGTACACAATAAAGAATCTTGATCTCCAGAGAGGCGGTAATTGGGAATTGAGAATAAAAATTAAAAAACAAAAACTTGAAGATGGCGTTATCTTTGTTTTCCCTGATGCAATAAAACAGAATCTGCCTAAAGGCAAATATAATGCAGAAGGCATCTGAATATGTGCCATGACAATGGGTCTTTCATCGCTGTTACACCAGTGGACTACATAATTAAAATAAGGACTACGGAGAGGATTCTGTGAGAGACCCCATATGTAACATGGAAGTAGATGAAAGAAATGCCTTCACAGCAGAATGTGAAGGCAGAACCTTTTATTTCTGCTCAGAGGGATGCAGGGAAAGGTTCATGAGAGAAAGGATATGCAAAATTCCCCGTACATCTTATGACCTCATAATAATCGGCGGCGGCCCTGCTGGACTTACGGCCGCTGTATATGCAGCCACACTGAAGATGGATGCCTTTCTCATAACAAAAGACCTCGGCGGACAGGCCATTGACAGCACAAAGATAGAAAACTACATGGGCTTTGATTTCATCACAGGACCAGAACTTGTAGAGAAATTCCAGTATCAGCTTATCCACTCCCATTACATTGACCACCTTATGAGCGATGTTGAAAAGATTGAAGCAAGTGATGGCGGATTTAATGTCACCGCATCAGAACTCAAAACATATTTGGCAAAGACATTAATCATCGCCACAGGCATGACAAGACAAAAACTGAAGGTTCCAGGAGAAGAGGAGTTTCAGAGAAAGGGCATCTTTTATGGAAACATTCAGGATTTCTCTTTTGTCCAGGGGGAGGATGTTGCAGTGATAGGCGGCGGCAATTCTGCATTGCAGATAGTTGAAAACCTCAATACCATAGCAAGAAACATATACATCGTCTCTGACAGCAGACTCACAGCAGACCCTGTAATAGTTGAAAGGGTGAGCGCCTTTAAAAACCTGAAGAAATACGAGGGGTATAAGGTTTTAGAATTTAAGGGTGAAAAGACACTGTCAAGTATTGTTATAAGGAAAATAGCATCTGATGAGACATCAGACATTCCAGTTAAAGGTGCCTTTATTGCGATAGGCTTGCAATCCAATTCTTCTCTTGTCTCTCATCTTGTTGAACTTAACGAAAGAGGTGAGATTATCATCAATCCTGACTGTTCAACTTCATATCCCGGGATATTTGCAGCAGGAGATGTAACCAATGCTTTTGGAAAGAGGATAATTATAGCCTCTGGTGAGGGCGCAAAAGCAGCATTATCTGCAAGGCGGTATTTATTGAGTCAAATAAAAAATAACAGGGGGTAATGACTACGATAATAACAGCCTTGATGTTTCCTGTGCTTATTTACGTTTATTACCTTTTGTCAAAGAGGGAAGAGAGTGATATGATTAAGATGTTTGGTGATGAATATAAACGCTATATGGAAATGACACCAATGTTTATACCAACATTCTCAGAAAGAAGGAGGTAAAAGCATGAGCATCAAAAAGGTGACAAAGAAAAAGGCACTATCCTGTAAGTGTCATCAATCTTGCTAAAAACCTATTTAAGGAGGAGAGAGATGAAAAGGACGATTTTTACCTTGTTGGTTTTGTTTGCATTTAGCATTTCTGCATATGCAGAAATGGGTATGATGAAAGGCCAGTCAGGTGGCCAGATGATAGGCAAAGGACAGCAGATGCCAATGATGCAGATGATGCAGATGATGATGGATATGATGAAGATGCAGGAAAAGATGATGATGGGTGTAAAGCCCGCAGAGAAAAAACAGATGATGAAGGATATGGCCAGTATGAGAGAGAAGATGCAGAAGATGATGTCTATGCATATGGGTATGATGACCGGAGCGAACGATGCTCAGGCAAGGCTTAAATGCGCTGAGGAGTGGCTCAAAAAGGCCATAGACCTCCATGAATTGCATATGAAAGACCCAAAGACAGCAACCGAGGCATCCCAGATGGAGATGATGGAACAGATGAAAAAGGCTTATAGTTGTATTACAGGAACAGGCACTGAGATGAGCGGAACACAGCCAGAAGAATCTGCAGGAGGAGAGAAAAAGAAAGACGCCCACAGCCATTAATATAAATTACATTGGTCACTGAGCTATTTCAAACAAGATATTTAAGAAAAAATGGCTTAAAGATATGTAGCCATTATTCTGCATGGGGGGGGAACAATGAAGGTCACAGACCCTGTTTGTAAGATGTCAATAGAAGATAGTGAGGCTGTTGCCAGTTCAACATACAAAGGCATAACTTATCACTTCTGCTCAAGGAATTGCAAGGATAAATTTGACGGCAACCCCGCTCTCTTTCTTGTGGAAAAAGCTCCAGGGCCTTCAAAAACAGGTGTAATTTTCACCTGCCCCATGCATCCTGAGATAAGGCAGGAGGGACCAGGCTCCTGCCCGAAATGTGGAATGGCTCTTGAGCCCGTAAGTCCTCCTGCTGGAAAGACTGAATGGACATGCCCGATGCATCCTGAGATTATCAGAGATTCTCCAGGAAGTTGTCCTATCTGTGGAATGGCACTGGAACCAAGAACTATCTCAACAGAGGAGGAAAATCCTGAACTGATTGATATGACAAGACGTTTCAGGGCTGGAGTAATTCTTACAATCCCGTTAATCTTTATTGCCATGAGCGATTATATCCCTTTGTTTTCACTAAAAACACTCCTTTCTCATGAACTCCTGAAATGGATAGACCTCCTCCTCGCAACACCTGTTGTTCTATGGGCTGGATGGCCATTCTTTGTGCGATTCTGGCAATCCATTATAAGCCGTAACCTCAATATGTTCACATTGATAGGACTCGGTGTGGGTGTAGCCTACATTTACAGTGTTGTTGCATCGCTTTTCCCAGGCCTATTCCCTGCCTCTTTTAGAAAGGATGGTGAGATCGGGGTATATTTTGAGGCTGCAGCAGTTATAGTGACCCTCGTGCTTCTTGGGCAGGTGCTTGAACTAAAGGCAAGGAGTAAGACAGGCGCTGCGATCAAGATGCTCTTGGGGCTTGCACCAAAGACAGCCCGAAGAATAAGAGATGGTATAGAAGAGGATATACCCCTTGAGCATGTAAAGATAGGAGACTTGCTCCGTGTTCGTCCAGGAGAGAAGATACCTGTTGATGGCATTGTTATTGAAGGGACAAGTTCTGTTGATGAATCAATGGTTACAGGAGAACCTATTCCTGTTGAGAAACAGAAGGGAGATCGGGTAATTGGTGCAACTGTAAATGGAACAGGCATGTTGATAATGAAGGCTGAGAAGGTTGGAGCAGATACCCTGCTTTCACAGATTGTTCATATGGTTGCAGAGGCGCAGAGAAGCAGGGCACCTATTCAGAAGCTTGCAGATATTGTGGCAGGCTATTTTGTTCAGATAGTTGTTGCCGTAGCAGTAATTACCTTCATTATGTGGGCATGGCTTGGTCCTGAACCCAGAATGGCCCATGCAATTATCAATGCAGTAGCTGTATTAATCATCGCCTGTCCCTGTGCCCTTGGACTTGCAACACCAATGTCCATAATGGTTGCAATGGGAAAAGGCGCGACAGCTGGAGTGCTTTTTAAAAACGCAGAGGCGATAGAGGTAATGAAGAAAATTGATACACTCGTTGTTGATAAAACAGGTACTCTTACTGTTGGCAAGCCGAGGCTTATGAAGATAGTTCCATTTCAGGGATTTAATGAAGACAGGATACTTTATCTTTCAGCGAGCCTTGAACGCGGAAGTGAACATCCCCTTGCAGAGGCAATTGTAAGGGCTGCTGAGGAAAGAGGTATAAAGCTCAACGATGTTAAGGATTTTAAATCCATTACAGGCAAAGGTGTGACAGGCAGGATTGATGGACATGAGGTCACACTGGGAAACAAAAAACTCCTTGATGACCTGGGCATTGACCCTGCTGAAGTATTGACAAAGGCTGATGAAATGCGTGCCGATGGGCAGACAGTCATGTTTGTTACAGTAGATGGTAAGGTGATAGGGCTTCTCGGTGTTGCAGACCCGATAAAAGAATCTACACCGGAGGCGATTGATGCACTCCATAGAGAAGGCATACGTATCGTGATGCTTACAGGAGACAATCGTATTACAGCAGAGGCAGTGGCAAGGAAGCTTAATATTGATGATGTGATTGCAGAGGTCCTGCCTGACCAGAAGTCCGAGGTTGTAAAAAAACTGCAGAATGAAGGACGACTTGTTGCAATGGCAGGGGATGGAATAAATGACGCACCGGCACTGGCGCAGGCTCATGTAGGTATAGCAATGGGAACAGGCACAGATGTAGCGATGGAAAGCGCAGGCGTAACACTTATAAAAGGTGACCTCATGGGGATTGTTAGGGCAAGGAGGCTCAGCAGGGCAACAATGCGAAATATAAAACAGAACCTCTTCTGGGCCTTTATTTATAATACCCTCGGAGTCCCGATTGCAGCAGGTGTTCTTTATCCATTCTCTGGAATACTTCTGAGTCCCGTATTTGCAGCGGCTGCCATGAGCTTCAGCTCTGTATCAGTGGTTGGCAATGCCTTGAGGCTGAGGAGGGTAAAGATAGTCGAACAATAAATCCTCTAATCTTCATAATCTCTTCAAATTTAAATGATAATTTAAATTAAAAATTTTTAAGGGGGTGATAGGATGAAGGCAAGGCACTGATGGCCTTCGAGCCTTACAAAAGGCTATCCGGTAAAAAGATAACAGAGATTGTGGAAAAAGAATATAAAAGATAGGAGGCAGAGCATGAAGAAATTGGCGGTATTTACTTTGATCCTGCTTTTAATTGCAGGCATCGCTTATGCAAAGGATTATGAGGTAAAGAAAAAAGCGGGGGAATATAATGTTGAGGTAAAAATAGACAAAAACCCGCCTATAGTCGGAGATAACAATATCACGGTCGAAGTCAAGGACGCATCCGGCAAATATGTCACCGATGCAAAGGTAAAGGTCGAATACTCCATGCCTGCAATGCCCGGAATGCCGGCAATGAATTACAAGGCAGATACAGTATTAAGCGGAAATGAATACAAGGCGAAGATAAATTTTTCGATGTCAGGTGCATGGAATGTCGTAATTAAGATCAGCCGCGCTGGCAAAACAGCATCGCTAAAATTCAATGTTGACGCAAGGTAAAAGTAATAGGTTAAGGTTGAGAAATTTAATTTCTCTTATACTAAATATCTTAACCTTAGCCTCTCCTGTATTTGCCGAGGAATTAAATCTTCAGCAACTGATTGACGAGGCATTGAAGAACAATCATGAAATCCTTATTGCCAAAGCAAAAATAAATACCTCGAAATTCAGAATACCGCAGGCAAAGAGCCTTCCCGACCCGATGTTTATGTTCGGTTATCAGAATGAAGGCTTCAGGAAACTCTATAACTTCTCTGAGTCCCCTGATTCTCAGTGGATGTTCTCTGCGTCGCAAACATTCCCTTTCCCGGGGAAATTATCTCTGAAAGGTGAAATGGCTTCATGGGATGCTGAAAGCCAGAAGGCATTCTCCGAAGTCATCAGGTTAAAAACCATAACACGTGTCAAAGAGCTTTATTATGATCTGTTCCTTGCATATAAGAATATCGACCTTATCAAAGACAGAACCATTCTCTTTTCGAGGATAGAGGATGCAGCACTTTCAAGATATTCAGCAGGAATGGCCCCACAGCAAGAGGTATTAATGGCTCAGACAGAAAAGTATATGCTCCTTGAGAAAGAGACAATGCTCAGACAAAAAATACAATCCACAGAAGCGATGCTTAATACCACTATAGGCAGGGATGTCAGCTCGCCCCTCGGCAGGCCTGCTGAAGTGTCATATACCATATTCCCGCAAAACATGGAGGGGCTAATCAATACAGCATATGCAAATTCCCCTGAGATAAGGGTCAGAGAGAAAATGATCAGAGGGGCAGAGGCAAAGGTTGAAATGGCTAAAAGGGAATACTATCCTGACTTTACAATCAACGGCAGCTATTTTTTAAGAAATAAAGAAGTGCCTGATATGTGGAGTCTTACAACTACCATTAATATCCCGATCTTTTATAAGACAAAACAGAAACAGGCAGTCAATGAGGCAGAGGCATCACTGTCAGAGGCAAGGCATGAGCTCGAATCAACCAAAATAATGCTGTCTTCAGCAATCAGGGACAATTACTCCATGCTCAGGACAGCAGAAAAATTAATGGAATTATACAAAAACGGATTAATCCCAAAAACATATCAGGATTTTGAGGCTGCCCTTGCAGGGTATATCACCGGAAAGGTTGAAGCCATTACCGTTATATCGAGGCTGAAATCCCTTATTGAGTTCGAAACATTATACTGGAATCAGTTCGTCGAGAGGGAAAAGGCAGTAGCACGGATTGAGGCGATAACAGGCGTTGAGCGTCAAGCGTCAGGTGTTAAGGGTCAGGAGGGGAAATGAAAAAAAGAAAATTATTAATAATTGCAACAGGATTAATTTTAATTGCAGGTCTTTTATTGTATTTTTCAAAGGCAATATCTCTAAACACTATTTTTAAAAACAAAAGTGCGGAATCCGCAAAAACACAGCCTTCAGAGCATCAGGGACATACCGGCGGTGCCATCCAGACTCAAACACAACAGCCCTCGGATACACAGGCTGCAGAAGAAGAGCCTCCCACAGTAGAAATACCTCCGGAAAAACAACAAATGATAGGAGTAAAAACAGTCGAGGTATCCGTAAAACCCCTTCAAAAGATCATCAGGACGGTCGGACGCATTGAATACGACGAGCGCAGGTTATATACCATCAATACGAAATTCGAAGGATGGATAGAAAAGCTCTACGTGGATTACACGGGAAGATATGTTAAAAAAGGAGAGCCTCTCGCTGATATTTACAGTCCTGAGCTTTTCGCAACACAGCAGGAATTCATAAATCTCCTGAAGTGGTCAAAACAGAACACAGAAGACAAGAGACAGAAGACAGAGATTGGGACGATGCTCTCAAGAGATGCTGAATCAATAATTGAGGCAGCCAGACAAAGATTGAGACTCTGGGATATAACAGACAGCCAGATTAAGAAAATCGAGGAGACCGGAAAACCTGTAAGAACACTTACTGTTTACAGTCCTGTAAACGGCTATATCTTGCAGAAGACGGCATTGCAAGGCATGCGTGTAATGCCTGGAGAGAAGCTCTTTGATGTCGCTGATTTATCAAATGTCTGGATTATCTCTGATATTTATGAATATGAATTGTCACTTATTAAAACAGGGCAACGGGCAAATATCAGCCTAAGTTACTTCCCGGGCAAAGAATTTTCATCAACGATTGATTATGTATACCCTACCCTTTCAGGCGAAACAAGGACAGCAAAAGTAAGATTCTCAATCCCAAATCCCGGAGGACAGCTTAAACCACAGATGTTTACCAATGTGGAAGTAAAGATCAATCTCGGCAAAAGGCTTGCTATTCCTGAGGATGCGGTTATTGATACTGGTGTAAGACAGATCGTTTATGTGGATAAGGGAGAAGGATATTTTGAGCCGAGAGAAGTTATGCTGGGACTCAAGGCTGACGGGATGGTGGAGGTTTTAAAAGGCCTCAAGGCAGGAGAAAAGATAGCATCGGCAGCAAACTTCCTCATCGATTCAGAGGCAAAGCTGAAGGGAATTGTAAAATAATAATGATCGCAAAGATAATAGAATACAGCGCAAGAAACAAGTTCATCATCTTTTTGCTTGTGTTTTTTTTATTCGCATGGGGATACTGGGCATTAAAAAAGACTCCCCTCGATGCAATACCGGATTTGAGCGACACGCAAGTAATCATCTACACTGAATGGACGGGGAGAAGCCCTGACCTTGTAGAAGACCAGATAACATATCCCATAACATCCACTCTCCTCGCTGCTCCAAAGGTGCAGGCTGTGCGCGGTTTTTCTTTCCTCGGAAGCTCGTTTATCTATGTCATCTTTGAGGAAGGTACAAACATATACTGGGCAAGAAGCAGGGTATTGGAATATCTCCAGGCAGTAAAAAACAAGATCCCTGCTGATGTCAACCCTGTGTTAGGGCCTGATGCAACCAGCGTTGGGTGGGGTTTTTCCTATGCAGTAGTAGATGAGACAGGTCAGCATGATCTCTCAGAACTCCGCTCTGTTCAGGACTATAACATAAAACTTGCCCTCGAAAGCATTCCCGGGGTCTCTCAGGTTGCAAGCATCGGCGGATTTGTAAAACAGTATCAAATAACCATAGACCCGAACCGCCTTTTGGCATACAACCTCCCGATAACAAAGGTTATGGAGGCCATAAAAAAGAGCAACAGGGATGTGGAAGGAAGGGTGCTGGAATTCTCAGGGATTGAATACATGGTGAGGGGAAGGGGATACATAAAAAATCTTGACGACCTGAAAAACATCCCTGTAGGCACAAACGGAGTTGGAACTCCTGTATTTTTAAAAGACATTGCACGCATACAATTGGGGCCAGAGATAAGAAGGGGACTTACAGAGCTTGATGGAAAAGGTGAAGTAGCAGGAGGAATTGTAGTTGTCAGATTCGGCGAGAACGTCCTTAATGTCATAGAGCGGGTTAAAGAGAAGATCAAGAATGACATTGCGCCAAGCCTCCCAAAAGGAATGAAGATTATTACAACCTATGACAGGTCCGACCTGATACACCGTTCCATCGATACGCTTAAAGAAGAGATATTAAGGCTTTCGATAGCAGTCAGCGCTGTATGCATCGTATTTCTGTTCCATCTGCCGAGCGCCTTCGTAGTTATCCTCACACTGCCTGTAGCAATTATCATCTCATTCATATGTATGTATTATCTTGGTGTAACCTCAAATATCATGAGTCTGAGCGGCATCGCCATCGCCATCGGAGCGATGGTTGATGCGTCCATCATAATGGTGGAAAATGCACATAAAAAACTTGAGGAATGGGAAGAACACGGCAGGCAGGGCAGCCGCATAGATGTAATAATTGATGCTGCAAAAGAGGTAGGCCCTTCCCTCTTCTTTTCGCTTCTTGTTATAACAGTCGGCTTCCTGCCTGTATTCACACTGCAGGCACAGGCAGGCAGGCTTTTTAAACCACTCGCATATACCAAAACCTTTGCTATGCTATTCTCGTCCTTCCTTGCCATAACCCTTACGCCGGTTTTGATGAGTATGTTCATACGAGGGAAAATAAGACCTGAGGAAAAGAACCCGATAAGCATCATACTCCACAAAATCTATGAGCCTATTGCAAAGTTAGCACTGCGGTTTAAAAAGACGGTTATCATCATTGCAGTAATTATTATGGCGATTACAGCGTATCCTTTCATAAAGCTCGGCTCGGAATTCATGCCTCCTCTTTATGAAGGTTCGCTTTTTTATATGCCTGTGACAGCACCTGCCGCATCTATATCAGAGGCATCAAAGCTGCTCCAGATGCAGGATAAGATACTAAAAAATATTCCGGAAGTTGAACAGGTCTTTGGAAAGGCTGGCCGTGCAGAGACAGCTACCGACCCTGCACCTCTTGAAATGTTCGAGACAGTCATAAACCTTAAACCCGAATCTAAGTGGAGACCGGGAGTAACCGTAGAAAGCCTGAAGAACGAAATGAATGACGCCCTCACTATACCGGGAGTTGCAAATTCATTTACAATGCCCATCAAAGCCCGTATCGATATGCTTTCTACAGGCATAAGAACGCCTGTAGGCATTAAGGTTCTCGGCCCCCGGCTTGGCGAGATTGAAAAAATAGGCATGGAGATAGAGAATGTCGTAAAAGACATCCCCGGCACGCGGAGCGCATATGCTGAAAGGGTCACAACAGGATATTTCCTTGACTTCAACATAAAGCGTGAAGAAGCAGCACGATACGGCCTGACTGTCGATGATATGCAGGAAGTGATACAATCTGCTGTTGGCGGGATGAACCTAACCTCCACAGTGGAAGGAAGGGAAAGGTATCCTGTAAATGTCAGATACTCAAGGGAACTGAGGGATGATGTGGAAAAACTCAAAAGAGTACTTGTGCCTGTAATGAATAGTCAGCAGTCAGCAGCCGTCAGTCAACAGTCAGGCATGACAACTACACAACCTGCACCTATGAGAATCCTTCAAGTCCCTCTCGGTGAGCTGGCAGATATAAAAATAGTAAGAGGTCCGACAGGCATAAAAAGCGAAGAGGGGCTTCTGGCATCGTATGTATATATAGATTTCTCAGGCAGGGATGTGGGTGGATATGTCGAGGAGGCGAAAAAGAAAGTTGCATCTTTAAAGATTCCAGAGGGCTATCGTCTTGAATGGAGCGGCGAGTATGAATACCTTGTTAAGACACATGAAAGATTGAAACTCGTCATTCCTCTTACAGCACTTATAATCTTTGTACTCATCTACTTCAATACAAAGTCTGTTACAAAAACAATGATAGTATTGTTAGCTGTCCCCTTCTCCCTTGTAGGCTCGTTCTGGTTTCTTTACATGCTTAACTACAACATGAGCATTGCCGTATGGGTTGGCATAATAGCCCTTGCAGGTCTCGATGCAGAAACGGGTGTTGTAATGCTGCTCTATCTCGAACTTGCCCATGAGAAATGGAAAAAAGAAGGAAAACTAAATTCAATCAATGACCTGAAGGAATCAGTCATGTATGGCGCAGTAAAAAGAATCAGGCCGAAGATAATGACAGTCAGCGTAATTCTCGCAGGACTTATACCCATCATGTTCAGCCACGGAACAGGAGCCGATGTAATGAAGAGAATCGCAGCTCCAATGGTCGGCGGCGTAATCACATCCACCATCCTTGAGTTGATAATCTATCCCGCAATATATATGATATGGAAAGGAAGAGAGTTTAAGAAAGGTTAAAAAAACTACACTCCTTACAATTCATTCTGCTGCATACCTTTGATATTCCTTGATGACAGAGGGCAAAGTCGTACTTGAGAGGGTCTTCAGGATCAAACCATTTCAAAGCCTCTGTAATCTCAACAGCCATCTTCCAGTCCTGAGATGACCTCTTCGTAAAACCGAGACATTTAGATATTCGTGCTATATGTGTATCAAGAGGAATAACAAGCTTATTCTTTGGAACTCCTTTCCATATTCCGAAATCGATATCCCTGTCCCTAATCATCCATCTCAAAAAAAGATTCATCCTCTTACATGCACTGCCTTTCTTAGGTGAAGGGAAAAACTGGAGAAAACCAACGGGCTTAATGTTTTTGCCATACACAGGCGATGTGTCTGTGCTCAATAAAGACTCCACAAATCCTGTTAATCCGATACCGATATTTTGATCATCACTCCAGCAATGAAGCTTAAAAAGGACATCAAGCCGCTTATATTTTTTTAAAGCCATGTTTAATACATACAGAAGACAGATAATATCACTGTTCTCATTGAACCTGTACTTGATGCCTGAAAACAGATGTCCATGTCTCTTTAAGTTGAAGTCTAACAGAAAATCATAAGGACTCCCACCCATTGTGGAAAGTATCTTCTTTACCACAGTCTTGAACAGATCCACCCTGCCGTAAGCAAAGCAAGATGCAATGAAACCGGAGACCTCAATGTCTTCAGGTCTCTTATACTGATGCGGAAATTCTATAGGGTCATGAAGGATCCTTTCCTTGAAGTCATATGTATTGTAAAGCCTGTCGAGGGTCTGCTTTAAACTCATCTATAATTAGCAAACTGCAAGGCTATCCCGAAGTCCTTTTCCTTAAGCTTCGCCATAATCGCCTGAAGGTCGTCTATCTTCTTTGCCTTTACGCGCACCTGATCTTTCTGTATCTCAGCACTAACTTTCAGCTTGGTGTCTTTTATCAGCTTTACTATTTCCTTTGCCTTCTCCTGCGGGATTCCCTGTTGAAGCGTAATGAGCTGTCTGACGGTATTACCGGCTGCCGGCTCAATTTTGCCGTAGGTCAATGCCTTCAAAGAAACTCCTCTCTTAACGAGCTTTGTTTGCAGTATATCGATAACGCTTTTCAGTTTCATCTCGTCGTCAGAAATAAGAGTGATAGTACCCTTACCCCTGTCCAATTCAATGCTGCTCTTGCTTCCCTTGAAGTCAAACCTCTGACCTATCTCCTTCATCGCCTGATCTACTGCGTTCAATACCTCCTGCATATTCACTTCGCATACAACATCGAATGAATGTTCATCTGCCATTTTTACCTCCGTTACTCCATTTTCTCGAGACTTTCTATAGTTGCCTTCAACATTTCTTCTGGATCAGGTTTACAAACAGGACAGTATGGCTCCCCCAGGTCCAGAGGGCATACATGCCCTCATTCCGGGCAGCACGTACACTCACTCACAGGCTGTTTGCAAACAGGACATATTTCCATGATTTTCAATTATATCATATCCTTAAAATACCTATTCCAAAATTAATATTGACATTGTTCCCGGGTTTCTAAATAATAGTAGCAAATAAAATATAATTTACTAACCTGTTTACAGCGCAAAAAATTTGCTTGGGGGACATTTAGTTGGGGGATACATGTCCATAAATCTCGAGTTTATTGACATTGCACTTCTGTCAAGCGTACTGGATGCTATTTCAGAGATCAGCGACTTCTCCTTTTCAACATACGACAGCAGCGGGGCATTGCTCATTCCATTCAAGCGTGAAGACAAACTGATTTCTCAGATAAAGGCGTATGCATCGGGGAAGGATGAACACGAAAAATTCATTCGCAGCGGGATAGAAAGGGCAGTGATAAGAAAGGAGGCCTCTGTTTTCAAAGGACCTGCCAACCAGCATCATCTTTTTATCCCGGTCATTATAGACAACGACAAAATAGTCCTTGTAAGCAGTGCATTTTATCTTGTACGGAGCGAATTTGAGGATTTTGTTATCAAAAGAGGACAGAATTTCGGCTTTTCGCCGCCGAAAATGGAATCATGGGTTGATGTGATCGCCGTAAAAGACTATGCCTCTGTCCAGAAAGTTGCATCACACCTCAAATCCCTGTTGGAAAACATTCTGAGAAGCAGCTACGAAAGGAATCTGAACCACAAGAGATACCAATGGGCTAAAACCCTTATAGATGTACTGTACAATATGCAATTACCTGCCCCTATAAAGGATGTCCACTCATTAATTGTTGATGCACTGTTGTTCTTATTCCATGTTGACACGGTCTCTATAATGGTCAAAGAGAGGAATTTCTTCAAGACGGTTATGTCCTCCGGGAAACTGAGGGATGATGTGATATCTCTCTACATAGAAGATAACAACCACATGATTTCACGCGCCATCGAGGGCTTAAAGCCAACGTCCACCAATGATATCGCCGAAATATCCAGACTTGGCTTCCCCGACAGTATCAATTCAATGCATATCTTCCCTATTGCATGCAAGGATTGCACGCACGGCGTAATAGCCATATACAATTCTGTTATCTCACGGGAAGAGGCATACAGCATATTAGAGTTTTGCAAGCTCGTCTGCCTCGTATTTAAGGCAAACATCCTTCATAATGCCTATGACGAATGCATCAATGACATGCATATATTAAACACCTCTGTAACTAAACTGGCGCCGCAACTGCATAACCCTGATTTACTTTATGAATCGATTGTAGACACTGCCACCGAACTTCTGACTGCTGAAAAGGGGTCATTAATGCTGCCTGAAGGGGACAGCCTGCTGATAAAGGCTGTGAAGGGTATAAACAAGTGGCTTGCGCATGGAATTCGGATAAAGTCAGGCGAAGGGATTGCAGGGAGGGTATTCAAGGATGGAGCCCCCCTCTTTATAAAAGATGTTAACAAGATGGAACTGCCGCACATAAAACCAAAGCCCCATTATAAAACAGGCTCCTTTGTAAGCGTGCCTTTGAAGTTCGCATCCGAGACCATGGGTGTCCTCAATGTTACCGATAAAACAACAGGCAAGGAATTTACGGAGCGGGATTTTAACCTCCTTAACCAATTTGCATCTTACGCCTCGATCTCATTGAAGGTGTCCAATTATTACAATCTTGCGGAACAGATGAAGGAGCTTTCCATCACAGATCATTTAACCGGTTTATTTAACAGGCGGTACTTTCAGGAGCGTTTTACAGAAGAAATTCACCGTTCAGAGCGTTATAACCTTATTTTTTCGCTGGCAATATTCGACATCGACGATTTTAAGCTCCTCAACGATACAGAAGGACACCTTGCAGGCGACAGTGTCCTGAAAGAGCTATCGCGTATTGCCAGGGAGTGCCTGAGGGCAAATGATGTCCTTTGCAGGTTTGGGGGGGAAGAGTTTGCAATCCTCATGCCCCAGACGCACAAAGACGAGGCATTTATAGTCACAGAAAGGATAAGAAATAACATAAAAGAGTCCCTTATTTACAGGTTCAAAAAATTCCCGCGTCCTGCGATAACGGTCAGCATAGGGCTGGCATCCTTCCCCGAAGACGGCAGGAGCGTCAACGAGATGATAAGAAACGCCGACATCGCCCTGTATCAGGCAAAAGAATCCGGCAAGGACAGGACTGTACTTTTCAGTATATCCTAAATCCGTTAAAATTGATTATAATTAGATATGTCTGATTTATTTAAAAAAATCAGAAACCCGAGGCTGAATCTCAGCACTAAATTAATCATAGGTTGCAGCATTACCCTTATTGCAGCCCTCGGCATTTCCTTCTATTTTATTGCCCATCGTCAGGAAAGACTCATCATGGGACAGGTAGAGAATGAAGCCCGTGCCATATTCAAGCAGATAGTGATCACAAGAAAATGGATAGCAGACCACGGAGGGATATTCGTAGAAAAGCTTCCGTGGATAAAGCCAAACCCCTATATAAAGGATTCAGAGGTCAGGGATGCACAGGGGAAGCGGTACATAAGGGAAACGCCTGCAATGGTTACAAAGGAGCTATCCAGGTATGCAAAGGACAAAGAACTCTACTGGTTTCACATAACAAGCCTGAAACTAACGAACCCGGAAAACGCACCGGATGAATTCGAGAGAAATGCACTTCAGCAATTCGAAAAAACTACCCTGAAAGAGCTTATCTCCATAAAACAAATCGATAACTCCAAATATCTCAGGTATATATCGCCTCTCTATGTTGAAGAGGCGTGCCTTAACTGCCACGCAAAGCAGGGCTACAAAATCGGCGATGTCAGGGGCGCTATAAGCGTCACAATACCAATGGATAAAACATTTGCAGAGATTGGTAAAAACAGGCAGAGCATGTTGATTGCTGCTGCCCTTACTGTCCTGACGCTTATGACCGCCATGTTTTTTATGCTGAAGAAGATTGTACTTACCCCGATGAAAAGGCTGGGATCCGCGATCAATGAATTCTCGGAGGGCACGTACTCTCCGTCAAAGAGGTTAAAGACAGGAGATGAATTCGAGGACCTCTGCAGGGCATTCTCCCAAATGGCAGGCACACTCACCGATTACCACAACTGCCTCAACGATAAAGTTAGAGAGGCGACAAGGGGTCTTGAAGAAACAAACAGGAAATTAATCGAAACCAACCGTCTTCTCAACGAGGCTAATATAAGAAAGTCCGACTTCATAGCACGGGCATCACATGAATTACGGACGCCTCTGACATCGATCAAAGGTGCAATGGATTACATATCGGCAAAACTCTCGTCCTATTTGCAATATCATCATGAAGAAACAGCCCTCGACGACCTCTATATATTCTTTGAGGTAATAAAGAAAAACTCGGAGAGATTGATACGCATGGTTAACACCATGCTGGATATCGAGAGAATAGAGATGGGGACATCGGAATTGCGCTTTTCCGATGTAAATCTTTCCTATCTTATTGCAGAAGCCCTGACGTATCTCCAGATAAATGCAGATGAAAAAGGCATATACTTCAATGCAAACATACCCAATAATATTACAGTCCATATCGATGAAGACAGGATAAAGCAGGTCATTATCAATCTCCTGTCAAATGCCATAAAGTTTGCCCCGGAGGAATCCGAGATACTTATCTTTGTATATCCCGAGAAGGATCATGCGGTTGTAGAAATATGGGACGACGGTCCTGGTATACCGCCGTCGGAGCATGAAAGGGTTTTTGAAAAATTCTACAAAACCGGCAATAAGGAAGGCACAGGGCTCGGTCTTGCCATATGCAAAAGCATAATAGAAGCGCATGATGGTATAATTGGCGTAAACAGCGACGGTAAAAACGGAAGCTGTTTTTATTTTAAACTGCCTTACACAAAGGGGCATCATGAAAGTTTTTCACAGAAAGGTTTCAACAGGACAGAACAGCATAAACTGCTGGAAATAGCAAAGAAGATAACAACACCATGCTAAAAGAGAATAAAAACCACACAATACTGGTAATCGATGACGACAGGGACATCCTGAAGGTATTAAAGGCAAACCTCGAGCTTCATAAATACAATGTCGCTACTGCAGAATCATGGACAGAAGGACAAAAGACAATCTCTGCAAGAAAACCTGACCTCCTGATCCTCGATCTAATGCTCCCTGACGGAGATGGAGTTGAAATATGCCGTACCTTGAGAAAACAGTATCCCTCGTTGCCGATAATAATGCTTACCGCAAAGGATAAGATTTCCGATAAGGTAATAGGACTCGAAAGCGGCGCTGACGACTATGTGGTAAAACCATTTGAGACACTCGAACTCATAGCACGGATAAAGGCATGCATGAGGAGGTCAAAACCATCTACCGAAGAACAGATAACAATAGGGAAATTGAGCATCGACTATAAAAGAAGAATAGTAAAGGTCAAGAACAAAGAGATAATCCTGACACCAAAGGAATACGACCTTTTGTGCCTCCTGATTTCCAGCAGGGGTTCTGTGCTGAGCAGAGAGGAGATAAAAAACCATCTCTGGAAAGAATCAAAGATATATTCATGGAGCAGGGTTATAGATGTGCACATACAGCACCTGAGACAGAAAATAGAGGACAATCCTTCCGAGCCCGAATACATAATCACTGTTTCCGGGATAGGGTACCGTTTTAAGCCGGAATAAAAATTTGGGCATGATAATACACCGCCGCAAAACATTATTTTTCATTATAACCCTCGCCTTTTTATCCATGCTGATCCATAGCTGCAAAGACAGAGAAGTTTCTAAAAAAGTGAGTCTCAGCAAACGGTCCCATGTTACAGAAAACCACATCAAATCATCTGATGTCGGATCATTGAAATTCGGCTTCGACCTGAGGCTTGGCCCAAGGGAAGATGTGAGGATATATCTTCCTTTTATGCGTTACCTCGAGCAGAATACAGGGAACAGATTTTCTCTCAGATTTACCGAAAAATACGAAGATACCGTAGAAAATTTAGGCAAAGGGATTACTCATTTTGCAGCACTCGGCCCGGTTAATTGTGTTTTAGCGAATAAAAAATACGGCACAGGCTGTCTTGTCATGGGACTCAATTCGGATGGGAAACCCGAGTATCGTGCTGTTATTTTTACAAGGATAAATAGTTCTATAAAAAGCCTTAAAGACTTAAAGGGCAAGACCTTTGCCTTTGGCGATAAATATTCAACGCAGGGTCATATTATCCCCAGAAAGATGCTGGAAGATAAAGGGATTAGTTTGGGGGATTTAAAGGGTCATGTATTTACAGGCTCTCATGCAAACACAGCGAGGGCTGTCTTGAACGGGGAATACGATGCGGGTGGAATACAGGACACCCTCGCAAAGAGATTGCTGGCAGAGGGAAAAATAAAAGTACTTGCCACCTCGAAACCATATCCAAGCAGCCTGATTTGCTACAATAAAAATGTTGATCCTGTTATTTTAAAGGCTGTAAAGGCAGCACTCCTTTCATTTGATCCGAAGAGTAAACAATATGGTATTCTTGTGGATTGGGATAAGACAGAAATGCCCAATGGATTTACCCTATATAGTGAATCTTCTATGCGCGAGATAAAAGACCTCACGCTCAAATACGGCCTGCTCAAATGAAGCTCTGGTTTAAGATAGTCCTTCTTAATGTGGTTATTGTCATAAGTCTGGGTATGCTGGTAGGCATGGCAGTAAGAGGGGCTGTAACAGATGCCATGAGGGCTGAGTTGACGAGAGAGGGTGAGTCCATTGCAAGAAACCTTTCCAACAGAATTGCAGACTCCATACTGCTCGATGATTCCTATAAGATTCAGGAGGCCATAGATGATGTCCTTAAGACTGAAAAAGATATAGAATACGTATTTGTTACCGGCAAAGACGGACATCTATTCGCACACACATTTAAAAACGGGCATCCATCTGACCTGATGCAGTGGAATCCGATGGATACAAATAAACTACTATCCATACAGCTTCTCGACACAGAAAAAGGGTTCATAAGGGATGTTGGTGTAAGGGTATTTGGGGGGATGAATCCAGAACTTCATATTGGCATAAGGGAGGAGAGGATTAGACAGACTCTGAACAGAATTAGAAATCTCATTATACTGCTGACAATAGTTGTGACAACAATCGGCTCTGTTTTATCATTCTCTTTAAGCAGACTCGTAACAAAGCCTCTTTATAGACTGATGGATTTTATCCATAAACTTCCTTCGGAAGAGTTTGGTAAGAGCATTGTGATAAAGACGAGGGATGAGGTTGGCGAACTTGCGGAGACATTCAATAAACTTTCTTACGAACTCAAATTATACAAAGAGAGGATGGAAGAATCCTATAAACAGATGTTAAGGGCAGAAAAATTAACTGCGCTCGGAAGACTCTCTGCAGGGCTTGCCCATGAGATCAGGAATCCACTCACTTCCATAAAGGTGTTGTTCCAGACATTTAAAGATAATCCGGCATTGACAAAAGAAGATATGGAAGTAGTGCTTTCAGCAGCAGAGCAGATGGATGACCTTTTGACGAGGTTTCTAAGATTTGCACGAAGCGATGAGTTTAATCTGACAGATGTGTATATTAATTCCATAGTAAAACATGTAATTAAACTCACAGAGTTTCAGCTCAAAGACAGGTCAATTGGTTTGTCTTTAGAACTCTCCAAGCTGCCACCTATAAAGGCTGACAGGACAATGATACAGCAGGCACTGTTGAATCTCGTCCTTAATGCAATAGAAGCCATGCATGATGGCGGCACATTGACCATATCCAGTAAAATGGAAAATGGCAGTGCAGTCGTCGGCATTGGAGATACAGGGAGCGGTATCCCTGAAGATATAAGGGACAAAATTTTTGACCCGTTCTTTACTACAAAGGGTGATGGAACAGGTCTCGGGCTTTCAATAGTATATAATATTGCAAGCCTCCATAACGGAGAGATTAGTTTTGAAAGTAACGGAAAAGGTACAATCTTTACCCTGAAAGTTCCTATAAGTGTATGAGCAAGATACTTGTTGTTGACGACCAGAAGACTGTATGTTATTCACTTCAGAGATTTCTTCAATCCGAAGGGTATGATGTGCACACAGCCACAAGTGGCGAAGATGCACTGTCAGTTCTAAATGATGCAAATCCCGATCTTGTGATAATGGATGTAAGGATGCCCGAAATGGACGGCCTTGAAGTATTAAGAAGGATAAAGGAATCTCATCCAAAGGTTCAGGTAATCATGATGACAGCCTTCAGCACCACCGAAAAGGCGATAGAGGCAATAAAATTAGGTGCATACGATTATCTTACCAAGCCTTTTGACAACGACGAATTACTTATCCGGGCTAAGGATGCTATCAAAACAAGAGAGATGATGGAAGAGGTGGTCACCTTTGATGAGGTGAAGGATTATGCAGGTGGTGAAAGAATTATAGGTAAAAGCCCTGCCATGCTCGATATTTATAAACAGATAGGAAGGGCAGCGCCAACAGATGCGACTGTTCTTATAAAGGGAGAAAACGGCACGGGGAAAGAACTCGTTGCGAGGGCAATCTACCATTACAGCAACAGGTCATCCAAACCATTCCTCGCAATAAACTGTGCAGCCATTCCAGAACAACTCCTTGAGAGTGAGCTTTTCGGATACGAGCGAGGGGCATTTACAGGCGCAGATTTTAAACGCATAGGGAAATTTGAGCAATGCAATGGGGGGACGATCTTTCTTGATGAAATCGGTGATATGCCCGTTGGTCTTCAGGCAAAGCTCCTGCGTATACTGCAGGACGGGAAATTCCAGAGACTCGGCGGCACAGAGACTATTGAAACAAATGTAAGGATAATTGCTGCAACCAACAAAGATATAGAGGATATGGTAAAAAACAACACATTCAGGGAAGACCTTTATTATCGTATAAATGTGGTCACCATTAATGTGCCGCCGTTGAGGGAAAGAAAAGAGGATATTAAAGAACTTGTCCATTACTTCATACAGAAATACAATAAGAAGCTCGGCAAGACAATAAAAGGCATCACTGCTGACGCCCTTAAAAAGCTGGAAGAACATGCGTGGCCCGGCAATGTCAGAGAGCTTGAGAATGTTATTCAGAAGGCAATGGTTTTCTGTAACAGCGATTACCTATCCATGGAATGCTGCGAAGGGCTGCATGTGCAGAACTTATTACGAAGCAGTTGTGCCTCCATAGAGGAGGTTATTCAAAATATCGTTGAACTTGCATTCAAGGATGGCTGTCAGGAGAGGTTTCAGGATATAGTCAGCACCCTTGAAAAATCTATGGTCAAGAGGGCGATGGAACTCACAAAAGGAAATCAGGTGCACGCGGCAAGGCTTCTGGGAATATCGAGAAATACGCTCAGGAAAAAATTAGGGGAAGAATAAGTTGATTTTGTAGCCTAATATTATAAAGTGTATATGCAGTTCGGAGCCGTATTGATTACAAAAAACGATAAGGATTTTAGGCTTATTAAAGAAGTTTTTGACTTTAAGTATTTGGCAGTTTGACAAGGAGCGTATTTAAAAAAGAATACAGTAACGATAAGTATTCTGTTCAGTTTCTGCACATCTGCCCTGTCTTTGAACACTGCTTCAAAATAAATACCCTTGATTATCAATAGGTTCATGCTGGCATATTGATTGCTCTTACCTTATCAAAATCTTTTTGAAAGGAGGGGCTATTATGTCAAAAAAGTATGCATTGCTTGTTGACCTGAGAAAGTGCGTTGGCTGCACATCCTGCCAGGTAAGCTGCAAGATGGAAAATGCAGCACCGATAGGGCAATTCAGGTCAAAAGTGGATATTGCCGATACAGGCGAATATCCAAAGGCAAAAAGGTATTTTTTCCCTAAGATTTGCAACCAGTGTGATGAGCCGCCGTGCATCCTTCCATGTCCTGTGAACGGGGCCACTTACAAAAGGGAGGATGGAGTTGTAATGGTAAACAGAGATCTATGCATCGGCTGTGGAAGGTGTGTAGGCGCATGTCCTTATGGAGCAAGATTCATGCACCCGCATATCCCTGTAAAGAATGATCCATCAAAGTACGCCAAAGATGTCCCCGAGGTTAAGGGGAAAAAGGCAAAGGATTTGAGGGTGGTTGACAAATGCGATTATTGCAGCCACAGACTCGCAGAAGGCATTGAGGAGCCTGCATGCGTTCGCAATTGCGTTGCTAAAGCAAGATTCTTTGGAGATTTAAGTGACCCTCAGAGTGATGTTTCAAAGATCAAGGCGTCTGTAAAAACAATGGATTGGCATCCTGAATACGGCACGAAGCCAAGAACGACCTTTATTGCACCTGATGAAAAGGTCTTTGAAGCGGCTGATGGCCAGATAAACAGGTAGGAGGTGAAAATATGCAGGTATCAAGAAGGGTATTTTTGAAATATGCCGGAGCACTCAGTGGTCTGGCAGCATTAAATAAGACAGGGCTTGTTTCTTTAAAACATCTCTCCCCTGCTGAAGCAGAGGCAATGCAAAAGGCGATGGGCAAATATGAAGTGAAATATACTGCTGATGCAATGTGTCCTGCTGAATGCGGAATCGAGATGTGGGTTAAGGACGGCAAAATAGCAAAGATTTATGGCAATAAGGCAGTGCCCATGAATGACGGAACAGCCTGCGCAAAGGGTGCATCAGGGCAGCAGCTTGTATATTCTCCATACAGGCTTAAATATCCGATGATAAGGGTTGGTGAAAGGGGCTCCGGTAAATTCAAAAGAGTAACATGGGATGAGGCCATAGACTACATCGGCAAAAAACTTACTGACATCAAAAAGAAATACGGAGCAGAATCTGTAATAATGGACTGCGGCGATGTCACAGACAGAGATCAGTACTACAGACTTTTCTTTGCCTATGGCACTCCAAATTGCACAGAGCACGGCGCTATATGCGACACTCCGAGGAGGCACGGACCAAAGCTCATGGTTGGCGGCAAAAGATGGGAGCCGGACATAATGAGACCCCAGCTTGTAAGACAGCCCGACGGCTCATTGAAAAAGGATTATACCTACAAGACAAAACTCATTGTCTATAACGGCTGGAATCCATTTGTAGCAACAAGGATATTCTATGAGCAGAGAGGTACAGTTGGAGCAAAAGTAGAGAATGGATGTAAGGTTGTGGTTATAGATCCGTCCTACTCAAATACCGCAACTGCTGCGGATATGTGGCTTGCACCAAGAGCAGGCACAGACGGAGACCTCTTTGGAGCAATGCTTAGATATATCCTTGAAAACGATGACCAGAGCAACCCGAACAAAAAGTATATTGACTGGAGCTTTAAAAAATATTCAACAGGATGGGAAGATTTCGAAGCAGCATTCAAGTCGTGGTGGCACAAGAAAGACCCGATAAACGGCTTGAGTTATTTCAGCCTTGACTGGGCAGCAGACAGGACAGGCCTTTCAAAGGCTCAGATAGAGGAACTCTCCCATCTCTTTGGAATAACAAAACCAGCAGCCCTTGTCTGGGGCATGCAGTCTCCGGGGCACCACTACAATGGCTATTGTGCTTCAATCATCGGCGTGGCTCTGAACGTGATAACCGGAAACTTCGATGTGCCAGGCGGCGTTATAGACACAGAGCTCGTTAAGTCTGATAAAGGCGGTTCTGCCACGGGGAAACAGTTCAAAAACAGAAAGGTTAAAAGAACCATCGACGGCAAAGAGGTTGAAGGAGAGGTAGAACACCTCCATATGGACCTCTTCGGGAGCAAATATCCAGCAGCATGGGATGATGCTGTAGCAGATTATCCCAATGCCTTTAAAGAGGGTGTTGACATCAGATATGGCCCGTTCAGGGGTTATCACTATCCCATCAAGTCATACATCCTGAGAACTGGCAATTCCATCCTAACCGGTTCCGCTCCATGGAAATGGAAAGATGCCATTTTGGCAAAGGATGCGAAAGGCAATTACAATCTTGAGCTCTTTGTGTTTATTGATACACTTAATCTTGAAAGCGCCCTTTACGCTGACGTGATTCTCCCGGAGGCGAGCTATGCGGAAAGACAGAGCCTGAGCGATATCTATCCGTCTCACCAGGTGATCTACAACAGGGATGCGGTTATTAAGCCCCTCCATGAATCTAAGAAGCCCACAGAAATAATGAACATGCTCGCTAAGAAACTGCATGAGCTTGGCGACCCTGACATTAAAGGCTCTGATTTCTGGGAAAAGTATAAGTCTGAGGAGGATTTTGTAAATGAAATGCTTGCTCCTGCGCCTGGCAGGGTCAATGTTGGAACACCGCTTCCGTATCCGCAGTATCCGGAAGGCTATAAGCTCATTGGCACCCCAGATTCCCTTGAGAAGGGTGATGTTACAATTGACCATGAAAAGAAGGTTGTTAAAGGCAAACCCGTAACAGTTGAATGGTTAAGAAATAACAATGGCGTAGCCATCTGGCCCATGAGCTGGTATAGGTACAAAAAGCATAATGCAGATGAGCCTAACAAGGCATTCCCGAACACCTCCACGAAGCTCATTGAGTTCAGGTTCGACTGGAAAGACGGTGGTAAACGCTATGGAGGTTACAAGTCATATAATGAGAAGATAGAAAAAGCAGGCGGAGAGGTGCCCCTTGGGCTCAAAGAGATTGGCTTTGACAAGTTCCCCTCTACCTTCTACTGGTTCGAGACAAAGTGGAATCCTTACACAAACCCGGAGTATAAAAAATACGCAGAGGATTATCCCTTCCAGCTTATCTGCGGTCGTGTGCATCATGCGATGAGCGGCACACAGATGGTTCCGTGGCTTGGAGAGATAAAGACTGAAGGAACATGGCAGCCCATGAATAAGGAATTTGAGGCTGATGTTCCGGAGGCAATGCCCATGGGCGATGAGCCGATGAAATCCATGAAGATGAAATTCAAGGCAAACACCTATTCTGTCGGCACAATATGGATGAACATCGATGATGCAAAGAAGCTCGGCATTAAAAATGGTGACATAGTAATCGTGGAAAATCCGCTGCACAAATCCACCAAAGGCAAGGTATTTGCCTCAGGCGGAATAAGGCCTGGCATTATCAAGATTGGTTTTGCCACAGGCGGAAGGTTCAGCGAAGGACTTGGTCCTGCCTATAAAACAAAGGACTACACGCCGAGCCACAGCGACCTGGTTGATCCTGATGTGTTGAGCCCGATAATGGGATTTCCGGGCTATGCGGATATGATCGTAAGGGTCAAGAAGGCGTAAAAATCAGAACAGCAGAGTATTTAGACCAGCAGAGCAGCAGCTTCTTCTTTTAACTGCTGCTCTGCTGTACTGTTGCACTACTGCTCCAAATTAACGAGGTGACAATGATAGAGGAACTTAAGGATGAACTTTATTTATACAATTTTTTGAGACAGTTATTTTTAAAAGAGCCGACAAAAGAGCTCATTACCGATATTGCAAAGATTGATATGCGTGCTGAAATAGATGATGAGATAAATCATGGACTAAAACTGATGATCGACGCGGCAAATAACAATCTACATATGCTTGATAAATGGATTGAAGAACTTGCACTCGAATATGCCCGTTTATTCATAGGGCCTAAAAATCCGCCTGCGGTGCCTTATGCCTCTTTTTATTTATCAGAATCCCGTTCATTGATGACAGATGAAACTATTGATGTCAGGAAAAGATACCTTGAAGCAGGCATGGCTGTGAAGAACCTTTACAGCATTCCTGATGACCATATCAGCATAGAACTTGAGTTTATCTATTACCTGACGCAAAAAATAATAGAACTATTTGAGCAGGGACAGCGAGAAGATGCATCGAGGCTTTTTGAGATAAGGAGCGACTTTCTTAGCAAACACATGGCTTTGTGGCTCCCTTTTTTTGCGGATAGGATATTAGACTCCACACAAGAGGATTTTTACAAAGGCGCTGCACTTATCCTCAGAGGAGTCATCAATCCATGAATTTTAAAATATTTCAAAAAGGTAAAGAGTCACGGAAAAACAGGACGAGCATCCATTTAAAACTTGAATAAAAGTGGTTTGCCTCTATCTTTTATTCTTTCGCATGCAGCTATGCAGTCTCCGCAGTTGTAGCATAAAGGATATATCCTTCCTTCCATGGGATTTAGTCCCAACTGGCATGCCTTAACGCATTCAAGGCATTTACCACATACATGCTCGGCATCTTCTTTATAGAGTACCTTCATGGTTTTGTTAAACCTGAATAGACCCAGAAAGCTCCCGACAGGACAGATATAGTTGCACCACACCCGCCTGACAAGGAATATCTCTGAAAGGACAATGACACCGATGAGACCCATCTCCAATCCTACAGTTCCTTCATAGACATATTTTGAAATCTGAACCGAAATTATTCCCGGAGCTGATATAAGATTGGCAACGGGAAACCCTAATATAAGCGTTAATAGTAGAAAAGCAGCCATTATTATATACCTTGGCGCCGCCCAGGGCGAGAGATCTATCAATCGTCTCACAGAAAACCTGTTAGATACATAGTCAAAAAGTTCCGAGAGGGTATTCTGCGGACACATCCAACTACAAAATACCCTTCCGAAAATTAGCGCAAGAAGAATCGGGATTGTCATTGAGATTAAAAGCACGCTATCAGCAGATAATGTAGATAATATAACCTGAAAACCGCTCAGGGGATCTGTCATCCATACGCCGTCTATGGCAAGGGAATAGAGGCTTCCCATGAGAATGGTTATACCTTTTCTATTCAGAATTGGAATAGTGACTATCAAGAGAATCGTTAAAATCTGCGTTATTCGTCTGAATACCTTAATCTTCATCAACCTACCTTGATTTAACAATTATCGCTGCTGGTTCAACAGGACATACATTCTCGCATATGCCGCATCCAACACACTTTTTTTCATCCACAACAGGTCTCAGTTCATTGTCCATTTTTATTGCCTCATCAAATATAGGGCAACTCTGATAACAACTCCTGCAGAGCGTTCCCTGCCATGCAAGGCATTCCTTTTTGTTTATACTTGCGATGCCCATCCTTACGTCCTGCTTCTTTTTCAATGCCCGGTCAAGGGCGCCCGAAGGACAGACAGGGGGGCACTTCATGCAGAGATAACATGGTATATCCCTTGCCTTTATAAAAGGCGTTCCCATATCCGTCAAGCCGTCCATAAGGCTTGCTACTTTTATCGACCTGTACGGGCAGACCTGTGCACACTTGCCGCATCTCATGCATCGGGATATGAAGTCTATCTCTTTCAGTGCACCGGGAGGCCTTAATAGCTTTTTACTCATAGTCTCCAGCAAATACAGGATATACCCCGATTACTTTATCAACAGCGTACAATGCCTTGATCGTATCTTCGACAGATTTAATGTCATCGCTTTCTATAACGGTAACTATCTGATTGTCTTTGACACCATATACACTTACATTATTGATTCTGGCGAGGCTGTTTAAAACAGCCTCGCCAGTTCCATTTTCAAACTCAACTATGACGCTTGCAACAGCCATCATGCCTTCTCGATTTTAACAGCGCATATCTTGAACTCTGGCTGCTTTGACATTGGATCATAGGCATCGATAGTAACGAGGTTGATCAGCTTATCGGGGTAATGCATCGGGACAAAGACAAGTCCATCCCTTGGCACATCGATAACCTTTGCCTCAAGCACTATCGACCCCCTCCTCGAGGTAATTTTTACCTTATCCCTGCTCTTGATGCCGAGTTTCTGTGCATCCCTTGGATTGATCTCGACATAGGCATTGGGAGCCGAGCGCTTTAACTCTGCAACCTTAAGCGTCATCGTGCCTGTATGCCAGTGCTCAATCTGTCTACCAGTAGTTAGAATATAGGGATATTCAGCATCGGCAGGCTCTGCCGGCCCCTTATAAGGTCTTAGCCAGATAGTCGCCCTATTGCCATCAGCCTTTGCACCGTAAAATGAGACATCCGTTGCGTGCGGGTCGAATTTCTTCACTAAGATGTCGCCATACTTTGCCGTATATCTTCTCACTGTTCCCGGATGGTCTTCGGTAGGACATGGCCATTGAATGCCGTGGGCCTTCTTCATCCTTGCCCTCGTCATACCCATGAAGTCGTAGGCAGTATCCTTTGAGCATTGTCTTATCTCATTCCAGACATCCTCAGAGTTTCTGAAATTAAAGAGTCTCTTTGCCTCCTCAGCCCTGCCAAGTTTTGCAAAAAGCTTATGTGCAAACTCGATCATCACCTCTAAATCAGGTCTTGCCTCTGCAGGAGGAATTATTGCCTTTTCAAGATACTGGTACCGCCTTTCGGACTGCCCATAAGTTCCATCTTTCTCTACCCACAAAGCTGCTGGAAGAACCAGATCAGCAAGTTCTGATGTTCTTGTGGGATGATATGCCTCTGACACAACAAGGAATGTATCTTTCCCTTCCATGCCTTTTCTGTATGGCGTGAGATTTGGCAGGCTTTGTCCTGGATTGGTACAGGCAATCCAGAGCGCCTTAACCTCTCCTTTGTTGAATGCCCTGAATATATCAACCGCTGTTGGCCCTGGCTTAGGATATATCCTGCCTTTTGGAATACCCCAGAACCTTTCCATATCCTCCCTGTCCTTTTCATTGATAACCAGTCTTCCATATGGGAGGAGATGGCTTAAGAGCCCTGTATCCCTTATACCTCCACATGCATTAGGCTGACCGGTAAGCGAAAACGAAGTTGCACCAGGCCTGTTTATTTGACCTGTCAATAAATGAAGGTTGTGCACAAGGTTATTCGCCCAGACGCCGCGTGTCCTCTGGTTCAAGCCCATTGTCCAGAAGCTCATGGTTGCCTTTGATTGTGCAAACCATCTTGCTGCCTTTATAATATCTTCCTTTGGACAACCTGAAACCTTTTCAGCCATTTCAGGTGTGTATTCATCAAGGAACTTCACATACTCTTCAAAAGATACCTTTGCAGGCTTATCGTCCTTGATTGTCTTAAATACCACATGGTTATTCACATAGTCTTTGCTGTAAAGGTTTTCCTTTATTATCACATGCGCCATGGCGTGCAAAATCGCAAGGTCAGTGCCAGGGATGAAACTCATATGTAAATCCGCAATTCTTGCAGAGAGGGTCTTTCGTGGGTCGACCATTATTATCTTTACATCCTTATTCTTCTGCTTTCTCTCATTTATGAGCCTGAATATAACAGGATGACACTCTGCCATGTTAGAGCCGATTATGAAAAAGCAGTCAGAATGGTATATATCGTCATAGGCACCCATAGGCTCATCCTTTCCAAAGGTAGAGACATAACCAACAGCAGCAGAGGCCATGCAGAGACGAGGATTGCCGTCAATATTATTCGTGCCAAGACCGCCTTTGAAGAGCTTGTTCATAAAATAAGATTCCTCGGTGTATGCCTGGCCAGAACCATAGAAGCCTACAGAGTGAACCCCGTGTTTCTTTATCGCATCGGCAAACTTCTCTGTCATCAAGTCCATTGCCTCTTTCCATGAGATGCGTACAAATTTATCACCTTTTTTGAGCATTGGATATTTTGCCCTATCAGCAGCATAGAGGATTGGTGGTAGATAATATCCTTTTACACAGAGGAATCCCTTATTCCAGTTGTCCTTATCGCCCTGAACAGCAACAACCTTACCTTTATCAACACCAACATATACACCGCACCCAGCACCACAATATCTGCAGACGCCCTTTACCCATTTCTCAACATGCACTGCCTCAAGATTCTTTGGCAGGGGTAGCTCAAGACCTATGGCAGAGGCTGCTGCAAGGGCTGCCGAGTATTTTAGAAGTTGTCTTCTTGTAATATCCATCCTATTTACCCCCTTTCATGTGAAATCTCAATGTCACAGAGTGATGCTCATGGCAGAGAAAACAATTTCTCAATTTAGGAGGCATCCTTTTTTCTACATCACTTACCTTTTCACCATGGCATCCCCTGCATTTATAAATATCAGGCTTTGCAACGAAGTTTTTATCTGTTGAGCCGTGACATACCACACACTTGACATTCATAAGTCCATGCTTACCATCCTGCCATACCTGCATTTGAGTCCCATGACATTCATAACATTCCTGATCCTCAGATGTTTTTATATGACCTTTCTCTTTTGCAATAACGGTAACAGGCAGGGCAAATATTAGAAACAGAATTATCAATCTTTTCATAGAGCCTCCTTTTTATTCTTGCCAGAGGTTGATACAAAAGGCGGGGCATTAGCCCCGCCTTTTGTATCTAATTACTTTGCAGCGGTTTTTGCTGCCATGGCATCTGTTATTATTTTGATGCCCTTCTGTGATTCGTCAACAGACCTTGTGAGCGATTCCCTTGCCATTTCAGGGTTGTGGAAGCCGTCTGAATTTTCTGCAGTCCAGTATTCCCAGAGTATATGCGCCTTTAGGTGCTGATCCTGTGCCTTCTTTATGGTCTCAGCATCCACTCCGGTCTTCTTTGCCTCAACTATCTTGTCGATTAAGGCAGAGAGCCAGAACTCGGCCTTTCTCATCTTACCCTTTGTATAAGCCTTGATAGAGTCAATGGCATATTTTGCCTGCTCTTCTGTCCATTTTGAATGACATTTGAGGCATGTATCCTTAAGCTGAACCTTTGGCGTTACTGCAAAGTGAGATGTGTAGGTCTTACCTGTTTTCTTATCCTTTACCTTCGGAGTATGGCAACCGTCACATCCGACACCTGCCTTTGCATGTTTTGAATTATAGTAAGTCTCTGCCTCAGGGTGCTGTGCCTTCCAGAGCAACCCTCCTGTCAGTGCGTGTTTGAAATCGAGGAAGTGGACCTTATTCACATAGTGATCATAAAGCTCAAAGACATCCTTATAAGGGAAGTGGTTTGTCCTTCTGTCCTTCATAGTGACTGTGTATTTTGAAGTATCAGGATTTGTTGGGTCATAGCCAGGGTTACAGTTATACTCAACATGACACTGTCCACACTGAAGCCTCGTATCATACTTGTCAAGAAGGGCTATCTTTCTTGTATAGCCCCTTACACCCATATCTACAACCTTGATTCCTGTCCTTTTCGGATCCTTATGCCAGAGGGTATCGCCATCAGGTCTTGTGAGTGCATCAATTAACCCATCCCTTACGATCCTCGGCTTTGCTGCATGAGGGTCATGGCACATAAAGCAATTAAGTCCGTGCTGAAGATTTTTTGCAAATTCAGGGACAAAGGATGTCCTTGACCATTTTGCACCCTTGTCAGGGTCTCCCATGTATGCCCAGTCAAGGATATGGTCCTGGGTCTTACAATTCAGGCAAACAGGGTTTGCCGCTGGCGCACTTTGAGGAATAAATGCCTTATGCTCTTTTGCATCTGGCTTTGTATCGACAAGCACATCCCAGGCCTTACCTCCCTCAAAGATATAATTCCAGCCATTCTTTCCCTGGAACCTTCCGCCATAGGCCCTGTCAACAATCAGATGGTCTATGAGCATCCACTTATGACTCCTTGTAAGGTTGTGCTCCTTTGTAAAGCCATGACCCATCATGAGTTTATCCCAGAATGGATTAGGAGCCCTGTTCGTTAGCTGGGACTTCTCATCCCTTGCAGGCCTATGATACGCCTCCTTCATGAAGCTGTTATACTGATCTTTATGGCATTTTCCACATGCCTCCCAGGACATGTCTGTTACAGGCCTTGTATCTTTGCCTGGTGACTTCAGATGTTTGTCAAGACCGCTATGGCAGTTTGTACAGTTGATTTTTGCATGTTTGCCCATTGTGTGAAGCTCTTTAATGGGTGCGTGACAGCCATAGCATGTCTCTACCTTTACTGGTTTTTCGACTGCTGTCTTCTTCGCATCAGCTTTGTACTGAGCATCTGCGCTTGTGTAGTAAACTCCACCTATAAGGACAAGCGCCAGAACAGCCATAAATAATACATAAATCCTCTTACTCATATAATACCTCCTTTTCTTAACTTTTCCGCATGCTTCCTACCTCTCCCTTTTTACCTCTTGTTTCTTACTATATATTCTCACCCCCTTTTAAATTTCTGTATATTAAATCCTACTACTAAATACAGTAAATTTGGAGTTAATAAGTGTTAATTTTATGTAAATTTTCAGACTCAGATAATCCAGAAAAATTCAATCCTTCAATGTAGAGTTAACCGAGACATTTACTTTGAGGGACAAAGTCCCTCAAACTCCCTTTATAAAATTTTCGAGTTCTTCGGCTAAAATTCCATATAACGACGAATGCCTCTTGACCCTTTCAGTAAAATCAAAGATCCATTCCTTAAGTCTGTCAAGGAAGTCACCATCATTCGTCATCGAGAGAAAATCGAGTTCAACGCTCAGAAGGTCCGGTGGCTCTCCCTCATAAACATAGTCAAAGCCATGGCTTTTGTATATCTCACAAACCTCAGCAGACGTATTACCATATACAACGCCTTCCCTATAGAAAGACTCATAGGGCGGGCAGAGCAAGGCAGGGAAAGCGGAGATAAAAAGCCTTGTATATTCCGCTTTCACATCTTCGATGGGCATGCCTCTTAGTATTTCGCTGCAGCGCATTCCCGGAAAATCAGCGCTCAACTCTTCTATTTCTTCCAACATCTCCTCTGTCGGATAAGAAAAGACCAGGGAGAAGTAGCGAAAAGGATTCATTGTTCCACCTCTTTCACCGGTAATATCTGCACCAGCTTCAGGAAGGCGAGAACGAGGAACGCCATGACACCCGCAGTTACAGCAATCTCCACAATGGAAGGGACATAACTCCAGTAGGCTACGAAGACCTTTTCGGGATTGTTAAGATTACCTCGTATCTGCCCAACAGCAATGGGATAACTCCACTCCACGGTCTCGTTGTGCATAATAACCGGAACCCTTAGCGGTATTATGTTGTATGCCGGAGGCAGCAGCAGGAAGCGGTGGGCGAAAACACCCACAATAACCGATAAACTTCCCTGAACCAGCTTTTTAGGGTCTTTGGGATATTTAATAAAGATATAGGCCGAGAGAAGGATAAAGATCACTTCTACGGCATGGAGAAATATGTATTTGGTAAAGACAAGCTTGAGGGCGTCGAAATCCCTTCCGTTATGCCACCAGAAGCGTATCATAAAGTCATTGTAGTACATGAAAAGCATGATGATGGCTGAGACCGCAGAGACCTTTGCGAGCAGCGTATAAGTGCCCTCCATCTTGTCTTTGTACCCGAAAACTACAAGGGAAGCAAGGATAACAATGGCCGGACCAGTGGCAAGAGCCGCTGAAATAAAAGTCGGGGCAAGCACCCCACCGTACCACCAAGAGCGAGCAAACTGTGTGGCGAGCACCCATGCTGTAACAGTGTGGATGAGAATGGCGAGGGGTAGAGCAATGGGAGCCAGACGTTTCGCCTTTTTGTCAGATTCTTCCCTGAGCCTTGCCAGTCCTTCTTCGGTCAATTCCTTCCTGCCCACTACACCGTAAAACGGCAGCTTAACGCCTTTTGCGGCGATATCGGGATACATGAGTGTGTAAGTATAGATGGCCGAGACCACCGCGTAAGAAGAAAGGACTATGAAGTCCCATGGCAGCATGGACTTGAAGTTAGGATGGATGATCATATTATAGAGCCTGTCGGGACGGCCTATGTCAGGCAGGAGGATGATCATGGCGCCCATGGCAAAGAGAAAAGCGGTGAGAGCCGCTACACGTGCGATGGGCTTTAACTGCCTGGCATTGAAAAGGTAGATGGCAGAGGAAACGACCAGTCCGCCCGCTGCAGTTCCCACATAGAATGCCCATGTTGCCACATATAGTCCCCATGAGAAGGGGTTCCTCATGTTGGTCACGATAAGGCCGCTGTAAAGCTGGTAGATATAGGCCACAAGGCCCAACACAGCCACTACAGCCAAGCCTTTTACTATATTGTTATAATTTTTTTCCATAGCTTATGCCTCCTTTGCCCTCTTTCCTGGACGGCGGAATGTAAAAGACCTTTGGCTCTGTACCCAGGTCTGAAAGCAGTTTGAATACATCACGCCCCCGAATAATCTTCGATATTTCGCTGTTGGGGTCGTTGAGGTCGCCGAATGTCCTGGCGTTACCCGGACATCCGCGCACACAGGCAGGGAGCAGCCCCTGATCAACATACTGGACGCAGAAGGTGCATTTTTCGACAATGCCCCTGGGCCGCTTCAGGGTGAAGACGAGCCTGCCATCTTTAGTCCTGTGGTCGAGGGGATAACCGTAACGGTATTCCTTGTCCTTAAACCAGTTCTCTTCAAAGCCGGCATTTTTGAACCCTTCCTTGAAGCTGTCATCAGAACTCTGCCAGTTGAATTGTCTGATGCCGTAAGGGCAGGCAGTCATGCAGTAACGGCAGCCAATGCAGCGTTCGTAATCAACGAGTACGAGGCCGTCTTCCCTCTGCCATGTGGCGCCAACCGGACATACCTTAACGCACGGAGCGTTTTCACAGTGCTGGCAGGGTATTGGCAGGAAGACCTCCGAGAGGTCTGGATATTCGCCAGTCGGGATCATGTGCTCCTTTGCCCCCACCGTCTCTACTCTCTGCCACCATGTACCGGGTGGCAATGAGTTATGTATCTTGCAGACGACAGCGCAGCTCCTGCATCCTATGCAACGGCTGAGATCTATGACCATTCCTAATTTACGCATGTTTTACCCCCTCGGCCTTTTTTACTTCGCATGCGGTCTCATTCCAGGCAGTGGTGGGCTCCCACATGCCCGGTACGAAATAGATTAGATGCGCGGCCTTTATCCATGGATATGTTAATGTATTGTAAGAAGTGCCCTTGAGATACCTGCTCCACCAGCCTTCCTCAAATATAGCCACGCGATAATGAAGCCCGGGGTCGAGGACAGCATATCCGTAGACCTTTCCCCTGTTGTTATATGCCTCAACAAGATCTCCCTCCTTTATATTTCTTTCGGCGGCAGCCCTGGGGTTGAGCCAGACCTTGGGTTTCAAGTCCTGCAGTTCCAGCATGGTGATATTGTTGCTGTGAGTGGAATGCACACGATAGAGGGCATTCCTGGTGATGAGTGCAAACTTGTATTTCTCCTTTACCCCGGGTGTCTTGTTTTCTGTATCCACAAAGGGGTCTTTGTGCATAGGCAGTGTCTCCCCTGTGTCTATGAAGACATCCTCGTCCTTGTGGAATTCAACACGTCCGCTTTTGACAAAGCGCGCTGTCTTTGGCAGCGGTGCCGGATAGGAGACCGGCGGGAATGGCTGTAGCTCCATAATCTGCTCATAGAACATAATCTGCCTCTTGTTGGGCGTGGGCAGGTTAAGCCTAACCGGCCCCTGCTTAAGCATGTCAACGGTGATGTCCTGTACCTGTGGCCCGCCTGTCTTGAGCATCAATGCCGCAGCGTCGAGGCTGGCCTGCTGTGCGATCTCCCGCGCCAGTTTTAGTGTCCATGAACCGTTCTTTCTTGCTTCCTCCTCTTTTTTGAACAATTCAGGATTAACATAAAAATCAGCTATGCTGTTCAGGATTTCCTCATTTTCTGTCTTTATGGCGATTCTCTTCGCAAGCTCCTTGAATATCCATATTTCTGGCATGCACTGGAAGAGCGGCTCTATGGCGGGCTGCTGAAGCTGTACATATGGATGCGAGACCGTGGCAGTAAGGTCGTACTTCTCATACCACGCCACACCCGGCAAGACCACATCTGACCAAAGGCAAGATGTGCTCATCTGGAAGTCGGTGGAGACGATCAGCTCAAGTTCGCCCTTAGTGGCCTTCTCCCGCATCCTGTTAGACATATTGTGCTGATCAAAGGGATTACCCCAGCCGAAGACAAAGGCCTTGACCCCGTTCTTGGGATGGGGGATTTCCTTGTTGTATTTATTGAACTCTTCAGTGTTCCTGTATTCGTCGTTCATCCAGAGCAGGTAATTGAGCCATTTGTAGGCCTTACTCTTGTAAGCCCACCACGCTCCCAGCGGCCAGCGGACACGGTATTGTCCCGCATAAGTCGAGATGCCAGCACCCGGCTTGCCAAGGTTTCCTGTGAGGGTAACGATGAGCGACAGCGCCCTGCCCTTCAAGTCGCCATGGAACCATTGGTAATTGCTGGCTCCGTATACGATGTGAAGGGGCTTGATGGTTCCCATCTCGCGACCGAGCTTGATAATCTTATCGGTGTATTCCCTGACCCTTGCCTCTTCAGGGGCAATTATGCGGGCAACCTTTTCAGGAGTGTATTCCTTATTGATAAACTCGCTCATAAGCTGGAAGACAGGCTTGACCTTTACCCTTTTGCCATTAACGAGTTCAACGTCAAACTCCCCTTCGATGGCCGGATCAAAATCTCTCTTCAGGTTTTCGGGATTGGGAATGACAAAGCCTTTGGTCTTCTTGTTGTAAGCCACATAGAGCTCGCGGTATTCCGGGATTCTGCCCTTCATCGCAGCCGCCGCTCCTGCCAGTGATCTGACTTCACGGGCAAGGAGCCTTTTATTGTTGTCGAGCCTTACCAGCAACGGCATGTCAGTGTAGGTCTTGATGAATTCCTCATCATAGAGCTTTTCGTTAAGGATGACATAGACAATACCAAGGGCAAAAGCAGCGTCAGTAGAAGAATTGATCTGCACCCATTCATCGGCCTTGGCAGCAGTAGGGGTGTAATTGGGGTCAACCATGATGAACTTGCCCCCCCGCTCGCGGCTTATATTCAGGAACTTGGCATCAGGCACCCTCGTCACCATGATATTTGAGCCAAAGACAGCGGTATACTTTGAGTTGGCCCATTCGAGGCTTTCCAACTCCTCTGTCTGCACGCCGAAGGTCATTGGCCAGAAGGCAGGGAGGTCGCCATTCATGGTATAGGCGTGGATAACACTCCAGTCATACATCGAAGAGAGCCTCATAAGCGCACCCTTGTTAACATACCCGGTGCCAGGCACCTGTATAGTGCTGGCGACAGATTCAGGACCATACTTCTTCATAATCTCCACAAGTTTTTCAGCCGTGTAATCCAGTGCCTCGTCCCAGCTCACCGCCTTGAACTTGCCCTCTCCCCTTTTACCTACCCTTATGAGAGGTTGTTTCAGGCGGTCCGGCCCATATATTAGGTTGAGCATCGACTGTCCCCTCAGACATCCCCTCGGGTTGTACTCCTTGTCAGGATAATCGGCTGCCTGGACAAGGGACGCGATCCTGCCCTTATAGACCATCGCGTTGAATCCGCATGCGCCGGTGCAGTTAGGGGAGCAGGTTGACCGTATGTATGAGATGGCAGCATTGTCCCCCTGCATAGAGTGCGCAAGCTGGAAATACCGCGATCCCGCAACAGCAGCAGTCCCTATAGCACAGTACTTTAAGAAATCCCTGCGTGTTACACCCATTCTTATACCTCCTTTATCTCTCCACATGGCTTGCCCGGAGTTTCTCCGTTTATTAAGCCGGTTATTAGACTTCCGCCAATATCCATCTTGATAAAAATTATATACCCGAAGCATATTAATTTATAGTTAATGACCGTTAATTTTTTGTAAATTTCTTGGCATGATTAGGCAATCATCCCGTTGATAGATTATTCTGGACAGCAGCGTTTAAATTTTAAGCTTAATTGACAATCAGATATTAAGATGCTTAAACTTAACAGTTATGGAAAAAATTCTCAGGGAAATACTGAAAAAAGCGGTCAGTGCACAGCACGCAGAGGTCAGCATCGAGATCGAGATTCCTAAGGAGGAAGGCTTTGGGGATTTATCAACGCCCATTGCGATGGGACTTGCAAAGCCATTGAAAAAGCCTCCCAGAAAGATAGCAGAAGATATTGTTAACTCCCTCGAAAATAAGGAGATATTTGAAAAAATAGACATAGCAGGGCCTGGATTTATAAATTTTACATTTTCGAAAAGGTACCTATGCGATGAGTTAAAAGAACTCATTGAAAAGCAGGACAATTTTCTTATTGAGGACATAGGAAAAGGCAGAAGGGTTCAGATAGAGTTTGTCAGTGCAAACCCAACAGGCCCCCTACACCTCGGACACGGAAGGGGAGCGGCACTGGGCGCTGCACTGTCTAATCTGTTAACAGAGGCAGGATACAGAGTAGAAAGAGAATACTATATAAACGATGCAGGCAGGCAGGTAAGGCTGCTCGGCATGTCTGTACTTGCGAAATACAAGCAGTTGATAGGAATAGAATATCCCTTTCCTGAAGATGGCTATAGAGGAGAGTATATAGAAGACCTTGCAAAAGAGTTTAAAGAAAGTCAAAAGTCAAGAGTCAAGAGTCGAGAGTTAAAAGATGAGGAGTTACTTGAAGAAATTACGGATTTCGCATACAAGAAAATGCTCGCCGCCATAAAGAAAGACCTTGAGGACTTTGGTGTTTTCTTCGACTCATGGCAAAGCGAAAAAGTACTTTATGAAAAAGGAGAGGTCGTTCAAGCTATAAATGATCTTAAAAAACGTGGATATATCTATGAAAAAGAGGGCGCAACATGGTTTAAATCAACGGAATTCGGAGACGATAAGGACAGGGTTATAATTAAAAGAGAAGGCGACTACACATACTTCGCTCCCGATATTGCATACCATAGAAAAAAAGTAGAAAAGGGATTCGATGAAATAATAGACATATGGGGAGCAGATCACCACGGTTATGTGCCGAGAATGCAGGCGGTTATTCAGGCTCTTGGATACCCGAAAGAACACCTGAAAGTCCTGCTTGTGCAGATGGTTACTCTTTTAAGGGGAGGAAAGCCCGTGCAGATGTCGAAAAGGGCCGGCGAATTCATCACGCTCCGCGAGGTGATGTATGAGATAGGCGCCGATACCACAAAGTTTCTATTCCTCACAAGGAGGGCTGACAGCCATCTCGAAGTGGATATAGAAGTGGCAAAGGCACAGTCATCAGAGAATCCTGTATATTATGTCCAGTATGCCCATGCAAGGATAAATAGTATATTCGAAAAAGCAAGGGAAAGGTCATGGGTCATGGGTCATGGGTCATGGGCAGATTTTAATGGAGAATTATTCAATGAAGAGGAGATTCGCATTATCAAAAAACTCCTTCTATATCCCATGATGTTCAGGAATGCGGCAATAGCGCATGAGCCGCACAGAATAACATTTTATCTGCAGGAAATTGCGGGCATGTTCCATACTTATTACCACAAACACAGAGTGGTATCGGAGGATCTGGAGATTACAAAGGCACGGCTTGCCCTCTGCAAGGCAACACAGAACGTTCTGAAACATGGGGTAAAAATACTGGGAGTAAAGGCACCGGAAAGGATGTAAAGGATGCCAGAAAAGATGGATATGCTTTTCAGCGGAACTTTCCAGTATCAGTTACCGCACCCATCCAGAATCCACGCAGATCAATGCGCTATTGACATAGCCAGATATGACAATGGTGTCCACTGCGCAATGATGACAGAGAGCAAAAATAATAAGGGTTTATCTGTCACCAATGTTTGTGACCGCATCGCAACTCAGGTTTATGCCAGGTTTTTAGCAGATATACCAGCAGACAAAATAGTCTGGCTTGAGCACAGTCCTGCAAGCAGGATGCATAAGGCTCATGTGGATCTTATACAGTTTCAACACACCTTAAAGAAAGGGATCGTTTCATTTACCAACCCCCAATGGAAAAGGTTCTTTGAAGCCTCACAGATAGTATCCATCGATTTTTTAAAAAACTACGGTTACACGTTAAAAGAACTCTGCAATGCGAATATGGTTTTTGCCATCGAGGATAAAAGCAACTATTACTGGCGTGTATGGGCAAATCCAGAAGGCTTTTTTATCGTAAGCTCAAATCCATCCGCAGCACTCCCTGACAACATGCTTGACGCACACGGCGTTACACAAGTTTTGAAAAACAGCCAACATTTCTTCGGGCCTGATATTGATATTGAGGAGCAATTCACTGCTGCATTGATGAAGGGATTTCTGGACAAAGGACTGTAAATTCTCAGTTACTATTTTGGGCAAGCTTCTTTTTACCGCCTGTCCACTGTTTTACAAGCTCTTTTACTGCATCTGCCTCTTCCTTCAAACTATCAGCCTTTGTTGCGATCCAATCCGTGACCTTCTGAGACACAATGCCTGTTTTATCAAAAAACCACCTGAATTGGTCGCCGCCTCCTCCTATAACCGCGATAGTGATAAACAGCACCCATACAATTATGATTCTTTTTAAAAGCTTAAACATATTAAACTCTCTCCTTACTTCACTGCATCCCTCAAAATCTTGCCCGCTGTGAATTTCGGGACCCTGATCGCAGGGATTTTGATTTCTTTACCTGTTCTTGGATTGCGTCCATTCCTTGCCTTCCTCTTGGAAACAGAGAATGTTCCGAACCCGACAAGGATGACCTTCTGCCCTTTTTCAGAGATACCTCTATCGATTTAAGGGTAGTGTCAATGGTCTTTCCTGCCTCGGCCTTTGTGATTCCTGCCGATGATGAAACCTTATCGATTAGTTCTGTCTTTGTCATCTTTACCCCCGCCTTTTATTATTTTCTAAATCCATTATAGCCGGCCTGAAATTGGAAAAATGTGACCAAAATCACAAGATAGTGCTTTTTTGCTAAAAGGATGGCTTAAGAAGGATATTTCTGTCGTCAAGGACTTCGATCTCCCCGTCCCTGACGAGCCTGTTAAGAAGGCGGGTTACAGTCTCTCTGGATAGCGATGAATAATCGGCAATATCCTGATGGGTAAGCCTCAATGTTATGACAGTGCCGCGTTTATCTTTTATGCCATAATGAATTCCCATAAGCTTAAGCAGCATTCTGACTCTTTCCTCAGCGCGCGGCAGGCCCAGAACCTTGTTCATCATCCATGCATCCCTGAGCCTTGTACAGAGTATGGAAATTATCTCTTTGAGCACCTTGTTGTTTTTCAGTAGAGATTCTTCAAAGTCCTTTCTTGACATTATCAGGATATCCGTGTCTTCCATTGCTATCACTGTAGCAGGCGCTGTCTTTCCGTCAAGCAGAGCCATCTCCCCAAAGAAATCCCCTGTTTTATGCACTGCAAGGATATGCTCCTTTCCGTCGGCGCCCAGATACACTACCTTTACCTTACCAGAAAGGATGACATACATATAATTCTGCGTATCATCTTCCACAAATATTATCTTATTTCTTGAGAAATGCTTTTCGACGAGCACATGCCGCAGATCCTCGATCTCATCTCCGGAAAGGCATGCAAAGAAGGGAATGCCTTTCATAATCCGGTCAAACAAAAGTTTTTTACTCTTCTTCACAGAAATCCATTGATAAGCCTAAAAATCCGGAAACATTTTGAGGTTAAGGATTTTCCCGCTCTCCAGCTCGGCCTTTGCCGTGAGTATTCCTCCTTCTATATAGGCGAGGTCGAAATTCTTAAATCCGCTGCTCACGAGTTCCAGCGCATTGGCAGGACACCCATCTTCGCATCCTGCAATGCCCCTGACCATTCTGGGAAGGAGTCCCTTTATGTCAAAGCCGTTCAATCTGAGCCCTTTAGAAGAAACAAAGCCATCTATTCTTTCCGCAATTGCATCTACATCGAGGCGAAAAGGGTCGCTGATAGTGATTGAGATAGAATCTTTATCTATACTTACATCCAGTTCCATTAAAATACCTCCGTCCCATTTGATATTAAAACTCTTAAATTTTACCCGATTTTTGAAAAAATACTCAATGCAGAAGTAAAATAATAAGTTAAAACTAATATCATTTTATGGAGAATGTATGAAGAGAATAGCAAATTTTTTATTCGAGACAGGGATGCTAAAACGCACACCCAGGACAGGCTTTCAGTTTTTGGGCTCCGGAGCCGAATCCGTTGCAGAGCATATATTCAGGACGGTATATATCGGATATGCCCTCGGACGAATGACAAATGGCGTTGATACAGACAAACTTATCAAGATGTGTCTGTTCCATGATCTTCCGGAGGCAAGGACAGGAGACCTGAACTATGTGAACAAAAAATATGTTAAACCTGATGAGCATAAGGCAATCGATGATCTTTCAGGAACATTGCCTTTCGGAGACGAGATAAAAGAATTTATCTTCGAGTTTCTGGAAGGAAAGACCCTTGAAGCGCAATTGGCATATGATGCCGACCAGCTCGAAATGATACTCGCACTAAAAGAATACAAGGACCTCGGCAATAAATATGCGGATGAATGGCTCGATTTTGCAATAAAGCGACTGAAAACAGACATCGCACGTGAACTCGCAGAGACAATCCTCGAAACAGATTCATCACTATGGTGGTTTGAGGACAAAAGCGACTGGTGGGTGCACGGCTCAAAAGATAAGAAATAAAGTATGGTCAGGCTGACTTTCTACTATAAACCGGGATGCTGGTTCTGCGACATGGCAGAGGAGATGCTGAACGGATTAATGGGAAAATACGAATTAGAGGTCAACAAAATAGACATAACCTCTGACGATGAGCTTTATGAACTCTACAGGTTCGATATTCCTGTGTTTGAGTTCAAAGACGGCTCAACCCTTCACGGCCGGATAAAGAAAAAAGACCTGCTGAAGAAACTCGAAGAAAATAAAGGCTAAATAGCCTTTTTCAGCCTCTCAGCAACTGCATCGATAAACTCCTCTGTAAGGGCATATTTTGTTACAGGAGGCTCTGCAATAAGCATCAGGTCTTTTGTCATGGTGCCGCTTTCCACTGTCTGGATAACAACACCTTCGAGGGTCTTTGCAAATTTGATTACATCAGGGGTATTATCAAGCTCTCCCCTTTTTGCCAAAGCGCCTGTCCATGCGAAGATAGACGCAATGGAATTTGTTGATGTTGGCTTGCCTTTAAGATATTCGTAATAGTGTCTCATTACCGTACCATGCGCAGCCTCATACTCGAATTTGCCATCCGGTGATACAAGGACAGATGTCATAAGACCGAGGCTTCCAAAACCTGTTGCCACCATATCAGACATTACATCACCGTCGTAGTTCATACATGCCCAGAGCATACCGCCTTCTGATTTTATCACCTGTGCAACAACATCATCGATCAGAAGATAACGGTAATGTATTTCCGCCTGCTCAAACCTGTCTCTAACCTTTTCCACTTCCTCGGCAAACACATCTCTAAAAAAACCATGATACTGTTTAGAAATTGTATCCTTTGCGCCGAACCAGAGGTCAACCTTCTCGCTGAGGGCATAATTTATACACGATTGTGCAAAACTCCTGATGGACTTTTCAGTATTATGCATTCCCATGATTACGCCTTTGCCCTCGAAGTCGTGAATCTTCAATATGGTCTTTTCACTGCCTCCTTCGGGAGTGAAAACAATCTCTGCAGTGCCGGGCCCATTGACCACAATCTCCACATTCTTGTATATGTCTCCGTATGCATGACGTCCGATGATGATCGGCTTCTTCCATTTGCGGATTGCAGGTGGAATATTTTTTATGATTATGGGCTTTCTAAATACCGTACCGTCCAGTATTGAACGGATTGTCCCGTTGGGGCTTTTCCACTGTTGTTTGAGGTTGTATTCCTTTACACGAGCTGCATTGGGTGTTATGGTGGCGCACTTAACACCAATACCGAACTCCTTTATGGCATATGCTGCCTCAACAGTAACCTTATCATCTGTCTCATCCCTGTGCTTTATACCGAGGTCGTAATATTTCAAATCGATATCAAGAAAAGGCAGTATGAGCTTTTCCTTTATGAGATGCCATATGATCCTTGTCATTTCGTCACCGTCTATTTCAACGATGGGATTTTTCACTTTAATCCTGTCAGACACGTCTCCTCCTTACCCATATTATTTATAAACTTTGTTATGGCAGAAGACAAAGTATTTTCGCTTCGTTCTATGAATTAATACGGGTTTATTGGTGTCTATTTTAGCATAATTTGTTTATCGCCTTCTCCATGTCAGAGAAGAGTTCATCCGTGGATTCGTAAAACACAGTCGCTCCGTTAGAGAAATGCAGGAGAATATAGTTAAGCTCATCGGGGATATATGGATAGACCTTTTTAAGGTTTGCAACACGGTTATGAAACACGATGTTCGTGTCATTTTCATTTATTGAATTCAAAATATCGGGTTTATCTGCAAGGCATTGTATAGTCACATCGCCTCCGCCCACAAGGAATATAAGGATATTGCCGAGACCGAACAGATCATAGCCGAATTTATTCTCTCCGTGATAGTAATTAAAATCAAAGTCTATCCATTTATACCTCCCTGTCTTTGCGTCTTTAAGTATATGATCTCTTCTGATGTCGCCATGTTTTTCTCCATGATTATGAAGAAACCTTACGGCATCTATCATCTCCGTATAAGATTTCAAGAGCAATGGAAGGTCATCGTGAAAATACTCCTCATGGGATTTCTTTATTGAAAATACAAGGTCGCTTAATGTCTTGCCTTTAATATAATCGATGATGCGTATGAGGTTTCCAGCAGAGTCCTCAACAGAGAATCCCTGCATGAAATTGGGATGACCTTTGACCAGTTCGAGGATTCTTGCCTCTTTTTTAGGGCTTCTGAAGCACTCAAATGAGATGCCCCCGACCTTTGCAGTAAACCTTTCCCAGAAGACCAGTTTTACGATCTTTGTCTCTCCGGTTATCAGGTCTATTGCCCTCTTGACCCAGAACTTTGGCTGCTCATCGATGCCGAATCTGCCTTCCTTTTCGACATTTCTTATAAGATAAGGTCTGCCTTCAAATATTGCCACATCATCATAATCAACCCTGTAAAAATCCGTAGTATCTGTAACAACCCTGAATCTTTTCGGCATGCGCTCAGGTTCAAGCCATTTTGACATTAAATCTCTGAGGTCGTCCTGGGTGAAATCGGCCATGATTAAATTCTACAATTTTTTATAGCATCCGCAACCTTTGCAACCTTTGCCATCTCCTTCACATCATGCACCCTGACAATGTTTGCACCATTGAATATGGAGATAGCCACAGCCGCTGCAGTGCCTTCAAGCCTTTCGGATGGAGGGACATCGCCGAGGATTTTCCCTATAAAAGCCTTTCTCGATACGCCCACTGCAACAGGCCTTCCGAGGAGGGTAAATTCTTTAAGGTTTTTTATGATCTCAAGGTTATGCTCAAATGTCTTTCCAAAACCAATGCCCGGATCAATGATAATCTTATCGTCTGAAATGCCGAATTTGTTGGCAAGCCTGATACTTATCCTCAGATAATCCATAATCTCAGGGATCAATGCCTCATAAACAGGGTTCTGCTGCATATCCTTCGGCCTTCCCTTTATGTGCATGATTATTACAGGAACATTATATTCAGAAACAACCTTTGGCATTTCAGGGTCGAACCTCAGTCCGCTTATGTCATTAACAATCGATGCTCCTGCATCAAGGGCGTGTTTTGCAACCCCTGCCTTGTAGGTATCGATTGAAATCGGGACTTTTATTTCTCTTGAGATAGCCTTTATTACGGGTATTGTGCGCCTGATTTCTTCTTCTACTGAAACAGGCTCAGAGCCGGGCCTTGTGGATTCACCGCCGATATCTATAATATCAGCGCCGTCTTCTATGAGTCTGAGGGCATGTTCGATGGCCTTTTTTTCATTAAAAAAAAGGCCTCCGTCAGAAAATGAATCGGGGGTAACATTAAGCACCCCCATTACATAGGTTTTTTTAGAAAAGTCCAAAGAGAAGTTTGACCACTCGAACTTCACGCCCCAACAGCTCTTGTCTTCTCAATCAGTTTATCTATATCGTGTCCCTCTATGGTCTCTCTCTCAAGAAGGGCGTGTGCAAGTGCATCGAGGAGGTCATAGTTGTCCTCTAAAATCTTCTTTGCCCTTTCATATGCGCCTATGACTATCCTCTTTATCTCCTCGTCTATATCAACAGCGGTTTTCTCGCTGTAGTCTTTATGCTTTGCTATCTCTCGACCGAGGAATATCTGCTCATCCTTTTTACCGAATGTAAGCGGCCCGAGCTTTTCGCTCATGCCCCATTCTGTGACCATCTTTCTTGCAAGCTCTGTAGCCCTTTCAAGGTCATTTCCTGCGCCTGTAGTCATATGGTGTAAGGCTATCTCCTCAGCAGCCCTGCCTCCTAAAAGCACATTCAATGTCTTTTCGAGATAGTCCCTCGAATATGTGTATCTGTCGTCTATTGGAAGCTGCTGCGTAACTCCAAGCGCCCTTCCCCTCGGTATGATGCTCACCTTGTGTATAGGATCTGTCCCTGGTGTAAGCTTCGCAACAAGGGCATGACCTGCCTCGTGATAAGCAGTATTCTTCTTTTCAGCATCGCTCAAAACCATGCTCCGCCTTTCAACACCCATCAATACCTTGTCCTTGGCAGATTCAAAATCTGACATATCTACTTTGTCCTTTGTCTTCCTTGCAGCAAGAAGTGCGGCTTCATTTACAAGGTTTGCAAGGTCTGCACCTGAAAATCCAGGCGTACCTCTTGCTACCTTTTCGAGATTTACATTCTCATCGAGGGGTATATTCCTCGTATGAACCTTAAGTATCTCAAGCCTACCCTTTACATCCGGAGTCGGCACGACTATCTGCCTGTCAAACCTTCCGGGCCTCAAAAGAGCAGGGTCGAGGACATCGGGCCTGTTAGTTGCAGCAATAATAATAATGCCTTCATTTCCTTCAAAACCGTCCATCTCAACAAGAAGGGCATTAAGGGTCTGCTCCCTTTCGTCATGTCCGCCTCCGAGTCCTGCGCCTCTGTGTCTTCCGACAGCATCTATCTCGTCTATAAATATTATGCATGGTGCGCTCTTCTTAGCCTGCTCAAAGAGGTCTCTTACTCGCGATGCACCGACGCCGACAAACATTTCCACAAAATCAGAACCCGATATGGAGAAGAATGGCACGCCTGCTTCGCCTGCTATTGCCTTTGCAAGAAGGGTCTTTCCTGTACCCGGAGGGCCGACCAGCAGAACGCCCTTCGGGATTTTTCCTCCAAGTTTGGAAAACTTCTGCGGGTCTTTAAGGAATTCTATTATCTCCTCAACCTCTGTCTTTGCCTCTTCTATACCTGCAACATCCGCAAATGTAATCTTTACAGCCTTGTCAGAAACCAGCTTGGCCTTCGCCTTTCCAAAGGACATTGCCTTGTTGCCGCCCATCTGCATCTGTCTCATGAAGACAATCCAGACCAGAACAAGGAATATAATAGGACCCCATGAGAAGAAGAAGTTCACATACCATGGGTTCTGGTCAGGCGGCTTGACGGTTATTTTAATATTCTTATCCCTCAGTTCCTTAACAAGATCTGGATAATTAGCCGTATATGTCCTGAACTTGTTTCCGTCCTTGAACCTGCCGGTAATGTAGTTCTCCTTGATTGTAACCTCATCCACATCCCCGGATTCCACTTTCGAGATGAATTCGGAGAATATTATCTCCTTTTCGCTCTTGGGCGGAACATTGAAGAGATTAAAGAGGAGGATCATTGCCATCCCTATGAGCAACCAAACAAACAGACTCTTATACATATTTTGGCCTTTCCCTTGCATTTTTTAATATTTTAACATATTTGACTTTACTATCTCTCTCTGGATTTTGAACAACTCTCCAACGCCCTTTTCTGCCAGCGAAAGAAGCACATTTAGCATATCCTTTGAAAATGGCTCTGATTCTGCAGTACCCTGGATTTCGACTATCCTTGCGTCTCCTGTCATGACCACATTCATATCGACCTCTGCCGTGGAATCCTCGGCATAACAGAGGTCGAGGCGCGGCTCGCTGTTGATAATGCCCACGCTGACAGCAGCAAGATAGCCTTTTACAGGGTTCCTTTCTATTATGCCGTTCATCATTGCACGATGCAATGCATCATTAAGCGCAATAAAGGCTCCTGTTATAGAGGCAGTCCTCGTACCTCCATCAGCCTGTATCACGTCGCAATCGATCCATACCGTCCTTTCGCCAAGAAGCTCAAGGTCAACCACCGCCCTTAGCGACCTTCCGATTAATCTCTGGATCTCGTGCGTCCTTCCTCCTATGCGTCCGGAAGTGGACTCCCTCATGCTCCTTGTATGCGTAGCCCTCGGGATCATGCCGTATTCTGCAGTCACCCACCCCTTTTTCTGGTCTCTTAGGAAGGGAGGCACCTTATCCTCTATGGATGCCGTGCATATGATCCTGGTGTTCCCCATTTCTATCAGTACAGAGCCTTCAGCAGAGGGTATGAAATTCCTTTTAACCTCCACCCTTCTCAGTTCATCGTTCTTTCTTCCGTCAGGCCTCATTTAACCTCCGAATAATTAAAGGCATAGGCAATAAGCTATAGGCTATTAGGTTTTATTCTTCCTCTTGGTTTTCATCTTTTGCTTTCTTCCTATCGCCTCTGGCCTATCGCCTATCGCCCAAGATTTATCTTTTCAATATCATCAATCCTTTTTCCCAAAAATCTTTCACCGACATTTACAAACTTTTCTGTGGAATCGGTCACATAAAATTTTAACCTTCCCTGATCACCTGCTCTTTGCTCTTTGCTTTTTGCTCTTTGCTCTTCCAAAATATCCCTTACAACCTTCGCTGTCTCGATGGCTGAATCCACAAGACAAACCTTATTCATCACATCCTGAATCACACCCTTCAAAAGCGGATAATGGGTGCATCCAAGGACAAGGGTATCCACTCCCCTGTACATCATATCCTTCAGGTATTTCTCCACAACAAGTCTGGCTATAATACCATCTGTCCAGCCCTCTTCCACAAGCGGGACAAAGAGCGGACATGGCAATCCAAAGACCTCTATATCCTTATCAAGTGCTTTAATAGCCTTCAGGTAGGCACTGCTCTTGATGGTCGCCTCTGTTCCTATTATACCTATCCTTCTATTTTTTGTGGAATTTACTGCAGCCCTCGCACCCGGCTCTATAACGCCTATTACAGGTATAGAAACCTTTTCCCGTATTTCTTTCAGGCTTATGGCAGAGACAGTATTACAGGCAACAATCAGAAGCTTTATGTCCTGCCTTAAGAGAAATTCCGTGCATTCAAAGGAGTATCGGGTCACGGTCTCGGCCGATCTGATGCCATAAGGAACCCTCGCAGTATCGCCAAGGTAAATGATATTCTCAGAAGGCAATATCCTGCTGACCTCTTTTAAAACCGTAAGGCCGCCTACTCCTGAATCGAAAATGCCTATTGGCTGATAGCTCATAGCTCATGGCTCATAGTGAATTAGCATTTATGCGCTATCAGCTATGAGCTATGAGCTATACTCTTCAGCCCATAAAGAATCGAGAAATGACCTCCTATGCTCTCTATCTCCTTTCCCTCTATTAATAACCTCACATCCTCTGTCCCGGCAACGTTTGTAATAACAGTATCAAACAGCGACTTCAGAAGATAATACTCCTGTCTCGCATCCCCGGAAAAATTCCTCCTGAATTCCTCTGACAGATCTATGTAAAGAACACTATTCCTGTCCCTGTAAATCCCGATCAGTTTTGTATCCTTCGACCATCCTTTTAATCCCTTCAGATATTCTGCCAGCACTACTTCTGCCATCGACACAGGCAGCGGTTTGTTCTGGACCGTTTTGTCTTCAGGAGTCACACCGTCCTCGGATGGATAAAATATCTTTACTGTAATCGTATCCTCTTCGGTTATCCCGAAGGCAGCCTGATTCTGCGGAATGTCTTCTTTCAGTTCAATCAATGGACTGTTATTCTTCCCGGATGGGATATAGTAATATTTCGTAAACAGCCATCCCGACAGCGCTGCAATAAAAAGAAGTAAAACAACGACAACTATTACATTTTTTTTATTTTCCATTGCCTAATCCCATCAATATCGCATTTATCAATCTATTTTTCGTATTTCTGTCATATCTGAATCCTTCGGGGTTGGGCAGTTCTATTAATAAAGCAGGTGCATTGACATATGCTATGACCGACAAGGGCATCCTCTCGCGTCTGACATTTACACCTAATCCATTTTTAATATTACTTGCTATGGCATTCGCAATACTTTTATCGCTATCCTGCACGGATATGTTTTCTGTCTGTTGGCTCTGAATTGTCATCATCTTTGGTGCAGTATATATGCCGAACTCATTTTTGGATGATACATGCATGCTGATAAATATTTCTGGGGACTTCTGATTTGCAGCCCTGACCCTGTCCTTTATGGAGAGTACCTGATCGCCCTTTCTGGTAAGGAAGACCTTTTTACCCTTTTTTTCGAGTATGTGCGAAAAATCCCTTGCGAATGACATAACAAAGTCCTTCTCCACAAAATTCTTACCGCGAATCCCGCTGTCGTACCCCCCATGACCGGGATCTATAACAAATGTCTCCATCGGAATGGAACTGCCCTCGATGGGCGTATCCATGATGGCTTTCTCTTCTTTTGCTGGCTTGCTGATATAGGCATCTATGACAAGCCTTGTCGGTGTTGAAAACTTTGAAACGTTTATATCATCGAGGTTTTCTACAGTAATAGAACAACTGCTTCCTTTTACGCCAATCCTGACCCCCGATGCTATTTCGAGGGGGGCTTCGCTTTTCAGAATGCCTTTCTCGGGTGTTTTAAAGGTAACAGGAGACTGAAAATCCACCTTGATAATATTATTACCTGTGAGTATCACCGAGGCCTTCTGCACATACTCATCCGGTATGCCGGAAAAAACAATCCTTATAAAACTGGGATGCTTGCCGATTTTTATAGTTGCTGCATGTTCTTTGCCGGCCTGTGCAGCAATGAGAGGAACATCAAAAACCCGGAATAAGCCAATGGTTAAACCCAAAAAAACAATAAAAAATAGCCTTCTATGCATAATTTAAAAGGATACAAGATACGCTAAATAAGATGCAAGTAAACTATTTAGTTCATCGCTCATAGCTGATAGCTCCTGAACGAAAGAGACTTATCCTTATCGCCGGATTTATATTGAAAATAATCTGCTATATGTTTTAAAATGTAACTGAGATTAAATCGCAATAAAATGGAGGACTGAGTTGCACGAACATAAACCGAAGACAAAAAGACAGACCAGCAATTTAGAAAAAATCGCACTTATCGGCAATCCAAATGTGGGTAAAAGCGTGATATTCGGTCTTCTCACGGGCAAATATGTAACAGTATCCAACTATCCAGGCACCACTGTTGAAATAACACAGGGCAATATATCACTTGACGGTAAAAGACTGCTACTCATAGATACACCCGGCGTCAACAGCCTTATACCCATGAGCGAAGATGAAAAGGTAACAAGGGATATCCTACTCACAGAAGCACCTTTAACAGTTGTACAGGTAGGAGATGCAAAAAACCTGAAAAGAACGATCCTGATCACACTTCAACTCTCGGAAATGGGCATTCCGATGGTTCTTGACCTCAATATGATTGATGAGGCAATGGACAGGGGAATATCCATAGATGTAGAAAGCCTTAAAAACACACTCGGCATCAATGTAACAAGCACCATAGCGCCTCAGCGAAAAGGGATAAAGGAATTAAAAGAGGCTATGGTATCTCCTATGCGGCCCACAATACAAATAAAGTACAACCCTGTAATCGAGGATTATATCGAGAAGATATCAAAACTCTTGCCGTCATCAAATATTTCACGGCGTTCGCTCTCCATAATGATACTGTCGGAAGATGAAAGTCTCAGGGACTGGCTGAAAGCCAATGTAAAAGAAGAGGCACTCTCAGAAATAGAAAGACTAAGGGATGAGTGCAAGCTTAAGTTCAAAGACTCTGTCGGATATTTAATAAATAAAACAAGGATCGAGGCAGCAGAAGAAATAGTCGGCAAGATCATAAAGAAGGTCAGTCCTGAAGGGGGGAAATTCCTGAATTTTATAGGCAGTATAAGTATGCACCCTGTCCATGGTATCCCGGTTTTACTGGCAGTGCTATACGGCTTTTATGAATTTGTCGGAGTATTTGGCGCAGGTACACTGGTAGACTTTGTGGAGGAGACCATATTTAACGGTTACCTCAATCCAGCAGTAACAAAAGCCGTCAAGCTCATTATCCCGATAGAACTGCTGCAGGAATTACTCGTGGGAGAGTACGGGCTTGTAACAGTAGCCCTGACATATGCGATTGCCATTATACTCCCTATAACCGTAACTTTTTTCATAGCCTTCGCAATCCTCGAAGACAGCGGATACCTGCCGAGACTTGCCATTATGAGCAACAGGATATTCAATATAATAGGACTCAATGGCAAGGCAGTGCTTCCCATGGTCTTGGGTCTTGGATGCGGGACAATGGCAGTAATGACATCGAGAATTCTGGAGACAAGAAGGGACAGGATAATCACCACATTCCTTTTGGCCCTCGCCATACCATGCTCTGCACAATTGGGGGTCATACTGGGGATGCTTGGCGCTCTCTCCTTAAAGGCTGCGATCATATGGGTATCGAGCGTTCTCGTAGTTCTCTTTGTTTCAGGCTTTCTTGCATCAAAAATCGTAAGCGGAGAACGGACCGAATTCTTTCTCGAAATACCGCCCATCAGGATGCCAAATATAACGAACATCGTGGTAAAAACAATAGGGAGGGTTGAATGGTATCTGAAAGAGGCTGTGCCGCTCTTCATCCTCGGCACGTTCATCCTCTTTGTTTTGCATAAATTCAATCTCCTTATCTACCTCGAAAGGCTCACATCGCCTGTTGTCGTTAATCTCTTAGGCCTTCCTGCAAAAACATCGGAGGCATTCATCCTCGGATTTCTGAGAAGGGACTATGGTGCAGCAGGACTGTTTACAATGGCGCAGCAAGGCATTTTAACGCCTGTACAATCCATTGTAAGCCTCGTTACAATAACCCTGTTTGTCCCGTGTCTCGCCAATTTCTTCATGATCATAAAGGAACGGGGGCTAAAAACAGCCCTGTGGATTATAGCAATAGTATTTCCTGCTGCATTTCTATTCGGTGGAGTGCTGAACTGGATATTACGATATTTCAATATAAGCATATGAGTATATGGGTATATTGGTTAATAGTGAATAGGATAAAGACCCCAAATGCTCATTTATCCATTCACCAATTAGCTCTGGAGGAGTAATGGAAAAGCAAAAATTCAGGGAGTTCCTGACCACAAAGGGCCTCAAATTAACAAAAGAACGGGATGAGATACTGAACGAAATACTCGCCATGAAAAAACACTTTGATCCAGAAGAGTTGTTTATCAGGCTTAAGACAAAGGGGTCAAAGGTATCGAGGGCATCTGTTTACAGGACAATACCCCTCCTCATAGAAATCGGACTCATAGAAGAAGTTGAAAGGATCGACAGGCATGCCCATTATGAGAAGGTCTCAAAAGACAGGCACCATGACCACATGATATGCATGAAGTGCGGAAAGGTAATAGAATTCTATTCTCCAACCCTCGAGATGCTTCAGGATGAGATATGCCAGAAGGAAAAATTCAGAGGTATCCGGCACAGCCTCGAGATACTGGGATACTGCGAAAAGTGCGGATGATGGGTTATAATTAAACTATGTTAATGGTGTTGCTGATAATATTATTTGCATTTATTTTTAATATCCCCTTCGGTTATCTGAGAAGCCGCTCAAGGAAATATTCACTGAAATGGTTTATCTACATCCATATGCCAGTCCCTATTGTCGTCATTGCGAGAATACTGTCCCATACGGACTATAAGTTCATACCCCTTTTCATAATAGCTGCTATTGTCGGACAATTCTTTGGCGGCAAACTGGGGTTTAATTAATGTTTGCAAGCTACCTAATAAAACCAGGGACTATCGAATTAAGGGAAACACCTGTCCCTAAACCATCCATGGGTGAGGTGCTCGTAAAGGTAAAGGCAGCCCTCACCTGCGGCACAGACCTGAAGGCATTCCTCAGGGGACATCCCATGATACCAATGCCTGGTGTATTCGGACATGAGTTTTCCGGTGTCATTGCAGAAGTCGGCAAAGGGATCAAAGACTTTAAAGCTGGAGATGAAATAATGGCTGTTCACAGTGCACCGTGCCTTAAATGCAGATACTGCAAAAAAAAGCTCCATAACCTCTGCGAGAATATAATGGACACAAAGGTCTTAGGTGCCTTTGCGGAATACATTCTATTGCCCTCACATATAGTCAAACAGAACCTCTTTTATAAGCCTGCAAATCTGAGTTTCGAAGAGGCAGCACTGCTCGAACCACTTTCATGTGTGGTTCATGGTATGCACGGATTAAACATCAAAAAAGGTGACAGGGTGTTGATAATCGGCACAGGGCCTATCGGGCTTCTGCACCTTTCTCTGGCAAAACTAAAGGGAGCCGAGGTCATTATTACAGGGCTTGAGCAGGAAAGGCTCGAACTTGCCAAAAACCTCGGAGCGGACGTAACTGTATTGCCGTCAGGGCTTATAAGTGCCATAGATGAACTCACCGATGGCCTCGGTGTTGATTTTGTCTTTGAGTGTACAGGGCAGATAGATGTCTGGGAAACCTCTGTAAATTATGTAAGAAGAGGAGGAACGGTCATTCTCTTTGGAGGAGTGAAAAAAGGGACAATAGTAACATACGATACATATAGACTTCATTACGATGAATTAACATTAAAGGGGGTATTCCATTTTACTCCCCATGATGTAAAAATTGCCTACAATCTATTAAAAGATACACTTAATCTCTCTCCTCTGATAAGCGGCAGTTATCCATTAAAAGACCTTAATCTCGCACTTAATAGGCTCTCAAAAGGCGAAGGAATAAAGTATGCGGTTATCCCTTAAATAATTTAAATCCCGCTATCTTTGAATATTCCGCCCCTGTGGTTTTTAAAATACTTCGCATGAGCAGAACTTCATTTACTTCTATACTACCCCAAAATGTATCCTTAAATGCATAGAGCCCCTTGATGACCGGCTCTGTACCCTTCCTGTCCTTCACCCTGCCTATTGTAAGATGTGGAGAGAATTTCCTGTCCTCTTTTTCAAATCCCAAATCAGACATGGATTCTTCTATATCCTCATAAAGCTTCTTCAACTCTTCTGACTCGTCTATCCCAATCCATAGCACATTTGGATATTTGAAGTTCGGGAATGCACCAGCACCTCGTATATTAATATTAAAAACATCGCGCCTCATGCATATTAATGCGAGTCTCTTTTCTATCTCAGGAATTAAATCTTCTTTTACATCACCGAGGAATTTGAGTGTCAGGTGAACGTTTTCAGCAGGAACCCATCTTAAGCCTTTTGAATTCGGTCCGCATTTCTCGATGAAGCCTGCAATGGCATCTTTTATATTCCCGGGCATATCTATGGCTATAAAGCACCTCATAACATCAACCACACGGCAGGACATGGTAACTGTGTCCTGCTAATATAAGCATCATTCATTTAGACCAACCTAAATACCTGTAATATTATATTTGTAATTACTCCTGCCGCCAGATCATCGATCATCACGCCCATGCCGCCGCTGAACATCCTCTCAAGATTCCTTATGGGCGGCGGCTTTAGTATATCGAAAAATCTGAACAAAAAAAAGGCTGCAATTAGATATACCGCAGTCAAAGGAAGGAATATTACAGACACCAGATAACCGACAAATTCATCTATCACGATATACCTGCCGTCTTTTATTCCGGTATTTTTTTCAACGGCATGTGAACTCAAGACACCCGCGATAAAAATTGCACTTAGCATCACAAGCAGCATGGGAACATCGGGCCTAAAAATCCAAATAAACGCCAGCGCCGC
>JAGUWD010000010.1 GCA_020062545.1 Thermodesulfovibrionales bacterium
GTGCGGCTCAAATTGACTTTTATCAAGGCATTTTAGTATTCTAATTATTTACGGGGCGTAGCGCAGCCTGGCTAGCGCACCTGCCTTGGGAGCAGGGGGTCGGAGGTTCGAATCCTCTCGCCCCGACCATGCGCCTGTAGCTCAGTTGGATAGAGCAACTGCCTTCTAAGCAGTGGGCCAGGGGTTCGAATCCCTTCAGGCGCGCCAAATAGCTAATAGTTAATTGCTCATAGCTCATGGCAAAAGATATAATATCAATTGTGAGCCATCAACTAACAGCTATGAGCTATAAGATGGTGGGCGTAGCTCAATGGCAGAGCACTGGACTGTGGCTCCAGTGGTTGCGGGTTCAATCCCCGTCGCCCACCCCAAATTAGCTCAGAGATTATGGATGCTAAAAAATCTTTTGTACGAGCTATGAGAACCATGAACCATGAGCCATATCGCGCCTGTAGCTCAGTGGATTAGAGCATCGGCCTCCGGAGCCGAGGGCCAGGGGTTCGAATCCCTTCAGGCGCGCCAACGGCTATTGTTATACATTCTCCAGCATATGCCCTAATTTCTTCTTCTTTGTTTTCAGATAGACGATGTTTTTATCGTGGGGAGTTGATTCTACCGACACCCTTTCAACAACCTTAAGCCCATAGCCTTCAAGTCCTATTATCTTTTTGGGGTTGTTTGTCATGAGTTTCATCTTTCTAACTCCAAGATCAACAAGTATCTGGGCGCCTATTCCGTAGTCACGCAGGTCAGGCTTAAAACCGAGTTTAATATTGGCTTCAACAGTATCGAGACCTTTGTCCTGAAGCTCATAAGCCTTCAATTTATTGGCAAGGCCTATGCCCCGGCCTTCCTGCCTCATATAAAGTATGACGCCCTTGCCTTCTTTTCTTATCATCTCCATTGCCTTGTGCAACTGGTCTCCGCAGTCGCACCTCTTCGATCCAAAAACATCGCCTGTGAGGCATTCGGAATGAACTCTCACAAGCACTTTATCCTCTGGCCTGATTTCTCCTTTTACAAGTGCTATATGAACATTGGGATCAACATCATTGGCGTATGCTATGGCTATAAAGTCCCCTCCGTATTCCGTGGGCATCTGGACAGTAGCAATCCTCCTTACAAACCTCTCTGTCCTCATCCTGTACTGAATAAGGTCTTTTACTGTTATTATTTTCATGCGATGTATTTCTGCAAACTCCATCAGTTGCGGAACCCGTGCCATTGTCCCGTCATCATTCATTATCTCGCATATAACTCCAGCAGGATATAGTCCTGCAAGCCTGGCAAGATCGACTGAACCCTCGGTCTGCCCTGCCCGCTGCAGAACTCCTCCGGGCTTTGCCCTGAGTGGAAATACATGTCCTGGCCTTGCGATGTCTTCAGACTTTGTCTGGGGGTTTATGGCTGTAAGGATGGTAACTGCCCTGTCATGGGCAGATATTCCTGTTGTAACGCCTTTTTTAGCCTCGATGGATACTGTAAATGCAGTGCCGAATGAAGATGTATTGGTATCGGTCATCATAGGCAGTTTTAATTCTTCAACTCTTTGAGGCGTTAAAGAAAGACATATAAGCCCCCTGCCATGCTTTGCCATGAAGTTTATGGCTTCCGGCGTAATCTTTTCAGCAGCCATGCAGAGGTCGCCCTCGTTTTCCCTGTCTTCGTCATCAACGAGGATGACCATCATGCCCTTTGCTATGTCTTCAAGGGCCTCTTCTATAGTATTAAACTTATATTTTTCCATAAAACCTCCATAAAAGCGGCTATAACCTCTTGCCTAACCTTTTGAGTATAGCAAAATCGTCCAATATCTTTCCATTTAAAACCGTGATCCAGCGATAAGGATAAGGCTCTTTCGTTCAGGAGCTCTGTTTTGACAGTTCTAATGCTTCTTTCGCTACAGCCGCAAAACTCGCTTCGCTCAGACACTTGCGTCTGTCAGGCAATGGTATGGTCTCGAAGCGACTTGGACAGCCCAAGTGTGGCATGAATGCCTAAGCGGGCTGTCTTTGCTTCGGAGACAGGCTGGATGCCTGTCGAGAATGAAGCAGAGAGATTATACCATTGCCTGACACTCCAGTCGCAAAGAACTGTTACCAAAGCATCGCTATTCACTTCAGAGCCTCATCCTTATCGCTGGATTTGTAGGAGATAAGTGGAAAAAGCCTTAAGTTCTGGTATAATTAGTCAATATTGAAAAGGAGCTGCGATGGAGCAACTTTCATTAAAGACAGAAAAGTTTTTTGACATCCTGAATACTATTCTTTCTACCCTCAATATCGATGAAGTGCTCACAACCGTTGTCAAAGAGATAAAGATCCTCCTCGGTGCTGACAGATGCACCCTTTTTCTGGTGGACAAAGATAATAACGAGCTCTACTCAAAAGTCCTCCAGGCAGACAACCTCGTAGAAATAAGGGTTCCAATCACCCGAAGCAGCCTTGCAGGATATTCATCCACAACAGGAAAGGTCTTGAATATAAAAGATGCCTATGACGAGGGAGAATTAAAATCAATAAACAGCGGATTATGCTTTGACAGGAGATGGGATGAAAAAAGCGGATACAGGACAAGGAGTGTGCTGGCAATCCCTGTAAAGGCAAAGGGCGAAGTTGTAGGGGTGTTTCAGGCACTTAATAAACCGGACGGCTTTTCTGACCATGATGTCAGCATGATGGAGCAACTTGCATTTCTTCTGGGTATCGCGGTAAATAATGCCCTTTCATACCAGACCATCGAGGAAGAGAAAAAACTCAGGGAATACATTATCGATGATATAGAAGAAGGAATCTGCATACTCGATACAAAGAAGCGGATCATTTCCGCAAACAAATTCTTAGAAGTAATGAGCGGCATGCGATACTCCACCGATGACATGGCGGGAGAGTATTTCTTCGAGCTTTTCCCGAACTTTGCTAACACACAGCTTGAAGAAAAGGTGAATGAGTCCATTTCCCATGGATTTAAAATGGCAGCTTTGCTTGAAGTGCTTGAGGTAAAGATTATTCCATACCTCGATGAAAAAGGAAAGGTAAAAAAATTGATACTCATCTTTACGAGGGTATAGTGGCGTTTAAAAGACCGACAGGAAAAAGCTTTGAAGAACTGCTCATAGAAAGAGGTCTCCTGACAAAGGAGAGGCTGCAGGAGCTTCTTACGAAAATAACAAGGGAGAAGAAGAGCCTCGAACAACTCCTGCTGGAATCCGGGTTTTCCGAGGAAAAGATAGCTGCCATTAAGGCAGAATATCTCGGCTATGAATTCGTTGACCTGTCATCCTATCCACAGCCGCCCCTTGATTTATTAAAACATATAAAGCCTGCCTATGCAAAAAACTATAAAGTAGTCCCTGTAAAATACGAAGACGAAGTTCTGACCATTGCCATGGTTGAGCCCAGGGATTTCATGGCACTGGACGAGGTTATTCGTCTTTACAGGGATTCAAAGTTCAGGATAAAAGATTCTAAAGTAGTAATGACCACAACAAAACAACTCTTCTCGGCTATAGAAAAATTCTATGCGCTACCAAAAGATGAGGTCGGAATGGGAAGCATACTATCCCAGTTGGCGGAGACTTACAGGCCCGAGATAGAGGTAGCAGAAGTTGCACGGGAGGATGCCACAGAAAACAGCGCGCCCATTGTAATGCTTGCAAATAAGATAGTTGAGGAGGCATTCCAGAAAAGGACGAGCGACATACATCTTGAGCCTGCAATAGACCATCTGCGAGTCAGATACCGGATAGACGGAGAACTTGCAGAAGTAATGCGCGTGCCGAGATATGCGCAGGACGCCCTGATTACGAGATTTAAGATAATGTCCGACATGAGGATAGACGAAAGAAGACAGCCTCAGGACGGCAGGATAGATTTTACCAAGTATAACCCCGCTGTGGAGATAGACCTCCGTGTTTCAACGGTCCCAACACCCCACGGAGAGGACATAGTAATGAGGATATTGGACAAAAAGAGCTCCATCCTCTCCCTCGAAATGCTCGGATTCAACGAGCATAATATGAAATTGTATAAAGAGGCAATAGCTTCTCCATACGGAATTATCCTCCATGTGGGCCCCACAGGAAGCGGAAAAACAACAGCCCTTTATGCTGCTCTTAAATCCATGGATACTCCGGATGTCAAGATAGTCACTGCAGAAGACCCTGTTGAATATACGCTGGGTGGACAGATTATACAGAGCAATATAAACCCGGCTGCTGGATACACATTTGCAAAGGCGATAAGGGCATTTATGAGGCATGACCCGGATATCATCCTGATAGGAGAAATCAGAGACCTTGAAACAGCAAAGACAGCAGTGGAGGCATCCCTTACAGGACATCTCGTCTTTTCCACACTCCACACAAATGATGCCATAGGCACCGTTACAAGACTTACAGAAATGGGCATAGAGTCATACCTTGTTGCAGACTCTCTGCTTCTTGTATGCGCACAGAGGCTTATGAGGAGGATATGCAAAAAATGCAAGGAGTCTTATATTGCAACCGAGGAGGATGAAGAGTTGACAAAGGGAGATGTTAAACGGGGAACGACCCTATACAGGGGCAAAGGTTGCGATATATGCGAAGGCACTGGATATAAGGGACGTACAGGTGTTTATGAAATACTCTCAATGAATAAACAACTCAGGAGCCTTTTGATAAAAGGAGCCTCAACAGAAGAATTGAGGAAAACAGCCATCGAAACAGGCATGAGGACGCTGAGGCAAGACGCTATAGAAAAGGCTTTGACAGGCGTCAGCACCATCGAAGAGGTCGTATCAACCACCCTGGCAGAGGGATAGAAATAGCTCATGGATGGTGGCTCATTGTTCATGGCAGAAATGACCATGAACTAAGAGCTATGAGCCATGAACTTTTGAGCTATGTATAAAAGAGCTGGCATCTTCATAGGCCTTTCCATAACAGCATTAATCGCAATATTAATGCTTCTGAAACTATCCCCTCTCGAAACATTCGAAGAAAAGCTCCTCGATTACAGATTTAAAGTCAGGGGAACAATAAAACCTCCCGACACTGTATTAATTGCAGCAATAGATGAGAAGAGCATAGAAAAGCTCGGCAGGTGGCCGTGGAGCAGAGATAAGATTGCAGAGCTCGTCAATAAGTTAAATGAAGCTGGTGCGGAGATAATCGTCTTTGACATAATCCTTAGTGAGAAAGAGAAGAATGACCCATTGCTTGGCAGGGCTATTAATGATGCAGGCAATGTGATACTGCCTGTTGTCTTTGACTTTGAAAGAGGTTCTGCCATGCCTGAAAACGAGATACTTTTGAGTTCGGCGTTTGCATCGATCCAGAATCCTGATATGTTTAATAAATACAATCCAATCATGGCAAAAAGTATACTTATACCTGTGCCCGAGATTATACAGAATGTGATGGGGCTTGGACATATCAATATGTTCCCGGACAGTGACGGCACACTGAGGTGGGAGTCTCTGATAATCGGATACAAGGACTATCTCTATCCATCGATCACGCTTCAGGCAGCAGCCTTTTATTTAGGTATTCCTCATGAAAAGGTTGTTATAAAGGCAACAGAGGGCATACAACTTGGTAAGAGATTTATTCCAACTGACAGATGGGGGAGAACACTCATCCATTATTACGGCTCAAATCAGACATTCAAGCATATCTCAATATCAGATATCCTGGAAGATAATATTAAGCCTGAAGACCTGCTGGGCAAAATAGTGCTTATTGGTGCAACTGCTGTGGGTATTTACGATTTAAGGGTTACTCCTTTTTCTCCTGCAATGCCGGGGGTCGAAAAACATGCAAACGTCATATCATCTATTCTGGAGAACAGGTTCATTAGATGCGTTCCTCAATCGACAAACCTGATTGTCCTTTTGTTATCAGGATGCATCCTTTCCATCTTTCTGCCGAGGTTTAAGGCAGTTGGCGCTTCAGCCATCACAGGCTTTTTTCTCCTGTTCGTCCTTTTGTCCGGCTACTACCTTTTTGCTAAAAACGGTCTCTGGATAAACATTGCATACCCTTCGATTAACATACTGTTTATATTCATAAGTGTTACAGCTTACAACTATGCTGTAGAGGAAAAGCATGCAAGAAGAATCCGGGCAATGTTTTCGAGCTATGTAACAGAAAGGGTCGTGAACGAACTGATTAGAAATCCTGACATGGCAAAACTGGGCGGTGAAAGGAGAGAGATAACAGTTCTCTTTTCCGATGTAAGGGGATTTACATCATTTTCTGAAAAGCACTCACCTGAAGAGGTTGTTTCAATACTGAATGAATATCTGGGCGAAATGACAGATATAGTCTTCAAATGGGAAGGAACGCTGGATAAATTCATCGGAGATGCAATTTTAGCATTCTGGGGTGCTCCAATGCCTCAGGAAAACCATGCAGAGCTTGCTGTTAAATGCGCATTAAATATGGTTAAAAGACTCGAAGAACTTCAGCAGAAGTGGCGGTCCGAAGGCAAACCTGTCCTTGATTGCGGGATTGGAATAAACACAGGCAAGGTGCTTGTGGGAAATATCGGCGCAGAGGGCAAAAAGATGGATTACACCGTCATAGGCGACCATGTGAATTTAGGCTCAAGGGTGGAAGGGCTCACAAGGAAATATAATGTCCATATACTGATAACAGAATTTACCATGAATAAGATAAAAGATTTAATCACAGCGGGAAAACTATGGCGTACCGAAGTAACAGGGCTCGAAAAGGTGGTTGTTAAAGGGAAAGAGCAGCCTGTTGCGATCTATGAGGTTAAGGGTCTTGAGCAGGGGGCTGAATCGAGAGTTAAAGAGGTGGAAGAAGAAAAGGTCGTCACAATGAAGGAAAAATAGACAGTTTAGACGAATGGGTAAGAATAGAAAGCCAGGGAAAGGCACAAAAAACAATAATAAGCCTGTCTTACAAAATATTGATAAAGATATTTCACACTTTAACTACAAGCACATTGTCATCATTGCCTTAGCAAGCATATTAGTTTACTCCAACACACTGTTTATGGACTTTGTATGGGATGATATCCCTTTCATTAAAGGAAATAAATTCATAACAGATGTCGAAAAGATCCCTCACCTGTTCACTACCAATTTGTGGGAAGGCGTAGAAGGTTTTTTTAGAGGAGATTATTACAGACCCATTTATGCACTCTCCTTTGCAATAGACCACATCTTCTGGCAAGAAAACCCTCTCGGATACCACATAACCAACATCCTGCTTCATGCAATAGCATCCATCGCAGTATATCTCCTTGCCTTAAGGATACTTCATGAAAATACCGCTGCATTTATTGCAGGACTTATCTTTTCTGTTCACCCCCTCCATGTCGAGGCTGTTGCATGGATTACAGGCAGAAATAATATGCTATTGGCCATATTTATGGTTCTTTCCATATATTTTTACACCCTCTACTCCGAAAAGCGCATGGCAAAATATATTGCTGCCTCCCTAATTTTATTTTTCCTTTCCCTTCTTATTCACGAGATAGCAATAACACTGCCGATGATTATCCTCCTTTACGGAATATGTTTTGAAGAAGGTCGATTAAAGAACAAACTCCTCTGGCCGCTGATTTATTGCGCAATCACTATTCCATATTTTATCTTGAGATTTGCGTTCCTTGAACAGGCATTCAAGGGAGTTGGAAAAGACCCATTTGTATGGCACATCTACACTGCGCCTATTCTGCTTTTAAAATATTTAAAGGTGCTCATCCTTCCTGTGAGTCTCAAGGTCGCATATGAGATACCTATAAGAAAGGCTTTATTCGGGCAGGGTGTTATGCTCTCTCTCGTTTTTCTTTGCATCATTATCGCCCTCGTTATATTTTCCAAACGGTACGATAGAAAATTATTTTTCAGCCTTTCATGGATTTTTATAACTATAATCCCTGTTTCAGGGATTTTCATTTTCATAAAGCCCTTCTTAATGGCTGACAGGTATCTCTGTGTCCCATCCGTTGGTTTTTCGATGGCTGTTGCCATCGGTTTTGTTAAAATCAGAGAGCGGTTAAAAGATAAAAATGTGATAATAAATACTATCGGATTGAGTGTTGTAGCAGTGCTTTCAGTTGTGAGCTTTGCATACAGCTTTACATGGAAAGACCATTATACCTTCACAATCAGGATGATAAAGGATGCGCCCAACTACCCTGATGCTCACTATAACCTGGGGTTAATCTATGCAGGTCAGAAGCGGTTTGATGAAGCTGTCAATGAATTTCAAAGTGCATTAAAAATCAATCCAAACCATGTCGAGACTATCAGTAATCTCGGATTAGTATATGCAACACAGGGACGGCTAAATGATGCAGTGCATGAGCTTCAGAAGGCACTGAGTATTAAACCCCATTATATTATCCACAACAACCTCGGCGTCATGTATCTCAACCAAAAGCGATTTGATGAAGCTGTCAATGAATTTCAAAGTGCATTAAAGCTAAATCCCGATTATGGTAGGGCATATAATAATCTTGGACTGGCCTACATGAAGCAAGGAAAGATTGATGATGCTGTCATCCATTTTAAGAAGGCAATAGACATGAATCCTGATAATGAGAACTACCGGAAGAATCTGGATAAGGCCTCCGCACTCAGGGGAACAAATACAAGAAAATAAAAGCGGTTAGTTTAGCACTAACCGCTTAAACTGCTTGAACAAATTGAACTGTTTGCTATGGCAGCATAAATCCGGATTTAATTTCTCCGATTGCCTTTGCATCAAATGTCCCAGATGTGCTTCCGGTCATCTTGCCTACCATCACACCTGCCTTGTCAGTGGCTCCGGATTCTCCAACAAAAGCACCGACTATAGCAGTATCGCTGTTGATAGACTTTACACCTCCCTCAACACTCATTGCAAAGCTTGTGTTAATTGATGTCGAACCGTTTATTGTCCCATTTATTTCTCTCACATTTGTTATATTTCCTGATGAAACACTCCAGTTCCCTTTGACATTGACATCAAATAGACCGCTTCCGGGTGAAAGCTCTATGCCTTTGCCTGCCAGCCCTGATGTAACGCTTACGCTTCCTATGCCTGTGCTGTTTGCATCTTTAAGGGTTAATGACTGATTTGCATTAAAATTTATATCAAATGTTCTGATGGCCGTCTCTGTTATTGGCACAAAGACATCGGGGTTTGCACCAGGAAGGGTAGGAATTATCTTATCAAAAACCTCCCAGAAAGGCCTTGAGCCATCCCAGAAGAGTCCGTCAGCTTTTGTCGAAAATGTGCCGCTCTGACCTGTCCGGTCTCCATAGTTATTATTATAGAATATGTTTGTATAACTGCCTGAAAGCCCTCCTATATACCAGTACTTCTTTGAGCCATCCTCTATCCAGCCTATATTCCCGCCAGACCAGCTTTTGTTGGAGACAGCAATATCTCCAACGCTTGCGCCGTAAAATGGTTTTCCATCCGCGCTGCCTGAGTAGAAGAAATAGAACCAGTCATCGGTAGCATTATAAGCTCCAACTATTGAAGGGTCAATAGACCTTCCTGCTACCCATGCATATGAGCCATCCATTGTTAAATTATAATATCCACCTTCAAGGATTGTCTGGTTGAAATTGCCTTTTATAGAACCGCTCTGAATAACTGCTGCAGTGTCATTAGCAGCACCGCCTGTTACTGACGGGTCGAACCATTGTATCTCTCCATCCAGAATGCTTGCTGATGCCGTGAATGCCTTGTTTAATGTCATATCCTTAATCTTTGGGAGATCCGGCGGAGGCGTTGGTTGTAATGCTATCTCCGGCGGCTTTGGTGGAGCTGCTGGCGGTGGTGGTGTATCTACAGGAGGAGCTTCAGCCCTTCCTGGCGGCGCTGGCGTCACCTGCTTTTCCTGCTGCTGGTATTCCCTCTCGCTGTAAGGTCTTTCAACAGGCGCTCTGCCGGCAAATACCTCTCCGACCTCGCCTTTAGAAACTATTACACTGCCAAGTGGATTCTTAAATTCTATCACACCCTCTTTTACATACACCCTCTCTACGCCATCTGTATGGATTATCCCCTCTGTGCCTCTGACTCCTGCCACTGCTGTCTTTGTCTTCATCTCAAATTTGCTTCCTTCGGCAGAATAAACAGGCTTTGGAATTTGAAATCCCGTCCTTCCCCTGTAAATTTTTAATGATGCAGATCTCTGTTGTTCATCGGGCTTATAAAGATACTCATCTATTCCGAGCCTTGACCTTGGACCAACCGTCATTGCAGTGTTGTCGATGAATGTTATCTCTGCCTTGCCATCGCTCTTTGTCCTCAGAATGTCTCCAACATTTACAGCATCTCCCATTTTTACAGGTACAGCAACAGCGGCCCCTGCCCTCAGAATATCCACCCTGCCTTCGACCTTTGTTATTTTGCCAGCCAATTGTGCCTCAGCAGGAGTGGCCAGTAGCCAGTAGCCAGTGACCAGTATTAAGAAGGCAATGAGTAACGAATAACGATTAACGAAATAGCCTGATCTATAACTCATTCCCAATGACCTAAGACCTGTATTTTTCACGGCTTACCTCCCTTAAAACCTGTACTCAAGGCTTAATGTATAAAGGTTTTTCTTGAATTCGTAGACAGCTATATTGGAAAGGGTTTTCATATATGTATAACCTACGCTTATATCCAGAGGCTTCATGATATTATAGGTTAAGGATGTCTGAACAGTGTAGTTATCGTCTTTTCTCGTATTCCTCGGGATTTTTTTATAAATAGAATGTACATTCGAGTAATTCTGGCGGTATGCTTCTGCAAAGATATTTGCCCTGAACTTATTGTCTATAAATGGGTATAAAAGACCGCTCGACACCTTCGCTCCGGTATAATCCCAGTTTGGACCATCAGCGTCATTGATGTCTCCCTCCAGCCTTACATTAAACAGGCCATTGCCCTTTTTGAAGGTATAGATGTAGCCGACACCTAATGAAAAATAACTTGCGTCCCTGTCCTCTGCCTTGCTGAGATACGCTCCAAATTTCCTTTTATTGTATTCGAAATTAAATTCGTCCTTCCTGTATTTAAAGAAGACCTGCCCCAGATTGTTGCCTTTGATAATAAATGTATATGATGGACTTACAGTGAATGACTGCTTATACTTTATGTAGTCGACTTCAAGGTAGTTATAAGAAAGCAAAAGGCTTGTTACACCCGTTTCCGTGTTATAAGAAGGCATTATAGAGAATGTATGGCTTACGGTATCCTGACTGAAAATCTTCTCCCCTCCATTTTTTTTAGGATAATCTTTCTCAAAATGCTGCGAAACATTAAGAGCATAGGACGCCTTTATGTTCCACGGCCCTTTTTCATAAACAGTATATTCACCGAGCAGCGAATACAGCCTTTTCCAGTCTTCCTGCTTTGTTATATCAACGAGGGATTCATCTATGGGATTGGCTAATACATTGTCGTCGTACTGAAGGCCAACACCTAATATGAATTTATATGGAGGAGGCATCTTCTCTATTGCCTCAAGATAGTCCTTTGAAAACAATGCCCAGTCAGAAGTCGGATCTACTGTCATTAATCCTTTAAATGCCTCCCTGGCCTTTTTAAACTCCTTTTCCTGAACATAGACTGTAGCGATCTGGAAGTCTGCCTGCTGGGCCAATGAAGGGTCAAGCTCTTTTGCCTTTTTAAATGCCTCAACCGCCTCTGTATTCTTTTTCAGCTTAAAAAGTATAAGCCCTCTTAAATATTGCGATTGCGCCGGTCTTATCCCCTCTTTTATGGCAGTGTCAATAATGCTTAATGCCTCCTCATAATTAGCCATACCAAAAAGGACATCTGCAAGCAGGTATTTTACCTCTGCTGCCTTTGGGTTAAGTTTGAGGGTCTCTTTGAAAAACTTCACAGCCTCTGGGTAATTCTGCATTTCACGGTGGGTAAGTCCGAGATAAGATGTTATACGGGAATCATTTGGATTTTCTTTATATGCCCTTTCAAAAAATGCGAGTGATTCCTCATAGTTTTCTGCCTTAAATTCTGCGATGCCCTTTTCGAAAAAATCCTCTCCGGCAAACAGAACGCAAGGGCTTATCAAAAAAAAGACCGGCAAAAAAAATATCCATTTCTTCATAATATCCCCCCTCTAATAATACAAACTAATTAAAATTATCACATTTTACCCGGGCTTGCAAGAAAAGTCTTGATGAAAACTTGGTTGATTATATTACAATTTATGCTAAAATTTAACCACTATGACAACGGACAGTTCGGAGAGGATAAAACAGCTCAATACATTAATAGAATTATCTGCCCTTATTAATTCATCCCTTGATATTGCGGAGATAAGAAAAAAGGCCATAGAGGCTGCCACGGAGCTCGTAAATGCAGAAGCAGGAAGCCTGCTGTTTTTAGATGAAAAGACAGGTGATCTCTATTTTGATGTGGCCATCGGGGAAAAGGGGGAAAAGGTCAAGACCATTCGCCTTAAAAAGGGCCAGGGAATTGCAGGTTGGGTCACAGAGCATGATGAGCCTGTGATTATAAATGATGCCCAGAATGATCCGAGGTTCTTTAAAGGCGCCGATGAAAAGAGCGGCTTTGTGACCAAAAGCATGATATGCGTGCCTGTAAAAACAAGGGACAAAATTGTCGGAGTGCTTCAGGCAGTAAATAAAAAGAGCACGTCCTTTGATAATGACGACCTTGATCTGCTGAAAGGCCTTTCCAATCAGGTTGCCATAGCCATAGAAAATGCGAGATTGTATGATGAGTTAAGGGAGACATTCTATGCTACAATCCATGCCCTTGCAGAGACTATAGAAAAAAGAGACCCGTACACAGCCGGGCATACAAAGAGGGTGATGAACTACAGCCTTGCTATTGGAAGGATGATGGGATTTTCAAAAAAAGAGATTGAAAATCTTAAACTTTCTGCTATCCTTCATGATATAGGAAAGATCGGCATAAGAGACGATGTGCTGCTTAAAAACGATAAATTGACATCAGATGAATTCAAGAAGATAATGATGCATACAGTATACGGCGCAGAGATTCTTAACCACATAAGGCAGCTAAAGAGCGTGGTGCCCGGAGTGAAAAACCACCACGAAAAGTATGATGGTTCAGGTTATCCTGATGGCTTAAAAGGTGATGAAATTCCAGTTATAGCGAGAATCATTGCTGTTACTGATACCTTTGATGCAATGACAACAGACAGGCCTTACAGAAAAGGGCTAAGCTTTGACGAAGCCTTTGAAGAATTGAAGAAGATGGCAGGCACTCAGTTCGACCCGAATGTGGTTAATGCATTCTTCAGGGCATACGAAGAAATGGAGATAGCAGTATGAAGATAAAAGTGCTTGGATGTTCAGGCGCAGAGTTTCCAGGACATAATCCTCCCGGTTTTTTACTGGACAGAGAGATATTGTTCGATGCAGGCAGCCTTACCAATGTCCTCGATAAATATGCTCAGGCAAAGATAAAGGATATTTTCATTACCCATGCGCACCTCGACCACATAAGGGGCATCTCATTCCTTGCAGACAATATAATCGTTGCAAAAAGAAGACAAAGAGTAAACATTATCAGTATCCCGTCTGTGATAAAGACCATAAAGAGAAACCTTCTGAACGATTCTCTCTGGCCGGATTTTACGATGATACCGGACTATGAGAATGCTGTGCTGAGATACAGGGAGCTAAAATCAGGCAAGACAATGAGAATAAATGATTATAAAATTACAGCATACAGGGTCACTCATTCTGTCCCGGCAGTCGGATACATGGTAGAGGATGCAAAGAATAAACGTTTTTTTTACACAGGCGACACAGGCCCTACAGATTCCACATGGAAAAAGGTAGGAGACAAAAAAATTCATTGCCTGATAATTGAGGTCTCTTTTCCAAACAGCATGAGAGATATGGCAATATTAACAGGACATCTTACGCCCCAGTTATTGAAAGAAGAGTTGATGAAAATCAAACAGATGCCGGAACAGATATGCATCACGCATCCAAAACCACAGCACTTCAAGGCCATTAAAAAAGAGCTGGAAGGGCTTAAGATAAAAAACCTGAGGTTGCTGAAGGATGGAGATATAATCAGGATATAAAACCAGATTGTTTGAGTGCTGACAAAAGCTCTTTGTCTTTATCCTGACTGCTGACTGCTGATTGCTGACTGCCAGTTAAAAACTTTGCCACATATTTTCCGAGGATATCCGGCTCGAGATTGACTGTGTCTCCAACATTTTTAAACCCTATTGTCGTCATTTTTGCGGTATGGGGGATGATTACAACACTGAATGCATCCTTTAATACATCCACGACTGTCAGGCTTATGCCGTCGACTGCAACAGAGCCTTTCTCAACAAGATATCTCAATACATTATCCGGCGTTTCTATCTCGATCCTTAAGGCATTACCTGATGGGGTTTTGCTTCTTATCTTCCCTATGTCCTCCACATGACCTGTAACAAAGTGCCCGCCTACTTTTGAATTTAGCTTAAGGGAAGGCTCAAGATTAACTCTATCGCCCCTTTTGAGATTTCCGAGGTTTGTGCTCTTCAGTGTTTCATATGAAACATCAAAAAAGAGTTCGGAGTTATGAGTCAAGAGTTTAGTAACTGTAAGACATACGCCGTTTACTGCAATGCTATCTCCGGGTGTTGCATCTTTTACAATCCCGGAGGCTTTTATAGACATTCGTGCACTCTCTGTCTTTTTCTCAAGAGAGACCACTTCGCCAAGTTCTATTATCAATCCGGTAAACATGGCATTAATGTATCAGTTTCCCAATCCTTCCAATTCGGGGCATTTTTTTCATATTATCCCATGACCAGTATATTATAAAGGCCTTGCCTTTTACCTCCTTCATATCCACATAGCCCCAGTACCTGCTGTCATAGCTCTGATCCCTGTTGTCTCCCATAACAAATAGCTTATTCTTTGGAACAAGATAAGGCCCAAAATTGTCCCTCGGCTCAATGCCGCCTATGCGCATGGAATTATCGGTATGTTGAACATATGGCTCATTTAGAGGTTTCCCATTGACGTAAACATTCTTATTCCTCTCCTCGATTATATCTCCTTCGACTGCAATAACCCTTTTTATGAAATCCCTGCTCGGGTCTTCAGGGTACTTAAAGACAACAATATCCCCTCTTTTCGGTTTTGTAAAAACAAGTATCCTGTTATCGGAAAAAGGTATCTTTGTGCCGTATATAAATTTATTTACAAGAATGTGATCTCCGATCAGAAGGGTTTGAAGCATTGATCCCGACGGAATCTTGAATGCCTGAACAACATACGTCCTGATAATAAGGGCAAGTATTAATGCAGTGCCAATGGCCTTTGTGTATTCCCATAGTTTACTCTGTCTTTTCATGTCTGCCTGTTATATCCTCCTTATTCCTTGACCTGTAATACCGAGAGGAACGCCTCCTGTGGTATCTCCACTTTTCCTATCTGCTTCATCCTTTTTTTCCCTTCCTTCTGTTTCTCGATAAGCTTCCTCTTCCTTGTTATATCTCCTCCGTAACACTTTGCAAGGACATTCTTTCTTAGCGCCTTTACGCTTTCCCTTGCTATAACCTTTCCGCCTATGGCAGCCTGAATTGCGATCTCAAAGAGTTGTCTCGGAATAACCTCCCTCAATTTTTCTGCAATCTGCCTGCCCTTATAATAAGCCTTATCCTTATGCACAATCAAGGAAAGGGCATCCACAGGCTCTCCATTAAGCAGTATATCGAGCTTGACGAGGCTTGATTCCCTGTATCCGAGAAATTCGTAATCCATGGATGCATACCCCTTTGAGACAGACTTAAGCCTGTCGTAAAAGTCCCACAGTATTTCGTTCAGAGGTAACTCGTATGTGACCATAATCCTATCGTGGCTTATATAGCTGAATTCCTTTTGTACTCCCCTCTTTTCCTGACAGAGATCGAGTATCTGGCCTATGTATGTCTGCGGCACAAAGATTGTCACCTTTACAAAAGGCTCCTCTATCTTCTGGTATCTATCGGGAAGTCTGCTCGGATTATCTACATAGACTTCTTTGCCATCCATATCGGTTACCCTGTAAATAACCGTAGGCGCGGTGCTGATAAGCGAGAGTTCGAACTCCCTCTCGAGCCTTTCCTTTATTATCTCCATGTGGAGGAGCCCGAGAAATCCGCACCTGAAGCCGAATCCGAGGGCAGATGATGTCTCTGGCTCAAAGCTGAAAGAGGAGTCATTGAGCCTCAGCTTTTCAAGGGAGGTCTTTAAGTCTTCATACTGATGCGTTTCGATAGGATAAAGCCCGCAAAAGACCATGGGCTTAATCTCTTTGTATCCAGACAAAGCCCTTTCTGCAGGCTTGTTTACATCTGTTATCGTGTCTCCTATTTTTGTGTCGCCCACATTCTTTATGCCTGCAATTATATAACCTACCTCGCCTGAGGAGAGCTGTAATGCCTCCTGCATCTTTGGTGTAAATACACCAACCTTTGAAACCTCGTACTCCTTGTCTGCTGCCATTAATTTTATTTTCATGCCAGGGCGTATTACCCCGTCAAATATTCTGACAAGGACTATGACCCCCTGATAATTATCAAACCATGAATCAAATATCAATGCCCTGAGCGGGCTTGCATCGATGCCTTTCGGAGGAGGCACCTTTTTTACGATAGCCTCGAGTATTTCCTTTATGCCTATTCCCTCTTTTGCACTTGCGAGAATTGCTTCCGAGCAGTCTATTCCAATGGTATCTTCTATCTGACCTTTAACCCTTTCAGGCTCTGCGCCGGGCAGGTCGATTTTGTTAATGACAGGGATTATCTCATGGTTATGCTCAACAGCAAGATACGTATTAGCAAGGGTCTGTGCTTCCACTCCCTGCGTGGCATCGACTACTAAAAGACTTCCCTCGCATGATGCAAGGCTCCTGGAAACCTCGTAGGAAAAGTCTACATGTCCTGGCGTATCGATGAGATTCAGAATGTAAGAATTCCCGTCATCCGCTTTATAATTCAATCTTACAGCATGGGCCTTGATCGTGATCCCCCTCTCTCTTTCGAGATCCATGGAGTCCAGCACCTGCTCCATCATCTCCCTTGAACTCAGCGCTCCCGTGAACTCCAGAAGCCTGTCTGCAAGAGTAGACTTGCCGTGGTCTATATGGGCAATAATTGAAAAGTTTCTTATATTTTTTGGCATATGAATGTCGTCCTCTAATTTATCTTGGATGTTAATGCCTTTAGGGGGATTTCAAAAGGGGACAATGTCCCTCTTTCAAGCACACTCTTCAAAAACAAGTTTGGCTGCACCAATAATACCTGCATTGTCCCCTAAAGATGAAGGAATTATTTTTACCTTGTTGTAAAGTTCCTTCAATGCCCTTTTTGAAGCCTCCTGTATTGCAGAATCAACATAGATATTCCATGCACCCAACAGTCCTCCTGTAAGGATAATTGCATCTGGGCTCAATATGTTTATCAAATTGGCAATGCCTATGCCGAGGCTCTTTCCTGCCTCCCTCAGGACTGTCCTTGACAGGGGGTCTCCCTCAAGTGCGGCTTTATAGATATCCTCTGCATTAAGCTTGTAAAAGTTTCCGTTATAGAGATTTCTTAAGATACTGCTGCTTCCTTTTTCTATCTCGGATACGGCATTTCCTATAATAGCACTTGCCGACGCATACGATTCGAGGCATCCAACATTTCCGCATGCACACTGCTGTCCATTCGCATTTATGCTCATGTGGCCGACCTCTGCTGCGACAGATAATAGTTTATTGTTCATTACTATGCCGCCTCCTATGCCTGTTCCCAGTGTAAAGATTACAAAGCTTTTAAAATCCCTTCCTGCGCCTGCACACTTTTCTCCATAGGCAGCAGCATTTGCATCATTTTCCATAACAACGCAGGTCTTGTATCTGCTTTTGATCTCTGATTCCAGATTCACACCGGTAAGTCTTGAAATGTTAGGCGACCTCAAGACAATACCCTCATCTCTATCGATTATGCCTGCAACAGCAAGCCCTATGCCGCATATCTGTTTCGAATGCTTGGAATACATGGAATCTATAAGCTTATGAATAACCGCAACGGGTTTGCTACCGGTTGATTCCTTTGCCTTCGATTCCACCTCTCCGCTGCTGTTAATCAATGCAGCCCTTATATTGGTACCGCCAATGTCTACACCGATGGCATAGTTTTTTGCCATTATCTTCTCCTCTTGCCAAAAGAATTTTCCGGAAATTTTTGGGAATCTATTTATTATACCAGACCGGAGGTCATAGAGCATATTTTGTGGATTTTTTTATATATAAATTGTGTTATACTAACCTTCAATTTTAAAGATAGTGTCGTGTAATGGGTGACGAGTAGCAAGTTTTTACCTCTTTGCTCGTTACTATTTTAATTGTTACTGCCTTTAAGGTGGAGGATATATTATGAAGAAGAGGAATGGAATAATCTCGCTTGTAATATTATTACTGACCGCACTGATAATCGGCAAATCCTTTGCCGAAGAACTTCCAATTGTAACAGCCATCGGAGTAAAAGGGCTTAAACGCATCGAAGAAGGTTCCATCAAGGCAAAGGTGTCACAGAAGATCGGGGAGCCCCTGTCCCAGGAAAAGACTACGGAGGACATAAAGACCATATATAAAATGGGTTATTTTGATGATGTGAAGGTGGAGATAGAACCTTTCGAAGGGGGGATAAAGGTTATTTTCGTTGTTAAAGAAAAACCGACCATCGTAAAGGTGGAATTTCAGGGAAACAAAAAATACAAAGATGAGGATTTGAAAGACAAGATTGCATTAACTCCGGGTGCAATATCGGATGTAACCCTGATTAACGATAATGCAGGAAAACTGAAGAAATTTTACGAAGATGAGGGATACTATCTTGCCAGGGTAGTTCCTATTGTAAAAAAAGCAGAGGAGGGGGAAGTTTCAGTAACATATCAAATAGAGGAAGGCAAAAAGGTAAAGATAAAGGAGATAAAAATAGAAGGCAATAAAGTACTCTCTGCCGGCAAGATCAAAGGTGCGATGAAGACAAGCGAACGGGGTTTGTTCTCATTTATTTTAGGCGGGGGATATTATAAAAAAGATGAAATAAAGGCTGATCTGGAAAGAATTAAAGACCTTTATTACAACAATGGATATATAAAAGTTATCGTAGGAGAACCGAAGATCCAGCTTACAGACGATAAGGAAGGAATGAGAATTACAATTCAGGTTTCCGAGGGAGAGCAGTTCAGGGTCTCATCTGTTGAACTTGCAGGCAACAAGGCATTTTCTGAAGAGGAATTGCGGAAGCTGATAAAACTTTCTCCAAAAACTATCTTCAATAAGGAAATATTACGTAAAGATGTAGCTGCAATTACAGACCAGTACTCAAACAATGGATATGCCCTTGTTGTCATTACCCCTGACCTCATACCAAACGAAGAGACAAAAGAAACAAGGGTGGTTTACAAAATTGACGAAGGCGATAAATATAAGATTGGGAAAATAGAAATATCAGGCAATACAAAGACGCGGGATAAGGTAATACGGAGGGAGATAAGGCTCGATGAAGGTGATACATTTAACGCCTCTGTGCTGAAAAGAAGTTATGAAAGACTTAATAACCTCCAGTTTTTTGAGGCAGTTGAAATTTCACCAAAGCCAAGACCAGAGGAAAAACTCGTTGACCTCGATGTAAAAGTAAAAGATAAACCTACAGGATTTTTAAGCGTGGGTGGTGGCTATAGTTCCATAGATAAGTTCGTTGCAATGGTGGACATAACGCAGGGCAACCTCTTTGGTAAAGGGCAGTATATAAAACTTCGTGGAGAACTCGGCGGCAGGAGTTCTTTTTATGAACTCTCTTTCAGAGACCCATGGTTTATGGACAAGCCAATATCTTTTGGCACAAGCATTTACAAAACATATAGAAACTACAGTAATTTCGAAAGAAAGGCTACAGGATTCGAAGTCTCTTTTGGCAAAAGCTTCTGGGAATACTGGGGGGCATCCGTATCCTACAACTTTGAAAAGACAAAGATATTCAATGTAAGGTCAGACGCATCCACAACAATAAAGGACCAGGAAGGGACAAGTACAACAAGCAGTATAACGACTTCAGTGGGAAGAGATACGAGGGATAATTATCTCGACCCATTGAGAGGCTCCAAAAATACAGTATCCATGACCTTCGCCGGTTTAGGCGGCACAAATGCATTTCTCAAAGGTCTCCTGGATTCAGGCTGGTATTTCCCTGTGTTTGATGTGACCACTGTACATCTGCGTGGACGGGCAGGATATGCAAGTGCTTTATTCGGCAAAAAACTTCCACTTTATGAGAGATATTACGTCGGCGGCATCTACACTGTCCGCGGTCTCGGATACGGCGATGCAGGTCCGAAAGACCCAAATGGAGAGGCAATAGGTGGAGAAAAGGAACTGATATTCAATGCAGAGTATATATTCCCCATAGTAGCGGAGTATAAATTCAAAGGGCTTGTATTTTTCGATGCAGGTAGGGCATATGGTAAAGGCGAGGCATTGGGCAGCGATCTCAGATATACCACAGGTACAGGCATTCGGTGGATATCACCAATAGGCCCAATAAGAATTGAATGGGGCTACAATCTCGATAAAAAGGAAGGAGAATCTTCGAGTAAGGTAGAATTTACATTCGGTTCATTCTTTTAGAAATTGTTAAGAGTAATCCGTAACGCGCGCGTAACGGGATGCAGTCCATGGTCCTTAACCCTTTACTGCACGCATTACGAATAAAAATTGGAGGATAAAATGAAAAAGATTCTGGTTGTTGTAATTGCAGGACTGTGCATCCTTGCAGCAGGCGTGATTCCAAAGACATCTGATGCAGCAGATACGCTCAAGGTCGGCATTGTTGACCTTCTGAAGGCCCTCAATGAGTCAGAGGCAGGCAAAAGGGCAAAGACCGATCTCGAATCATTGATAAAATCAAAACAGACATCTATAGAGGAAAAGGGAAAGAATATCGAGAAGTTGAGGGCAGACTTTGAAAAACAGGCAGCCATCATATCTCCCGAGGCAAAAAAGGCAAAGGAAGAGGAATTAGAGCGCCTTTTAAGGGATTACCAGAGAATAGTGGCTGATTCCCAGGCAGAGGTCAAAAAAAAGGAAGGGGAATTAACAGGGGAGATACTTAAGGATTTAAGGGAAATGATCAACAAGATCGCCCAGGAGGAGGGGTACACCTTAATACTGGAGCATGCCGAAGGCCTTGTACTGTACTCTAACAAGTCTCTTGACCTTACGGATAAGGTGATAAAGAGGTATAATGAGTCAAAGGCGGTCAAGAAATAGATGAAATGAAGTTAAAAGACATTGCAAATTTAATCGGTGGTGAAATTATTGGAGATGGACAGTTAGATATAACAGGTGCTGCCGGTATTTCCGATGCAAAAGAGGGAGACATTACATTTCTATCCGGCACAAAACTTTTGAATGAGCTTAAAAACAGCAAGGCATCAGCGGTCATAGTAAAAGGGTATGTCAAGGGTTTAGAAAAACCTCAGATAATTACGAAAAATCCTCATTATGCATTTGCACAGCTTTTATCCCGATTTTACGTAAAACCACATCCATGCATGGGCATCAGCAAAAATGCCTTTGTATCCGACACTGCCATTATAGGGCAGGATGTCACGATCTATCCATTTGCGTATATATCTGATGGTGTAAATATAGGCTCCGGAACAGTCATTTATCCCGGTGTGTTTATCGGCAAAAACAGCAGCATTGGAGAGAAATGCCTGATATACCCGAATGTTGCAGTCAGGGAAGGTGTTGCCATAGGCAGCAGGGTCATCATTCATGCAAATGCTGTCATCGGCTCAGACGGCTTTGGATATGTCTTTGAAGATGGCATGCACCAGAAAATACCACAGGTCGGCGGTGTTATAATAGAAAATGATGTTGAGATCGGCGCCAATGTGACAATCGACAGGGCAACAACAGGCAATACCGTCATTGGCAAGGGAACAAAAATAGATAACCTCGTACAGATAGGTCATAACGTAACTGTCGGTAAAAATGTTATATTAGTAGCTCAAGTGGGAATAGCCGGAAGCTCTAAGATAGGAGATGGGGTGATACTCGGCGGTCAGGTTGGCGTTGCTGACCATACCACCATAGAAGCCGGCACAATGATAGGGGCAAAGAGCGGTGCCATGGGAGAAATGAAGAGGAATGTATATTCAGGGATGCTGCCAATGCCGCACAGGGAGTGGTTAAAAGCAATGGCAGTATTTGCAAAACTGCCTGAATTATATAAAAAGGTAAAAGAACTCGAAGAAAAAATTGGGAGGGAAAATGGTAGACATTAAAGAGATATTTTCCTTACTTCCTCACAGATACCCTTTTTTGCTTGTTGACAGGGTCGTAGAGTTTGAACCCGAAGTCAGGGCAGTAGGGATCAAGAATGTGACTATTAACGAGCCCTTTTTCCAGGGGCACTTCCCGAATAATCCTGTAATGCCCGGTGTGTTAATTGTAGAGGCGCTGGCTCAGGTAGCAGGGATTATGGCATTTAAATCAGGAGCAGAAGGGGAAAACGTCTATTTTATGAGCATCGAAAAGGTAAAGTTCAGAAAACCTGTAATTCCTGGCGATCAGCTCAGGCTGGAGGTACAGGTTATTCACAAAAGAGGTAATGTATGGAAATTTTCCGGCAATGCCTTTGTCGGCGACCAGTTAAAATCAGAGGCTGAATTCACCGCCATGGTTGCCTCATAGAGAGACAGGGGGATTAATGTCAAAGGATATACATAAGACGGCAATTGTGAGTTCAAAGGCAGAAATCGATGAAAATGTTCATATAGGTCCTTTTTGTACGGTAGGCGAAGGGGTTGTAATAAAGAGTGGGACAAGGCTCATTTCCAATGCAGTTGTCGAAGGGAGTACAGAAATAGGAGAGGGTTGCATAATTCATCCTTTTGCGACTATCGGGGTTCCTCCTCAGGACCTAAAATACAAAAACGAAAAGACCGGGGTAAAGATCGGGAAGAATAATATCATCAGGGAATATGCATCGATTCACAGGGCATCTGTTGGTGGAGATGGACTCACAGAAATAGGAGATTCAAATTTCCTTATGGCATACGTGCACATAGCCCATGACTGCAAGATTGGCAATTCTACGGTTATGGCAAATGCAGCCACCCTTGCAGGCCATGTCCATGTAGAGGATTATGCAGTAATAGGCGGGCTTGTAGCTGTTCACCAGTATACACGTATAGGAGCATATTCGATGGTAGGAGGGTTCAGCGGTATAGGACAGGACATACCTCCATATACCATGGCATCCGGAGCCAGGGCAAAATTGTACGGGCTGAATGCAATAGGTCTGAAAAGGCACGGGTTCTCTGATGAGGCCATCAATAACCTCAAGAAGGCATATAAAATCCTCTTCAGGGAAAAGAGGACATTAAAAGAGGCTTTGAAGAAGATAAAATCAGATCTGCCAGAAACCCCCGAAATAAAACATCTGCTGGAATTCATAGAAAAAAACAAAAGAGGAATATGCAGATAAGTCAAGAGTCGAGAGTCGAGAGTCGAGAGTCAAAAGTCAAAAATATCGGAATAATTGCTGGAACAGGAGATATCCCTATGATAATCGCCAGGGATGCGAGGGAGCGCGGTTTTAGGGTCATTTCCATAGCCCTCGAAAATCTTGCTTCACATGACCTCAGCAGGGTATCCGATGAAATAAAATGGATCAATGTGGGGAAATTGGGCGAATTGATAGACACACTGAAGAAATTCGATGTAAAAGAGGCAATTATGGCAGGGAAGGTCTCAAAAACCCTTCTCTACAAATCAAAGCTCACGCCAGACATGAGGGCAGTGAAACTGCTTTTTTCCCTCAAGGACAAGAGCGACGATTCCATACTCAATGCAATAACAAAGGAACTCGAAAAAGAGGGCATCCATGTAATAGACACCCCGACCTTCAGCCCTCACCTACTCACGCCTGAGGGAGTACTGACAGACGACCCTCCAACAATGGACGAATGGAAGGACATAGAGTTCGGCTGGAGGATAGCAAAGGAAATAGGCAGGCTGGATATCGGTCAGACTGTTGTTGTGAAAGGACAGGCTGTGATGGCAGTGGAGGCAATAGAGGGAACTGATGAGGCAATACTCCGGGGAGGAAAACTGTCAGGAGAAGGGGCCGTAGTAATTAAGGTCTCCAAACCGCACCAGGACATGCGGCTCGATGTTCCTGTTATAGGGCTCGACACGCTTAAGTCCATGGTTGAAGTAGGGGCCAGGGTCATTGCAGTTGAAGCGCAGAGGAGCATGATCGTGAACAGGGAACAACTGATTAAAGAAGCGGAAGAGTCAGGGATTTCTGTTGTTGGAATCTCCCATGAAAAAATCTCAAAGAAAATCTCTCACACCAAACATTGATAAATGTCTTACCTCTCTGTCATAAAAGAAAGTATACGCACTGTCCATAAAAACTGGCAGTTGATATTCATTCAGTTTGCATCGATGCTCCTGAGCTGTATAGGTTTTTTCACCATCGTTGGGATACCCATTGCCATCGCATTTATCATGTTCGGACTCGACCTTACAGAAATCCTGAGGCTCAGGGATCTGGTGAGCGCACTCAAAGAGTCTGCAGAACTGTTAAGTAAATATTTTGCCATGGCAATAGTGGTGATACTGAGCCTTCTCATATACTTTGCATTCATTATTGTTTTATGGATATTCACCATCAGCGGGACAATAGGTGTTTTAAAAAATAATATTATAGATACAGCCTATAGATTTAACCTTAAAGCATTTCTTGCAGAAGGCAGAAATTTCTTCTTCCCTGTATTTTTCTTTTCAATCATAATCGGTATTGCATTTATAACCCTCGCTTTCATGCTCGGACTTCTCGGCGGCGGTGCATCAACAATCATTGAAATGGCAAAAAGCAGGGAGGCAACACTTGCCCTGTTCCTCGGCGTGTTCTTTTCCCTGGTAATTCTTTCTGTAGGCGTATTTTTGATAATAGTCACGCTTTCAATAACCACATACGGAATCGCCCATCTGGCATTTCATAGATCAGGGGCATGGGAAACAATAAAGGAAACTGCGAAATACATTTATTCCAGGCCTTCTTCAATGGGCTTTTACGTTGTTCTGCTGTTTGGATATATGATGATGGGATTTTTGGTTATCCTAATTGGCTCGCCGTTCACATTGATACCGATAATCGGTCCTATACTATCACTGCCGTATCAGCTCATCACATATGTAATACAGGGATATGTGAGTCTTATAATGCTTTCCTCGGTATTTCACTATTATTACAAAACCGGATATTCTTTGTTGTCCCATGAGTCCATTGCGGGTTCTGGTACTTCCCGGATAATAGAAGAAGGGCAAGCTCCTGCTCCTGAGAGGACGGATGAGAGTCAGCAAGGGTAATATTGAAGGTCTTTTCAAAGGATGATTTGATAGCTTCCTTAAAACCTCCGGAATCGAAACCTGCAATTAATTCCTTAAGCCCAATAATTTCCTGCTTGGAGTATTGGAGTATTGGAGTGCTGGTTTTAAAAACCAAAGTAATTTTCTCATAATCTATGGAATAGGGTATTGATCCCTGCTGCAGAAATCCGTCGTTCCATCTCTTCTGCGCCGAGCCTACAAGCTTTCTTCCGTCAAGGCTTATCTCTCCATATGATGTGGATTTAAAACAGAGCGGGCTCCTCGTAAGATTCGTTCCTGATTCCCTTTCCATTTTCATTGCCGCATTCAAGCCCATTTGATGCAGTGCTGATTGAAATGCAATGCTCAATCTGCGATAGGTGTCTAAAAGACCACCGGAAAAATCCCCTTCATTTCTTGCAGAAAAGCTGTATGTAAGCTCATCTCCATGAAGGATTCCCCTGCCCCCGGTCGGCCTTCTGACAACAGGAATGTTATTGTTTATACAGTATTCAATATCAATGTCGATTACCTTCTGGAAAGAACCGAGGCTTACCGAGGGAGTTTCCCATCCATATAATCTAAGGGTTGGAGGCGCTTCCCCGTTTCTTACAGAGATTGCAATAGCCTCATCGAGGGCCATGTTGTATGCGGCATCACAAAGGCCGGAATCTATAAGTCGCCATACACTCACTTAGAGCTTCTATCACAATAAGCTGATAGGGCATTGTATTGGAGCGGTTTCAGCAGCTCTAAGTTTCGCCGTGACGGCGAAACAGAGCTGGTGCCTCGGAGACGGACATGGATGTCCGGCGAGAATGAGCGGAAATACTGTGCCCTATCATCTTTAATGATCACTTACTCAGTCCTTTGCCTCCTCAAGCACTATCTTATGCCTGAGAAGGGAAATTTCCTTAACATAACCCTCAAATGTTTTTTGCTCACCAAAGAGGTTTCTGAGATAAATCTTACTGCCTTCAGGTATCAGGACATCAACATTTTCGAGGTATAGTTCCTCTTTGCCGTCTTTATAAATATACGCATTCGCCTCACACATACAAGTCCTCCTTAATACGTTCTATAAGTTTTTCTATCAGGTGCGGAAGAGGCTCTTTTACAATTCCTATTACTTCCACCCCTTCCTGGTTCAACGGGATCAGAAATTTTTTTGCCTGCGACGATGCTATTGCCTCGGACATCCCTGGTGTAAGCTCACCCATCATCCCGTTTGCCAGAACAATGCTCAACGGTCCTGTAATGATATCAACCTTGCCTGCATTCCATATAATAGCATTTTCGCCTGTAGCCCCTTTATTTGCCCGCGCCTTCATCATGTAGCTCGTGGCAGTGGAGTTTGTTCCAAGGGCTATTATCTCTATGCTGTCCCCGAATTTCTCTCGCAAGCCCTTTATTATAAGGCTCCCTATACCACCGCCTTGCCCATCTATAACACCGATTTTCTTCATAAAAATAAGTATACCCAAAACATCAGTTAAAAGACAAAATGTTATAATTTCTGATGCTTGATATACTTAAAATCGTCATAGTATTTACATCAATCCTCATATTCCTCAGACTGAAGTGGAACATAGGATATGTCCTGCTCCTTGCCTCTGGGTTGCTCGCAATCCTCTATCTCATGCCAATTCCAACAATATTATCAACGATTAAATCCACTGTTACAGATACTGTTACCATAAAGCTCTTCTTTGCGCTCACATTGATAAAATCTCTGGAACTAATCTTAAGGGAAAAGCAGGTATTGGCTAAAATGATGGAGGCATCGAGAAACATCCTGAAAAGAAAGAAAGCGGTTATTATTTCCATGCCTATGCTTATAGGATTGCTGCCATCCCTTGGTGGCGCTTACTTCTCTGCGCCAATGGTTGATGAATCGACAAAGGGACTTAAAATGTCTTCTGAGGAAAAGGGCTTTATAAATTACTGGTTCAGGCATCCGTGGGAATATGTATTGCCGTTGTATCCTGGAATACTCCTTGCTTCAGCTATAACAAAGATCGAACTCAGGAGTTTAATACTGGCAAATCTGACATATGCTGCGCTAATTTTAATTACAGGCTTTCTATTCAGCATGAGGAGCGTGGAAGGAAAGTTCATAAAGAGTTCAGAGTCCAGAGTCCGGAGTCCGGAGAAAAAAACTAAAGATTTATGGAGCTTTCTGCCTGTAACGATCATCCTCATAATGGTCATGGTGATACATGTAGAACTCCATTATGCCCTTGGCTTTACCATATTAATACTTTTCTTTTTTTACAGGTTCAGCCTCAAAGAAGCATTCAGGGCTATCAGACACGGATTTACACTCGATGTTATTGTCATCGTATTCGGCACAATGCTCTTCAAATTTACCATGGAAAACTCAGGGGCCGTAGCCCATCTGAGCCGATATTTTACAGAAAAAGGAATACCCATTCTTCCTATTCTTTTTATTCTCCCTTTTATAAGCGGGCTCCTCACTGGAATAACTGTTGGCTTTGTCGGAAGCACATTCCCTCTTATCCTGAGCCTTGCGGGAGGGGCGCATCTCAACCAGATAACCTTTGCATTTGCATCCGGATTTGTAGGTGTGCTGCTATCTCCTGTCCATCTCTGTTTTGTGCTCACAAGAGAGTATTTCAAGGCAGACATTGCAGGGATATACAGAAAGACCATTCCGGGATGCGCAATAATAATGGCAGGGGCATTGGTTGTGTATTTTATTTTATGAGACAAGGGGGTTAAATATGGCATGGTTTGAGGATGCATCTTATGAAGATAGATTAATAGGATTTGAAGAAAAGACTACAGAAATATAGATTTGAAAAACTTGAAGATCTTCTTGATGTGATTTATAAAAGAGCAAAAGGCATGTTTCTATTGATGGAATATATTTCGAAAAATAAACAATAAAAACTGCACCCCTGAAAGGGGTTTAAACCTGTTTTTACATGGTATAATTAACTAAAATCTCTGAAAGGAAAAAAGTGTATGTTATCAGTAAAGACAATAGAAAATAAAATCATCACTAAATTGAGAGATCTGCCTGAAGAAGGCAAAAGAGAAGTGCTTGAATACATAGAGAATCTGAAAAATAAGAAGACAGAAAAGACACTGAAGCTGCTGAAAAAAACAGCAGGCGCATGGAAAGGGCTTGTTGACGCAGAGAAACTGAAAAAAGACATTTCTTCAGATAGGCTTATCTCAACAAGAACAAGGGTTAAGTTTTGAAATATCTCGTTGATACAGACTGGATCATAGACCATCTTAACGGTATTGAATCGGTATCAAAGAAACTCGAAAAGTTTGCTCCAGAAGGGCTTTGTACAAGCATTATATCCGTAGCCGAGCTTTACGAGGGTGTTTATGGCTCGAAAAATTACGAAGCCAGCCTTAATGCATTAGAGACCTTTCTTGAAGGAATTACGGTTTTGTCTCTTGATCAGGATGTCTGTAAAACCTTTGGTAAAGAAAGAAACAGCTTGCGGAAACAGGGAAAGATTATCGGCGATTTTGACCTCCTCATAGCCTCTATATGCCTTAGGCACAATCTTATTCTCTTAACAAATAATAAAAGCCATTTTGAAAGAATCGACTCTTTGAAAATAATCTCATTGCCGAAAAAGAAAGATTAAATATAGCCGGACAGGGCGTTAAACGAGACTTGTCCTAACGAATAACCTCCACCCCCATATACGGCCTCAATGCCTCCGGCACAACAACCGTTCCGTCTTTCTGCTGGTAGTTTTCGAGGATTGCTACAAGAGTTCTTCCAATGGCAAGTCCAGAGCCATTCAATGTATGAACGAATTCAGTCCCCTTCTTGCCTTCACGCTTGAATCTGATATTTGCCCTTCTTGCCTGGAAATCCTCAAAATTAGAGCACGAAGATATCTCCCTGTATCTCTGCTGTCCCGGAAGCCATACCTCTATGTCATAAGTCTTTGCAGAAGAAAAGCCCATGTCTCCGGTGCATAAGACAATTACGCGATAGGGAAGCCCTAATTTCTGCAGTATATCCTCTGCATCGTTGGTTAATTTCTCCAATTCCCCATAAGAGTTTTCTGGCTTTGTAAATTTAACAAGCTCTACCTTGTTAAACTGGTGCTGCCTTATAAGTCCCCTTGTATCCTTTCCATAAGCACCTGCCTCGCGTCTGAAACATGGTGTATATGCAGTGTAATAAATGGGCAGTTGTTCTTCTCGTAGTATCTCATCCCTGTGAATATTTGTTACAGGCACTTCAGCAGTGGGTATCAAATAAAATTCGGGATCGACAGTCCTGAAAAGATCTTCTGAGAACTTCGGTAACTGTCCCGTGCCTGTCATGCTCTCCCTGTTTACGAGTATTGGAGGGAATATTTCTTTATAGCCCTTTGATGTGTTTAAATCAAGCATGAAGTTCATCAAAGCCCTCTCGAGCCTTGCTCCAGGTCCTTTCATTACAGCAAACCTTGCGCCAGCAATCTTTGCCCCCCTCTCAAAATCAATAATGTCAAGAGTTTCTGCAATATCCCAGTGATTGAGCGGCTCAAAATCAAATTCCCTCGGAGTTCCCCATTTTCTTACCTCCACATTCTCTGTCTCGTCTTTGCCAGCAGGCACGGATTCGTGTGGAATATTCGGTATGTTTAGCAAAAACGAATTAGTCTTTTCCTCTATTGCCCTGAGGATTTCGTCTATCTCTTTAATCCTGTCAGAAACACCTTTCATCTCAGCGACAAGGCTATTGGCATTCTGCCCCTGTCTTTTTATCTTTCCTATCTCTTCGGACACAACATTCCTTTTGTTTCTCAACTCTTCTGATTCCTTGAGGAGCCTGAGCCTATCTTCCTCAAGGGACAGAAATTCCGAAAGGTCGATTTCGTATCCCCTTTTTTTTAGAGCCTTCTTTAAGACATCGATATTCTCTCTCACGAACCTTGCATCAAGCATAAATTCTCCTTTTCGTAAATGGGCAAAAGAGTATATGAGTATATGAGTAAAAACCATTAACTCATTTACTCATTCACACATATACTCATTAACTTATAATTGATATAATAGAATTAGACATGATTAATTTCAAGATTACAGGTCTTGACAACACATTCATATCCATCGAAAAGCCTACAGGGAAAGCCATATCGCTCAAGTTAGGCGAGATAGTAAAGGCAGAGGTAATGGATATGCTGCCAACAGGCGGAGTAACACTGAAAGTCAAGGGTGACTTCATTACAGCAAAGACAGATATCCCGCTGGAAAAAGGCGCAATCGCATTCTTTAAAGTAACCGACCTGCCGGTCGAAGGCAAGGATTTAAAGCTCAAGTTCATGGGCTATACCCCTGAATCAGCTAAAGACCAGGAAATGACGTTGCCTTCCTTCAACCTTAAAGAGAGCCCGATCCCAAAGCTTATCCAGGAACTGGCAAATAGCCTTGCAGACATCAAAAAGGGCATTGCCTCCGGCGGAGAAAAGGCGGATGCAAATATTGTCAAGCTGCAAAACATTAATTCCGAAATACTGAAGGCACTGCCTACAGACATCAATTCCCTGCCGAAAGAAATTCGAACACAACTCCAGAATCTATTGCAGGCAAGCTTAAAAACAACAGGCGAAGGCATCCAGACAAGACTTGAGGGCTTTATAAAACAGCTTCCGGAAGGAATAAAAAATCATCCCCTTGTGCAGAATCTTACAAAAGATCTGACGGTCAGTATAGAAAAACTCTTGCAGACTTCAATGAAAGGCGTTTTGCAGGATACAGGCGTTGCCCTCGAGGCAAAACTAAAGGCCATTGTTGAGATGTTTCAACAGATGGAATATTCGGAAAACCTGAAGGCAAAAACAGGAAAACAAGAAGAAGTAACAATATTGCCTCAAGGTAAAGATACTGTTACGCATGAGCAGAAACAACCGCTACAGCATGATACGACAGCCATTAAAAAAGACTTGAAGGCAGGATTGCTTCAGTTAAAGCAGCTTATTATGGAAGAAGGTAAAGAGGCTGTCAAAACATTCTCAGGTTATGATTTAACAGCAGCCCAGAAGGAAAGCGCTGTCAGGGTTATTGACGGACTCATCAAAGACATCGAGACCTTTCAGGTCTTATCTAAAACAACAGACTCATTTTATACATTCTTGCCCATCAACTGGCAAGAATTGAAAGATGGAGAAGTATCTTTCAAGCGTGGGCGGAGCGATGCAAAAGGAATATCTTACTCTTGCAGGATTAATCTCGACCTCGAAAGATTCGGAAAACTTTCAGTAATGGTGATGATGTATAACAAGGAATTCCTTGTCTCTTTCAGGGCAGAAAACCCCGCATTTCAGGCAATTCTCAACAACAATGCAAAAGAGCTTCAGGATGCATTCATCGCAAGGGGTTTAAATCTCAAGGCAGTGAATGTTTTAGACAGTAATGATACATCTCTGGAGCAGTTTGAGAGGCTCGAATCCCTTGAGAATCAGATAAATATTAAGGTTTAGTTATGGCAGATATACGCAAAAAAGCAGCGGCATTAAGGTATGATGCCAAAAAAGATGCGGCACCAAAGGTTGTTGCAAAAGGGAGCGGCAAGACTGCAGAAAGGATTCTGCAGATAGCAAAAGAGCACGATGTCCCTATAAAGGACGATCCTCAGCTTGTGGAGGTGCTTTCGACACTCGACCTTTATCAGGAGATCCCGCCTGAACTATACAGGGCAGTTGCAGAGATACTGGCGTTTGTGTATAGAATGACGAAAAAGGTGCAATGAAGTTGATAATCTAAGACAGGATATAGTATTTGAGCGGACTTAGGCAGCCCAAGCGTGACATGGATGTCTAAGCGGGCTGGCTCAGCCTCGCAGAAAGGCTGGATGCCTTTCGAGAATGAGCGAAAATACTATATCCTGTCTTATTACAGAATAGATTCATGAAGAAAAAGTTAAATCTCATAGACATTTACAACAAACTATATTCCTTCTATGGCCCGCAATACTGGTGGCCGGGAGATACCCCTTTTGAGATTGCTGTGGGAGCAATACTTACACAGAACACCAACTGGTCAAATGTCGAAAAGGCCATTAAGAATCTCAAAGATGCAAAGGTATTATCAGTAAAGGCATTGCATGAATTGCCAGTACAAAAACTCGCCTCTCTAATAAGACCTGCCGGATATTTCAATATAAAGGCAAAGAGGCTTAAGTCATTCATAGATTTTTTAATAGAAAACTACAATGGCAGCATGAAGAAGATAAAAAAAGAGGATGTGTATCCCCTTAGAAAAAAACTTCTGGATGTTCATGGAATCGGGCCGGAGACAGCAGATTCAATTCTTCTCTATGCGCTCGATAAGCCCGTGTTTGTAATTGACGCCTATACGAAAAGGGTTCTTTCAAGGCACAAAATTCTAAGTTACAATGCATCGTATGAGGAGTATCAAACGCTGTTTCACAAGGAATTGGACGAGGATATTCAGTTGTTTAACGAATATCATGCGCTTTTTGTAAGAGTTGGAAAGGATTACTGCAAACCGAAACCGCTCTGTGAAAAGTGCCCGCTGAATAATTTCTGATTGAACTGCCCCGTAAAAATTGCTACATTTGAAATATAAACTTTTCTGAAAGGAGTCCAATATGCATAGAAGGGAATTCATAAAATCAGCGGCAATTACAGCGGCAGGACTTTCGATGCCGACCTTCATAGGCACATTTATCGACAACATAGAGGCGGCAGATAAGACTGACCTTGCTGTTGCGCATGGAGCATCTCCCTCAAAAATCACAAGGGCTGCTATTGATGCAATGGGAGGAATAAAAAAATTCATATCAAGGGGTGACATTGTCGTTATAAAGCCTAACATGGCATGGGACAGGACTCCTGAGCAGGCTGCAAATACAAACCCTGAAGTGGTTGTAGAAGTAGTTAAGATGTGTTACGAGGCCGGTGCAAAAAAGGTTAAGGTCTTTGACAGGACAGTTAACGACCCGAGAAGGTGCTATGTACAGAGCGGGATTGCTGATGCTGTCAGGGTTCTCGGAGCAGAGGTCAGCTATGTTGATGAGAGAAAATTCAAGGACATGGACATAAAAGGCGAGGCAATGAAATCATGGCCACTTTACACAGATATATTTGAGGCGGACAAGGTAATAAATATCCCTGTGGCAAAACACCACAGTTTAGCAAAATTGACAATGTCTATGAAGAATTGGATGGGTGTGATGGGCGGCTCAAGAAGGCAGATACATCAGAAACTCGATGAAAGCCTCGTTGACCTTTCAATGTTTATTAAACCTACACTCACAATCCTCGATGCTGTTAGAATACTTACAGCAAACGGCCCCCAGGGCGGAAATTTAGCGGATGTCAAAAAGCTCGATACCGTGATTGCGGGAGTCGATCAAGTTGCTATTGATTCATTCGGCGCTACTCTTTTCGGGATAAAGGGAAGCGATTTGGGGTATGTGCGGATGGCGGATCAGAGAGGGCTCGGCACGATGGATATAGCGAAATTAAAGATTAGAAAAATAAATGTATAGTTTGACAAGACATAGTATTTACGCTTGGGCTGCCGAAGTCGCTCCAATACTATACCCTGCCTTTATGCGAGTTCGTTGATGCGGAACATCAGAAGAATTTCTCAGGGGATATTTTTAATCATATTCCTTTTCCTTTTTTTGCAGACAGAATCAAAGGGAAAAGACGATCTCGGCTATCCTGTAAAGATATTTCTTGATTTTGATCCTCTTATTTTAACTACTACAATACTCTCAGCGCACGCTGCTGCAAAGGCGTTCTATTTGTCTATTATCACCATAGGCATTACATTAATCTTCGGCAGGGTGTTTTGCGGATGGGTTTGTCCTTTGGGAACGCTGAATAATATTGTAGGTTCCTTTAAAAAATGGCGCTCCAATGCCATAGGCAGAAACTGGTACAGGGTGAAATATTACATCCTGACATTCCTGCTCGTATCATCCGTGTTCTCCCTTCAGCTTGTCGGAATCATGGATCCCATATCGCTTCTCATAAGGTCTCTCTCTGTGAGCATCTATCCTCTATTCAATTACAGCACGAGGGCTGTATTTGACAGCATATACAGTTCTGACATTAAAGGCATTGTGAATGTTTCAGAACCCATATATTCTTTTCTCAAGAAAACCGTGCTCTCTTTTCAGCAGCCTTTTTATGTCCAGAGTGCATTCATCGGCGCTTTATTTCTTCTAATCCTTGGACTGAACCTTGTTGAGAAGAGATTTTGGTGCAAATATCTCTGTCCGCTTGGAGCATTTCTGGGAATACTTTCAAGAGTTTCGATATTAAAAAGATCCGTGAGCGAAGGATGCACATCCTGCGGTGTATGCGCCAATGTATGCCAGGGCAATGCAAACCCTGATAAAAAAGAGGATTGGCGGGATACAGAATGCCTTTACTGCTATAACTGTGATGATGTATGTCCTCAGAATGCAGTAATTTTCGGGTTTTCCAAAAAACGGGCTGCAGCAGCAATGGATTTGGGAAGAAGGCGTGTGATTACATCAATGGCATCAGGCATAATTGCAGTTCCACTTTTAAGGGCGAATCCGCTTTCGAAGTCTGAATTTATAAACCAAAAATTGATCAGACCTCCTGGCTCGCTCGAAGAAAAAGAATTTCTTAAGAGATGTGTGAAATGCGGGGAATGTATGAAGGTCTGCATTACAAATGGTTTACAGCCAACAATTCTTGAGGCTGGGCTTGAAGGCATATGGTCTCCTATTCTTATTCCCAAGATAGGCTATTGCGAATATCGCTGCACACTTTGCGGACAGGTATGCCCAACAGGTGCAATAAAGAGATTGGGAATTGAGGAAAAGGCGAAGGTTAAGATAGGGCTTGCAACGATTGATAAAGGCAGATGTCTGCCGTGGGCTCACGGCACTCCATGCATAGTATGCGAAGAGGTATGTCCGACGCCGAAAAAAGCAATATGGTTTGAGAAGGCTGTCGTTAAAGACAGAAGTGGGAAAGAGATTGTTGTCCAGCAGCCTCGTGTTGACCTTGAGCTATGCATCGGCTGCGGGATATGCGAGGCAAAATGCCCTGTTGTTGACAGGCCAGCAATCTATGTAACAAGCATCGGAGAATCAAGGTCAAAAGAGAATAAGTTGTTGATGGAAGGATATTAGGGTTCTGGAACAGCGTTTATTTTTCCTCTAAATCACTTGCTATTTCTTGAAGCTGAGCCAGCGCACCCTGAAGGTCTTCAATTATCTCTCTGGCAATAACATCAGGCTCTGGAAGATTTTCTGATTCTTCAAGGCTTTTGTCTTTAAGCCAGAAGATATCGAGGCTTGCTTTGTCGCGGTTTATTAGCTCTTCGTAATCAAAAGAACGCCATCTGCCATCTGGATTTTTCTCTGACCACGTTGGTTTTCTATCGTGTCTATTCTCAGGGTTATAGCATTTCACAAATTCATCAAGGTCGCTTCGCTTCAAAGGATTAGTCTTAAGCGTGAAATCTTTATTTGTCCTGAAGTCATAAATCCAGAGCTTTTTTGTCCATGGAGTTTCAGAGGCAGGTTTTTTGTCAAAGAAAATGACATTTGCCTTTACTCCCTAAGCATAAAATAGACCTGTTGGCAGTCTCAATGTGGAGCATAAAATTCATGGCACAGAGCCTTGCGGTATTCTGTACAAGCTCCCATCCCCACAACACCTTTTCATCGAGAAATCTCTTTTGGTCTTTCGTCAGCTTGTAATGTTTAGCTATATATTCATGGCTGGCAATGAGAAAGCCGCCTGTTCCGCATGCCGGATCGCAGATGGTTTCTTTTGGCTTTGGAGCCATAACATCAACTATCGCCTGTATTAAAGGACGGGGAGTGAAATACTGGCCTGCGCCTGTTTTCGTGTCCTGCGCATTCTTTTCAAGCAGACCTTCGTAAGCATCGCCCTTCACATCAGCGCTCATTATTGACCAGTTTTCCTTATCAATCAAATCAACAATAAGCCTGCGGAGCTTTGCAGGGTCTTGAAATTTATTCTGCGCCTTGCCGAAGATTAAGCCTAAAAGCCCCTTTTCCTGTCCCAGTTTTTCGAGCAGATGGCGGTAGTGGTCAAAGAGGTCATCACCGTCTTTTTTAAGAAGGCTCTGCCAGTTGTATTTATCAGGAATAGGACTTGGCTGGTTATACGGCGGTTTTGACCGCTCATCAGCCATCTTAAGAAATAGCAAATACGTAAGCTGCTCCACATAATCGCCATAGCTCATTCCGTCATCCCTGAGGACATTACAATAATTCCAGAGTTTTTGGACGATTGTTGCGGAACCGTTAGCCATCTTAAATGCTCCTAAATTTCCTTATCATGTTCAGCTTGACAATAATAACCGCTTATGATAGCTTAAAAACAAGCGGGTAAGTCCTGTTATGTGCCTGATGTGCTCCCTTCCATCGGTTGGCATGAGCATCAGGAAGATCGGCATAGCAGGGGCCGCTCTTTTTATTTGTTTAACGGAGATATTCCGTCTCATATGCAATTGCGCTCCTATACACATTGTACCACTCACTGTCTTCATGCTCATATTTTCTAAAGATACCCCAGCAGAAAAGATCAACAGCCTGAAGCCCTGAATTTTTGTATGAATGTTCGTGATATATATTGAGCGGAACATTCAAAGGCAAAAGAGCCTCAAGCTGATTTTCGACATAACTGTTGAAGTCCCGAACTTCTTCCTTGTTTTTGCTCAGGTCAAGAATAAGAGTAACAGCAGTCCCGGCATTTCGCAAGTCTATTTTTTCAAGAATGAATCTCGCCAGAAAGTTATACAGTTTCTTTTTGACCTTGGGCTTTCTGAGATCTTCAAAAACACGTTCTTTGTTCAGGATAATAGTATAAATCTGCCAATTTTTTTTGATAAGATGACGGTAAAAGTATTTTTTTATATCAAGGCTCGTTTTTGCGCCTTTTAGCTCCTGCACAACACGGCTTCCTTTTTTCTTTCTGTTCAGTTTGTTTTTCAGAGTACGCCGCGCAGCCTTCCTGAAGCTGTCCGTTGCTTCCTTGCCGTTGCAAACAAGCAGCGTTATTACAAATTTTCTGGATGTCTTCGATTTGCTGAAATCAAATCCAAGATCGCCGGATTCATCAAGAAAGATTATCACGTTTTAAATTCCCTGAACTCTCCATAAATAATAAGCTGCTATGATAAAATAAACCATGCCAAAAAAGCCCCTCATAGAAACAAATCCCTACCTCAGAGACCCTGAGCTTCGCAAATTCTTGATCGAACGGTCTGTCGCATCTTCCTCTGCAATAGAGGGCGTTAAGGTTACGTATCCCAAATTTACTAAAAGACTGCAAAAGAAAATGCGTGAAGCTGCTGCAGCTGCTCAGAAAGCCCAAGATAAAAACCGTTAGAATATATCTGCCTGATTTTTCATAAATAGCTCATCGTCTGCGGTGCTGCTCTGACCTCACAACTCCCGCATTGTAAAAAAGAATTTTTATATCGCTTAATGTGGAATTCCTTCTCTTAAATTCATCTATGCGGTGTATACCATTTGCAGTCTTTGAAAAAATAACAAGCACACCTTTAACATTCGGTTGAGAGTTACGATTATGACGCTCGCATAGTAGTTGCATCTTATCAATGTCTTTTTGAAAGCTCAAAACATGTTTTTGTGAAATCCCGGCAAAGGATCGTACAAACTTCGTTTCGATAGCTATTGCCTGTCCGCCGAATTCAAAGCCCTTGCTTGGAAGTCTATAATGTATAGCTCCACTACGCCTCGGATACTCCCCAATCCCATGTAGAATGCTCAGCCTTTGGGGATCAATTATCGAAATATCAGGGCGCAGAGTCAACAGACCATTTTCGTCATACCATGGTATTTCAGTATGTAGCGCAATTGCTGTGATATTGTTGTCTAATGTTGGCACTGGTTCTGAATATATTGGGTACAGTTTTCGATATAAGGCGCACTTCAGGTCATCTTCACTCAGAATTAATCCTTTTATACGATAATAATCGCGCGCGATTACATCAATAGCTCTTTCAACATCGAGCACAACCTCATCTAATCCGCACTCATGGACTTCAGCAGTTTGCTGACCGTGGTGTTCGCTATGTCTACCAACAATAGAAAAATTATATAGCCTTTTTTTAGGAATCAACTGGATACTCCATGCACTTAATTTCACTCACCAAGAATCTCTCGAGTGCTCCATTTAGCCAATGCGAGAGAGGCTGTTGTCGTAGCCGCCACTGCCCATGCGCCGATAATCAACATTGCCGCCGCAGGAGATTTTCTGTTCAGAACAAGGAGATAGCCTATTAAACTGGCAAAAAGTGCTATCGCACACACTGCCAATGCGTAAACAACACGATATTTCAAGCGCCAATAGTCTGGCCACTCTAATAGGACTTTTCTCTTGCCTTGCGGGGACAGAATCTCGGTACCCAATTGATAACATGACACAAGCAATGTTATAGGAATTACGACAACTATACCAACAGCCCATTTATGGTCGGAGTTTAGTAAGGCTAAAGCAAGATTACCCGCACTTGGCATTGTCTTGTGGATTGCAATGGTCGCTAAGGCAATCAATAGTTCAGGAGATAAGGTCACCATCCTGAGGATATCGGTTAATCTATTCATCAATGCTCCAGATAACGTTCATCATTTATTCTTTTGAACTCATCATATGTAATCTTTAACAATTCTTCTGGATCAGGTTCTCTCTTAAAAAGAAAACTTCTCTGATTCTCACTTGTTCGAATTACAATTGTCTTTTTTGACTCTTGCCCCTCAACTTTTGCTCGCCCATAGCCATCTGCAGCCATAAGAACAGCAGCATCACCAATGCCGCCCATTAATGGTTCCATTAGAGTAGCAATTTTCTCTGCCGAGGAGTTTTCTTCGACTATTTGCTGGGCTATACCTGTAATTGAAGTTTTGATTCCATTTTGAGAATCTTCCCTTACAATGACCTCATCAAGTTGCCGCTTTTTTATATAATCTCTCAGTGGTTTCCAACAAGGTCCGAATAGGGGATTAGGTGGCCGCACTGCTGCGCGTAAAGAAGTAATCGTATCTAACCGTGCCAATCTGGTTACAAAAGTTCTCATATCAGTTACAGGGTCAACTTCACATGAAAGGAAGAACCCTTGATGCTTAGCTATCACCAGATCGGCAAATAACCTTGGAAACTGCTCTCTTTGGAGATGATTCCACACATGTTGATATGCTATGCCAGAGAACTCAGGGATATAAATAAAGGGACTGTAAGCTTCCGTAAGGTTGGCTACATTTTCATCATCTATTTGATGTTCATCTGGACGTACTACTTTTACTGATGCATGAGGTTTATATTTCGAGAGTCGAGCAAAAATGCCATCTATTTTATTTCGAGAACTAAAGACTTTTATGTTTGTGAAAGTATAGTTATATCTATTTTTTTGAATAATGGTCGGTTTAATAATCGCATCAACTAAAAGTTCTTCTGTCAACTTTCCAATCTTTATTACACGTCCCAAATAATATCGTGCATTAGCTCTCATAATCCCTCCCTTGAACTTAACTTATCAAATCAGCCTTCCCGAAAATGCCTTTTTCAAGATCGACTGCCGCAGGCGTTCAGCGCGCTTGAGATTTGTTTCAACAGCAGATTCGATCTTCTCTGTTACAGATAAAGCTCTCTCAACTTGATTGATAATCTCTTGTTGTTCTTTTAAAGGTGGTAACTGATATGGTGCATTAAGCAGCGCACCCTGTGTCAGCTTTTTCCGGCCAGTTGTTCCAGTGGTCAGCGGTGTGAAGGGGTAATATGCAAGCGAGTAATTCAAATAATCTATTTCGACTGCCTTCGTGTTTCGTAAAACATGAGCATGGTTATTCACCCAGGATTTTCCGCTTATCTTATAGCTAAATGGAATTTCACGGCCTGTAAAAGTTTCATCCTCAACAACCAGAACAAGTGGCTCATTGTAAATGTAATCATCAATCCAGCCAACCTGTCCATTGGCCCCGTAATAAGGCACTGTACCTTTTCGGCTTGCGCGCTCCTTTTTATTAATAGGCACTCTCATAGAATCTAAACACTCGGCCACTTGGTCTATCGTTCCCACACCCACCCCTTCGGCAATTCAGGCAGATTAGAGGTGTCAGGCGCGGCAGGCTCTTTGTATTTCTTGCCCGGATTCTTTTCTTCCCATTTCTTTTTCCTCTCGGCAAGAATTCTTTTGAGAAGTTTTTCGGCAGGTTCTACGTCAGTATTTTGTGTTCTCCACTCCTCTGTCAATCTCCCCTCAACCGCAGCCTTGAGCACAGAGGCTTTGTAGCGTTTAAGATTTGTCTTTATTCTCTTCAGTGCAGCCACCGCCTCATCAAGACGGGAGAATTGTTTTTCAATTTCAGAGACGATGAGTTTTTGTTCGGCACGTGGGATAAGAGGTACATTGTTTTTTTTCAAAAATTGAAAATGCCTACTATATCCTCGACTCGGAATATCTAAAGTATAAAGCATGTAATAAAAAAACTTTGGTTCATAAGAAGGTTCAGGCTTTAATATTTTTACGCCTTCAGCGCCAACTGCAAAAGGCCGTGTTACAAATTTGATATTTCTTGTATGGTCACCAAAAATAATAACTGGCAATTCACCTTTGAAGACCATGTCTTCATCATTTATATAGCCACCAATAAACTCTTGCCCCTGATCTATTACAGGCACTTTCCCTTCAGGCAAGTAATCTCTCTGCTTGACTCGTTTCCCCTCATCCGATATAACCTTAGCAGCCTTGATAAAAAGAATGTATTGCCAGCTCGTATTACTCACGCCGCCAGCACCTCATTTAACTCATCCATCATCTTCCACAGCCCCTCGCCAAAAAGCTGATACGCCTTACCAAGCCCACCGTTTTCTTTAAAGGGAGTGTATTCAAAATCTTTCTTATCTATGCTCAGGCTTCCGATGATATGCTCTTTTATCTTATTAAGCCAGAACATCTGCTCTTCGCTGAATTTCTTGCCTGCCTTTTCCTGCTCAGCAAGCCATTTATTAAACCGGGTTTCAACATGCTCTGAATATGGCTCAAGCTCATCCTCCTGATGAAGGGCAAAACGGATCAATGAAACGAGGTCAGTCAATATCCTGTGGCTTCCCGCACCACGAACCCTTGATTTCTCCAAAGCAGCATATGCATCCCATAGCCTGTCAATGCGCCATAGATATGGAGGCCTTTCTATAAGCTCTGATAGAGCCTTTACCTCTTCAAAGCGCAACCTCTCTTTGTACGGCCTGCTGTAAAGTATCTGGAGGGCTGTTATCTCGTCCTTATGCTCTTTGATGAACTGTTCAAATGAAGTAACAAGACCTTTTGCCTTTTCCATGGCATCTGCGCTGAATCCTGCCTCTATCACTGCATCCTTGCTGATTGCATCAATCGTCTGCTCCGTTGTTTTATACAGATCAACAAGCCTTCTTCTTAGCTCAGGAATATGAAAAGGTTTTACAGATTCTTTAATTATCTTTTCAGCAGCCTTTTTTATCTGGTCTGCTGAAGGCTCTTTAATTTCGGGGTTATCTTTCTTTGCAAGCTCGATATGCTTATCAGGATCAATCGCAAGGACAAGCTCGCCTGTTAATTCCTTTAAGTTTTTCCCTGCAGCAAGTTTCTTAATCTCTGCCCTTTCCTCTGCGTTCAGTTTCTTATCAAGGCGGGCAAGACGGCCTGCTATAGACGATATGACATCCGTCTCTGTATTTCCTAATGCAACTGCCTGAAGGAGTTTTTCCAATGATACGCTCGGTTTTCTTTCCATCGGCCTTGAGTCAGTCTTATCCTCTTCGCATACACCGACAGCATCTATAATCACGAAATGGGTCTTTGCAAAGGCATCAGGAGTGACTGATTGAAGGTCATTCGGATTTATTACACGCACGCCCCTGCCTTTCATCTGGTCAAAGTAAGAGCGTGATTTTACTGTGCGAAGGAAGAAGACTATTTCAAGAGGCTTGATGTCTGTTCCTGTAGCAATCATATCAACCGTAACAGCTATGCGAGGGAAATAGCTGTTTCTGAACTCGGCTATAAGGTCTTCCGGCTTTTTGCCTGTTGTCTTGTATGTTATCTTCTGGCAGAATTCATTCCCTTTCCCGAATTCTTCCCTGACAATCTTTACAATGTCTTCAGCGTGGGAGTCATCCTTTGCATAAATGAGTGTTTTAGGGACATCTTTTCTTCCCGGAAATATCTCTGTAAATAGCTTATCGCGAAATGTCTGTATAACAGTCCTTATCTGGTCAACAGCAACAACATCTCTGTCCAACTGCTCAGGGGCATATTTAAGATCTTCATCCAACCTTTCCCATCTGAGCACCCTTGTTTCTCTGTCACGCTTGTCAATGTAATAGCCTGCCTCTACCATTGAGCCTTTTTGAGTTATCTCTGTCCTGATCCGATAGACATCATAATTCACATCCACTCCGTCTGCAACTGCTTGTTCATGCGGATATTCCATCACGAGGTTTTGGTTGAAAAAACCGAAGGTCTGCTTGTTTGGAGTTGCTGTAAGCCCAATGATAAAGGCATCGAAATACTCAAGCACCTGCCTCCAGAGATTGTATATGGAGCGGTGGCATTCATCGGTTATTATCACATCAAAGGTTTCTATTGGAATGGCCGGGTTATATTCAACAGGCACAGGCTCTTTATAAAGGTCTGCGTGGTCGAATAAAGATTCTTCCTCAAGCTCAGGGTCTATCTCCTCGCCTTTGAGCATTGAATATAGTCTCTGGATTGTAGAAATACAGACACGGGCTGTCTTATCTAACTGGTTAGATTTCATATGTTGAACAAGAAATTCTTCAGTAAATTTGTAAGGGCTGTACGGAGAGTCGTATTGTTTGAATTCCTTGAGCGTTTGCCTTCCGAGGTTCGCGCGGTCAACAAGAAACAGAATCCTTTTTGCGCCTGCAAACTTGATCATCCTGTAAATGGCTGTTACAGCAGTGAATGTCTTGCCGCTTCCTGTTGCCATCTGGATGAGTGCGCGAGGTCTGTTTTCAGCAAGGGATTTCTCGAGGTTTTTAATTGCCTTTATCTGGGCAGGCCAGAGACCTTCTTCTTTTAATGGAGGCATGTTTCTGAGTCTTAAAAGGAGGGTTGAGGGAGCGCCGTATACTGCTTGCTCCTCGGCTGCGCGGTCTAAATCAACGTGCCTTTCATCCTTCAACCACGCCACAAGGGTCTCAGGATGGTGGAAGGAAAAGACACGGCGCGAGCAAGCGTCAGGATCAAGGTAATTAGTGAACCGCGTTTCGACGCCAGTTGATTCATAGCAGAAGGGCAAAGGCCGATACCAGGCAGGGAGAATATCTGGAAGACCGTTCTTGTATTTATCCGACTGGATCTCGACGCCTGTGAGAGTTGTTCCTTCTTTTTTCGCCTCTATGATGCCGGCTGCCCTGCCTTCGATGTAGAAGAGATAGTCGGCTGTTCCGTGGCATGGCTTTAAAGGAAAGTTTCTGATGACGACGCCGGTTCCGGCGCGAATGTTGGCGTTCTTATAATCACAGACATGCCAGCCGGCCTGCTCCAGCATCCTGTCTATCTGTTCTCGCGCTTTGTCCTCAGGAGTTGGACTCATAAATCTAATTATATAAGAACAGATAGATTTTTGAAACGGTTTTAAAATTATTGGCGAAGATTTTTAATGGCGGTGCAGGGATTTGAACCCCGGACACTGCGGATATGAGCCGCATGCTCTGACCAACTGAGCTACACCGCCTCTCTACCTCCAATAAGTCTGCGACTTTTCGGGAAACCCCGTTTGGAGTGAAGGTTATTATAACAGACAGAACTTTTTTATGGCAATACAAACAGAGGGTTTGGTATTGACAAAAAATAACCGATTGCTGTATTATTTTTAGCTTAAAAGGAGCGGTTGCTCCTTCGATTCTAAACTGAAGGGGGTAGAGAATTGCATGCTTTAGGTACCCATCTTTTGGTGGAATTGAGGGACTGTAATCCTGAGATTCTCAAAGACTTAGGCAAGGTTAAGGACGCACTGGTTTCAGCCGCAAAAGAGGCCAGGGCAACAATTATCGATGTATCATTCCACGAGTTCAATCCCTTCGGGATCAGCGGTATGGTGGTTATAGCTGAATCCCATCTCTCCATACACACATGGCCTGAATACGGTTATGCTGCGGTAGATATATTTACCTGCGGAGACATCATTAAACCCGAAGTCGCTGCCAATTATCTGATCGATCAGTTTGAGAGCAAAAACCCCTCCGTTGTAGAGATGAAAAGGGGCATTCTTTCATGCTCAAACGAAAAGCTCCCGCACAAGGTATGCGATGTTGAACTCGAAATGGTTTCTTAGAGTAGATTTAAAAAGGCCAGCCGTGTGGCTGGCCTTTTTTTAAATACTTTTTATTTTTTATCAGTCAACGCCGATATTCCCGGAAGATCTTTGCCTTCCAATAACTGAAGCGATGCGCCGCCGCCAGTGGATATGAATGTTATGGCATCGCTGACCCCTGCCCTGTGGACAGCAAAATCCGTGTCGCCGCCGCCCACAATGGTCAGCGCATAGGCATCGGAAACAGCATGGGCAATGGCGAATGTACCTCTGGAGAAGGCGTCTATCTCGAATACCCCCATTGGCCCGTTCCATATTATGGTCTTTGCATTCTGAAGCGCCTCTGAAAAGAGTTTTACAGATGCAGGGCCTATGTCCAGCGCCCTCCAGCCCTTTGTAATCTCCTGTGTGGTGACTATCTTGGTTTCTGCCCCTGGCTCCATGCTCTGGGCTACAACGCTGTCCACCGGGAGATAAAACTTTACATTGTTCTTTTTGAGCTTATCCATTATATTCTTTGCAAGGTCGAGCATATCGTCCTCAACAAGGGAATCGCCAATCTCATATCCCATTGCCTTTATAAAGGTATATGCCATTCCTCCACCCACAATGACCTTATCAACCTTATCCGCAAGATTTTCCAGAACCCCTATCTTTCCGGATACCTTTGCTCCTCCAAGTATTGCCACGAATGGCCTTACAGGATTGTTCACAACTCCCTTAAGATACTCTATCTCCTTTTTCAGCAGAAAGCCTGCTGCAGAAGGAAGAAACTTCGTAATCCCTGCTATGGATGCATGTGCCCTGTGTGCTGCGCCAAATGCATCATTTACATAAAAATCGGCAAGCTTCGATAGTGACTTTGCGAATGCCTCTTCATTTCTTTCCTCGCCGGGATGGAACCGGAGGTTCTCGAGCAAAAGCACATCTCCGTCCTTCATCTTTGACACAAGACTTTCCACCTGCGGGCCTATGCAGTCAGTGGCAAAAATAACCTCTTTATTAAGAAGCCTCTGCAATCTTTTTGCAACGGGTGCAAGGCTGAATCTCGGTTCCACCTTCCCCTTTGGCCTGCCTAAATGGGACCCAATGATAACCTTTGCACCTTCGTCTATGGCATAGTTGATTGTCGGGAGAGTGGAACGTATTCTCCTGTCATCCGTAATAACCATGTTGTCATCGAGTGGTACATTGAAATCCGCCCTTATAAAGACCCTCTTGCCCTTTATCTGGAGGTCTTCTATTGTAAGCTTGCCGAGTATATCCTTTATCTCTACAGGTATATCATTCCTCTTTGCCATATTAGCTCCTTTATTTCTTGCTTATGTAAAGGACGAGGTCTCTCAATCTCGAGCTGTAGCCCCATTCATTATCATACCACGATATGACCTTTACCATACGTTTTTCCATAACCTTGGTAAGAGTGGAGTCGAATATCGAGGAGTGAGGGTTGCCGTTAAAGTCAATGGACACGAGAGGTTCTTCTACATACTGAAGAATACCCTTCATCGGGCCTTCAGCCCATTTCTTCATGGCAGAATTGACCTCCTCGGCAGTCACGTCCTTGCTCAATTCAGCAACGAGGTCTACAACCGAAACATTAGGCGTGGTCACTCTTATTGCGAATCCGTCGAGCTTGCCTTTTAACTCAGGCAGCACAAGGCCTATAGCCTTTGCTGCTCCGGTAGTCGAAGGTATCATTGATACAGCAGCCGCCCTTGCCCTTCTTAAGTCCTTATGCGGAAGGTCGAGGATCCTCTGGTCATTGGTATACGAATGCACTGTAGTCATAAGTCCTCTTATGATTCCGAACTCTTTGTGAAGCACCTTTGCAATGGGAGCAAGGCAGTTTGTTGTGCATGATGCATTAGAAATTATCCTGTGCTTTGAGGGGTCGAGGTTTTCTTCGTTAATGCCAAGACAAACGGTTATATCAGGCTCTTTTGCAGGTGCTGAAATGATAACCCATTTTGCTCCTGCATCAAGATGTTTTGATGCCTTTTCCCTGTCTGTAAAAAGGCCTGTGGATTCTATGACTATGTCCACATTCATGGCCTTCCATGGAAGGTTCTCTGGAGATCTCTCTGCAGAAATCTTAATCTCTTTGCCGTCAACCGTTATAAAGCCGTCGCCTGCCTTCACATCTGCATCAAATATACCGTGAACAGAGTCGTATTTAAGCAGGTGTGCAAGTGTCTTTGCATCTGTGAGATCATTGATAGCAACGATTTCTATACCACTGTATCCCTTACACGTCCTGAGAAAATTCCTTCCGATCCTGCCAAAACCATTGATTGCTACTCTTATTGCCATGACATCCTCCTTATTTATCGGGTGATAGGTGTTTGGGATCACCTATAACCTATCACCTGAATTTATTAATAACCATACCGGTTAAAAGCTTGGGATAAAAATATGTTGACTTGGGCGGCATCCTGAGCCCTGACAATGCAACCCTTTCCACATCACATACACCCGTTGGATTGAGGAAAAATACAGCATCAAAGTCACCCTTCCGCACCCTATTTATTGATTCGGCTATATCCATCTCATATGCGACATCGGTTATCCCTAAATCTTTTTTTATAATAAGCTCGTGAAGCACCACGACATCCAGCGACCTCAAAACAGAAGGCACATCTTCAAGGTCTGTCCCTTTGTATTTCAGGATATACCATTTTTCATTGCTTCCCAGATAAAGACCAAACGTATTTTTACCTTCATGCGAAAGCCTCTCAACAATGTCGCACTCAAGTCCGCAGGTCTGTATAGCAAAGTCAGGCTCCAGCCTGCCCAAAACATCTTCCCTCTTTATCCCCTTTACCATCCGATGGGTAGGGAGTATGGCAATCCCGGGGTCTGCCATGTTTGCGAGGAACATAAGCGTATATTCCCACGGGCCTTCACCCATTTCCTTTTTAAATTCCAATGCGACTTCATACCTGTGATGTCCGTCTGCTATGAATATAGCTTTATCCGATAGTTCTTTTATTATGGAATCTATCTTCGATTCTTCGGATATTTTATAGAGCTTATGTAAAAATCCATTCGCATCGTGAGCACTAATGTATGGTGCCTCTTCTATGTCTTCTAAAATCCTTGATGTAATCTTCTCGGGGCTGTTGTAAAGGGAGTATATGGGGCTTATATTTGCAAGACATGCCCTCATGAGGTTCAGCCTGTCAGCTTTTGGCTTTGAATGGGTAGCCTCGTGGGGATAAACACCCTTGCCCAGTTCTTCTATCCTGACCAAGCTCATAATTCCCCTTAATGTTTTGTTTTCACCATGCAGACTGTAGTCAATCTCATAGGCATAAAATGCAGGCATTTCGTCTCTGACAAGGATGCCTTCTTTAATCCATTGTTCAAAACTATCCCTTGCCCGTGTATATTTGTTAGTGCTGCCAGCATCATCGGGGAGTTCTTTGCCAAAGTCTATCCTGACTATATTGAAAGGACTTTTCTGATACAGGACTTCCCTGTATTCGGATGTAATAATGTCATAGGGAGGAGCTATTACCTCATCTCCTGAAACCTTTTCCGGATTGTAAAGGATTCCCCTGAAAGGAATGACTTTTGCCATCGTTAAATTAAAAATATTGTTGAAGAGTTAAAAGTTTTTCCGTCTTTCTGTTTATTTTGCATCTATATTATCATTTCAGCTATATAAATTCAAATGTAGGCACTTGGTATGGACATATTTACCAGTCAAATGAGATTTAAGGAACAGAGTAATTAACCCTGCTAATTTAAGCAAGTCCTCCATAAGCACAACAGGA
>JAGUWD010000041.1 GCA_020062545.1 Thermodesulfovibrionales bacterium
AGAGACACGGCCTTTCAGACAAGAGAGACACGGCCTTTCAGACAAGAAGACACGGCCTTTCAGACAAGAAGACACGGCCTTTCAGACAAGAAGACACGGCCTTTCAGACAAATTTTTTCCCGAATCGTCAATACTGGATTGGCGAAAACGGCGCTTAAGAAGTAAAGAAAAGAAGTATATAAGAAGGTATATATATATATAAAGGAACACCCCCACAAAAATTGAAATGAAAAAAAACGGCAACGGCAAAAACAATTCAGTCTCAAAAATTATTAGACCCTTACGGGTTGAGATGAATTTTTTAAAAAACTTCATCTTTACCTTTAACAGGAAAGAAGTCAATAGACTTGGCAAAGTAGCAGTAATCACGCGCGAACGTGTCTATAGCGATGGAAGCAAAACAAAGGCAAATCTCTTAATACACACTGATTGGGAATATGGGCTTGGCGGTCCTTTTGATTACAGAGCATTCAGAACAGTTGAAAAAATACTATCCGACATCTATACAACAAACGGCAATATTCCCTCGGGACCAATATATCTTGGAAAAGAATACTCAATCCTCAAAATGATGGGCTATAAAAATCCCAACGAAGATAAATACAAACATCTCAAAGCATTTTTCATGAGAATGCACCGGATGCAATTCAGCTCTGAATTTGCCACTTTTAACCCGGCTGCAGGCAAATGGGCAAAAGGATACGCATCGGTAGAACCGATATACAAAAAAGTCGTATTTACCGGCGAAGAAATGCCGGAGGGCAGTGATATTGAAAAAGCTGACGCCGTATACATCTGGCTTGGCGATTTATACAAGGACGGTTTGAACCATTGTTATGTTGCTCTTATAGATTATAACTTCTACAGCTCAATCAAGAGTCTGCTTTCACGAAGATTTTATGAAATAATCAGCATTTACGCCCATAAGCACAACTCAGTTTTCTTCTGGTACTCGGATATTTGCGCGAGGATGCGGCTCAAGAGGCACAAATACAGGGCGGCTGCTCAACGGCAGATTGGCAAGATTACAGATGAACTTGAAAAGAAAGGTTTTTTAAAGGCTGTTGTATGGACAGACAAAAGCAGGCAGGTCAAACTCGAACCTGAGGAGATAGAGGAACTTAAGGAGCAGAGAAAACATTTTCTCAAGATAGAGTCCCTCATAAAAAACCAAACCGACACGGAGTTTGAACAGAGCGACATAGAAGAAGATAGCACTGACCTAACTAATCTGTCTGAATTACCTGATTGGCTTATTAAACTTGAAATAAATACAAAATTCAAGACACAACTATCGGAACAGCCTTCTTTACTGTCTTGTGATGAATCTTGTGATGAAGAGTTCTCAAAAGAAGAACTTAATCCTGCCGCTCCTGCCGCATCAGCGTCGGAGGTAATATTCGAGAAAGAAGAAATAACTTTTCCTGACCCAAAGGATGAAGAAACGAGGTGGCACGCATTTTTGACCGTTTACATACGTGAGTATAAAAAAGCTACTGGCCATTTCCCTCCGCTTAATGTTCGGGATCGTGAGAAGATGAAACCGATATTTGAGTCATACACAGACAGTCAAATTATTAAACTTGTAAAGCAGCTTTTTTCAACCGCTGATAAATACATTCAAAAAAGCAGCAGGACCATATCATTCTTTGTCATACCTGAAGTACTTGGGAAATTAATTACCGAGGTCGCACAAAAAGAAAACGAAGCCGCAAACAACAATAAGCCGCTTGAAGATCAGAGAAAGATACGCGTTGCCAAGGCATCTCTCACAGACGAAGAAAGGAGCGAAGGCAAGAAAATTCTTAGAGAAGCATTAAAACAAATTTTATAAAAAAAGGAGGGGCGTTATGATGCAGCCAACAGTTTTAGGAAATTTTGATATTAGGAGTCGGGATGCAATGCTCCCATCGGCAAGCGAAGTCGTTGAAGTGACGGAGGTCTATGAAAAGCCTGACGCTGAGCATCTCTGGCAGCAAGCCTACGACTTCGTAGAAACAGAAAAGAAAAAGATCGCCGGCTACGCCAGACGCTTTTTGCCTTATTCCTCATACTCCCTTGATGAATTCATTCAGCAGGCCTACGTCTCAGCCTACAGAGCCTTTGAAGAGTGTCTTAAAAAAGGGGAATCTGTCAAATACAAAGGCTATTTCTGGAGGCAGTATCTTAAAGACTGCTTCAAAATGGCCAATATCCCCTCGAATAAAAAAATCCATGAAAAAAGCATAAAAACCTGCATCAAAGACCAATCTCTTGCTGAAGAAATTCTCAAAGGACTGAGCTGCTCTCCGATAGTTCATGAAGAATACAGAGAATACAGCGAAGACGATGCTCCTGCTGCCGCAGTCGCATCGTCCTTTCCGGATCCTCTTCAAACAGCGATTCGGAACGAAGAGGCTCTGGACAATGAGTTGAGATGTCTGATTCAGAATGAGAAGGTTAAAAAGGCGCTGTTCCTATTGACTCCTCGAGAAAGGCAGGTATGGGAGCACCTCATCGGGCTCAATCCCTCCGGCAGGATATATAGCGTGCAAGAGCTTATTTCTGTTTTGGGATTAAAGAAGTCGAGAATTCTCGCGCTCAGAGACAATGGACTGGAGTTTATCCAAAAGATATTCTCGGAACAGAATCGTCTCTACACGCTTCAGGAACTCAGCGAAAAATCTGGATACAGTCTGAGCACCCTGCGGGCCATGAAAAGATATGGCTTTTTAAAAGCCAAAGAAGATTATATCCAGCGCACTAAAAACAGCAGCGCTCTTTTTACAGAAAAAGCGTTAAACAAACTTATAGCTCGCCGTGAAGGAAAAATACCGGAAGAAACTCTGACTATTGAAGAAATAAAAAAGTCGAAGAGGGTTAAAAGACAAAAACTCTACACGCTTCAGAAACTCAGCGAGAGGACCGGCTACAGCATCGGCACCCTTCGATCCATGAGATGTTATGGATTTTTTGAAAGCGGCAGAGAGGTCATAAAAATTTCAGGCTCGACAGCAGGGGTAGCCTTACCCTCGTCTCGGGGCGATTTAGCCGTTTATAGAGCTTCTGGCGAAGCCACAAGGGCAAAAAAAATCACAGGCGCAGACAAGGTTTTCTATCTGTTTACCGAAAAAGCCGTCAAAAAACTTATTCTCCGTCGGCAGACGGCGCTAAGAGCCACGAAGAACAAGCATATAGAATCCTCTTTGCTTTATCCTAAGTCGGTATTTTTTAAGTTTGAAGGCATTAACACAGACAGGTTCCTCCCCAAGGCGAAATATGAGACTACAGATGCCTTTATTGTTCCGGCTCATATTTCGCCGACCCCCAGCATTTCAATGGGGGTACCTGTATGAGCCTCTTTCTTGAAGATAAAATTCAGGAGGCTATAGACTTCCTCCGGACCCATGAACCACCTGAAGGTTATGATGTTCGATTTTCAGGCGGAAAGGATTCCATTGTCGTATATGACATAGTGCAAAAAGCAAGCGTCAAACACACAGTTCATTACAACTTCACAACCATAGATCCCCCAGAGGTCACCCGGTTTATTCTCCAGCATTACCCGGAAGTGAAATGGATACGGCCAAAAAAGACCTTCTATCAGTACTTGCTGAGGGTAGGATTACCTACAAAAACAAGGCGGTGGTGTTGCGGAAAACTCAAACATAGAGTTCATCCAAAAGGCTGTTCAAAGCATATCGTTGTTGGCATCCGGGCAGAAGAAAGTCCCAAAAGGGCCCAGAGAGGCATGCTTTCTTATAATCCTGATGGTAGAACTATGCAGTACTGTCCTATCTACCATTTCAGCGAGGATGAAGTATGGGAATATATGGAGCTTAACAATCTTCCCTATCCATCCCTTTATGACGAAGGATTTAGCAGACTTGGCTGTGTCGTATGCCCTTTCATCTGCAGATCAGGAGGGGTATTAGAAAGACATAAAACGAGATGGCCACGGATATATCGGAAATTTGAAGAAACTGTAGCCCAACTTTATGAGATTAAAAAAGAGTGGTATCAAGCCCAGGGGGTTTATTCTGCAGAAAGACTGCTTGAAATGTGGTATAAAAGCGAATCGATATTTAAAGAAGAAGACAGCGACACACAGTGCTGTCTGTTTCCACAAGGATCACTCCCATTGGGAGCCTGTCAGCCAGCATGAAAGTTTTTCATCAATCAACCTTTGACCCATGGCCTTTTGAAGATGGCAGCGTTCAGGCCATCATCACCAGTCCGCCTTACTGGGCCCTCCGCAAATACGACATTCCTGATGTAATCATCGGCGGCAGCCCGAAATGCAATCATAAGTGGAACGAAATCCCCTTACCGAAAGGTAATGGGGATGGCAAAAGCTTTCGGCGTGATGATCTGGGGGGGGGTAAAACGAGGTGAAAAAACTAATTTCTGTATACATTGCGGCGCATGGAAAGGCCAGCATGGCCTTGAACCCGACTTTAGGCTTTATATTGAGCATATCCGCTTATGGGCTCGTGAAGCATGGCGGGTGCTCAAGGATGATGGATTGTTTTTTATGAACCTTGGAGATTCCTTCGGCGGCTCATGGGGTGCTTATGGCGATGGAACCATGAGAGGCAATCAAAAAAGAAAAAGAGTAGCAGAAAGATGGGAGAGATATGGAACACCAAAAGACATCATCCCTCCCACGGTGAACGCACCGTATAAATGCAAGCTTATGATTCCTGCTCGGGCTGCAATCGCACTGATAGATGATGGATGGATATTGCGAAACGATATCGTATGGTGGAAGATAAACGCAATGCCTGAGAGTGTAAAAGATAGATTTTCATCTCGGCATGAGAACATTTTTATGTTCAGTAAGTCGTCAAGATATTATTTTAACCTTGATGCAGTGCGGGAACCACATAAAGAAAAAACACTTACAGTCATTGGCACAAAAAGAAACGGCTCAAAAGGTACCGACGAATTAGGCAAGGTTAAAAGCCATGGCTTTATGTCCATGCCTGAAAGGACACTGAATCCTGCCGGTGTAAATCCAGGCGATGTCTGGGAGTATGCAACTCAACCCTCCCAGGAAAAACATTATGCCATGTGGCCGGAAAAGCTTGTCGAGCGCATGATCAGATGTTCAACCCGACCCAGAGATATTGTTGTCGATCCTTTTGTCGGCTCGGGTAGTACCCTGAGAGTAGCGGACCGTCTCAACAGGATCGGATACGGCATTGACCTTGGATATCAGGATATTCAGGAAAGAAAACTCAGAGAAATACAGAAAGAGCTTATTTTAGGATAAAGAGGCATTGTATATGACAGAAGACAATAAAAACATAAAGTCCATAGGTTATCTGCCAAGCTTCTCCAAATACGAGGACTTAAGAATGGCCGCAGCAAAGCTTATTCACGGCCTTGGCCATGACATAAGTGAGGGCAAGATCGTGTTTGAAAACAATCCGAACTATAGGGAAATCGGTACACAATTAACCAGAATGGGACAATTATTATGGCAGTTGGCGGCTCCTGTAAGAACCTGCTCGGACTTTTCCGAGGAAGAAAAAAATGAATTCTCGGAATTTCGGCCTCTTTTGGAAAAATGCACTGATTTTACTCCGCTGTTTGACCTCTGCGTGTTAATGATAGCAAAGCAAAAAACTTTATCTGAAATTGAAGAATTATTTAAAGAACGTGCTAATGAAACGAGCCATTTTAACAAGCCGGCTATCCTCTATCTGCAGGGGTGGCCTATTATCAAATAGATCCAACCGTTTTTCTTCGCGAAATTTGTTTTCGTAATAGCGACGGTGTTTATTTATATGCACATTAAGTCTAACCCAATCATAATCATTCATGGTAGCATGGATATCGCCGGCATAAGCTCCTAAAATTCCTCTCTCATCTGGGTTCAGGATAAGCCATTCATTTTCTTTCAGGCCGAACACGGTCTTATTGCAAAGAAGCACGTGTTTAATGGGAACATATCTCTTAATTATTGCGCATCCGGAATAGCACGTTCCACAACCGTAACTGTCAATAGTGTCCGTATCAACTGGGATTATTTCAGAATCGGATGACGCTTTCTCTTTTGCGATGACATAAGATGCTCCGTATTCGTCTCTTAATCCACGCCACAGTTCTATCATGTCCCCATGAATAAAATTTTGGGTGCCTTCGACATTTCCATTAAATATCTCCGATTGAGTATGCTTATACAATTTGTTTAATTCATCAACGCTTCTATAAATATCCTCATATGCTATCGAATCAAAAAATTTCTCAACAAGTCCGTTATTCCTTCTCCAATGTAAGGAATCAAAACATCTTTCTCCAAATGTCGGCAGCCTATGAAGATTGAAAACGATTCTTGTAATGAAAGTCAGATATATATGCCCTATGCCACATTTGCCATGGTTCCAGCACTCCTGATACGGAATTTCTGGAAGGTGAGGTAAATTATGAGGTGTTCCGTCTATAGCATTTCGTAGTAACGGATCGTTTATATGAATAATAGCCATCGCATATTATAATATACAATCACATCTTAGGAGTTTAGAGGTTACCCTTCAACGTATTATAATCTCTATATGACCCTCTCAGAAGCCTCTCAGACTTTCAAAATCCCCCTTAAGGCACTCAGAGACCTCCAGAAAGACGGATATATTAAGGGGGAGCCTTTTGCGAAGTCTGACATCCACTTCCTTGCGTGTATCAGGGCGATTTGGTGCAAGGAAAAATACATTCAGCATCAGTTAGCCCGCATAAGCGCAAAAAAGCGTTATGCCCTCGCAATTAAGGCGCCCATGAATCGCATCGAGAGGTGGATTTTTGAGCGATATTTTTCGCTCCCTAAAGGCAAGCGCCTTTCTATCGAAACAGTAGTCCATGAAGTATGTTCAATTTTCAAAACTCCTGATACTCATGGACTTCGAAAGACAATCATCCGCATCCGCAAACGGGCGTATAACCTCCGGAGCCGGATGCGGATGCCTTTCAAACAGCCCTAAATATTATCATTTTAATCTGCCTTTTCTCTATGCTTAACACTAAGAAAGCGCAGATTAAAACGCACTTTCTTGTTTTTTTATGATGAGGAAGTGCTAATTAATTAGCACTTCCTCATCATAGTCTTTACTTCCTGCTCCCTTCGGGAGCCTCTCATCCTCTAATTACTCATTGCGGACTATAAATAAACATAGTATTGTTATTACTCAGAATCGAGTAATAACATCAGATTAAACTGCACTTCCTCGCCTCTATCGGCATCGCAAGTGCAGTTTAAATCACCCTTCCGTGCAATCTTTAATCAGGGGTTACCCCCTCGGGCATTAAACTCATGAAGTGCAAATTAATCTGCACTTTCCTGCTCGTAAGCAGGTAATAAGGTCAAAATAAAAAGCCCTTAAAGGCGAGGAGGGAACATTGAAAGGAAGTTTTGCAGGAGCGGATATCGGATTTGGGGATTTCAAAGGAATAATTAATGACACAGAGGGGATAAAAATCAAATTCCCTACTGCCGTGGCATATGCCAGAAAAAGCATAACAGATATCGGTGAGGCCTCCGAGACATACACCTATCTTGGCAGGGAATATCTCGTAGGTCAGGAAGCGATCTTTAACGCCTTTTCTACAAGAAGCCTTGAATTTCTACTCAAGTATGCCCCGCTTCTTTTATATAAAGCATTTAAAGATATTGAAGGCATCACTCATATTGCAATAGGCCTGCCAGTAGGTTTTTATACGGCAGAAAACAGGGAAGCTTTTTCAAAGGCGCTGAGGAGTTTTGAAGTTAACGGAGATAAAAAACGGTTTCATGTTGAGGTTTTCCCCCAGGGTGTCGGAATCCTGATTGACTATAGATACGATCACAACGGACAGGAAATCAAAGACACGGATACCGACGGCGTTATCGTTGATCTCGGCCACTTCACGATAGATGTTGTGCCTTTCGAGAGAGGGGTCGCTGTCCGGGACGGCTCTGGAATGCTCGAAGGCGAGGGTATATCTAAAGCATGTGATGAACTCGCAGCCCATATCCAGGCGGAAACTAAAGTTCGTCTTAACGAGCAAGAGACAAGGGATGTATTTCTTAAAGGGAAACTTCCCATATATGGCAAGGAAAGGGATTTCTCGACTGTCATAAGAAATATCGTTGAGGGGTATATCGAGGAAGTTCTTCATGCCATATCCTCCCGATGGGAAAGACGCATCCAGAGAGCGAATAAACTGATCATCGCCGGCGGCGGCGCATATTATCTTAAAGAGTATATTCCTTTACGCTATAAGGACCTTATACATATTCCCGACGATCCTGAATTTGCCAACGCCAGAGGATTTTTGAAAGGTCTTAAACTCAAGTTCGCAGATGTAAAAATACAGGAAGGGCTTAGCGAATAAACCGATGGATCTACAGATAGCAGAAACATTGGCGCATTCAAAATATCCAATAGCCGGGAAGTGCCCCAACTCCTGTTTTAAAAACGGCTGGCATCGTTGCGGCATTATTCCAGTGTATTCAGTTTTGGACGGCGGACTTCCCGGAAATTCGGCACGAGTGATCTGTTTAGAATGCGGCCAAATAATGAAGGACAATGAAGGACGCGACCAGCGGTATTTCATACCGCGAAATCAACCGGCAAAGATTGGTGTAAGACAATGAAGATCACAGTCCCGGAAATAGACGAATATGCCGATGTGTTAGAAGTACTCGAGGACCTGCCGAAATCGGTAAGAATTAAAATTGTCGCGCAGGCGATCCGCGAGTATAAAGAAAGCGCTGAGGGAGGAGCTGTTATTACGCTTCTAAGAAAACGCAAAAGAGAGGCCGTTAAATCTAATAAGGAAGTTCAAGAAAATACAGCTTCTGTGCCTTCTGATCATCTTAAAAAAGTCTTGGGAGGTTTTCTGGAGTAAGGGGTTACCTATAGGAGCATTCCTCAAGAGGAGAGAGGAGGGATAGATGTTATCACTGATACTTGCATTAAGTTTTTTACTTCCCCATGAATTAGAACAGCAAGGAAATGTTTATATGCATTATCCTTCAAATCAGCGGTATGTTTATACTGACAATCCGGTATTCATTTCCAAAAGACTGCCAGTTCAGGATGGCAATGAAGAAGATGCTTACTTTCAGAGCAAGGCAAAAAAAGAGACAAAACCCATTATTGCTTTGCCTTTAGATCAAATAATCCAGCAAACCAATGCTCTTAAAGCGGAAAAATTAACAACTGTTTTACCAAAGAAAAAAGAACATCTAATGACATCTATAGCTGTTTTTGACTTTGATAAATACGATCTTAAGGACAGTGAAAAGAAAGAGATTTCAAATGCCATGGATCGTATTAAGAAAGCTGAGACGATAGAAATCAAAGGCTACACTGACAAAATAGGCACTGAGGAATATAACGATAAACTGGCTTTAAAGAGGGCGGAATCTGTAAAGCAGTATCTTATTTCTCAGGGCATAGAGGAGTCAAAAATCAAGATCGAGGCCAAAGGCAAATGTTGTTATATATCGCCTAAAGACAGCGAAAACAGGAGGGTTGAAATATGGATAGAGATAGAAAATGGTGGATTGCACATATCGCAGTAATCTTAGCTTTTGTTCTTTTGTTTGCATATCACGGCACTGCAAATGACAAAAATGAGACTCTTAATAGAACTCTGTATCATGCTAAAGAGCTGCAGGCTGAAATTGAGCAAAGTAATATTAAAGAACGGGAGGTGATATTAAGGAAGATTAAGTTTATCCGCGAGAAAATCAGAGAAGAGATAGTAGGGAATCCTACGAATGTCAAAGACCACAAACAAATCAAGTAAGGAGGACAAAACAAATGAGTTTTAAAGACAAAATGCTTTATAAGGTTTACTCACTTGTAAAAACAATAAGGGAAGAGAACAAAAAGCCCGGTCTGCTGCATATAATGCTTCTTGTCAATCTTATTGTCCCCATTGTTTTATATTCTTTAGGCTACGCCGATTCATTGCAGCCTATTCTCGACAAGACCAAAACAGAGTGGGAGGGAAGTGGTGCAATATTGGCTACATTAATAGGCGTTATTATAGGCGCTGTAATGGGTGGATTTGGAAAAGGATGGAGTTGGTTATTTGGGGCACTGTTAGGCGGCTTTATAGGTGGAGGCGCCTTCGGGATCAGTTCATGCGCTACCACTCAAGGTAAAGGCATTAACTGGACACCTTAGTCAAAAAAAATTATGGAAAAGAAAGTTAAATATATTCCCAAAACTGAGTATATAGATGGAATGGCTGAGATAGGCGGCATTATACCTTACGACTCGTTTGCTGTTTTCTTCGGCGGTGTTTTGGTGTCCATTCTTATATTCAGAAACACTATGTTAGCTCCGGTATTCGGGATTCTTGCAGGGGTAGGGTATTACTGGTTTAAAAAGAGGTTTAACAGAAACTTCTACCTGACGATCCCATACCATCTTGGCATGAGAACTCCCAGAGGAGTGCCGCCTGTTACAGAGAAAGAATTTATAGAGTGAAGATCAGGAGACAACCTTGAAAGAACTTAAAGGCGTAAGCGTATGGAAGCAGCTTGACCAAATCAAAAAGACATTAATTATCGTGTTAATAGTTTCCGGCCTGGTGCATTGGGCAAGTTTTTGGCTAATAGCTAAACTTGCCTTAAACAGAGATATAACAGTTCGCATTCCTCCTGGGACTTATCAAAACACGGCTATTACAATTGGAAATAACAAGGGCTATATGGAGCTATGGGGTATGCATTTCCTTGAGGTTATGTCCGAATTCAGCCCCAGCAACTATGAAGCAAAGGCTAACTATTTACTGAGTTACGCTTCTTCAAAAGGCGAAAAAAATATGAGGCCGAAATTCCTCGATGGCCTTAAGGAAATTAAAGAAACAAACGCCTACCAGGAGTTTCATCCGAAGATGGGTTCATGGAAAACCACTTGGTTGACGCGTGAATTATGGAGAATAGAGGTCGAAGGAGAAGCAGTAAGAGAAACCTCTATTTTGAATACAACTACAAGGAACAAAAAGACGAGAAAGTATTACGTTGACATTAAATATTCCAAGGACGGAATTCAATTGGAGGACTTTGGTTATGTTGACCAATAAAAGATTTTGTTTTGTAATTACAATTGTAGTATTAATGCTATTGTTAAACGTCAATGCTTACGCTGTTGAATTTTCGACGGACAAAATCTTAGTTGAAGCTCAGCAGGGGAAAAGACAGCAAGAAACGGCAGAGCAACAGCAAGGGGGTATTATCCAGACTTGTGTCAATTGCAATCATGATAAAGACGGCGAAAAACAGTTGCCGCTGCCGGCTATTAAAGATGTGCAGGAAAATCCTTCAGGAAAGATAACTGTAACATACAGAGACATTCCAGTTACTGTCCCTGCATCTAAAGTAACAAATGTAATTAAAGTCCCCTATACAATCAAAAACCTCGGATCTTCAAAATTCTGTCCTGACAAGACGGTATCCCAAAACTGTATAAATCCGGACAATATTGGCAAATCCGAGTATCAGATTTCGGTCGTCCCGGTTGCAGGCCGTGATACGGATTTTGCCATAGCTACAGAAGGGAAGACATTTCTTGTCACCTTAAGGCCTGTGCTTGACACTCCTGCATATATTGAGATTAAGGATGAGGGAAGCAATACAAACAATACTGCAAATACCGCTAAGGCTGAGAATTTTGAAAAGTCCTTCCCATATGTGGAAGGGCTCATTGAGATCATTAAAAAAGCAGTCAGAAACGAGCAAATAGACGGCTATATTACAAAGCATACATCAACCATACATGAGACCCCTGACTTATATTTCATCTTAAAAAAAGAAATGATAGGAGCAAGGTATAAGGTTGTTTACATAGATATTTTGAATAAGACAAATAGCGTTATTCAATTGAGGGAAGATTCTGAACTACTGCAAAATGTAGTAGCCAAAATAGCCGGACCTCCATTAGCAAGCAATTTATCGAGAGAGTTTATACAGCCTCGCGCCTCTGAAACCGAACGCAAAGGGGAGCATATGTCAACTTTAATTTCTGTCGTGCGGAGGGGTGAATAAGTGATAGATAAAATTACCAAGTTTTTTAAACGACCTGAAAACGCTCCTGAAAATGCACCGACCCAGGAAGACAGTGGTCAAAATATTAAACTTCAGACAGTAGATGAGAGGGTTGCGTCAAGAAGAAACAAATCTATTATTTTAATTACAGCAGTTGTTGGCCTTATTCTTGTTGCTATGTCTGTTAAGGATATGTTGATGCCTTTTATTACCGGCGATGCTGCTCGAAAAAAGCAGGAAGACCAGAGAAAGGCAAAACTTCTTGAACCCCCTAAGGGAGCAAAACAGGGAGAGGTAGTAGATACTGTCAAACTATCAGAGGATTGGAGAACAGTTATAGAGAAAAAAGTAGATGAGCTTGAAAAGAAATATCAGCAGTCGGAGAAAGAGAAAGAGGAGTTAAAAGAGACATTAAAAAAAGAAAAGCTAAAGGGCACTGATACAAAGGAAGGATATCCCCAGAAATCGCTTAAAGATATAGCCCCGATTCCGACTGGAAGTAATAATAAAAATTCACAGGCAAATTCACAGGCAAATCCAGAGCAACAGCAGCCGCAACAGAAAAAAGCGGAGCCGGTTGTTCAGCCGACATTCAGGAGTATAGAATTCAAGTTCGATAAGCCGGAGGCTAAGAAAACATCTGCATCTGATACCCCAAAAGCTGCTGATAGCAAAGTTGATTCCATAGACCTTCCGATTGGTATTGCAGTTGGACTCACTATCAACGGTATGGATGCGCCGACGTTCCAATGGGGACAGCAGGATCCTCAGCCATTGCTCACATCTATTGAGGATAAAATGATTACGGCAATGAACGAAGAAATAGATATTAAAGGCTGTATGGTTCTTTCTTCAACGCATGGAGCTGTAAGCGCAGAGAAAGCTATGCCTCGGCTTGTCAAGATGAATTGTAGGGACAAAAACGGCAATTTATATGCCGGCAGCGTTAAGGGGTGGATTTTGGGAGATGATGGCAAGGTCGGCATAACAGGCAGGCTGGTGTCGCGGCAGGGGTCTGTTCTTGCTAGAACCTTCTGGGCCGATGTTCTCAGTTTAGGCGGCAGTTACTTGAGACAGTCTGCTACGTCTACTTCCCTATCGGCGCTCGGCACAGTGGAAACCCTAAAGCAAGATGGCGAGCAGTTGCTTAAATCAGCCGGCGGACAGGCTATCGAGAGAACGACAGGCAGGATAGCACAGTTTTTCATAAAAATTGCTGAACAAATATATCCGGTAGTTGAGGTAATGCCCGGACGAAAAGTTACGGTTCTTTTTGAAGGTGGAAGATTGATAAGGGTCACGAAAGACAATTTTATGGAAGCAGTCAAAATAGCACAAAACGGAACAAAAACCGAAGATATAAAGAAGGAGGATGTAAATGTTAAAAAATAATATTAGATGGACAATTATTTTATTAATCGCAACGGTGTGTTTTTTAGCTGCGAATGTCTTTGCAGAGGGAACCATGCCAGTAGACCTCCCAAAAAGCGAGGCATTGCAGAAGATACTTTCTGCTACGAACAGCAGGCTCAAAGAGGTCAACGATATTGGCAGTGTATATGAAGTTGTTACGGAGCGTAATGATCAGAAAAAGGTAAATATCTTCTACCTTACGAAAGACTACAGATATATCATAGGTGGGGCATTATTCGATTCGAACCTGCGGAATATTACAAAGGAGAGGCTGGACGAACTTAATAAGGTTGATTTTTCAAAGCTTCCTCTTGATGATGCAATTGTTATCAAGAAAGGCAATGGCTCGAAAAAGCTCGTAATGTTTACTGATGTTGATTGTGCTTATTGCAGGAAGGCTCATGAAGCGCTTTCGGGCATGAATGATTACACCCTTTATGTCTTTATGTATCCTTTAGATTTTCACCCTAATGCAAAGGAAAAAAGTATTAGGGTTCTTTGTTCGGAAGATAAGGCAAAGGCGCTGGACGATGCGAAACACGACATGCCTATTAGTGCTGACCGGTGCAAGCAAGGCGAGGAAATGCTTGCAAGGCATATTCTCGCCGGGACTGTCTTAGAACTTACGGGCACTCCATTATTCGTTTTGGGAGACGGCAGAAAAGTCGAAGGGTTTAACAAGCCTGTGATAGAAAATTTCCTTTTAAGGGGGAATAATGAAAAATAAATTTTTTATTATTGTCATATCGTTATTTTTGCTTTCCGGCTGTGCGTCGTTTTTCACAATCGGCGAGGAAAAATTTGCTTGCAAAGGAGACCCTGAAGGCGGACAGTGTGGAGACCCTAAAACAATATACAAAAACAGGGAAAAGATATTGAGCGAATACGGGGATAAAGGGGATAAAAATAAAGAACCGAAAGGCGAAGGCAAAAATATAAAGGTGGAGCTGACTGTTCAGGATAATCATAAATTTAAACAAGGCGGTACTCTTATTCCTATGCCTGTCCGTCAAGCAGAAGATATAAGAAGGGTATATATCAATGGATTTAAAGATCATAAAGGCAATCTCATAGGTAATATCTGGGTGTTTACGGTAGTAAACGATGGAGACTGGCTATTGCCTGACGGGAGGGGCGTTGTTAATGTCGAATAACGGCAAATACGACCATCATCAAATATTAAGGGCGTTTTTCGAGACTACCGCTCTGTCTGACTTCTGCTCGTGGCTTTATTCGGAAGACCATAAGGACTATACTCTTTATGAAACCACTGAAGGCATCGGTTTTATATATCAGGTAGCGGTTGCGCCTTTTCTGGGAGAATCTCTTGAATCCGGCTTTACCCAGATATTTAACAGCACATATCCAAAAGATACACTGATACAGTTTTTCTGTTACGCATCCGAAAACATAAAGCCGTATATAGATGCGTACAGGAATTATCATTCTTATACGCCCAATATTGATAAACCTCACATTATCAGTGAAATGATCAATAAAAGAGCCGATCTTATAGAAAACGCGGCTATAAACGGATTTTGGGAAGGAATTAAGTTCAGGCCGAGGGTTTTTAAAAATATCATTTCATTTCTTATTCCTTATTCTTCGTTTAATAACAATGCGGCAGAAACATACAGCAGAGCAAAAGAGATTGCCATAAATGTTAAGGGCATGCTTAAGGGAATAGACTTGCATCCGCATAATTTAAATGCAACAGGGCTTAAAACAATCCTGCGCGAAGTGTTCAACTGCGGAGTGCAAGGGATAATGGAATACGACAACCACAGCGAAATGAGAAGACAGGTTGTAGCTAATAATACGAGCTATTCGATTATTGACGATACTCATTATAGCACCGACTTGCGTATCCGCCATGACGGTATGGAAAAATTTGTCAGGACTTTTACAGTGTCCGGCTATCCGAGAAAAATGAACCTGTGGGAGTTCAACAATATTCTTTTCAACTGGGACAGCCGTGAGGTTGCCCCGCCGATGTATGCTCCTTTCTGCTTGTCGCTATCGGTTAAATATGTGGACTGGAAGATGGCAAAACATAAACTTATGTTGAAGACCGCGGAAAATATAAGGCAGTCTGAAGGTAATAAACTTGCAAGATTTCTTCCCAAAATAGCGAAAAAGGCCGAGGAATCGAGATATGTCGCCAACCTTCTTGATGATAACGCAATACCTTTACCATCATATTTCACATTATGGCTTGCTGAAAATACCAAAAGCGGACTTGATTATCTCACGGAAGTGGCGATTAATAAGCTCGCTCAGAAAGGCTTTGTTTTTGAAAGAGAAAAAAATCAAAATATGATAGCGGCGTTTCTTGAAAGCCTGCCTCTAAACCACATTAAAGAGAGAGATACATATTTAAACAGGCGAACGACTTTGTTCGATGCTAACCTCGCAACGATGGTACCGTTTGTGTCGGATGTATCCGGCTCTGCTACTCCAGATGAAATATTCGTTGGCAGAAAGGGTGGTCTGGCATTTTTCCATAGATACGATTCGGATACGAATTATAACATGTCGATAGTAGCAGAGTCCGGAGGAGGGAAATCGTTTAACACAGGCAATAGGCATGCTCATGCGCTCGCGGCAGGCAGACAGGTAAGGGTTATTGACGTTGGAAGATCTTATGAATTTCTTTGCCAGGAACTCGGAGGGGAATATATACATCTCACAGACGAGAGAAACCCTTGCTTTAATTTCTTTACGAATATCCTTGAGACCCCAAGCGGAGATATCCACCCGGACGAGATTGACAGTATCGTTCCAATGGTAGGTTTCTTATGCGGACTGGATATTTCCCAGCAGGTCGCAGCTAAGGGCGAGGATAACATATCTGCGAGATATGCCTCGATAATCATCAAAGCAATAAATATAGCATATCGGAAAAACGGCAGACAGGCAGGCCTAAAAGATGTTGCTGATGCATTTCTGGAAATAGCGAAAGATTATAAAGTGCATGATCAGGCGCCTGAAAAATTATACGAAAGCATATGGCCTTATTCACACGGACCGTATGCGAAATATTTCAACGGTGAGAACAATATACATTATTCGAAAGATTATATTGTCCTTGAGCTTGAAGAGGTAGCACAAAAAGACACAAGACTGAAGGCTGCTATAATTTTCTCCCTTATTATTCAGATCATGCGTGAGGTTTTTATACAATGGTCGAAAACCGGAAGGAGGACCGATGTTGATATTGACGAGGCATGGATGTTGTTTACACTTGCAGTAGCATCAGAGTTTATGGAGTCTGCTGCGAGGCGGTTCAGAAAATACGGTTCATCCCTTTGCGTGATAACCCAGGGGATAGACGACGCTTACAAAAACCCGACGACTAAAGCTATATGGGAAAACAGCGCCCACAGGATATATCTCAAAATGAAACATTCATCTATAGAACAGGCGCTTAAAGAGAACAGGCTTGTTATGGGAGAGTTCGAGAAGGAATGGTTTAAGACACTTGTAACGGACCCCGGCAGATTTTCCGAGCTGTTTGTTGAGACAAAACAGATGTATGGGGTTGCAAGGCTTGTTACTGATAGGTTCAGTTACGGTTTTTTTACGACAACGGCAGCAGAAAAAACGCAGATTAAAAGTCTTGCGCGTCAATACAATATGGATGTTTACAGTGTTTTAAAAATGCTTACTGAAAAAAATCCTATAGGGAAGATTCTTGTAGACATCGGCGGAGTGTCGCCGCTGGCTGTTAAGCTTGCCCTGCGGCATCAAACAGAAGAAGCAAAGGACAGAAAAATCGGAGAGATTCTGCTGGAGATGGGATTAAAAGAAGAAATTTTGGAAAGAGCGTTAAAAATACAGGAGGAACAATTGACATGGGAAAAAGTTTTCGTGAATTAAATTGGATCGTTGTGGCGGTAATATTTGCGTTTGTGCTCAGCTCGATCAACACAATTAACAGCTTTGTGGTCAAAAAGAAACAGGCGACTTTTTGCACGGTCGATATCTGGCAGATAAGTAACGATATAGCATTGAAGGCGTCCGAACAGAACCAAAATAGCACCTCACCAGATGCAGCGGCAAAAAACGAGGATATCGCAAAAAAGGTCAATGCTTATATGCAAACAATAAGAGATAGAATATCATCTCCTCGAAAATATGGCTGCGATTATATAGCTGTGAAGGGAAGCATATTCGGGGAAAATCTAAAAGATATAACCGAACAGGTAATAAAGGATGCTAAGTAGCCTATTTTCATTATTATTGCTTCTTAATCTCGGCGTTCATGGGCAGACCTACAGCATCGAGGAGCCTGATCTGCAGGCTGAGATTGAGGCAAAGGCCAAAAGCCCTGCAGTACAGCAGGAGGCCGAGGAAAAGCTCAGGAAGTCGTATATAGCTGATATTTATCTTCCTGATGTTAAGGAGAAATCAAAGAGAGAAAAGACTTTTACATATACGGTTCCCGAAGACCTGATTATCGACGGCAATCTTGTTGCAAAAAAAGGTCAGGTTGTAAATATTCTTGAGAAAGTCAAGCTTACGACGAAATATCTTTTTCTGAAAGATTACCAGATGCCGTTATTCGAGCAACTTTCAAAAAAGGACCGCAATATTGCTGCTGTAGTAATTCTGGGTGATTTGTTGCCAATGATCGAGAAACATCCGAATCACAGAATTTATATGGGTAGCATGCAGTTGGTAAATAAGTTCGGCATTACAGGTGTCCCTTCAATGGTTTATCAGGAAGGAACGAGTATTATTGTAGAGGAGATGCCTTATGTTACGAAACACTGATAGTTGCCAGAGAGGGTTTATGCATATTCATCTGACGGGCATTATAGTCTTTATTTTTGCTCTTATAGGCGTATGGTTTACTTATAAAAGCTACCATGAAAATAAGCTGAAAGACAATCTATCTGTTGTTATCAACGACTACAAAGACCTTGTATTGACAGTTGTTAAAGACCCTAATCAGAAACAGCAGGTAGAGCAGTTGTTTTCAAAGATACAGGCTAATGCAGGCGGCAATGCCAATAGTTATATCGAGCAGATTAAGAGCATTGCCATGCAGTATGGCAATTCGGCTGAGATACAGAAACAGTTGGAACGCTTAAAGGAGGCGATTAATGCAGACAAGCAGTGATAATTTACAACCTGTCAGTCATTACAATCTCCCCCATGAGAGGTGCGGGATGTATTGCAAAGATATGATTGATTGTCTGTCAAATAATCCTATTTATGTAAAGTGTATAACAGATATAACTATCAACTCTCTTTGCTATGTGGCAGGCGTTATAAGTCTGATGCTTCAAGAAAACAAAATCAAAACTTATGAACCAATGCTCGTAACTGCCAGCGACCAAATACAAAACATAGCCTTATGGATAGAAAAACTACAAAAATACAGCAGTAATCTTCATATTTTAGACAACAGCAGAATTAACGAAGACCGTCGCATATGCCCTCGTTTTCCAACTGCTGATATGTCAGCAGTAATTAATAACAAGGAATACCTTATCAAAAATATTGGTTTGAAAGGTTGTTTTATTGAAACTCAAGTGCCTTATCCATCCGGGACAACTATAAACATGGAAATAGGCATAAACGGTGGAATACCTGTTATCGCAGTAATAAGACACTGCTCAGAGAAAGGTATAGGTGTGGAATTTGTTGAAATGGATAGAGATAAAGAGAAAGAGTTTTTATGGCATATGGCAGATTTTTTCTTTAAAGCCAGTAAATCAGAAAGTTGTATTAAAGCTATTGGAGACTAACCATGCTTGATTTGCAGAAACAGGTCGACACATTGAAAAAAGAAGCAATTGAGGAACTCAATCATATAGACCGTTGCTTTCGCATCTGCAGACGGAACAACGGGAAGTGTTTTTCGGATGTCAATCACATTAAGTGCGTATCTGATATGGTTATCAATAAAAGCTGGGCAGCATTAGTAACGATTAATAAGGCAAAACACGAGTGTGACTGCGAGCATATAGCCTTTTTGCTTGAGCAATCATCGAAAAACCTTGAGGAATTAATAAGGTGGGCAAGAAGAATTCAAAGATAGCAGCAATTTTCATAGCGGGTTTTATCTGTTTCTTACTGCTTACAGACGCCTATGCTGATAACCGCCCATGCCTTAATCCTTTCAGCACTGTTGACTGGACTTTTTTTTATGACAAATTGGAATTTAAAGGCGTCTGTGCCTGCCCTACAGATAATGGCATTAAAATTGGTATGAAATGGACTGTGCCCGAGCCTATAGGTTTTGTGGAAGTGGTGAGAAAGTCATACTATTATCCCTGTCTTGATATGAAACTGGGAGATACCCTGAAGATGTCAGGTACAAACTATTCTAACCAAGGGGTTAAGAAGAATGTTCATTACATCAAATATCCTGTGTTTGGGATTATGAACATTATTTTGGACTATCTGTGTGTTGACAAAAATACAAATTTCGATATAGCTCCACCATCGGAACTTGACCCGAGACAGAATGACGACCAACTTTCCTTATTATTTGAACCTGACAAGCTTTTATATGCAAATCCGATAGCTCAGTCCATATGTTTTGCCGACTGTGCATCTGCATCCACATGGAAGCCTATCAATTCGTTGTTTTGGTGTGCAGGCTGTTGGGGAACGATAGGAACGGTTGTAACCAATTCGCCAGGTGCCGACCCTGTGATTGAGTCTGCACTTTTAGTGACAAAACAATTAGACCTTCTTCATGCCGATTTCCAGCTCTGGAAATATTCCGATGCTCCCGATCTTGATTATGTTGCTCAGGCTGCTCAAGCCGGCAGCGTTTCTGATACTACATGCTCGCCTAAAACCTTTCCGAGGATCATTAAATCACAATATTACATGAATATGTCATATCCGGTTGTATCCAAAGCAATACCGATAGGTGACTTTGGTATTAAATGGAGTTTTTTCAAACAATACCCGGGCGATGGAGAGGACTTTATATGGACAATATGGAGGGTTAGAAATTGCTGCACAGGATATCAGTTTCCATAATAGCGTTATTATTCGCTTATAGCTTTGCCTTCGCAGAAGATACGCATAAGGTATCTATCGAGATACCCACGCCCTGTCATAAGGTCGATAAGATTGATGGCAATAAAGTCTATCTCAAGTCTTCTGACAAGCAATGTATACAGGTTATAAGCAGGACCTATATAGATATCCATAAAGAAATAACAAGCGTCTATACCTATGTTGACGGCGCAATGTGGAAAGAGCAAAAGGTCATGCCTGTCGAGGATAGCGTTATGGCTGTAAAAACAGATATTAAAAAGTTCATGCCTAATCCTGAAGACCTCGAAAGAGTAAGGCAATTTGAAAGTTTAAAGAGACAGGAACACATAGAAAATGCCAAAAAGTATGAACACCTGAAAGACAATGTAAACATAGATAAAGTTCAGGATGTTGCGTTGCCTCAGAATAAGAAGCAGACTACGAAAATAGATATCGCCGCCTTGCAGAATGAAAAACAGAAGTATATATTTTATCTCTTTTCAAAAAGCATTCCTAATATTGCTGTGGAATCCGTATTTAATCAGTCTAAAAAGCTCGATATTAACTTTTACGGCGTTTTAAGAGGGATAGATAAAGAGAGGGTTGTCCTTGAGAAAGTTAAGGGCATAAAGGGATTTGAGGAGATTACAGTAAAGGTTAATCCTCTTATCTTCAAAGCAGTCGGAGCTCAAATGGTTCCGGCTATCGTTTATGCTTACTGCCCTCCACCGGCGATGTTTAGAACAGCCGATTGTGAATGGAAATATGTCGTTTACGGCGATATTAGCCTTCTCGGGGCACTTGAGGTCATGGGGAGGCACGACAGCGAGGCACAGAGGCTTTATGAGGAGTTGTTGAATGCGTTTTAGGCTTATTACAGTGTTAATATACGCTTCTGTGCTTCTGCTCTTCTGCTCTTCTGCTCTATCCTTTGACATCAATTCCTTTTCCTCTGGCATCCAGCAGAAAAACACCCCTGAGCAATGGATAAAAAAGAATCAGATACCAAATTATGACGAAAGCTATCTGAATCAGGGTAATCTCAGCGGTTATGAAGACCAGCAAAAGGCTCAGAAGTTTATGGATCTGGCTGCTCAGCTGATACAGTCGCAGTATACTTATACTTGCTCAATGATCAGAAAAGTTGAGGACAAGACTTTCTTCCAGTGTAATGTTGACGGAAGCATATACCCTTCAATGGGATTATGCACTGCTAATTGCAAAACTATCTATGCTTGTCAGCAAGAGCAATGTTTATATCAGAATATGTGTTCCGCGTATCAGGTTTGTCCTCTCGGAGACTATCCCTGTGTAAACAACTCCTGCACACAGACCGGAACATGCTCGTCAACTCAGGTCACCACAACTCAATACCAGTGCCCCACAAACGGACAGACCTACAGCGACCAGACGACTTGCAATAACGCTTGTCTAAGTTATGCCGCGCCTATATATAATCAGACAATCTGCACGCCAACGAGTTGGGCCACTGGATTTGGAATGCCATGCTGTACTTGCTGGAACTTTTGTGGGCCGCAAGGCTACTTTTCACAAGGGTATAATCAGTTGTATGTAAATGGCGGTTATCAAGGGCTTATTTCAGGAGTTCCGTCATGCGATACAGGGTGTGATTGGGGGCAGTTTGACGTTCAGTGGGCAAGCGGTGGATCCAGTTCATATACTTTGGGACGAGCAGAATCATGGGAGTTGTGTAAAACTTATAATGCTTGTAATATTGCTACGGGCTATACTTCAGAAGGTATTCAGTACTATTATTGCACTAATTCTAACAGTATAACTTGTCCATCTGGTTATAGCGTAACAACAATTGATGGTAAAAGCGTATGTCAGAAAGGCACATCATGCGTGACACAAAACACCACTACCACCAAATACCAGTGCAGTCTTACAGGCACACAGTATGATACGCAGAGCCAATGCACTTCGGCATGTCTGAATACAGCTACATGCAACACAAATTACAAATGCACCTATGAAAACAGTATCTATTCTGATGCTTCTACCTGTCAGGCCAATTGCTCGTTTTATCAGTGCCCCTCCGATGGTGCGTATTATCTAACCGCTCCTGAATGCCAGAACGCCTGTGCCTCGTTTATCTGCCAGAAAGATGGAGTTAAATTCACTTCTATGTATGATTGCCAATTGAATTGTAAGGAGGCCGGCTCATGCACCGCACAATAAGCATTGTAACACTGATAGCCTTTTTATTCACACCTCATATAAATATTCTTATGCCTTTACAGATTTTTGAACCGTCTTCAGCCTATGCCGGAATAGTCGAAAACATAGAAAACACCTGTCCTTCAGATCCTACACAGAACGGCAAATGCGCTTTAATCGAAACAAAGGTTGATAATCCCTTCTGCAAAGACATAAATGGACAACAGATATGCAAAGACTGGTGGAGAAAGGATTTTAAATACAAATGTTCAGGCGCTTTCGACCCCGATACAATCCTTGCCAAAGTAGGCAATCAATACTGCGACTATAAAAATGAATGCACAGAATGGATTGATGTCGAAAAGCACGGAGGAGAGACATCCTGCCGTATTTATGTGGATACAAACCGCCCTGGATGTAATTCCAATTCGTTCGGTTATAACTGCATAGTCAATGACTGTGGGGACCTTTTTCAGAGATGTTCTTTAAAACAGTATGTGAAATATTCGGACATACATGATAGGGCAAATATGACTGTAGATATTAATTGCGATCCTTCTTCTGGAAACTGCTCCAGCCAAATGCTTGACAGCCAAAAGTCAGGCATAAAGTTAGGTTTATATACTTTTAGCTGTCCATCGGATGTTAGAAAGGTATGTAAAACCTATTCTGGTAAAGTTCAGTGTCCTGACGGTAGAACTCAAGTCTGCAATAAGGTCAAAACCTGCAAACAGCAGAAAACAGTAAATTCTAAGGCGTACGAACTCAAATCATGTACAGCAAACAGGAATATGCAGTCATACTCCGAGAAAAAAGTGTGCAACCCTTATGGCTGTCAGAGCAGCACACAGGCGCAGGCATACAAGGCAAACAATCTTTGCATAAAGACAGGCGAGACAAATCTGTGTAAAGCAGAAAACGGATGTTCGGATTCAGGCAGTTATGGGTTAGGCGGATTTGTCAGAAACGGCGGGACATTCAACTGGCTTGGCGGATGGAATGCCTGTGACTGGGGGTATGCAGAGGTAAGAGGGCAGGGGAATAATACAATCAATGTTCATGCCTTCGCAACAGGTTGCAGCGGTCAATGCGGAGACCTCAGCGTAAATATCCCCATAGATACTGCACCAGGGACAGTCATAGGCTATGTATATCCACACTGGGAGGGTAGTTGTGTAACACTATCTGTCACATATGACGGCTATGATTGCTCAGGTGGTGGCTGTATATATCACATAGGCTTTCATGGCATGGGAGCGCAAGGAGTAAACATTCCTATTGTGAATGTTGCCGAAAACTTCAACTGCTATCAGGACAGCTATCAGGACTGCTCTTTCGGAGAAGGACTTCAGTGTAATCGTCTTTCCTCTCTGGACATTAACAATCTTGAATGCGTGGAATATGATCTTGATGTCGACAATGCAGCCAAAAATCAGTGTAAGAGATACATTGTCAACTACGATTGTCCTAAAGACAAGCAGATAACCGAATGTGCGGAGTATGATGAGGTTTTAAGATGTAATGATGGTATCTATCCCATCAGGGATGTAAGGACTGACAGCTACGACTTTTCAGCCGATTTCTCAAAGGCAATGGCATTAGCACAGGCAACAAATGAGCTCAAGCATGTGTGGAGCGGTGAGCCTTATAGGTGCGAGAGCGGGACATGGTGGATGTTTGATAGTATGAGTTTGGGGGATTATTTCACCAGCAAACTTATGTCATTTGCTTTTCAGCAACTTGGAGCGGAAATCATGTCGAAGGTAGGCAATCTGATAGGTGGTAGCGGAGGGTGTGCCGAAAGTCTAATAAACGCATCTACCGCTGCTGTTAGAAACACTTATGGATCGCTTGATTCATCAAATATACGGTATAGTGGAAGTTATACCCCGAGCACAGGAGAGTTAAAGATTATGTCTTCAGAAACTCAAGGCGTATGGGATACAAGGGCAACACTAAATACTGGTAGTGCAAATTCTTGTTTTGCTGCTGCAGGGATGAGCATAGGAAATACTGTTGGACTGACACCGGAGCAGTCTTCGAAAATAATTGCATTTATGGGGAATCCTATTGTGCAATTTGCTGCAGGATTTGTTATTGATATGGTTACTTCTATCAAAAACTGCTCCACCTGCACCGATGAGAAGTGTGCTACAAAATATAACCAGTATAAGGAATACTCTCTTATCTCTAATCGTCTTTGCCATCAAGTTGGCAATAAATGTACTTCAAAGCTTAGCCTTGGTTTTACTAAAATCTGCCTTCGGACCGGCTATAAGCACTGCTGCTATAACTCTAAATTTGCCCGTATTCTTGTAGAGCAGGCATATGCTCAACTCGGGTATCCATGGGGAGATTATGATAACCCTCAATGCACCAATCTAACCTTCGATGATTTAAAGAGACTTGATTTCTCAAAAATGGACTTCTCGGAGTTCATCGAGGAAGTAACAGCCAAAATGAAGGGGAAGGTAGATGAGAATGCCTTAAAACAGAGGATGCAGGATAGGATTGCAGTACCTTGATAATAAAGAGAATATGCCTTATCTTGCCAATGCAGCAACTTTTGCCTCCAATGACGCGAGCCTTTCTCTTATTTGGATGGCTATATCTATCTTCTCGTCAAGCCTTTTTATTTCAGAAAGCATTTCAGTTCTAATCGAATCTACTTTCCCATCAAGCCTTGCAACCCCTGAATCGATTTTCTCATCGAGGCGTTTAATCTCAACTTGAATAGCTCTGAGTTCCGGAGCTACTATGTCTTGCAATGCCTGTTTTACTTCTTCATAGACTCCCATATTAATTGCTCCTCCCTTTCTTTTCTTAATTTTATGCCTTTTACTAAAATTTTACAACTATTCTGTTTTTTTCTGATTTTCTGCTTTCTGTACCACACACTCAGGGATTTTGATTTCGCCTTGAGTGGGCTCACTGTTATCCATGATCTTACTTCCAACTCCACCTGCTATGGTAGCTGTTGCTTCAGTGGCGGCGCCTATGCCTACATTCGTTAAGGCGGTTGTTACTCCAGTGGTAGCAGGACCGATTACTACACCGGCTATCGGAGCAGCTAATGATACCGTTCCAAGCACTACACCAACAAACTTTTGTAAGAATGATGGGGATTCTGTTTTAGTTTCTAAAAATGATTCTATTTCGTTTGTTTGTATATCTTTTTTGTTTATAACTGATTTACAAGCAGTATGGCTATAACCTTTATTATTTGGATTAATATATGTCTTGTTGATAAAAGAGAACACACGGTCAAGTGGCATCTTTTTTATGTGAATAGTCTTAAACTCTGAATTTTCATTCTGACATTTTGTAAGTGTTTCTGTTCCTTTTTGTGTGTCAGTGCATACCTTCTCTACTTTAACAATATTGCATGTTGTGACATCGTTAATATTCTCACAAGAAAGTGTAGAATCAGTACCAACCGTGTAAGATATAAAAACTATTTTCTCACCTTTTGGTTTTGGAAAATCACTTTTATCTATATTATATTGGCTTTCTACAGTCCTTATAACGAACCTTTCCTCATTGTTTTCCTTTTTTAAGTGTGAAATTCTTGTTATAAGCCCTTCTATTTTATTGTCAGGGCCTTTTTTATAAAACTGTTCTATCGCAACCTTATCCTTCATCTCTGGATTCGTAAACACCTCTGGCATTTCCGCCCCGCTAATTGCAGGTAAAAAGATAAAAACAGCAGAAAGAACAACAGCTATAACTTTCCTCATTTTATTTCCCTCCTTTTTTACAATCATAATCCTTTATAAGCCTTGCTATGGCCTCTCTTATCAAATCCGTCATGTTTCTACCCTGCTTGTCGGCAATAGCTTGTAAGGCGTCCTTCTGATCTTTGGGTACAAATAAATCAAGTCTGACTTTTTTCTGTTCCATAGTTATTTCTCTCTAAATATTCTTTACATGCATAGGCAATAAGTGCAATTCCACTTACCCCTGATATTAAAAATATAGCTCCGAAGATTATTTTATAAGCATTCCACTGTATAGGGCCGCCTAAAAGAGTAAATATCTCTTTCATTTGAGGTAGTAATGTATAAAGTACTACACCGAATGCTGCATTTACAGCTATGTTTTTCATGGGTGTCATTATGGTAAATGATAACGATAACAGAAGTAAGGTAATCCCAATGATTACATATAGCCGCTCTTCAGATGTCCCATAGCGAAGAGTTTTATAGACATAAAAACCACCTTTTAATACGGCAGTAACAAAAACACCAATAATGGCGATTGTCAAGGCTTGAACTGCAAGTATCCCAATAAACATTGCTATTTCATAGAAACGCCCCTGGCCGCCTGTAAGCAAAACTATCACAGCACAAAACACCATAATTGATAAAACTACCGAGAAAAAGTTTATAAATGCAGATTTAATTTTTTCTTTCATATAACTCCAATCTAATTTGTTTTCAAAGGTGTTACTTCATCCGGCCTGACCTGCAATATGGCATTTGTCCCATACGGCTTAATAAATAAATAATCGCCGTATGATAACAGACCATCCTTTACTCTTTTTCTCTCTACTATTTCCGCTTCTTTGCCTCGGAATTTAATTTTCCCGGTGGCAATATTTTGCTCTAAGGCGAGTTTGTATTTATATTTTGCTTGGAGTAGTGTCTTGCCTTCCTCAGTGTTATAAAAAATCATATCATCATACATTCCAACCATCATAGCAATAGGCATTGCCACTGCTACATCAAATGCTCTATTTGCAAAATCCCAAAATCCTATTTTGTTGTTTTTATATAAAGAGATGTGTGGCTTCATAAGGACATAGTAATCGTCTGCAAAAATATAGATACCAACAAGAACTAATGTTATTATAGTTATTATAGCTATTATGGCTCTTGTATTCGTATAATCTTTCATGTTTTAGCCCCTTACTTATTCATTTTCTCTATTACTATAGTAACATTCTTTCCTGCAGGAAGCGTCCCATCTTTAAGTATAAAAAACATACCATTTTCTGGTAATACTTTGCCGGTGATTGTAAATTCATTAAGCAAACCGTTTTCAGTAAGGCATGTCATTTTCATAGGGGAAAGAACAACACCCAACTCATATTTCTTAGGTCGTATCAATGAAGCAGATGCAAGTACAATACACCCTTTCTCTGAAATTGGCTGAGTTACTGAAATTATTACAGGCACTTTTTCAGAATGCATTTGTGGCGGCAGAAAAGCTGTGATCATTACCCCTTTGAGTTCTTTTGGAGTATCACCAAGAGATGGGCTTACTACTACAAAACAAATAAGAATAATTATAAAAGGCAATAGTTTTTTCATTACTTTTAAACCTCCTGTAAGTCTACCTTAAGGATACCCTCGCCAAAGGCGTTGGGGTTCTTTCTTTGATTTTATAGCCTGCACTCTTATCTCCCATAATTCTTTTATACGTTATTTTACTGTATTTGTCAAGAGGAAAATTTTGTTGCAAAATCTTCATTACAACAGAAAAGTTGCCCTTTTGAATCTACTGGTGACTATATATAGGAGAGACAGACAGAAACTCGGATGTTTTTGCTCAGGAATTATAATATCTTAACCAGTGCTGCTATGACTGCAGCCTGGGCTACCAGCATTCCCGCTACCCATTTTATTGTGCTGTTTTTTGCCTTTTCTATTGACAACTGCAATTCCGTTTTTGTTTTTGCCAAAGATTCTTCGAGATCTTTTTTTGTAACCAATTGCTCATCAACAACCTCTCTGAAAACCTCGGCAATTTCTTTCGCTGCTTGCTCGTTGAGATCTGCGTTTTTAAGTCTTTCGTAAATCTTTAGGGTGTCTACAATAGCTGTCATTCTTTAACTTCTCCTTTTATTTATTTTTACCATAATCCCGGCACTTTAGCAAGGCAAAATTTCAGGGGCTACCTGCGAAAGTAATATATACAGAAAGCAGAGGAGAAGAAAAAACAGGATTGAAAAGGAGGCCCTATGAAAATTTTAGTCTTCTTTTAAGCAGCACCGCTGGTGCTTATTTTGAGAGAGATGGCAAACAACAGTTAACCCCACAAGAGGAAGAGTGCTTAGAGCGATATGTAGCTTTTCTGACAGCTATGGAAACGCTTTCTCCAAATAATGCTGCCGCCTATGAGGCTATCATGTCCAGCGGCCGATACTCAGCTTGCGAAATAATGAATTTTATTGAAAAGCGAAGACAGAACCAAAAATAATCTGCTCTTATTTTCCTCAATTACCCCTTAATCCCCCCTGACTTTTTCCTGTCAGGGGGGATTTTTTGTCTTCATGGGTTACCTGCCAAAGTAATATATATACAGAAGTAATATATATATAGGAGGTACCCCTATGTTCGGACAGGATATAGAGAAATATAAACAACAGGCAAAACAGACATTGCACGAATGGGCTATACAGCCCAGACCGCCTTTAAAAATGCGTCTCTGTAAAGTTTTCAAGCAAATGTTGTTGATAATACTCGGAACTTTTATACTTATTTTGATTTTATTTCTTGCAAAAGTAAAGGTAGCAAAGGCTGAGGCTATTCATGGAGACAAGCCTGTAAGGGGCTGGTTTTGGTATGAAGATCCGGTTGTAGAGGAGAAAAAAAAGCCGGAACAACCCAAAGAGCCTGAAAAACAGAAAGAACCTGAAAAAACTGTCAAAAAAGAGGAACCTAAAGAAAACATCAAGAAAGACTTCGATTTTCCTGTTATTGCCGATGCTCCGCCTGTTTTGCGGAAATTTCTCAAAGAGCCAACCGAGGAAAACGCTCAGGAATATCTTGCATGGCAATATCAGTATTTCCAGCATCTTAAAAAGATAGGCTATAACTTAAGAAATGCGTATCTAAGATACGGCGGTCAGTTATATCCTATCAGTGGGTATCCTGAAAGCGCTCTGGCATCTATATATTTTCTTAAAGATAGAGACAATCTTATTGCTAAGCATATCGCATCGGCAAGAGACAAAATAGGACTTATATACTTCTATTCTACCGACTGCGCGACATGTCAGGGGCAAAAACCTTTGCTTTTAAATTTCTTGCAAAAGCACAGCTTATCAGTTAGAGGAGTAGCCATTAGTAGAGAAATGTCTATTAGTGGTGAAATAGATGCTTCTTTACCCTTTTTATCTGTAAATGATCCTGTTATGGTGCAGCGATTGGTTCAACGATACAATGTTACGACAATACCGACGATACTGGCTGTTATCGATGTTAACGGACAGCCCAAAATTCAGGCGTTAGGGGTAGGGCTTACGTCTGTGGATTTAATGGAGTCTCAGATTATTAATTTCATGATACAGGAAGGGTTTATTAAAGAAAAAGACTTAAATCCTAATTTTTTGATAGAAGGAAATTGAAAAGGGTGGCACTTATGCAATATACAAGATTTTTTATATCGGTTCTTTTAATCGTCATTATTATCGCTTCGCCAGTTATGGCAACCGTAGACTCAATGCTGGACAATGTTGTCAGCGGGGTTTATACGCAAGACCCCGGCGTGTATCAAAGCCCCTCAACTACAACACTTAGCGGGGGATCGTTTTCGTTCAGGCTTAAAAACGATGTCCTCGGCAGGCCGCTTATAAATTTCAAGACACCGCAGGCAAGCATCAGTTGTTCCGGCATGGATTTCGATGCCGGAATGATGTCCATATTGAATCTTGACTTATTTGAACAAATGCTTTCTCAAGGGGGAGCTTCTTTGGCGTGGGGCGTAATGATAGGCTTGGTTTATTCATTGCCGGGAGTCGGGGAGTCGTTTCAGAAGCTAAACGAATGGTCAAGAGATATTCAGAAACTAATGCAGAGCCCCTGCCAGGTAGGAAAATATATAGGCACTCAGGCAGGCGCTCCGATCGGATCGGCGATAAGAGACGCTTTAGGGCTGAAAAAAAGCGAAGAGAAGGCAAAAGAATCGGGATCGGATATTTCACAAACAATGAAAAAAGTCCTGGATTATATCAAAATAGAAGATTTCTACAAAACCTATCCGTATGCCGCTTTAAAGAGGACAAATCTGGATGATGATACTACCGCATTGCTTGCAGGCTTTTTTGGAGTGTTAGATATATACTTGGAATATAACAGGGCGAAAGTTGTTCCTAATGACCCTAATACAAAATTTTCAGAGGCATGCGGAGGGCAGCCCTGCGGTCCTGATCATGTGAAAATGAAAGTTCTCCGGAAGCCGGCGACAGCTCTTTTCGATGCCCTCATATATGGGAGCAATGAAGGCGCAAAAGGGTATAAATGTATAGCAAGTAATGTAGGCGATGCATGTTCAGATGTTGTTGATGTGCAAGTCTCTACAGCCGGATTAGTTAATAAAATTTCGCTTTTGCTGAAAACAGCGATAGATTCTTATGCTGTCGGCGGCGGCGTTTCCAATACCGAAAACATAAAAAACTTCAATTCCATGCTCCCTCAACTGCAGGGGATGCTTAAATATGCCGCGAACTATCAGAAATTCAGACCTACAGAATCAAAAGACGCGAGAATTAATAAGGTATTGTCGGAATATCTTTCTATCCTTATTTTGCATCATGTCTTTGAATCCATGTATGCGTATATCTATTCAGCCGTTGGAAGCAATCCTGCCAATGGAACCCAGCAGGAAATAAAAGATTACCTTGCCTTAATTGAAGGCGGGAAAAACCAGTTTGAAAAATATGTAGATAAGGTTACAAAAAATTACAGCATACTTGCTCAGTCGTATGAGCAGTATAAAGCAACATACGAGCAAGCTTTATCTCAGGTAGGAAAAAAATTGGGGCAGGGAGCATTTTTGCAGCTCCATACCTATAGGTAGAATATGAATTTTGACATCTATACAACAGGCGGGATAGAGTTTCTTTCACAGGTCTACAAAGGCGTTATTATGACCTTTGGAGATTCCTCGTATGAAACTTTATTGCGCTTATTCGGATTGTTTTCTATTATTTTTGCTTCTATTGCTCTTATAGGGAAGCAACAGATTGATTATCTGGCTAAAAGAGTAGCGATATTGTTTTTGATTTCCGGGTTTTCTTTTGGATTGAGGGCAGATGTTACTATTATAGACACAAAGCACAATCAGACATATGTAGTCAGCGGAGCGCCTTGGATTCCTGCATATGTTCATAGCCTTTTTTCATCGGCGTCTTATCAGCTTACCAATATCGCGCAGCAGGTTTTTCATACAGGAACGGTCAATGTTTATGAGGCCGCTGCAACAGGGAAAAACGCATGGGGAAGCGTTAATCTGGACTATAACAAAACAGGCTTCGGAGGCTTTTTCGAATATCTGAATTTCTTTAAAAACTACAGGTTCAATACGACCGGAATAACTGATCTCGATAAGATTTACCGTAAATTCCATATAGCATTAACGGAGTGTACTATAAACGAAATCCCGCTTTGGCCCGACAATGATTTTCAGAAGAAGGTATTGCTCTCAAGCAACCTTATACAGGACTTAAGACCTACAGTAAACGGATATGTCGAATTTGAGGGACAACCGACGGATTGTATAGCCTTGTATGACAGTGCGATAGAAGATTGGAATACCATAAAGTCTAAATTCGATACAGCAGGAGATCCGACATTAAATCTGCTGGCAAAACTCGGTATAACAGCCATGGATTCGCAGAAAGTTCAGGAGGCAAACGCCGAAATATTACAGCAAGGAACTGTGCAACTATCAGACATGATAGGACAGGCCGGAATGACATGGGCATTGTCCGATGCATGGGATTCTTTTCTGGCGGATCAAAGCCCGGAAAGAGCTATGGTTTACAAATATGAGGTAGGCAGAAACATAGAGGAATCCAAACAGATGGGCAGGTCTCTTGGGTTATACGCTAAAGAGACCGTACCTTTAATGAAAATTGTATTTGAAAGCATGACCATAGCTTTTATTCCTGTTACCTTCCTGATAATCCTCGTAAGCGGAGGGAATGTTATCAGGAATTCGATATTTTCATTCGCATGGGTGTATGCGTGGGATCCCGTTCTTGCCACGATCAACGGTATTGTCAATATAGCGGCAATCGCAAAGGTCAAAGCTGCTTTGAATGCAGCGGCGGTATATAACAATGCTCTTAATGGAGACTGGATGGGATACAGTATTCAGGCGATGAATATTATGTACAGCACGCTTGATTATATCCCTTCTGTGGCCGGTTATCTTGCGATATCTACTCCGGGAATCGCCTATATGCTCATAAAAGGCGGAGAAATGACAATGGCCAGTATAGCAAGCATGATGGCAGCTCCTGTGATGTCCACGCCTACACATGTGGAGGCAGCTTCCTCGTTAGAAACTCAGAAGATTGCAAATCAAACCGGCAAATCATTTGGTCAGGTAGAGATGCAGTATAACGCTGCGGGGCAGGCTAAATTAAATGCGATGGTGTTTCAGGGGGGGGTGGACAGACACGGGTATAACAAAATCTTCGGAGCGGAATCCGGGGCTTTCGATCATGGGGTAGCAACGAAGGGCGGATTGGGTGATGCTTATAATAAATTAGGCGAAACGACAATAAGAGGAGCAACTGCGAATCTCGAGGCCGGAAGGACCGGAAGCGGAAGCGTAGGAAATATGGATACTCATTTCGATATGGGTCGGAAAGGGACGGAGATGGATTTTGCGCGAAGAGAAGGAACATGGCAGGGCATAGACGGCAACACGGATATCTTGAGACAGGCTGAGGCCATAAAAACAAAGTTCGATACTGATTATAGCAGCAAACAGCTTGCTTTAGAGATGCAGACTTATTCGGCAGCACAATGGGCTATTGCAAAGACCACAATGACCGCTGAGCGCCTCGGGGCAGTCGAAGGCATGGTAGATAAAGGCAGAAATATATTCGGCATGCAGGGCGATGATTATTCGGTCATTCAGCAGATGTCAAACTACACCGCCAGAGGCGGTGTAGTTGATTCTACGATGGCACAGAACATCAATGATAAGATGTTCGGCGGAAAAGAAGTGATAAAGGCTGGCATGAGGGTTGATGCAGGTATAGCCGACGGCAAGATTTATCTTACCGCTGCGGCTCAGGACGGAACCGGTTCTATTGAGATCAGAGACGGCCGCCAGATAGAGAAAGGCGTCTTGAGAGACGCGGATGTATCCGGGTATAAGTTCAGCGGTTCTTATTCCAAAGAAACGGATCTGACGACAGGGAAAACACTCGGCACATACACCGGCATAGTCAATGGCAAGGAAGGCCATCTAAGTGTTGATGCCGATGGGAAGGCTGTGTTTGCGGAAGCAAAAGGCGGACATGACCTTAAAAATCTGAAAGTGGATTCAACAACAGTTGATGATAGCACTTCTATAAAACACGGCACATCCACTGTAACAGATAACAGCACTACTATTAAGCAAGGCACAACTATCAGCGGCACTCCGGGCGTTACGACCTACGAAAAAGATGCCGCGCTCATGAGCGCCTTAAAAGGTGATATGTCACTCGCAAAGAAATTAACTACTGGAGACACAGCAAGCCAAACCCTTAATCAGATTGAGTATGGAAAGGCTTTGGTGTCTGATCTGAGTGATATTCTTGATAGAAAAGGCATAAAATTTTATGAAGTAGAAGCACATGGGAATTTTAATTTGAAAGCCTTTGGTTTAAGCGTTGGCACAAGCGCAAAAACTGGAAGCAAAGATCAGACAAACTTCAATGTGCTTTATGGAGCATATCAAAGAGGGTTGAGTAATGTTATTGCTGAGGCAAGGCAAAAAGGTATCTCAGAGGCATCGGCAGTATCTCAGTTTAATAAGGATTTTACGTCTACTATTTTAAATGATGCTGTTAATACCAAGCCTATTTTGAGTCCTGATAAATATGCTCACCAGAATAAGACTACTACGCCACAATCAGGGAAACGAAAGGTTATTGAAGGGGATTAAATTTCATTCACCAGGATTTGGTCCGTTCCAGCCGCCTATATCTCCTGTGTATGGAGTTGACTCATCCTCAGGCGCCTCAAAAAATCTCTTATCATTAAAGTCATACCCTGTCTTTTCGGAAATAAATCTAAGAATAAGCCCAAGAATAAGCTCTATTCCGCCTACTATCCAAATCATCCCATCCATCTTCTCACCTCACCTATTTCTAATATCAACCAGCATCTGCATGATCTGGTCAAGTCTTATATGTATCTGGTCAATCCGTCCATTAACAGTTTTGAAATCTTCTTTAGTCTCTTGTTTAAACTGATCAATTCGTCCATTAATGGCTTTGAATTCTTCTTTAGTCTCTTGCTTAAATTCTTTTAATTCCTCTTTCAGTTCCTTTGTCCGTTCATCTACCACATCGTAGATTAGTTCAAGGGTTACTTTCTTTACTATATGTTTGACTGCGCTCTGCATTCTTTTCACCTCACTTCGGCAATGCCGAAAGCACTTTAATCAGCATAAGGATGATGCCGATATTCATGGTTATAAGGGTTTCCATCATCCACTTTACTAATTTCACATCTCCTTCAAGCTTTGCTAACCGATCCTCTATCTTACTCATACTATATTTATAGGTTCCCATAAAAAAGGGAATTTGTCAAGTGTATAGGGGCTACTGGTAGTGTCAAGATTTTTGTGTAAATTCCTTTAAGGGCTTCTTTCCCCATTGCTCGTTCAGGTGATTCAGCACTGCATATACAATTCTCTCGATACTCTGGTCATGATTGAAACAACTCATGGGCCTTGTTCTTCTTCTCACCTCCCTGAAGGCCCTCTCTATGACATAGTGGAAAGCTAAGGGGTATAAAAGAGTTTTTAAGGAATTCTTTTCGGACTTGAACAAATGGGCATACCTTTATTACGACACCGAGCTTTTCAAGGATGATACTTTTGCCCTAATTGAGCAAAGTGATGCTAATCTGGCGAATCTGCAGGAAGCTGTGGAGAGAATTCTTGGGTTGAGTGCTTGGTCAAGAACATTCGGTATGGGATTGATACATTATAACTACAGGGCCATAGACGAAGATATTTTTGGCAAGACCTATGAGATATTTCTTGCAGAACAAAGAGAGGAAAGAGGTATTCACTATACACCGTCTGTAATTACAGAATCTATGGGGCTGTCTTTAATAAACGAGTTGTTTTTACCGCATGCGGACGAATTGTTGAAATCTATCGAAGAACAAAATTTCGATGATGCCGAGAAAATAGTTAAGAAAATCTTAGCTATTAAAATAATAGACCCATCATGTGGGTCAGGAAGTTTTCTGGTTAAACTGTTGAGGCATATATGGAACATATATCAAAACTTAAAAAAAGAAACTGAATGGGCAGTACAGAAAACAGAGCTTTTAGAACCACAGGACATAGCAGATAGAAAGCAGAAAATACGCAAAATCAGACAAATGCTTACCCTTGATTCAAATAGAAAGCTCATTCCCTTGATAATCTTGAGGCATCTACATGGTATAGACCTTGATGAAAAAGCTCTTGATGTAGCAAAAGTTAACATTTGGAAAGAGGCTATTAAACTGTGCCCTAATGATTATAGGTACACTTCTCTTTCTTCTAATATTGACCACATTCTGCCAAATTTAGAGCTTAACTTTATACATGCAAATTCCCTTGTTGATTTTTACGATATGGAGTGTGTAAAACACCTTGAACCTTATAAAGAAGATATTAAACAACTGCATAAGCTAAGAAACACATACATAGATAATCCCTTCGATCCTACTCCAATAGATAAATGCAAAGCAATTATAGAAAAGTTGCGAGTTGTGCTGTTTGACGCCTTCAAATCTACCTATGGTGAATTTGAACCCTTGCCTCTTTTTGCACCCCTGAACTTTTTTTATTGCTTTTTTGACAATAATGGCAAGCCACTATATAATACTGTTGCAGGTTTTGATGGAGTAATAGGAAACCCTCCCTATAACATCTTCACGGAAACGGCATATTTTAAGCAGTCAGTTGCGGCTGGAACGGGTAATTTATTCGGGCACTTTATCGTTAAAGGGGTCTATCTTAATAAGGCAGAAGGCGCATTTAGTTTTATAGTTCCACTGTCATTCACATGTGGCAGCGATTATGAAAAAGTTAGGCAACTTGTTTATAAAAATTATGGCCATCTAAAAACATCCCATTATTCAATCAGGCCGGCAAAATTATTTCCGGGAGTTGATCAGAGGATGACAATTTTCATCGCAACAAAGAAGGGGAGTTCTCCGTGTATTGTGGAGTCCTCGCGTCTTTACAGATTCACTAATGATGAAAGAGACCAGATTGTGAAAAATCCCGTTACGGGAGAAGTAGGACCGGTATCTAAAGGGTTTATTCCAAGAATAGCAGACTCTGTTGGAGCTTCTATATATAAGAAATTAAATATGATTGATAAGACAATTGGTTGCTATCAGGTAAAAAATGGGATAAAAAAAACCAATATAGATGATAATTTTGCTTGGTGGTATCACAGTGTTGCAAGATATTGGATAAAGGCATATAATTTTTTACCATATTTTACTAGGAATGAAGTAGCTGGTATTTCATCAAAAATAAATAAATTTTATGCTTTTACGGAAGATATAGCAAAAGTTTGTGTCGGATTAGTCAACTCAAATTTATTTTATTTCTGGTGGATAATTCAATCTGACGAATTTGACGTATTACCGTCAGAAATATTATCTATGCCAATGCCAGAAAGCCTTTTAAAGGATGCAAAAATCCCCGTATTAGTAGATAATCTTATGACTGATTACAAAGAAAAGGCATTAAGAAAAACACTGAATATAAACGGTGTAAAAATACAGATGGATGAAATACATCCTCGAAAATCAACGAAGATAATATTTGAACTCGATAGGGCAATAGCACCGCATTATGGCTTGACGGAAAAAGAGATTATGTTTCTGCAGGAGTATGACAAGCGTTTCCGATTAAGTGATGAAGAGGATATAACAATCAAAAACGAATAAAAAACCTGTTTACAAAATATACTATAGTGTAAAGTTTTCACCTCTTAAAACTGCTAAAAAGAGTTTTTATCTATTAAAAATCGCATTGGAATTTAACATTACATAGAAATAAAGTTAAATTATCCTTGACAGCAAATATTGGACAGGTAAGTTTATTGTGATAAAGACAGAGAAGATTCTAAAGCGGAAAATACTATCAAAGTCTTAATGGTTGTTGATACATTAATTATTACTGAAAACTATCCAGAAAGTTGAGGATTGCTTTTTTTCTCTTTGTATCAAGATTGATAACCTTATTAAGTATTTTATTATTTAAACTTTGTTTGCCATAAATTTCCGGGATAATCATTTCCCCCTTACCAGTAATAAGCCAATGCATGTTAATTCTTTTCCCCTTTTCCTCTAATCTGCTAAGTTCTATTAAGACTTCGATAGAAGGGAAATTTTTACCGTTTTCTATATTGCAAACATGTGACTGTGTTTTTCCTATCTTAGATGCAAATTCATTTTGATTTTGCCGAAAGAATTTCCTGACTTGCTGGATTCTTTCTCCCATCCCCTTCGCCTCTTTTTCGAGATTTTTGTACGATTTTTTCACTTGACTTTTATTTTTTAAATAAATATTATATTTATATAATAAATAAAAAGCTGAATGTTTTTCAACACAAAATGTCATACTTTTGACAACGGCTTTAAAAGTAAAATTGCTTTTTTATTAATTTTCAAATAGTTATTTTGTATTTAACAGGTGAATGGGAAATGGCACAAAAGTTGATAAGTAATATTGTAAAGATGAATAAATTGTAAAAAGGAATAATCGGTTATGGAGAATTTAAAGAGAGCACAATCTATTGTCGGTTTCAGTAATACAAGGGAACCGATGGATCATTATCCTACTCCAGATATTGCCGTAACAGAGCTTTTAAAGAGAGAACGGTTTGATGGTGTTGTGTGGGAGCCTGCATGTGGAAATGGCAATATTGCAAAGTTTTTTCCAGCATGTATTGCAAGTGACATTCGGACAGACAATATTTACGGAGAACCTGGCGTAGATTTTCTTAAAGAATTTAGGAAAGTTGATCATATTATTACAAATCCCCCATATAATTTAGCGCAGAAATTTGCAGAACACTCTTTAGAGTGTGCCCGGGGGAAAGTAGCCTTGCTTTTAAAGCTTGCCTTTTTGGAAGGAGCATCGAGATATCACTTCTTTCAAAAATTTCCCATGCGGACAGTTTATGTTTTCTCAAAACGATTACCATTGACTAAATATAGCGATGAAAGAAAGCAAAGCAGCATGATTCCATTTGCGTGGTTTGTATGGGAACAGGGGTTTAAGGGAAAACCAACAGTGGAATGGATAATGGTTGAGGATTGCAATAAAACAGGGATACCAAAAAGAAAAAAGCCTGTTTTACGGATTGTGTAATTTGGAAACCGAGTGAGATAATGTTATTTTGCCATATAAAAGACCTGAAGACTGTAAATTATGAATGCGGGGACTGCAATGCTTGTAATCCAAAATCTAAACTTGTCTATCCATTTGGAAAAGACCTGATAACCTCAAAAGACTTTGTGAACAAGCTATCGGCTTTTATAGAAAAACACACCCCTTATCGATGCGAAGAAACAACAGTTTTAAAAAATCCAGATATTTGCGTGCTTGATATAAGAAATGGGAACAAATTAATTTGTAGAGCCGAAGCCAAATATTTAGAGGGGAAGGCTTTTATGAAGTCAGAAAAGCGGTTGGAAGACCCTTTAAAACCAAAAGAAACCCTTGTGGTTGATGAGCCTAAGTTGATCAGCTATTTTGAGTGTTATAAAAAAGATTTTGAGAGATATGGATATTATATCCCGATTTTTATTGTATGGAAATTTGACCGGCCATGTCCTGATATAGGCAGTATAGCTATTTACCAAAGTATAAATGTCCTACAGAATATATATCAGCAGAAAGGTAATAAAAGAACTTTTAAGAGACAATCAGGAGATGGCGATATTATAGGCGAAAAACATCTCGGAATAGTTGATAAATATCACTTTTCAATTAAAGAATGTAAGCCTATTGAAGAATTGCCAAATGAGATTATGGGCATAAAACAACTTTAAGGATAATTAAGATAGTTTTGGAGAAATTATGTTGCCTGCAGTTAGAAACAAAAGGGATGTAGCTGTAGTTTTTACGAAAGATCTGCCTCGATACTTCAATAAACAAGAAATAGAGGCTATTCTGGATGCTGTTAAGAATGAACCTAAAAAATATCTTTTGATTTCACTTCTCTGGCAGACAGGGGCAAGAGTATCAGAAATTCTTAACATCAAGGTGAAAGATATAGACTTTCACAACAGATCGCTCCGCATAACCACCTTGAAACAAAAAACACGGTTGCAAAGAGTAATACCTATACAGGGTAGCCTTTTAGGTCTTTTAGGGGCTTATATAGCCTCTAATGAACTCAAGAGAGAGGACTTTATCATCGATATAACAAGACAAAGGGCTTTTCAGATTATTAGAGAGGCGGTGTTAAAAGCAGGTTTTGATTCGGAACGGGCGCATCCTCATACTTTCAGACATTCATTTGCCGTGTTTGCAGTGCTCTCAGGAGTGCCTATATTGGTGATTAAAAACTGGCTCGGGCACAGCAATATTCAGAATACGCTTATTTATATGCAGGTGTTGGGGAATGATACAAGAAAATTTTATGAAGAGTTAAGGTTTTAATGCATACTTCTTTATTAGGAAAATACATAGTATATTATTTAGAATGCCAAAGGTTATGTTAGAGGGAAATCAATGTTTACGCTGTAATCATCAATGGTTTCCAAGGAAGAAAGAGGTATCAAGGGTATGTCCTAACTGTAAAAGTCCATACTGGGATGTTCCTCGGAAAAAGAAAATTCTACATAAAAACAGTAAATAAAACTGTATAGAAGGAGATAATGGTAAGCGATTCTATATTCAATAATATTGAGGATGCGTTTACAAAAATAGGGTATAAACATAATCATATCCAAAAGGACTATAGATATGCTGATTTATTTTCAGTTGATGTCCCTGTTCGCACTGTAAGACGAGCTATTTTTGGTTACGAGCCTTTTGATTATCGCTCCGCTTGTTTCGGTATTCAGATTGCAGAATCGACTAAATCATCATTTGTTTTAGCTAATGAATTAAGAGCTTTTGGCTCTCCACAAATACTAATTGGAGGTTTTGTCAATAAGTGTGTAAAAAGCATTTAGGCGGCCATCCTTTCAAGTGCCTTTGATTCATCCTTCATAACGCCATCGACAAACTTCTTCCCTG
>JAGUWD010000001.1 GCA_020062545.1 Thermodesulfovibrionales bacterium
CTCTTTCCTGCTTATCCTTTCTTTAATATCCTTACCTTTTTGTCCTTCTGTTTCAAATGCATCTATAAACTGGTTAATATGTCTATACCTATGTGGTACAAAATAGGCAAAAAACTTGACAATGCATTTGTATTCACTACAATTACTACTATGATATAAATCATACCAGCAATTCACACATATATATAATAATTCAGCATCCATAGAGGATGGTTCAAATGCACTGATTCAGTGCTATTATTAACCAACAACCATTAGGGGGTGGATGTATGAGTAACAAGGCAGCACGAAATCTTTTCATCTTCGGCAGCCTCTTCTTCTTTGTCATCTTTGTCATGCTAACCATTGACACAATGGGAAAGCTTGACAAGAGGGCTCCGGCGATTACAGAAGAGGTGAATGCAGGGAAGATGGTGTGGCACAAATACGATTGTATAGGTTGTCACACGATCCTGGGCAACGGGTCATATTTCGCACCCGACATGACAAAGATAACAGAGAAAAAACCAAAGGACTATCTCAAGCAGTTCCTGATGGACCCAAAATCAGTAAACCCAAAGGCATCGATGCCAAAACTGGGGATTAGTTCGAAAGAAGCAGACGATCTGATAGCTTTCCTCGACTGGACATCCAGGGTAGATACCAATGGATGGCCGCCCAAACCGATACTCGCTACAGCAGCAGGTGTTGCAGTAAAGGAACTGACAGCAGGCCAGAGAGTTTATCAATCACAGAACTGTGCAAACTGCCATATGATAAGCGGCATCGGCGGAACAACAGGGCCTGATCTCACCCATGTGGGAAGCAAAAGGGACAGGACATGGCTCTTTGGACACTTCAAAGACCCAAAGACATATGTCCCAAACTCTGCAATGCCAAGCTACGGGCACATTGGCGAAAAGGAATTAAACGATCTGACAGATTATATGGTTTCACTTAAATAGGAGGTGGCATAAATGACTATAAAATACGAAAGTCAAAAAATAGCACAGAACTTCTATACATTTGCTGTGCTTTTGTTTCTTGTTCAGGTGACTGTTGGCATAATCGCGGCACTTCAGTTCATGTGGCCGGATTTCTTTATATTGAACTTCAACATAATAAGATCGCTTCACATTAATGCAATGGTTGTCTGGCTTCTTGTTGGAATGATGGGAGCCACGTATTACGTTGTGCCCGAAGAATCCGAGACAGAGATATGGAGCCTGCCACTCGCCAAATTCCAGTTCTGGGCAACTGTAGGAACCGTACTGGCGGTGGTTTTGGGCTATGTATACATGGGAATCAATCCTCAGGCAAACACCCTTGTCTTTGGCACAAGGCTACTTAACGAAGGAAGGGAATACATCGAGGCGCCAAGATGGGCTGACATACTCATCGTGGTTTCGGTCTTGTTATTCCTTTTAAACAACTTCATGACAATGCTTAAGACAAAAAAATGGACAGGGATTCAGGGCACGCTTCTTGGAGGCCTAACAGTTCTTGCACTCATGTACTTACCGGGTATGTTCTATACAAAAAGCATGGTAAAAGATCAGTTCTGGTGGTGGTGGGTAGTCCACCTCTGGGTTGAAGGCGCTTGGGAAGTCATTGCCGGAGCACTGTTAGCGTTCATGCTCATGAAGGTTACAGGCGTAAAAAGGGAAGTTGTCGAAAAATGGATGTATGTAGAAGTCGGGCTCGTTATGTTCACAGGCATACTCGGAACCGGACATCATTATTACTGGATAGGCACGCCTTCATACTGGCTGTGGGTCGGAGGAATATTCAGTTCCCTCGAACCAATTCCACTGCTCATCATGGTCTGGGACGCATTCAGGACAACAAGAGAAACAAGGGTTGTGACCAATAAGGCAGGGCTTTATTACACTGTGGCACACGCCATATTCAACTTTGTTGGCGCCGGTTTGTGGGGTGTGATACATACACTCCCGCAGGTAAACAAATGGACGCATGGCACACAGATAACAACAGCCCACGGGCATCTTGCATTCTACGGTGCATATGTTCTGCTCGTACTTGCAATGATATACATAACATTGCCTGCAATCAGAGGGGTTAAGGCATTCAATGCATCAAGGGCATTTCAGTCTTTCTGGTGGATGACCATTTCTATGATATTTATTGTGCTTACAATCACAGGCGCGGGCATGGTGCAGACATACATGGAAAGGCTCATGGGCCTCGATTATGTTGCTGTTAAGACAAATTACAACCTATGGTTCTGGATATTGAGGGCAATATTCGGTGTTGGTTTCCTTTACGGAGTCTTGATATTTGTAGTCGATTACTTCAAATTGGGTAAGGAACCTGCTTCTGCCGTAGCACCTGCCCCTGAGAAGGCGTAAAAACTGCAAGGGGGACGAAAGTCCCCCTTGCAAAATTTCCCTTATAAAAAGGCTATAATTTCATCTATGAATATAATAGCATTATGGAGATGGTGGTAGGAAATAGCCACCGATTCAAAACTGAAAGTCATCCTTTCAGCTTCTCGTATATCTCTTCAAATTTATCTGCCGTCTCTTTAAATGCCTTCAGCACCTGAGGATCGAAGTGGTAGGGCGTTGTCCTGCCGTCGCCCTCGATGATTATCTTACATGCCGTATTGTGATCGAAGGCAGGCTTATATGAACGGGCGTTACGCAATGCGTCGTAAATATCCGCTATGCTTACTATCCTGCCCTCTATAGGGATATGCTCTCCGCTGAGCCCGTTAGGATACCCGCTTCCATCCCACTTTTCATGATGCGCAAGCGAGATTTTTTTCGCTGCATGAAATCTCTGATGATCTCCGATTATCTTTGCCCCATAAACGGTATGCTTTTTCATCTCCGCCCACTCTTCATCGGTAAGCTTGCCCGGCTTTCTGAGAATATCCGGATGTGTATGCACCTTTCCCACATCATGCATCTGGGCCTGAAGACGTATTGTTTCTATGAACTTTTCTGGCATCTTCAGCTTTGTTGCTAACATTGCAGAATATATGCCTACCCTTACTATATGATTTCCCGTATCCTCGTCATTGGCCTCGGCTGCCCTTGCAAGGGCATGGACAGTGTATGCAAAGGCATCCTCTGTCTCCTTCACCTGCGATGAAAGAGTCTTCAGAAACATTATCTGCATAATGAGGTTGTTCAATACTGCCGCATCATGCGCAGAAACATCCCTGCCGTAATTAAGGGAAAAGACAGAAACAGGATCGCTCAGATAACAGACCATATTTGTAACCGATATAGCGAAGTTCCTGAGTTTTTCGACAAAGGACTCAAACATTGTTCCTTCAATTACCGCTTGGTTATAGAAAAATAATCTTGAATCTTCCCCTTTAGGAAGTCTGATGATAATATCGGGCTGGAATGAAACCTTTTCCAGCTTATCAAAAACAAACTCATATTTGTACCACTCATAATTATTCTTTTCATTAAGGAATCGCACCAATACAATCTCCGGTTTTTCTATCATATTGCTCTTCTGTCTTATGATCTGGCTGACAAGGATGTCTATCTTTTGTCTCAAATCAAAATCCATCGGATTAAAGGTCTTCATGATCTTCTCTCCGAATGTCGTGAGCCTGTTTATATTTGCATATGCATAATTAAGCCTGTCGTTCAGGTCTTTTACCCTGAGCAGCATTTTTACCCGTGCAAGGACTTCCAGCCTGTCGAAGGGCTTTGACAGAAACTCCTCTGCCCCTGCATTAATACCCTTTACCCTGTCTTCCTTTGAGGCGAGGGTAGTTATTATGACAACGGGTATGTTCCTTGTCTTTTCGTTGTCTTTGATCATTCTGCATACTTCAAATCCGTCAATCTCGGGCATCATTATATCCAGAAGCACGAGGTCTATATGCTGCTCCCTCATCCTTTCCATCGCTTCCCTGCCGTTTTGAGCCTCTATTACTTCATACCCCTCCGGCACAAGCACTGCTTTAAGAAGCTTAAGATTCTTTATCTCGTCATCCACGCATAGGATTCTTGGTTTAATGGCTATCATATTCCAAACACCTCTTTACCATTACCATCATCTCATGTATATCTATCGGCTTGGCAATATAGTCGTCAGCGCCCGCTGCCAGGGCCTTCTCCCTATCGCCTTTCATTGCATAGGAGGTTACAGCTATAATCGTTATGTGCCTGGTTTCAGGGTCGTTCCTGAGCAGCCGGATTGCCGTATAGCCGTCCATAACAGGCATCTGAATATCCATCAGCACCAAATCAGGCTTTTGTTCTTTTGCAAGCCGGATACCCTGCTCACCGTTTCCGGCTTCAAGCACATCGCATTGCAAGGGCTTCATAATTGCCCGCAACAATATCCTGTTTTGCTCGTCATCGTCAATTATCAGCACTTTCTTCGCCATATCCTGTTTTCTCCTGCTTCATGGGGATAACAAAGGTAAATACGCTCCCCTTACCAAACTCACTCTCTGCCCAAATCCTGCCTCCGTGAAGTTCCACAAGCCTTTTTGTGAGCGCAAGCCCAAGCCCTGTGCCCTCATATTTTTTGGTATATGCAGACTCAAGCTGCTGAAAGGGTTGAAAGAGCTTTGCCATTTCTTCTTGCTTTATCCCTATGCCGGTGTCAGCAACAGAGATTTCAACAAAATCTCTGTTGCGCTCATAGCTCATAGCTGTTAGCTCATCTATTTTGCCTTGAGCTATAAGCCATGAGCTATCAACTCGTCTCGCAGAGACGCGCACAGAACCCCCATCAGGTGTAAATTTAACAGCATTGCTTAACAGATTGAATACTATCTGTTTAAGCTTTCTTTCATCAGCCTCTATCTCTATGTCCGCATCGGACTCTATCTCAAGACTCAGCTTTATATTGTGTTTTATCGCCTTTTCTCTCAGCATGATTATCGAACTATTAAGAACATCTTTAAGGCTGACAGCAGACAGTTCAAGCTCCAGCTTGCCCGCCTCAACCTTTGAGAGGTCAAGGATGTCATCTATAAGATTCAGCAGATGTTTACCGGATAAACTGATATAGCTGACCTGTTCTTTCTGCTCCGGAGTAAGATCGCCTGTAATACCAGACATTAGAAGTTCAGAAAAACCGAGAATAGAATTCAGCGGTGTTCGCAATTCATGGCTCATATTGGCAAGGAATTCGGATTTGGCCCGAGTTGCGGCATCTGCCTGAGCCCTGGCGTCTTCAGCCTCTGCCCTTCTCGTTTGCAATTCGGCGTTCAATAATTGCAGTTCCTCGTTTGCATTAGAAAGCAGTTTTGTCCTCTCTTGAATCTTTTGTTCAAGATTTTCGTACAGCGCTTTCAAATCGCCCGCCATCTTAAAAAATGATTCATTCATATCACTCAGTTCGGAAATAACGCATTTATACGCCTGCCCTTCATCTATCACGCTGAAATCGCCTGATGCCAACCTCTCTGAATATCGTTTAAGAGAAATAACAGGACGGGATATATAACCGCTCAACACATAAGCAATGCCGATTGCGATAAATAATGCTATGGCCCCCCATAATACAGCATAAACAAAAGAGCCCATTATTGTCTGCTGCATCTCTTCGACATCTCTGCTTGCCCATATCTTCCAGCCGTTTGAAAGACTGTAAAATGCCCCTATCTTTTTTCTGTTATCAACAGGGGAAATAAACTCTGCCGTGCCTATCTTATTTTTAGCCGCTTCTTTGAAAATATTCATTGACGAAAGGTCTTTCATCTCCCTCTCAAATTCATGACTGTTTGACATCACGATTGTTTTGCCGTATTCATCAACGAGGGTAAGATTGCCTCTTCCATAAATCCTTATGGTTCTTATAATCTGACGGATAGGCTCCGGGCTGTATCCGGCAAATACAAAACCCTTGAATTCATTATTCTTATCAAGTATCGGAACAGCAAGGGAGATTACAGGTTCTTTAGCTACCCTGCCGACAATTATCTCCCCTATGACAGGCTGTTTCAGCGCCTTAACCTTCTTAAAATAGTTCCTGTCGCTGTAATCCCTGCCGATGTTTCTATTGCCCTTCTCGTCATAGAGGGGCGAAAAGGCAACAGCCTTTCCTTCAGGATTGCCCACCCATATTGTCTTAAAATCAGGATTTCTATAATGGACGCTCTCAATGATCTTCTGCACTTCATTGGAATTAATCCCTGCCTTCAAAACCTCATTGGACACCTGTTTTAGCACTGCAAGTCTTCTATTGAGAGCAATCTCCACGGTCTTACCCATTGACTCTGCAACCGGAAGATAATCCTGCTCAATCCTCTCTCTTTCATGCTTTTGAAGCCAGAAATAGCGCTGGACGAGGCTGAAGGATATAGTAACAAGGGTTACTATCAGGAATAGAAATATCAGGATTTTTTTTATGGAGAAATGCCTCATACTTTTATTGAGTGCCCCTCAGATTGTAGGGTCTGACTTCTGTATTCCCTTATCTTTCATTCTTAATCCTTCTTCTTAAACTCCTCAAATTCCTCCATCGCCTTCTTCGCGCAATCATCACACATGCCGTGGCTGAACTCGGCCTCGGAATGATCGTGGATATACATTTCCAACTGCTCCCAATAACCCTTGTCATTGCGTATTTTTTTACAGTAGGAGCATATCGGCAGAATGCCCCGCAATGTTTTAATCTCATGGAGGCGTTGTTCGAGTTCCCTGTTGGAGCGTTCCAGCGCCTGCTCGGCGAGTTTGCGTTCCTCGATTTCACGATTTAGTTCATCGCGTGAAGCGGTTATAGTCTTCAGATTCTCCGTCATGGCGTCGAACGCCCTTGAAAGCTGGCCTATCTCGTCTTTTGCGTTTGTACCAACCTTATAATCCAGATTGCCATTGGCAATGATTTTCGTTCCTTCCTGAAGTTTTGCGAGAGGGTGAGTAATAGCCCGGATCAAAATCACAGCAAAGGTTATAATTAACACTGCCAGAAAACCATAGGCAATATTACCGTATAAATGGAGCAGTTCATGCTGATACTCGGCCTTCCTGCCAATTATATTCTGCAGTTTCAATCCTTCAAGATACTGGGAATGAGCACTCACCATCATCTGGCTGACAAGCCTTTCTCTTAATTCCCTTGAAGCTGCGTCACTCCCAGCAATGCTTTCATCATGCCTGATAAGCTGTTCAAACAGCTTGCCTGTCTTATTGTGGAAACCAGTAAAACTGTTCAATATAGCCTTTTCATCTTTGTCTGTAAATATCCCTGACATTTTGTCAAGAAGCTCCTGAAGCTTCTTGTGCATCAAAAACCATTGCACTTTTGAACGTTTTTCGCCGTACATTAAGTATTCATCCCTGACCTGTGCCCTCTCAAAGACAAAAAAACTCAATTCCCTGACTAATTCTTCTTTTTTATTAAGAAGATCAGCCTGTTTCTGCCACCAGAGGTTCAGAAGTATAATTGTGGTGAAAACTACTATAGTAAAGATTATTATGATCTGTAGTTTGGTTTTAATTTTCATTTTATTATCGTCACCGCCTCAGGCTTGATCGCTTTTAATGCATCCGTATAAATAAAATCAAGATAATTAGGCATCTCTGTTTTTTCGGTAAGTTTGCTTTGAATCGCCCACCTTGCAATTCCTTCAAGGGCAATCACATCTGCCTGATCCAGAGAAACCTCAAAAATCATATCCTTCCATACATCCTTAATCTCAGTCTCCCTGACCCCTAATTTTTCACAGACCAGTTTGATTGCCTGTTCAGGATATTTTTTTATAAATTCTTCTGCCCTGATTAGTGACATCAAGACCTTTTTTATTGCCCTGGATTTGCTGTTTACAAAATCTGTTTTAGCAGTGAGATAATCTGTTCTAAGATAAAGACCTGATTCAGCAAAGACAATCGCATTACTGCCCAATAAATTTTCAGCCTTGCTGATAAAAGGCTCCCTCATGGAAAATGCATCTATCAGACCCTTTGAAAGCAAATCCGGCAGATCATCAGGCTGCTTAAAAATAAGCGAAACATCTTTTACAGCCAAACCGTGACTTTGAAGAAATGCATACAAATAATAATGCACTGCAGAGGCTTTTTGCGTTGCAATTCGTTTGTTCCTTAAATCTTCAGGTTTTAAAATACCCTTGTCTTTGCGGGCAATTATTTTGTGGTATCTGTCTATGACAGCTGTGGAAGCGATGATGCTGAAATCCCTGCGCTCAAAACTGTTAAAGACAATAGGCGTGTCTGCAGACATTGACAGGTCAACTTCACCTCTAAACATGCCTTCCATTGCAAGCTTACCGCTCGGGTATGTCTTTATTTCTGCTGTAAGCCCCTCATGGGAAAAGAAACCCTTAGCCTCTGCTATTATGTAAAGTGCATTGCTGGGCTCAAAGGAATATCCAATCCTTACTTTCTCATGGGAACCTGGCAACTTTTCCTGATTTTTGCAGGATGAAACGCAAAACGATATGGCAGCAATTGAAAACAAAAGTATAAAGGCAGCAGCGCTTCTTTTCATATCAACTCTCCGCTATTATTAACAGGGTGGAAAACACTATCTCAGCAACGGCTATGGTTACTTTTTCTCTCGACCCTGCAACTTTTTTCGCACTTTCCTTGCAGCCCCGGAGCAGCAGTGCGGCAATACAAATAATAGGGATTGTCAGTTTGTAAATATTCATTTATCCAGCTTTTCTCTCACCTTCCTTAAAAGCTCATTTGGCGGGACAGGTTTTGAGATGAATTCAATGCTTTCTTCAATACCAAATCTCCGTATGATGTCCTTTGCATAGCCGCTCATAAAGATTGCTTTCATGTCATGCCTTATGCCCTTTATGTCTTCATAGGCGTCCTTGCCGTTCTTCTTCGGCATAATCAGATCAAACAGAAGGAGATGAACCCTGTCTTTATTTTCTTTGAATTTGTCAACTGCATTTTCTCCGTCAGACGCTTCTATTACCTTATAGCCGTGCCCTTTAAGAACATCTGCCATGAGTTTTCTGACATTAGCTTCGTCCTCTGCTATAAGTATTGTCTCTGTGCCGGCCTTTGGAATCGCGGCCCCTGCCTCTTCTGTCCTTTCAGCCCCTTCTTTTATCAGAGGGATGTATATCTTGAATGTCGTGCCATTGCCCGGCTCGCTATAGCAGTTGATATATCCATTATGCTGCTTTACTATGCCATAGACAATTGCAAGACCGAGACCTGTGCCCCTGCCAATTTCTTTTGTCGTAAAATACGGTTCAAATATCCTCTCCCTTGTCTTTTCATCCATGCCAGTGCCGGTATCCGAGACGGTTATAAGCGCATACATGCCAGGCTCTCCATAGCCATGCGCCTTTATGAATTCCCTGTCTATTCTTACAGGCCGCGTCTCAATGGTTAAAGTCCCTCCTTTGGGCATAGCGTCCCTCGCATTTGCCGCAAGGTTCATCAGCACCTGCTCTATCTGAACAATGTCTGCCTTTGCAGTCAGATCCTTCTCTGAGAGCGTTATCTTCAATTCAATGTCCTCGCCGATGATCCTTGAGAGCATCTTTTTGAAGCCTTCAACAATATCGTTAAGATTGACCGTCCTGATCTCCATTGCCTGTTTCCTGCTGAAGGTGAGCAGCCCTCTTGTAAGCTGTGCTGCCTTGTCTCCTGCCACAAGTATTTCCTTAAGCTGTTCCATCTGTGGATCATCCGGCTTCATCTTCATCTGCATCATCGCTCCATAACCAATGATAACGTTCAGCAGGTTGTTGAAGTCATGGGCGATGCCTCCTGCAAGAGTGCCGATCGCCTCCATCTTCTGGGCATGGCGGAGCTGTTCCTCAAGCCTTTTTTTCTCTGTGATGTTGTTCTGGGTCTCTATGACAGCATATATCTTTCCTGTGCTGTCTTTCATCGGGAATGATTTTGTTTCCACATAGACCGGGTTGCCCTCTTTGTCATAATGGGTGTGGATGGCCCTGTAAGGCTCGCCTGTCATGAAGGTATGCCTCGGGGCGCATTCTACATCTGCCATGAAACAGGGCTTGTCCAGGTGGTGCGAAACCTCGTAGCAATGTCTGCCGACAATATCTTCACATGAAAACTTAGTCTGTTCGCAATATGCCCTGTTTGCCAGGGTGATTTTATATTCAGGGTCTATAATTACAAATCCCTCGCCAACACTCTGAAGAATGTCTTTAATGAATGCCTCGCTTTTTTGAAGGGCGTTTTCAGCCTTTTTTCGCTCGGTCATGTCGGATACGGATACAATAATCTGACTGCCTGCTCTGGTATCATTTATCGCCGAACCTTCAAGCCGCGCATAAACAGAAGGCTCTCCATTTCTCAGAAGCCTCACTTCGCATAACTGCTTTCTGCCTTCCCGAAGAATATCAGTGCAGAACTTATTAAACAAAGGAATATCCTCACGCGCCATAAATAACTGAAATCTCCTGGTGATTATATCGCTCATATCAACTCCCAACATTTGTGAAATTGCCAGATTAGCCATGGCAATTGTGCCTGTGTCGTCGAGTGTGACATAACCGACAGGAGCAAGGTGATAGACATTAAAATATTTTTCGCGCAGTTTCTCGGACTCATTATGCGCCTGCCTTAGTTCCTCATTCTGCATCTCAAGCTCTATCTGATGCACCTGAAGCTCGTGGACAAGCGATAGTATTTCTTCCTCTGACTTTGGCAGGCCGGTTTCAGTTTTTCTTTTTGAAAAAATCTCCTCTGCCTTTTGTCGAAGGATTATCTTTCTGCTGTCTGCATATTTTTCCTGCATAATACCCCCTGCTCTCCTTATCCTTCTGCCCTCCTCATCCGCTCTATAATATCTGCTGTTATACGGACAAGGAGGTCTGTTAATACAAGCGTCCGTTCATCAGGTTTATGAGGCTCTTTATAATGCGTTGAGAGCATGCCGAGGATTTCACCACTGTGGCTGACAATGGGTGTTGAGCAGACCGCCCTTACTCCGGCCGCAAGCTGGACATCCAATACAGTCTTATCCTTGAATATAGGACTTTCAGTCACATCCTCAACAATTATCCTCTGCCTCTGCCCAAACGCTGTGCCGCAGGAGCCTTGATCTTCGCCCACTGTATTCCAGAAATTCAGAAACGGCGCTTCAAAGCCGCGATGCGCTATAATCTTTAAAGATCGCGTCTCTGGATCAAGTATCTGGATATTGCCCTTGTCTGCGCCCGCGATTATAATGGCAGTTTGAATAATCTCATCGAGCACAACAGATAAATCAGCGCCTTCCGCGCTGTGGGCATTGATTGTTTCTATCTTTGCCAGGGCATCAAGAATGCGCGAAAGCTCCTCCTTGGCATCTGCCAGTTCTTTTTCAGTGCGCTTCCGACCCGTGATATCAACAAACGTTATAACAACGCCGTCAATAATATTATCGGTAGTCCTGTAAGGCATAATGCGCATCTGATACCATCTGTCGTCTTTTGACTGGACAATTATCTCCTTATAGACCAACGTCTTAATGACCTCTTCAGAATCCTGTACCATGTTTTCATATTTCAGATTAGAGACAATATGTGTTATAGGCCTGCCTATGTCGGACAATATCAGGTTCATGATTTTTGTAGCAGGTGACGTGAAGCGCTTTATGTTTAGATTATTGTCCAGGAATATGGTAGCAATCTCCGTGCTGTCAAGGAGGTTCTTCATATCATTATTTGCAACTGAAAGCTCGTCAATCTTGTTCTGCATCTCGGCATTGACTGTCACAAGCTCTTCATTGAGGGACTGAAGTTCTTCTTTCGACGTTGTAAGTTCTTCATTGGCTGACTGCAATTCTTCATTTGTTGACTGAAGCTCCTCGTTTGTAGCCTTAAGTTCTTCCTGAGAAGTCTCCATCTCCTCAATCACTGTCTGGAGGTATTCCTTTGTATGTTTAAGTTCTTTTTCTAAAGCTTCTACCTCTTTACGGTGTGACATGCGTCCTCTGGCCTTTGCTGATGTAACATTTTTATCGGATATCTGTGCCTCCTCAAACACGATCATCAGCATCCCTCTCAGACTATCAGGCTCGCCAAACGGCTTGACAGTAATATTGACCTCTATCTTCCCGCCGTTGTTTGCAATATCCAGCCCTTTTACAATAACAGGCCTTTTCTCTTTAAGCGCCTTTCTCATTGCACCCGCCAGTTCAAACCTTAGCCCTTCACGAGCCATTGCGTAGATATTCAAGTTCGCCCTGCCGACCGGAGGCTCAAGATATTTGCCTGTCCTTCCGGTCAGATATATAATATCACCGCTTTCATTGACGACTACAACGGGCGGCGATATGGTTTCAAGTACGATCTTCTGTATCATTTCGGGAATGTTTGTCCCAAGCTCTCTGGAAATCTTATCAACTCCTTTTGCCTTTGTAAAAGCATAAGGGAGGGGAAGTTCAAGCACAGGCTGATGAGATGCTACAATCTCCTTACGTTTAAAAATCTTCCACTTATTATCCACAATATTAAACATGTCGTTGAAACTTCCTATGGTCTCGGAAGAACCAAGAAATAGTATGCCACCAGGATTAAGGGCATAAAAAAACAGGGGGAGGAGTTTTTTCTGCAGTTCAGAACTCAGATAGATTAATAGATTGCGGCAGCTTATCAAATCAACCTTGATGAAGGGGGGGTCCATAATGATATTCTGAGGCGCAAATACTATCATCTCACGGATCTCTTTTTTTATCTGATAGTTGTCATCGATTTTTTCAAAGAACCGCTCGATTCTTTCTGCTGTTACATCAGCGGTTATGTTGGAGGGGAATATGCCCTGCCGTGCCCTGTCAATAGCCTCCTTATCAATATCAGTTGCAAATATCTGTATCTTGAACATGTTTTTCTGCTTCACCTTTTCGATACATTCTTTAATCATCATGGCAATGGAATACGCCTCTTCTCCTGTGGCACAGCCTGGAACCCAGACCCTTAAGGTGCTGTCTTTTATCTTTCCTTTTATAAGCGGCATCAGTGCCTTTTCCTTGAGGATTTGAAACGCCTCAGGGTCCCTGAAAAAGGATGTTACGCCGATAAGCAGTTCCTTGAACAGGAGCTTAAGCTCATGCGAATTTTCCTGAAGAAACCGGACATAATGGGCTATGTTGTTTATCTGGTGAACACTCATCCGCCTTTCAATGCGGCGGTAGAGCATGTTTTTCTTGTAAAGCGAAAAATCATGTCCAGTCTTGTCTCTTAAAAGCAGGAGTATCTTCGGCAGGGCAGACAGGGCGCTGCCTTCAACAATAGGCTTGACCTTCGGCACGTGTGTAACATGAGTGACATAGCTGATAAGTTTTTCGGGCATTGCATCAGGAGCAAGCACATAATCCACAAGACCTGTTTCAATAGCGTTTCTCGGCATGACGTCATATTTTGCGGTCTCGGGGTCCTGAACCATCGCCATACCGAGCTTCTCTTTAATAGCCTTGAGTCCGAGAGTGCCGTCTGAGCCCATGCCTGAGAGGATTATGCATACAGCCTTTTCTTGCTGGTCTTCGGCAAGGTGTCTGAAGAAATGATCTATCGGCATACGCAAGCCACGCGGGGCTTCAGGTTCCAGTAGATGGAGAGTACAGTGGAAAATGGACATGTCCTTGTTCGGCGGGATTACATAGATATTATTGGGCTGAACTTTCATGCCGTCTTCCACCCTGAAAACCTGCATCTTTGTAATCCTCTGGATTATCTCGGGCATGATCCCCTTCTGAGTTGGGTCAAGATGAGGCACAAGCACAAAGGCCATTCCGCTGTCAGCAGGCATGTTTTTGAAAAACTGCTCATATGCCTCCAGCGCACCTGCCGAGCCGCCAATTCCAACTATATACAGAGGTTGCTTTTCAGGTGTCTTTTTTTCTTTTTTTGGAAACGCCCTGCGCTGCCTTTGCCTTTGGCATCATCTTCTCCTTATTTCCCTGTTTCATTCTTTACTCTTTCTGGTCCTTTTTAAGCTCATCCAACCCTTCATATGCCTTTTTCACACATTCTGGGCACATTCCGTGGCTGAACTCTGCAAATAACTGTCCCCGGTACAAAAAGATTACGTGAAAACAGGTAGAATTCTTTTATTGGTGAAATTACTGACTGTGCAAGTTATGTGCCTGTTTCATTGCCGCCTCGCACCATGGTTTCTTATATAAAAAATTTATCACACAAAATATCAATAGTCAATGAATATGCTGCGAACGAATGTTCGATTTGCCTTTCCGGCGAGGGTTTTGGCCAACTTTCATCATACCACTATCCTTTCCTGTTTTACTCCGCAAACCGATGCTATGGTTTCAAAATCGCTGTCGAGATGTAAGACTACAGCAGCCTTCTCATAAGCAGCAAGAGACTCATCCTTATCGCTGGATCACAGAAAAACTTCACCATCGCTTGTGATATAATTGGGTATGGATAAGGATTTGGAAAACCTGAAAAAAATCTTAGGCAGGCTAAAAGAAGAAGGGAAAATTTCTTTAGCTTATCTTTACGGCTCTTATGCTTCCGGTTCTCAGCACAAGCGCTCCGATATTGATCTGGCGATATACCTTAACAGCAGAGATGAAAATAGAAGAATCGAGATAATCGACGAGATACTGATGTCTACTGACAGGTCTATCGATCTGCTGCTTCTCGATGATGAAGACGAGTCTCCTTTTGTGATACAAAAAGTGCTGAAAGGCATTCCTCTTGTCGAACCTGATGATGAAATTCTTTATATGCTTGCCCGCCGCATATTGCATGAAACCGAGTCTATAAGACATAAAAGGAAATTAGCTTATCATGACTAACAGAGCCGAAAAACTATTCTCCTTCCTCGATGAGACTCTCGCTTATTTTTCTTCTAAGGCAACCGGCATTGACCGCGAAAGATATTTTGCGGATCGAGACATAAGGAGCATCCTTGATAAGACTATAAACGACATTATTTTGTGCATTGTGGATATTGCCGAAGAAATGCTGAAATCGCACAAAAGGGCTATACCCGAAACTTATAAAGACACTATCCTTGCCTGCTATGAATTCATAGGGGACACAGCATTAAAAGTCGCCCCTCTGACAAAACATAGAAATGAGACCATTCATCAATACCTGAAAATCAAATAGCAGAATATCGTTACTGTCAAAAACAACCTACCGGATATAAAAGAATTTGCAGAAAAAGCAAAAGAGAATTTGAAATGGAGTTAAAAAACAATTATATGATTTAACTCATACACTCGCTCATTCCTACCATGATATAAATAAATCATGAGAGGGAAAAATTCACTGCACATTGCGCGAAGAATAACACAGATAGGATTTCTGCTCTTTATTTTTCTAATGCCCGTCTTCGACATACTCAGATATGATACAGTTACCAAAGAGCTCTTTATTTTCGGGCAGGTATGGTCTCTCGGATTAAAATCAGGATTCTACAATGACCCGTCAATATATGGGGCAACATATGTTGCAGCACATTTCTTCTTAAAGGCGATACTGCCCTGGGTTATAGTCCTTTCCATATTCCCTCTACTCGGGGTTTTGCTCGGAAGGTTTTTCTGCGGATGGTTATGTCCTGAAGGCGCATTATTCGAGCTTGCAGATTTTATAACACTGAAACTTTCAGGCAGGAGAAGCCTTTATAAAAGAAAAATCAATGACCCCGGAATTAAAAAAGGCAATAAGTTTTTCTATGGCGCATTGGCAGGATTATTTCTATTGATAGTGCCTCCTCTCACAGGCATAGCACTCACCGGTTATTTTATTGCTCCGAAAACAATATGGAATCAGATAACCACCGGGAACTTTACATTTGGAGTAAAGGCAGGAATCATCGGGGTGTCGATATACATGTTTGTAACATCAATTTTAGTGCGCCATACCTTTTGCAAGTACGTGTGCGCAGCAGGATTAATGCAGATGCTCTTCGGATGGATAAGCCCCGTATCGCTAAGAATAAAATTTGATAGGAGAAATCTCTCAAAATGCACTGATTGCAAGGGATGTGAAAAGGTATGTTTTATGGATGTCAAGCCGAGATATCCGAAAAAAGATATAAACTGCGTAAACTGCGGAGAGTGCATTACGGCATGCAGAAAAGAACTTGGAGACAACTGTCTTTTCGGTTATCAATTCGGAAAGGACAGGACAGTAGACAAAATGGATGGAATATTGGTTAAGCCCGCGGTTGAATAATAAAACTGTCATTTATAGATACCTGTCTATTATTATATTTACTTTTGTGCCGCGTCCTGGTTCGCTCTCTATCCTCATATTCCAATCATGTGCGCTGACCAGATGTTTAACGATTGCGAGACCCAAACCTGTCCCGCCCAGTTCCCTCGACCTTGCCCTGTCAACACGATAAAACCTCTCGCCAAGCCTGTGCAGATGGTTCGGCGATACACCGATGCCTGTGTCATGGACATAAAGGGTAATCCTGCCTCCTGTCTCATCTATGCCCACGGTCACGCCGCCCTTTTCCGTAAATTTTATGCCGTTGTCAACAAGATTGAGCATTACCTGGATAAGTTTGTCTTTATCAGCATAAATTGTCTGTGTACTGCCAGATATAACCTTTTTTAAATAAAGGCCTTTCCTGTCTGCCTTTTCTCTCAGGGTCATGAAAACAGTGTCAATAATTTGTTCGACATTAACCTCGGTTTTTTTAATGGGTATATCTCCAAGTTCTATTCTCGACAGCGTAAGAAGATCGTCCACAAGGCTGTTCAGCCTTTCACTGTGAGCCTTTATCATGCCTAAAAACCGCACTGCATTTTCCTTATCATCCATTGCGCCATCGAGAAGGGTTTCCGCAAAACCTTTTATTGCAGTTATTGGTGTCTTTATCTCATGGGATACATTTGCCACAAAATCCTTTCTCATCTCCTCAAGCTGCTTCAATCTCGTAATATCATGCAGTGTGAGGACTGTTCCTGTTACAGAGTCTCCCGCCAAATCTCTTGAATATACAGGTACTGCCGTAGCAATCAGATGCATATCCTTGTGGGGTCTCGATATGCTTATCTCCTCTGATATAATACGCTCCGATTCCAGCGCATTCCTTAAAATATCTATAAGCTGTGCATTCCTTAAGACCTCCATTATCTGTTTCCCTTCTATGTCGTCATTCACAGAAATAAGGCTCTTGAACGGCTGGTTTGCAAGGATCACCATTCCTCGAACATCTGTAATCAATACGCCGTCAGACATCCCGCGCAATATGGCCTCCATCCGCTGCATTTCGGTCTCTGCAAAATCAAGCCTTGTCTTTGTCTTTTCCATTAAAGAGGCAATATCCATTGCAATACCGTCAAGTTCTCCCTTCCCTTCAGGGAAAAGTCTTGCATCGAGATTGCCGGATGACAGATCCTTAAGAAACCTGCTTATTTCTTTTATGGATGCCGAAATGCGGCTCAGACGAAAAGCAAGAAAAATTACTGCAATGGAGAGGATTATGATTATAAACAGGTTATAGGTCATAGGTCATAGGTAATAGGTTTTGCCTATCACCTATCACCTATTACCTATTACCTGATTCTATAAAATATCCGACCCCGCGCATTGTCTTTATATACTTGGGATTGTTCGGGTCTTCCTCTATCTTGGCCCTTAGCCTTCTTATATGGACATCCACAGTCCTCGGCTCCACATAAACATCATCCCCCCACACAGCATCAAGGAGATGATCCCTGTTGTATATCTTATTTGGCCTTTCTGCAAGATACAGAAGCAGCTTAAATTCAGTTGCGCTCAGCTTTATCTGACGGCTGCCAACCGTAACAATGTATTTTTCCCTATCTATAGTCATGTCCTTTATCCTCAATATCTTTTCTGCTGCTACCGGCAACTCATGAACCGCTGCCTTTTCAGCCCTCCTGAGAATAGCCTTTGTCCTTGCCACCAGTTCCCTCGTACTGAAGGGCTTGGTAATATAATCATCCGCTCCCATTTCGAGACCGAGGACCTTGTCAAACTCCTCACCCTTTGCAGTGAGCATTATGATGGGCACATTGGATGTGTCGGGGCTGCTCCTGATAATTTTGCAGAGCTCGAGCCCCTGAATTCCGGGGAGCATGAGGTCCAGTATAATGAGGTCATACTTATTGCCCTTTATTTTTTTCAGGGCAGCTTCTCCGTCATAGGCATAATCGACAGAAAAGCCTTCTTTTTTAAGGTTGTACGAGATTAATTCAACAATATCCGCTTCATCGTCTATAACAAGGATGTTTCTCATCAATTAAGCGCCTTCCTTACATTTTCAATATCTATGCCCTTTTGGATTTTTACTTTCCCGATCTTCTCAGGCAGGATAAATTTCATTTCTCCTGCCTCTACCTTTTTGTCAAGCTTCATATGCGAAATAAGTTTATCAGCATTCAAGTCTTCAGGCAATTCAGAAGGCAGGCCGTATGAATCTATAACAGCCTTTATCTTCAGGGCATCTTTTCTATTTAGAAAACCCATTATCTCGGAAAGCCATGCCTCACGGTTCATGCCTATGGCAATCGCCTCGCCGTGAAGAAATCTTGAGTATCCTGTTTCTGTTTCTATCGCATGGCCGATGGTATGACCATAATTGAGGATTGCCCTCAATCCCGCCTCCCTCTCGTCCTTAGAAACCACTTCTGCCTTTATCTCACATGAACGTCTGATAATATGGGTCAAGGGTAAGGGGTCAAGGTTCAAGATAGATTCTCTGTGATGCATAAGGAATTCAAAAAGCTCCTCATCCCATATCACGCCGTATTTTATTATCTCTGCAATGCCGCACAAAATTTCCCTTTTTGGCAAGGTTTTAAGCGTATCGATATCTATCCACACGAGCCTCGGCTGATAAAAAGTTCCTATCATGTTTTTGCCGAGTTCATGGTTCACACCTGTCTTTCCACCCACAGAACTGTCAACCTGAGAAAGAAGCGTTGTCGGAACCTGAATGAAATCGATGCCGCGCATGTATATTGATGCAACAAAACCTGTTATATCACCAATCACACCACCACCTAATGCAATAAGGCATGATTTTCTGTCGAGTTTATTTTTTAAAAGCTCGGTCAGTATCTGGTAGGTCTGGTTAAAATTCTTATACTCCTCACCATCAGGAATAATAACATTCAGAGTCTCAAATCCAGCGTTCTTTATCGAATTTATGACTACATCTCCGTAAATGTTAAAAACCGTAGGGTTGCTTATTACAGCCACCTTACTGAAATTAAACCCCTTAATCCTCTCTCCGATACCTGAGAGGATTCCGGTGTCAATTACAATATCATAGCTTCTTTCGCCAAGCTCAACCCTTACTGTCTGCATATTCCTAATCCTTCTTTATTCCAGTCTTCTCGATTATCTCTTCTGCCACTTCGATTGGACTCTTTCCTTCCGTATCTATCATTATATCCGCCTTTTCATAATACGGTTTCCTGAATTCGAGGAGTTCTTTTATCTTTTTCAGAGGGTCTTCCACCTGAAGGAGCGGCCTGTCATTGTTATTGCTTGTCCTTTTTAGAATGGTTTCAGGAGATGCTGTAAGGCAGATTACCACTCCGTTCTTCCTGAGATTATCCATATTCTCCTGTCTGAGCACTGCACCGCCTCCTGTGGATATAACTGCATTTCCCATCTCCGAAAGCCGCCTTATAACATCAGCCTCTATCTCTCTGAACTTAGGCTCTCCGTATTGCTTAAAGATCTCTGTTATTGTCATCCCCTGCTCTTTCTCTATCTCGGTGTCTGCATCCACCAGCACATATCCCAGTTTCCGGGACAATATCCTGCCCACCTCTGTCTTTCCTGTGCCCATAAAACCTGTAAGAACAATATTTTTCATATCGCCTATTGCCTATTGTCTATTGCCTATCTTAATATATTCCATGAAACCTTTTTATTATACAAGATTTTTATTAATTATTATCCTCGTTTTATTCATTACATTCCCTGCAAATGCTGCCCATGGTGAAAAATTCCGCGTTACGGAAGTCCATGACGGCGACACGATAAGCATAAGGACAAGGAGCTTCGCAGGCGTGCCTCTCAAAATAGAGCGTGTCAGGCTTATAGGCATTGATGCACCGGAGTTGAAACAGGAACCATGGGGGAGGCTATCAAAGAGATATTTGAAAAAGCTTATAAGCGAAAGTGACTGGGTTGTAAGCATTGAATTTGATGTTGAACAAAGAGATAAATATGGAAGGCTCCTGAGTTATGTATGGGATAAAAAGGGACAGTTGATCAATGAAAAAATGATCGACAATGGATATGCAATGCTTTACACAATCCCGCCGAATGTGAAATATTCAGAAAGATTTATTGCAGCACAGAAAAGGGCACAGGCACGCCAGATCGGAATCTGGGGGAAAAAAGGCCTAAGAAAGAGCCCTGAGCAGTGGAGAAGAGAACATCCAAGAAACTAAATTTCAAAACTCTTTCTTGTCCTGTACTTCTCAAATTCTTCCCTCTTTCCCTCGTATCCCTTTTTCCCCATCATGCCGTATGTGAGATTCTTTCCTTCCTCGACACCGGGCTGGTTGAATGGATTTATACCATATAAAAAGCCTGCCACTGAAGTCGAGATTTCAAAAAAATGGAATAACTGGCCGAGATGGTATGCATCTATCTTCGGAAGCTTTATGGTGATGCTCGGCCTACCATTCTTTGCAAGGGCAATCTCGGATGCCTCCTGCTCAATCCTTATCAGCTCACCGAGAGAATGCCCTGAAAGATAACTTAATCCCTCCATATCCTGAAAAACATCGGGGATATTTATATCAACGCCATAGTCCTCGATTGACACAAACACAACAACCTTGTCTTCAGGCCCTTCCATCCACAACTGCAACTGGGAGTGCTGATCCGTAGTGCCAACAGACGGATATGGCGTAAGACCCTTGCCATTTTTTCCAAGACTCTCAGCCCACAACTGACAGAACCATTCGGAAAATGACTTCAGGCGGTCTGCATAAGGCATTATTACTGTGATGCTTTTATTTTTAAGCTGCTGCATAAGGTAGAGACCTGATGAAAAAAGATATGCGGGGTTCTGCCACAAATCAGCATTCATGCATTTATCGTGAATATCCTTTGCGCCCTTGAGCATATCGTCAGAGTCAATCCCGATTGCCTCTGCAAGAAGCAATCCCACAGGACTTAAGACAGAATATCTTCCTCCGACTCCATGAGGGATTTGAAGGGACATAAGGCAGTAATCCTTTACAATCTTCCTGAGGTTGCCTTTCTCAGGGTCTGTTGTAACAATAACATGTTCTTCTAATTTTAATGACTGCTCCTGCAGTATTTTCCATATGATCATAAAAGATGCAATGGTCTCTGCTGTGCTTCCTGATTTTGTTATCACATTTATAACTGTTTTTTTAAGGTCTACCAGACTTAGTATATTCTTTAATGTTGCAGGGTCCACATTGTCATAAATAAAAACCCTCGGCCTATTTTTAAAATTGTGGAAGGGGCTCAATGCCTCAAGGATAGACCTCGGCCCAAGGGCAGAGCCGCCGATGCCCAAGAGTAAGAGGTTTTCGAATTTGCTTGCGTATTTTCCCAGTTCCTTTATTTGAGAGGTGTCTGCCTTATGCAGGTCAAGGAATTCGAGTTCCGGGTATTTCCTTGTTTCTATTATTTCGGTTATTTTTTTAGTATCGATATTTTTGAAATCATCCTTTGTCAGGCCGTTCCTGCCCACAGCATCCTGCATTAAATTGGAAAAATCGATCCTTATCATAGCTCCCTCCGGCTAATCCCTGCTCTTTGGTCTTTTTATCTGATTCTTTACAATTAGCATCACAAGCAATGCAAGTATTATTGCAATGCCCATGAATTTCGCAAGTTTCAGCGCCATAAAAATCAGGATTATGGCTATTATTATGAGCCAGTTAAGCAATTATCCTCCCTTTTTAGCTGCAATCAATCCCTCTTTCACCATGATAATAAATACTACAGTAAAACCGATTAACAGTCCATACGGTTTAATGACCTTGAATATGGCGAGTATTATGAGGATAGAAAAGATCACTAAAAGCCTGAACATGCTTAAGACCATCATCTTTGTCTGCGCCTTTTCTGTTCCAAGCAAAGCCCTCACGCTCCAGACGATTCCGCGCAGATTGACCTCGCCTGCAAGGCCCCCGATCACTATGCCCAATGAAAAGCGCCAATCCATAAAAAAGAGGGTTATTATCGCAAGTGCACCAATAACAAATGCCGACTGCCTGTATATCCTTTTAACCATCAATTCCCATGACCCATCACCCATTACCCTTGACCCCCCTCTATTTTTCCTGTTTCTTCGCTATCCTGATGAGTTCCCTGAATCCTGCAATTATACCGGTAATCAGAAATATTACCGTTAAATAAGGCGATGTGCCGAACAACTTGTCCAGACCATATCCTATGGCAAAGCCGACAAACGTTGAAACAACAAGGTGTATGCCCACACTACTTGCCTCAAGGAGCTGTTTGAATAACGGTTTTTCCGGCTGTTTGTCTGTCAATCAGTCACCCTTTCTTTACGAAATCACCCTTTTTTCATAGCTTGAATACTTCTGCTTCGGATAATATAAATTCCTTAATTATATTTGCAACCTCTTTATAAAAACCAGTGCTGGCATATTTCTGAAGTTCGTTGCAATATTCGGGTATCCACTTAACGAGATGTTCTTCAAGAAACCTTTTCTGAAGCTCCAAAATGCCATTTTCTATCAAATAGCTCATGAAGAGCATCTCTGCTGATATGTGGTCAGGGATAAGATTTATCTCCTCATCCATCACGATTCCTGCCGAGATGTAAAATGACTGCACTTCCTCTGCAGCCTTTCCCCAGAGCCTTGGCCTGTCGCCAAGCGGGTAATTATAAAACGATTCATATGGCATGAGGCGTCCGTCCGGTCCTAAAAAGATACTGGCAAAATCAATTCTTATCTCCTGCGGAGAATCTGCAAATTTCATCTGGAACATATCCTTAAGCTGTATAATTATTTCATCAGTGGGCTCGTGAATAAACAGGCCAGCAAAAAGCCTGTACAGTTCTGCCCGCTCAATATCTTCCACATTATCGTAAAGTGCCACAGCAAAAACTCCAAAAAGTAAGTTAATACTATATTTTACTCCAGATTTTGCTTTATCAAGCAATAAAAAATCTCCCCATGGAAAAGCTCATGGGGAGACTATCGTATTTACAGCGGATTAATGCGATTCCTTGTAATCAAATACAGGGAATATCTTGGAGAATATCCAGAACAGGACAAAAGGCATAATAAAAATGCTCAATGCACCGCCAAGTCCTTCCTTGAATGTTTCCCAGTTATGTGGAATTATCGGCAGATGGTAGTGCATGTACCCTAAAAATGTCAAAGAGAATGCCTGTCCCCCGATAACGACGTTCCAACGCATCATGAACACGCCGAATAAAACAAGTATGACGCCGACCACAGCCCTTCTTATGGTAAATCCCGGCATCAAAAAGAGAATAAACGGAATGAGATTGCCGATGGCATACTGTAATATAAATATATTTGTAAAGTCTTTCCCATAAATAACGCTCCTTAAGACATCCCATGACTTGACTGCCGTGTATCCCCTGAAAATAAGGTCTAAAAGCTCAAGGCTTATTGCAAATATCAGGAATAAGAGTAGATATTTTGCAGTCATCCTTATGACATTGATTTCGACTCCTCCTATCTCTTCCCTTGTCTGAAGGTGCGTATAGACGGTCTTTTTGCGAGATGCAAGGAACTTCCTAATCTCCATGACAACTATGTATGTAAGCATGCAAAGCGCAATCCCTGACACTACAGCAGACATTATGAATATAACAGGCATAAGCGGCGTCATCCACAATGCATTTGCCTTGACAGAGCCAAAGATAAACCCGGCATAACCATGGAGAAAACATGCAACAGGTATACCGAGACCTGCAAGTATCTTGATAGCCTTCTCATCTCTTTTCAGAGACTCCTCGCTTATATCGTATACCCCGAGGGTCAGTGCGCAAAAAACAAGGTATTTAAACCATTCAAACAGGGTTTTATCCTGTTTCGTCTTGAGAGGTAGAGCAATCTCAACAAAATGTTTCCTGTATATGAACCACAATTCCGATGCAACTATTGCCCCATATGTGGAAAAAACAATACCGAAAGCAGCTATTGCAGAGGTAAAGTGGGGGGTCATAAATATATTTATACCTCTGAATGGATGCTGCAGATGCAGAACTATAGGCATTGGCGCTGCAAAAAGGAGGGCAAATGAAAACACAAGGGCAAATCTTGCCATACCCTTTAACTGCTTAACTCCGAAGACATGATACAGCGATGAGAGGACAAATGCCCCGGCAACAAGTCCTGTCATGAAAGGATACATCACTATCTGTATGCTCCAGTAGATGTATTCGTTAGGATAAGTAAAGAGTTCTTTAATTGTCCAGACTTCTCCGTGAACCATAATTATCTTACCTCCTTATCCAGCCCTATGTAATAGACCTGTGGTTTTGTCCCGAATTCTTCCTTTAATATCCCTACCCTTTCTGTCTTTATAATCTTTGTAACAGGGTCGTCTGGGTCTTTAATATTGCCTATTTGTCTTGCTCCAAAAGGACATGCCTCAACACATGCTGTTTTCATGCCCTTTGTAATCCTGTGATAACAGAAATTGCACTTTTCAGCCGTATGGTGCACAGGATGGAAGAATCTTACACCATAAGGGCATGCCATTATGCAGTAACCGCAGCCAATGCAGGTCTTCCTGTCAACGAGCACGACCCCATCAGGCACCTGATATGTTGCGCCAACAGGGCATACCTGAACACACGGAGGATTCTCGCACTGATTGCAGAGCTTTGGAACAAAAAATGCCTTGCTTATCTCCTCCTTTTTTATATCCTGATATTTTCCGGCTCCGAGATCGATCTTGCTTGTAGTAAAGCCATCCCTTGCCCCCTTTGGTGTATCGGCAAATAATTCTCCGTCCTTTGTTACAACATACCTCTCAACCCATGTTCTTGTAACATTTGCGTCATAAGGAATCTCGTTTTCATTCTTGCATGCCTTGACACAAAAACCGCAGCCAACACATTTGTAGGTGTCTACAAGGAAAACCCATCTTGTCTTTGATTTATCGTTTTTGCCCGCAAAAATCTTGTTTGGATTAACTATTTCCAGTGCTGCTATAGGCACTGCCAATCCAGCGATGCCCTTAATCGTATATTTCAATAAGTCTCTTCTCGTTATCATCATTTACCTCCACTTAAAGCGCCAAGATTGGGTTTGTGCGGGTTATGACACATGGAACACTCGATATCGGGATTGTGCTTGCCGGGGTCTATTCCTTTTATATTTGCCCTTCCGCTTGTCGGATATGGAAGATAAGAATGGCATCTTAGGCATTGTTGCCTACTTCTGTCTATTTGAAGTTTCGCTGGATTTAACGGATGCTCCAATACGGGCCCGTGACAATTCTCGCACTTTATAATTGCATGGGGTGACTGTATCAAACTGTCATATTTATCGCCGTGGCAGTCCTTGCAGTATTCGTTATTGAATTGATATTTTACCTTTACAGCCTTCCAGTCTTCTTCATTACTCTTCCTGTGCCAGCCATACATATACCCCCTCTCCCAGACGCCGAAATCCTTGGGGACAATAAATAAACGGGCAATTAAAACAATACCCACCAGACCGATAACAACGAAAAGCGGTCTGAACACATGATTTTTCATAGCTCCTCCCCAGAGTTTAAATTATATCTAAAGTGCCGGAGATGGGATTCGCCTCGCTTCCATCTCCGGCAGACTCACATCTTTGTTACGGGCCTATAAACTTGCCCGGACTTCTATACTCGTGGCACTTTACACAATCCTTTTTTGCCTGTGCCTCTGTGACTCTCCATGAATGAGGCTTATGGCAATCCACGCACTTCATATTCATGCCTTTTATATGAAGCTCGTGCTTGCCCACATTCAATTGATCGCTGTGGCAGGATATGCATGTACCATAGTCAGGTCTAATCTTCTTGTGGGGCTTATGGCACTCGTAGCATCTAAACTGCATTGGTGCATCAGCAGGCACATTTATTTTTATCGCCTTCTTTATAACCTGCTGAGACGGCTGGAAATATTTAACATCTATTGTTCCATCAGCAATCAATTTCTTTCTTACGGACTCGTCGCCGTGGCAGAAGAGACACTTGTTCCTTCCCGGTCTCAAGTTCTCAGTGCGGTCTGTATGGCAATTGATGCAGGCCAGTTTTTCCATACCTGTGCCGTGCACCTCTTTGTCTGAATGGCACTGCATGCAGAATCTCTCCTCTGGCAGAAACTTATGCGCAACATAACCATGGCATTTAGTACATTCTATTTTCTCCATAAACACATGCTTTGCATGGTATCTGGATGTATTAACCTTTGCAGCCTGCGGATATTTTTCCTTTCCTTCCCAGTGGCATTCCATGCATAATTTTGACGGCACAATAATTTTTCCGTGTCTCGCCTCAACCTGCTTCTGTCCGAGAAAGACAAATCTGTACAACTGCACCACCTGTTCCTTCTTTGTGGAATGGTGGCATTCATGGCAGGTAATCACATTATGCTTGCTCTGAGACCATCTCTCCTGTGCATAATCATGCACGTGGCACAACTGGCATGCATTAGGATTATTCTCAAAATAGTCATTGATCTTATACCCTGTAAAACCAACCCCTATCAGAAAAAATAAAATGACCAGCGCAATTATAATCCTTGCCTTGCGCGAAATGCCTTCCGAGTACCACTTGACCATCCTGTCAAACAACCGAAACGGATTAAACACTTGAGACCTCCCCTATTCATTCTATTTTTGCTTTTTATTTTAAAGACCTCTCAATGTCCTGTATGCTGCATTAATAGTCTTACTTATATCGGCCTTTGTATGTGCAATTGAAATAAAACCGGCCTCGAACTGTGACGGTGCAAGGTTTATTCCCTGATTTAACATGCCCCTGAAAAACCGTGAAAACTTTTCTGTATCCGATGTCTTCGCTGTTTTATAATCAACAACCTCGGTATCGGTAAAGTATGTGCAGAACATTGTCCCTGCCCTGTAAAATCTTGTCTTCTTGCCTGCCCTTTTTGCAGCGTCCTTCAGCCCTTCTTCAAGGTGCTGTATAGTTTTTTCGAGTTTCTCATATGTGCCTTTTCCGGAAAGTATCTTCAATGTCTCTATCCCTGCTGTCATAGCAAGAGGATTTCCGGACAATGTCCCTGCCTGATACACAGGGCCTTCAGGGGCAACCATGGACATGATCTCCCTTTTCCCTCCGTATGCACCGACAGGAAGCCCTCCTCCGATAACCTTGCCAAGGCATGTCATATCTGGTTTAATCCCGTAATACGCCTGAGCACCTCCAAAGGAGACCCTGAAACCTGTCATCACTTCATCAAATATAAGAACAATTCCGTATTTCTCTGTCTCTTTTCTCAATGCCTCAAGAAAACCGGGTTTTGGCAGGACACATCCGATATTACCGACAACGGGTTCGACAATAACGCAGGCAATATTTTTCCACTCTCTCTGAACAACATTTTTAAATGCCTTAATATCATTAAACGGAAGTGTTATGGTATTTTTTGCATATGATTTGGGGACGCCCGGACTGTCTGGAACGCCGAATGTCGTAGCGCCTGAACCAGCCTTCACTAAAAGCCCGTCAGCATGCCCATGGTAACACCCCTCAAACTTTATTATTTTGTCCCTCTTTGTAAATCCCCTCGCAACCCTTATAGCGCTCATTGTCGCCTCTGTCCCTGAGTTGACCATCCTCACTTTCTCGATAGAAGGGTATGCCTTAATTATCATCCGGGCAAGTTCTATCTCAATGGGTGTTGGCGCCCCAAAACTTGTACCGTTTTCGATGGCTGTTTTGAGGGCTTTAACAACAGAGGGATGGGAATGTCCCAGTATCATAGGACCCCATGAAAGGACATAATCTATGTATGCATTGCCGTCAACGTCGTAGATTTTGGAACCTTTTGCCTTCTGGATAAAAAGAGGTGAGCCGCCGACTGCCTTGAATGCCCTGACAGGGCTGTTCACACCTCCTGGCATCAATTCGACAGCCTTCTTATAAAATGTCTTTGATTTTCTCGTTATCATCCCGCTAAACCTCAAAAAAACATGGAAATGTAGCACAAATGTTTTGAATTTGTCAAAAAGTTCAATTACTCTTTATCTTCAGTTTTCGACGACTCATCAAGGTCTATAATCTTCTTGCCTTTTATATAATCCTTGGTCTTGTAATCCGTTATACTCAACATCTTTCTGATGATATTGTTCATCCGGTCGCACTGGTTGTTAATGATATTCATCTCTTCCTCTGTCAGCGGTTCCCGATGCTCAAACTTCTCCTTAAAAAGACCTATGAGGTTATGGACAATTGTCATTGGCTGCCTCATCTCATGGGCAGTAGCGCCTGCCAGCTCGATGATGGCCGCAAGCCTTTTGCGTTCCATGTCCCTCTCGATAGCGGAACTGAGCCTTTTGGATATGATAAATGTTATTCCCGCAACAAAGATAGTGCTGACTGCTGCTATAGTCAACATGGAGATTATGGTTTTGCGGAAATCCATAGAATAAAGCAAATCATATCGTTCCATAGGTATGATTATACTGATGCCTCCCCTTACATCTCCATAACTGTATCCATGTTTTGCATGGCATTTAAGGCATGATTCTTCAACCTTTAGCGGCGCTATGTATTTAAAAACCCTGCTGCCGTCCTGTTCGAATATCTCTGCATTTTCTACAACATCGCCCTTCTCAAATTTTTTAAGCGCATCCCTTTCCCATTCATCAGGGAAATTATATGGATTAACAGGATACAGGCTTATAATACGAAATTTATACCCATGTCTCTTCATCGTAATTTCTGACAACTGTCTTGTCATGTATGCCGGATTAACCTTCGTATAACGCCTGCCGTCAACCGAAACAATATCCCGACGGGGGTCTTCAAGATAGGGGTTTGGAGGAGTTTCAGGCGTGACCTCCACATAAACACCCCCGTGCTGTGCATTCCAGAGGCGTGTAATCATTATCTGGTCGAATAATGCCATAGCACTTTCTTTTAATGTATTGGTGAGCTTCCTGTCATGCGATTTTTTCTCCCATAGTATAAGTAATGCAAAAAGTATGCTGAGTATCACTACAAATGGGATGAAAAATGTTAAGGCCAGCCTGAATGGACTTTCCGGTTTGTTTATTTCTGAAAAGAACTTTCTCACCCTTAAATTTTACATATATCGCCGCCATTCATACAAGGTAAAAAAATTGTAAACACATGACCTCATATATTCGAGAGATATAACTTGTCCTCCATGCAAGAAAGGGCATTGCCAGGGCTGCGATTCAGAGACATGCGCTAAAAAGTAGAGGTATATGATAGAATAAACCATGAAAATACCGAGGGTCATGTCAACACAACATCCTGACAATGTCCTTCTGCCATTCTTTGCAGAAAGCCAGGATATGTCAGGTGACGATGAAATCCAGGAGGCATATTATGCCTTTTCCCATCTCGGTTGCGACGAGCAGATGTGGGACTGCGAGGGCAAGGAGGTCGACGACTTTGTTGTAAGAAAACTCCTCACCAAATATGAGCATTTCTTCCAGCAGACAAAATTAGGCGAAGATGTATTCCTTACATTGAGGGTTCCGAACCCTGATGTGGAAAAGGAAGAGGCAAAGGTGCTCATCGAGACCCTCGAGAGCATACCCCGCTCATGCGATGCAGCAAGACTCTTTTACGGCAAAGATATCCCTCCCATCTTTGAGGTGATCCTTCCCATGACAATGTCATCGCAAAGTCTGAACAGGATTTATTATTATTACAAGGACTTTGTTGTCGGCAAGCAAAATCAGCCGTTTTATCCTGGGGATATAACCATATCCGAATGGATTGGAGAATGCAAGCCCGAGGAGATCAATGTGATCCCGCTCTTTGAAGACAAGGAACATCAACTTGAGGCGCACAATATAATGAGGCAGTATCTAAAAGGCAAGGGCATTGCGCATCAGCGGGTATTTATAGCTCGCTCGGACCCTGCGATGAACTACGGAATGGTAAGCGCCATCCTTTGCAACAAGATTGCCCTTCAGCGATTAAGAAGGCTTTCTGAAGAAACAGGGGTCAAGATATACCCGATACTGGGCGCCGGCTCTGCCCCTTTCAGAGGGCATCTTGCACCGAACACGATTGACATGATATTGGAGGAGTATCCCGATGTCCAGACATTCACCATACAGTCGGCATTTAAATACGACCACCCTGTTCCTTCTGCAATTTCTGCAATCAATAAACTCAAGGCATCACAAATAATGAGGGGCTATGATATTGATGAAGGCAAGTGCATAGAGATTATCGATAAAGTGGCAGTAGAATACAAAAGGGTTATAGAACATCTCGCTCCCATCATTAATTATGTAGCCGGCTTTGTACCCAGAAGAAGAATGCGCAAGCTCCATGTTGGATTGTTCGGATATGCCAGAAGTGTGGGGAAAGTAACACTTCCGCGCGTTATTAGTTTCTGCGCAGCATGCTATTCCATCGGGCTTCCTCCGGAAATCCTCGGATTAAATGTGCTTACCCCTGCAGACATTGCGTGCATGAAGGATATGCATGTCAATTTTATGTTCGATATGAAAACTGCCATGTCGTACTTCAATGAGGATGTACTCACAATATTGCCTGATGAGGTAAAATCGTCTCTAAAACTGGACTGGGGCGATTACAAGATTAATCCCGAACATAAAGCCATTACATCAAGAATCGTAAAAGCCGTCAGAGACAAGGACAGTTCCAATTTGCAGGGCATGCTTGTGGAAGCAGCCCATATAAGGAAGTTCCTCGGATAGCAGGACAGAGGGGAATAATCTCCCCTCTTTATTAACAACAAATAAATCAAAAAGGAGAAACAATGGAGAAGGCAAGTACGGGAAAGACCGTAAAAGTTCATTACACAGGCAGGCTGACTGATGGAACAGTTTTTGATTCTTCAAAAGATCGCGAGCCTCTCGAGTTCAAGCTTGGAGAAGGACATCTCATCAGGGGCTTTGAGAGCGCAGTAGAAGGAATGTCGGTTGGAGAGCAAAAGACAATAAACATTCCTGCTGATGAGGCATACGGCCCTCACAGGAGCGATCTTGTCGTTCATATCGAGAGGTCTCAGATTCCGCCGGACATTGCACCGTCAATAGGAATGAACCTCCAGATAAGACAGCCAAATGGCGTAATCAATGTAGTCATAACAGATATGGATGAGTCGAGCATCACCTTAGATGCAAATCATCCCCTGTCAGGCAAGGATTTAACATTCGATATAGAGCTTGTAGAGGTAGCCTGATACACAAACAAGACAGGCGCGGGTAAAGATTTTTCATTTGTTTTTACCTGCGCCTTATTATGGCAAGTTGTTCAAATATCCGCACGCCTGTTTTTAATTTAGAAGCAAAGCACTGAACCTCTATTTAAAAAACAAACATTTTATGCTATTTTTATAAAATGAAGAAGATAGTAGGGTTCAAAACAGCATTTTATGCGGCAGTGCTTCTGGCGCTTATTTTTTTTATAGGTTGCAAAAAAACGGAGAACATCCAGATTACTGACTTCGAAAAACATCCCCTATACAAAACCTACAAATTCTCTAATAATGAAAAAGTTATAGAGATAGGTGTGCCCACACCATGGGCATCTGTCAATCACATTGTTGAAGTAATGAAAAGGGATGAGATTTTCAGACAGGAATTGAAAAGAATGGGATACACGGTCAAATTCTATCCATTTATGAAAGGCGAGGATATAAACTATTTCATGAAGAAAGGGCTCCTTGAAGGCTCTATCATCGGGGACATGCCCACCTTGAAAATGGCGTCTGAAGGACATATAACGGTAATGTCCCTGTTTCACAAAGGGAGCGTATCCCTCGTGTCCCGGGATATTTACAGGGCAAGGGATCTAAAAGGCAAGAAGGTAGCTTATCCGTATGGCTCGATATCGCATTATTATCTGCTCAAGCTCTTAAAAGAAAATGGAATGTCAGAAAACGACATAAGGCATGAGCCGATGGACACAAAGGATATGCTCGATGCCATGGAGAATAAAAAGATAGATGCATTCACAACATTCGAGCCTACTGCAACCATATACACAAAAATAGATCCTACCCTTCATACCATCCACCGCTCGTTTTCGAGCTACGGTTTTTTTAATATAAGAAAGGATTACGGAGAAAGGCATAAGGACGCCGTAAAGGCTGTTATCGCTGCTCAGATAAGGGCGATAACATGGCTCACTGAATCCAATAAAAACATTAACATGGCGAGCCTCTGGATGGCAGAGGAATCGGCTAAGATAGCCCGAATTCCTCTTGTCAAATATATAAAAGAACTCAACTCTATTTCTGCCGAAGACATTTCCGGCAACACCGATATTAAGTCGATAGTTCCGGGTGCGGAATTGCTCAAACCGGGCGGAGACATAAACAATGAATTCGAATTTCTCAAAACAATAGGGTTTATTCCGAAAGACAGAAAATGGGAAGATGCTACAAGGCATTTTGATACACACACTGCCGGAGATGTAATAAAAGGCATGAAGTCAAACCTTGCAAAGATACCGCAATGAAAGCCTTTAACAGCATAAAGTTCAGGCTCACATCAGGGATATCCTTCCTTATAATCGCAATCACAGTCCTGCTGAGCGTGCTGAGCTATGAGCATGAGAGAAAGGCAATCCAAAACCGCATATACGCACAGTTGAATGCAACTGCAGACTTAAAAAAGGAACTTGTGGTCAATTATGTAGATGAAAGGATAAATGACCTGAGAACAATAGCCACAGCAGAGCATCTCCGCAACAGCATCTTCTCATTATTGGATAAAAAAACAGACATACAAAAGACAGAGGAGTACAGATATATCAGTCAGCGCCTCCGATCATTAAAAAACATCAACCGCGATTACCTGAGCATAGAGGTTGTCGACCTTAAAGGCAATATCATAGTCTCCTCAAACGACAGCCATTCCGACTCTAACCACCGCCATAAGCATGAACACAAGGGAGGAATCGGCAAATATTTGGAAAGTATAAAAAGGGGCAGCGCTGTTATAATGCAGGACTATCTGGATTCTGAAACAAGGCATCTGGACTTTGCCATAGGTATCAAAGACAGGGACGGGAGCGTGAGGGCGGTAACTGTAAGCAGTATAGTTCTGAAGGATACTATTTTCGCCATATTCAGCGACTACACGGGTCTCGGACATACAGGAGAAACGCTGCTTGTGAGACTATCCAATGGTAGTCTTATGCATATCAATCCCACAAGGCATTCGAATATTCTGAAGACAGAGGCTCACATCCCCTCCAGTGAACACTTCAAATTAGGAATATCTGCTGCATCGGGCAAAGAAGGAATGGACGAAGGGATCGACTATAGGGGCAAAAAAGTCATCGGTGCATACAGGCATATACCGGCTCTCGGATGGGGCATTGTAGCCAAGATCGACGCCGATGAGGCATTCAAAGAAATAAAAACATTAAGGAAAAGGATTTTTATCTCCAGCATCTGGATACTGGGGATAATGCTCGTGGCCACTTATCTTATTACACGCAGGTTCACCGCGCCTATTATAGAACTAACCCGAAAGACAAGGTCTGTAGCCTCCGGGGATTATGCTATCAGAATAAAATCTGAACGGAAAGATGAGATAGGAGACCTCGAAAAAAATTTCGATGAAATGGTGGAAGCACTTGATAAAGCGAAAACAGAAATAGAAAACAAGCAGAGAGAACTTGAAGAAGTCAATTATGATCTCGAAAGAAAGGTTAGGGAGAGGACGCAGGAACTCTCCGATGCAAACACCGCACTATTAAAGGCATTGGAGAATATCAAAAAGGAGACCGCTGAAAAAAAGAAACTCGAAGAAATGCTCCTCCATTCGCAAAAGATGGAGGCCATCGGGCAGCTTGCAGGGGGGATAGCCCACGACTTTAACAACATGCTCAGTGCAATAATAGGATTCGGCGGTCTTATAAACATGAATATGAGCGACGATGACCCGAATAGAACCTATCTCAAAGAAATACTTGCCGCAGGAGAAAGGGCTTCCCATCTAACTCAGGGTCTGCTTACATTCAGCAGGAAACAGATTATCAATCCAAAGCCCGTAAGCCTGAATGAAATTATAAGGAGCATAGAAAAACTTCTCAAAAGGATTATCAGAGAGGACATAGAATTAAAAACCATACTTGCAGACAGGGATCTGACAGTAATGGCCGACCCAGGGCAGATAGAGCAGGTGCTGATGAACCTGACCACCAATGCAAGGGATGCAATGCCCCATGGAGGGATTTTAACAATAAGCACAGAACTTATAAGACTGGACAATGAATTCATAAAAACCCACGGATATGGAGAAACAAGAGAATATGCCCTCATATCTGTATCGGATACAGGCATGGGAATGGATGAAAAGACAAAGGAGAGGATATTCGAGCCGTTCTTCACAACAAAGGAACTTGGAAAGGGAACAGGTCTCGGGCTTGCAATAGTGTACGGAATAATAAAACAGCATAATGGTTATATAAATTGCTACAGCGAACCATGCAAAGGCACGACATTCAGGATATATATGCCTTTAATAAGCCCTGAATTTGAAAAAATACAACCCGCAGCCGTCCCCGAACTGAAGGGAGGATCGGAAACAGTATTGGTAGCGGAGGACGACACGGTCATTAGAAAACTGACGAGGAGCGTACTTGAGAGGTTTGGCTACAAGGTCATAGAGGCATTTGACGGAGAGGATGCAATACGCAAGTTCATGGACAATAAGAACAGAATCCATATCCTCCTGTTTGATGTAATAATGCCTAAAAAAAACGGGAAAGAGGCATATGAGGAGATAAAGAAAATAAGACCTGACATCAAATCCATTTTTATCAGCGGATATACCGCAGACATTATCCATGAAAAGGGCATCCTTGATGAGGGAATGAACTTTATCTCAAAACCTGTATCTCCCAGGGACATCCTGAGAAAGGTCAGAGAGGTATTGGATAGATAAAAACTTCATATGTTTTTCACAATCCTTTCTTATTCTTAATGAAGAAAGGAGTTATAACTATTACTGCTCTACAAAGGAGGTGAGAAAATGAAAAAACTACTTATCGCAGCATTGATTTTATTGACATTCTCAATTACGGCAAATGCTGAAACACCCCAGAAAAAAGGACAGATGCCGTCCCAGCAAAAAATGATGATGGGGCAGGGAATGATGCAGGGCGGACAGATGCCCATGATGCAGCATATGATGGGACACGGCATGATGATGCAGGAAATGATGCACATGATGAAGGACATGATGAAGATGCAGGAGCGCATGATGAGTGGCATGACGGAGGAAGACAAAAAGGCAATGAAGCAGGAACTTTCCCGCATGACCGAGAAGATGGATAAGATGATGTCAGACATGCAGGGCATGATGATGAAATGCATGATGGGAATGCCTCCAGCAGAACCGCCAAAGGCTCCGGGCAAGGAAGAGCCGAAAAAGCCGCAGGAGCATAAACACTAAAAATCTATAAAAATAGGCGGCGGGAATATTACTGTCTCCGCCGCCTACATATAAATACATTATTATCTTTTGTCTCCTGCCCAATAATCTGCTAAACTTATAAGGTATGTCCTCCTACGAAGAACTTATCAATGAATTGTCGGAATTATGCGGGATCATCCCCGAATACTGGGACATATTCGGCAACAAACACGTAACCCCAATCGAGACTAAAAAAGCCATACTCAAGGCAATGAAGCTCGATATCTATTCTGATGAGTCCATAAAAAATGAGATCTATGCGCAAAAAGCACGCCCGTGGAACAGATTCTTAGAGCATGTAAAAGTTATATCTGTTAATGAGCAGCCATTCAAAATATCTATACACGTGCCTGTTGAAGAAAGAGAAGAAGATAAAATACATATTTCGTGGTCATTCAAAAACGAAGAAGGCAAAAAAATAGACGAATTTGTTCTCTCAAAGGAAGAGATAACCATTTCGGAGCAACGATGGATGTATGGCAGGAGATATATAAAGATAGACCTGAGCGATAAATGCCGTAGAGATATAGGCTATTATTCAATAGGCATAAAATTCAAAATTCCCAATATGGAAATATCAGATACATCGAGGATTATCATAACTCCCGATTACTGTTATATTCCTCCTGAACTGGAAAATGGAAAGACATGGGGACTCTCTGTCAACCTCTATTCCATACGCTCATGCCAAAACTGGGGTGTGGGAGACTTCGGCGATCTCAAGAAAATTGTGAAATGGGTTTCTGAATTAAAAGGCGGCTTTGTGGGAATCAATCCCCTTCATGCAATCCCTAATAAGAAACCATTCGGCATAAGCCCATACTCTCCAATAACCAGGCTTTATAAGAACTTCATTTACCTTGACATGGAAAATATACCGGAAGTTAAAGAATTAAAGGGGCAATTGGCGATAGGCAATAGGCAATGGGAAGAGACATTTAAACAACTGAGGGAGAAAGACCTGATAGATTATGAAGAAGTGGCGGCTATAAAAGAAAAATTCCTCAGATGTGCTTTTGAGGTATTTTATGAAAAATGGATTGCCGCTCAGAAGCCTCTCCTGAACGATAAACCGAGATTCTTCGCTGACGCTCAGAATGACGGAAACGAAGATGTTCGCAGAATAGAGGAATTCAAACGATACATATCAGAAGAAGGTAATAATCTTGAATCCTTTGCAGCATACCTGTCTCTTACATCCGATGAAAAAGAAATTCTCTTTTATAAATATATCCAGTGGCTCATTGATGAGCAGTTAAAAGAAATCTCTGAACTGGCAAAAAATCTCGGAATGACAATAGGCATTTACCATGACCTTGCCATAGGCTCCATTGGCGAAGGAAGCGATGCACGGATGGCACAGGATGTAATCGCAGAAGGTATAGATCTCGGCGCACCCCCTGATGACTTCAATCCAACAGGACAAAACTGGGGCTTTCCTCCTTTAATTCCAGAAAGGCTTAAGGAAACAGGATATGAATTTTTCATTCAGACAATAAGGAAAAACATGCAGCATTTCGGCGCACTGAGAATAGACCATGCCCTCGGAATGTTCAGGCAGTTCTGGATACCAAAGGAAATGCCTGCATCGCATGGTGCATATGTGAAACAACCGACAGAGGATTTGCTCAGGATTATTACGCTGGAAAGCATCAGGAACAGAACCGTGGTAATTGCAGAAGACCTTGGAACTATAGGTGAGAATGTACGCGAAACCCTCTTTAGATTCCGCATGCTTTCTTACAGGCTCCTGTATTTTGAAAGGAACTATCCTGACCCATCTTTCCTGTCCCCCGAGAGATACCCTGACATGGCGCTGTGTGCCGTCACAACCCATGACCTGCCAACACTATACGGCTGGTGGATTGGACGTGACATCGATCTGAAAAAGAAATTGGGAATATTTCCTGATGAGAGTGCATGGCAAAGAAATGTCAGTGAAAGGGGAAGAGACAAATCACTCCTAATCGATGCCCTCAAGTCGCAAGGACTAATTCCAGATGCCCATTCACCATATTTAGATGAAATGACCCCTGGACTATGCCTCGCCATATATGAATATCTTGCCCGCACACCCTGCAAACTATTGGCTGTAAGCCTCGATGACGCCATCGGCACACTTGACCAGCAGAATATGCCAGGAATAACAGACTCTTATCCGAGCTGGATGCAAAAGACGTCCGTTACACTTGAACAAATGCTTTCGGACAAATGGTTTCATAGCATTTCTGAAATGTTTAAGAAAAACAACCGCTAAACCTTTTCATTAAAAATTAACTGCCCTGTCATACTCCTGTAACATCAATTCTTTATGCTAAGTCTAAAAAGATAAAGGGTATGCACACCCAGCTAAAAGAAAGGAGAGCGTTATGGAATGCAAATACTTAAATCAGTTCCGTCTTTCAGAGTTCGGATGGACCGTGGAGTCATGCACGGCAAATGACAGGCCTTATGCCCCGAGCATCTCGGAATTGCATGATTATTGTAAGGGCAGCGAACTCAGGAAATGTCCTGTACTGCTAAAAAAAGAAAGCGTACGTATGAACAATAGCCTTATACCTGAAAATCTTGTGGCAGCATAAATAGAGCAGCAACCCAGTAGAGCAGTAGAGCAGAGCAGTAGAGCAGCAGTTATATAGAAATAAATTATTCCTTAAAAACTACTGCACTGCTGCTCTACTGGTCTATTAGGAGGTGTACCATGACTTCGAGATCAAAATGGGACGTGGTTATAGATAGCGAAGACTGCATTTCTGAAAATAGAAACAGCGCAGACGGAATAGACAGGCAGACAATACTGGAACTCCTCGACAACAACTCACTCACAACCCACTTTCAGCCCATATTCTCTTCAAAGGATGGAACCGTTTACGGCTATGAGGCGCTGACAAGGATCAAGGAAGATAGGAAAAACATAAACATAGGGGAGTTATTCAAAAAGGCAATAGTCACCGATACTATCTCCTCCCTCGATGTAAAGTGCAGGGGAAATGCCATAAGCCTTGCATCTTCGCTCGGCATAAACCATATCAATGCATATCTATTCATAAATATATGCCCCGAGGCATTGACAGACCCGGCTCACAGCGTGGGAATAACCGACGAACTGGCAGATGAATGGGATATTTCAAAGGAAAGGATTATTCTTGAGGTAACAGAAGAAAGTGCAATCCACAATTGCAAGCTATTCAAAGAGGCCATTGCATATTACAAAAAGAGAGGCTATAAAATAGCCATAGATGACTTCGGGGCAGGTTACGGGGGACTTAAAATGCTCTCTGTAATCGAGCCGGATTTTGTGAAGATAGACCACCATTTCATATCGAATATAGACAAGGCAACCGTAAAATTCAACCTCGTTGATTCCATTGCCTCTGCATGCCACAGGATTGGCATTAAGGTTATAGCCGAAGGAATAGAGCAGGAAGAAGAACTCAAGGTTGTGATGAATATGGGGATTGACCTGCTGCAGGGGTATTATCTTTATAAACCCTCCCCTATCCTAAATGGCGACAGAGCAGAAATTCCCATACTTCACAGCAAAAAAGCAAACTACTACTCAACAAATGGCGAACAATGTTTCATCGGCGATATTGCTCACAGAATTGATCCCATACCCCCATCAGCACATCTTACGGCTGCATTTAATAGATTTATTAAAAATCCTGAACTCAGGAGTCTGCCTGTTACTGAAGATGATAGGGTTGTAGGAATGCTGCATAGAAACAGGTTTTTAGAAAACAATGTACTCGGTAAATATGGCTATGGCATGCACCTTAATGCAACAAAATGTATAACTGATATCATGGAACAGCCATCCCTGATGGTTGAGGCGAATACTACATTGGAAGATGTCGCACAAAGGCTACAATCGAGAAGGTTCGAGTTCCTTTACGATGACATATGCATAACAAAAACCGGCAAATATTTCGGTACAGTGGCAGTCCACATCCTTCTCGATGCCATAACCGAAAGAAGCCTTATCCTTGCACGGAATGCAAATCCCCTTACAGGCCTACCCGGAAACGAATCCATTCAAAGGGAGATAAATAAAAGACTTTCCCAGAATATGCACTTCGATGTCTGCTACATAGACATAGACAATTTCAAGCCATACAACGACCACTATGGGTTTGAGAAAGGCGACATGGTCATCAAAACACTCGCATGTATAATCGAGGAAACGATAAAACAGGATGGCTTCGATTTCAGTTTTGCGGGACATATAGGCGGTGATGATTTTATAGTGATTATTCCTCCCCAGATTTCAATCCCTGTATGTGAGAAGATAATTTCTGAGTTTGATGCAACGCTCCCGGCATTACATGACACGGATGATTACAACAGAGGATGCTATGTCTCAAAAAACAGGAAAAATGAGGAGGAAACATTCAACCTCTTATCCATCTCCATAGGAATAGTCAGCACAGAAGTATATAAGATAACATCCTTTGCTCATCTTGCATCTATAGCAACCGAGGTAAAAAAGGCTGCAAAGATGAAGTCTGCATCTACCTGCCGCTCATCAATCGTGAGGGACAGAAGGTTGATGGGATAAATAGCTCTTAGCTCATGCTCATAGTTCATAACATATGGAAAAAACAAATCGTTTAGCTATAAACTATCAGCCATGAGCAATGAGCCGGCAACCAGGAATTTCCTCTGGGGCGTAGCCACATCCGCCTTTCAGCTCGAGGGCTCCCCTCATGCCGACTGGGCGTCATGGGATTCCATACTGGACTCGAAGCCGGATGTTACAAACCATTATACTCTATACAAAGAAGACCTTTGTCTGCTTAAAGACCTCGGCGTTAACGCATACAGGTTCTCTCTCGAATGGAGCAGAATACAACCGAAAGAAAATATATGGGATGAAAACGCCATTGCCCATTATCAGGACATAATAAACATCCTTCTTGAAAACAATATAGAGCCCATGATCACGATCCATCACTTCACTCATCCACTCTGGTTTATCAAAAAATATCCGTGGCATGAAGATGCAGCTACAGAAAAATTCTTAAACTATGTAGAAAAGATAACATCGGCAATACAGGGTGTGAAATACTGGATAACATTTAATGAACCTTATGTCCTCCTGCTCGGAGGTTACCTCGAAGGCTGCATGCCTCCCGGCATAAAGGACGTGTCTTTAGCAGTAAATGCGCTGAAAAACATCTTCGCATGTCATGGCAGTGCATATGACATTATTCATTCCAGGATACCCCATGCAATGGTGAGCGTTGCACACAATATGGCTGCCCTTGCACCATGGAAGAGATGGAGCCCTATGGACAGACTACTCTCAAAAATCGCGAAATATTTTTATAACCATTCTCTGCTTGACGCTTTTCTTACCGGGACAATGCAAATAAAATTTCCGTTTAAAAGTCCTATAGATATCGATTTGCCGATAAAAGACAAGCTCGACTTCTTCGGCGTCAATTATTACACGAGAGTTCATATGAGATTTAACCCATCCAAAAAAATGGGTGTTGAATTAAGGCACAGGGATATCGACGGCTACGGGCTGACAGATATGGGATGGGAAATACATCCTCATGGCCTCGAAAAGGTATTGCGCTATGCATCGAGGCTCAATGTCCCCATCATAATAACTGAAAACGGCATAGCGACCCGAGATGACCAGAAAAAAATAAAGTTCATGAAACGCCATATAGATGTCATTGAAAAGTGCATCAAAGAAGGCCTCGATGTAAGGGGATATTTCTACTGGTCGCTGATTGACAACTATGAATGGCTGCAAGGTCTTGATGCAAGATTCGGACTTTACAAAGTGGATTTCGATACACTAAAACGTAAGCCTACAAACGCAGCAGCGTATTATTCGTATCTTATAAAAAGCAGGAATTTTTAACCATATTTTGCAATGTTTGTAACAGACTCACTTATCTGTCTCCAATTTTGAGTAAGATATTTTGAATCGAAGACCTAATAGCAGTTGGTATTTCATCCCTTTTCATTAAAGCAACCTCTCTTGCTGGGGAATCAACTTGTTCTATTTTACCACTTTTATATCAAATAGGATATGTTTTTAACTAAAACTTAATCTTTTCTTAATATTCCTGTAATCCGAAACAGTTTAAACTTTTGCGAATATTAAAGGCTATACTTTATTTAAAAAGGAGGAGAAAATTATGAAGCTTACGAAAGGGATTATTACAGTTTTGGCAGCAGCGTTAGCTGTTGCAATATCAGTTACGGGTTCTTATGCCCTTACAATCTATCCCATTGACAGGGCGGCGATACTTGCCGGACAGAGATTTGACTTTAAGGTGGAGTTTGACAGGGTGGTAAACATTCAGGATATAAAAGTGACTATTAACGGGAAGGATTACACCAGAGTATTCGGTAAAAATGCTGAATTCATCGAAAAAGAAAAGGGTGTGAATCCCGAGGCATCTGCCATAATCCTGCGGGATGTGGAGATTAAAACACATGGTAAATATACGGTAGTTGCGGATGACGGCATGAACAGAAAAGTGGTCGCATGGGAGGTCTACCCCATAAACAGGGAAATCAAAAAGGCAAAGAATATCATTCTTATGATAGGCGATGGTATGAGCATCGGCCATAGAACTGCTGCCCGTATCCTCTCCAAGGGGATAACAGAAGGCAAATATCATAGCAAACTTTCAATGGACGATATGCCGCATATGGCGCTGGTGGGAACTTCCGGCGTTGATTCAGTAATAACAGATTCTGCCAATTCCGCCTCTGCCTATGCAACAGGGCACAAGTCTTCTGTCAATGCTCTCGGTGTGTATGCTGACCGCACACCTGACCCTTTTGACGACCCAAAGGTAGAGACTATTACAGAATATGTGAAACGTACACGCAAAATGGCAGTAGGCATAGTAACAGATGCGGAGGTGCAGGATGCCACTCCTGCTGCAATGGCTGCCCATACACGGCGTCGCGCCACAAAGGCTGAGATTACACAGATGCTTTTTGATGTGGATGTCGATGTCTTAATGGGCGGCGGCTCTGCCTATTTCCTGCCCATGTCAACACCTGGCTCAAAGAGAAAGGATAATACTGACTTTTTCAATGTCTTCCGCAATGCCGGCTATACAATAGCTACAACTAAAGCAGAACTGAGCGATGCGGCCTCAAATCCAAAGACCATGAAGCTTCTGGGACAGTTTCACACAGGCAACATGGACTGCGCATTAGACAACCTCTTCCTCCGCAAGGGAACGACTGATAAATTCCCTGAACAGCCTGGACTCGTGGAAATGACGAAAACAGCTATTGATGTGCTTTCGCGCCATAAGAACGGCTTTGTGCTTATGGTAGAAGGAGCACTCATAGACAAGGCATCGCATCCTCTGGATTGGGAGCGTGCTGTGATAGATACTATACAATTTGACAAGGCCGTGGAGGCAGCAAAGGGTTTTGCGAAAAAGAGGAAGGACACATTGATACTGGTAGTTGCCGACCATACCCATGGAATTAACATTGTCGGCACTATTGATGACAATAAAGAAGCAGAGCAGATGCGTGATAAGATCGGTGTTTATGCCGATGCGGGTTATCCAGATTATAAGGACGAAGATAAGGATGGCTATCCCGACAGCATTGATGTGAGCAAACGGCTGGCTGTATTCTTCAATAATTTCCCTGATTACTATGAAACATTCCGTCCTAAATTAGACGGCAGGTTTGTTCCTGCAGTTAAGAACGAGAAGGGTCATTATGTAGCAAACGAAAAGTATAAGGATGTCCCCGGTGCAGTGCTGAGAACAGGTAATCTGCCCCGCAAAGCCAGCGACGGGGTTCACACGGCAGATGATGTGGTATTAACCGCTGACGGTCCTGGAGCCGAGAGGGTTCATGGATTCATGGACAATACAGAGGTCTTTCGTGTGATGGTGAATGCCCTGCGTTAGGAAACAGATGATAAGGGGATTAATTGTAATAATTCTGAGTTTTGCAGTCTTGCTTTCTGCCTACAAGAGCAGCGCCTCATCCGGCGCTGCTTTACTAAAGTTTTCAGAACTCTACGAATCAATCAGCGTTATGGGCATGAAAATCTCTAAAAAAACCCTTAGTCTCGTGGGCAAAAGAGTGACGATGAGGGGTTTCATGGCGCCTCCGTTGAAGCCTGACTTAAAGTTCTTTGTCCTTACGAGGCAGCCTGTGGATATATGTCCTTTTTGCGACAGCGATGCAGATTGGCCCGAGGACATAGTGGTGGTTTATTTAAAAGGAAAAGTAAAGTATTCCGCAGACGGCACCCCTGTAACAGTAGAAGGTGTGCTTGATGTGGGATCGAGTATTGATAAAGAGACGGGATTTGTAAGCCGTATTCGCATAATTGATGCAAGGGCATCAAGGCTGTAGGGAGCATAATATGACGGCACGCAGACAGACCAATATGTATCTAAAAACATCAGGCTTAAAACTATCATATCCACTGCCCGATGGAAAGGCATTAGCAATCTTAAATATAGATAATTTCGGCATTGATAAAGGTATGACAGTAGGGTTGATGGGCCCATCAGGTTCTGGAAAAACATCGTTCCTTTACTGTATCTCAGGCATAGAAAGACCTCAGGAAGGCGAGGTATGGTGGGGCGATGTAGTGATTAATAAACTTTCCCCTATTGTAATGGATAGGTGGAGGCAGAAAAATATCGGTTTTATATTCCAGGACTTCCATCTCATCCCGCGCCTTACGCCACTTGACAATGTCCTGCTGCCTGCTTACTTTCGATATTCAACTCCAAGTCCTCAAATAAAGGAACATGCAAGGGGTTTACTTAAACGCATTGGTCTTGAGGGCTGCAATGTCAATGTCGAGAAGTTATCTCGCGGGGAAAAGCAGAGAGTTGCAATAGCACGTGCATTGATCATGTCGCCCCCTATCCTTCTTGCTGATGAACCCACAGGAAGCCTTGACCACTCTACTGCAGATGCAGTAATTGAACTGCTGATGGATATATGCAGAGAAAACGGTACCACTCTTATCATGGCATCCCATGACCATGCAGTAATGAGTCGTTTATCACAGGTCTATTTTTTGTATGAAGGAAAGATGTTTATGAAGGGAGATAGAGATGTTTAATCCATTGCCATTGGTCAAGGCAGAATTGAAACGAACTTATATGGGAGCAATCGCCGTAGTCTTGTTGATCGCTGTGTCTGTTGCGCTCGGCATCGCCATCAGTTCACAGGAAAGGGCAATCAGAAAAGGGACTACAATAGCAGCACACGATTTTGATATTCTCATAGGCGCTCCTGGAAGCCCGACTCAACTGGTTCTATCAACTATATATCTACAATCGCCGCTGCTTCATCTAATTTCCGGATCTATCCTTAAAGACTTGCAAAATGAAAAAGGCGTGTCATTCGCTGCGCCTGTAGCCTTGGGCGATCATTATGGACAATATCCGATAATAGGCACCACTTCAGATTTTGTCACACTAAAGAGGAAGAGACAATTAAAGGAAGGGTATCCTTTTAACAAGCAGTATGAGGCAGTAATTGGAAGCGATGTCGGGCTTTCAGTAGGCGCAAATTTTACGCCTGTTCACGGTCATCATGCTATAGAGGATGAACACGATAAACATGAAGGAATAGAATATACAGTTGTTGGCCGCATGCCGCGACTGGGAACGCCATGGGACAGGGCAATCATAGTGCCAATCGAATCCATGTGGGAGATACATGGACTGTCAACAGGGCATTCAGAAAAAGACCATATCGGCCCACCATGGAGCGGGCAGATACCAGATGTCTCTGCTATTGTTGTAAAACCCATATCAGTCTCAAATGCCTATAAGTTGAAAAAATCGTTACAACAAAGGCAACACTATAGCGATCTTTCCTGCAGAGGTTTTATTGAAACTTTACGATGTGATGGGCAATATCAGGAATGTCATGGCGGGGGTAAGTCTTATAACGCAGATAATGGTTTTAACAGCAATCATGCTAACTATATTTGTCACGCTTGATAATAGACGCAGGCAGATTGCGGTTTTACGCGCCATAGGTGCGACACCTGCCTATGTCTTTAGTTCAGTATGGCTGTATATGACATTCTTGATGCTCGTTGGCACAGGTCTTGGTATTTTACTTGGATGGTTATCCGCCCATTTATTGTCAGTGGCATTTCATGCCAGAACAGGTCTTCATCTGCCTGTTATTATTTCCGGACAGGAACTAATCTTAGCGACAAGCCTTATTCTTGCAGGAATGCTTTTAGCCATTATCCCAGCTTGGATGAGTTACCGCCTGCCTGTGGCAGAAAGTCTAAAGATGCAGGGCTGATGCTGCAGGAAGCCTTCATCTAACAGAGAATAGGCAATCGTAACAAAAATTTAATCCCTCCTTAATACTCATGTAACCTGAAACCCTTATCATGTTAATAACATGTTGGCAAGTATGTTGGTAAATGGTTAATAGGTAAATGTTATTGTGTGACTTCCATATACACACAAAATACTCCGACGGTTCGGTGGAGCTGAAAAAAACAATTGACCTTTACGGCCAGGCAGGGTTCGATGTAATAGCAATAACAGACCATGTGGTCAACGGCGACAACTCCATCGGAAAACTCGCCCATCGCTTTAAACTATCTGTCACAGCTTCCAACTTTGACGAATATATATCAAATATAAAATACGAGGCAGAAAGGGCATGGAACAAGTATGAAATGCTCGTAGTTCCCGGTGTAGAAATCAGCAAAAACTATATCTCACCTGAAAAATCCGCCCATATTCTCATCATTGACATAAAAGATTTCATCCCTGCCTGTCTGAACTATGAAAAGATATTTCTTGAGGCAAAGCAGCAGGACGCCCTTATAGTCGCCTGTCATCCGCACCATATGTCCGATATGAGCAGGGACACCCTATTCCTCTGGAACAACAGGGACAAGTATGCTAAATACATAGACGCATGGGAGATTGCCAACAGGGATGATGTATTCAATGTAATCAGTCTTAAGAAATACCCGTACATAGCAAACAGCGACTTCCATAAAGCCCGGCACCTGTATTCATGGAAGACACTCTTGAACTGCAAGAAGGATATCGAATCTGTAAAACATTGCATAAAACATAACAAAGGGGTTGCTATAACGCTGTTCAGGAATTAGGCAAGAGGCTATAGGCAATAGGTGAGATACAAATAAATGAAATACTTTAACTAACAGAAGGAGGGACCTATGGAAATATTTTACATCTTTGCAGGCATAACAATCTTCGGACTCATAGCTTATGGACTACAGATATGGGCAGTGCGGTCAACATTAAAGAAAAATAATGGAGCAATACTCCAACACTCCAATTCTCCATATCCCCCTATTTCCATCCTCAAGCCTCTCAAGGGTCTCGATGACAACCTGTTCGACAATCTCGCAAGCTTCTGCACGCAGGATTATCCCGAATACGAAATCATATTCTCGCTTCAGGACCACAATGACCCTGCATATAAAGTAGTAAGAAAAATAAGAGATAAATATCCTGAAAAAAATATCTCCATAATAGTCGAAAAATGCGATATAGGACTTAATCCGAAGGTTAACAACCTCATCCCTGCATATAGGGCATCCCGGTATGATTATGTGCTTATCAGCGACAGTAATGTAATGGTAGATAAAGACTACCTGAAGGAAATAGTCAAGCACATGAAAGACCCTGATGTCGGCCTTGTTAGTAATGTTATAAAAGGTATTGAAGGCAACACCATTGGCTCCATATTCGAAAACCTCCATCTGAACTCCTTTATTATAGGAAGTGTCTGCTTTTTAGATAGATTTCTGAAAATGCCGTGCGTAATCGGCAAATCAATGCTCATGAGGAAAAAAGACCTTGAAACTATCGGCGGATTCAAGGCAGTAAAAGATGTCCTTGCAGAGGATTATGTTATAGGGGAAAAAATTCATAGAATGGGAAAGAAAGTTGTTCTGTCGAATTATACAATTAGTAATGTAAATGAATACTGGGGTATAAGAAGATTCCTCAACAGGCATACAAGGTGGGGGAAGCTCAGATGGAGGCTTGGAGGAATTAAGTATTTTTCCGAATTGCTCGGCAATCCGGTGTTCATGTCCTGCTTGCCGATATTACTGTGGGAGCCGTCGAGGATAACAATTTCCTTTGCGCTTCTTGTCGGTTCCATAAAAGTCCTTGGCGATTACTACCTCGGCACTATAATAAGAAAAAATGAATTCGAAAAAACAGAATCATCACATTCCATAAACTCCATACCACCATTTTATTATCTGTTGTCGCCAATTAAAGACCTGCTCATCGGGTTTGTCTGGTTTGTCCCCATATTAAGCAACACCGTTGTGTGGAGAGGGAACAGGTATATCATCGGCAAGGATTCGATGCTCTCACCCTGCCCGGAAACTGGCATGTGGGCGTGGAGATACAGGATAGTTGATGCAATAAAGGCAAGGATTGCATAGCCATCAAATTCAAGACAACCAAGTGCAAGGGGGCTTTATGTGGGAATATGGTTTTCGTGATGAGATATTCGAAATAGTAATTAGGGTGAAACACAATCCATGCGCTGACCCGGTTTCGATCAATAAAGTATCGCAATCCATAGATGACCTTATTGATGAATTCCAAAAGAAAGTTAGTGACATAATGGATTACGAATACAAAGGAAATTCTAAGAAATTATGTCCATCCAGCAAGACTTAATACAGCAATTCCCCTATTCGGGACTCTTTATCCTTCCCATCCTCGGAAGTTTCGGACTCCCAGTCCCTGAAGAAGCAATCCTTATTATATGCGGGGTGATGATTTCGAAAAAAGTCGTAGAGCCTGTTCCGGCATTTCTTGTAGTCTATTCCGGAGTACTGATTAGTGATTTCATCATATTTTCTCTCGGGAAAAAATACGGGCGTATGCTCGCAACACATAAAAAACTTCACTGGCTGCTTCCACCGGAAAAACTTGCTGCCACAGAGGCCAAATTCAAAAAATTCGGCCCGTATATAATACTGTTTGGCAGGCACCTTATAGGATTCAGGACACAAATATTCTTGGTATCCGGGATCATGGGAATTCATCCCGGAACATTTATCATGACAGATGCCATAGCAGCAGCGATCACGGTCTCAATTATGCTCGCGGCAGGCTATACAGGCGTAGGACTGATCCGTTATCTGGATATAAAAAATATTCCTCTGCCGTATATAGCGATTATTTTATTCATAGTACTGTTTATTGTCTATTCACTTTACAGACACTTTCGGCGGACGCAGAACAGGAATTCACGAAGGTTGCTTGCAGAAGGTATCGACGGATGAAATGCTTATTTTCCCGATATGCGCTTACCTTGGTTGTTTTGCTTCAGTTCTGCATTACTCAAGCTGATCGGGCCGGGGCTGATCAGGCAGGTTATATCTCCTTTGACATGGAAAGGATATCGGAAAAGAATATTCTTCCACGCCACTGGCGTCTCATTGTTCATGCAGGGAGCGCAGACCTCGGAGTCGTATCCGAAGGCGGCGAGCATGTCCTGTATATGAAATGCAAAGAATCGTCTTTTTCCATCGAGCGAAAGGCTCAGGTCGATAGCGCTGAATATCCATATATCATCTGGACATGGAAGGCGATCAAGATTCCAGCACACGGCGATGTGCGCGTGCGCGATCGCAACGACCAGGCACTTCAGGTTCTCGTGGCTTTTGAGAACAGAAAAGTTATAAGTTATGTGTGGGATTCCAATGCACCGGCAGGCACAATCTCCGATGAATCCATCGGATGGCCTTTCAATCTTGCAGTAAAAGTAATTGTCGTAAGGTCAGGGCATGCAGACACCGGCAAATGGATAACCCAAACAAGAAATATCCATAAGGATTATAAAGCGCTTTTCAACGAACAACCGTCGCATATTACGGGCATCAGGATTCAGACAAATACCCAATATACAAAGGACTGCGCAGAAGGAATGGTCAAGGGCATTATATTCAGGAAAGCATTATCAGCAGCAGCACCTTAGCTGCAACCAAAAATTAACCCTATCTTAATAATCGTGTAACATTTTTCTTGTATCTTTATTTAGTTCGATGTGATAAGGCAAGAATTGCATAATTGACTGCAAAGGAGAAATTAATGATTATTAGAAATTTAAAAAACGGGTTCGATAACCTGAAGATAGGGTATCGGTTATTATTACTGGTTATTTTTATGTCTGCAATGTCGATAGGTATTGGTGTATTGGGCATAATTGGCATGAAAAACAGCCTCTCTGGATTGGATGATGTCTATAAAAATAATGTCGTAAATCTTCAGGAACTAAAGATTATCGCCGACATGTATGCGGTGAATATCGTCAGCACTATCCAGAAACTAAGAGACAACACCCTGTCATGGGAAGAAGGCCGCAAAAATGTTGACGAGGCAATAAGAATAACATCTGATAAATGGAAGACATATACATCAAAACATCATACGGCAAAGGAGAGAGAGCTTATAGAACAGACGCAGCCTTTAATTGAAATTGCAAACACACCAATTAACAAGCTTAAAGACATCTTGCAAAAAGAAGACAGACAGGCACTTACAAATTTCTTCATAGATGAGATTTATCCCACTGTGGAACCAATATCGCAAAAATTTGCCGAATTGATAAGTTTTCAGCTAAATAACGCAAGGGATACCTATAAGCAGTCGGAATCGCGTTATGAAACAATCCTTACAACTTCACTAATCGCAGTTGCAGCCGGCATATTGACAGCCCTCGTAGTTGCTTACTGGATAGTCCAGGGTATAGTACGTCCCTTAACCGATTTGACATTAAAAGTAAAACGCATAGCTGACGGGCATCTCGATGTGAAAGTGGATTATAACAGCAAGGATGAAATAGGTCTGCTCGCTTGTGATATGAATAAAATGGTTGTCTCCTTCAGCAGAATAATTAATAGCATACTCACATCAGCTAACAATGTAGTATCCGCAGTAGATGTATTGAGAGCGCGGGCTGGAAAAACATCTGATGGCGCAAAAAACCAGTCTCTGCAGGCATCCCAGATAGCCACGGCAGCGGAGGAGATGAGCCAGACCATAACCGACATAGCAAAGAATGCATCGGTGGCGCAGGATTCAGCCCGGGAGGCAATGGACACGGCATCAAAGGGTAAAGAAGTGGCAGATGGAGCAGTGGAGGCGGTAAACAGGGTTTACACATCCACTGTGGAGCTATCCACAATGATAGGGAAACTGAACAACAGGGCAACAGAGATAGGGGATATAGTAACGGTAATCAAGGACATAGCAGACCAGACAAACCTTTTAGCCCTTAATGCCGCAATAGAGGCAGCCCGGGCTGGAGAACAGGGAAGAGGCTTTGCGGTAGTTGCCGATGAGGTGAGAAAACTTGCGGAGCGGACTATAAAGGCAACTGTAGAGATATCCGAAAAAATAGAGGCTGTTCAGACAGAATCTTCACATACAACAAAATCCATGGAAGAAGCATCGGAAGAAGTTACAAAGGCAAATGAATACATAAAACAGGCAGGCGACTCTTTATACTCTATCGTAGAGTCTGTACAGAAAGTCCGCGACCAGATAACCCATATAGCAACAGCAGTAGATGAGCAGTCGGCAGCATCGGGAGAGGTGGCAAGGAATATAGAGATGACATCGGCTGTAGCAATGGAGATGGAAGCGATGGCTGGTGATGTAATGCATGAGGTAAATGGCCTGACAGGCATAGCAACGGAGTTGAAAAATTCAACAGCAGGCTTTAGGACAAACGGTAACGGTAAATATTCATATGAAGATAGCTATACCCGATGATATCCACGGAAATATAGAGGCGCTGAAGACTACATATAATGCAGCCCTGAGTCGGAATAGGGCAATTATGGCGATGTTTAACGCAACTATAACATTGCTGTAATATCGATGTAATCTATATGTGATATAAAAAATCATGACCGAGATTTATAAGGTTGATCTCCATGTGCATTCCAGTCATTCCAATAAGCCCTCCATCTGGGCGCTGAGAAAATTCAATTGTCCAGAAAGTTACACCGCTCCTGAATACCTATATAAAATCGCTGTCAACAGGGGCATGAGCCATGTAACGATAACAGACCACAATTCCATAGACGGCGCCATTGAGATAGCACACCTTCCCAATACATTCATAAGCACCGAAGTAACCGCATACTTTCCAGAAGACGGCTGTAAAGTCCATATCGTTGTACTCGATATAAATGAAGGTGTCTTCGGAGATATAATGCATTTGAGAAAAAACATTTACGAGCTTATTGCCTACCTTCAAAGCAAGGGCATCATGCATTTCATAGCCCATCCCCTTTATGACATGAGCGGAAAGCTCTCAGCAGAGACAATAGAAAAATTGCTGCTGCTTTTTGAGGTCATTGAGATAAAGAACGGCTCAAGGGCATCCCGCTATAACCGACTTGTAGAAAACATTGCATCTTCACTTACGAGGGAAAAGATGGAGACCCTTGCGGATAAGTACAATATACAGCCTTATGGCCGGAATCCCTGGATTAAAGCGGTTGTTGGAGGCTCAGATGACCACAGCGGTTTTTTCATTGCCAAGACATATACTGCATCCAAAAGCGGGGCAACTATAAAAGATTTCATGAATTCCATAAAAGACAGGCGATCATGGGCTGCAGGGGATGACGGCAATGCACTCATGCTCGCACACAGCATCTATGGCATTGGATACAGGTTCTTCAAAGAAAAAATCGAAGGCAAAAAAGCCGGCTCAATGCCTTTTATTAATGCCCTGATGAAAAGGGTCTTCAATCCGTCTCAGGGTCTATCCCTCTTTGACAAATTAAACCTCTTTATAAGAAAGAACCTTCCGGAGGTATACAATAACGGCAAAACCTTTGAAGAAATCCTCGACAGAGAGGCAAAGGCACTGCTCAATGACCCGAAATTCCTCTCATCAATAAGCACGGAGGACATTAACAGGAGGGTCTTCTCTGTGACAAGCTATCTTATAAACAGGCTTATATACATTTATACAGAAAGGCTCGCAAAAATGCACTTCCCTGCCGGCATTATGAATCTGGCAAACTCATTAAGCACAATCGGACTCATTCATCTGCTTGCATCTCCCTATTACATCGCCTTTTACCACCAGCATAGAAGCAAGTCCCTCATAAGAGAGCTTGAAAGGGCTTTTATGTCTGCAGGCAACTTAGAAAAAGATCAGAAAATAGCCCTTTTTACGGATACCCTTCATGAGATAAACGGAGTGGCCATTACTATAAAAAGGCTTATAGCTACGGCAAAAAGGAGAGGCATCGAACTGGTGGTCATCACCTCAAGCAAGGAGGAGACATCATTTAAAAACGGTATTATGAACTTCAAATCCATCGGCGATTTTGCCCTTCCTGAATATCCTGAACTCAAACTGCATTCCCCTCCCCTTCTCGATGTAATCGATTACTTTGAGAGGGAAGGATTTACGAGGATACACGCAAGCACTCCTGGAACCATGGGGCTTGTCTCTCTTTTCATATCCAAACTCATGGACATCCCCATATCAGGCACATACCATACCGATATTCCCCAATATGTGAGGAGTCTCACCAACGATGTATTCCTCGAAAATATCGCATGGAATTATATGATATGGTTTTATAACCTGATGGAAGAGGTAATGGTGCCTTCTTCAAGCACAAGAAAACAGCTTATAGACAAGGGGCTGGTTGCTGAGAAAGCAAAGCCTTTGCCGAGATGGGTTGATACAGAAATGTTCTCACCGGTAAAAAACAATCCCCGCTTCTATGAGAAATACAGATTAAACGGGGGCATTAAATTCATATATGCGGGAAGAGTCTCGAAGGAGAAAAACCTGGAGCTTTTATCCGACGCCTTCAGGGAAATAACGGATTCGGGATTGGAGAGCAATCTCATCATAGCAGGAGACGGGCCGTATAGAAAGGAGATGGAGCAGGAACTGAAAGGCTATCCGGCAGTATTCACAGGCTTTCTTTCCGGAAAAGAACTTTCTACTGCCTATGCCTCGGCAGATGTCTTTGTCTTTCCGAGTACCACAGATACATTCGGCAATGTTGTCCTTGAAGCGCAGGCATCTGGGCTTCCTGTAATCGTATCCAATGAGGGAGGGCCAAAGGAATTGATGAGGGACGGCATTACAGGAATAGTCACAAAGTCCGATAGTAAAGACGCCCTTGTTAATGCCATGATGTTTTTCGTTAACGACAAAAACAAAATTATCCAAATGGGCAGGAATGCGAGGCAGTTTACAGAAACAAACGGTATTAATGTGAAAGACGCCTACAGCACTATACTCGGGAGTAATCCAGGTGATATAGAACAATGCACGCCGCAAGAAATACCGGTTCAAGTATGAAAAAGAGGCTGCATATCTTTAATCCATTCATATACATAACCCCCTTCTTTAAAAACCGGATACCCGGCCAGTTGATAATTCAATATACCGACAGATGCAATGCAAGATGTCCCCAATGCGGCATGAGGGTCACGGAGCAGTTCAGACGTTCCATGCTCGATATGGATGTTACAAAAAAGATCATAGATTCTGCTGCTGAAAAGGGGATCAAAGCGCTATCCTTCACAGGCGGCGAGCCAATGATCTTTCTTGACAAGATAGTTGAACTGCTGAAATACGCCCATGATACCGGAATTAAATACACAAGGACAGGGACCAATGGTTTCATATTCATGAATCCTGACAATCCTGATTATGAAGAGAGGATAACAAAGATTGCCGGGGCACTAACAGAGAGCAACCTTTATACATTCTGGATAAGCATAGACTCTTATTGTCCAGATACACACGAGAATATGAGAGGGCTTCCTGGAGTTATATCCGGCATTAAGAAGGCATTGCCTATATTCCACAAACACGGTATATACCCTTCTGCAAATTTAGGAATAAACAGGAATATGGGAGGCTCACCACCGCCCTCCATATCAAATCCTGTAGAGTTCTATGAGTCCTTCAGGGATGCATTCAGAAGATATTACGAATTCATAATTGGCCTGGGCTTTACCATGGTGAATGCATGTTATCCCATGAGTATTGATAATGGCAATGGACTGGATGCGGTTTATGGCGCCACATCGGAATCCCCTGTGGTGCAGTTCAGCAGTGATGAAAAGGCGCTGGTGTTCAAAGCGCTATTGGACACCATACCTGAGTACAGGGATAAGATAAGGATATTTTCTCCAAGGGTCTCTTTGTATTCCCTCATAAGGCGATATACTGTGGGTGAAGAATATTGTTACCCCTGCAGGGGAGGAATTGATTTCTTTTTTATCGATGCCAGGGACGGCAATACATATCCATGCGGATACAGGGGCAAAGATAATTTGGGGAAATTCTGGGATCTCGACATGGAAAAAATTGATAAAGTCCCATCATGCAGAAAATGCGACTGGGAGTGTTTTATAGACCCCTCGGAACTACTTGGCCCCCTTCTCTCCCTTATGAAAAAGCCCCTTGCCTTTTTTGAGAGGGCAGTAAAGGACAGCGATTATTTCAGGATCTGGATGCAGGACATCAAATACTTTTCTGCATGCAATTTTTTTGATGGAAGGATTCCGCCGGATTATAAAAGGCTGGCGGATCATAAAAAACCGGTAGTATTCAAAATGGAGAAATAAACAATAAGTTTATTCCGAAAACATAACCGGATAATTCTATTCTCACTTCTTTTTATCCTCGTCCTTGCATCTGTCCATACTTCATGTTTTGCATCATACGATGCACAGAAGCTGAATTCCATAAGCATCATCGCAAGCAAAAATCTTTTGGAAAACCCTATTACAAAAACAACTATAGATGATGTTCAAAATCTCTTAAGGCTGGGGGTTAAAAATGTTACGGTATCGATAAACAATTTAGATGCCCATGTGCAGATTGTCCTTTCTGAAATTAATACTGGAAGCAAAAACATGCCATCCCGTTTTGCTGCAAAAAGAAGTTACCACTATCTCGAATATCCGGATCACGAATATCAATGGATCTCTCATTGTATCAATGGAAAGGTGATTTTAAAACTGAATTCCATGTCTTATCAGGGAATAAGCTTTGGGCTTTATGGGCTGCTTCAGGAGAAGCTGGGTTTTAAATTCTATCATCCCAAAAGGACTATAGTGCCTTCACATAAAAAATGGCCTCTGCCTCCGGAATTTAAATGGAAGGCATCACCGGTATTTGATAAAAAAGGCTTTCACTTACATACTCTCCATCCCATCGAGCTTGCCGAGCAATTGCACAATCCACAACATCCCCATGCCCTTAAAGACATAAAGGAATACATTGACTGGCTCGTGAGGAACCAACAGAATACATTCCAGTTTTATCTGCTCAGGGATATTGACCGCTCGCGCTGGATTCAGCATGCAAGGGATTTTGTATCCTATGCTCACAAAAGGGGAATTCTCACGGGTGTCGAGATTTCCATGTTCACCCTCCAGCAGAATGCCTTCCAGACAATTAAGCCCGTTAGATTTTTCTATCCTTATAAAAAACAGATCGACAATACCCTTTCGTGGCTTTTCAATGTAGGTTGGGACTTTGTCACTGTCGATTTCAGCATGGGGGAATATCTGCCTGACATGGGAAGGCTTATGCCCGAAGCGAGGGATTATATAGTCAGACAGATTTCAGAAAAATATAACACCAAGATAATGTTTACAACCCATGTCATCCCTGACCACGCCGATGTGTATATGCCTCAAAACATGAAGACTGGGGTCTTAATCCATACAGTGATGTTTTATTCCATTGACGAGCCAAAAGCGCCGGTATACGGGAATAAAAACCAGCGCTTCATGCTCCAGATAGCAATAAGAGAGAATAAGAGGCAGGAGACATGGTATTGGCCGGAAGCTGCATACTGGGTATCCTTTGACAACTCTGTTCCCCTCTTTCTCCTTCCATACCTTGATGCAAGATGGTCTGATATGAATCTTATGAAAAATATAGGCATAGATAGCCATATCACCTTTAGTTCGGGATGGGAGTGGGGTTACTGGCTTATAGACTGGAGCATAGCCCGGTGGTCATGGGAGCATGTGGAAAACGGCGTAACAAAGAAATCCCATCCATTGAGCATTCTAAATGATTTATTCCCCGATACAAATATTGAACACTTATGGGCAAAGGCACTTGAACTTCAAAACAGATATTTAAAAGAAATGGAATTGATCAGGTTTGTATCTGCCATAGATCCATCGGCAGAACTGCCCTGGCCCTTCAACAAGCCTTTCCAGCCCCGTCTTCCCTTTAAATACAAATGGCTCCTCAAAAAGGCATCGGATAAGGAAGCTGTGCATGTTTTAAATAGTTATGTAGCACTGCTGCATGATTATGCCGGCAATATGACTTCACTGACAGAAGGATTGGAATTCGAATCAAAGAGATTCTTTTCCAAAAAAGAAAACCGCTCTCCTGAGCTTAGGTTGATAATGGATGAATTAATCAGAGGTCTTAAGGTAACGGCTTTAAGGGCAGAACACAGGGCATTGACCATAAAAGCGCTGGTATCTCAAAGAAAGAAGCAATACCGGTGGCAGCCAGTGCCTCGGGAAACCTTGTTTTTCCTGCAAGAGGCTTCATCAGTGCGGCAGAAGGCACAGTCTCTCGTAAAGTTGCAGGAAGGCATTTACCGCTATCCCATAGACTTGATTGCAAGGCAGAGAAACAGCCTTACTGCATATGATTTTGGATATCTATATCCTGTCAGCAACCTGTTTTTCTGGGAGCGCGAGGAAGGGCAGGTCAGAGACAGGCGCTTTGACGCCTTTTACATGAACATCTGGGATTTCATAAAGATTACGGGCGTCAAGAGTCTGTTCTGATAACACACCGCAATGTTTTTCACAGAAATGTAAATTGGATTTCACGGCCATGTAACATTCGCTCCTTATTATATTATTTAAACGATTTATCTTTAAAGCGAGGTGTTGATTGCCATGCACAAGACACAGGTAGAAGGAATGGACAACATGCCTTTTGCGCTGAATATCAGGCAAAAGGGCTTCATAGGCAGGCGCCTCTTGCCGCACATTATAAGTGCTGTTGAATGGGCGCTCGCATTGCAAGAGCTTAATCGCAGGTATGCAGAATTTCAGAAGATCAGGGACGAACGTCCCTTTGCAGATCAAGCGCTCGAATTTCTTAACATCAACTATAAGGTGGCAGATACGGAAGTTTCGCTCATTCCTGCAAAAGGTCCGGTTATTATCATTGCCAATCACCCCTTTGGCGGACTGGAAGGGCTTATCCTTGCGTCCATACTTCGTTCAGTCCGCACCGATATAAAGTTTATGGCAAACTATCTGCTGACACGCATACCCGATTTCAGGGATATGATCATCTCTGTGGACCCATTTAAGGGGAGAGATTCAGTTAAAAGGAACATCAGGCCGCTGAAAGAAGCCATCCAGTGGGTAAGAGACGGAGGAACACTGGTGATATTCCCAGCCGGAGAGGTCTCTCATATCAATATAAACCGCAGGGATATCACAGACCCGCAGTGGAGCGGCACCATCGCACGTCTCATAAGAAAGACCTCTGCAACTGTTGTCCCTGTATACTTTTCCGGCTTCAACAGCGCCGTATTTCAGGCAGCAGGACTGATACATTCCTTTTTGAGAACCGCCTTATTGCCGAGGGAGCTTCTCAATAAGACCAACCATACCATTCAGGTCAGGGTCGGCAATCCCATCCCGTTCAAAAGATTGGATGCCTTCCATATCGATCAGGACATGGTGGATTACCTGCGGATTCGCACTTATGTGCTCAAAGGCAGAAATAGCAGGAAAACCAGTATCAGAAGAATACCATTATTCGGAAAAGGGATATTCGAACAGATCGTCCCTCCCCGGAATACCAGGCTGTTGGCAGAGGAGGTAGGGAGATTGTCATCCCTTGCAGAAAGCGGAGAGTATGCGGTCTGTGTCTTTAAGGGCATGCAATTCCCAAATCTCTTGCATGAAATCGGCAGGCTCAGGGAGATAACATTCCGCATGTCCGGCGAAGGCACTGGAAAGGCTATAGACCTTGACCACTTCGATCCCCATTACCTGCACCTCTTTGTCTGGAACAAAGAAAGGCAGGAGGTAGTGGGCGCCTATCGCATCGGAATGACAGATGAGATTATGGAGCGTTACGGAATGAATGGACTCTATACCAGCACTCTCTTTAAATACAGCAGATCGCTCCTCAATCAAATCGGCCCTGCTCTCGAACTGGGGAGGTCATTTATCCGCCCAGAATACCAGAAAAACTACACTCCTCTCCTCTTGCTCTGGAAGGGCATAGGACGCATTGTTGTGGAAAATCCCCGCTACAAAACACTCTTAGGCCCTGTCTCCATCAACGACGAATACGATATGCTCTCAAAACAGCTTCTGACGGCATTCCTGAAAATGAACAACTATATCCCGGAACTGGCCAGGTTTGTAAAACCCAGAAGGCCATTCATGCCCCGAGCTACAAGAGGTATCGATGTGCAGACAACATGCAGGGTTGTCAGGAACATCGAAGATGTCTCCTCACTGATAGAGGAGATAGAATCCGACCATAAGGGCATTCCCATCCTCCTCAAGCAGTATTTGAAGCTCGGCGGCAGACTCATCGGCTTCAATATCGATCCGCAGTTCAGTAATGTTCTGGATGGACTAATATTGGTTGACCTCACCAAAACCGAGCAGCGGATACTGGAGCGGTATATGACAAAACAAGGGGCTGAGGCATTTCTTGCATTTCACAAACAGTTTGCAGATGGCAAATCACTCTCCCGGCAACCTGTTTTAATAATTTAATCTCCTTTTCATATCCCTGTAACACTCAATCTTTTATACTCACACCATGAGATTATTCAAAAAGGTTGTAGACATTATTATCAAGCTGATGATACCCCTTGTGATCCTTGCCCTTATGATGGGTATTGCAAGGATATTCATCGACCTGAAGGTGGTTTTTAAAAGTCCGACAATAGCAGCAGGGTTTGATACCATGGTGACGAATATACTGTCCATGTTTATTGTTATAGAGCTTCTCAGGAGCATCATCGAATATTTCGAGATACATAGACTGAGGATAACATTTATTGTAGATGCCGCCATAGTCTTCATTTTAAGAGAAGTCATGATCGGCATTTATCAGCATAAAATGGGGGCAGTGGAGATAGCATCCCTTGCCGTGCTTCTCCTTATCATTGGTGTTATAAGGACGCTGGCTATCGTGTATTCACCGGATAAAACAAAGGAGGCAATAAATCATGAATAAAGAAATCTCAGAAAGGGTTGAGGACATTTTACTCACTATTGCTTTATTGATCGGAATTTTATTAATCATCATGCACTGGAAATGACACCTAAATTTAACCTCCATTTCATTACCATGTAACATTTTTCCGTTAAGCTATGACAGAAAATTAGTAAAAAGTTAAAAGTCCATTTTAAGAGGAGGTGAAATTATGTGTCCTAAGTTTAACAACGGCATATGTGATATTGCCGGCATAGAGCCAGGGTATGTTGGAGTATGCATATGGGACTCCTGTTATAAAAATGCCTGTGAAAGTTGCAAGCTTTACATAGTGGAATGCCTCGTAAATTGTGAAAGCTTATTAAAGGCAGCATGAAAAATCAGAGTGGGGAAAACTAATGAAAGCAATTATTGAGGGAAACGACGACATGTATATCATTCGTATTTATGAGCATAGAGGGTCTCTGTGTGATGTATATGTTGTGGAGGAAATTGAGCTGAAAGTAGAAAATGAATGTCTTGACCCTTTGAAGGAGCGCTCAAATGGTGTATTTGAAAGAAAAACGGTGTCAGCAGGTATGCGGCAACAGCAGTGATAACTGCTTTATAGGCAATAACAACCAGATCGCCTGCATCTCAGATATGGTCATAAACAAGATGTGGGCTGTCAGAGAAATCATCCGCATGGCAAGGGATGAAAGCCGGTGCAGCCAAATGGATGAATTCCTCAATATGGCGTCCGGAAATGTGGATGAGTTAATCGATTGGGTTAAACATTTACAGGAGCAAAATAAAAAACAGATTATGGTGGAGGTGGCATATAAATGGTATTAGCACAGGACAATTCTCTCCATGTTGGAAAACTTATCACATCCAATGAGTGCGTGCCTCCATCCACTGCTGTCAGATATGTAACCGATAAGTTTTTTAACTCCGCCCAGATGGATGCAGTAGCACTTGTCGAAGGCAGAGAGCCTGTGGGGCTTGTCACAAGACCCAAATTTCTTTTCACATTGTTCAGAAGATATGGATTTGAGTTGTATGAAAGAAAACCCATTATAACAATAGCCGATGTAGAACCGCTTATGATCTATGAGGGAGAAAAGCTTGATGTCGCCATAAATAAGGCACTGAATAGACCTGCCCGGGATATTTATGATGAGGTCATTGTTGTTGATGACAATTGGCACTATAAAGGACTCCTCTCTGTAAAACAGATGATAATGCAGCAGAGCAATACCCTCGCTAACAGCATTGTTCAGAAGAAGATGGCAAGTGAGAGGGCAAAGGAGCTTGAGAAGATAAATCATGTGAAATCTCAATTTATCGCAAACGTAACCCATGAACTCAGGTCGCCTGTGAACGCCATAATCGGACTGGCTGAACTCATGCGAATATCCTGCGAGAAGGGTTATGTGGACCAATTAAGGGACCGCCTGTCGCTGCTGATGTCCAGTGCAACAAATCTCAGGGCAATCATAACCAACATCCTTGATCTCTCAAAAATCGAGGCAGGGAAGATGGAAGTCATTTATGAGCGTTTTGATATAGCAGCAATGCTTCGTGAAGTTGCAGAAACCACACAAGTACTCATCGGAAACAAACCTGTTGATGTGGAGGCAACTACTCAAGACAATCCTGTATTTATCATCTCCGACCCTGTCAAAGTTAGACAGATACTAATCAATCTTACAAATAATGCAGCGAAATTTACAGACAAGGGAAAGATTATTCTGACACTACGTACCAGAAATAATGGGATTAAGATAACGGTCAGCGACACAGGCATAGGGATAAAGGAGAGCGACCTCAGCAAACTTTTTACAGCATTTAGCCAGCTTGAAGATGCGAAAACAAAGAGATACGAAGGAACAGGACTCGGCCTGACCATCACCAAAAACTTATTGAATTTATTAGGAGGCAGCATTTCGGTCTCGAGCAAATTTGGCAAAGGGACAAGCTTCGAGGTCTATCTGCCGTCAAGACAATCTAAAAAACAGGAGGAAATTTATGGGAAGGACTAAAAAGAAAATCCTGGTCATTGATGACGATGAAGGGCATCTCGTTACAACAAAGGAGCTATTGGAGGATGCGGGATATGAAGTAATCACTCATTACAATTGGTTTGGCTCTACTAATGCAATTAAAAATCTTAAGCCAGACCTTGTATTGCTTGATATTAATATGCCTGCCCTTCCAGGCGATGAGCTTTCTGTAATACTTCGCTCAAACAGCAAGATTAAAGATGTGCCCATTGTGTTTTATTCGTCCAATGATGAGGATAGCCTGAGAAAAGCCGCATCTGAGTATGGAGTAAGAGGATATATATGCAAAGGAGATGTCTGTAACATGCGGAGGAAGATTGCTGTTTACCTGAGCCAGAATCAATATGAACAATTTCAGGCAAATTTAACCTTAGCTTAATACTCGTGTAACATCCTTTTGTTATGCTTTATGAAAAAACGGAGGTGCACGATGAGTTTCATGACATCAAATACAGCAGTACTTGAGGCCCTATGCCCATACTGCAATACCGAGGCAGAAATATGCAATGCTTCATGCTCGGCATTAGAGGTCGACGACAGAATGAAAATGAAATACTGTGCAAACGAGGATTATGACGACTGTCCAATATTTTTAGTAAAAAAATTACAAAAGAGGAGGTGATGCCGATGTGTCCAGAATTCAGAGAAGGCGTTTGCGAAATAGCAGGAATCGAACCTGCCGAGATAAAATGCACCAGCAAAGATTGCTGTCTAAGCAATGACTGGGAAGAATGTTCGGTCTATATTTCACAGTTTTTCTTCGACCCTGAAAAAGAGTTTGCAACTGCAGTCTAACTTCACAACACTCCCCCAACTCAAAGGCCATGGAGACAATCCCGTGGCCTCTTTTTTTACTCTTCTTTTAAATTTAACGCTGATTTAATAATCCTGTAACAAAATAGTTGCTAATCTATTCAAAGATAGATACAATTAAGGCAAAAGATATAATAAGGGAGGCGCAACAGTACCGAACTTGGAAAGATGGTCTAAAAAAGGCTATCAGAGATTTAGCCAGCCTTCATCCCCGATAAAGGTTATTTTATCCCTTTTTAATAAACAACCGTTTTTCTTTGAATCAGCTCGCTCAAATAAAATTAAAAATATCTGCCTTTTAAAATCAGGAGGTGCGCCTTGAGAAAAACCTTTGTCCTTGACACCAATGTCTTAATCCACGACCCTGAGAGCATATTTAAATTCGAAGAAAATGATGTTGTTATTCCAATGATTGTCATCGAAGAACTGGACAGATTGAAAAAAGGACACGGTGAGATAGCCTACTCTGCAAGGCATGCATTAAAAAATATAGATAGCCTTCGGGAAAATGGCAATATTGCAGCAGGAGTACCGCTGGAAGCAGGAGGAACCATAACCATAGAATACATCCCTCACTTCAGCGACATCCTTTCCCCTGACAATGCAATCATCAAGACAGCACTGCATATCATGGAAAATACAAATAAAGACAAGTACAAACCTGTCATTCTGGTCTCAAAGGACACTGCTGTAAGAATAAAGGCTGAATCTGTGGGACTTTATACGGAAGATTATAAAAATGACAAGACAGTCATATTCCAAAGTTATGGAATTGTACTTAATGACAATGACTATACAAACGGCATATTGTCCGTAAGGTATAAACAAACAGGGGAAGACATTTACAGATTGCAGGGAGAAGATAAACAAACAAAGATAAAAAGGGGCAAGTCCCTCGAAAATATCCTCCCTAAGAACATCGAGCAGGAGTGCGCCATAGACGCTCTAACCAATCCCAATGTAGAAATAGTAGCGTTGACCGGATCTGCAGGAACAGGCAAGACACTGCTTGCGCTGGCTGCAGGAATACACCAGACAACAAAAAGATCTCCTCTTTATGAACAGGTGCTTGTGGCAAGGCCTGTTGTTCCCATGGGCAATGACCTCGGTTATTTACCTGGAGATATCGATGACAAACTCGCACCATGGATGCAGCCGATCTTCGATAATCTGGAAGTCATTGTCAACACACCTGCAGGACAGTTCAAGGACAACACAGCCATATCCAAATATAAAAATTATCAGTACCTCATTGATTCAGGGGTTTTGCATGTAGAGGCGCTAACATACATCAGGGGCAGGAGCCTTCCTAAAAGGTATTTCATTATAGATGAGGCGCAGAATCTAAGACCCCTTGACATCAAGACCATTATCACAAGGTGTGGAGAAGGCACAAAGATAGTATTCACAGGTGATTTAAACCAGATAGACACACCATACCTCGATGCCATGAGCAACGGGCTCTCTTATCTCATAAGCCGTTTTATAAATGAAGAAAATTTCTGCTACCTTAATTTGAAGGACAGTGTCAGGTCAAGGCTGGCTGAACAGGGTGCAAGGCTGCTCCAGAGCTTTTCAGCATCCATTAATATTTCACGCTATATGAATAAAGAATAGCATTTCAAATTTAACAAATTTTTCATCTGCCTGTAATAATTCTGTAATAAAGTTATTGTTATTATTTAATAAGTAATCCACAGATATTCATACTTCTTTGGAGGGAAAAATGAAACTGCAGGAAATCAAGGTAATTGCTAAAAGCAAGGGTGTTAAAGACATCAATACAAAAAAGGCTGATCTCATCAGAGCTATCCAGAAAATAGAAGGAAATTCAGATTGTTTTGGCAGTATAAAGGCAAATGGATGCAGTCAGATGGACTGCCTCTGGAGAGAAGATTGTTTAACAACATCATAAACAGGAGGGATCATGTTCAGGGCTATTGTATTTAGGTGTCCTCATTTAAAAGGAAGCAATGATGGTGCAAGGTGCGATGCAGCATTATGCATTGCTGAAAACAATCTCATAAAACATATGGAAGATGCCGATATAAAGCTGTGCATCAATAAAAAAAGACGCTTCGAGGCATGTTATATCTATTTCGATGAATTAAGAAGAACAGCCATTAGCAGACTTCCCATAGAAACCCGATCACTTGACAGCCGTCCACACACCTTCAGCAGTCTATGAGATGTAACAAAATTTTAACAATGCCTTAATAAATGTGTAACCATTGTCTTTATATAATTAAGTATGACTACATTGCAAATACCAACAGAAACCTCAGTAAGTTGCCCTATCTGTAATTCAGAAGCCATTTACAAATATGGGAGAACAAGGACCGGAAAGCAGAGATTCCAGTGCCTTATGTGCGGAAGGCAATTCAGTTATGGTGCAAAAAAACAAGAAATACAGGGCAAGCCAATCTGTCCTGTATGCGGCAATCCCATGCATCTCTATAAAATCGAGGGCGAGGTAATAAGGTTCAGGTGTTCGGATTACCCTGTGTGCAAGACATTTAGAAAATTCAGAATAAAGGAGGAGGATTAATTATGAGCTATTACATGCACAATGTCCCGGGAAGGCTGAGGATTAAAAGCCCTGTTATCAAAAACAACAAGAATGTGGCAGACGAACTGAAAAAGACCCTCAGTATGCTTCATGGTATTGCTACTGTTGATATAAACCTCACAACCGGCAGTCTCCTCGTAAATTATAATTCCATGTCGGTAAAGCACACCGATATCGTGGACATCTTGCAGAGAAAGGGCTACTTCGATGCATCAAAGGCTGTGAACAACGATGAATATTTACATAAAGCAGCATCAAAGGCAGGCGCTGTAATCGGGAAATCAATCTTCGGCGCATTTGCAGGAATGGCATTGGAAGGAACACCCCTGGCGTTTCTGGCCATCTTGATATAAGTCTTTTTGCCTTATTATTTTTCCTCTTTTTTCGATAGATACCATATGGCTGCTGCGCCTGCCAGTGCAGTTGCACCGGCGCCTATCCCGAATTTCCAGAGTTTCTTTCTGTTTTCAATCCTTCGCTCCATCATCTCTCTGTATCTATCTGCAACCATATCGCATCTTTTAATATCATTTTCACAAAAATCAAATATATCCTTAAAGAGTTCGATTCTTTCTTCTAAAATCGTTTCCAATCTATTCCAGTATTTGTACTTATCCGTCTTGTCCTTTTCCTCTTTTAATGCCTTTTCCTCTTTTATGTTTTTTATAAAGCGGTCTAAGAGCGACCTGTCGGCTTCCTTGTAAATAGGAAGCTCTGGATTGTCAATCCTTTGCAGTATAGGCCACTGGCACTTTTCTTCCAGCTTAAACAACTCAGGCAGAGACCTTTTACCAAAGTATCGGAGGATTATTGATTTTTTAATTGAGCGGTAAAAGATCTTTAATTCTTCTTCCCTGAAGTTCATGCCTTTAAAGGTCTTTAAGAATTCTTTAAGATTAATCATTTACTCTCCTGAAGCCACTCATCTATTTTCATTTTGATTTTATCTCTGACCTCCCTCGTCTTTGTCAGTCTTTCTTCATAATCGCCTGTAAATGAAGAGGGGTCTTCAAAGTTCCAGTGAAACCTCTTGGTATGGCCTGGAAAGATTGGACATTTTTCTGCACTCGTCTCATCGCAAACCGTTATCACATAATGAAATAATTTCCCCTGCTTAAAAAGTTCAAAAGTACCCTTTGTTTTATTTTTTGATATATCTATCCCGGCTTCCTTCATTACCTCAACTGCCAGAGGATTCAAGATCCCCGGCTCTAATCCTGCACTCTCCGCCTCGAACCTGTCACCTCCAATAATGTTTAAAAAGGCTTCAGCCATCTGACTCCTTGCACTGTTATGTACGCACACAAAAAGAACTTTTTTCTTATTCATTGAGTATCCTCCTGTTTTTCCTCACATTCAGCAAATACTCGGCCCTTCTGCTTACAAGAATGGGCAGAAAGTCTTTAACCTTAGCCCCTTTCTTAAACCGCCTCAATACTATCTCATAGACTCTTTCCACATCCTCAACAGAGTCCCCGATGCGCTGGGCAAGCATCTCAACTGCATTCAGATGCAGTTTTCTCTCGGTCTCGTCATCGTATAAACAGAAAACAGACGACAGACTTTTAGAAGACAGATTTTTTTTATCTGTTTTCTGTTCCCTGTCTTCTGTCTTCTGATCTCTGAAAGTCTCCGTCACAGCCATCTCAACCTCTTGAATACGATGTACATCAAAAACACAGGCAAAATCGAGACAATAACAATCACCCAGAATGTAGTATACGGACCCATGAATGTCCATGGATTGCCCGTTCCTCCCGGAACATTTACATTCATGCCAAAGAATGTGCCTAAAATGGTAGCAGGAATGGAGAGTGTAAAAACAATGGTCAAAAGGGCAAGTATTTTGTTTGTCCTGTCAGAACTGATGATAAAGTCCGTATCCTTGTAAATTTCTATTGTCTCCTTGCACTCCTCAAGGATTGCCCATGCCTTGTCAATATAGTCCGAAAGATCGCTGAAATAAACACCTATGTCGCCGTTCGAAAATTTATGAATCATCTTCTCAAGGTCGTGGACAACAACCCTCAGAGATGAAACCACCCTTCTGATGTTTGCTATATTGTGCCTCAGTTCTGTAACTTCCCTGACAGCATCCGTCTTTTCATCAAAGACCTTATCCTCTATTTCTTCAATCTCGGAGATTACCCTGCGGAGCATGAGCATGATGTTTTCAATGAGGGCATGGACTATCTCATAAAGCAAGAATGTGGGCGAACATCCCATGTATTCATCATGGGCTTCTTCGTCTTTTTTGCAGTTCTGGAAAATCCTGTTTATCGGCTTCAACTCGCCTGAATGAACGGTAACCAAGAAATCCCTGCCTAAAAATATGCCCACCTGTGACGGTATGGAAAACTTTTTTTCCTTCAGGTATCGTGGGAAATGGAGGATTATAAATAGATAGTCTTTATATTCGTCTATCTTTGGAAGCTGGGTCTTTGATATGCAGTCCTCCACATCGAGGTGGTGAAAGTGATACATCTCCAAAAGGGAATTCAATATGGACGGCGTTGGGTTATCTATGTTTATCCATACAAAGTTTTTCCCTTTTATGCTCTTTAATTGCAGTTCCTGCACTCCTGCTGAACTAATACCTTCGCCTTCCCTATGGTAATCGGTCATTTACATCGCCTCTTGCCTCAATATTTCAGCCTTATCCGTCAATTCCCATGGAAGACCTATATCCATTCTTCCTACATGTCCGTAGACTGCGAGCTTTCTGTAAAATCCGCCTTTAATAATAGATGGGAGGTATCTCAGGTTAAACTGTTTTATTATTCCTGCGAGTCTGAAGTCAAAATATTTCTCTAATCTTGCGGCAATCTCCTCGTCAGGAATCCTGCCTGTGCCAAATGTCTCTACCTGGATGCTCACAGGCATTGAAAGACCTATGGAATAGCTGAGTTGAACCTCGCACTCATCGGCAAGTCCTGCTGCAACCACATTCTTTGCTGCATAGCGGGCTGCGTAGGCGCCTATCCTGTCAATCCTCAAAGGGTCTTTGCCGCTCAGCGCTGAACCGCTGTGCCTTGAATATTCTCCGTATGTGTCAACGGCATTTTTCCTGCCTGTAAGACCGGAGTGTACGGATGGGCCGCCCGTGATAACCAAACCTTCGGGATTTATGAATATCCCTGTCCTGTTATCTGCTTTTATATCTTCATCATATAATACGGGACCGATCACATGCTCTACCATGTCATCCCGCAATCTCTTCAGATCAGGACCTCCAGATGCGGCCGGCATGGACTGACTTGCAATTATGGTTATGGAGTGAATGCGATATGGCCTGCCATTTTTATACTCCACCCCAACCTGTGTCTTTCCGTCGGGCTCAAGATAAGGGAGAACGTGCTGAAATCTGACGGATGTAAGACGTCTTGCCAGCTTGTGGGCAAGCCATACAGGCATAGGCATATACGAGGCAGTTTGATTGCACGCAAACCCGAAGACCGTTGCCTGATCATAGGCTGGTATCCTGTCTATCTCCTCTTCGGAGAGGGTTCTCTCATCGATAAAATATTCTCTTTCCCGCCTCGATTCTTTAAGTCCTGTGAGAATACTACATGTCTTTGCGTTGAAGGTATTCCCTGTGTATCCAATCTGGCTGATCACCTGTCTGGCTATATTCGGAAAATCCACGGCAGCGCCAGATTCAAACCTCGCTGCTATAAATACAATGTTTGTAAAGACCGCACACTCTGCCCTTATCCTCGAATAAGGGTCCTGCTGGAGAAAGTGGTCAACAATTGCATCGCTTATCTGATCGCAGAGTTTGTCAGGATGCCCCTCTGTCACAGACTCGGATGTAAACATAAAGTCCTTCTTCATTTTTCACCTCATTTTTTCGTACTTTCATTCACCAATAACGGCACTGCCGCACTTCCTCCGATAACAATGCCATCAATAAGGCTGATTGGAGCAATCCCCAAAAGACTTCTCAAACCCGGAACCACCATAGACAAGACCTGTAAAGCAAAAGAGCCTCCAAGGGCAAGATTTAAATATTTGTTAGGTGGTAATTTTCCCCTATCAAAGATAGAATGTTTTTCTGAACGGCAGCTTATGGCATGGAGAAGCTGCCCCATTGTCAGACTTAAAAACGCCATTGTGCCTGCCCTCTGTCCCATACCATATCTCATGATTCCATAGCCATAGGCTCCTAATGCACCGGCAGACAGCATTGTAGACTCAAAGGTTATTCTCTTAAAATCCGAGGGCCTTATAATTGGATCATCGGGGTTCCTCGGAGGACGGCTCAATACATCGGGCTCAGGCGGTTCGAGGGCAAGGGCAAGGCCAGGCGCTATATCAGACATGAGATTAATCCAAAGCAGTTGCATTGCACTGAGCGGCTGGCCAAGACCACCTGCAATGGCTGTAAACATAACCATAATCTCGCTCAGATTCGTAGATAAAAGAAAGTGCACAGACTTCCTGATATTGTTATAAATAGTCCTGCCCTGGCTTATGGCGATAATCATGGTCTCCATGTTGTCGTCTTCAAGCACCACATCTGCAACCTCACGGGCAACATCTGTTCCTGTGTGCCCCATTGCAATACCAATATCAGCAGCCTTAAGTGCTGGCCCGTCATTGATGCCATCGCCTGTCATAGCAACAACCCTTCCTGCACTTTGCAGTGCCTGAACTATCTGGAGCTTGTGGGCAGGGCTTACTCTCGAAAATACATGTACCCTCTTGCACATAGCCTTCATTACATCACGGTCTATATTCGTCAGATGTGTTGAGTCGAGTATCTCAAGTTGTTCTCCCCTGCTCAGATCCAGTTCTTTGCCGATTGCATATGCGGTAGGGCTCTGATCTCCTGTTATCATAACAGTGTCTATATCTGCTCCATGAAATCTACCTATTAATTCCTTCACACCATCCCTTACCGGATCTGCCATACCAACAAGACCAAGCCAGATGAGTTCAGAGTTAAGAGTTGAGAACTCAGAGTTAATTTCAGAGTTTAGAGTTTGGAGTTTAGAGGACTCTATTCCCTCGTCTATAAATACATAAGCAACACCAAGCACTCTTAGTGCATTGCCTGCCATTCTCTCATTTTCCACATCTATCCTCAGCCTGTCTTCTTCTGAGAGAGGAAGCTTTTTCCCATCTCTCATATAAAAAGTACACATGGACAGGACTTCTGTGGGGCTTCCCTTTACAGCAATGACCTTCCCATGATGGTTTTCACTGCCGTGAACTTTAATATTATGGATAGTGACCATATAATTGCGGTTTTCTGAACGGTGCTGGATTTTTAAAAGAGGGAATTTTTCTCTGAGCATGAATATGTCAATGCCCGAGCTTATCGCTGCATGAATGAGGGCATTCTCTGTTGGAGATCCGTTGACAATATATTCGCCTTCACTTTTGATAGCTTCGCTCTCATTGCAAAGGACACATACATGGATAAGCCTGAGAAGTTCGTCACAGTAGTAAGGACTTACACAATTCCCTGCATATCTCTGATTGCTCTGTATAGTCTGATTATCTACTTCTGATACAAAAAATTTACCGTCATGCAGATTTAAGCGTCTCATGCCTGTGTGAACCTCTATCACAGACATCCTGTTCATCGTGATGGTCCCTGTCTTGTCGAGGCATATGGTCTGAACAGAGCCGAGTGTCTCCACAGCATCGAGATGTCTTATGAGGACATTATGACGGCGCATCTTTCTTATGCCAAGAGCAAGGGTTGTGGTAGCGATTGTTGGAAGACCTTCAGGAACAGCAGCAACAGCAAGGGATATGGATGTCTTGAGCATCTGCAGGAATCCGTATCCCCGAATAAGTCCTATTATGAATACAACTCCGCATACAGCGCCGCTTATCAATACAAGCTGGCTTCCCATGGTGTTTAACTGCCGCTCCATGGGAGTTTCCGGAGGCTTTGCCTCTCCAACAAGTGTCTGGATCTTCCCTATTTCGGTGAACCTCCCTGTTGCAACAACTACTGCAATGCCCTGTCCACCTGTAACGAGTGTTCCCATGTAAACCATATTTACCCTGTCAGCAAGGGGGATGTCATCACCAACTCTTAACTCTAAACTCTGAACTGTTTTAAGCACAGGCATACTTTCACCTGTAAGTGCAGACTCGTCGACGCTGAGGTGGTGTGCCTCTATAAGCCTTGCATCCGCAGCCACATAGCTGCCCGGTCTAAGAACCAAAATATCGCCCGGAACAATATCCTCTGCACCGATTTCTTTCAGGCTTCCTTCTCTCATTACAAGGGCAGATGGTCTTACGAGGCTCTTCAACGAATGAATGGTTTTCTCTGCCTGACTCTCTGTGGCATAGCCGATGGTTGCATTGATAGTCACAACGCCCATGATAACAAGAGCATCCGCAATGCCTCCGGTAAGGACTGAAATGCCTGCTGCAACACCTAAAAGGGCAACGGGAAGAGACTTAAACTGGTCAACAAAGATGCTTAATCCAGAGCGGGGAACTGATTCGGGCAGTATATTCGGTCCATATTTCTTAAGTTTCTCTTTTGCGGTCTCACATAACAATCCTGAATCTTTTGAAGTTTCCAATAAATCGGTGGCATCTGACGCCTTCATAAGATGCCATGGCTCAAGTATCTGATCTTCGGCGTGTATAACAGCCCTTCTTACTTTCCTTCTGCTATTTATTCTTTTGTTTCTATGGTGCCGTCGTTCTACAACCGATGAGATGCCCGCACTTCTAACAGAAGACCGTTGACTGCTGACTTCTTTATGGTGTTCCAGTACAATCCCCTCGATAACCGAGGCTACGGCGTGAACATCATTGCCTGAATTGAAAAATACGAGGACATTTCCGGTAAGTGCATTTACCGAAAAATGGCTTATCCCTTCCCTTCCCGAAAGCTTTGATTCGAGATGTTTTTTAAGAGACTCCGAGCGATGGAGTCCCTTAACTTTATAGCGGGCCCTTCCTTTTACAGAGGCGTGTATTGCCTGAACCACACCCTGCTACTCTCCCCTTCTTCCTCTGCCCTTTGTTGTGATTTCAGAAGACTCAGGTGGCGTCATTGCCGGTGAAGATGGCGCTACTTCGGGCGATATTTTTGGCTTCGGCAGGGCAGCGCCTGCAATCTCCTTTACGCCTTCAACAACTCCTACGAGCATGTCTTTAACAGCCTTTACAGCAGTATTTCCTATTGTTCCTGCTGTCTCTATTGCACCACCTACAGCAACCTTAGCCACTTCCTCCACATTGCCTCCTATCTCCTTTGTGGCTTCTATAACTCCATCCACAGCCCTTCTGGCAACGAGGGCAACATCTGCACCTATTTCTGCAGCACCTTTAACAGCGCCCCTTACAGTCTGACCTGATGCGGAAACAACATCGCCTCCCACATCTGCCACGCCCATTACAATGCCCTTTGCCACACTCTTTGTGCTGAGGATAAGCCCTGTGCCTACCTCTTCTGTAGCCTGAATCGCTCCTTTCATTACGTCTTTAATAATGCCGACGCTCTCATTGGCCACAGAGCCTGTTGCCCTGAGCGTGTTCGATACCGTATTTTTTGCAAGGCTTACAATCTCTGCCTCGATTTCATTAATACCCTTGAGGCTGCTTACCACACCCTCTTTGACTGCTGTTCCTGTCCTGCCCATGGTCTCGCCTGCAACTGTGCTGCCTGCTACTGTTTCGTTTGACATCTTAATCCTCCTTCTGTCCCGGTATAATGAAATTTACAACAGGGACAATGTTGTTTTATTTTAATTATCATTAATTACAGGGTCTTTAAACCCTGGTTACACTTCGGTTAAATTATTCCCCTCCCTTATTCCCTGATTTTAAAAATATGTTCAATGCATACCAGAAGGCGGTATACCATGCCGGCGCCGCAAGATTGCCTCTGCTAATCTGGTAAATACCAAGACCCAAAAGGGTCAGAAAGGCTGCACCGGCAATATCCATATCGCCTCCAGTAATGCCTTTTATCTTTCCGTTTATATCTTGAAAAGTCTTCGACACCGTGGAGTGCATATCCGTTGGATCGGGTCTGTTGTTTTTAAGATTGAAGATGTTCCTGCCCCGTGCATATTCCGCGATTTTTCCTATATCAGATGCATGAACGATGAGAATGCTTCCAGACACAGGATTAACCTCCACTGTTTCGATGCCGCTGCATTTAGTCATCTGTTCTTTTAAGGACTTAAAATAATGAAAGTCCCCTTTTTTTGAAGGTATCTTCAGCCTTGCCCTGCCGGAAATCATGTGGCTCAAAAAGGCATCCGGAAGGTCAAGCACCGGCTTCGCCTCCCGGAGTTCCTGAAAAGGTTCCTGCAGATGATGCCTCTTTCTGCGCCTCTGCCATCTCTGCCTTTGCCTCGGCCACAATATCCTCAACAACCTCTCCCACCTCTGCTACTGTCTCTTTGCCCTTTTCATACAGTATCATTCCGCCTTTTATGGCTGCCTTTGCTAAAGGCTTCACAACACTTGCCACAACAGGCATTACTGCAGGTGCAAGGACTGCCGCACCAATGCCTATGGCAAGGCCACTTAAAATATTTCCCTTCAATCCATTGTCAAAAAGTGCCATTACCAACCTCCTATTTTTAGTTGATAGTTCATGTTTTATTGTTCATAGTGGTGACGACGAACTATGAATGTAATTAAATATTACTTTCATGAAAATGAATGTGTCCATCAATTTTTTAATTACTTGCCTACAAAAGCAAAGGTGAATGGGTGATAGGCTATAGGCGTATAGGGTCCCCAAAGAACTTTCCTGAGATTTCACCAAAATTTAACCTGACATTAATAATGCTGTAATATTGGTATGTTTTAATCAATAAAAAAGCAGGAGAGCCATGATTACCTATAAAATCATTCACCATATTCCGGGCCGCATCAGGATAGAAGTTCCTGCTATCAAACATCTCTCCATGTCTGGACTATTACAGATGTCAAAACAACTCTCTACTATTGCCATCCCTGAAGGAATAAAAGACATCCGTCCCAATCCGCTATCAGGAAGCGTAGTGATAACATACAAGCCGGAAAAGATAAACATTATTGAATACTTAAAAGACATTGTGTCCAGCGCAGAGATGCAAAAACTCATGGGAGGGCAAGATTAAAAGAAACAGCACAAAATGCCCTCACCTGATAAAGTGGCTGACATTAACCTGTAAAGCTGGAGATAAGCCATATATACCGAGTCCTTTCCAGTTAAAACAATATTGCAAGAGCAATAATCACAAGAAATGTCCTTTCTATGCTCATAGCTCATTGCTCATTGCTCATTGCTCATAAATGCTAATTTAAATACCATGAGCTATAAGCTATCAGAGATTGCCTTTGTAACATAAATTTAACATCAGCTTAATATTAGATTAACCTCAGCCGGTTTATAATAAGCGCAATTTGAAATTAAAAATGAGGAGGTGGTGGTGTAACAAAATTTTAACATTGCTGTAACATTGTTGTAACAATAAAACCCTATTCTAAATAGGGAAATTAAGAGGAGGAAACATGAAGAAGATTTTAAGTTTGATATTGGTATTAGCTGTTGCACTGTCATTCTCCATTGCAAATGCCGAGGAGACATTGAACGGTGCAGGTGCAACATTCCCGTACCCTGTTTATTCTGCATGGGCATATGACTATCATAAGACAACAGGTGTAAAACTTAACTACCAGTCAATAGGGTCTGGTGGAGGCATAAGACAGATTGTAAACAGGACAGTAGACTTTGGTGCATCGGACAATGTCCTGACCCCACATGACCTTAACAAAGACAGTCTGCTTCAATTTCCGGCAGTAATGGGCGGGGTTGTCCCTGTGGTTAATATTCCTGGAATTAAAGAAGGCCAGCTTAAGCTCGATAGCGATGCGGTATGCAAGATATTCCTTGGCGAAATAAAGAAGTGGAACGACCCTAAGATAAAGGATATGAACCCGAATCTAAATCTCCCTGATAAAGAGATAACCGTTGTACACAGGTCAGACGGATCGGGAACAACAGCCATTTATACGCACTACCTGAGCGGCGCATGTAGTGCATGGAAAGATAAGGTCGGCTATGGAACATCTGTTAAGTGGCCGGTAGGCATAGGCGGCAAAGGGAATGAGGGTGTTGCCAACTATGTCAAGAGGACAGCAAATTCCATCGGATATGTGGAATTTGCCTATGCAAAACAGAATAAACTTGCACACACACTCCTGAAGAATCCAGCTGGCAACTTTGTTGTGCCATCATTCGACACCTTTGAGGATGCAGCAGATACGGCAGATTTCGATGCCAAAAACCATTTTGCCACATGGCTTACCAATGCACCGGGCAAGAACTCATGGCCCATAGCAGGCGCTACCTTTATACTCCTCGCAAAGGAGAAAAAGGACTCCAATATGAAGACCGTAAAATTCTTTGACTGGGCATTTAAAAATGGTGATGCAAAGGCAAAGGAACTCATTTATATACCTCTGCCGAAGTCTTTAAAGGATAAAATCAGGGCATACTGGAAGGCAAACGGAATATATTAGAAATAGTTCGATTGTCGATAGAGCGACAGTGCGGCAACTGTGCATTTGCCGTAAAAACTGTCGCTCTGTCGTTCTGTAGCACTGTAGCGCTATGTCAATTGAAATAGACAACTCTGATGTGTATTATATATTGACCACTAACTGCAAGGAGTATTATTGTTGTGATTTTTTCGAAAAAGAAAAACCCCATTGATTTGATTTTTTCATTTATTACAGGTGTCGCATCGATATCTGTCATTTTAATCACTGCAGGCATTTTATATGTGCTTTTTACCGAATCTTCACTATCAATAGAAAAATTTGGCTTTTTTAAATTCCTTACATTGGTGGACTGGGATCCTGTAAAAGAATCCTTTGGGGCCGCTGCAGCCCTTTACGGAACACTTATAACCACTGGTTTAGCCCTTATTATTGCCATACCCATTGCCGTCGGAGTCGCTATATTTATTACAGAAGTCTCTCCCAATTTCCTGAAAGGTCCTGTGGGGATTGCCATAGAACTTCTGGCAGCCATACCAAGCATCATTTACGGCATGTGGGGGCTCTTTACCCTTGCCCCGATTATGGCCAAATATATCGAACCCTTTTTGCAAAAGACCATCGGGGAATTGCCCTTAGTCGGCATACTGTTTGAAGGCACCCCATTAGGTATAGACCTTCTGACGGCAAGCATGATACTCGGAATAATGATAATTCCCTTTACGGCAAGCATTTCGAGGGATGCCTTTAATCTCACGCCAGCAGTTGTGAAGGAATCCGCCTATGCAGTGGGTGCAACAAAGTGGGAGGTAGTAAAAGATATAGTGCTGCCATATTCCAAGCTGGGTGTCTTTGGAGGGATCGCCATCTCTCTCGGAAGGGCATTGGGTGAGACAATGGCAGTGGCCTTTGTCCTCGGAAACAACAACCAGATAACCACATCCCTCCTCGATGCAGCAGCCACTGTTACTGTAAAACTCGCAAACGAGTTTACGGAAGCGGATAAAGACATTTATCTTTCCTCATTATACTATCTGGCGCTCCTGCTCTTTATTATGAGCTTTATTGTTCTGGCTATCGCAAAGTTCCTTATATTAAAGGCAGAAAGGAGATACCAGAGGTGAGGCGCGAAAGATTGAGGGTTATACAGAGCCGTATCGCCTTTGTTCTAAGCACCCTTACCGCCCTGTTTGGTATTTTCTGGCTCGTGTTCATTATCGGAGATGTCCTTATTCACGGCATAGGAGCGCTGAATATAAATTTATTCATAAAAGACCCGGCCCCGGCAGGTGTAGAGGGAGGCGGCTTGAGGAACGCATTTGTAGGGCATCTGCTGATAACCCTGTTTGCAACATTGATAGGTGTACCTGTAGGAGTGCTCGGCGGAACATTCCTTGCGGAATACGCCAGGGGAAAAAGGATTGCACAGATTATAAGTATCCTTTCGGACATAATGGTCAGTGTTCCTGCCATTGTGGTCGGTACATTCGTATATGCCATCATCGTAAAACCTCTCGGTCATTTCAGCGGCTGGGCAGGGGCTGTTGCACTCGCAATGATAATGATTCCAGTTGTCCTGAGGACAACGGAAGATATGCTCTCACTCGTATCGTGGACAGTCAGGGAGGCCGCATTTGCCCTCGGCGCACCATATTATAAAGTAATTATACAGGTTGTTTACCGCGGCGCAGCTACTGGAATACTCACAGGAATACTGCTTTCCATCGCAAGGGTGACGGGTGAGGCAGCGCCCCTTTTATTTACAGCATTTAACAATTCATTCTTCTCTACTAACATGAATGAACCGATAGCTTCCCTTACGGTATCCATATTCCAGTATGCCATGGGGCCCTATGAGAGCTGGCACACACAGGCATGGGCTGCGTCTCTGATGATTACGGTATTCATTCTCATTATTACAATACTTGGAAGGCTCATAATAAAATGGAGGTATAAGAAGTGACAGGACAGATAGAGATCGAGGCCAAAAATCTCAACTTTTATTATGCAGGCGACATCCATGCCCTGAAGCAGGTAAGCCTCTCTGCCTATAAAAATAATGTTACATCATTAATAGGACCTTCCGGCTGCGGAAAAACCACACTCCTCAGATGCTTTAACAGAATGCATGACCTGTATCCTAAGAACAGATATGAGGGTGAAATAATCTTTCAGGGCACGAATATCCTTTCCAATGACATCGACATCATCAACCTCAGGAGCCGTATTGGAATGGTCTTTCAAAAACCGACTCCATTCCCCATGACCATATTCGATAATATCGCATACGGCCTCAGATTGAAAGGAATAAAAAATCGGTCTGAACTTTCAGGGAAAGTGGAAAAGGCCATTAAAGACGCAGCGCTATGGGACGAAGTGAAGGATAAACTCAATGTCAGCGCTTACGAGCTTTCAGGCGGACAGCAGCAGCGGCTTGTTATCGCACGGGCATTGGCTGTGGAGCCTGAGGTTCTCCTCTTTGACGAGCCCACATCGGCCCTCGACCCCATATCCACAGCCAAGATAGAAGAACTTATTGTCCAGTTGAAAAGCAAGGTTACCATAATTATCGTTACCCACAACATGCAGCAGGCAGCAAGAATATCGGACTGGACGGGATTTATGATGCTGGGTGAATTGATCGAGTTTGACAAAACCGACAAGATTTTCACAGCCCCCTCTGAAAAGCTTACAGAGGACTATATCACAGGGAGGTTTGGATAATGACCAGGTTTGACGAAGAGTTAATGCATCTCAAAGAGATGGTCCTTAGGATGGGTGCAATGGTGGAGAGTTCTATTAAAGATTCGGTAAAGTCCCTTGTAGAAAGGAATGACGACCTCGCAAAGGCCGTTATAGAAAGGGATCATCAGATAAACGCCCTCGATGTGCATATAGATGAGGAATGCATCAGGCTTATAGCATTGATGCAACCCATGGCAGGGGATCTAAGATTTCTAACAACGGCAATGAAGATAACTACAGACCTTGAAAGAATGGGAGATAATGCTGTTAATATAGCAGAGAGGGCACTTGAACTCAACAGGGAACCTATACTTAAACCTTACATTGACATCCCCCATATGAGCCAGATAGCACAGGGAATGACGAGGGACGCCCTTGACGCATTCGTGCGCAGGGACAAGAAGCTTGCAATGGATGTGATAATGAGGGATGACGAAGTAGATGACCTGAAATACGGGATACTTGAAGAACTGATCTCCTTTATGATAAGGGATCCCAATACCGTATACAGGGCAATGAAGATAAGTTTTATTGCACAGTACCTCGAAAGGATCGCTGACCATGCCACAAATATTGCCGAGATGGTTGTATACCTTGTGGCCGGAAAGATTATAAGACACATGACATTGCCAACAGAATAGCTCATGGCTGATAGCTCATAGTCTTTAATTACCATCCATAATCGTGAACTATGAGCTATCAGCCATGAGCTAATAAAGATGCTATTTCCTCCAGCGATGCAACCTTGTCCGCAGCACCCAGTTCTATCGCCCTTTTTGGCATACCGAATACAACAGAGGACGCCTCATCCTGGGCAATAGTAATTGCCCCTGCCTCTTTCATTTCGAGCATTCCCCTCGCACCGTCTTCACCCATACCTGTCAGAATAACACCCACGGCATTTCTGCCTGCATATTTTGCTACCGACCTGAAAAGCACATCCACAGAAGGCCTCACAAAATTAACCATTGGCCCGTCAATAATCTCCACATAATACATTGCGCCGTTCCTTTTTACTGTCATGTGGTGATTCCCCGGTGCTATAAATGCAGTACCCCTCATTACCCTGTCTCCTGAAACCGCCTCTTTCACATCAATCTTCGATATGGAATTAAGCCTTTCTGCAAAAGAACTGGTGAAAACCGGAGGCATATGCTGGACTATAACAATCCCCGGCGTTGATTCAGGCAGTGAGGTTATTATCTCGGTAATCGCCTGTGTTCCTCCTGTTGATGCTCCTATGGCAATTATTTTGTCTGAGGTCGAGGTTAAGGCTGAGGTTGAGGAAGACGTCTTAACCTTAGTCCCAACCTTAACCTTCCTCACCTTTGCCTTTGCAGCAAGCCTCACTTTTTTAATAATCTCGTTACCGAGGTTGATAACACCATTTGATACATCAATTGACGGCTTGGTCACATAATCAATTGCTCCCAACTCAAGTGCTTTCAGAGTAGTCTCGCATCCCTTCTGTGTTAATGCGCTCACCATAACAACAGGGATGGGGTCTGTCCTCATTAACTCTTCAAGAAAGATAAGTCCATCCATCCTCGGCATCTCCACATCAAGGGTAATTACATCGGGCTTTAAATCCCTGACCTTGTTTTTCGCAAAAATAGGGTCTTGAGCAGTTCCGATAACCTCGATATCATCTGCCTGATTCAGTATCTCTGTCAGCAGATGCCTTATAACTGCCGAGTCGTCTATTATCAAAACCTTGATTTTATTGACTGATATCATCTTTTGCATCCTCAAGTTTTTTTACAAATACCCGTCCTGTTGCAGTATAGAAAACTATCTTTACGGCAAATTCAGGACATAAGAGTTCCTTTACAATAGGAATGCCGTATTTCTTAAGCATCTCTTTTGCTGTTTTGACATTTTCCGCACCAACATCGAGGTCTTCGCCCATGCCCTTTGTTACCTTACCTCCACCAAATACCTTAGCCTTGATGTATGAAGAATTTGCTCCGATGCTAACAAAATCTTCAACCAATCTTTTTATTGACTCCTGTCCAGAATAAGCAGGATTTTTCAACCCGGACATAACATAAGGAACCATGAAATGGTTCATCCCACCAGCCTTTAAAGATTCATCATAGAGGCATACAGAAACGCATGAGCCGAGGACAGTCTCCAGTACAGCAGGCTCCCTGCAAACAACTATATCACCAATATTGAGCGTTATTTTTCTCATAAATCAAGCCAAATTGAGCGGTTATATCTTCTTATACACAGTTATGAAAACAGGTTTAAATCCATTGCTGCCGAGCATGGTTTCCGAGTGCCCTAAAAAAAGATAGCCGCTGTCGGACAGATGCCTGTGAAACATCGAGAGCACATGCTGCTTCATGCCCTCATCGAAATATATCATTACATTCCTGCAGAATATAACATCGAACTTCCTCTTAAACGGATATGCCCCTTCTTTGAGGTTTAGCCTCCTGAATCTTATCATGTCTTTCAAAAAATCCCTGACTTTTACCTTTCCGATATTCTCTCCTGTACCTCTTAAAAAATATCGGCGCACAATATCTTCGGGCATGTCCGAAACAGCTTCATATTCATAGATTCCGCTCCATGCTGCATCCAATACCTTTGTAGATATATCTGTGGCAAGGACCTTTATATCCCAGCCTCGCATATCACCTAAAGCTTCGCACAATGTAATCGCAATTGAATAAGGCTCTTCTCCTGTAGAACAGCCAGCGCTCCATATCCTTATAGTCTTTTCGGAGGACTTTATTCTCAACAGTTCCGGCATAGTTTTGTTCTTCAGGTATTCGAAATGATGGTTTTCCCTGAAAAAATGCGTGGTGTTGGTGGAGATACAGTTAAGCATCTCCACCAGTTCGTCGCTGTCATCTTCCACCATTCTGTAGTATTCGTGAAGGCTGTCGATGCCTAATTTCTTCAGCCTCCTCAAGAGTCTCGATGAAAGAAGACCCTTTTTCTGACTGCTGAGCCTTATCCCCGCAGTTTTGTATATCAGATTCTGAAACAATCCGAATATCTCATCGCTCAGGGGAATTTCACAAGGGGGACTTTGTCCCCCTTGTGCTTTAAAACTCTTCAAACCCTCCATTTGATTTTCCTTCTGCTTCTGCATGAACTACTCCCCTGCGTGGAGCGGCTGAAGCATGAGCCAGAACAGGCTGCGCCACCTTTTCTGCCCTTTTCGGCTCTAAGCGTTGAATCGTCTTTTTTGCAGGACTAACACTTTCGCCTTTCACCTTTGCCTCCCTTTCAGCACCAAATGCCTCATCAACCTTAAAGAATGATATAAGATTCATCAGTTCCTTTGCCTGTGCTGCCAGCTCCTCTGCTGATGCAGACGTCTCTTCTACAAGGGCTGCATTCTGCTGCGTCATCTGGTCTATCTGCGTTACTGCTGTGTTGACCTGATTTATCCCTGCTGCCTGCTCCTGTGCCGATGCTGCAACCTCATCCATCAGATCAGCTACCTTTTTTACGCCGAGGCTTATTTCCTCGAGCTTCTTGTTCAGTTCCTGCGCAAGCTGCACTCCCTTTCCTGTCTTCTCCACGCTGTCTTCTATAAGCACTGTTATCTCTTTTGCTGACTGTGATGCCCTCTGTGCAAGATTCCTGATTTCAGAAGCAACAACCGCAAAACCCTTGCCATGCTCTCCTGCCCTTGCTGCCTCAACCGCTGCATTCAACGCAAGCAGGTTTGTCTGGAATGCTATCTCTTCTATCACATTCGATATGTTCGCTATTTTGCTGGATGATTTGTTTATTTCGTCCATCGCGGTTATCGTATCGCCCATCACCTTAATACCCGACTCTGCCGAGGTCTTTGCCGATTGTGCAAGCTTATTTGCCTCTCTTGCATTATCCGCAGTCTGCCTGATCGATGCGGACATCTCTTCCATAGTGGAAGATGTCTCTTCAACAGAGGCTGCCTGCTCGGTTATCCTCTGCGAAAAGTTCTGATTCACCTCTGCTATTTGGTCCGCTGCTACAGATACCTGATTCGATGCCTCTATGGTCTGAGATGTAATCCTTTTAAGATTTTTGACCATGTTTTCCATTGCTGTCAGCAATTGTCCTGTCTCATCCTTACCGGTAATCTCTATCTTTGCTGTCAGATCCCCTCCTGCTATCTGATTTGCTGCAACAACCGCCCTGCTTAATGGGAGCGTGATGCTGCGGGTGACTAAAAAAATAATTGCAACAGCCATTGCCAGTGCAATAACTCCGAGAATAATCATAAGATTTCGGGCGTTCAGGTATCCCTGCTTCGCCTCCTTGCCGCCAGTTTCCATCAGGTCATTCTGGAATTTAATAAGCTTGTCAATTGCATCCATGTAGGACAACTGCACAGGACGAATCTTGGTTAACAGCGATGTCTTTGCCTCGTCCTTTTTGCCATTTTCTATTAATTTCATAAAACTTTCCTGCTCATTGATATAGGCAGAACGAAGATCTTTAACAGCCTTAATGATTTCCTTTCCTTTTTCGGACTTGATTGTCTTTTCAAGCTTATCGATATTTTCCCCAATACTCTTCCTGGATTCTCTTATTCCTTCAATTTCTTTTATCACGCTGTTTTTGTCATCCATAATAATGATGTTGCGCATAGACCTTGCAATACGGTTAACACCATCAATGATATTGTTTGCCCACACGGTTTTTGGATACCTGTCATGCACAATAATATCTAACTGCTTATCAATGGATGCAAGCCTCGTAACCCCTGTAAATGCAATGACCAGCATCAGCATAATAAGCATGCCAAAGCCCAGCACTAACCTTGTCCCGATTTTCATGTTCTTGAACACTGACATTTTTACCTCCTTTAAATTCGTTCATTATTCATCGACTATAAACTATGAACTGACTTGTTCGCTCACTGTTAACTGTTCATTGATAACCGATGCCTCTTCCTCTGTGAGGACTTTATTAACATCCAGAATAAGCACAAGCCTGTCTCCTACCTTTCCCATTCCCTTAATGAAATCTGTTCTTATCTTTGTCCCAAAGGATGGCGTAGCTGAGATGGATTCATCAGACAAATACATCACATCGGATACGGCATCTACAATAACTCCCATTACACCCTTTGAAAATTCTGTAACAATTACACATGTGTGCTTCTGATAGTTTCTGGATCCCATCCCGAATTTCTGCTTCAAATCAACAACAGGGATTATTGTGCCCCGAAGATTAATAACGCCTTTGAAAAAATCAGGGAGATGGGGAACCTTTGTGACATTGCCGAATTCAATAATCTCCCTGATATTCAGGGCATCAAAGGCATACTCTTCATCATTAAGGCTGAATGTTACATACTCCTGACCTTCTGAACGGATTCCTGTTTCCCTTTCTGCCAATACCTGCGTCATAAAGACCTCCTCCCTTTTCTTTCTAAGTAATCAAGGGATTAAGTAGTTACTTGTTTTTTTACCATTTCTGCAATCCCAGGCACATCTAAAACCAGCGCCACCCTGCCGTCACCAAGTATTGTCCCTCCTGCTATGCCTCTAACTTTAGGCGTTGCAGTACCCAGATTCTTTATAACAATCTGTTGTTCTCCAAGAAGCTCATCAGCCAGAAGGCCGTATTTTCTGCCTTCATGCATTGTAACTATCACAATCGCATCCCACGGGTCTTTCTTCCACGATGTTATGCCTAAAATCTCATAGAGTCGCATCAACGGAATATATTCGCCTCTCACATTTATCACCTCTACCTTTTCATTAAGCGACTTGACTTCCATCCTGTTCGGTCTGAGGGACTCCACAACCGATGTTATAGGTATTACAAAAATTTCTTCGCCTATGAGCACCGTAAGGCCGTCTATTATTGCGAGAGTCAGGGGGAGCTTAATTGATATAGTTGTGCCAGTGTCCTGCCTTGTCCGGATATATACCTTCCCGTTAAGGGACTCTATATTCTTCTTGACCACATCCATCCCCACCCCTCTGCCGGATACATCCGTTACGGTATCCGCGGTCGAAAAGCCGGGCATGAATATCAGATTGCATATCTGTTCGTCAGTAAGGCCCTGGTCGTTCGTTATTATTCCTTTCGACATTGCGTTTTGAACTATCTTTTCCTTATTAAGCCCCCTTCCGTCGTCTTCCACATCTATGTAAACAGCGTCTCCCATCTGATAGGCGCTGAGGTGGATCGTCCCTTTTTCGGGTTTTCCTTTATTCAGCCGTTCTTGAGGCGTTTCGATCCCGTGGTCTATGGAGTTGCGTATCAGATGCACCAGTGGGTCCGCTATCTTCTCGAGCACGCCCTTGTCGAGTTCCGTATCTTCGCCTGTAATAATAAGCTCTATATCTTTGTTTTTCGATGCTGAAAGCTCTCTAACAAGCCTTATGAACCTCTGAAAAATCTCTCCCACAGGTAGCATCCTGAGAGACATTGCGCTTTCCTGAATATCCTTCCCTATCCTCTGGAGCTGGGAAAAGAGCGCCTCCATATTTTGCGCTGAATTATGAGTCATGAGAGATCCGTTTTTGCCGTTGCCGCCATTATCCGTTACCGACAACCAATTGCCGCCTTGAATGGCCTGCTGGAACATAGAGTGTATTATTACCATCTCGCCGACGATGTTTATAAGGTGATCGAGCTTGCCGAGGTCGACCCTGATAGTGGACGAAACCGATTTTTTGAATGAATCCATCTTGATGTTTCTCTGTTTCTCCAGCGCCTTCTCTACATTAACAGGAGAAACTTTGCCCTGTTCTGCAAGTATCTCGCCCAATCTTTTTTGGCTTTTCAAGGCATCCTCCACATCTTCTGCCTTTACAACGCCTTCATCTATAAGCATCTTGCCTATAAAAGGCACGTCCTTTCCAGTGGTTGATACAGGGAATATCTTTATCTCGCTTCCTTCCTCGACAAACTCAAATACATTCTTTATTTCTGACGCATCTTTATCTGTTCTAAGCTGTATGTCCCATCTGAGATACAGGTTTTCAGGGTTCATATCTGAAAGTGCGGGAACGGCCTCCGTAAGGCACTTGATGCTCACAATCTCGCCAATGCCTCTCAGATCATCTATTATCATCGCGGGGTCTATTCCCCTTTTAAATAGGTCGTGGGACGGGGCAAAGATAATCTTAAATGTCTTTATCTCTTGACTCTTGCCCCCTGACTCCGGACTCTTTTTTATCTCTTCCATACGTTTCAGCAGCCCCTCGCATCTGCCGAAATCGAAGACTGTTTCCGATGCCACGCATCCAACCATCTCCTTTATCATATCTGTGGCATCAAGGAGGGTATTAATTAATTCTTTATCAGGGCTCAGCTTCTCCTGCCGCACCATATCGAGTATCTCTTCCATGTGATGGGTGAATGCAGATATATCTTTCAATCCTATGCTTCCGCTTGAGCCCTTTATTGTATGCGCGGCCCTGAAAATGGTGTTCAGCAGTTCTTTGTCTTCAGAAGATTTTTCGAACTGCAGGAGTCCGTCCTCAAGCTCTGCTATCCTTTCCATTGCCTCATCAACAAAGATAGAGTAAAGTTTTTTGAAGTCAACCATTTATATACATCTCCATTCTTTCCATCCAGTCTTCGCATCTATGAAAATCAAATTGTTTCTTAGATACGGCAAATTCAACCATCTCGGTTATTAAATCAACCGATTCAAGGAGTGAATCAATAAGGTTCCTGTCCGGAATGAGTTTTCCCTGCCGCACAAGAGAAAGTATATCTTCAACCTTATGGGTAAAATTATAAATATCTTCCAGCCCGACAGTTCCGCTTGTGCTCTTGATATTATGGGCTATTCTGAATATGTTATTAATCAACTCTCTATCGGCAGGATACTTTTCAAGCCTTAATAGTCCGTTCTCGAGTTCAAGAACCCACTCCCTTGCATTGTCGATGAATAAGCAATACAGCTTGTCGTATATGTCCGTTGAATTGATCATAAACCTATCCCTCTGCAGCGATGCTGCTCACGTCACTGCTCATTAGACGAGTGATTGGAATGTCATAGCCTATAAATTCTTCAACCCTTTTATACATCTCTGGACTTATGCCTGTAAGTGTCAGGCGTTTCTTCAACCTTGCCAGCATCCCCCACGTCGTATAAAACAGAAAAAGGCAGTCCACATCTATCTCTGATACCTTCTCAAAATTAACCACCACATGTTCGGCGTTATCGAGAGATACCATCAATGCCTCCTTAAGCCTGTCTGCATGCTGCGCTGTGAGTTCGCCGTCAAAGCTCAATATCCCGAAATCTCCTGCCTTTTCAAACTTGAAATTAAGCATCTGTCAATTCCTTTCTTTTTATCTTGCGAATTTCTTAACAATATCTATTAACTGCTCCGGTGTAAATGGCTTCACAATCCAGCCACTCGCACCTGCCTGCTTGCCTTCCTGTTTCTTGGACTCCTGTGATTCCGTTGTAAGCATAACTATGGGTGTAAATTTATATCCCGGGTTGTTTCTCACCTGTTTTATGAATTCGATGCCGTCCATCTCGGGCATATTGAGGTCTGTTATTACCATTTCTATCTTTGTACCGTTGAGTTTGCTCATGGCATCTTTCCCGTTTATAGCATCGATTACATCATACCCTGCATCCCTCAAAGCAAAAGAAACCAGTTGCCTCATAGATGCAGAATCATCCACTATCAACACTGTCTTACCCATTTTTCAACACCTCCTTTAAAACTTCCCTTTCCGATTCCATCGTATACATCTTTTCGAGCCATTCCGCGCTACTATTGCCTTCCCATTCATGGATCTTTTCACTCATGCTCCTTGCCTTTTGCGTTATGTCTTCGAGTTCTGCCTTAAAAGACATAAGTGGCTCTATCACATGCTCTATGCGCTGCCTCGTTATGTCCTGAAACTGCATGGATATGACTATGCTGCTTATATCCTTTGCAAGGGATTCTGTTTCTGCGCCGAGTTCGTCGAGCTGTTTTTTTACCTCGCCGATAACATCATCGATTTTTCTTAATGTGTCGTTCACTACGGTCTCCGCCTCCAAAGACCTTGCACTGCTCTCTGTTATGCTCTTTTCTGTCTTCGAATAAATACCCTTGATGTCTGTCTCGACCCTGCTGATGAGCTTCCGTATGTCATCGGCAGCAGCGTTTGACCTGTCTGACAGCTTTCTTACTTCATCCGCAACAATGGCAAAGCCCCTTCCTTGTTCTCCTGCATGGGCTGCCTCGATGGCTGCATTCAGTGCAAGGAGGTTTGTCTGCTCTGCTATGTACTCTATCTCTGTCACTATCCTTTTTATATTCCCGGCATCTTCTATAATTACTTCCATATTCTTCAATGTTTGAGATGTTACGCCGACCATATCCCTGAGGCTTTCTATCACGTCAGAGAGTGCCTTTTTGCTTAAGTCGGTGAGGGATTCGCTGCTGCTCCCTCCGTTTCCTGCAAACCTGCCGAATGCCCCGGATGCCTTCTTTGCCTGATTCCTTGCCCTCTGCACAATGCTCATAAACTTTTCGCCTATATCCAGTGCTGCGGATTCTGTCTGTTTGGTCACCTCGTTAAGCTGGTTTGTCAAGACAGGGATGATCAGTGCCCTGTTGTTAAGATGTGTTGTTATGGGCTGTACCAGCATCGCTATCTCCGAAAGGTGTTTCTTCTCGCTTTCCCTGTGTTGTGCATTTAGAATACCCACATACCTCTTAACAAATGCCCATGCCATGATAATCGCTGCTGCATACACCAGTACAGCAGCGACTACCCGTGCTGTTTCAGAGACTATAAAAGATGTCAATACAACAGGCAGCATGACAGCAGCCATTCCCCCGGTTGCTGATAAAACAAGCCTTCTATCCATTTTTAAAAGTTCATCCGGTCTCATATCATTCTTTCTCATGCTCCTATTGCTCCACTTATAATTGAATCCCTATCAATGAAAGTATCCTGTCCACTTCCCCGGAAGTCATGAAACTCAGGCTCTTGCCGCACTCCTGACATTCCTTTTCCGCTGCAATGAGCATCTGTATGGCTGCCGTGTCTATCTTTCTCACATTGGTAATATCTACTTTCACTTCATCCCATTTTAAAAATGCATCTCTGAGCGTGCTTACATTTTTGTAAAGCTCATCAATTGTCAGTTCATCATTAAAGGTTATGAGCGTTGACATACCGCACCTTCTGCTAATTTATTGACAGGCAGTCACTGTTTACATAAGTGTTATAGTTTTTGGTTAGAAAGCAGTTGAAAACCTGTTTGGAATTATGATATGCAAGAGTGATACCAGAATTTAATTCTTTGTTTTTCAAAGGATTTTAAATCAAGACAGTAAAAATTATCTGGAATTCGTTCCATAATTATGGAATGAATTCCAGAATTACTAAATGCCGTATTCCTTTATTTTTGTAAGGAGGGTCTTGTAGTCAATCTGCAATATAGACGCTGCCTTTGTTTTATTGCCGCCTGTGGCCTGCAGGACTTGCTTTATAGTCCTTTTTTCCACGTCCCTTACCGCAATAGCAGACAGTTTTTTAAGGGGCAGCAAAGACAAATCACCTTCATCTTCCTGTTTGTCCCCGACTAAAAAGTTTAAGTGCTCTGCCTTTATTACGTCATCGCAGCAAAGCAGCACTGCCCTCCTTATTGCGTTTTTTAATTCCCTCACATTGCCTGGCCATGGATATTGCTTCAAGAGACTTACGACGCTATCATCAATCCCGTGCATCCGTTTGTTCAGTTCTTCACATGCCTCTATAAAAAATCTCTGTGCAAAGAACGGTATATCGTCGACCCTTTCCCTTAATGGAGGAAGAGTGATCTCAAATTCCCTAAGGCGAAAGAATAAATCCTCCCTGAACAGTTTCTCTTTAACAGCCTGCTTTATATCCGAATTAGTCGCTGCTATTATGCGAACGTCTACTTCCACGGGCCTGGTACTACCCAAAGGATATATCCTCTTTTCTTCCACAGCCCTCAAAAGCTTGCCCTGAACATAAAGGGACATATTCTGTACTTCGTCTATGAGGATAGTGCCGTGGTTGGCAATTTCAAAAAAACCCTTTCTGCTTTTTTCAGCGCCGGTAAAAGCACCCTTCTCGTATCCGAAGAGCTCGCTCTCAACAAGGGTCTCGGGGATTGTACCCATATCTACTGTTATAAACGGGCCTGTTGCCCTCGTGCTCAGGTTATGTATTGCTCTGGCAACAGTGGTCTTCCCTGTGCCTGTCTCCCCCTGAATGACTATAGAGAAATCGCTCTGAGCAACCTGATGTATCTGTTCTATGATCTTTTTGATGGGATAACTCTTCCCCAACAACCATTCAAGAGATGTCTCCACAGCAGTATTCAGCCGCCATACGGTCATCTCCAGTCTGGATTTTTCGATTGCCCTTTTCAGCGTAAGTATCAAACGGTCGAATTTCGGGGGCTTAACAATAAAATCATATGCACCGAGCTTTATGGCCTCGACCGCAGTTTCTATGTCGCCGTAAGCAGTTATCAGTATTACAGGCACATTGGGGTCTATCCTCTTAAGTTCCTGCAGTACCTCGATGCCGTCCATGTCCGGCATTTTAAGGTCAAGGATTACTGCAGAAGGTTTCTCTTTCCCAAAAAATCTTATGGCCTGTCTTCCGCTGGACACATCCACCGGCAAAAAACCGTTATTCTGCAGCATTTCGCATAAGGCAAGCCTTATGACCATATCGTCATCTACAATCAGTATCTTATTCATGGCATATTAACGGCTATTTCATAGCTGCCGACGCCGACCCTGTCTGCAATCCCTTTCTGCCACAGGAGTTCCATTGCCTTCACCTTTGCATTCTTTGGAACCATCAGTATGAGCTTGGAACCGGCCTGTATCATCCCTTTCCATTTATCCGCCTTTTCAGGCGTTATGCTGCCTTCTGTCTCCACCTCAAGCACAGCAAGCATGAGTCCATGATTGGAAAGTGTAAGGTCAGGGTTCCCTGCCGGGTTAATCTTTATCTCCTTGTATTCCTTTGAGAGTTTCTGTTTTAAATAATCAACGATCAAGTCATGCAATAGCTTTTCGTTATCCATGCAAACCTCATGACATCTATTTTCGTTTTTTAGTGAAGTCCACTTTAATCACATGCCCCTGTTTTTCGTATTTCTTTATCTTTTGCCCCTTTTCAGGCTCGATCTTCTTAAAAGGCTTTTCTCCCTCTTTCTGACTGCCTATAGGCTGTGGCCCGCTCACTGCTGAGGGCTGAGGCGATGCCATAAACTGGGCATTCAGATCTGGAGAATACACAGCCATTATATCGTCCACTGGTATAAAACATTTCTGGGGCGATGTGCCGAAAACCAGTGTGGCGGTTATGCCATAATCGTCCCATAGAAAATTCATTCTCGAGTTAAAAACAAGGATAATCCCGTTTTCCTTCTCTTCTGCTGTAAATCCCCGATTACCCAAAACCACATTATCGGAATATCTGACAAGAACAAATGCCCTGCCCACAAGATTCAGGAATTCAAAAAATATATGTTTCTTAAGACTGTTCAGATTACCATCCATTTTTATATTTTTATATCCTTGACAAAAAAGACATATTAATAAAAGTATATCATATAAAGATACCATGGACACGATAAAAATACCCCCATTTACAGACACGCATATACACTTTGCTGTTGAAGGCAGGCCTGTGCAGCCAGATAGGCTGCCCGGAATAATGCACGAGCTTATAAAACACGGAATCTTTTCTGTTAATGATATGGGATATAAAACAGGTATTGGATTAGAGGCAAAACAACTTGCCGGAGCAACAAAACTCCCGTTAAAAATAAAGTCCGCAGGCTATGCTATTTACAGGAAAGGAACATATGGTGTCTTTATTGGCAAAGGTGTTTCTGGAATAGAGGAAATCAGAAAGGCTGTAAGATATATGGCAGATTCAGGTGCCGATTTTATAAAGGTTGTAAATTCAGGCATAGTCTCTTTCAAGGGGACAATGCATATAACCCCCGGAGGATTTCCTCCCGATGAATTAAATGCGATTTGTGATGAGGCAGGGGAGAGCAATCTGGAGGTGGCATGCCATGTAAATGGAGATGCCGCTATAATGAACGCTATACAAGCTGGTGTAAAATCAATAGAGCATGGATATTTTATATCGGATGAAACCTTGCACGCCATGAAAGAAAAAAATGTATCATGGACGCCCACGGTGTTTGCATTGTTGAGCTATGCATCCGAACTCCGGTTATCTGAGAGAAGATATATGGAAGAGGTTATAGGAGATCACCTCTCATCCATCAACTATGCTGCATCGATAGGCGTGAAGTTAAACATCGGCACAGACAGCGGGTCAAAGGGAGTAAAGCATGGCTGGTCATTCTTCGAAGAACTAAGATTATTCCAAAAGGCAGGATTGTCTTTAGAGCAGATATTATCCGCTGCATGCATGGGCGAACACGAGATTGATAAAGGGAATTACTTAATAGTGAAAGAGGACTTTATAAACACGAAAAAATTAGAGACAATTTTCTCAGGCGGAAGGCAGATATTTTTCAGACAACTTTTCTAAGATACATAATCCCCATCCCCAGAAATACCATTGCTGCGCTGAGTATCTGCCCCATTGTGAATATGCCTAAAATAAAGCCAACCTGCACATCAGGCTCTCTGAAGAACTCCACAAAGAATCTGAATGCACCGTAAAGGACAAGGAACATTGAAGCGACAATACCAGACCTGAAGCCCTTATCCTTCAATATCCATAATATTGTAAAAAGCACTATGCCTTCCAGAAAGAATTCATAAAGCTGGGATGGGTGTCTTGGAAGGGGGCCTCCTGTGGGAAATATCATTGCCCATGGAACATCTGTTACCCTTCCATAAAGCTCTCCGTTTATGAAGTTTCCAAGCCTTCCGAGTCCAAGCCCGATGGGTGCTGTAGCAATAACAATGTCTGCTATCTGCCAGACATCTATCTTCAGTTTTTTGCAGAACAAAATACCTGCGATAACACTGCCGATTAGCCCTCCATGAAAGGACATGCCACCATGCCATACAGCAAATATCTCAAGCGGATGCTGAACATAGTAGGAGAGATTGTAAAAGATTACATAGCCCAGTCTTGCACCCAATAGAAGTCCCAGAATGAGATATGAATAAAGGGATTCCACAAAATCCCTGCCGAGATCGAGCCCTTTCTTTTTTATCTGGTATCTGACCAAAAGGTAGGAAGATGCAAAACCTATGAGATACATCATGCCGTACCACCTGACAGCAAAGGGGCCTATTCTCACAATCTCAGGACTGATATTCGGATACGGAATCATCTATGCCTCTCTAACACCCAATTACCTTTTTAATTTTAATAATAACATTCTTTCCATCTTCCTGTTTATATTTGATAAACACAAAATCCCTTTCAACAATCTCTTGCTTTTCAATCAGCTTAATTGTCTCTTCATCAAAAACCAGCGTCTTTTCCCTCCCATCGCTTACATTGACAACCATGGTATGATTTGGTTTATCCAGCTTTACTATCCTGCCGTGCAATTTCATCGTTTCGGCCTCTGCAAAGACATTGATAGAGGCAAGGTTGAAAAGAGCCACAATGAACATATATACAATAAATCTCTTTTTGTTTCTCATTATGTTCCTCCATTGTTTTGCCCATCATTATGAGAAGTCTGCCTTAAGGCAGACTTCTCATGTCAGACCGGTAAAATTTTAAATCTAAATTGAAATCATAGTCATATACTGACTTAACACATTGAACGTACCTGTAAAAAGCATGATACCCACAACCACAAGAAACAACCCGCTCACAACAGATACCACCCTCATATAGCGGTTTATCTTTTTGAAATAAGAAAGGGCTGTGTTTATGGCAAGGGATGTGATAAGAAAGGGTATCCCGAGACCCAGTGCATACGCTGTTAACAGCTCTATACCTGATGTAACAGAATTTGCAGTGCTCGCATAAAGAAGTATCGAGCCTAAAACAGGTCCTATGCATGGTGTCCATCCGGCTGCAAAGGCTGTTCCCACAAGGAAGGAACCTAAAAGCCCTGCGGGCTTGTTCTGCAGGTGCAGCCTTTTATCCTGCATCAGGAACCCAATCTTCAAAATACCTGCTATATAAAGCCCCATTATCACAATCATCACCCCTCCGACTTTCCTGATAATATCCTGATAATCAGAAAGTATCCTTCCGAGGAAGCTTGAGGACGCGCCGAGAAGGATGAATATTAATGAGAATCCGGCTATGAAGAATAGGGAGTTTTTAAGGGTTACTTTTCTTATTCTTCCTTTGTCCTGCTCTCCTGTAAGGTCCTCAAACGATATGCCTGTGATATACGAGACATAGGATGGGATGACAGGCAAAACACACGGTGAAAAGAAGGACAGGAGACCTCCGCCAAATGACATTATTAAAGATACATTCTCCATTCCTGCCCTCCTATCTCTTGTTTTTTAAAGCGTTTTCCAGATCGCTTTTGAGGCTACCTTCAAAATACATCCCCATTACCTTCTTTATTATCCTGCCGTCCCTGCCGACTAAAAATGATGTGGGAATTCCTGAGATATTTCCATAGTCCCTGATTACCTTATCATCGGCCATAACAACCGGATAAGTCATTCCCATATCCTTGATGAAAGACGGTGATACGTCATCGGTTGAAATGCCGATAATCGTAAAACCTTTGTCTTTATACGCCGTATAAATTTTCTGGAAGCCTGGAATTTCCATCTTGCACGGAGGACACCAGCTTGCCCAGAAATTCACAAGGACAACCTTACCTTTGAAATCGGAGAGACGCACATTTTTGCCGTTTAAATCCTTCAGAGAAAATTCCGGCGCCATTTCATTTAGTGCCGGCTTATTTCCTGCAAAGGCTACCCTGTTTTTAATCGTAGGGAACAGATAGATCCCCACCGCCAAAATTACAATAACCCATATGATGTTTCTTTTTGACTTCATACGAAACCTCCTGAATGATTTAAATTATGATTTAGATTAAAAAAATCAGGAGACGACTTTTGGCGGATGGAATATGGAAGACACCAGTTCCTGGCGATGTATTACATCTGAATTGGCATAAAATTTTGCATAACCTTTATCTGGTGCGATAATTGTCGGACTGGCATTTATATAAAACACAAAGTTAAAACCACTGCACACAAATGACCTGTCCTTCGTGCAGAGGCTTGCTGAAGATGAAACTCCTGCAAACAAAATCGCAAGGCAAATAGCCATAAATACAATACAAGAAAGAAGTCCTTTTTTCATAACGACCTTAATATAATTAAACCCTAAAAACTGTCCCGATGTCAATTTTGAGACTTAGCTTATACATGAGGCCCTCCCAGATAGCTGTTCAGTTTGTGCTTGATCCCATCAATATCCGGACGAACTGTAGCGGTAAGCTGTCAGACAACCGTGTATTGCTCCAGATTACAAAGAGGTCTTTTTGCAGGGGTTGGCCTTCAATCGGGATTGCGCGCAAAGTGCCGCTCCTATGCTCCTGTGCCACTGTTCCGGCCAATACCACTGATACACCCAATCCAGCCTTCACCCCTTGTTTGACCGCCTCAGTACTCCATAGATGCATATAAACCTGGATGTCTTTTGCATATTCTCCAAAATGTTGCTTCAGCAGTCTACCGGTTCCAGTGCCAGGCTCACCACCGAGCAATTTAGCCCCTTTAAGCAGGTGTTTCGGGATGTAAGGCAGATTAGACCACGGATGTTGTGGTGGCACGATGACAACCAATTCCTCTTTACGCCATAGCTGTGCAGTAAAACCGGGCCGATTGTCCCACCACTCCATAACAGCCACATCGATCTCACCACTGTGCAGTTTGTCCGCGATGACCTGATTACGGTTAATCACTAGGTCTACGTCACGGGAATGATTGTGATGTTCCAGATATGCCTTCACATAAGGTTGCAGCAGGTAAATACCGATATTTGAGCTGGCGCCGATGGCAATGCTGGGCCGCTGGAATACGCTCATAGTGCGCTCGGCCATTCTTAACAGGCTTTTCGCATAAGGAATAAATGCCCTGGCTTCCTGAGTCGGCTGGCAGCCGGCATTGTCCCTTATGATTAATCTGACCTTGAAGAACTCCTCCAATTTTCTGATATGTTGCGATACTGCTGGCTGAGAGAGGCCGCATTGTTTTGCCGCCTCTCTGAAGCTTCCGGTGTGAAGCACCGCAAGGAGTGTTACTATATGTTGCAGGTTCACCATAGCTTACGAGATGGTCAGCCGGGTCGGTTGGTTGATTGCGCCCTGCGGCGTTTTGCCATTGAATGCTTGCAGAATATTACGAGCTGCTTCCATGGCAATTTCACGGCGCGCGTTGTCCACGGCAGAACCGAGATGGGGGGTAAAGAAAGTTTGCTTTACATTGTCAAGCAGTGCCTGTGGGATACTGCGCGGGCGGTTCGTCCGAGCCCAATCTTCCATTTCAAAGACATCAGCAGCATAGCCTGCGAGATGACCAGACGCTAATGCGTCAGCCACAGCCTGTTCATCCACTACAGAGCCACGACACACGTTAATAAGAAAACTGCCCGGTTTCATCTGAGATATGGTTATTGCATTTATCAAATGTATGGTTTCCGGTTTCAACGGTACCAAGGGCACTACAAAATCACTGCATGCCAGAAGGTCATTGAGAGGAATACGGGTTAATCCATAGGCTTCCTCTTTTTCCTTTGCGAGGGGGATCGGGTCGCTGTAGATTATATTCATTTCATAGCCCACCAGACGCCTTGCGATCGCCTGGCCGACAGCACCCATGCCGATGATGCCGAGAGTATGCCCGACCAGACCAGTGCCATACAATTCCGGACGCCATCCCTTGAACTTACCGCTGCGGATAAAATAGTCACCTTCCAGCATACGGCGGGTCAGACCGATCAGAAGGCCGATAGTGATCTCCGCTGTGGGAGTGGTGAGCAGGTCAGGCACGATGGTAAGCCAGACCCCGCGACACGTGCAGGCGTCGATGTCAAAATTGTCATAACCCTTTAGTGCACAGGCAATGATTTTCAGATTCGGGCAGGTGAACAGAAAATCCTCATCCACGATGTCGGGCATAAACACCATGATTGCATGAGCATCCATGGTACGCTCCAGGATTTCTTCACGCGGCAGCGTTTCTCGCGTGGTATTGGGAATGACCTCACAGCTTTGACTTAAAAACTCAATGACTTCAGGATGAACCCAATGGGTAATTACTACACGATGCTTTATCAATTCTTTCTCCTTAGAAAATTCATTTGAAGCGCTTACGTAAATAACCACTCAGATTGTCAACTATGGTAACCATCACCAGAATTACCAGCAGGATGGCGAAAACATCCTGGTACTGCATAAGGCGTAGCAAGCCCATCAACTCAAATCCGATGCCGCCTGCGCCTACCATGCCTATAACGGTAGAAGCACGGAAGTTGTATTCCCATCGGTAAATTGAAACATCTGCCATCTGGGGCAATACCTGAGGCAGTATGCCATGCATTATGACCTGCAAAGGGGTGGCGCCTGCGGCACGGGCTGCTTCGATGGGGCTGGTATCAGCGGTTCGATCGACTCCGCGAAAAACTTTCCGACCATTCCGATCGAATGCAAGCCGAGTGCCAATACCCCGGGTAATGCACCAAATCCAACGGCTGCCACAAAGATAATTCCCATGATCAACTCAGGAATAGCACGCAGGCCGTTCAATATTCCGCGTGCCATCTGATAAACTATAGGATGCGGCGATGTATTAGGCGCGGCCAGCAAAGCGAGAGGCAGAGAAAAAAGCCACTGCCAGGGCAGTGCCTGCGACACTCATGGCGACTGTATCTATGAGCGGTTTAATCCAGTTCCGTACATCGTTAAAATTTGGCGGAAGCATTTCACCGAACAGGCTGAACAGGCTGGGGATTCCTTCGGACAGCCGTTTAATATCGAATAGACCGACATAAAAGAAACAGGTTGCGATAATCGCCAGAATTACCGCAACCTGTATGGCAGTACGGTTCCACATGCGTCGCTGTTGCAGCAGCAGATGATGATAATCGAAAGCATCTCCCATGAATCGCTCCTTTCCTCTATTAAAACTTGGAAAAATCAAGCCCCAGCAGTTCGCCGAGATTACGTACTACATCGTAGTCCTTGTCGGTAATAGGACCGAAACCTTCTGCCTTGAAGTGTTTTAACACTTCCATGTCTTTCAGATTGAGAAATGCGCTGCGAATTTTTTCTTTCAGTGCAGGCTTCATATCCGAACGCATGGTCCACGGGTATTGGGGGAATGGCCTGGATTCTTCCAGTACCTTAACCTTGGCAGGACTAATGATGCCGCGCTGCACCAATGATTCAAAAATAGGTTTGCTCAAACCACCGGCTTGCGCATTACCGTTTTGAACCGCCATGACCACTGCGTCATGCGCACCAACAAAGTGTTCCTGGTAATCCACCTTGGCCTTCAGGCCATTTTCTGCCAGCATAGATTTCGGAATAAGATGGCTGGAAGTAGATGCTGTGTCGCCATAAACCATGTTCTTGCCTTTGATGTCAGCAATCTTGTTGATGCCTGCAGCAACATTGCCAATTACCACGGCTTTATAAGTAGTACCCTCTTTTTTGGTTTTTAAAGCAGCGAATGGTTCGATACTACTTTTTTGTCTGGCCAGCACATAAGACAACGGTCCAAAGTAAGCCACGTCCAGCCGGCCGTGGCGCATTGCCTCGATCATTGAGGAGTAATCAGTGGTAACAATAAGTTCGATCTTTTTGCCTGTCCGTGCTTCGAGGTATTTCTTTAACCCCTCGTTTTTCTTGATTACCGTTGATGCGTTTTCGTCCGGCAATAAAGCCACTTTTAAAGTGTCAGGATCTGGATTGCTGGCCGCCTGCGACAGGTTGGCGACAAGCACACCCAGTATAATGATACCCAAAATAATGAACAGTTTTTTCATCGGTATAGCCTCCTTTTGTTAAATTAAGAGTTATTTTACAGCTTATAGGCACCCTAAAAATTAAGTTTCAGCCTTATCTTTTTTACTCTAACCCCATTTTCTACCCCTCCCTTTCCCGTTGTTACTGCTCCAGTGTCACAAGCTTGTGAAGAATGTTTGATGGTAAGCCTGCCTGTGAATCGGCAGGCTTGCTGGATTGCGGCTTGTGATTGTGGTAAATATCATCCAAAATCTCCGCTGTCAGATCTGCCGGGCTGCCGTCGAATACGATTCTGCCATCGGCCAGACCGATTAAGCGGTCAGCATAGGTTTGGGCGTGGTCAACTTGGTGCAGGCTGACCACGACGGTGATACCATCCTCTTTACAGATTGTGTGTAACAACGACAGCACATTGTTTGACGTGGCAGGATCCAGGCTTGCTACCGGTTCGTCAGCCAGTATGAGTCGCGGCTTTTGCGCCAGAGCGCGGGCAATGCCCACACGTTGCTGCTGGCCACCACTCAGGCTGTCCACCCGTTCCATGGCCTTGTCTATCAATCCGACACGCTCTATGCTCTCCATTGCAATCAGTTGTTCTTTCTCTGGCAGGGGGAACAAGCTGCGTAATGTGGTATGGTAACCCAGGCGGCCCATCAATACATTTTGCAGTACGGAATGCCGGCGGATCAGCTGATGTTGCTGAAAGATCATGCCGGTGCGTCTTCTGTGCTCGTGCAGCAGCTTGCGGTTATGCAGTTCACCCAGACCATCAACTGATATCAGGCCTGTAGTGGGCTTATTAAGAAAGTTCAAACACCTTAGCAGAGTGGATTTGCCCGCACCCGATGCCCCCAACAGAACAGTAAACCGGCCACGTGAAAAATTTATGGATGTGGGATGTAAGGCGGTGACCCGGCCCGGAAAGGTCATACTTACATTGTCTAAGCAAATCATATAATACTCCCCCTGTGAGTGGAATTAATGATTACATTATGTAATCAAAATCTAAAATTGATTATGTTTTATGAATACATCCAATTTTACTTCCTGCTTGTTACAAGAATATGACGTCCTTGTTAAGGTTTGATGAAATTGGGTTCACGCTGAGGTTATATCCTGCTTACCTTGCCTCACATTTCGTTGTTGACAATGTACTCGGATTCAGAGGAGTACCGTAAGGTAGTGCATTCATCAATTTTTAGATTGCTTTGGATTGCGCTGGTGGGCAAAAGGGGCTGACATTTTTGCCGGTCCACATTTCCCTCCCTGAGAAAATTCTACAAAAATTTTCTCAGGGAGTTTTTCTAAAACTTATTGGTTACCAAAATTTTTATTTATGATAAGTCTCCCCTGTCTTTATCGCATTCTCATACCTGCTTTGTTCTTTTCCGTATACTGCCTTTTTCTTGATAATCGGGATAGAGAAGTTGCCTTTAACCTGCCACTTATCCTTCAGGTAATACCAAGGCGCAAAGTCCTCTATCTTCCATCCTTCCTTCAGCTTTATCTCTGTGGTGGCCTGCATGTCCTTAATGAACAACCCATTTTTATTGGCTATTACAGTATGCTTGCCCTCGAAAGGCTCTGCACCTGCATCAGCATACTTCCATGAAACATCCTGACGCTGCTCTCCATCCTTTGTGTGGCAGCTTTCACACTTCCTTGCCTTTCCATACTTATGTGACATCTTATCCATCTGTATCCATGCAAGGGCATTGTCATTTGTGGGCAGACCGCTCAGCAATCCCACAAAGGCATATGCATCGTCAGTCCTTTCGAGGTCAGGAAGATTTTTAGGAAATCTCCATGCAAGACCGGGCCTTAATCCTCCATCCGCCTTCTGATTCATAACAGCCATTGCATAAGGTTTCACAGGTATCCATCTGCCCTTCTGGTCTTTAATGAGAATCGGCTCTCTCATAACGCCATAGTATTCTTTATATTTGAAGAATGGTGTTTTTATTCCAGCCATTTTACCGGGTCCCCAGAATGTTCCGGTATACGCGCCCACATCCTGTACATGGCACGCCTCGCACGAGACCTTTCTGTGGACAGATTTTGCAACCGATTTTACCGCACTGTCATGGCATTTTGAGCAGCTTGCCTGTCTCTTCACCTGCCCGTGCAGCAGATTTTTGTCCCTTGCAGCCGTGTCATGGCAGTCGGTGCACAAAAGCCCCTTCGAATAGTGAATGTCGGGCGATGCGCCTGCGGGATTGGAATAATGCCCTCCTATATACCCTGCTCCTCTCCTTCTGTCCTCAGGCCCTGCATGACAGACCGATCCCCTGCCACCGCCATAACATGATTGTGCTGATACATTCTTCGTGAATGTATGGGAACCAAGTGTGGGGTCGCTGGGGTCTTTCTTTTTAGGGGCATAATGACAGTCGAGACATCCAACATGACAGATATTACATGCCTTTTGATTGATTGCTGACATCTCCTTTGTAAAAGGAACCTTTGTATTCTTTGCTATCTCATCGTATCCATTCACAAACCAGACACCACAGTTATGAGGGCCCACCTTTTTGTCTGTCCATGTCTTGTAAAGCATCTGCTTTGCATTATGTCCCATGGCTGTCTTTCTGAGTTCCTTTACCTGTTTCGGATGACATGCCCCGCAGGTCTTTTCCTGTACAGGATAGTTAAAGGAAAGATCTTCAGGGTTTTTATCATGGAATAATATGGTCGCAACTTCAGGGTCTTTAACTGATTTCCCGTCTTTTTCTACTTTGGGAAGAAGCTCAACCACAGGGTTTTTCCCCCTCGGCTCTATGGATTCCGGCTTGTATTTTTCCAATTTATCCCTTGTCACAGCCTGAAGCCCCTTTGACTTCACATAATAAAGCCTGAGCAGCCCTTTGTGCGCACCATCCTTTGTCTGGTCGGATGGATTGCCGAGATGGCAGTCAGTGCAGGATGCCGGCATCTTTGCCTGCTTCTGAGCGTCCTCATTTGTTACCGTAAATTGCGGGAAACCCAACTCTTTCATCTTTGCCGCATTGCCGTGGCAGTCAAGGCAACTATTGACATCCTGCGGCTTCTGCTGGGCGTTTGCTTTATTGCTTACAATGAATAATGTGGCAATGATAAATAACAGTGCTAATATTATCCGCTTTTTCATCTTTTCCTCCTTAAAAATATTTTTATTTAGAAAGGCATAATGCATTTCTAATCTCTCAAACAAAATTTTGTATATGTTTAAATAGTTCTCGGAGGATGAAAGATGGATACTACAAGGTCTTTCAGAAAAGTGATATCGGATGTGACGCCTATGTTTGAGAAGGTTTTATCAGCAATAATAATATTTATTCCGCTCTTTGGGTTTATCACAAAAGAATATGCGCTGCACAAATATGAGCGGTCTTTAATGCAGAGTTTTTTTGAGAAATGGAATCCCGCTGACAAAATCGAAACGCAGACCACAATTAAGATAATACTGACCAAAACGGTTCTTTTTAAATAGACGCTGCACATTCTGTAAATTCCTCACAATTGTAAAAGTATCATATTTCAGAGAGGTAAATGCGTCCAATGATTTTTTCTTATACTATGATAAAATACAGACAAATGATAATCGTCAGCGCATGTCTTGCAGGAATGAACACAAGATATGACGGCACAAATTGCGGACATCCTGAAATAATAGAGCTTGTGGCATCCGGAAAGGCCATCCCTTTATGTCCTGAACAATTGGGAGGACTTCCAACACCAAGGCCTGCCATAAGCTTTGTTGATGGCGATGGGAATGAACTTATAAAAGAAACTATTGGGGTAAGGGCAATAGGCGCAGACGGTGTTGACTATTCAAAAAACCTGATAAACGGGGCAATGGAGACATTGAGGATTGCCAGGATGTTTAACATCAAAAAGGCAATCATGAAAGAAGGAAGCCCCTCATGCGGCGTATTTAGGGTATGGGTAAATAGCCGGAAAGTTGAAGGATGTGGAGCAACAACCGCTCTTCTAAAGAAAAACACTATAATGATAGAAGCAATGGAGTAATGGTATTAAAACATGATTCCTTATAGGGACGACAACCCAACACGGACATTCCCATTTGTTACAATCGGACTGATTGTTATAAACTGCCTTATCTTTATCTGGGAATTCGTATCTCCAATGGAAGGGGCAAAAATAGCCTACCTGTATGGTGCAATTCCTAACAGTTTAATCTCCCTTGAAACAACACAGCCCATACATCCTGTTTTCACCGTCTTTACATCCATGTTTCTGCACGGGGGCTTTCTTCACCTTGCAGGCAATATGCTCTACCTCTGGATATTCGGAAATAATATAGAAGATTCCATAGGACACTTCAGGTTTATTTTATTCTATTTATTTTCAGGGATTGTGGCTGCATATGCCCATGCCCTTACAGAATCCCAATCCACAATACCCATGATAGGCGCAAGCGGCGCTGTCTCTGGGATATTAGGCGCATATCTTTTACTGTTCCCCCATGCAAAGGTCTATACTATCCTCTTTTTCGGATTCTTCTGGCAGGTAGTCAGGATTCCAGCCATAATTGTGATCGGTTTCTGGATAGTGATACAGATAATCAATGGCATTGTGAGCAAAGGCATGCTAAATCAGGGCGGAGTGGCATGGTTTGCCCATATAGGCGGCTTTTTAGCAGGAATATTAACTATAAAATTATGGCTGCCAAAGATAAGATACAGAAAATCTAATTTTTAATTCTAAAAAATCTTAAAAAGTCTTAAAAAATTGTAAAAAATCAAAATAATCTAAAATATTTAGCCATAATGACCCTTGCCTCCATGCCCTCTTTATAGATATATTAGCACTCGTCTTAGGTGAGTGCTAACAAAAAACTAAACACTAAAACTAACGAAGGAGGTATCGTATGAAGATCAAACCACTCAAAGACAGGGTAGTTGTGAAGTACTCTGAGGAAGAAATGGAAAAGACATCGGGCGGCATCTATGTGCCTGATGTGGCCAAGGAGAAACCCCAGAAAGGAACAGTGGAAGCCGTGGGATCAGAAGTCAAAGAGGTAAAGAAAGGCAACACAGTGCTCTTTGACAAGTATTCAGGATCAAAGATCAAGCTCGATGACACTGAATATTTAATCATCAAAGAAGAAGACATCTTAGGAATCATTGAATAAAAGGAGGAGATAAGATATGGCAGCAAAACAGCTATTGTTTGATGAGTCAGCAAGACAATCCATTTTAAAGGGTGTGACCATCTTAACCGATGCAGTCAAGGCAACCCTCGGCCCCAGAGGTAGAAACGTAGTGATAGACAGAAAGTTCGGCGCCCCAAACATCACAAAGGACGGCGTCACCGTTGCAAAGGAGATCGAGCTCAAAGACCCTTACGAGAACATGGGCGCACAGCTCGTCAGGGAGGTCGCATCAAAGACCTCTGATGTTGCAGGCGATGGAACAACCACCGCCACAGTGCTCGCATATTCCATTTATAAAGAGGGCATGAAGTATGTCACAGCCGGCGCCAATGCCATTGACCTTAAAAGGGGAATTGACAAGGCAGTAGAGGTTGTTGTTGACGAACTCAAAAAGATGTCAAAGCCTGTTGCAGAGAAAAAGGAGATTGCACAGGTAGGAACCATTTCTGCAAACAACGACCCATCCATCGGAGAGATCATTGCGGATGCAATGGACAAGGTTGGAAAAGATGGCGTGATCACTGTTGAAGAGGCAAAGGCAATGGCCACAACCCTCGATGTGGTAGAAGGCATGCAGTTTGACAGGGGCTATATTTCCCCTTACTTTATTACCGATGCAGAGAGAATGGAGTGCCGTCTCGATGATGCATTCATTCTTATCCATGACAAGAAAATATCGAGCATGAAGGACCTGCTTCCAATACTTGAGCAGATAGCAAAGATGGGCAAACCCCTTCTCATAATCTCGGAAGAAGTGGAAGGCGAGGCACTCGCAACACTGGTCGTAAACAAACTCCGCGGAACACTCCAGGTCTGCGCAGTAAAGGCACCTGGCTTTGGAGACAGGAGAAAGGCAATGCTTGAGGATATAGCCATTCTCACAGGCGGGACAGTCATATCGGAAGACATAGGTCTCAAGCTCGAGAATGTAAAAATTAACGACCTCGGCAGGGCAAAAAAGATAACCGTTGACAAAGAGAACACAACAATCGTCGAAGGTGCTGGAGATCACGCAAAGATTCAGGGCAGGGTAAAACAGATAAAGGCCCAGATAGAAGAAACCACCTCCGACTATGACAGGGAAAAACTCCAGGAAAGGCTCGCAAAACTCGTGGGCGGAGTTGCAGTGATAAATGTAGGCGCCGCAACAGAATCAGAGATGAAGGAGAAAAAGGCAAGGGTTGAAGATGCCCTCCATGCCACAAGGGCAGCAGTCGAAGAAGGCATCGTCCCTGGCGGAGGAGTTGCGCTCATACGATGCATCAAGCCCCTCGACAAGGTAAAATTAGACCAAGACCAGCAGATCGGAGTGAGCATAGTCAAGAGGGCGCTTGAAGAGCCCATTAGGCAAATTGTTGCCAATGCAGGAATGGAAGGCTCCATTGTTGTAGAAAAGGTCAGAGAGTCAAAGGATGCAAGCTTCGGATACGATGCTTACAGAGAAGAATACGCCGATATGCTCAAGGCCGGTATCATAGACCCTACAAAGGTTACAAGAACAGCGCTCCAGAACGCAGCATCTGTTGCAGGCCTGATGCTAACCACAGAGGTCATGATTACAGAGATACCTGAGGAAGAAAAGAAGATGCCAGGAATGCCCGGCGGCGGAATGGAAGGAATGTACTAAAAGACAAATACCCAAGTAGTCAAGTAGCAAAGGGGTCAAGGGAACAGAATTTCTAACCCTTGATCCCTTTACTACTTACATATGGTGCTTGTAGTTTCAACCCCCGATCTGTTATGCTAAGAGTATCGTTTTAAAAGTCATGTCTAAATAACATCCCGGAAAATACTCGCAAGAATTACAATGCTAAAGGCATTCAAGATGAAAAAAAATATCATACTAATAGTACTATCACTATCTTTCCTTCTTTTATCATACATAGGTATCCAGCTCTTTGTGCCTTCAAACAGGGGAGGCAAACAGATAGAAATAGAGATACCCGAAGGGGCATCGTACAGGCAGGCAATAGATATACTTGCAAAAAACAATCTCATAAGGGACAGAAACCTCTTAACGCTTGTTGGCAGGATAGCGCGGCTCGACAAAAGGATAAGGGCGGGTTACTATGTTTTCTGGGGAAACATGAGTCCGATTCAGGTCCTCATGAAATTAAAAAGCGGCAGGATCATCGAGTACGAAATAACCATAGTCGAAGGCGACAGCCTTCTTGAAATAGGTAGAAAGCTTGCTTACAACAAAGTCATGCCTTCGGAGGCATTTAATTCGCTCACAAAAGACAGAGGTCTTTTAAGTTCCCTCGACATAGATGCGCCGAGCCTCGAGGGATATCTGTTTCCCCAGACATACAAATTTGCAAAAGGTGCAAAGCCGATTGCCGTATTAAAGTTGATGGTCAATAAAATGAGGGACGAGTTTAACAATAAACTAAGAGAGCGTGCAGAAGAGATCGGATGGAGCGAAAATCAGGTTTTGACACTGGCATCCATCATCGAGCGGGAGGCCAAGACCGATGAAGAAAGGCCCCTGATATCCGCTGTTTATCATAACAGGATTAAAAAGGGCATGCCACTTCAGGCTGACCCGACAGCAATCTACGGCATAAAAAGTAACAGACATAAAATAACGAGGAATGACCTGAAGAAAAAAACAGACTACAACACATATGTCATAAAAGGATTGCCGCCAGGGCCTATTGCATCTCCGGGGATAAAATCAATAGAAGCAGCATTATATCCTGCAAAAGTGCCCTATCTTTATTTTGTCTCTAAGAATGACGGGACGCATTATTTCTCAAAGACATTATCGGAACACAATGCGGCCATAAAGCGGATTAAGGCAATGAAAGAGTCTGCAAGGCTCGAAAAAGAGAGACTCTCTGTAAATAATATTTCAGAAGAGGACAAAGAAGGATAAAAATGATTGAAAGGAAGCAAACAAGACGGATTAATGTAGGCAATGTCGCTGTGGGCGGAGGAAGCCCCATCTCTGTACAGTCCATGACAAAGACAGACACGAGGGATGTGAATGCAACTGTCCAGCAAATACTCGCCCTTGAGTCTGTCGGCTGCGAAATTATAAGGCTCGCTGTTCCTGATATGGAAGCGGCCATTGCCCTCGGAAAAATTAAATCTCATCTCTCAAATCTTAAATCTCAAATTCCCATGATTGCCGACATACATTTTGACTGGAGATTAGCACTCGAGGCAATTAAACAGGGAGTTGATGGATTAAGACTCAATCCCGGAAATATCGGCGCAAAATGGAAGGTCAAAGAGGTTGTTGCAGCAGCTAAAGAAAAAAATATTCCCATAAGAATAGGTGTAAATGCAGGCTCTCTCGGGAAAGAGCTTCTTGAAAAATACGGCCATCCGACGCCGGAGGCGCTCGTTGAAAGCGCTGAAGGGCATATAAAAATCCTGGGAGAACTGAATTTCCATGACATCAAGGTATCCCTTAAGGCATCAAATGTAATGAAGACAGTGGATGCATACAGATTGTTTTCTGAGAAGTATGATTATCCCCTGCACATTGGCATTTCAGAGGCAGGGCCTCCATTCAGCGGAATGATAAAGAGCGCTGTTGGTCTTGGAATGCTTCTTTCCGAAGGCATAGGCGATACCATGAGGGTTTCTCTCACCGCAGAGCCGGAAGAAGAGATAAGAGTCGCTTACGAAATACTGAAGTCCCTCGGAATAAGGCGGAGGGGGCCTGAACTAATCTCCTGCCCCACATGCGGAAGATGTCAGGTTGACTTGAGACCCCTTGCGCAAAAGGTTGAGGATATCCTCAAAAATGTGAGCAAACCTATCAGCGTTGCCGTAATGGGATGCGTTGTCAATGGACCCGGAGAAGCAAGGGAAGCGGATTTCGGAGTTGCAGGCGGCAAAGGCATGGGGCTCGTGTTTAAAAAAGGGGAAGTGGTGAAGAAGGTGAAGGAAGAGGAGTTGCTCAAAGCTCTTATTGATTTGATTAATGAAGAGTAGGCTACAATGCCGATGCTTACCCTCGACAGCATAAGGGACATCCAGATATATCAAAACAAAGACGGCTACCGTTTTTCTGTAGACGCACTCCTTCTCTTCTCATTCATTAGTTTACCGAGAGTCAAGAAGATCGCTGATTTAGGCGCAGGCTCAGGAATCATCGGCATACTCCTCGCAAAGAAATATCCGCATGCAGAAGTCACACTAATAGAACTCCAAAAAAGCCTCGCAAGGCTTGCAGAGAAGAATGTCGCTCTGAATAAACTTGAAGAGAGGGTAAAAGTTATTCGAGCAGATTTAAAGGAATTATCAAAAACCCGCCTGTTCACCCATTTACCCATTCCCCCATTCACTGATTTTGACCTTGTCGTCTCAAACCCGCCTTTCAGAAAGGTAAAGACAGGCCGCCTAAGCATTGGCGATGAAAAGGCAATCGCAAGACATGAGATTAAATTATCTCTAAAAGATATGATAACAGCAGGCTCCACGCTCTTAAAACATCACGGAAGGCTCTGCATTATACATCTGCCCGAGAGGCTGATAGAGATAATAGATGCCTTGAAGGAAAACAATTTGGAGCCTAAACGTATGCGCTTTATCCATTCCACCATATCATCTGAAGCAAAAATGGTATTGATAGAGGCAGTCAAGGGAGGCAAGGCCGGACTTAAAACAGAAAGGCCTTTTTTCATTTATAATGAAGATGGAAGTTATACGGATGAGATGAGAGAAATCTATAACGAATGACCAGCTTTTTCAATTCCTTGTTCAATTCCTATTTTGGCATGTTTATGGCACAGGCATTCTGCCATTCGATAATAGCCTTCATTGTCGTTGACAGGGCCGTGTATCTATGGAGCATAAACAATCCGTTGATAAGGCAGAGATTCCATCTCATAGTGGTCTTACTGCCTGTCTTTTCATTCCCTCTTTATCAGGCAATAAATCCTGACAGGGGCTCTGTATCATTCAGGATGGAGTCCCTTTTCGATATCAACCGATGGCTGAATCTTGAGCTGTGGGGGGCTATTCCACTGGGATTATTTTTCATAGCCATCATGATCATTACAACCATAATCTTTATTTTTCAGGAGATGCTGCCGATCTTAAAACACACCGTGGAGTCGCGAAGGTCAGACATCGAGGCTGAAGAGGCCAATGATAATTCAGTTGCAGGTCAGGCCATAAAAAATCTGCCTGTAGAAAAACCCGATATCTTCATACTGAACGATGACGATCATGTCCTTTTTTCGACAACGGGCAGAAATGCCGCTGTATTCATATCAACAGGACTCATAAATACTCTCGATAAAGAGCAGTTACAGGCAGCCATCGCCCATGAGATAGCGCACATTGCAAGAAACAAAAAGCCGCTGCTCATAGCCGTATTCCTTTTCAGGATAATCATGTTTTTTAACCCTGTGGCTCTTCTGGAATTCAGAAGGCTCGTTCAGGAAGAAGAAAAGATATGTGATGACATGGCAGTGGCTTTAACCCAAAAACCACATGCCCTGTCCGGGGCCCTTAAAAAATTCTACCATAAAAACGAAGATGCCAATCCGCTAAAGCTGAAAAAACTCTCGGAGATGAGGGATTCCATCGAAGAATACAGTCATAACGCCCATATTGAGAATAGAATACACAGACTGGAAAGCAGAGGAATCTGCAAGACAGACGAAGAATGGCTTAAGTTCATACTCACAGTCACTGTAATCATGGGGATAAACTACTTTGTAGTATGATATATACATGGAGAAGCCATGAATAAAAAATTTCTCAGCTTTTTTTATTTCGCACTGACTGTTGTAATACTCATTGCAGCATTGAAGATTTTCAACTATCTCCCCATGATGATCCAGAAAGATACAATGAGGAGGTATCACAGCATCGAAGATGTGAAGTCGCAATTAAACATTAAGGAAATCCCCGTTCCCTCCTATTTTCCCCAGAGCCTTGTATGGCCTCCGTCAGAGATATTTGCACAGAACAAGCCCTTTACCGCAGTGGTAATAGAGTTTAGACATGCCAGGACCGGGGACATCGCCCTCATTATAACCCAGGCAGACTCCAAAGACTTTAAGGCCGATGAGAAGATAAAAATAGTTCAGATCAAAGAAAAAATCAGTTACCCTTTAAAGGGAACGACTGTAGCGCTTGAGGCAGGCATGTGCAAAAACGAAGAGCCGTGCAGCAGGATTGCATGGGATGATGGAAGATATAGAATAACCGTCACGGCAAAGACAAGCCCACCTGAACTGCTGAAAATCTCAGAGAGCATGATACGATAGCCTCTCATACAACTTTCGCCTCCACCTAAGAAAAAATTCCTGCCAAAATAGGAAGTTCTTCCAATTTTATTCCTTTGAATTATCCACTATAGTGTAATCAGGTAAAAAAGAAATTTTCAAAAAAGAGACCTAAAGGAGGTGAGAAAGATGCTCGCATACTATGAAGAAAAAGGCACGGGAAAAGGAATAGCCGCATTGTTGTTAGGTCCGATTTTAGGGCTGGTATACGTGATAGCCCTGCCCTTCATCGCCATTGCAACAATAGTGATATTAATCGGGAAAAAGGCGCTGGGTGGAATCCTCAGCCTGATGAGAAACCTCGTATCCTTTGGATGGAGGCCTTCAGAGGCTTACCTGTCAGGGAAAAAGAAGAAAAAAAACACAAAAAAGAATTAGGAGGAACATATGCATACACTGTTCGATTTCATAACCTACATCAAAGGAGTGGAGTACATAGTAGCGATTTCGGCCATCGGGCTTTATATGCTTTATTGGGAGATATTGAAGCCAAAACCCTTTAAGTCCGTAGTTGAAACAGGCAGGGATGACATGCGCCATATCAGGAGAATGGGCTATGCCAATGCTATGAAGACCATCGGCAAAGTAATGGCAGCTCCATTTATCGGTCTTGCATACATTGTCGCACTCCCCATTGGTTTTGCATATGCACTCGGCTCTGCAGCAATCAACGGCATACTCGGCCTTGCCGGCAAAGAAGCATCCTTTGGATGGAGGCCTTCGGAGGCATATCTGTCAGGCAAGAAAAAGGAGAAAAAAGAAGGAGAAGAAAAAAAAGAGAATGAAGTCGAGTAATGTTCTTAAAATCTTAAAAATGTCATTGCGAGGAGCGGAGCGACGAAGCAATCTTATTACAAGAACTGATAGCTAACTGCCAAAACAGGGATTGCTTCGCCATGCTCGCAATGACATATCAAGGAGGGTAATAATGAAAAGATTAGCAATCCTTATTATTTTAACCATAATCTGCATTTTCTTTACGGCATCCCTCTATGCAGAAATTACGAATTCAAATCTATTCTTCAAGCTGGACAGCATATCGGATAAATATGAGCCGGTAAAATTCAACCACTCAAAGCATATATCCATAGCAGGCAACTGCGGCATATGCCACCATCAGCATGGAAACAGCAGCACTCTTCCATGCAGGGACTGCCATTCTGTCAGTCCGTCCACATTCCAGAATTCTGTCGTCAACGGCTTTATGTCATGCAAAGACTGCCATGGAGTTTTTAATCCCAATATGCCGGGTATACCGGGACTCAAAGTCGCATACCACCGCACATGCTTTCAGTGCCACAGGGGAATGGGCAATGTGGGAATAGACCCGAAAGGCTGTACCCAGATGTGTCATGCGAAAAAGGAACAAAGGGTAAGCATGAAGACAAAAAAGTAAAGGAGGACTATTTATGAATAAATCGAAAGACAACAAAAAAGACAGTCCAGCAATAAGCCGCAGAAACTTTTTAATCAGCAGCGCTGCAGCCATCGGAGGCACTGCGCTTCTCGGAAGCTATAAGGATGCATCTGCATCAAAGGAATTCGCCGGCTGGCCTGACCGCTTTGGATGCCTTACTGACCTGACAGCATGTGTCGGATGCAGGAGCTGCGAAAAGGCATGCAATGAGGCAAATAACTTGCCCAAGCCTGGTGTCCAATTTGACGAAGGCTCTGTCTTTAAAGAAAAGAGAAGGCCGACTGCACAGGCATATACCGTAGTTAACCAGTACAAAAACCCAAAAGACGTGAGCAAACCCATTTACAGAAAGATACAGTGCAACCACTGCAATGAGCCTGCATGCGCATCCGCATGCCCAATTCATGCATATACAAAAACGCCTGAAGGCGCTGTGCTCTACGACCCTGAAAAGTGCTTTGGATGCAGGTACTGCATGATAGCATGTCCTTTCTATGTCCCTGCATATGACTACGAAAGCGCCTTTGAACCGAAGATCGTAAAGTGCGTCATGTGCCATGACAGGATTAAAACCGGAGGCATACCTGCATGTGCAGAGGCATGTCCTGTTGGTGCAGTGACATTTGGCAAAAGAAACGATCTCCTAAAAGTTGCACGGAAAAAGATAATGGAAAACCCTGACAGGTATATCGACCATATCTATGGCGAACACGAGGCTGGAGGCACAAGCTGGATGTATATATCCGGAGTGCCGTTCGAGCAACTGGATTTCCCTGTAAATCTCCCGAAGAAGCCGCTAATCGAAGAGACAAAAGGATTCCTCAGTGCAGTGCCTGTTGTCTTTACTGTTTGGCCTGCCATGTTCGGTATGGTCTATGCAGCACTGAGACACAGGGAGGAGATTGAAAAAAATTCAAGACATAAAAAAGAGGAGGACAGACATGAGTAATGGTTCATTGACAAAAACCGAAAACTTCAGGTCATGGTTTATGAATAAGCTGCTCATGGGAATGTCTTGGTCGGAATACAGCAGAAGGCTCATCACTCCCTTCAATATCGCTGCTGCCATTATACTGAGCATAGGCATTCCTGTCATCGCAATACGTTTCATAAACGGCCTTGCCTCGGTCACACACGCATCAAATGAATATCCATGGGGAATTCTCCTCGGCTGGGGACTCTTCGGCGGCGTCCCTCTCTCAGCAACAGGATTTGTAATGGGAACAGCCTATTACATATTCGGATTCAAGGGATATAAGCCCCTTGTGAGGCTCGGCATACTCACAGGATTTATGGGCTATTTGTTTGCCGTAATCTATCTGATGACAGACCTCGGAAGGCCCTGGCGCATCTACTATCCCATGATAATTGGCTTTGGAACAGCATCTGTCCTGTTCCTTGTGGCATGGCATGTTGCAACCTATCTGACCGTTCAGTTCATAGAATTCAGCGAGGCAATACTTGAATGGCTCAAATCAAGAAGGGTCTACAAGTGGGCGACGATGGTCGTCATCGGCATGACTATCGCAGGCATAATACTCTCGACGCTCCATCAGTCGGCACTCGGCGCATTATTCCTTCTTGCCCCCGGAAAGATGCACCCCCTATGGTACTCATCGTATCTGCCCCACCTCTTTCTCAGCTCAAGTATTTACGCTGCCCTCGCCATGGTAATTGTTGTAAGCACCCTTATTGCAAAATTCATGAGGAGCGCTGCAGACAATAATTTTCTCGGAAATATCGACAGACTCACCATCGGTCTCGGAAAGGGTGCATGCATTGGCATGTTCGTCTATTTTGCATTAAAGATTGTGGGCATTGCCCATGACAACAACTGGCATCTCCTCGCTACGCCTTATGGAAAGTGGTTCACAATGGAGATACTCGGCTTTGTGCTCATGCCTGCAATGATCCTCACATACGGCGTTAAGAAATCCAGCGCCGGCATAGTAAGGTTCGGAGCCTTTTACGCTGTTTCAGGCGTTATATTGAACAGGATCAATGTCTCCATAATAGCATTCAACTGGAATCTGCCCGACCATCTACACCACATTATTCCTCCATGGCAAGAAGTGGCTATTGTGGCTGCCATAGCAACAATACACATCCTCATCTTCAGATGGATAGTAAATCGCATGCCTGTTGTGCGCGAACATCCGGAATACAGGGAGTTTCATTAAGATGCTTTCAAAAAACACACATACGGGGATTATAGTGGCGCTTCTTTTATTGATCTTTGCAGCCTCGCCTGCAGAACCACAGAGTAGCGCTCTTTCTGACGAGGCGCAGAAATGCCTTTCATGCCATTCGCAGCATGGGCTGGTCAAGACATTCGAGAATAGAGACACGTTGGAGGCATATGTGGATTCTGAAAAATTTAAAGCCTCTGCCCACGGTTCACTGAAATGCTCGGACTGCCATGTCGATTTTGCAGGAGAGAAACATCCACAGAGAAGATTCAGGAGCAAGGAACAGTACAAGACAAAGTCTGCAATGACCTGCAGAAAATGTCACCGTTGCGAGCAGATAAAGACAAAATCTATTCATTCCAGGCTATTGAGCGAAGAAGATTCTGGAATATCCCATCTATGCACCAACTGCCACGGCTCACATTCAATAAAGCCGGTCAGCAGAAAGACATTCAAGAATGAAGAACAGTATTGTTTGAAATGTCATGGACATAAATTAAATATGGGCTTTAAAAGCGGCGAAAACCTGTCGCTGAAAATAGACCTGTCCCTGCTGCAAAATTCGGTGCACAAAAGGCTGAGTTGCTCTGACTGCCATTTTGGCTTCTCCAATTCTCAGCATCCCCAGAGGAACTTCAAGGGCATGAGGGATCTTTCCATTGCAAACTCCGAAACCTGCAGGCGCTGCCACTTCGATAAATATACAAAGACAATGGAAAGTATTCACTATACCATGCTCAGCCAGGGCAACCTTAATGCGCCTGTATGCACCGACTGTCATGGCTCGCATTCGATACTGCATTTTGGAAAAGAAAGAACTATCATTGCCCAGAGATGCAGGAAATGCCATACAGGGATATTCGAGGTGTATTCGGAAAGCGTACACGGCAAGGCCCTCTTTGACGAGCACAATCAGGATGTGCCTGTGTGCATAGACTGCCACACAGCCCACGACATAAAAAACCCGCTCACGCTGGATTATCGAGAAAAGATACCGGACATGTGCAGCAACTGCCACGCAAATGAGGCAGTGGTGAGAAAATACGGACTTTCAACTGATGTGGTAAAGACATATCTATCCGACTTTCACGGAGTAACACTGAGTTTTTACAGAAAACAAAGGGAGGAGTTCAACAAGCCTGCACGCCAGATAGCAGTATGTACAGACTGCCACGGCACCCACAATATAGTCAGCACAAGGAGCACAGACCCTGCAACAGTAAAGACAAATCTCGCCAGGAGGTGTCAGCAATGCCATAAGGATGCGGCAAAGAATTTCCCTGATACGTGGCTTTCACATTATGAACCAACCCTTGCAAACGCACCGCTGGTATTTATTGTCACAATGATATACAAGATATTTACACCTGTCATGGTAATAGGCATTATCCTGCAGATTCTTTTGCATATCTGGCGATATGCCGTAAACAGATAAAGGGAGGATTATATGGCAGACCACAAAATAAAACGTTTCAGCACATATCGAATTGCCGAACACTGGGTACATATGGCAATTTTTATTGTCCTCGTTGTCACCGGACTATCCCAGAAATTTTATTATCTCGATATCTCCCTCTGGCTCATCTTTCACCTCGGAGGGATCGATTACGTGAGATTAATCCACAGGTATACCGGCATTATATTTTTAATCGCAATATCCATGCATGTTATAACAGGGATAGCAGGCATTGCGTTCAGGAGATGGAAACCCACCATGGTTATAAACAAAAAGGATTTTATCGATGCCGTATACAACATAAAATACTATCTCGGCATGGAAGACCATCCTGCAATCTGCGACCGTTACAGCTACAGGCAGAAATTTGAATACTGGGGCGTTCTCATCGGCTCTATTATAATGGTATTTTCCGGCCTTATACTCTGGTTCCCGGTATTCGTCACTCGCTTCCTCCCCGGAGAGGTTATTCCTGCGGCAAAGGTGCTGCACACCAATCAGGCGCTTTTGATATTCGTCATTATCGCGCTGTGGCATATCTACAACTCCATATTCAGCCCCGAGATATTTCCCATCGACAAGAGCATATTCACAGGTTCGATATCGAGGGACAGGATGCTCCGTGAACATCCTGTCGAACTCGCACGAATGGAAGGCAGACCCATAGATGAGATGCAATGATAGATAAAAGTTTAGAAATCAATGAACATCTATCCTAAAGTTGTATTTTTAGATTTTTGCTTTATAATTCCATCATGGGTGAAGAAAAAGGAAGTTTGCGAAAGAGAATAACCCTATCAGTGACGCTGGGCATGTCCATAATACTGTTGAGCCTCGGAATTGTAAGCTATTACATAATCCAGAAAAACATAGAGGATTCCCTGAATAAAAAGCTCGCCCTCGCCCGCCTCATCAGAAACAATATAGACAATATCATAAAGGACAACGTGAACCGCCTCTACGACATATCCCTATCGGGCAGCGTAAACCTCGAAGACAATGACTTAACCCCTGAAAGGGAAGCCCTCAGCACGGCATACAGGTATTCCATATTCACCGATGGAATATTCCTCCTCGATAAAGTAGGTAATGTCATCCTGAATTATCCGGAGAAGATAAAGGATACCAACCTCAATATGTTGAGCATCGAGCCCATAAGCAGAATGATCTCTACGGGAAGGCCTGTTGTATCAAACATCTACAGCAGCGATACGGCAAATAGAAAGGTACTGTTTGTACTGGTGCCGCTCAAGGACAAAAACGGGAACCATGTGGGAATAGCAGGAGGCGAGGTCGATCCCACCAATCCGATCCTCACAAATATGCTGAGGTTTACCGATATAGGGGAGAATACATTCATTGACATCATAGACTCCAACGGCATAGTCATAGCCTCATCAAAGCCTTCACGCACGCTTACATACTGCGACTACAACAAATTCTTCAGCACCATAATAAATTCTAAAAAAGAACGGGTAACAACATGCCACCAATGCCATGATCAGGAGAAGAAAAAAAAATCCACAAATGTCGTGGCATTTGTACCCCTTGAAATGGCTCCATGGGGCATATCCATACAGGAACCCGAAGTCGATGTCTTTGAGCCTTCCATGCATATGAAGAAGACCTTTGTCACCCTCGGAGCGATTTTTATAGGGACTGCATTTATGCTCGCAATGGGGATAAGCAGGAGCGTGGTCGATCCAATAAAGGAATTGATAAAGGCAACAGACCGGATATCAAGGGGGGACCTTTCAGAGCCTGTTGCGGTTCAGGGCAGCGACGAGATAGGGGTACTAAGCCGGAGTTTTGAGACTATGAGGGAGAAACTTGACAGGTCTATAGAGAGCATAAAAAATTATAACCTTGAGCTCGAAAAGAGGGTTAAGGAAAGGACGCGGAAAATAAAAGAAGGACAGCAGAGGATCGAGAACCTGCTAAACAAGATAATCTCCACAGAGGAAGAGGAAAGGAAGAGGATAGCGCGAAACCTCCATGACGATACAATACAGGACCTCTCGGCGCTTCTCATGAAGATCGATATGTGCAAACTCTATCCTGAACAGATTTCGGCAAATAAAATTGATGCCATCCGGGAAATAGTTATCAAAACCCTCGATGGACTCAATGCAGCCATACAAAACCTCAGGCCATCCCTTCTCGATGACCTTGGACTGGAAGCAGCAATCAAATGGCTCCTCGACATCCATTTGGGAGAAAAGGGGACAAACATCTTTTACAATATCACCGGGGCCAAGAACAGACGGTTCAGTCAGGATATAGAGATAAGGCTCTTCAGGATTATACAGGAGGCGATTGCGAACATATCGCGCCATGCAAATGCCGAAAATGTCTTTGTGATTCTTAAGGCTGACAATAATTACATCAGCGTAGATGTGGAGGATGACGGAGAGGGATTCGATGTCAACACCCTGTTTCAGCAGGCCGTTCATGCAAGAAAAGACTTCAGGGGACTTGGGCTTTTAGGCATGAAGGAAAGGGCATCCCTTATGGGAGGCAGCGTGGATATACATTCAGCGCCTGGCTGCGGCACAAGGATAAGTCTTAAAGTTCCAATGAAGGCAGAGGGAGAAGAATATGTCTAAAATAAAGGTTCTTATAGCAGATGACCATGCCCTTGTGAGGGAAGGCATTACAGCCTTTTTGAAAACATGCGATGACATCGAGGTGGTTGCCGAGGCATCTGACGGCATCGAGGCAATAGAAAAGGCAAACAAGTTTTACCCTGACATAATTATAATGGACATAAATATGCCTAAACTCGGAGGATATGAGGCAACAATCGAGATGAAGAAAATGAACCCTGACACAAAGATACTTGTGCTTACGCAGTATGAAGACAAGGAGTACATATCGAGGTTTTTAAAGGCCGGCGTATCAGGATATCTGCTTAAAAAGGCAGTGGGAAGCGACCTCATTGCAGCTTTAAGGGCCATCAACAGGGGAGAATTATATCTCCATTCATCAATTACTTCGGAGGTTGTTGCAGGCTATCTTGGCAAAGACAGGCAGACAATGGTGGAGGACCCTTATGAGAAACTGACCGACAGGGAAAAACAGGTCTTGAAACTGATAGCAGAAGGATATACTCATAAAGAGGTGGCCGATATGCTCAATATCAGCACCAAGACCGTTATAGCACATCAGACAAATATAAGCGAAAAGCTCGACATCCACAGCCGTTCGGCTCTTATTAAATTCGCCATCCAGAGAGGGATAATAAAAATAAATCAGTAAGCATTGACTTTAATCCTTTCATACATTAATTTACATATATGCCTTTGTATATCCTTAAACGCCTTTTATTGATGATTCCCATTATATTCGGGATAACCCTTATAACATTCACCGTTATTCACCTTACACATGGAGACCCTGCGGGAAGAGAGATGGAATCCATGGAAACTGCAGCATATGGCGATGCCGTTATAGAAGGCACCATAGGCGAGCCAAGCACTCTCATTCCCATGCTTGCTGGCGATAGCGCTTCTCATAGCGTGGCAGGAATGATTTTTAACGGCATTGTAAAATATGATACGAACCTGAAGGTTATAGGAGACCTTGCAGAGTCATGGACAATCTCATCCGATGGTATGGTTATTACCTTTCGATTGAAAAAAGGGGTCAAATGGGCTGACGGAGTCGAGTTTACAGCAGACGATGTGCTGTTTGGATACAAAACCATTATTGATGAAAAAACACCGACACCTTACAAAGAGGATTACATGCAGGTCAAAAAGTTCGAAGTCCTTGACAGATATACATTCAGGGTTACATATAAAAAACCTTTTGCGCCTGCACTCACATCGTGGGGGAATTTGGTTGTTCTTCCCAGACATCTACTTGAAGGCAAGGACATAACGAAAAGCGACTTTGGAAGGAATCCTATCGGGACAGGTCCTTACAAGCTCAAGAAATGGGTTTCGGGTCAGGAAGTGGTGCTTGATTCAAACAGGGGTTATTTCGATGGAAGGCCATATATAGACAGGTATATCTACAGGGTGATACCTGACCCGGCAACGCTTTTTTTAGAACTGCAGGCAGGGGGAATCGATATGATGGGACTTACTCCGATTCAGTATACGAAACAGACCAATACCGATTTCTTCAGAAAAAACTTCCAGAAATTCCGCTACCCTGTATTCAACTATACCTATATGGGTTTTAATCTCAAGCATCCATGGTTTAAAGATAAGCGTGTGAGGCAGGCAATAGCGCATGCCATAGATAAAAGTGAAATCATTGATGTTGTTCTCTTTGGACTTGGCAGCCCTGCTACAGGTCCTTATGTTCCAAACACATGGCCGTACAATCCATATGTAAAAAAATATGAATTCGACCCGGAGAAGGCAAAAAGGCTTCTGAAAGAGGCAGGATGGGAAGATACCGATGGAGATGGAATTATAGACAAGGACGGCAAGCCGTTCCAATTCACTATTCTTACCAATATGGGCAACCGCCAGAGAATCAATACAGCTACTATTATTCAATGGAGACTCGCAAAGATAGGTATAAAAGTGGAGATAAGACTGCTTGAGTGGAGCACTTTCATCAACGAGTTTATCGATAAAAAACGGTTTGAGGCGGTCATACTCGGCTGGAGCATCGGCCTTGATCCCGACCAGTATGATATCTGGCACTCCAGCAAAACAAGGGAAAAGGAATTTAATTTTGTCAGTTATAGCAATCCACTGGTTGACACGCTCCTCGAAAAAGGCCGGAGGACATTCAATATAGAAGAAAGAAAAAAGGTATACTATAAAATCCAGGAAATACTTGCCGATGATCTGCCGTATATCTTTCTGTACGTGCCAGATGCCATTCCGATTGTACATTCAAGGATTAAAGGCATCAAGCCTTCGCCTATAGGTATAAGTTATAATCTCCCTAAATGGTATGTGCCGGAAAAACTCCAGAGACATAGAATAGAGCCCTGAAGATGCTGATCTATCTCATTAAACGACTCCTCGAGATGATCCCAACGCTCTTTGGGATTACACTGCTTTCATTTTTTATTATCCATCTTGCCCCTGGAAAGCCGACAGATATACTCACAGAACTGAATCCCAAGATCACGCCCGAGGCAAGGCTGAAGCTCGAAAAATACTATGGGCTCGATAAGCCAATAGTAGTTCAATACGGCATGTGGCTTAAAAGGATTGTAAGACTGGATTTCGGCGAATCCTTCTCAGGCGACAGAAGACCTGTTATGGAAAGGATATGGGATACGAAAAAGCCTCTGCTTGAAAGAAGGCTGTTTATCACATTTCTGATCAATGTGCTTTCCATGCTTATAATTTTTACCATTGCGATACCTGTCGGCATATCTTCTGCAACTCATCAGTATTCACTGTATGACAAGATTACAACCACATCTGTCTTCATAGGCTTTGCCATACCCTCATTCTGGCTTGCACTCCTGCTGATGATGCTTTTTGGTGTGCATCTTGGCTGGCTTCCAATATCAGGGCTAAAGTCCATGAACTATGACTCGCTGACACTCATGCAGAAAATATGGGATAGAATCCTTCATCTTTTGCTCCCTGTCTTTGTCTCTTCATTTGGAGGTCTTGCGGGTCTTTCAAGATACATGAGGGGCAGCATGCTTGAGGTGTTAAGGCAGGACTATGTTACAACAGCGAGGGCAAAGGGATTATCCGAAAAGAGGATTATATACGGACATGCCCTGAGAAACGCACTTTTGCCTATCATCACATTGCTCGGACTTTCTATCCCCGGACTCATCGGCGGAAGTGTTATATTCGAAAATATATTCGGCATTCCGGGCATGGGCCAGCTCTTCTTTATGGGTGTGATGACAAGGGATTATCCGCTGATAATGGGTATTTTGACAATCGGGGCAATATTGACATTGATAGGAAACCTGCTGGCAGATATCGGCTACATGCTCGCAGACCCGAGGATAAGGGTGAAGTGATATATGAAGATATTTTGGAAGAGGTTTAAAAGGAATAAACTTGCAGTAGCAGGTGGGGTTATCGTGGTTGTCCTTTTTGTTATTGCGGTGCTTGCGCCTTTCATTTCTCCATTTAATCCCAACGATATTGACAGAAAACACATCCTTGAGCCCCCGGGCGCGAGGCACCCCCTTGGAACCGATGACCTCGGTAGAGATGTTTTATCACGAATGGTGTATGGCAGCCGGATATCACTATCAGTCGGCTTTATTGCTGTAGGCATAGCAACAATTATAGGCATGCTGCTCGGTGCAGTATCAGGATACTATGGCGGCTGGACCGACAGGGCAATAATGCGGTTTATTGATATAATGCTTTCTATTCCGACATTCTTTCTGGTCCTTGCTGTCATAGCCTTTGTCGGCCCGAGTATCTGGAACATTATGATAGTTATAGGGTTTACATCATGGATGGGAGTAGCGCGACTTGTAAGGGCAGAATTTCTATCATTGAAAGAAAGGGAATTTGTCCTTGCTGCAAAGGCGCTGGGGGCAAGCGATATGAGGATAATCTTAAGACACATTATGGTAAACAGCATGGCTCCTGTGTTCGTTTCTGCTATTCTTGGTGTGGCAAGCGCAATACTGGTGGAATCGGCTTTAAGTTTTCTCGGCATAGGGGTTCAGCCTCCTACACCCAGCTGGGGTAATATGCTCACATCAGGGAAGGACAACATAGAGATAGCATGGTGGCTGTCCCTTTTCCCAGGCGTTGCCATTCTTATCACCGTGCTCAGCTACAACCTCTTTGGAGAAGGATTGAGGGATGCCCTTGACCCGAGGTTATGGACCAGTGAGAGATAGCTGTTGGCTCATAGCTCATGGCTCATAGTCTTCAGTTGATGGTATTATTGTATTGCTATGAGCTATCAGCTATCAGCATTGAGCTATCTGCCCGACCCTGAAAGGGCAAAGAATAATATAAAATCGTTTTTATCGGAAAATCCTGCTTACACCGAAAGACTAACTGCTCATTATTCTCAAGTCGCGACCTTATTTTCATATAGCCAGTTTCTCGCCAATTATTCTGTAAAAAATCCTGATGCACTGTTTTATGCCATTGATAATCTCAATATACCCTTTGATGCCGAACAACTGAGGGCTGAATTAAATGAACTGCTCTCTTCTTGCAATTCCATAAATGAAGGTATGAAGGCAATTCGTATTTTCAAAAAAAACAAACTGATGATTATCACCCTGAAGGATATTCTTAAGCAGGCAGAACTTCAGGAGATAATGCTCGATATGAGTAATCTTGCTGATGCGATTCTGTGGGAATCATTGGAATTTGTCCAATCATTTCTCAAGCAGAGATATGGCACTCCTGAAAACAATTCCGTTGTTGTTATAGCCCTCGGAAAGCTGGGAGCTCAGGAACTCAATTACAGCTCTGATGTGGACATAATCTTTGTTTACAGGGAAGAAGGTGAGACAAGCGGGGTATCTGCAATTCAAGGCATAACCATGAATAAAATCTCTGCCTTAGAATATTACACAAAGCTTGTTGAAGAATACACGCGATTCCTCTCTGCAAATACAGAGGACGGCTTTGCCTACAGGGTTGATCTGAGATTAAGGCCACAGGGGCAGCGCGGCAGTCTGGCCATGTCATTAAGAGGTTATGAGGAGTATTACGAGTCATGGGGACAGTTGTGGGAAAGGGCTGCACTTCTCAGGGTAAGGCCGATAGCAGGAGACATGCAGTTAGGACAGGATTTTTTGAATACAATAAAGCCCTTTGTCTACAGAAAATACCTTGACTTTGAAGCCATTGACGAAATCAGGAGGATGAAGTCACAGGTTGAACAGATAAAGGCAGGAACATTGAGCAGGGATATAAAACGGGGATATGGCGGGATTCGAGAGATAGAATTTTTCATACAGATATTCCAGTTGATTTATGGAGGCAAAGAGCCGTCTTTAAGGGAGCGGAGCACATTCAAGGCCTTACATAAACTCCTGCAAAAGGGATTTATAGGTTATGAAGACTTCGGCCAGCTTTTGGACAATTATATCTTTCTGAGAACACTTGAACACAGGCTCCAACAATTGAACGATATCCAGACACATGCCCTTCCATCCAGCGACATGGAACTGGATATTCTCGGGAAAAAGATGGGATTTCCGGACAGGTCGGTCTTTCTGTCAGAGCTTAACAGGAGAAGACATAAGGTAAGGACAATATACGATTCACTTTTGGAATCCAGAAAAAAACCACCTCAAGGCTTATTGAGCAGCATTTTCTGGGATATGGAAACACCTGTTGAACACCTCATGGCAGAAGAGCTTTCAAAGACGAAGATAACGGATATGAAGAGGACCATGCACCAACTCACCAGGATAAGAAACAACATATACTCCTTCCAGACAATAAGGGGAAGGAGGCTCCTCGAGGATATTCTTCCGAGATTTGTGGATGAAGCGATCAAGGGCATAAACCCTGACCTCGCCCTGCTTCAGTTAGTCGATTTCTCCAGCATTTTAGCCTCAAAGGAATCCTATCTGGAAGCCATAGCACAAAGACCTGAAATAATCTCTGTCCTTAACTTCATCTTCTCCCAGAGCGAATACCTTTCAAAGATACTCATGGGCAGTCCTGAATATATCGAGTCCATTGTTGGTGGTGAAATAACAAAAAAATCATTGAGGGCATTAAGGAATGAACTAAAGCTGTTAATTGACAGACATGGAGAATCCACTGCCATAAGGTTATTAAAAAGGTTCGAGGAGATAAAGCTGGGAATCCTGTTTCTGGATAAAAAAATAGGGGTAATAGAAATAATGAAAGGGCTGAGCAAGACGGCAGATGCAATCTTGTCAGCACTGCTTGAACGACATGGGACATCATTGAATATTATTGCCTTCGGGAAACTGGGAGGCAGGGAGATTATTTTTAATTCTGACCTTGACCTGATATTTATAACATTAGAAGAACCTACAGAAAACGATATTAAGACAGCAGAGGGGTTGCTGAGGGTCTGCATGTCCTACACAAAGGACGGGATAGCATACAGGGTTGACACCCGCCTGAGACCTGAAGGCAGCAAAGGCCCTCTCGTGAGTTCCATAAAAGGCATTCGAGATTATTACCTGAAGCATGCACAGGTTTGGGAACTACAGGCACTTTTAAAGGCAAGGCCCATCTGTAATTTCAAATTTCAAACTTCAAATTTCAAATTTATGGAACTGAGAAGAGAGATTTTAATGGAAAGGGGAGGTGAAATAACCTTAAGCGACATAAAAAAAATGAGGGGAAGGATTCAGAAAGAATTATCAAAGGAAGTCCCCGGCACTTATGATATAAAGCTCGGCGCAGGAGGGCTTGGGGAACTGGAGTTTATAGTTCAATATCTGCAGCTCAAAAACTGCATGGACAACCAACAGATACTTGTTCAGGGAACTCTTGATGCAGTTAACCGCCTCAGCAAAAGAGGCATACTGGAGGATAGCGATGCAATGATGTTCAAAGAGACTTACATGTTTTACAGGACCATCGAAACCATGCTCAGGCTAAGGAATGAATTCCTTCTAAAAGAGGGTAGCACCATTGTGCAGAGCCTTGCAGGTTTTCTGCGCATGAATGAAAATAAAATCTTAAGCTCCCTGAATGAAAAAAGGGAGTGGGTCAGAAACTTCTGGGATATTTTAGACTAATGCCTGTGAATGGGCATAAGCACACAATAGAGCGCCAATCACTACAAAGCTTCATTTAAACGCCTGTTCTATCTTTAGAAAGACTAATCCATATTATTCATAAATTCCGAGAATGAAGCGGAAATACTTTGTCTTCCAGCATAACAACGTTTATGAATAATGTGGGCTAACTTCTTGACTTTAAGTGTCAAAATGTAGTATTCATCTTGGGCTATATTTATAGCTTTAAAATTTCTTATAAGGGGGATTTTATGTTCAGAAGGAGTTTTTGGGTCTCGGCAGTTTTAGTATTCATGGTCTCCATCAGTCTTGCCTTTGCCAGTGAACAGAAGGGCGATGAGGCATTCGGCAAACTCATGGACGGCAATAAGAGATTCGTTTCGGGAAGTCTTGCTCAGAAGGATGTGGGCAATTCAAGGAGGAAAGAGCTTTTAAAGGGCCAGAGTCCATTTGCAATAGTGGTAACATGCTCAGATTCAAGGTTATCACCGGAAATTATATTTGATCAGGGGTTGGGAGATATATTCGTAATAAGGACTGCAGGAAATCTCCTCGATCCCATTGCCCTCGGAAGCATAGAGTATGCAGCAGAACATCTACATTCTCCTCTGTTGCTCATTCTCGGGCATGAACAGTGCGGTGCGGTGACAGCAGCAATGGATGCAAAGGGGAAACCCGAAGGCAATATAGGGGCAATAGTAAGGAAGATCATGCCGGCAGTCAAAGCAGCAAAGACAAAGGGCGGAACAAAGGACGATATTTTCAACAATGCAATAAAAGAAAACGTATCGGTTCAGGAAAAATATATAATGAGTAAAAGCCCAGTATTAAAGCATTTGATCGAGAAGGGAGAGCTTAAGGTGGTTGCAGCCGTATACCATCTCGGCAGCGGCGAAGTGGAGATATTGGGCAAGGGCAGCAGTGCGCCTGCACACATGCATCACCATTAATTTAACAGACTTCTATAGATAAACAGGACTGTCTTGAACGAATTGGCAGTCCTGTTTATTTAAAGATTATAATAAAGAACTCTGCGGCAGAGACCGCAGGGTATCAAAGAATCCGATGTTTGTGTTGTTGTCATTGTCATTTCCGCTTGTCGGGAATCCTTCAGAAAGATTCTGGACAAGCCAGAATGACAGAATATGGAAACCCTGTGGCACGCCACACGGAATTATCAAGTTACAGCCAGTATTCCGGATACTTCCTGTTTTTCGAGAGATTATTCACTAAAAGAGCAACGATTAATAATATAAGCGCACCTGCTCCAGCAGGTAAAAGTACGTACAAAAAACCGAGGTCATGGATCTTTTTACCTCCTATAACAGCAATCAATGCAGTTGCGCCGCCTGGCGGATGAACCGTTTTTGTTGCGAGCATCGCCACAATGGCAAGGGATACGCCAAGTGCAGCGGCCATCCAGATAACATCACCGAACAATTGATAGCATGCAACGCCAACAAACCCTGATATTATATGACCTCCGATCAGATTTCTCGGTTGGGCAAGGGGGCTTTTGATTGCGCCATAAACAAGCACTGCTGAGGCACCGAAAGAGCCTATTATCAATGTCAAATCCCTCGGCTCAAAATACTTTGCTGAGAGATAGCCGCAGATACCGATACCAATCATGGCGCCGAGCCATGACCAGAGCATCTCTGATAGACCCACTCCAGGAGGGCTCTTTGCCCCGCCCCTCATCTTTGAAAAGTATTCGCTTATATTCATTTCTTGCCGGTTACACGGACTATGTCAGCCCTCGAAATTATTCCTATAAGCTTATTTTCACCAACAACAACTGGAAGCCTCTTTATTCTCCTTTCATCAAGAATCCTTGCCACTTCCCTTATATCTGCATCTGGCCTTGTTGTTATTGCCGGAGATGTCATAACATCCTCCACCTTATTTCCTGCTTTTCTCTCAGGCAATGGCTCTCCAAGAATATGTCTTATGATGTCCTTGAATGTATGTCCATGCCTCATCCCGGCCATAGAAAGGACATCGGCCTCTGTGACGACACCTATCACACAGTTTTCATCATCTACCACAGGGAGGCCACTAATCTTATTTTCTGCAAGCAGCCTTGACACTTCATGAATATCCGCATCCTTCTTGACAGTTATCACATTTTTAGTCATTGCATCACTGACAGGGATTTTGGAGGCAAGCCTTTCCTTTGCATGTCTTAAGGCAATGGAATAAATCTTTTTCAGGTCATCCTCGGTAATGTCCACATATGTCTTTATTTCCCTGATGGCAGCCCTGAGGTCTTCATCTGAAATCTCAAAATCTTTTGGTGTGTTATCCATAAACCCTTTTTCTCTTAATAATAGCTCTAACCAGGTTATAGAACTATGATTTAAATCATAAAAATCTTTAGGCATTATGATGAATATCATTGTTTTATGATCTATTCAATGCTAAATTTATAAAAACAACTTAAAGAGGAGGATTCTATGGAAGTGATCGATCTTAAAAAGCTCATAAAATTTTACCCTGACAAGATCTCAAGGGAAATGCTCTCTGACAAGCCGGAGATGCGTGTTGCATTGATGTGCCTTGAGGCAGGACAGGCATTGCAGCCTCACAAGGCACCTCTGAGGCTCATGATGTATTGTGTTGAAGGGAAAGGGACATTTATCGTGGGCGATGAGGAAATCGTTGCGGATGAAAAGACTGCCATACTTTGCGACCCGTTGATTCCTCACGGCTTCAGGGCTGATAAGGGTGAAAGACTCGTTGTAATGGCGGTAGTCACACCAGTGGAGTAATTTAAACCAAATATTCGGAATACCTTCTCACTTCATCAGACTCTACTGATTCATTAAACCTGTTGTCGGATATCACAGACTTTATTGCCATAGATGAAGATGAATCGAGGATCTTCAACCTCCTGAAAGAGAAAAAAGATACAAGAAGGAGGGCTATAAACCCGGACACGACCTCAAGGGATGGCATTGAAAGGTGTTTGCCGACTATATGCCCTGCCAATGCGCCGAAGATAAGAGAAAACAGAGGGATAATAAAAGCAAGGGAATAGCCCTTTGCCTTTATTTCCTTATCAATGCCTATGGTAACGGTGTCTCCGACCTTAGCGCCGACATGGTTTTTGACAGTCAGCATCATATTAGTGCTTGCAGCATTGCAGAGACCTATCTTCGCCTGTCCGCAGCCCTTGCATGACTCTCCGCCTCTGAGCATAACAGTAGCAATGTCTCCCTGAAGCCTTATTACTGTCCCTATTTCCGGTATGGATGGTTTCATGATTTTATGATAAGGAATTCTATTTTCCTAATCTATGAGTTATATCATACTATTTCTCCATCTTTACCTTAAGTACAATGAGAATAATAGTACCTGCCATAAATAATATTCCGCCGATTAATGCCCACAAGGCTCCCGGTTCCCTGCTTACCTGAAGAAGAACTGCTTTCTCAGGGAATGCCTGAAGATCCTTCACATTGATATTGAATCCCTCCTTTAGAGAGGGTGCATTAGGTTTTATCCTGTCTTTAAGGATTTTGTTCTGCCCTGAAATATATTCCACATTCACTTCCCAGTCATTTATATATCCGTATTGATCAACATCTATGTTTATAGCTTTAATATTCAATGTTATGTCATCATCCGGCATTTTCAAAAATGCCCCTTCCCTTGCAACTGCAACCCCCTTAAAGCCTCCTATAGAACTCAAGAGATGGGCAAGGAGCATAAATAGAAAACCGATATGTATTATCTGAGGTGATATCAGTAAAAGCCATTGTGTTGCCTTTCTCTTTTTTATAATGGATTCAATACTGCAAAAAACAGTATTGATTGTGAGAATCGCAAGGATAATGATTGAGCACCACAGCCACCATGTCATACTTATAGGCTGTTCCTTCAGCCAATCAAAAAGTGGCATCGAGTGAATGGCCTGAAATTCTTCTTTTGCAGGCATTATAAATGCGCCTGCAAAGAGCACGGCCATGAGAAACCAGAGCAGCCATATGGTTGTTCTTATGGATAGAAAGAATTTTGTTATCCGTCTTACCATAATAACCTCTAACCCGATTCTGCTAAAAACTATGTGAGCTTTTCATCAGAAGGCTCACGCCGAGATAAGTGAACAATACGACAACAAAGCCGACAATACCCAAAACAGCCATCGGCTTACCCATCCACCACTGCCTCAGTCTCGCATGCAGATAAAGGCTGTAAAACAGCCATAGAATTGTTGTCCAGAGCTCCTTTGGAGTCCATAGCCAGTAAGTCCCCCATGCAAGATATGCCCATATGCCGCCGAATATCATTGATATCGAGAACAGGCAATAGCCCATAAGCACTGCCCTGTATTGAAGACCGTCAAAAGAGTTGTCCCGCTCCTTTAAGAAAAGTACGCTCAAAACAGCCGCAATGCCGAAAAGCGCATAAGAGAGAAACGCCAGAACAACATGGGATTCGAACCACAATGTCCTTAAAACAGGCGGAAGGGGTGCATTATGCTGCTTTGATACGAGGGCAAATGCAGTGAAGACCGAACCCATTACCGCAATGATGCCCTGAAATTGATGCCTCTTTAATACAACATTGAACGGGATTGAGAATGCCACGACAGATGCCGAGAAAAAGGTAATTGTATCGTGGGGTCCTACAAGGGGAAGCCTTTCCAGCTGAAACCCACGCATAATCAGATAGGCGATTTGAAATATAAGACCGATATACAAGAAATGCCTTTTCCATGTTGCAAAGAGATAAAAGGCAAACGACAGCATAAGTATAAGCATAGGAAATATTATATAAGATTTGAGTTAAAATAAAACCATGCCTAATGTATTTCATTTATTAAAAAGCCATGCAGAACAAATAAGCGAGCGTCTAAAAATCAGCGAGACAAAAAGGATCTACAACATCTCCATCCCACACTTAGCATTGCTGCTTTTGTTTCATGAAAAGCCCTTTGTTGTGGTCGAAGATTCTGACGAGTCCGCATCGATGCTTTATAATGATTTTCTATTTTTTAATTCAGCAATCAGCAATCAGCAATCAGCAATTGCATACTTTCCTCCGCCATCCGGTCCAGAAGCCATTGGAGAAAGGGCAAAGGCATTATACAGAATACAGGGCACAGAAGTCAGAAGTCAGAAAACAGAATTTATTTCAATAATAACTTCAAAGGAGGCATATTATTCTGGATTCTCCGTCTCTGAAATAAAAAACAATGTTCAATCTCTCAAAAAAGGAATGGAAATCGGAAGGGAAAAACTGGAGGCATGGCTTACATTGCACGGCTACAGAAATGTAAGCGTTGTAATGGAAAGGGGTGAATACAGCCAGAGGGGATGGCTATTTGATATATACCCTGTAACTGAAGACTCTCCTGTGAGGGTTGAGTTTTTCGGAGACGAGATAGACCTAATAAGGATATTCGATATCGAAACACAACGGTCGATAAAAGAGATAAATGATATAGAAATTTTTCCTGCCGAAGAACCAGGACTTAAGAGTTCAGAGTTAGGAGTTCAGGATGTGGAGATAAAAACTGATTTACTAAATGAATTACTAAAAATCAGGGATATAGACATTTTTCTGAGTTCAGAGGCATTGAAGGATATTGCATTATCAAAAGATATAAATTCTAAACTTATCACCTTTTCGCATCTCCCCTTTGTTGGTGAAGGGATTGATGCAGGCGAAATGACAATCAAGGGGACTGGAATCCCTCCAGAGGAACGTAAGGGCATAAATGATATTCCTGATGCATTAAAAAAAGCAGACAAACAGGTTATCTCCGCAATGTCTTCAAAAGCGCAGGCAGAGCGCCTCAAAGATATTATGTCTGATGGCGGCATTGTAGCGCCAATAATAGACAGGCAGGACTTAAAGTCCTATGAAGGAATGTTTTGCATAACCACAGGCAGACTGTCTTCGGGAATAAACCTTCCTGAACTCTTGATACTCACAGACAGGGAAATCTTTGGCGAAAGACCCTCATACAGGCCTATTAAAAAATCAAAGGTCTCGAGGCTCCTCCTCGGTATCGACGATTTGAAACCCGGCGATTTCGTTGTGCATAAAGACCACGGCATAGGAAGGTTCGCTGGATTGCAGAGGCAGAAAACAGAAGACTACGAACAGGATTTGATAACAATCGAATATGCAAATGGCAGATTATATATCCCGTTTCACAGCATAGACAGGCTGCAGAAATACAGTGCAGCAGAAGGACACATCCCATCCCTCGAAAAACTCGGTGGCAAGGCATGGATCAGGACAAAACAGAAGGTAAAGAAAGGTATCAGGGAGATGGCAGAAAAACTCCTGAAACTGTATGCTGAGAGGAGGATTGCAAGGGGTTATAAATTCAGCGAGGACACTTCCATGCACAGGGAGTTCGATGATTTTTTCCCTTACGAAGAAACACCTGACCAGATAATGTCCATAGAGGAGATAAAAAGGCACATGCATTCAGAAATGCCAATGGATATGCTCCTCTGCGGAGATGTTGGATATGGGAAAACAGAAGTGGCTGTCAGGGCCGCATTCAGGGCTGTCTATGACGGAAAACAGGTGGCTGTGCTTGTTCCAACAACATTGCTTGCAGAACAGCACTTCAGGACATTCAGGGCAAGGTTTTCTGGATTCCCTGTAAGAATAGATTATCTCAGCAGATTTAAAAATAAAAATGATTTAAAAAATTCTATTACAGCAATTGCAAAAGGAGAGGTTGACATAGTTATAGGCACGCATATGCTCCTGAACAAAAAAGTCCAGTTCCATGACTTAGGACTCCTGATTATAGATGAAGAACACAGATTCGGAGTAGCACAAAAGGAAAGACTGAAAGAACTCAAAAAGGGCGTTGATGTCCTCACCCTTACAGCAACGCCGATTCCGAGGACGCTGCATATGTCCCTGTCCGGGATAAGGGAGATGTGCACGATAGAGACACCTCCAGAGGAAAGGCTCTCTGTGAGAAGCACTGTTACAACATTTAATGACAGGACAATAAAAGAGGCAATAGAAAGGGAACTCCAGAGGCACGGTCAGGTCTTCTTTGTCCATAACAGGATAAGAGACATAGAAAAGATAGCTACCCATATTAAAAAGCTCGTCCCAGATGCGAGGATTGCAACAGCCCATGGACAGATGAGAGAGGTAGACCTCGAAAGGATTATGCTGGACTTCCTGAATAAGGAAACAGATATCCTCGTGTGTACTGCAATAATCGGCGCAGGTCTGGATATTGCAACAGCCAACACCATAATCGTAAACAGGGCAGACACCTTCGGACTGTCAGACCTCTACCAACTCAGAGGAAGGGTTGGAAGAGGAAACACACAGGCATATGCATACTTCCTGATACCAGGAGAAGACATCATTACAGATGATGCAAAGAAGAGGCTGCGGGCAATACAGGAGATGAGCTATCTCGGCGCAGGTTTCAGGCTTGCGCTAAAAGATCTCGAAATAAGAGGGGCAGGAAATCTCCTCGGTGCAGAGCAATCAGGGCATATCTATAAAGTTGGATTCGATATGTACATGGAGATGCTCGAGAAGGCTGTCTCAGAACTCAAGGGAGAAGAAATAAAGGAAGAAATAGATTCCCAGATAAGATTAAGGCTTTCTGCATTTATACCAGAGGATTACATACCGGATATAACACTAAGGCTGAGCATTTACAAAAGAATATCAACGGTAAAATCTCTCGATGCCTTGACAGAATTGAAAAATGAACTCATCGACAGATTCGGCAGCATGCCAGATGAGGTGAATAATCTTTTGCATGTCATAGAGATAAAAATATTGTCGAAGCTCTTATATATCTCTACGGTTTCTGATATAGACGGCAGATACAGGTTTCTCTTTGTTTCGGATGCAGAGGATAAATACAAAATTCCTGAAAACTTTTTTGATAAACTTTTAAAGACATTGTTTGAACTACAGAAGAAGGAGAGAGGGATTCGTTTCCTGCCTGACGGTTTTGAATTGGATACACGGGGGATACCGCCAAAAGATGCAATAACAAAGGTCGAGGAGACGCTGCAGTCCTTATGGACAAGATTGTCAAAATAATTTAAACTGAAAGGCATGAAGAACAGAAGTCAAGAGTCAAAAAAACTGTTTGCTTCTTTACTGTTTACTGCTTACTGTTTACTTCTTACATTTTTGATCGGCTGCGTCACTGTTCCTGTGGAGGAGCGTAAGGAGGCCGAGTTCCATTATAAAATGGGCATTTCCCACCTGAATGAGGGCAATATCCAGATGGCATTTGTGGAACTTCAGAAGGCATATCAGCTCAACCCCGACAATAAAGAGACCCTTAACAGCCTTGGACTCGTCTACCTCCAACTTGATGAACTCGAAAAGGCAAAGGACCTGTTTCTAAGAGCAGTATCCATTGATTCCGAATTTTCAGAGGCATACAACAATCTTGGTGTAACATATTCAAAGAGGAGGCAGTGGACAGAGGCGATAGACGCATTTAAAAGGGCATTATTAAATCCACTGTACAGAACGCCTGAAATGGCATTCTACAATCTCGGCATGTCCTATTACAGGGTGGGGCAATACGAGCCTGCCATAAATGCATTCAAGGATTCAATAAAGAGGTCTCCCCTCTTTGCATTGCCGTATTACGGGCTTGCACTCGCCTATAATAGGGAAGGCAAATATGGAGATGCTGCGGCAATAATCGCACGGGCAATAGAAATAGACCCGGTCTATAGAGGTGATAGGAAGAAATTCATAGAGGAAATAAAACAAAGGCTTCTCACTGCAAAGGGAGAAGAAGAGATGGACTTCAGGGATTATCTGGAAATAATGAGATATTAATTCTGGAGGCGGCGAGCGGATTCGAACCGCTGCATCGAGGTTTTGCAGACCTCTCCCTTAGCCACTTGGGTACGCCGCCATATAGTTTATAGCTCATGGAGCTAATTAAAGACTATGAGCTATTATGAGCCATGAACGATGAGCTAATTTCATGGAGCGGGCGACGGGATTCGAACCCGCGACCCCAACCTTGGCAAGGTTGTGCTCTACCAACTGAGCTACACCCGCAATTAATTGATAACAGAAAAACTTATCATAATCATGCAACCCATGTCAAATTCACTTTATCTTTCACTTTTTGGCTTTATCTACGAAGGGAAAGCAATTGCTAAAAACACACGATTCCATTAAAATAAAAAAATGAATTTGAATTTCAATGAATTTAAAGAGTTAGCCGGACAGGGCAACCTGATTCCTGTCTACAAAGAGATACCAGGGGATGTAGAGACCCCTGTAAGCGCCTTTCTCAAGCTGAATAAAAAACCGTCATTTCTCCTTGAAAGCGTTGTGGGCGGCGAAAAATGGGCAAGATACTCATTCATAGGCATAGAACCTTCGATGACCATAACATGCAGAGGCAGAAAAGTGGAGATAAAAAACGGAGGGGTTGTCATAGAAACAGAAATCGGAGATCCTCTGAACGTCATAAAGGACATCCTTTCAAAGTTCAGGCCTGTTGATGTAAAAGGACTTCCGAGATTTTCAGGCGGTTTTGTTGGATACATAGGATACGATGTCGTAAAGTTCTTTGAGAGGGTTCCTGACAACCCGAAGCCGGGGATCGACATGCCCGACATATTCCTCATGCTTGCCGATGCAGTCCTCATATTTGATAACCTCAGGCAAACGATAAAGATTGTATGCAACACACATACAGAAGGAAAGGATATCAAAGAAGCGTATGAAGAGGCAGAGGCAAGGATAGATAAAATCATAGACGAGTTAATTCAGGGGACATATTCCCCAGCACCTATTGCCCATAGGCTATCGCCTCTTGCCCAAACAGAAAATTTTTCTTCCAATTTTACAAAGGAAAGTTTTCTGAATGCCGTTGAAAAGGCAAAGGAGTATGTTATGTCTGGAGATGTCGTGCAGATAGTCCTGTCACAGAGGTTCGAGAAACAGACAAGCGCATCTCCCTTTGACATTTACCGCTCACTCAGGATAATAAACCCTTCGCCGTATATGTATTACCTCGATACAGGAGAATCACAGATCGTCGGATCTTCTCCAGAAATCCTTGTGAGGCTTGAAGGCGATAAGATAACTCTGAGGCCAATTGCAGGCACAAGGAAAAGAGGGGAGACCGAAGAAGAGGATAATGCCCTTGAAGAGGATTTGAAAAAAGACCCGAAGGAAATCGCAGAGCATATAATGCTCGTTGACCTCGGCAGGAATGATGTGGGAAGGGTCGCAGAGATAGGCTCTGTAAAGGTTACAGAGCTGATGACTGTAGAGCGTTACAGCCACGTGATGCACATGGTCTCGAATGTGGAAGGCAGGCTCAAGAAGGGGCTCGATGCCTTTGATGTATTCAGGGCATGTTTCCCTGCCGGCACTGTGTCAGGAGCGCCTAAGGTCAGGGCAATGGAGATAATAGAAGAACTTGAACCCACAAAGAGAGGGGCATATGCAGGGGCAGTGGGATATTTCGGATATTCAGGCAATATGGATACATGCATCACAATAAGGACGCTTATTATAAAAGATGGCAAGGTATATGTTCAGGCAGGAGCAGGCATAGTTGCCGATTCTGTGCCTGAGAACGAATACATGGAGACACTAAACAAAGCAATGGCAATGATGAAGGCAGTGGAGCACGCAACCGGGATTTCCCTTCGAAAACCCCTTGAAAAGAATTAAGGGAGGCAATATGCTTTTGATGATTGACAACTATGACTCATTTACATACAACCTCGTCCAGTATCTGGGAGAGCTGGGCGAAGATGTCCTGGTATACAGAAACGATAAGGTAACCATTGAAGACATAGAAAAAATGAAGCCAGAAAGGATTGTCATATCTCCAGGACCATGCACACCAAAAGAGGCAGGAATATCCATTGATGTTATAAAACACTTCGCAGGCAAAATCCCGATTCTGGGCGTATGCCTCGGGCATCAGTCCATCGGCGCTGCCTTTGGCGGAGAGATTATCAGGGCGCCAAACCTGATGCACGGAAAGACATCACTCGTATATCATGATGGCAGGACAATATTTGAAGGACTTCCCAATCCGTTCGAAGCAACAAGATACCATTCGCTCGTAATCAAGCGGGAGACCATACCGGACTGTCTCGAAATAACCGCATGGAGCGACGGAAACAGAGACAACGGGATAATAATGGGAGTAAGGCACAAGGAGTTCGCCATCGAGGGCGTACAGTTCCATCCCGAATCCATACTCACCACTGTGGGCAAAGACCTTTTGAGGAATTTTGTAAAACTGCCGATGGCTCGTAGAGGAGAAAGATAGATGATAAAGGAAGCAATAAACCTCATCATCCAGAACATAAGCCTTTCTGAATCAGAAATGGCAGAGTGCATGACAGAGATAATGGAAGGCAGGGCAACAGATTCACAGATAGGCGCATTCCTCACAGCCTTAAGGATAAAGGGTGAAACAATAGAAGAGATAACAGCCGCTGCGAGGATAATGAGGGAAAAGGCAACCAAGATCAATGCACCTGAAGGTGTTATCGACACATGCGGCACAGGCGGAGACATGTCGGGCACATTCAATATATCCACAACAACGGCAATAGTAGTTGCCGCTTCCGGCATACCCGTAGCAAAACACGGCAACCGTTCGGTATCAAGCCAATCGGGTAGCGCCGATGTGCTTGAGGCACTCGGGGTAAATATAGAACTGCCACCTGAAAAGGTTGAAAAATGCCTTTTTGAGACAAACTTCGGATTCCTCTTTGCACCATTGTTCCATCCTGCAATGAAGTTTGCCATCGGCCCGCGCAGGGAAATAGGCATAAGGACGATATTCAATATCCTCGGCCCCCTTACGAATCCTGCGAATGCAAAGAGGCAGATATTAGGGGTATTTGCGGACAGGTTGACCGAGCCCCTGGCATCAGTGCTCGGGAATCTTGGTGCTGTTGATGCAATGGTTGTCCATGGAGAGGACGGATTGGACGAGATAACCGTATGCGACGGCACAAGGGTCTCGAGATACAAAGACGGGAAAGTAGAGACATTTTACATAACGCCCGAGGATTTTGGCTTTAAAAAGGCTGACTGCAAGGAATTGACTGGAGGCAGCAAGAATGAGAATGCAGGAATAACAATCTCCATACTCAATGGAGAAAAAGGGCCAAAACGGAACATTGTTCTCATGAACTCCGCAGCAGCCATTGTTGTAGCTGGACTCGCACAGGACTTCAAGACAGCAAGGGAGATTGCAGAAGAAAGCATAGACTCCAAAAAAGCCTTACAAAAACTGGAAGAGATCAAGAATGTAACAAACTCATTATAGAAATAGAGCATTGGAGTAATAGAATGCACTCCATTACTCCAGGTAGTTATTTAGTATTTTTACACTCTCCAATTGGTATTGGGCCCCCGAATACCCTGTAGTGCTCCTTGAGCAGTTCACAGACCTCTTCAGGCGTATCCACAATATTAAAAAGGGCAAAGTCCTCCCTGCCTATCGTACCTTCAGGAACAAGGGTATGCTTCATCCATTCTACAAGTCCCTTCCAGTAATCAGAGCCGAACAGTATTATGGGAAATGACTGTATCTTGCCTGTCTGCACAAGGGTTAGTGCCTCAAACAGTTCGTCCATTGTACCGAACCCGCCAGGAAATATTACAAAGGCAATGGCATATTTTATGAACATGAGCTTTCTCACAAAAAAGTATCTGAAGGAAATATTTACATCCAGATATTTATTGGGATGTTGCTCATGCGGGATCTCGATATTAAGCCCGATCGACTTTCCCTTATTGCCCATCTTAGCGCCTTTATTCGCAGCCTCCATGATCCCTCCCCCACCACCTGTGATAACAGAAAATCCAGCGCTGGAGAGCATCTTTCCTACTTTTATTGCCTGATGGTAATAATATGCATCTTCGGTAAGCCTTGAGCTGCCGAATATAGTAACTGCCGGACCAATATCAAAAAGGGTCTCAAAGCCTTCGACCAGCTCCGACTGTATCCTGAATACCCTCCATGTTTCAGACTTCCTTAAATCCTCAATCACAAGAACCTCCTTTATTTGTCATCATCAAATTCCAGCGAAAGATGCTCGATATTCTTTGTGCTCTGGCTGATTTCAGAAGGAGATTCTATCTCCTTCTGGCTCGAAACCCCAAGCTCCTTGAATTTCCTTACAGAAGGGATAAGCCTCGATTCCATAGAACTCACCCCTTTGTTGTAAGACTCTACAGCCTTTCTGATTGCAGTTCCTATATCTGCAAAATGCTCAAGCACAATAGAAAATCTATCATACAAATCTTTCCCCAGATTATTTATCTCCTGAGCACTCTTTGTAACCTGCTCCTGCTGCCAGCCGTATGCGATAGCCTTAAGAAGGGCTATAAAGGTCGTCGGTGTTGAGAGTATCACCTTTTTAGCACTGCCGTCTTCTATCAACTTATGATCGTGTTCCAGTGCAGCGCTGAAAAAGGACTCTCCTGGAAGATACATCACAACAATCTCAGGTGACTGCTTAAACTGATCCCAGTATGCCTTTGATCCAAGGGTTTCCATGTGTTTCCTTACCTGATTTATATAATTATTCATTGCCTTTTTCCTTTCCTCTTCAGAGGATGCGGAAACAGCATTGAGATAAGCATCAACAGGCGCCTTTGCATCCACAACAATCTCCCTGCCGTTTGGAAGCCTCACAACCATGTCAGGCCTCAATCTTCCCGATTCTGTTGAGACAGACTCCTGTTCATAGAAATCGCAGTACGCTGTCATCCCGGCAAGCTCTGCAACCCTCCTCAACCCTATCTCTCCCCATGAGCCGCTCACCTTCGGCCTTCTCAAGACAGTCACGAGATTACTCGTCTCCTTCTGCAACTGCTCCTGCATGGATGACAGAGAACGGATTTGCTGAGTCAGACTGCCAAAGCTTTCATGCCTGTGTTTCTCTATCTGTTGGATCTGTTCTTCATATCTCTTGAGCATTTCCTGAAGTGGCTTTATGGTTCCATCCAACGCCTCTCTATGTTCTCCGAGTTTTCCTTTTGTCTCTGCAAGTATCTTTCCGAGATGCTCTGATGCAAGCTTCAGAAAATCCTCGTTGCTGCTCTTTAATGCTGCCGATGCATGTGCTTTAAATGTATCTGTCAACTCGGCCTTCATTACTCCAATAAGCGCCTTCTGCTCATCGAGATTTTTGTATGAATCCTCAAGCCTTTTCTGCGCCTCATCCAGTCTGGTTGTGGTCTCTATCCTCTGCTGCCTCTCATTATCGAGTTCGGTTCTAATCTGATTAATATCCGATTCCCTTTGATGAACCTGCTGCCTGAGTTCATTAACAACTGCCTCTGCGCTCTTTGCCCTTCCCTCGATCTCTGCAATCTTGCCCGAATAATCTGACTGGACCTGCGAAATCTTCTGGGAATAGTCTCCCTGCAAGCGTGATCTGGCAACAAACCATGCGACTATCCCTCCTATTACCAAACCTACGACTAAAAATATTATTTCCATCATAAGATCTCCCCTATCCCTCCACAAATGCCCTGTCACCCGCAACAATAAGATTCTTTTTGCCTTTCATAAAAGCTATTTTAAAATATTTTCAACCATTTTATCTTCTTTTCATTTCCTGATAAAGATCGCTTTTCTCGCAGGCATGCTTCCAGTCGCACTCATTGCAGTATCTATCATGCCACTGAAGGAATATGTTTGGAATAAGATTTTTTAAGTCTTGCCATGTTATCTTCTGCCCTGCGCGGAGATTCAAAAGCTTGAGGGCTGTATTATCCATTTCCCTTATCCCCTCATCGGCATTTTCATCATGCATGCATTTGCGGTCTTTCAGATAAATGCATTCAGCACAGATTCCATCATCGCCCGAGACAATCTCTATTTCTTCGCTTTCAACCCTTTTCAGGACATCCCTTAGATTTTCGATGAATTGAGCATCATATCCTTCGCCTGAAAAGAAGTGCAGACAGATGAGATGATGGCCTCTGAGGGTTAACATATTCTTCTTGCTCTAAATCTCCTCAAAGCCTTCCTGCCTGAAATGGCCGTCCAATGTGAGACAATTCTTAATCTTTATTCTCCTCATTACAACAAAACTCGTGCAGTCAGTAAAGCTGTAAGATTTATCATTCCTTAAGACAAAGAGTTCCCATGCTTTTTTTTCGTCGTCAGGCGTAACCCATATCTTTTCTATTTGCGGGGATTTTAAAAGAATATTCCCTACAAAAACAGCTTTCTCATGACCGAGCCTTGCTCTAATAAGAGTTGCACTTTCATCGAAGATATAATTGGTAACAAAGAGGCTTCCCTTGAAGTTTTTCAGAAAGTCCTCCACTTTCTTATGGCTTGGGTCTTTTTTGTTTATTAGAGCATAAATGGCGCTCGTATCAAGAAATACAAACTCTTTCATTTTTTACCGTAAAGCCATTTATCATGGTCTTTGCCGTAACATTCTGTATCCTCTGCTATGCCTGAAACAGACAAAAGGGAGTAGACATCCGACTTGCGGGAGTAACTTTCTATGATTTCTCTTAACACCTGAGAAATGCTCTTTTTCTCCTGTTCCGCTTTTTTCTTTAAAAATGCGTAGTGTTTGTCATCTATTATTACCTGCGTCCTGTGCATATTACATCACCTCCAGCTACATCATAAAAGATTACATCATAAAAAGACAAGGGAATAATATGGACGCTCTCGTTTTTTAGCTCGCTCCCGATGATTACGAAAGATCAGACATCTTCAGTCTTTCTATTTCTTTCCGGATTTCTTCAACTATTTTTTCATTGAAAATCTTGCCATCTACGCTGAAAACAATAAAGACCTTTCCGCCATGTTGATGTTCAAAGTCACGAAATGATTGTTCCATACGGGCTGTAACCGAAAAATTACCCATACTGGCTTGCGCGGTGATAGGTTTGATCTGAAGACCAAATGCTTTATTGCCAACCTTGCCGATAAAATCAACATCTCCGGCATGGTCTAAATCTGGATTTGTCTCTTCAAACACGATATCAGGAAATTTCTTAGCAAGAATGTCATAAACAACTGACTTTTCAGTCAAGTAACCATCAAATGTCCGGAGAATCGTCAATTCATATACATAATCAATACAGTCTTGTAAGGTCAGTGTTGCAAGTGCCTCACGCAATTGCGGAGCAACGATTTCGGTTATCTTCTCATGCAACCGCTGGCCGAGTTCAGTTAGTATTTCTCGATTTATTTTTATCGGATGTTTGGTATTCGTAAAAGCATTTTTAAAATACCACTCCTGCCATTCTTGAAATGTTTGTGGTTGGCATTGCCGTATCAATGCCATGACTTCACCAACTTTGTTAGTTTTCGTAAAGCCCCACCGCCTATTTGCATAATTCAAGATGATCTCCTTACTGCCAAAATCTTTAGCGAACTTTTTGAAGGGCATGATGGTATTCCTTTCTGAGACTTATGAATTTACTTCTAAGTTTGAAATTTAATTCAGTGTTTACTTCAGCGAGGCCATTCTTAATTAGATGGGCGTTTATAAAAGTTTTGTTTTTCAAATAAAGATAGCATAAAAGATTACCTTCTTTATCATATTTTGTGACATCAAATTTCAGAAATACCTTTTGCCCTTTCAGCTTTTCATTCAGAAATTGAAGCGCCTTTCCATTGATTGCCTTATTCTCTTTAACGCCGATGAGTCTGATTTTCAAATCATTGTCCAGAACAACCATTCCAGGGCTTATAATCTCCTTAACGGAATAGTAAGTTTCTCTCTGATGTTCTGAGTTATCTATCTTTGAGCCGAATTTTAATTTCTTCGGATCGATCTTTTTATCGAACTTAACAGGATCTTTAAAGACATAGGGAAGTTTCTGGATTTCTTTTTTGAAGTCTATGCCTTTCTTTTCCTGCGCTATTACGCTAATATCACCTTTAATTTTTTCCTTGATTGCAGACAAAAAATCTTTATTGATCTCGTATCCAATAGAATTCCTGTTCAGATTCTTTGCAGCAAGGCATGTTGTTCCACTGCCCAGAAACGGGTCAAGCACTGTGTCACCTACAAAGCTGAACATCTTAATAAGTCTTTTAGGCAATTCTTCAGGGAACATGGCAAGGTGCTTATCCTGCCTCTCACCCGGAAAATTCCAGTGTCCATAAAAATATTCGTTCCACTCTTCTGTGGTCAGCTTGGATTTTTCTTTTATCTCTCTGCTTACCTTTGGGGGGTCACCGAGTTTTTTGAAAATCAGAATAAACTCATAGTCAAGCTTGATTATTCCGTTTCGAGGATACGGGAAAGACCCCATGATTGTTGCGCCGCCTGTTGTATTGCATGTCGTAACCTTCTGCCAGATAATAGCGCCCATGTAATCAAAACCGATTGTCTCGCAAAACCTAATTATTTCCTCTCTTATGGGAATGATTTTATATCTGCCGTAATAAACAGAACGAGCAAACTGGTCGCCGATATTGATACACAGGCGGCAGCCATTGTGCAGGACTCGATAACATTCCTTCCAGACAAGATTAAGGTTGTTTATATAGTCCTCGTAACTGTCATTAAACCCTATCTGACTGCCATTGCCATAGTCCTTTAATTGCCAATAAGGAGGAGATGTAACGATGAGATGAACAGACTCGTCCTTAATCTCGCTCATGTTCCGGCTGTCGCCGAGGATTATAGTGGGATACATTTTCATGGTCTTTCTTTCTTATTTTTTTCTTAGGTCTTATACTTTCATCCTTTTATGCCTTACATCATCAGTTATCTGCGATATACTCTGCAAGCACATTACAAACAAAACGTTTCCCATGATTTTGTGCTACTATCGATAATATAATGTAATGAATTATCATAATTCCAAAATAAGCAAGTAACTTTGTTTGATAAACCTTCCCAAATATTAAGCCAGCAGTTCCGATTATTGAGAATATTAGTGAAATAGTTGCAAGATCACGAGTAAGTAAAAAATTTTTATGGGCATTCTTAACAGTAATCTTATTCTCATATTTCTTATATAGTTTGAACCATGTTGTATTTTGCTCTTTTGGATCAATCGGTATTTTTTTCATTTTTTCCTTAAGCAAATTCATATCAATCCTTGCATCTTCTACGGCAAGCTCTGTAAATACCCGATGACCCGGCAGTGCATACTTTAATCGCCAAAAAACAATTTTTGCTTTCAGATTGGAACTAATTATTCCAGAAAATACGGTGACTATAATAGGCATAATTGCAACTAATAGAATATCTTTTTGATTTAGTTCTGCAAACTTAGCTTGCAAATCTTTCCAAAAGTACCCAGTGCCAGAGAGAAATACAACATAAATACTTATACACCAAATAACAAATATAGTGACCTGCGGTATGTTCCTATAAGTCAGTGATTCTTTTTCATATTTCATGCGTTAAATTTCCAAAATGGTTTTTGGTTTTTATAAATATTTCGAACTGTGTCTTGATTGTTTTCGAGTCTTTTGCTCTTTTTTGACTCGAATATTTTTGTACTAGATATCTCAGTTGAATTCGCTATAAGATTGAAAACTTGATACCGCTTGTCGTGTGGATTAATGGATTTTATTACAATATCTCCAGTTTTTGTTGTATATAGATGGATACCGTATTTATTAAAAAGTGCTCTTATTTCTGGCTTAGGATGATCAAACTGATTATCATAGTTTGAAGAGCAAACAGCTATCCTTGGGCGCACTGCTTTTAGAAAAGCACTAGTTGTAAAACCATTATCAGCACCATGATGTGCTAAAATAAAAATATCAACTTCATTGGCGAAAATACTGCATCTTCTTAATCTTGCACTAATTATTGAATCCTCAACATCTCCAAGGCTCGCAACGTTAAAACATCCAGAACGAAACAGCTTAATAGTTGAGTTGTTATTAGAATTTTCAGAAATATATTTCGGATGATAAAAAATATTTTTGTATCCTAATTTTTCAGCGTTTTCCAAGGATATTATGTATGATGGGTCAACTTTTTGTATCACTCTTGATGCATCTTTTTGCTTATAAGCTTTAATAATATTTAAACATTCTTTAGCGTTATCTGTATGCGGATCATATCCAGGATACTCTATGCGTGCAGGCATAAAGTTATCGAATATTTCTTTCAGTTCATTCTTTAAGCAGTGGTCGTCATCCCAACTTGTAATATGTAAGCAATTTATTTTTTCTACTCCACATTCTTTCAGTTCAGCCTCAAGACGAGGACGACTTATTTGTGTAAGACGTGCTTCAATAAGTGTAAACTGACTACCATCAAAATAGGAAAAAGAAGATCCCTCATTTCCCAACTGATAGGCTCGAAAGCGAGTATATTTTGATTTGAGACTATTCTTCATAACAACTAAAAAGACTATTATCTTCGTCCCAATCTTTAAGATTAATACTCAGAAAATCCTCGCAAAGCCTTCTATCTTCTTCAGCTATTTCTTTATAAATGCTTTCTATTGCTTTAAGCTTTGTGTTCAACAATTCCCTCCAACTCCCTCACATCCCCCACCTTCACGATGCTGCCGTCTTTTCTTAGCTTCTTATAGTCTCTCAATCTCGTCATTAATCAAATCCTGAAGGCCTTCGGTATGTGTGTGGAGGTGAACTGTTGACACAGCAAGTTCTGAAAGTATGGTGGAAATCTGCTCTGCTGATAGGTCTTTGATCTGAAGTTGTGAAATTAGTTTTAATGTCTCCTGACACTCCTTGGCGAGTTCTTGCAGGAGTATAGAGAGTGTTTCATTTATGGCTATTGTCTCTGCTGTCTTCATTTTCCCCTCCTCAATCTCTTTTGTGCTTTTTCTAAAGCATTCTTAAATGCCTGTATTTCTCTTTCCCAGTATTTAATCCTTCCTTCATCGGGATAGGATTTTTGCTTCTCTTTCTTTATCTTTTCCTCATGTTCGTCAATCTTCTTATTTAGGCTTTCTATTTGTTTCAGAAACTCCTTCTTACCCATAGATTAGTCACCTATCTAACCCAATGTCAACTTTAGCAGATAGATCCAACTCCCTCACATCCCCCACCTTCATAATACTGCCGTCTTTCTTGAGATAAACAACTTCTTTTATCATAGCGTTCTGGATCATGCGGCGGCATAACAAACATGGCTTTCCGTCTGCAAAGGTTTCGTCTTCTTCAAAGCCTGCTATGTAGATGGTTGCTTCCTTCATCCTCTCAGGAGAGCCATTGATGATTGCATTCTGCTCTGCATGGACAGCCTCGCATAGCTCGTATCTCTCTCCGGCAGGCACATTAAGCTCCTTCCTCCTGCAACTTCCCCTGTCAACGCAGTTCACAGAGCCCCTTGGAGCGCCATTGTAACCCGTGCTAACAATAACATTGTCCTTCACAATTACCGCGCCGTAGCGCCTCCTCAGGCATGTGGAACGGGAGGATACCACCTTTGCTATCTCAAGAAAATACTCATTCCAGTCAGGTCTGACAAATGTTTTTTTACCGTTACCACTCATATTTTTCTCCTTTATTCTTAAATAAAAAATGCAGGGTATAGTATTTGAGCAGACTTAGGCAGCCCATGCGCGACATGGATGTCTAAGCGGACTGGCTCAGCCTCGGAGACCACCGAAAAGTCTGAGGACTTTTCGGACAATAATCTGGATGCCTTCCAAGAATGAGCGAAAATACTATACCCTGCATTTTTAGCCATAATAAGCGGCTTACCCGCATTTTGTGAATCCGCAGTTATGGCAGACTGCGCAACCGCCCTCATGCTCAACAGCACCGCCGCATTCAGGACATGCGCCTATGAGCATAACCTCATTGTATTTGGACTTGCCGTTTCCATTGTCGCCTTTTGTGGCATATTCGTATTTCTCTATTGCCTTTGCAATTGCATCAGAGCATGAAAGTATCTTGCCACCTTCTGTCCATGAGGGCTGGTGGCACGATATTCCCTTAAGCTGTTTAACTATCTCATCAGGCTCGATATTAGACCTGAGAGAGAGGGATATGAGCCTTCCGATTGCCTCTGACTGGCTCGATGCGCAGCCGCCAGCCTTGCCAATGTTTGTAAACACCTCAAATGGCTTGCCGTTTTCATCCTCATTGATAGTCACATAGAGATGTCCACAGCCTGTTTTTAGGAGCCTTGTTGCACCCTTGATGACAGGCGGCCTCTTTTTGGGCACAATCTTTCCGCCTGTTTCCTGCTTTGCCTTTTCATCTGCCTTCTTTGTGCTTAAAACCTGCTCTTCCCTTGATCCGTCCCTGTAAACAGTCACGCCCTTGCATCCTGTTTTGTATGCAAGCATATAGACATCCTCAACATCCTTTGTTGTTGCTGCATGTGAGAAATTAACGGTCTTTGAAACGGCATTATCCACATATTTCTGGAATGCAGCTTGCATTCTTATGTGGTCTGTGGGCGTGATGTCATGAGCTGTTACAAATACACCCTTCATCTCTTCATTGAATTCAGTAAAATGGGCAATGGAGCCGGAATCTGCAACCCTTTCCATAAGCTCCCTGCTCCACAAACCTGTTGCCTTTGCCTCTTGCTCAAAATAAGGATTGACCTCTATGAGCTTTGTGCCCTCCATTACATTCCTCACAAAGGATAGTGCAAAGAGAGGCTCTATGCCTGATGAACACCCGGCAATGATAGAGAGGCTTCCTGTTGGTGCAATGGTTGTTACTGTTGCATTCCTTACAGCCATCTCGCCGTTGTATATGCTGTGCTCGTAATTCGGGAATACCCCCCTTTCTTCTGCAAGTGCGCTTGATGCAATCCTTCCCTCTGTCTGGATGTATCCCATGACCTCTTCTGCCAGTTTTATTGCCCTTTCGGAGTTATATGGGATCCTTAATTGAATGAGCATGTCTGCCCATCCCATAACGCCAAGGCCTATCTTCCTGTTGGCCTTTGTCATCTCGTCTATGAGCTTAAGGGGATATTTGTTTACATCTATGACATTGTCGAGGAAGTGCACTGCCTTCCATGTGGTCTCCTTGAGCTTTGCCCAATCAACTTCATAACTAACTACTGGTGACTGGCTACTGGCCACTGGTTTTACCATCTTTGCAAGGTTTATGGAGCCCAGGTTGCATGATTCATAAGGCATTAGGGGCTGCTCGCCGCATGGGTTTGTTGATTCTATCTCGCCGAGTATCGGCGTTGGATTGGATGCATTTATCCTGTCGAGAAATACTATTCCGGGCTCTCCGTTCTTCCATGCCTGTTTTACTATTGTATCGAATACTGTCCTTGCCCTGAGCTTACTGACTACTTTTTTGGTCCTCGGATTGAAAAGGTCGTATTCGCTGTCATCTTCGACTGCCTTCATGAATGCCTCTGTAAGTCCTACAGAGATATTGAAGTTATTGAGCCTGTGGTTGCTGTTCTTGCAGGTGATGAATTCGAGTATGTCTGGATGATCAACCCTGAGCATGCCCATATTGGCGCCTCTCCTCGTGCCGCCCTGCTTGACAGCCTCTGTTGCCGTATCAAAGACGGTCATGAATGATACTGGGCCGGAGGATATACCCTTTGTGGAGCCAACAACATCGCCCTTTGGCCTTAACCTCGAAAAGCTGAAGCCTGTTCCGCCACCTGATTTATGGATAATTGCAGCATACTTAACTGCATCGAATATTGATTCCATGGAGTCGTCCACGGGCAGGACAAAGCATGCAGAGAGTTGGCCAAGCCTTCTTCCCGCGTTCATGAGCGTGGGGCTGTTTGGAAGAAATACGAGGGATGTCATCAATTGGTAGAATTCTTCCTCAACCTGTTTAACCTCTACCTCTGCCTTGCCGTAGAGGGCGTCTGCTGATGCTACATGCCTTGCGACCCTTCTGAAGAGCGATTCCGGGGTCTCTATGACCTCCCCTTCCTCATTCCTCTTGAGATACCTCTTCTTAAGGACTGTCAGGGCATTTTGCGACAGATTAAGGACATTACCAATCTCTTTGGCTGCTTGTTTCATAAAATTCCCCCTTTTAGGTTTATTATTTTGCGTTATTAGCTGAATATGAAAACAACATGTTCACATATTTTGTGTTGCCAGAGACATTTAACCACAATATATTGTGCTTGTCAAGCAAAAAATGAGTTTTTAACAATCCGCTGATTTATAAAAACTTTTCCTGTGAAGTATGTGTGAACTGTTTGTTCATAAAAATAATCTGCTATAATATTTCATGAAAAAGTTAGGTCTATTGGCTCTGAAACTAATTTTGTTCTGTCTATTATTAAAGCCTGCCTATGCGTCAGAGCCCATAAAAATCGGCCTCACCCTCGGTCTTACAGGCAAATATGCCGTAATGTCCGATATGCAAATGAATGGCCTCAGGCTCTGGGAGGATCATGTAAACAACGAAGGCGGCATCCTCGGAAGAAATGTTCGCCTCGTTATATACGATGACAAAGGCGATCCCAGGATTGCAAAGACGCTTTATGAGCATCTTATCCTGATGGATAAGGTGGATCTTGTCCTCGGCCCCTATTCCAGCGAGATAACAGAGGCAATACTTCCGGTAACAGAACAATACGGCTATCCTGTTCTTACAACAGGTGCCTCTGCAGACAGACTCTGGCAGAAAGGCTATAAATATGTCTTTGGTGTTTATGCACCCGCAAGTAAATACACTACGGGTTTTCTTGAATTAATAACAGCAAACAACTTTAATAACATCGCTATTGTTCATGCAGACGATGTTGTGTCAACAAATATAGCTGCTGGCGCAAAGAAATGGACAGAGAGGTTTGGTCTGAAGGTTGTATTAATAGAGGGATTCAAAAAAGGAACAAAAGACCTTAGACACATAGCAAAGAAAACAAAAGATTCTAAAGCAGACGCTCTTATAGTATGTGGACACCTCGATGAATCTATAGACATGAGACTCTCTCTTAAAAATATCGGCTGGCAGCCCAGAGTATACTATGCAAGCGTAGGGCCTGCAACGCAGGATTTTCATGATAGACTTGGCATGGATGCTGACTACACATTTTCTTCATCTCAGTGGGAGCCTCATACAAAGCTTCCTAATTCCAAGAAATTTACAAATTCCTTTATTGAAAAATACAAAAAGATGCCCTCATACCATGCTGCAACTGCTTATGCTGCTGGCCAGATACTGGAGACTGCGCTGAAAAGGTCAGGGAACCTTGACAGAAATAGACTATAGGGATATTCTATCTGCAATGGATACAATGACCATTATAGGCAGGTACGGCGTTGACAGGACAGGGATGCAGATAAAACACTTTAATTTAATCATCCAGTGGCAGAATGGCAAAAAGGAGGTTGTCTGGCCTGAAGAACTCAGAACAGCAAAACCCGTATTCAAATGAAAGACCTTAGGCACATAACGCACAGCCTTACATTCAGAATTATTGCGCCTGCAATTTTGTTAATATTAGTGACAGGTTTCGTGCTTTATATGTTTGTCCTCCGTTATGTTTCGGATTTTACAGACCGGCATATTAAGGACTCCCTTATGGGAATTTCGAGGGAGATATACAATATCTGCGACAGAAACCTGAACGAGCTTTTAAAAACAGGGCTTGCAGGTGATGAAAAAGGTGTGAGAATTAAAAAGGGCCTCACTATCGGTATTATAGAGGAATATCTGCATCAGAACAAATCCAAGGGCATTATCATCGAGAAAGGCAATGAGTTGCTTGCATGCTGTCTTTCGCCAGAACTTTCAAAGGCTGTTATAAAAATTGCAAAGGATAATACATTCGCTAACATGGAACATGATGGCACTAAATATTACATTTATCAGATGCATTTCGAGCCATGGGACTGGCATATAGTCCTGTTAAAAGATGCTGCCGATTACTCGGCCCTTATAAAAAAGGTTAGACTCGCATACGCAGTCACAAGTCTTTCGCTTGCTATAGCAGGGCTACTGATGTTCCTTTATTTTAAAAAATCGATTAAATACCCTGTAAATAAAATTATATCCTCCCTTAAGGCAGGCAATCAGCCTGAATACAAAGGCATATACGAGTTTGAATTCCTGAGCAACAGCATCGCTGAAATGATAACCGAAAGACAGAGGCTGATGAAACAGGTCATAGAAGAACAGAAACTAAAGGGCATACGGGTCCTCGCAAGCGGCGTTGCCCATAATTTTAACAATATGCTTGTGGGCGTGCTTGGATATGCGTCCCTCATCAGCATGAAGCTTGAAGATGCCAAAAGGGGAAATCGGGCATTACAAGAACAAGACATAGGCGAACTATTAAAATACACAGAAACCATCGAGTCATCTGCCCAAAAGGCAAGCAGGCTCGCAAGGGAACTGGCAGGCCTGTCAAGAAAGAGGATGCTTGAAAAAGAGTCTGTCGTGCCAATCAACGTCAATAAATTAATAACAGAACTCCAGAGACTCCTTTCAGGCACGTTCCCGAAGAGCATAGAGATTACAGCGAAAATGAATGAGGGTCTGCCTGCAATCAAAGGCGACATCATGCAGCTTGAGCAGGCGCTTTTAAACATAGCTATAAACAGCAAGGATGCCATGCCCGATGGAGGAAAGCTGATTATGGAAACGTTCGTCACCGATATTGTTATCAGACACAGGGACAGGCATGGATGAAGCTACATTAAGCCATATATTCGAGCCATTCTTCACGACAAAGCCTGTTGACAAAGGCACAGGATTGGGACTTGCAACAGTATATTCAATTATAAAGGCCCACCATGGATATGTTATAGCAGAGAGCCTTCCGGATAAGGGCTCTGCATTTACAATCTATCTGCCGATAGAATAAGATTCAGATTCAATGCAATTTTCGCTGAAAAATTCTGATAATAAATCACGGACAGGTGTGATAGAGACCTCCCGCGGCATTATTCACACCCCTGCATTCATGCCTGTTGGCACACAGGGGACTGTCAAGGCCATGTCTCCGGAGGAATTAAAAGAGATAGGTGCTGAAATCATACTGAGCAATACATACCATCTGTATCTGCGACCAGGGCATGAGATAATCCACCAACTGGGCGGGCTTCATAAATTCATTAATTGGAGCGGCCCCATACTCACTGACAGCGGCGGTTTTCAGGTTTACAGCCTTTCTTCATTGAGAAAGATCACAGAAGACGGTGTGGGATTCAGGTCACACATAGACGGCTCCCTCCATTTTCTAAGTCCAGAAAAGGCAATGGAGATACAGGCAATGCTTGGCTCGGACATTGCAATGACATTCGATGAATGCACGCCATATCCCGCAGAATACGAGTATGCAGTAAAATCACTCGAACTTACAACAAAATGGGCAAGGAGATGCAAGGAATTTCTTTCGAGCCTTCAGCCATCAGCCTTCAGCCATCAGCCTTCCCTCTTCGGCATCATTCAGGGAGGCATGTACAAGGATTTACGAAAGAAAAGCCTCGAAGGGCTTATGGATATAGGCTTTGACGGATATGCAGCAGGCGGATTAAGCGTAGGCGAGCCAAAAGATGAGATGTATGAGATAATAGAATTCCTTGCACCCTTAATGCCTGAAGACAGGCCGAGATATTTGATGGGTGTTGGCGATCTCATGGATGTGCTGGTAGCAGCCGAAAATGGATTTGATATGTTTGACTGCGTAATGCCGACAAGAAATGCAAGAAACGGCACCCTATTTACAAGCAGGGGGAGGATAAGCATTAAGAGGACTGAATTCAAGACAGACCCCGAACCTTTAGACCCTGACTGCAAGTGCTATACATGCAGAAATTATTCAAAGGCATATTTGAGGCATCTCTTTCTATCAAAGGAGATACTTTCCATGAGGCTGAATACAATCCACAATCTATATTTTTATCTCGACTTTTTCAGAAAGATGAGGGAAGCTATAAACAAAGGGACATTTAAACAGTTCAAGAAATATTGGGAGGAGGTTTGGACAGGACATTCGAGATAAGAAAGGTATTATTAATCACCCTTGCACTGAACATACTCGTTTCTGCGGCAAAGGTCTTTTACGGCTATACCACAGGCTCGATTTCCATATTCTCTGACGGCTTCCATTCCCTGTTTGACGGCGTATCAAACATCGTGGGACTGATCGGCATCCACATCGCTTCGCATCCGCCTGATGAAAAGCATCCTTATGGCCACAGAAAATACGAAACAGTTTTTACAATCTTTATCGGCATCCTGATGCTTGCCACCTGCTTTGAGGTATTTAAAAATGTTTATGAATCACTGACAGGAGGGCATGTAACAACAGTTACATCAGCAAGCTTCTGGGTAATGGTAATTACACTAATTATAAATATATTCGTCTCTGTATATGAAAGACGAAAGGGAGAGAAGCTGAACAGCGAATTTCTCGTTGCTGATTCAAAGCACACAAAAAGCGACATCTTTGTCTCCATAGGCGTTATTGTCAGTCTCATCTTCATAAAATTAGGATTTCCAATAGCAGATCCCATAACAGGCGTAATTGTAGGTATATTCATTGCAAAGGCAGGCATAGACATAATCAGGGAGTCCACAGAAACCCTCGTGGACAGGACTCAGATGGACATATCCATCATTAAAGAGATTGCATGCACAGTCGATGGGGTCATGGAATGTCACGAGATCAGGACAAGAGGAACAAAGAAGTATATATTCGTTGACCTGCATGTGCTTGTTGATCCATCCCTGTCAGTGGAAAATGCCCATAGAATTGCGGAAACAGTAGAAAAGGAGATAAAGAGCAAGATTTCAGAGGTTGTTGATGTAGTGGTTCATATAGAGCCGTCGGAGTAATTCATAGGCTTATAGCCGCCTGCCGTAATTATGATTATGGTTCTTTGTGTTATAATAGCCTACAGCCGGTGTGGTGGAACTGGCAGACGCGACGGACTCAAAATCCGTTGGGGGCAACCCCGTGGGAGTTCGACCCTCCCCACCGGCACCATATCTTATATAAACCCAAATCGTTTAATTTATGATGAATCATCCCGAAGACACAATAGTTGCCATATCAACCCCCATAGGCGAAGGCGGCATAGGAATTGTACGCCTGAGCGGCAAAGATGCAATCCCTATCGCCGACAAAGTGTTCTTCTCTCCAAAGGGCAGGAAACTCAGGGATGCAAAATCCCACTCTGTTGTTTATGGATTTGTAATTGATCCTGCCAAAAACGAGAGGATAGACGAAGTCATTGCCACGATTATGAAAGCTCCAAAGACATATACAAGAGAGGATGTCGTGGAAATCAACTGCCACGGCGGTATGCTTGCATTGCGCACAACCCTTCAGCTCCTCTTAAGAGAAGGCGCAAGGCTTGCAGAGCCGGGTGAGTTTACAAAGAGGGCTTTTTTAAACGGCAGGATAGACCTCTCACAGGCAGAGGCTGTTATAGATGTTATCAGGGCAAAGACAGAACAGGCAGAAAGGCTTGCGCTCCGGCAGCTTGAGGGAAGGCTTTCAGCAAAGATAACCGATATGAGGGATAAAGTCACGGAACTCTGCATGCACATAGAGGCGTATATAGATTTTCCAGAGGACGAGATCGAGGTCATCGAAAAAGGAGACCTGTTGGACTCGATGCGGTCCATAGGAAGCGAACTGCTGAGCATCTCAAAGAGATATGATGAAGGGAGATTTTTCAGGGAAGGGGTTTCCACTGCCATTGTCGGCAAGCCCAATGTGGGCAAGTCTTCCCTTCTAAATAGCCTTCTGCAAAAGGACAGGGCAATAGTTACGGAAATGCCTGGAACAACACGGGATGTAATAGAGGATTACCTGAACATCAACGGTCTGCCGTTAAGGATAATGGATACTGCAGGGATAAGGGAGACCCATGATCTTGCAGAGATTGAGGGCGTAAGGAGGAGCCTAAAGGCTATCGAGGGTGCGGATATTGTGCTGGCAGTGCTCGATGCCAGCAGGCCATTTGACGATGCAGATAAAGAGGTGATCGAGAAGGCAAAAGAGAAAAGAGCCGTGATTGTAATTAATAAATCCGATATAGTTAAAATTAGGGACACATCCCATATTTTCGAAAACATACGTCGAAAGGTGGATATAAATATGGGATGTGTCCCTAATTTTCCCATTGTTAGAGTTTCTGCTTTAAAAGGTGATGGTATCGATGATTTAAAGGACGCCATTTATTCCCTCTGCATAACAGCAGGCAAGGCTTCGGATGCTGAAGACATAATCATAACAAACCTCAGACACAGGCAATCCATAGACAGGGCTTTGAAATCGCTAAAAGATGCAGAAGATGCATTAAAAAGAAACGAGCCACTTGAGGTTGTAGCATTTTTTCTAAGGGAATCCCTCGACAGCCTCGGAGAGATTATAGGTGCGGTTACTACAGAAGATATCTTAAATAAGATATTCAGCGAGTTCTGCATAGGAAAGTAAGGGCTTGTTTGCCAAGCCCTTACTTAATTATTTTATTTGTGTGCAGGTGCTGCTGGTGCCGGTGTTGGCGCGAATGTTATCTTTGCCAGTGCATCCTTGTTTATGTCAATCTTATGCTTCTTCTTTAGATTCTCGATGAATTTATCAAAGCTTTCCCTTTGCTTTTCAGCAGTCATCCTCTGGCCGATAAGCCCTTTTACCTTGTCGAATTCCAGCATAGAACCCTTTGCATCTATCACCTTGATTATATGTATACCGTCTTTAAGTCTTATGGGCATGCTTATTTCGCCTTTTTTCAATCTGAAGGCAACATCTTCCAGTTCAGGCTTCATTTCGCCCCTTTTGAAATTCCCGATGTCTCCTCCTGCCTTTGCAGATGCCTTGTCAAGAGACACCTCGGAAGCAACCTTTGCAAAGTCCTCTCCCTTTTTGAGTCTCTCATAAACCTTTTTAGCATCATCATCTGCTTTTACCACTATATGGCTTAATCTAACCTGTGTGTTCACCATAAAGTCTTCCTTGTGCTTGTCGTAATAATCCTTTATATCCTTATCCGTAACCTTTGCTGCTGATTCTATCTCCTTTTCGAGTATCTGGTTGATGAGGGTGATTTTTTTAAACTCCTCCACCTTTTTCTGGAAATCCTTATTTTTGTCCAATCCCTTGTTCTTTGCCTCTATATAAAGCAGCTCCTTCTTAACCAGTTCGTCCACAAATCTTGCAGTGCCTTCGGGTCCCTGAAAGAATTCCTTGGCCATTTCAGGAAGGGTGCTCATCTCTGCCTGCACATCCTCCTGAGTATACACATTGCCGTCTATTTTCAGCACATAGCCGCCTTTCTGTCCGCTTTCCTTTGTACATGAAGCAACAAAAACAAGGGCAATAAGCACCAATAAAAATCTCTTCATCTCGATTCTCCTTTTTAAATTTTAAGATTAACCCAAATTACACAAGTATACACTTATCATATGGCAGCAGGAATGCTGAAAAGACTTTACACTTTAGAACATTGCAAAGTATTCTCTTGAATCCGTCACCTACTACATTGCTATCTGTTTAGGTAAATGTGTTAATAGTCTTATGGTATGCATAAAGAACAACGACTTTGTAAAGGCTTTGATGCACACCTGCTGCCATATCCTGCGCAATTCAAGATTTTATCACTGTAACATATTTGAAAAACAAAAGTAAAAAGCTATATTCTAAGGTTATGAAAAAGGTAATAGTAGGAATGAGCGGAGGCGTTGATTCCTCGGTCACCGCCTATCTTTTAAAGGAACAGGGATATAGTGTCGAAGGAATAAGCTTTATCCTTTATGAGGCAAGGCTGAAAAATACCTTTACCGGGTGCTGCTCCATCGAAGCCATCAATGATGCACGACGGACCGCAGAACACATAGGAGTAACACATGCGGCAGTGGATCTGCGGAATGAGTTTATCCAGAAGGTAATAGAGCCGTTTATCGAAGCGTATTCGCAGGGGATCACTCCCAATCCATGCATACTCTGCAACAAATACATAAAGTTCCCATATCTCTTGAAAATAGCTGATGAGAAGGGTGCTGATTTTATAGCAACAGGACATTATGCGAGGGTTGAATCGGGGCAAGGGGCAAGGGTCAAGGGTCAAGGGTGTTTATTAAAAAAAGGAATTGATGCTAAAAAAGACCAGTCTTATGTACTTTATGTTTTGAGGCAGGAAGAACTTAGCCGTCTTAAACTGCCACTCGGAGAAAAGAGAAAGGATGATGTGCGGGAAATAGCAAGGATGCTTAATCTCCCTGCTGCAAAGAGGCCTGAAAGTCAGGAGATATGCTTCATAGAGGACAGAAATTATTTCAAGTTTTTAGAACATCTGACAGAGCATAGAGAAGGCCCGATCATCGATGTGGGGACAGGCAATATCCTCGGCACCCACAAGGGATTACATCTGTACACCATTGGACAGAGGAAAAGGCTCGGTATTGCAAAAGGCAGGCCATTGTTTGTGACGAGAATAGACCCTTCAAAAAATGCCATATACGTGGGGCCGCGTGAAGCAGCAATGATGAAAGAGTTTGTAGTAAAAGATGTTAATTGGTTGATAGATCGCAATGAGTTATTTTCTTTGACTCATAACGCATCACGCATTGCGCATTACGAATTTAGGGCCACTGTTAAAGTACGCTCAATGATGAAGGATGAGCCTGCAACTGTTGTTGTCCTCAGCGAGAACAAGGCAAAGGTTATTTATGATGAACCACAGTGGGCGCCGGCACCCGGTCAGAGTACGGTTTTTTACGATGAAGACATGGTTATAGGTGGAGGGGTGATTGCTGACTTACACTAACTGTTTGTGTTATTTTAGAAAATAAAGATTTTGGAGGATTCAATGACAGGCAAAATTGTTTCTATAAACATCAGCGAAAAAAAGGGTATCAGAAAAAAACCTGTTGACGAGGCAATTATAAGCGAAAATTCCGGCATAGAAGGGGATGCCCACGCCTCGTCCACGTGGCACAGACAGGTGAGTTTACTTGCACTGGAAAGCATAAAGAAGATGCAGGCGATGGGACTCGATGTAAAGCCAGGAGATTTCGCAGAGAATATAACAACAGAGGGACTTGACCTCCTATCACTTCCCATCGGCACAAAGATGAATATTGGTGATAAGGTCATCGGTGAGGTCAGCCAGATCGGCAAGGAGTGCCACTCAAGATGCGCAATATATTATCAGGCAGGGGATTGTGTTATGCCGAAGGAGGGCATTTTTATAAAAATTCTAAAAGGCGGCAGTATTAAGGTCGGCGACAATATAGAAGTCTTATGATAACCGTTGCGGTTCTTACATTGAGCGACAAGGGCTCAAAGGGAGAGAGGGAAGATAAAAGCGGGCCTGCTATTGCCGAGATGCTTAAAGGATTGGGTAAGGTAAAATATTACGATATATTGCCAGATGATAGGGATCTGATAAAGCAGAGACTCTTGGAATATGTTAATAAGGTTGATCTTATCCTTACCACAGGCGGGACAGGGCTTTCTCCAAGGGATGTTACCCCAGAGGCAACCATTGATGTCATTGAAAGGGAGATTCCGGGAATAGCAGAAACGATGAGGATGGAGGGTTTAAAAAAGACAAACAGGGCAATGCTCTCAAGGGCTGTTGCAGGTGTGAAGGGGCAGACCCTAATAATAAATCTTCCGGGCAGCCCGACTGCTGTCCGTGAGAATTTAGAAGTGATTATGGATGTTATTCCGCACGCAATCGAGAAAATTAAGGGAGATACAAAAGAATGTGCAAGATAAATATGGAGTATGACCGATGAAAGACGTTTCTTTTACACTGGCATTTTTAGCAGGGGTATTATCATTCCTTTCTCCTTGCGTTTTGCCCCTTGTTCCTGCTTATGTATCATTTATAACAGGAGTGTCTCTGGATGAACTAAGACACTCTCCACGCATATCAAAAATAGTTATCAAAACAATGCCGAATACAATCGCATTCATCCTCGGTTTTTCGACGATTTTTGTTTCTCTGGGCGCTTCTTCGTCTTTGCTTGGCAATCTCCTTCTTAAATACCAGGATTATCTGAGGATTGGCGGCGGAATTCTCACAATAATATTCGGTCTGTTCATAGCAGGTTTTATAAAGCTCGATTTCCTCATGAAGGAAAAGAGGTTTCACATCAATAAAGGCCCTGCAGGTTATCTCGGAGCCTTCTTTATAGGCATGAGCTTCGCAGCAGGCTGGACGCCATGCATAGGCCCGATACTCGGAACCATCCTGATTTATGCAAGCTCACAGGCATCAGCATCATATGGATTAAAACTCCTGTCTGTCTATTCTCTCGGTCTTGCAATACCTTTTATACTGGCAACCCTTGCCATAAATGTGTTTTTTATTTACACCAGAAAGATACACAAATTCATGAGGGCGATTATGATCATCAGCGGCCTCATTTTGATCGCCTTTGGTATCATGCTCCTGACAAATAGAATGGGACAATTGTCGGCGCTATTCCCTGATATTGGGGTCAAGTTTTAAGAGGAATAATGAAAGAGCGATACGACTTCAACGAAATAGAGCTGAAATGGCAGAAATACTGGGCTGAAAGAAAACTCCACAAGACAGATGCCGACGCATCGAAGGAGAAGTTTTACTGCCTCGAGATGTTCCCCTATCCTTCTGGCAAAATCCATATGGGCCATGTGAGGAATTATGCCATTGGCGATGTCATTGCTCGATACAAGAAGATGCGGGGCTTTAATGTGCTTCATCCCATGGGTTGGGATGCCTTTGGCCTTCCTGCAGAGAATGCAGCCATAAAGCATGGTGTTCATCCTGCAAAATGGACATATGAGAATATAGATTACATGAAAAAACAGCTTGACCGCATGGGATTAAGCTACGACTGGGAAAGAGAAGTAGCCACATGCAGCCCTGAATATTACAAATGGAACCAGTGGTTCTTTTTGAAGCTTTATGAGAAGGGGCTTGCCTATAAAAAAGCATCCTTCGTAAACTGGTGTCCATCCTGTGTAACTGTCCTCGCCAATGAACAGGTAATTGACGGCAAATGCTGGAGGTGCGACAGCACAGTCATCCAGAAGGAGCTTGAGCAGTGGTTTTTCAGGATTACACACTATGCAGAAGAACTCCTTCATGGGTGTGATGAGTTAAAAGGATGGCCAGAGCGTGTTGTGACCATGCAGAAAAACTGGATCGGAAAGAGTGAAGGCGTTGAAATCGATTTTCCTATAGATGGAAGCGATGAGAAACTGAGGATATATACAACAAGACCCGATACCATTTTCGGCATAACCTATATGTGTCTTGCACCCGGACATCCCCTTTCAGAGAAATTGGTTAAGGATAAAGATAGACTTGAAGTTGTAAAGGCCAAGTACGGCAAAATGGAAGATAAAGAAGGTCTGTTTACCGGACATTATGCAATCAATCCGTTGACAGGAGAAAAGATACCGGTTTATGTGGCCAATTTCGTTCTTATGGAATACGGCACAGGAGCCATCATGTCGGTACCTGCCCATGACCAGAGGGACTTTGAGTTTGCAAAAAAATACGGCCTTCCAATAAAGGTTGTGATAGTGCCGGAAGGACAGTCAGCAGAACTACCGAAAGAAGCTTTCGAAGAAGAAGGTATCCTTGTCAATTCAGGTCAGTTCAGCGGGTTGAAAAGTGCAGATGCAAAGAGGGAGATCGGTAAATATATTGAGGAAAACAATCTCGGTAAAATGACATTGAATTACAAGCTCCGCGACTGGGGCATATCGAGGCAGAGATATTGGGGAACTCCAATTCCCATAATCTATTGCGATACATGCGGAATTGTCCCTGTGCCTGATAAAGACCTTCCTGTCATTCTGCCTGAAGATGTGAAATTCACAGGAAAGGGAGGTTCACCCCTTTTGGAGTCAGAGGCATTTCTAAAGGTCAATTGCCCGAAGTGCGGCGGAAATGCACGAAGGGAGACAGATACCATGGATACATTCGTAGACTCATCATGGTATTTTATTGCCTATTGCCTTAAAGGTGGTATTGATTTGAAATCTCAAATTTCAAATTTGGAATCTCCAATTAATTACTGGATGCCTGTTGACCAATACATTGGCGGCATCGAACACGCAGTGCTTCATCTTCTCTATTCTCGATTCTTCACACGCTGCATGAGGGACCTCGGTATAGTTAATGGCGGCGAGCCTTTCAAAAACCTGCTCACACAAGGAATGGTATGCAAAGAGACATGGAGATGCCCTGAGCATGACTGGCTATTCCCTGAAGAGGTCAAGGGCGGTAAATGCATACACTGCGGGAGGGATCTTGAAAAAGGCAGAGTCGAGAAGATGTCAAAATCAAAAAAGAATGTGATTGACCCTGATGCCCTTATTAAAAAATACGGTGCCGATACCATGAGACTCTTCTCCCTTTTCGCTGCGCCTCCTGAGAGAGACCTTGAATGGTCTGACAGGGGAGTGGAAGGCGCTTACAGGTTTTTAAATAAGGTATGGGGAATAGTTTATAAGTATAAAGGTCATGGGATAAAGGAACCTATCACCTATAACCTATCACCTATAGCCTCGTCTTTGTTGAGAAAGACTCACCAGACTATCAGAAGGGTTACTGACGATATTGAGAAGGATTATCATTTTAATACAGCCATTGCAGCCCTTATGGAACTGGTAAACGATATATCTTCATTTGTTCCTGAAACGGATGAAGACAGGACAGTTGCAGGAATTGCCATTAAAAACACTCTGCTTATGCTCGCTCCATTTGCACCACATATTACCGAGGAATTATGGGAGGCTATGGACGAGAAAAACAGCATATTCGAGCAGCCATGGCCTGCATGGGATAAGGAACTCGCAAAGGAAGAAGAGATAGAGCTCGTTGTGCAGGTGAATGGAAAATTGAGGGCAAAGATACTTGTCCCTGCTGGATTGTCAGATGATGATGCAAAGCAGAGGGCATTGCAGGAGCAAAAGATAAGGGAAATGCTGGACGGAAGGCAGATAAAGAAGGTTGTTGTTGTAAAAGGCAAGTTGGTGAATATTGTAATTGGGTGAATGAGTAAATGGGTAAATGGGTTGGAAAATTATACAACATGAAAAAGATAAATATTAAGGAGTTTTTCTCCTGTTTACTGTTTACTGCTTACTGTTTACTGTTTTTTGGCTGCGGTTACACTATACAGACAAAGGCAAACCTTCCTTTTGATACTATAGCCGTAGGGAAATTAGAAAACAAGACCTTTGAACCGAAGCTGCAGGACAGTTTCAGCAGGTCCCTCGCAGAAACATTTGCAGAATACGGTTTCAGAGTGAACTCTTCTGCAAGGTACAGGCTTGAAGGAGAAATAACAAGATTTGAATTGGAGCCACTGGTCGAACAGAACCTTGTGGCAACACAGTATAAAATCGTAATAAAGGCAAACTTCAGACTTATCGATACAGCAAGCGGCAGATCCGTGCCCCTTGTGGCAGAGAGTCCTTTTATCACCTATTTCAGCTCTTCAGACAGGCTCGAGAATGTCCTTGCCCAAAAAGAGCTTTCAACAGTCGGTGCATTAAAGAACCTGTCCCAGGAAGTAGTGCGGGTTATAAGCTATAACACCCCTAAAAATTTCGCTTACTTGTTATTGACCGCTTCTGACATCAAAGATTTAGAACGCCTGATATTTAAGCTGTATAAGCCTGAGGACCCTGTATCCCTGTATTTACTGGGGCAGATGTCTCCGAGCACGCGCCAGATGTTACATGAATATGCCGAGTCAAAGGTCCCGCAGGACAAGATCAAGCCCGTTCTTGTTGAAGAGCTCAATACTGTCATGCAGGGCATTTCTATTTTTGATGAAAAACGGTTTGCACACATTACCTTAACAGAGGAAACAAAGAAACTGATCGAACAGAATCCCGGCGGTCTTGAGCGCATGAGATTAAACAGGCTGCTGATGGAGGAAGCCTATCCTGACGAAATAGCAAAGCTGCACAAAACAGCCGAAAAGGAAAAACAATGAGCATCAGGCAATTCCAGCAGGAACTTTCAAAGGGGTTTCCATCCCCTGCATATCTGTTTTACTCCTCTGACGACTTTATGCTCTATGAAGCAAAGGCAACCATAAAAGACAAACACCACTCCGATGCCTTTAATTTTGATGTGTTTGATGTTAAATCACCAGATAACAAGCCCATGGAACAAATCATAGACATCCTTAATACCCTGCCCTTTTTGTCCGGAAGAAGGGTTGTTGTTATTGAAAATACCCAGAAGATAGCAAAAAAAGACATAAAAAAACTTGAGGAGTATCTAACGAACCCGGCAAACACCTCCCTTCTCATAATGCTTTTTGAAGGGGCATCTCCCAGGCTTTTTGATGCATCTGTTATTAAAAACATAAAGGAAATCGGCCTTAATGTGCTGGAAAAGGACATCCCCTCGTGGATAAGGGAGACGGCAAAAAGAAAGGGCATTGAGTTTACGGACAGGGCAATCGAGTATTTGATTATCTGTGTTGGCACAGACATGGGAATGCTTTATTCTGAAATAGAGAAGTTTTCGTCATGGAATGCCGATAAAATCGATATCGATGACGTTAAGGGGATGGTCTATGCGGGTGCTGAATACAGCGCCTTTGACCTCATTAATGCCCTTAAGAAAAGAGATGCGGCAGAGGTATTCAGGATATTCGAGAATGTGGGCAAAAACACAGAATCCCAGATGCTGCTCGGTGCATTAAACTGGCAGTATGCAAACCTACAGAGCAAGTCCCACCATAAAGGCGAAGGGTTTTTCAGGACGGTTTTCAAGCTTCTTCATGAAGCGGATGCCTCTATCAAGACATCCCGCTCCTATGTCATGGAAGATTTATTTGTAAAGCTGCTTAAGGTCAATTAGGTGGCAAGTGCTGCGTTTACCTTTTTGGTGATCCGTGAAATCTTCCTTGACGCGGTATTTTTGTGGATAATCCCCTTTGATGCAGCGCTGCTTATTACCCTGATGGTCTCATTTAATATTTTGTTAATACCCTCTTTGTCCTTCGAGGGCAGTGCTGCATCTAACTTTGTTATGTATGTCTTTACCTTTGTCTCTACAGACTGATTGCGGAGCCTATGCTTCTCGGCCTGCCTTACCCTTTTGAGAGTCGATAAATCCTTTTTTGGTGCTGCCTTACCTGCCAATTTTATCCTCCTGAATTAGCTCATAGTTCATAGTTGATAGTTCATGGCATTTTGAATATGAGCGATAAGCTATCAGCTATGAGCTAATAAAAATACCATAATCCTTAACAGAAAATCAATATTTATGCTAAAATTGCTGGATATGAAATACAAGCAGATAGACCTGAGCGGACTTAAGACCTATTCCATCAAGGACAGGTGCAGCAAGGTATCAGCAGAAAAATCAGCCCTGCCGCACAAAAAGGGCAATTCATTCGGGGAATTTATAAAAGGACTCCCCGACTTCCTCGCCTCACAGGAATTAAAGGCAGTTGTACAGGCCATTGTAAAAGCGCACAAAAACAAAAGACCTGTAGTACTTGGAATGGGCGCCCATTCCATTAAGGTAGGGCTCTCTCCTTTAATTATCGACCTGATGCAGAAGGGCGTGATAACGGCTATTGCAACTAACGGCGCATGCATCATCCATGACTTCGAGATCTCTTATATAGGACAGACATCGGAGGATGTAGCCAGAGAGTTATGCACGGGCACCTTTGGCATGGCAAAGGAGACAGGGCAAATGCTGAACAATGCCATTAATAATGGCGTAAAAAAAGGGCACGGGATAGGGCGTTCCATAGGCGAATTTATCGACTCTTCAGACTTTTCATTTAAAGACAAAAGTATATTCAGGGCAGCATACACACTAAATATTCCTGCAACCGTGCATGTAGCAGTTGGCTCGGATATTATACATATGCATCCAGAGGCTGATGGAGCCTCCATAGGAGAAGGGAGCCTCGATGACTTCAGGCTTTTTACATCTGTAGTTGCCGACCTTGAAGGCGGTGTCTATATAAATCTTGGCTCTGCTGTTATACTCCCCGAAGTTTTTTTAAAGGCGCTGACCATTGCAAGAAACCTTGGCAATAAGGTGGAAGAATTCACCACGGTGAATATGGATTTTATCCAGCATTACAGGCCGCGCGAGAATGTGTTAAAAAGACCGACGATGATGAAAGGGCAGTGTTTTGCGTTAACAGGACATCATGAGATAATGTTCCCTTTGCTCTCGGCAATGGTGATTGAGGAACTGGGATAGCAGATGAATGCCATAGTTGATGAGGAAAAATGTATAGGCTGCGGCAGGTGTGAGGAGATATGCCCGGCTGTTTTCCACTTAAATGAGGCAACAGGAAAATCAGAAGTCATAGACCCAGAGGCATGCGAGTTCGTGGGCTGTTGCGAGGCTGCTGAGGAAAACTGTCCTGTCGAGGCCATAACTTTAGAGGAATGACTGCAAAAGACTTTCTCAAGGCATGGCCTGTTCTGAAAAGGCAGGTAAAGAGCCTCAATGTCCCTTGGCTTGAAAACTTTGCATCCTTTGACAGGGATCCATTCAAGATATTAATCTCTTGCATCTTAAGCCTGAGAACTCAGGACAGGACAACAGGCAGGGCATCAGAAAGGCTCTTTGATCTCGCATCTGATCCAGAATCAATGTCACGTCTTTCTGCCAAAACCATAGAAAAGGCAATATATCCGGTCGGCTTTTACAGGGTCAAAGCAGAGAGGATTCAGCGGATCAGCAGGGAAATTGTCGAAAAGCACCATTCAAAGGTTCCGGATACCATAGAAGAACTACTGAAACTTGAGGGTGTGGGCAGAAAAACAGCCAACCTTGTAATAACCCTCGGCTACAATAAAGACGGCATTTGTGTGGATACCCATGTCCACAGGATAGTGAACAGATGGGGGCTTATAAAGACAAAAAATCCAATAGAGACAGAATTCGGTTTGAAGAAAATATTACCTAAAAAATACTGGAAAGAGCTTAACGGCATGCTTGTTGCCTTTGGACAGGGCATCTGCAAACCGATATCGCCGTTGTGCTCCAAATGTGAAATAAACATTTTTTGTGATAAAATTGGAGTTGCCATAAGCAGATAAAAAGTAGCCCTCCCTGGGGGGAGGGAGGGCTGATTTATGTCCCAGGGCAAAGGGGGATTTACCCTGGAGGGGGATATGTCTGTGCGGGAAGGGAGGGTAAAACATCCCGCACAGGCTGATTAACTTTTTTATGCCATAATGCCATGAATCAGCATATCAACGATTGTTTTCGATAGCCTTTGCGGTTCGATATTGCCGCTTATTGCCGACTTAATCATCCCGATAATTATCTCCGAGATAGTCTGTATATCCATGTCTCTTCTAAAATACCCTTCTGCAATCCCCTTATTCAGTATTGAATGAAGGAGATCCCTTATAGAGCAAGTTTTCTCATAACAATTCTTAAGTTTCTTAGAGAGGAGTTTCCCTTCCTCTCTCCTCAGCACTTCAAAAAAGTCCTTTCTCTCGCTGAAAAAAGCAGATAGGCTGTTAATAAACAGCTTTAAATTCCCAATGGCATCGGCACTGGATTCTGCCTTAAGCCGCACAAGGAGATTGTCAAGCCCGTCCTGCAAGAGAGCAATATAAAGGTCTTCCTTTGACCTGAAGTGATAGTAAAGCGTTCCCTTTGCCACCCTCGCCTTTCTGGCGATGTCATCCATCACCACCATATGGTATGGCCTTTTAGAGAAAAGCTCCGTGGCAACTCCCAGTATGGAATCCCTCTTGCACGGCATAATCTAATTATACTGACCAGTCAGTCTATTGTCAAGTAGTTTCTAAAAATCGAAACAAATGGACATAAATTGAGCGATTCTTATTTCTGAAATATGCGAGCAGGTGCGGCGAAAAGACTTCAAACCCCGCACCTGTATCATCATTTATCTTGTATCCGTCATCTACTACATTGGACACTTGATGAGTGGCGGTTTTATTACCTTTCATATGATATGCACATGAAATAGCGCTTTTTAAAGGCTTTGAGCCGTGCCTGCTCGCATAAAAATCGCTTAAATTACGAATAATACGGATTAAGAGGCGGGCTGTTTTGCTACCTTCCTGTTCATATACCACTGCTGGGCAATGCTCAGGACATTGTTCACAAGCCAGTAGAGCACAAGCCCTGAAGGGAACGTCAGGAACATAAAGGTAAATACAATCGGCATTATCATCATGATCTTCTGCTGTGTGGGGTCCATTGTCGAAGGCGTCATCTTCTGCTGGATTACCATGGTTACTCCCATAACAATGGGCAGTATGAAATACGGGTCTTTTGCGGAGAGATCCTTTATCCAGAACATAAAAGGCGCACTCCTCAGCTCTATGGATATTAAAAGCACTTTGTAAAGGGCAAAAAATACAGGTATCTGAAGGAGCATTGGCAGACACCCTCCCATCGGGTTCACCTTATGTTTTTTGTAAAGTTCCATGAGTTCCTTCTGCATCCTCTGCGGGTCGTTCTTATACTTCTCCTTTAATTCAGCCATCCTCGGCTGGATGTCCTGAAGCTTCTTCATGGACCTCTGTCCCTTGTTTATGAGAGGAATAAATGGAATCCTGACGAGTATGGTGAGGATTATAATTGCAATGCCGTAGTTGTGGGATATACTGTAAAATATCTTCAGTATCCAGAACAGAGGCCTTGCCAGTATAGAGAAGAACCCGAAATCCACTATATGCTCAAGACCATAACCGTATCTCTTGAGCATGTCATACTCCTTTGGCCCTGCGTATATAAAGTAATTATTGGTGCCGCCCGGAACCTTGATGGCTGCCAATGCATCACCGTTTTTATTCCATGCCTTTGCTTCTTCTATTTTTCCCATCGGGACGATGGATGAGAAGAAGTATTTATCTTCCTGTGCAATCCATTTTACACCCTCTTTGAAGCTCTTTGGCTCTTCGAGCTTTTTGGCCACAAACTCCATCCTATCCGCATCCTTCAGAACAACAGGGCCGAAATGAACAGAACTGTCTTTGTCATGAATCCCGAAGTCCTTTCCGAGGGTTATCCAGTAGGAGTTCAATCCGCCCACTTCATCTCTTAGATCGATTCCGTAGTCGTTATTTTTAAATGTATATGTCCTGCGGATGGAATACCCTTCGGAGGAATATTCGAAAACAAGCATTGCTGTTTTTGATTCAGGGCTGAGTTTTATATCTTTGCCCTGAACAGAAAAATTGGCCTTTGAAAACTGAAATCCCTCATCAATGCCTATGGACAACGGCGGCAACGTATCATCGCCCTTTAAGATAATGGGTCTGTCGCTTTTATCCTTATATTTCTTGAGCTCAATGCTCTTTATGGTTCCGCCAATGGATGTAAGAACAGCAGTATAGAGGTCACTTTCAACCCTGACCTCTTTTCCGGCTACTGAGACCTCTGCCTTAGGCATTGGAGCTATAGCCTTTGGAGCCGCCTCGGTTGTCTTAACTTCTTCTTTGGCAGTTTCCTGAACAGCTTTTTGCTGTGGCACGGGTTGTGGCACAGGCTTTACAAAGAAGTACTGATAGGTTATCAGTATTGCGATAGAGAGGATTATGGCCAGCAGCATTTTTTTATCCATTGTAAACTTTTGACTCCTAACTCTTTAAACTCATTTTACCGGGTCGTATCCGCCGGGATGGAAAGGATGGCATTTCAATATCCTTTTGAATGAAAGATAGCTGCCCTTTAAAGCACCGTGCTTGCTCACAGCCTCCAGAGAATACTCGGAGCATGAAGGAGTAAACCTGCAACTATTAGGCAGCATGGGTGAAATCATGTATCTGTAAAGCCTTATCAGGGCGGTTATCAGGGTTTTCAAAATAAAAATCCTCTTAGCCTGCCAGACGCTTCCTTCCCTTTGCCCTTCTGTTTTTCACAATCTTCCTCCCGCCGTTTGTGCTCATTCGTGTAAGGAAGCCGTGGGTCTTTTTTCTTCTGCCTTTATGTGGATGATACGTTGTGTATGTGCCCATCTCTCAAACCTCCAGAAATTTATTGAAAAGAGATTATAATTTTTCTTCGAATGCAAAGTCAAATTTTCACGGCTTCCAGTATTCCTCGAATTTTCCGTTCTTTGTAATCCAGATAACATAAGGCGAGCCTGTAACATCTCCCTTCTCTGTAAACCTTATTTTCCCGAGAGCGCCTGAAAACTCCATTGAATGCAATTTCTTGATAACGGCCTTCCCATCTGTTGTCCCCGCCTCTTTTATTGCGGCGAGCAATATATTTATAGCATCGTAGGCATAAATAGAGTATGGGCCGATCTCTCCGAATTTGGCATTATATTTCTCCATAAAGCCCTTTGCAGCAGGAATATTCTTTGGATCAGGGCTGAATGTGAGATAAGTTCCATCAGCAGCCTTTTCCCCTGCGATCTCGACAAACTTTGGGTCTATGCTACCGTCACCACTCATGAACGGCACATTCAAGCTGATTTCGCGGGACTGCTTTACAAGCAGCCCTGTCTCTGGATATATGCCTCCGAAATAAATTATCTCTGGCTTCTTCTCTTTTATGGATGTAAGAACGGCACTTGGTATGGACATATTTACCAGTCAAATGAGATTTAAGGAACAGAGTAATTAACCCTGCTAATTTAAGCAAGTCCTCCATAAGCACAACAGGA
>JAGUWD010000032.1 GCA_020062545.1 Thermodesulfovibrionales bacterium
GTTGTGCTTATGGAGGACTTGCTTAAATTAGCAGGGTTAATTACTCTGTTCCTTAAATCTCATTTGACTGGTAAATATGTCCATACCAAGTGCCTTTTTATTCGGGCTTAAATATCAACACAGATAATGGCGGAAGTATCAGGTTTAATGAATGATGTCTTTCGTGGCATGGAATATTATCGGCATAAACGCCGCCGGCATTTCCTATATTCCCTCCCCAGTATATCTCTGAGTCGCTGTTTAGAATTTCTTTGTAAAATCCAACTTTAGGTACGCCTATCCTGTATCCAAACCTTGGCACAGGTGTAAGATTAAAAATAAATACGAGAAAATCATCGTGATTCTTTGCCCTTCTGATAAACGAGATTACGCTATTGTCAGAGTCATGGAAATCTATCCATTCAAAGCCGTGCCATTCAAAATCGACCTCGTGCATTGCAGGCTCTGTTTTATAAAGACGGTTCAAATCAGAAACAAAACGCTGTAGTCTTTTATGAGGCTCGTATTGAAGGAGATGCCAGTCAAGACTCTCATCAAAATTCCATTCACGCCACTGGCCGAATTCAGAGCCCATGAATAAAAGCTTCTTGCCAGGATGTCCGTACATGTATCCATAAAGTGCCCTCAGATTTGCGAATTTCTGCCACATATCGCCCGGCATTTTATCAAGCATTGATTTTTTACCATGGACAACCTCATCGTGTGAAAAAGGCAGGATAAAGTTTTCTGTAAAGGCATAGAGCATGCTGAATGTAAGGTTATTTGTATGATATTTCCTATAAATTGGGTCCTTCGAGAAATATTCCAGGATGTCATGCATCCAGCCCATATTCCATTTCATACTGAAACCAAGACCGCCAATGTGCGTAGGTCTTGAGACACCCGGCCATGCTGTTGACTCCTCGGCTATTGTCAAAACGCCGGGATGGTATTGATGCACAACCTCGTTGAATTTCTTTAAAAAATCTATTGCCTCGAGATTCTCATTGCCTCCGTAAATATTAGGTATCCAGTCTCCGGGAGCCCTGGAATAGTCGAGATAAATCATAGATGCAACAGCATCAACCCTCAATCCGTCGATGTGGTATTTTTCGAGCCAGAAAAGGGCATTTGAGATTAGATAATTCCTTACCTCATTCCTTCCGTAATTAAATATCAGCGTTCCCCAATCCCTGTGTTCGCCCTTCCTCGGGTCCTCATGTTCATAAAGGCATGTACCGTCAAAATAACCGAGGCCATGGGCATCCTTCGGAAAATGGGCAGGAACCCAGTCTATTATTACGCCGATTTCATTCTGGTGGCATTTGTCAACAAAATACATGAAGTCTTCCGGCCTGCCAAACCTGCTCGTTGGTGCAAAATAGCCTATTGTCTGGTAACCCCATGAGGCATCGAGTGGGTGCTCTGAAATAGGCAAAAGCTCTATATGTGTAAACCCGAGTTCCTTGACATAAGGAATCAGTTTATCCGCAAGTTCTCTGTAAGTGAGAAATCTGTTATTGTCTTCTGGTACACGCATCCATGAGCCTAAATGCACTTCATAAATTGCAACATGAGATTCAAACCAGTTTTTCTTCTTTCTCACCTCCATCCATTCAGCATCCTGCCACTGATGCTTGTTTTCTATGTTATATACAATGGCAGCGGTCTTCGGTCTCACCTCAAAATAGAAGGCAAAGGGGTCTGTCTTCTGCTCCTTATAACCCCTGTACTTTGATTTGATTTCGAACTTATACAATTCCCCCTCATCGAGTCCAGGAATGAATATCTCCCATATGCCCGAATCACCGAGGAGCTTCATCGGATGCTTTTTCCCATCCCAGTGATTAAAATCACCGATAACGCTTACCTTTTTTGCATTAGGCGCCCAGACAGCAAAGTGGACTCCCCTTGCTCCATTAACCTCAACAACATGGGCTCCGAGTTTTTCGTAATTCTTGTAATGCGTGCCCTCGCCTATAAGGTGGAGATCAAAGTCTGTAAGAACTCTCTCTTTCATAGAGAATATTCTATCACATCTAACAAAATTATTGACGGCAAGAACTATTTAGGTTATCTTAAAAACATCATGAATAAGCTAAGATTTCTTACAGCAGGTGAATCACACGGCAAAGGATTAATGGGCATCATCGAAGGTATTCCTTCAGGGCTTCCTTTATCATCAGGGGATATCGATGAAGAACTCAAAAAAAGACAGGCCGGATACGGACGCGGTGGCAGGATGAAGATCGAGAGCGACCATGCAGAGATAATCTCCGGCGTAAGATGGGGGAAAACCATAGGCTCTCCCATATCCCTCATTATAGAAAACAGGGACTGGGAAAACTGGCAGGAAGGCATGTCATCGGAAGAAAAGTTTGAAGGCTCTATCCCTCCTGTAACAAGGCCGAGACCAGGCCATGCAGACCTTGCAGGCGCTTTAAAATATGGTCATAAAGACATAAGGAATATCCTTGAACGCTCAAGCGCAAGGGAAACAGCCATGCGCGTTGCCATTGGCGCAGTCGCTAAAAAATTTCTTTCGGAGTTTGGAATAAATATCGGAAGTTATGTGATACAGATAGGCAACGTAAAAATTTCAAATTTCAAATTTCAAATTTCAAATTTCAAAGAAATCTTGCAAAAGGCCGAGGCTTCTCCTGTTAGATGTCCCGATGACAATACCTCCCAGAAAATGATGGCATTAATAGACACTGCTGCAAAAAATGGAGATACCCTCGGAGGGGTATTTGAAGTGATTGCAACAGGGGTTCCTTTGGGTCTCGGAAGCCATATACAGTGGGATAAAAGACTCGATGGAAGGCTTTCGCAGGCATTGGTGGGAATTCAGGCAATAAAGGGAGTTGAGATCGGAACAGGCTTTGAAATGGCTGAGAGATTCGGCTCGGAGGTTATGGATGAGATATTTTATGACAGATCACAGATCACAGTTCACGGTTCACCGTTTCATAGAAAGACAAATCATGCCGGGGGGATCGAAGGTGGCATTACAAACGGAATGCCGATTGTTATCAGGGCAGCAATGAAACCGATCCCTACTCTGAGAAAACCATTGCGGTCTGTGGATATAATAACAAAAGAGCCTTTTGAAGCTGCCTATGAGCGCTCTGACACATGCGCAGTACCTGCTGCTGCTGTTATAGGAGAGGCAATGACAGCTTTGGTAATTGCCGATGCCTTCCTCGAAAAATTCGGGGGGGACAGTATAGAAGAGACAAAGAGAAACTTTGCCGGGTATCTTGAGCATCTGAAAAAATTTTAATAGCACAAGAAGCAATTCTCTTGGGTAATTTTCACTTCCAATACAGCGTGTTTTTTGGTATAAATAAAAGTAGAATATGCTGATAAATCTAATTAAAGATAAAATACTGGGCGGCGAATACCGTTTTTCAGAACATGCTGTAAAGAAAATGATTAAGAGACTGATAGAACGATTTGAAGTAGAAGATGCGTTAATAAATGGCGAGATTATTGAGGAGTATCCTGATGATAAATATTCTCCAAGCTGTCTTATTTATGGGAAGACAAGAAACGGAAGGGACTTGCACGTACAGGTTTCATTGCCGCCTGTAGTTGTCATTGTTACTACATACGAGCCTAATCCCTCCGAATGGATCAATTGCAGGATAAGGAGGTAATTTATGAATAGATGTGTCTTTTGCGGTGGAGAGTTAAAAAAAGAAACAGTAACCTTTGTATACGAAGACGATGACAGATATTTCTTTGTAGAGCATGTTCCTGCTGAGGTTTGCTCAAAGTGTGGAGAAAAAACTTACTCTCCGGAAGTTACCGAAGAGCTTATTAACTTCGGAAGACAAAAATGCAAACCTCTCAAGACAGTTGAAGTGCCCGTATTCGATTTTGAGGAGAAGGTTTGCTGAATACCTTGTGTGATAATTTAAATGGAGTTGTATAAATGATATCTTATGCCAAAAAATATATTGAAGGGAAAAAATACTCTCAAGATGATCTAATACCTGTAGTTATACTGATTATAGGCGGCAACGGGGATAAAGCCACTAAAAAGTATGTTGAGAGAAAAGTATACGATTTATTTCGCAATGAATTTTCAAAGGATATATATCATGAAAAAGTAGCATATAATGTTCCTCGTTGGAAACATGATGTCGCATGGGAAAGAGAAAGAGCAAAACAAAATCATGGATATATAAAACCAGCAAAAGAAGCAGGAAGAGGAATATGGGAATTAACATCAAAAGGCAAAGAATATTTCAAACAATTATTAGATGAATTAAAACACTAAAAAAACACTTAAAAAATAATTTTACATGGCTTAGGAGAGAGGCTGTCAAAAAATAAAATGATGAATAAAGACAAATATGGTTTAAAACTCTTATTAATTATCCCTTTAGTACTTTTTTCGACCAGTTGTGGACCATTTGTAGATGTTGTTAAGATTGACCCCCAAATGAAAGATACTGTCCGGACAGATGTAAAAATTTATGAGCAAAATGAACTAAAAACACTGGAATATGAAACAATTCAACCGATTAATGCCACTTCTTGTAAAAATCTCCTATGGGATCCTCCACCAAGCCAAGAAGATGCAATTGATCAATTAAGGTATAAGGCTCATTTATTGGGGAGCAATGGCCTTACAAATCTTATCTGCACATCATTTGAAGGCACAAGCCTCTCAAAAAATTGTTGGAGTTCTATTACATGCCAAGCATTATCAATAAAAGTCGTTTCATTAAAGGCCTCTCCATCTACACAAAAAACATCTTTCTACCTTAACGAGATACCTGATTTTAAAGCATCTGCAAAACCAAATGATATATCTATTGTAATAGGCATAGAGAATTATCAAGGACTTCCAAAATCTGATTATTCAAAAAATGATGCAGATATTGTAAAGGATTATCTCAAGGCATTAGGCCTTCAGGAAAGGAATATAGAATTACTTACAGATGAAAAAGCGACTTTTTCAGGAATAACTAAGTCCATTGAGGCATGGCTTCCAAACAGGGTAAAAAAGGACAGCAGGGTCGTCATCTATTACTCAGGACACGGCGCATCTGAGCCAAAGACAGGGGATGCGTATATTATCCCGTTTGACGGAGACCCTAACTATCTTCCTGTTACAGGGTATTCGTTAAAAAGGCTTTATGACAACCTTGGCAAGTTACAGGTTGCAGAGGTTGTAGTTATTCTTGATTCTTGTTTTTCGGGCGCAGGGGGAAGGAGTGTCCTTGCAAAAGGAGCAAGGCCTCTTATTATGATGACGGATGTTCCTACAGTTCCATCAAACATTGTAGTTCTTACGGCAGCGCAAGGTACACAGATAAGCGTATCATCTCCTGAAAAAGGGCATGGGATATTCACCTATTATTTCCTTAAGGCTTTGAAGGATGGGAAGAATACAGTATCAGAAATTTATGAATATATAAAACCATTGGTTGAGGATGAGGCAAAGGCTCTTAATGTCCAGCAAAGCCCAAGCATAAGTCCTGACGTAGAAAAATTAAAAGGCAGATTTATTTTAAGAAAATGATTATAGGCGTTCCTAAAGAGATTAAAACCCACGAGTACAGGGTCGGAATTACGCCCTTTGGTGTTGAAGAACTAAAAAGGGATGGCCACACAATCCTCATAGAGACAGGCGCTGGCGAAGGTAGCGGCTTTTCTGATGATGAATATCTAAAGGCGGATGCCGACATTGTTGACAGAGAGACCGTTTTCAAAAAATCAGACCTCATAGTTAAGGTGAAAGAGCTTCTTCCACAGGAATATGATTTAATCAGAGAAGGCCATGCAATATTCACATATCTCCATTTAGCGCCTAATCGAGAACTCACAGAACTTCTTTTGAACAAAAAAGTCTCTGCCTTCGGATACGAAACCCTTCAGAGAAATGGAACGCTCCCGCTACTTGCTCCAATGAGTGAGATAGCAGGCAGGATGGCTCCAATAGTAGGTTCGTACTACCTCCAGAAGATTCATGGCGGCAGAGGTATTCTGCCTACAGGAGTTTGTGGTGTTGCCCCTGCAAAGGTATTAATACTCGGCGCAGGAGTCGTTGGCACAAATGCAGCCCGTGTATGTGTTGGTCTTGGGATGGATACAGCGGTCATGAACAGGGGTATAGATAGATTACAAAAAATAGACGAAATGTTTATGGGAAGGGTAAAAACACTGCCCCTCACAATACACAACATACAGGAAGAGATTAAAACCGCCGATATTATAATTGGGGCAGTTCTTGTGCCGGGAGGAAAGACTCCTATATTCATAACAAGAGAGATGCTAAAGACTATGAAAAAGGGTTCTGTAATAATCGATGTGTCTGTTGATCAGGGCGGTTGCGTAGAGACCTCAAAGCCAGCCACCCACGACAATCCTGTTTATGAAGTTGATGGTATAATACACTATACTGTTGCCAATATGCCGGGTGCATATCCGAGGACATCTACCCTCGCACTGACAAATGCAACACTGCCTTATATAAAAACTATTGCTAAAAACGGCATTGAAAAGGCAATAAGGGAAAACCCCGTAATAAAAAGTTCGCTTAATACTTACAAGGGACACATTGTAAACAAGGCATTGGCAGATTCACTTGGGAGTGAATACAAGGAGATTAATGAGATTTAGACCTTATAAGTCAGGCATGTTTCAAAGACGCCTCTTTTCGCTGCACTTGACCTATATTTCATGTCTTCTATTATCTGTGTCTTTGCTTATTACATTACTAACAACATTTTCCTTTGCGTCAGATGATGCTTTTAGTTATCTGTTAAACGGGAAAAACAGCCTCGACAAAGGCGACTACGAAAATGCAATATCACAATTAACAACAGCCTATGAAAAATTGCCGGTATTGGGCGACTATGCGCTCCTCTGGAGGGCAAGGGCGTATGAGGACAGAGGAGATATAGAGAGGGCGATTGCCGACTTAAGAACAGTTAAAGAGCGATTCAAGGATTCTCCCCTGATAAAAAATGTCCGCATAAAAGAGATAGAACTCGCCAAAAAGAAAAATGACATGAATTTAATCAAGCTTCTTGAAGGCTTTGTAAAGGATTATCCTTCAGAGTTAAACATGAAATATACCTATGCTTCGTTGCTCAAGGAAAGCAGCGAAACAGAAAAAGCAAAAAAGATATTCAAGGAAATATATGTATCAGTATCGCCGCTTTCAAAAAGTGCAATGCATGAACTGTCTCCCTCCGATATAACAACAGAAGACCTCATAAAAAGGGGCGAAAACCTCAACAAGGCATGGATGTTCGGTGAAGCAGAAAAATGTTTGAAAGAAGCCCTGAAAAAGGAGTCGGGAGAAGAACTCAAAACTCAAATAGTTGAAAAGCTTGCATACTCCATTTTCAGACAGAAACGTTATAGAGAGGCCTCGGAACTTTATAATGAAGTAAATAACCGCTACTGGAGGGCAAGGTCGGTATTCAGGGCAGGCGACATGGAGACCTTCGAGTCAGAACTGCAGGAGCTAATGAAGACAGGAGACAAAAGGGTTGCATCAGTATTAATCGCATATGGCTCGAAACAACGAAGGGACGGCAATGCCGAAAGGGCATTGGAAATATTCAACAATACATTATCAAAGTACCCATCTGAAAAAGAGGAAATACTCTGGGCAAGGGGATGGACGTATTACCTGTCCGGCGATTATAGAAATGCCTCGGAGGCGTTTTCACAGCTTTACCAAACATACGGTGGGTCAAAATATCTGTACTGGAAAAATAAGTGTGCGGAAAAAACAGGGGGGGACGTAATCAAGGCATCTCTGCACAAAAAGAATATCCCCCACAGGGACTATTATGGATTTCTGTCCCTGCTAAAAAGTTCACCCGGTAAAAATGTCATTGCGAGGAGCGATAGTGACGAAGCAATCTATAAAGACGAGATTCCTCGCCCTGCTCGGAATGACAGGTTGGATCAGCCGACCTCTACCCGTCATGTATCGCGTGCATCTGAGCGGGTTGACATCCTGATAAGGCTCGGACTGAACAATGAGGCTATTTCAGAATTAACGCATCTGGCAAAGAAAAACCCTGACCATGACAGGCTCATCTATATAAGCTCCCAGCTCAAAAATCTGGGCAATTACAAGATGTCTGTAAATCTCGTTACAAGGGTTCAATACAGCGAAGATATCCATGATCTGTTTTATCCAATGGTATTTCAACAGGAGGTTGAAGAGGCATCCGGAAAGAACGGCATCGATCCTCTTTTAATCATATCGATCATGCGGGAGGAGTCGAGGTTTGATGCCAATGCACGGTCTATTGCCGGCGCACTTGGATTAATGCAGCTCATGCCATCTACTGCTCATAAATTCGATAAGCAGGTCAAAATTGCTCTCAAAAATGCAGGTCAGCTCCATGATGCAAAAACCAATATCCTTATCGGCTCATACTACCTGAAACATCTAATAAAGACCTTCAACTCCATTCCCCTTGCCATTGCAGCATATAATGCTGGCGAGGAGGCTGTGAGGGAATGGCTGAAAAAGGGCAACTATACTACGGTAGATGAGTTCATAGAGGACATCCCTTACGATGAGACAAGGAACTATGTGAAAAGAGTTTTAACTACCTATTTCGAATATATGCGGGCGAGCCGGAATACAGACATATATGCAGCCAAAAGATACATAGGGAATCTTTAGTTTATCTCAAATTACGCAATATATGGCAAGCAATATTTACGTAATTTGGGTTTATTTTTCACATAAAATTTGTGTATTATTTATTGCTCATTAGTTATTGGTCATTTGACTATTGACATTGAGAGTTACAAGCCATGAGCTATGAGCTAAATAATGCATCAGGGAGGCTACCGTGGAAGCACTGAAGACATTCGATGAGAAAATAGCCATTGCAGTCGAAAAGGTCAGGTCATTAAAAGAAGAAAAAGAGAGGCTCGAAAGAAGGGTCGAAGAACTTGAGCATACTGTCAGATTAAAGGACACGGAAATCGAGAGGCTCAGCATGGAAAAGTCGTCCATTAAAAACCAGATAGAAGACCTGCTGAACGAGCTTGAAACAATCGGGCTTAAATAGAGATTATGGGCAGCGTAGAAGTACACATCCTTGGACAAAAGTATGTAATAAAGGGTGACGCGTCTCCAGAGTATATTCAACAGATTGCGGATTTTGTGGACGAGAAACTCAAGGAGGTTTACACCACAGCGTCCGACATAACACCCCTTAAAGCAGCAATCCTGACTGCCTTGAATATTGCAGACGAATTGCACAGGGTCAAACGCGAATATAATTCCATATCGCAGGGCATAAAGAGTATAGAAAACAAGGCAGACAGCATCATAAGGCTCTTTGATTAATTCACAAATTCGTGGTGCCTCTTGTCCATCTTAAAGCAGCCGCCTCCTGCGCATTTGGCGTATTTTTTCATTTCCGATGCCACTTCCGCTATCTCTCCGTAGTGAGAGAACTTCCTGAGCCTGTTATGGGCTATCCCTATTGAAATGCCTATAAGAGGGAATGTCTTTTTATTCCCCTCCCTGTCAACGGATTCTATGAAGCCCCTTGCCCTGTCTTCCGGATCATAAAAGGTGGGTATTATCTTATTGAAGTTATCTATAATTTCACCGGCAGTATCTTCGATAAGCTCCACATCCATCATAAATATAAAATCGTCGCCGCCTATATGGCCGACAAAACTGCCATGCGGTTGCTTCCCCTTAACCGTATTCAGAATAAGCCGACCAAGCATTTTCAAAGCCTCATCGCCACGGCTGAAACCGTACCTGTCATTATAGGGCTTGAAATAATCGAGGTCTGCATAAGCAAGTGCAAAAACCTCTTTATTGTCCAGTCTTCTCTGTATTTGCTTGATTATCGCAATGTTCCCGGGAAGCCTTGTCAGCGGATTAACCTCCATTATCCTTTCAGCTCTGTGTATGCACAGATCAACCCTGAGCAGGATATCTGCCTCAAGACTTGACCTCCTGACATAGTCGTCAACAAGCAGGTGTTCCCACTTCGGAATAACAAACTGATCCTCGAATATGGCAAGGACAGGGAGTCTGCCAAATATGGGATCGCTTTTCATTTCGTTTAATAAAGTAATGGCAAAAGCATCACCCGCGGCAATATCTATGATTATCAGGTCGGGAATGGATGCGTAGATATAATCAAGCGAAGACTGGATATTCGAAAAGTCGACAACCATGTAGGAGTCCTTAAGCAGCCTGTCGACAATGCTCGTTAAGACCACGTCCCTGGATATGACAACGACTGTCTTTAGATTATTCATCGGAAAGAAGGAAGTCCTCTGCCTGGGATAAAGAGTCTTCCATCTCATCGAGTATATCCTTTACATCTGCTTCCGACAGATTAAGCATTTGCCACGCAGCATTATTAATTGCCGGCACAGAGTTATCGCCTGCAAAGCCGAATCCCTTTGCCCTTATAAGGATGTCCGAAAGGTGCACTATAGCTGTCTGCATGGTCACATTTTTGGACAGGTTGGGTTTGTGGTGATATTCTATAACTTCAACAAGACTCCTTGGAAAGTTCCATTTCTGGGCGATCCACGCCCCAGCATTGGCATGATTGATACCAAAATAGTTTTTCTCCGCATCGAATATAAAAATGTCCTTTGTCTCTGCCTCTGACATGATCTTTTTGTATTCGTCAGGGAACTTCAATCCCAGAACAACCTTCCCTATGTCATGGAGGAGTGCTGCGACAGATACCTCTTCGGGCTCCTTCAACTCCTTTTTCTTTGCGATTATCCTTGCAGTCACAGCACAGCCCAGGGAGTGCTCCCAGAGACCGACCATGGTTTTCTGCATTGCCTCAAACACTGAAACGCCTAAGAGCATTCCTTTCACGACATTCAGACCGAGCAGTATCAATGCCTGGCTTACAGAGGATATCCTGCCTGGAAAGCCGTAGATAGGCGAATTAACCACCTTAAGAACCCGTGATGTAAGGACAGGATCGTTTGATATAAAACTGCCTACATCGTTCAAGGAAATCCTTGGATTCTCGATAACAACCAGAAGCTTTCTCAAAACACCCGGTATTGTGGGAAGAGTGTCTATCCTCTCGATCTGACTGCGCAGCGCCTGTATGTCCATAATTATTTATACAACTCCTCGACATGCTCCTTAAGCAGCTTTTTTAACATGCCCATATGCGGCTCGTTCTCTGTCTTTTTGAACCGTGCGTCTATTTCAGCCATGGCCTCTTCCTTTGGCTTCTGGGGCTTTGACGCCCCTTCGACAAAAACACTGCTCACATTCATGTTCTGAAGCCTCTCAATAAGGGCATTGGTAATCTCGGTGCCCTCTCCAAGAAGTATCATCCCTGCTTCATTAACAACAGGCTTCGAAAGCTTCATGCCGGGTTTGAGATTATTAACGGTAACCTTTGGCAAGACTTTACCTCCTCCAATACTTTTGAAGGGTATTATATCATAATATCGGTATTCAGGTAGTCCATCCCTGCCTCTTAAATACTTAATCCCTTGACACTATAAGTCAACGAGGAGAATATCCTCTATGTGGCCAAAGGAGTCTTCCATCTCATTGAGTACATCTTTTATATCGGTTTCTGTAAGGTCAAGCATATCAAATACAGAGGGATGTATCGCAGGTACAAGGTTATCGCCTGCAAAGCCAAACCCCTTTGCGCGCACAAGAATATCGGAAAGGTGCACTATTGCAGCCTGCACAGGGACGTTTCTCGATAGATGGGGTTTATGGTGGTATTCTATAACCTCGACCAGACTCCTGGGGAATTTCCATTTCCCTGTAAGCCATGCCCCCACGGTAGCATGGTCAACGCTAAATTGCTTCCTTTCGGAGTCAAATACAAAGACACCCCTCTTTTCTGCCTCCTTCAGCGCCTTTTTATATTCGTCAGAAAATCTCAAACCAAGGACCACTTTCCCTATATCGTGAAGCAGGGCTGCAACAGCAACTTCCTCAAGATAAATAGATGCCTTTCTCTGAGAAATTATCCGTGCAGTAACAGCACATCCGATAGAGTGCTCCCAGAGCCCTGCCATCACCTTCTTCATAACATCGAATACAGAGACTCCCAAAAGCATTCCCTTTACAACATCCAGACCGAGAAGTATCAATGCCTGGCTTATCGTGGATATCCTGCCTGGGAAGCCGTAGATCGGTGAATTAACCACCCTGAGTATCCTCGATGTAAGGGCAGGGTCCTTCAGTATAAAATTGCCTATCTCGCTGAGAGAAACCTGTGGATTTTCTATGATATTCAGCAGATTTCTCAGGACAGGCGGAATAGTCGGAAGATTATCTATACTCTCGATCTTACTGCGCAATGTCCATGCATCCATTTGTTACAGTCCCTTCTTTTGCTGTTTTTTTCTATTTTAGCACATCCTTGCAGAAGGTCATACAATCTGATATGCTTTAAAAAAATACAGAAGGAGGGAAGAAACCATGAAAGAGGAGGTCAAGGATTTATTAAAGGCAATGTATGAAATGGCAAACAACGCAGAAAATTGCATGTCTTTTTTGCAAACAGCACTTATTTATAATTCTTCAACACCATTAAAGGACTGTGGTTCAAAGGTAGAAACTATTAAAGAGGCAGAGGCACAGCTCACCAAAAAAGTTGCCGAACTGGCACGGGACAATCCCGAACTGAAGCCGTATGTCTCCATCCCTGTACACCTCATGAGGATCGGCGAGAATATAGAAAAACTGACGGAGTTAATGGACAAAAAGATAAAGGACAACATACTCTTCAGCGATAAGGCAGTCACGGAAATCACTTTTCTCCTTCAAAGGCTTATCGATGTCCTAAGGCCGACGGCAGACATGATACTTGCAAGAAATACAATTCTGAGGAGATATGTGGAGGAATCAGAGGCGGGGATAGTAAGGAGGGCAACAGAATATGCAACGCTTCACGAAGAGAGGTTGATCGAGGGATTGTGTCTCCCTGTAGCATCATCTCTATATATAAACATGGTTGATGCGATAAAGAACATCGCATGGCATGCAAAGGAGATAGCTGTAAAGCTTGTTGAATGGTCATTGCCTAAGGCACAATGAATATATGGCATTCGTACCTGCTTATCGCAAGCTCTCAAGTGGCGAACTATGGGATAAGGTAAAACATGCCGAAGATATATTGAAAAACTGCGTCCTCTGTCCGAGAAACTGCAAGGTGGACAGGACCTCTGGTAATGTCGGCTTCTGCAGGACAGGGGATAAACCATTCGTTGCGAGCTGGGGGCCCCATTTCGGTGAGGAGAGGCCCCTTGTCGGAAGATTCGGCTCGGGAACCATATTCTTCAGTTTCTGCAATCTTGGATGCATATTCTGCCAGAACTGGACCATAAGCCATCTTGGCGAAGGAAACGAAATATCCTTTGAAAAACTCGCTCATATAATGCTGGAGATACAGGACATGGGCTGCCACAATATAAACCTGGTCACGCCAACCCACCAAATGCCAATGATACTCCATTCCGTTGCCATCGCCTCGGAAATGGGCATGAATATTCCTATTGTATATAATTGCGGAGGCTATGAATCCCTTGAGGCAATAAAAATACTCGACGGGATAGTGGACATATACATGCCCGATTTCAAATATTCAGACCCGCAAATGGCTTTAAAATACTCAAAGGCAAAAGATTACCCGGAAAAGGCAAAGGCTGCAATAAAAGAGATGCATAGACAGGTTGGAGACCTCATAATTGATGAAAGAGGAATAGCATCGAGGGGCCTCCTCGTAAGGCATCTCGTCCTTCCCGAAGGTATTGCAGGCACAAAAGAGGTCGTGAGATTCATTGCAGAGGAGATTTCCAGAAACACTTATATAAACATCATGGATCAGTATTATCCGTGTTACAAGGCATTTGAGCACCCTCCCCTTGACAGGAGGATAACAACCAAAGAATATACCGAGGCTGTAAAAATGGCAATAGATGCAGGCTTAAAAAGGATCGACGGAGTAACGATATAAAAGACAGGTAAAGGTTAAAATTTACCATGAAGATTAAATTTCTTGGTGGCGTCAGAACTGTCACAGGCACATGTTTTCACATATCCGTGAACGATATGCAGATACTTGTGGACTGCGGCATGTATCAGGGAGAAAATGCGGACGAAATAAACAAGACCCCCTTTGATTTCAGTCCGGAGGATATAGATCATCTTTTTCTGACGCATGCACATATAGACCATTCAGGGCTCATTCCAAAACTTGTGAAGGATGGATTTAATGGCGGAATAATAACCACATCAGCCACTGCAGACCTTGCCGAAATAATGCTTTATGATTCAGCGCAGATACAGGAGAAGGATGCAGAATGGTTGATGAAAAAGGCATTAAGAAAGGGTGTCGATGCAGTATTTGAACCGCTTTATACAGGACAGGATGTAAGGGCAGCAATCCCCCTATTTGAAAGAAAATCTTATGGGAAGACGGAACACCTCGGCAGAGGCGTAAAATACCGGTTCATAGATGCAGGCCACATACTCGGTTCAGGGACGCTGGAGCTATGGTATCAGGACAGTCCTGTTGAAAAGAGAATAGTGTTCTCAGGGGATATAGGCAAAAAGGGAAATCCCATAATCAATGACCCCCAGCATGTGGAGGCAGCAGACTATGTGGTTGTGGAATCAACCTACGGAAACAGAATGCACAAAGGCATGGAAGAAAGCATCAATGAACTTGTAGAGGCAATAAAAATTACATTCAAAAGGGGAGGCAATGTCCTTATCCCCGCATTTGCCGTTGGGAGGACACAGGACATTCTTTATATACTGAACAAACTCGTCAGAGATGGCAGACTTTATAACCTGCATGTCTATGTTGACAGCCCACTTGCTGAAGATGCCACAAAGGTCTATTTAGCACATCCTGAATGCTTTGACGAAGATGCAATGAAAATGTTTAACAGGAAAAATGATGCAGCGCTGCATCTGCATTTTACCCATTCAATAGAGGATTCCATGCGAATCAACAAAATAAAATCAGGCGCAATCATTATTGCAGGAAGCGGAATGTGCGACGGCGGAAGGATACAGCATCATTTCAAACACAATCTATGGCGCTCTGAATGCAGTGTAATCTTCACGGGATTTCAGGCAAAGGGAACACTCGGCCGTAAAATCATAGAAGGAGCAAAGATAGTCCATGCCCTCGGTGAGGAGATAGCTGTGAAGGCAAGGGTATATACCATCGGAGGATTTTCAGCCCACGCAGACCAGAAAGAGCTTCTGGAATGGCTTGGCGCATTTTCCAACAAACCCGAGGTATTTATAGTTCACGGTGAAGAAGAGGTCTCCCTTGAGTTCGAAGATATTGTAAAAAAGGAATTCGGGTTTATCACACATGTGCCTCAAAAGGGGGAAGAATTTGAGGTTTAGGTTATAGAAATTATCTCTGCATTCATATCTTCAAGATCTACAATAGCAACCGTTGGTTTTCCATAGAGCCAGCCGCAGACCTCTCCGGGATTAACAACCAGTGTGTCCTTAACTTTTTTGATTACAGGCTCATGCGTATGTCCATAAACAACGAGATCAAAATGCCCGCTGTCTGCAAGCTCATCCGCAACATCGGGCTCGTGCATAACAACAATCCTTCTTTCATAAAGACTTAATTTATAAGGCTGGGTATAAATCCTGTCCTGATAGAGCCTTTTCAATAAAATCCTCTCCCCATCATTGTTCCCGAATATGCCCGTAAAACCGCCTTTGAAATGCTTTATAACCCTCCATGTAAAAGGAGAACAGAAATCCCCTGCATGGATAATATGTTCAACATTCCTTTCATTGAAAATTTCCATAACCTTCCTCAGATTATCGAGATGGTCATGGGTATCAGAAATAATGCCAACAATCATAAAACCTCCGGGAAAATATTATAATTAGCGAATTTAAAATTTTATCACATTTAAAATTTCGTCCACAAGTCGCAGGCTACATGAGATTTGTTTTTACTGCCTCAGCCTCACAACCGTTGCTCCCCACCCTCCTCCGTCCTCTCCTGCGAGTCTGAATGATTCAACTTCCGGCATTTTGCGGAGAATAGAATGAACCGTTTTGCGCAGAGCACCAGTGCCTTTGCCATGAATAATGCGGACATTAAGGATTCCCCTCTCCCTGCATTCAGAAAGATAATGCGGAATCAGCTCTTTTATTTCACCGGGATTAAATGTATGGAGCATGACCTGCTTGTTCTGAGACTCAAAATATTTGCACATCTGGAGAATTTTGATACAATTGAGGATAAGGGATTGAAATAATGTGAAAATTGAAAAGACGGAAATATGGATAACATGCGAGAAGGCACTGCGGTTCAGCGATGGGCGGACTGTGCGGGGAGTTTTCGGGAATATGTATAGGAACAGGACGGAATTTCATGGGCAAAGAGGAGAATAAATGGATTTAGAGATTAGATTAATCGGTAATCCTTGGATTAATGCAGGGATTGTTGGATTTTATGAATTTCATCAGAAATATGGAAAAAGCAATTCCAATATTAGTATAGCAGATAATCAGAATGGTTTTATAATTTCTGGTGATGAAGATGCCATTATTAGCCACTTCAACAACCTTATGGTTAAGTTCTTGCCGGGACATTTTTATAAACCAGAAGCCCATTTTAAGCAATATGTAACTTTTGATGGAAATAAATTGCAAATACAAAAAGGACCTTTACGATTTCAATATATAGAATTGATGTTTCCATCTATTAATGAGCCTAAGACTGGTAGTAAGAACTTAGTAGATTTAAAAAAATTAAACAAGGAACAGCTTAAAAAGTATAAAACTTTTGTAAAAGATGATTCAAGGAATCAAAAGACGAAGAATAAACCCAATAAAATATTGCCATTAGATACTTCTTTATATGGGCATCCTATGTTAACTGTTGAGACAAAAATCAAGAGCATTAATAGTGGTAGTAAGCGATGTTCGCTATGTGGAAGGATATCGGCTGATTTAGTAACACCATCTGCTAAAGTTTCTCCATTATATTATGGTCAAGGTAATTATACTTTTAACTCAAATTGGGGAAGCAAAAAGAAAATTTGTTCGCTTTGTCAATATTTCGGCATCTTTGCTCTCTATGCCCTTCTCAGCAATTGGTCGAGAGATAATAATAAAATAGCGGTCAATTGTTTTATACCTTCTGGACAGAATTTTAAATCTCTTGTAACTTTTACTCGGGCATTTCGAGAGGCAAGAGAAATCTGGGAGTGGGGAAATTTTAAGACCGATATCAGTTATACAAACCGCCCATTTGAATCACTTCTGGCTCTTATGAAGGATTTAACTAAAAAGTTAAAAGATATGACTAATAAAGGGAAAGAAATTGATTTTGGGTTATCTTTAGACGAGTTTGAACTTTCTGAACCAGAAGTCTTTTATTTTAGGATGGAAAAACCAGCACGAACTCAGATGCCAGCAGTGCGTAATGTGGTTCTCTTTCAATCTATTAGTTATCTTATAGAACTTTTTTCAAGAGGAGAACGAGAAGGTATTGACTTTCGCTCATTGTTTTATGAGCTTTTGGTAAAAAGAAGAGATGGAGAGATACAAACCCATTTAAGAAATCGTATCTGCCAGTCTATTTGCTATGGGAAGCCTATTCTCCTTGATTTAGAAGAGATAATTGAAGGGGCTGACGATAGTTATAACCTTATCAAATTTTTGAAATTCTATTTAAAGGAGGTGAGTCCTGTGAGTTTTAATGTGGAGCGTGCTGAAAGCATAGGTAAAAGTATCGGAGAGGGTGCATTTAAAGACGGGGAGCGTATGAAGGTCATTCATGAGATTAGGGGTGCCAATTCCTATGACCAATTGCTAACAGCATTGATGAAAGTATACTCACGGTTATCGGGCAAAGGCATTGAATTTTACTACATCAATGACTTTCTAAAAGATATAGAGCCTGGGAATTGGCGGGAAGTGAGAGCATACTTAGTGATTAATGCTATAAATCGGTTTCAGTGTCTTAAAAAACAGAATACCCCAAAAAAGGAGGGAACTAAAAATGGCAAAAGCAAAAAAACAAAAAAGTAAGAATACTTTGGAAGTAAAGGCAATTACAATTGATTTTATTTCCAAGACAACAATTGGTTCAGTGAATGGGGCAGATACAGAGATAGAAAATGCACCTACAGTAAAGAAAATTACATTACGAGAAGGTGTTCAAATACCATATATATCTGCTCAGGCAATCAAAAGATATATTCGTGACATATGGCATGAAAGAGGACTAAAGCTTTCAGAACCTCAAGCAACAAAAGGGAAAGGGGTGCAAAGCACGAAGCGTGACCCTCTTAACTATATTGACGATGACCTTTTCGGATTTATGTTTGAGGAGAAGGAAAGGAGAACCGCACCAGTAAGGATAAAGCCTGCCCATGGTAATCTGATTTTCTTTGGCGACAAGGATTATGGGACTCACATGCAAATAACACAAGAAGGCAGTAGAGAGGCTGGCAATATTTTTGAGACCGAGATGTATTATAACTATTTTTCCAATACAGTCTTAATTGAGGTGGATAGGATTGGATGTGGAAGAGACCCAAAGGAAAACTTTAAAGGGAAAGAATGCTCAAGAGATGTAAAAACTGAACGACTAACATATTTATTGGAAGCTATCCGTGACCTTTGGGGTGGAGGGCGTCAGTCAAGATTTCTAACTGACATAAGCCCAAAGTTTACAGTAATCAGCTTTTTGAAAGTCAAGAAACCTTTTCTTCTTGAGGTAATTGGTACGGATGATAAAGGAAATATAAAAATTGAAAATATAAAAAGCGCAATTGCTGAAAACATAGGGATTATAGATACACATTTCATAGGCATCTCAGATGGTGTTTTTAGTAATACCGATGAAGTTAAAAAAACATGGGCTAATATCTCTACCACTCGGGATGCGTTTAATAAGGCTATTGAAAAACTTAAAGAGACATTTTGAGGTCATCGATGGATGCTCTATATGTAGATGTAGTGGGGGTATTTAATAGTTTTCGTGAACCAAATACCCAGCGTTATCAAAAGACCCTGTTACTTCCACCACCAACAACAATAGCTGGTTTCTTTTGTGCAGCTGCTGGTTGGGAAAGGACGGATGAGTTACTAAAGCAGGCAGGTGTAAGCGTTGTTTTACTCAATCAGGTAGGATACGGTAAAGACCTATGGAAATACCATAAACGGAAGTCAGGCAAAGAGGCTCCGACCCCTGATGTTCTGTTTAGGGAATTTCGGTATGGTAGTAGTTATCGGTTGTTTTTATTTGGCGATACTAATCTTATCGGAGATTTTGCTAAAGCCGTTGAAAATCCTGTATTTGCATTAACACTCGGAAGTTCAGAAGAAATAGTTAATATAAAGGGAAAGGTAATTATTAAAGAAGATATAAAACCTGTCCCTCTTAAAAAGTTTAAGAATACAATTCTCCCTGGCGACTATAGAGCAGGGTATAAGCCCAATATTGATAGGGTAATGCTTAAAGAAATTTTACGCAATCTGACACCACCCGATTTTATCCATATTCCCGTTCTGTTTGAATATGATTCATCAAAAGGGCGGGTACCAAAAAGGGTAGAACCCTTAACCTTAAGTATAGGTTTTGAGATTGAATTGGAAAACCCTATCAATGGCTATCAAATAGATGATTTTTCAGTTGTACCATGCGGTCCCTATAATGAATAAGATTTTAGCCAAATCTGATGAACCTTATACTGCCCATATTGCCAACTGCGTTGAGGAACTAAAATGGATATTTAATCAAAAATCTTCAATAATAAAAAGGCTGTGCAATCAATATCAAATAGATGAACATCGTTTATGGGCTGGTATTTTAGCCGTTGTGGTTTTCCATGATATAGGAAAGGTTACAAAACAATTCCAGTTGATTGTCAAAAAGAAACTAAATCCATCCAAAAACTATCGGCATGAACTTGCCAGCATGCCTATAATCGCTGAAGTTTGTAAAAAACTCGGGCCACTTTACAAAGGTGCAAAAATTCCTTTTGAAGCATTAATCGTTATGACGCACCATAAGTTATTTACAGGGAGAATGTTTGAGCGAGAGTCATCAACTTCACCAGACTATCTTCCTGAGTTATCTTCGGCTATAGAATTTAGTGAAAAGTTGTTGTTGGAAAATGGAGTTTCTCTCAAACTCAAAATGGACAATACATCAAATCCATATGAATACTACAAAAAGATTTATCAATTGGTCCTTCAGTCTAATGAGGTATTAGATACACGAGAACAGACAATCTTTTCCCTTATGAAGGGTCTTTTTCACTATGCTGACTGGTATGCCTCTGGTAAAAGACTACCTTTCGCAGTAACCACCAATCCGGACAAACTCGAAGAAACATTAAAGATAAGGGCTACTCGTAAAGGAATAGCATATAAAGGGCTAACCAGATTTCAAGAAAAAGCCAAAAATATGAATGACCACCTAATTGTTCGTGTACCCACAGGGCAAGGTAAAACAGAGTGTGGATTATTTTGGGCATTGAACCATCACCAGAATGAAAAGATTATTTACTTGTTACCCACAATGGTTACCTCTAATAAAATCTATCAGCGTTGTGTTGAATACTTCGGAAAAGACAATGTAGGCTTGGCTCATGGAACTGCTGGATATTTTCTCAAAAAAGAAGATGAATGGGATGACCAAACTCAATTCAGACAGATGATACTTTATTCAAAGACATTTATGAAGCCAGTGACAGTTGCTACAATTGACCAGCTTCTTTATGCATTTCTGAACTGGAGGCATTGGGCATTGATTCGTGCAAATGCAATGGATGCCAGAATTATTATTGACGAGATACATGCCTTTGATGCTTACACCTTAGCCATTATTATAAAAATGATTGATTGGTTAATTAACACTGGGGCAAAAATAACAGTTATGAGTGCTACTATGCCTGAGCCATTAATAAAATTGTTATCGCAGCACTTACCTGAAGTTGCAGTCATTGAAGACCCTCTATATGATAGGCTATACCGAAATAGTTTTACCTTTGTAGCAAAACCTCTAAAAGCGATGGTTCCTCAAATTCTCAAAAAGCTTAAATCAGGCAAAAAAATAATTGTAGTTTGTAATCGTATTGCCGACTGTCAAGAAATATATAAAAAAATAACAAAAAAAATGAAATCAGCTAAAGACACAATGATTCTTCATGGCGAATTAATTTTGAAGGATCGTAATGTCCGTGAGGATTATCTGGATAATCTTAAAGAAGACAAGCCGTTCTTATTAATCGCTACACAGGTTATTGAGGTTTCATTAGATATTGATTTTGACTGCATGTTTACACAGAATGCCCCTATTGATGCATTAATTCAGAGGGCAGGCCGTATTAATCGCTATGGGCTAAAGAAAGACACAGAAGTTTTTATTTGCGAAGATGATTTGGGTAAAAAGCCTTACGAAAAAGAAATTATTAAAAAAACAAGAGAGGTCATAAAGCCCCTTAAACGGGATTCTCTTTGTGAATTCGATTTTAAGAAGATGGTAGAGAAAATTTATGGAGATATAGATTTAACAGCCTTACCTCAATATCAAGAAGGGTTGCGAGTATTTGACGAAAATCAATATGATAGAAGAGGCTTGATGGATTTAGATGTTACAGAAGAACGATTATCTACTCGATTAACGGACTATATAAAGATAGATGTAATTCCTGACAGTTTTAAGGAAGAAGTTCTTTCTTTAGAAGATGTGACCTTGTTAGAGGGTTATAAGGTAAAAATACCACTATGGCTTTATCGGAAATGCCAAAAATATGAGATGAATGATATAGAATTTGTTAGCGTTAAATATGACCCTGAGATAGGGATTATTCGGGAAGAGGATAATCCTACAACCAAGATTGTATGAAAATACTTTGTGAGAAAACTATTATAGAGTTTAAAACTAATTTCCCTGTAAAGGAATCTGCAACGAAATTACGCGGATGCATCGCTAAGCATCATCGAGACATTCCCCAGTTTCATCACCATAATGGAAGAAAATTTGATTATAGTCATCCGTTAATACAGTATAGAATAATTGACGGCAGACCAATGGTTATCGGTCTTCGGGAGGGTTCTATACTTTTACAACTGATTGATAATTTTTCCGAACTAAAGTTAGGAATTAATACTTATCAAGTTTTAGAGACACAGCGCGAAACGGTTCCGGCTAAGATTGGATTTCATGCAGACCAACTTTCCTACTCCTTCCTCACCCCCTGGCTTGCATTGAATGAGAAGAATTATGAGCAATACCAGCGGCTTGGCACATGGGCGAAAAAGAAGGAGCTTCTCGAAAAAATTCTCATCGGCAATATCATCTCAATGTCAAAGAGTCTCGGCTATACAGTGCCAGAGCCAATCAAGGCAAATATAATCAAACTAAAAGAAGTCAATACACGACTCAAAGGCACTCCTATGCTTGGGTTTCTCGGCACATTTTCCGTGAACTTCGAAATCCCAGATTACTGGGGAATCGGCAAGTCGGTTTCACGGGGGTTCGGGACGATTAAAAGAGATAAAAAGGATTGACAGTATAAACAGGATATGTCATAGTAGCTATAAATGTAGCTACATGGAGGTGTGTAATGAAATTTGCTAACGTTAGGGAGCTCAAGAATAAGACGTCCGAAATTCTAAGAAAGGCCGAAAAAGAGGCTGTGATTATAACTTCAAAAGGCAAACCCAGAGCTATAGTTACAGCGATTTCCGAGGAGGACTTTGAGGATTATCTTCTCGAAAAAAACGCTGGTCTTCAGGACATGCTCGCAGAAGCGCAGGCAGAGTATCGGAGCAAGGGCGGCGTGAGTCTGGAAGATTACATGTCAAAAAGGAAAAAAAGGGGAAAAAAGCGTGGATAAATTTTATATCGTCCTTTCGCCCCATGCGGTAAAAGACCTTGACGGCTTCAGCGATACTGTTTGCACAAGAATTGCTGGAGCTATAAAAGTGCTTGAAGAAAATCCGTTTCCACGAGGCAAGCTGATAAAGAAGATTAAGGGTAAGCGTTCTGATTATTACAGGTTGAGAGTTGATAAATACAGAGTTTTTTATATGATTGAGGGCAGCGAGGTTGTAGTTTTGAAAATTTTAAGCAAGAAAGACGCAGACCGGTTTATTAGCAACTTAAACTGACTGAAATGCAACTCGTCATCAACACATACGGCTCGTATCTTCAGAAGAACGGCGACTGCTTCAAGGTCAAGACTGATGAGAAGGTATTTGAAGTCTCCTGCAAAAAGGTTTCATCTATCCTTATCTCAACTGCAGCTTATATCACTACAGATGCAATCAAGATGGCGGTGGAGAATAATATTGATATTGTCTTTATTGACGAGTTTGGGGACCCTTATGGCAGGGTATGGCATTCAAAGCTCGGAAGCACTACACTCATACGGAGAAAACAGTTTGAGATAGCAGAAACAGAAGAAGGCTTCAACCTCGCACTGGAATGGGTGAGGACAAAATTCAATAATCAGATAGATTTTCTCAAAAGGCTCAGACAAACGAGGCCTCACAGGTCTGCTGAGATCACATCGTATACTGAGAAACTTCAGAATGTAATGAGTGGGCTTGAAAACATCTCAGGCACAATAATAGGTGAATGCCGAAGCACTATTATGGGCATAGAAGGCAGTGGTGGCAGGATTTATTTCGAGGCATTGAGTTCCCTTATGCCTGAGAGATTTAGGTTTGATGGCAGGAGCAGAAACCCTGCGAAGGATGAATTTAATGCACTGCTCAATTATTCATACGGAGTGCTTTATTCAAAGGTCGAAAAGGCATGTATTATAGCAGGGCTTGATCCCTATGTGGGTTTCATACATACAGACCATTACAATAAAAAGTCTCTTGTATTTGACTTGATAGAAAACTACCGCATATGGGCAGATGAAGTGGTGGTTAATCTCTTCGCATCAAGAAAGGCAAAGGTAGAGCATTTTGACAAAATCCCAAATGGACTGACGCTCAACAAAGAAGGCAAGGCTGTTTTGCTGACCGATTTCAATTCCTTTATGGACGAGTCAATAAGATACAAAGGGAGAAATATTAAGAGAGACAATATTATTCAGTTCGACTGCCACAGAATAGCAAACAGCCTGATAGGAGATAAAGATGAAACAAGGTGATAAGCTTGTCTGGATTATTTATGACATCAAGGAAAACGCCAAAAGAACGAGGATTGCAAAGGCATGCAAAAACAAAGGCCTTTACAGAGTGCAAAAATCAGCATTTCTCGGCACACTCAATAAAAATCAGATAGACGAGCTTAAGATTATGTGCGAGGACATCATCAATCCCGATGAAGATTCGATTTATATCTTCCCCATGTGTGAAGATGATTTTAAAAAGGTAAAGCTCCTCGGTCAGGCATTTGATAAAAAGCTTGTGACTGATGAGGTCAAGGCGTTGTTTGTATGATCTTTGACACTGAAACAACCCCGATGATAACGCCTTCCGAGGTGATAGAATATCTCTATTGTCCCAGATTTACCTATTTCATGAACTGCCTGAATATCCCCCAGCATGAGGAGCTAAGATATAAGGTTCTCAAAGGCAGAGAACTTCATGAAAGGCGAGAAAAGACAAATATCGATTACATCAGGAAAAGATTAGGTTGTGTTGACAAAGAAATTTCTGTCTATATCGCTTCGAAGGAGCTTGGAGTAAGGGGCGTGATTGACGAGGTGCTGCATTTATCTGACAGCACTGTTGCACCGGCACTTGGTATGGACATATTTACCAGTCAAATGAGATTTAAGGAACAGAGTAATTAACCCTGCTAATTTAAGCAAGTCCTCCATAAGCACAACAGGA
>JAGUWD010000023.1 GCA_020062545.1 Thermodesulfovibrionales bacterium
AAATATGCGCCTTATGATGCCTATCCCTATGTGGAATTTGATGTTCCAATAGGAAAGAATGGAGATGTATACGACAGATATAAATGCAGGATGGAGGAGTTGAAGCAGTCCAACAGGATTATAAAACAGTGCATCGAGAAGATGCCAAATGGCCCTGTTATGGCGCCGGATGCGCCTAAATTTACATTGCCTCCAAAGGATAGGGTGCTCACCGATATGGAATCCCTGATACACCAGTTTGTCTTGATAACAAAGGGTCCCATAGCAGCGCCCGAGGGCGAGATATATGTTGCAACAGAAGTGCCAAAGGGTGAACTTGGATTTTATATTGTGAGCGATGGCAGTGGAAGGCCATACAGGATGAGATTAAGGGCGCCGTCATTTGTGCATATATCGGTTTTGCCGAAGTTGTGCGAAGGGGCACTTGTGGCTGACGTGATTGCAAATATAGGGACGATTGATATAGTCCTCGGTGAGTGCGACAGATAATGCTAAGTGAAAAGGCTGTAGTTGAAATCAATCAGATAAAGAGCATGTATCACGATGCCCAATCTTCCCTTCTGCCAGCTCTTTATGTTGTTCAGAGGGAGCATGGGTGGTTAAGCCCGGATGCAGTAGAAGCAGTAGGTGATTTATTAAATGTGCCTAAGGCAGCAGTTAAGGGTGTTTCCACATTTTATTCCATGTTCAGGCATAAGCCCATGGGCAGACATCTTATCCAGCTCTGCACCAATGTTGCATGTATGATTATGGGTGCAGAGAGGCTTGTGGATATTCTAAAATCGAGATATGGTCTTGAGCCAAACAACACGACCAGTGATGGAAGATTCTCCCTTGTGATTATGGAGTGCATAGGTGCATGCGGCACTGCACCTGCGATGCTTGTGGATACAGATTTTCATGACAATTTGACAGAGGAAAATATAGTTGAGATTTTAGAGAAATATAAATGAGCTAATTTTATGGAAAAATTTTTATTGCGCAACATAGAAAACCCAAACTCAACGGATATAAATGAATACATAAGTGTCGGCGGGTATAAGGCCATTTCTAAAGCCTTGGAACTGAAGCCTTCCGATATTATCGATGAGGTTAAAAGGTCGGGGTTGAGGGGAAGGGGAGGCGCAGGCTTTCCTACAGGCATGAAGTGGTCATTTGCAGCAGCAGACCCCAAGAAACCTAAATTTATTCTCTGCAATGCAGATGAAGGAGAGCCCGGCACATTCAAAGACAGGCCAATCCTTGAAAAGAATCCCCATCTCTTAATAGAGGGGATGATTATCTCAGGATATGCACTTCAGGCAGAGTACGGATATATCTATCTGAGGGGGGAGTATCCAAGGGCAAAGGATATACTAAAAGATGCTATTAAGCAGGCTCATGATAAAGGCTATCTCGGAGACAATATACTCGGAAAGGGCATAAGATTTTATCTCCATGTGCATCAGGGTGCTGGAGCATACATATGCGGGGAAGAGACAGCACTTATAGAGTCCCTCGAAGGCAAGAGAGGTCAGCCGAGGATAAAACCTCCATTCCCTGTGAATGAGGGATTCCTTTCAAAGCCAACAGTTGTCAATAATGTGGAGACACTGGCAAATATACCGTATATCATGGAGATTGGCGCAGAGGCATACTCAAAAATTGGAAGCCCTGATTGCCCCGGCCCAAAGCTCTATTCTGTGAGCGGCCATGTGAAAAACCCAGGTGTGTACGAACTGCCAATGGGCACGACTTTAAGGGATATTATCTATGCCCATTGCGGCGGTATCCGCGACAATAAAAAGCTCAAGGCTGTTATACCAGGTGGCATATCAACCCCTATACTTTCTCCGGATAAAATAGACTGCCCCATGGATTTTGTTAATATGCCAAAGCACGGAAGCATGCTCGGTTCAGGTGCTGTCATAGTCTTTGATGAGACAGTGGACCTTGCAAAGGTCTGTCTCAGGGCAATGAAGTTCTTTGAGCATGAATCATGCGGCAAATGCACGCCGTGCAGGGAAGGAGTGGGATGGATGAGGGCAATACTTGAGAGGATATGTAACGGCTCAGGCAATGAAAAGGATATAGAGCTTTTAATTGAGGTATCCAGAAACATTATTGGCAAGACATTCTGTCCCCTCGGGGATGGTGCAGCATCTGTAGTGCAGAGTTTTATAAAGGACTTCAGGCAGGAATTTGAACAGCACATCACCAAAGAAGCCGATAAAGAGATAAAGGCAGCAGCATGATTACTGTAACCATAAACGGGAAGAAGATAGCACTCGAAAAACCTGTAACAATCCTCAAGGCAGCCGAGATAGCCGGGATAAAGATCCCCACCCTCTGCCATCATGATATGCTCGAACCTTACGGCGGATGCAGGCTCTGCCTTGTGGAGATCGAAAAGATGCCGAGGCTCCAGACCGCATGTACACAGTATGTAACAGACGGCATGGTAGTATGGACAGAGACAGAAAAGGTTGTTGAGGCGAGGAAGGGCGTCCTTGAGTTTTTATTAATTAATCATCCCCTTGATTGTCCTTACTGCGATAAGGCAGGTGAGTGCGACCTTCAGGACCTTGTCGTAAAGTACGGCCCTGCCACTGGAAGATTTGCAGAGGGCAAAAGGACGCATCCGGAAAGCTACGACGACCCGATTATTGTAAGAAACATGGAGCGTTGTATCCTCTGCGCCAGATGCGTGAGGATGTGCGATAAGGTGCAGGGAGCATCTGCCATTTCCATTACCAACAGGAGCAGCAAGTCCTTTGTAGAGCCATTTTCAGGAGGGGAATACAATTGCGAATACTGCGGGAACTGCCTGACCGTATGCCCTGTTGGTGCAATAATGTCGAGGCTTCACAAGCATGCATACAGGCCGTGGCTTATTGAGAAAGAGGTTGATACCGTATGTTCATTCTGCGGGGTTGGATGCTCTCTGACATTACAGGTGAGGGGCAACTCCATTGTGAGGGCAGTACCTAAACCTGGCAAGGGATTGAATAAAGGACTTCTCTGTAACAGGGGGAGATTCGGTTATGACTATGTTGGAAGCACAAACAGGCTCGATTCCCCATTAATAAAAAAGGACGGAAAACTCGATCGTGCAACATGGAGCGAGGCATTTGCCTATATAGCTAACCGACTCAAGAAAATAAAAGAGACATATGGCAGCAACTCCATAGCAGGCATTGCATCAGGAAGATGCACTAATGAGGACAACTATGTATTCCAGAAATTCATGAGGGTGGTGCTCGGAACAAATAATATAGATTCTGTTGCAGGCTTTGCCTATGCGCCTGCACAGAAATTTTTCGAAGGCATATTCGGACAGGGTGTGACAGCGAACCCGATGCATGGTATAGCAAATTCGGATGGAATTTTTGTTATCGGAGGGGATCCCACATCCGTAAATCCAGTGCTTGGTTTGCAGGTAAGAGCAGCACATCAAAAGGGTGTGCCGGTGATAACATCGGGATACATGCAGGGTTTGAAGATGTTTTCTTCAAAAAGTTTGATTCCAGATACATTTACAGAAACTACGCTTCTTGCATCGCTGTTGACCGGTTTGATGAAAGAAAGACCTTTCTGCGGTTTGAACTCGGCATTCGAGAAAATTATAAGAGACATTCAGCCGGTTGAGATAAAAGAGGCAGAGGAGATTTGCGGTATAACATCGAAGGATATCAGTTATGCCATAGATACACTCTCTGTTATGACCAATCCATCGATTATCATCGGCAGGGACATTCTACAGAGGGCTGAAGGTCATACCAACCTGCTGCTCCTCGCAGCACTCATATATTTATTGAACGGCAGGATTTACCTCCTGTCAGAACTTCCCAATGAGCAGGGTCTTGTTGATATGGGATGTCTGCCTGATATGCTACCTGGTGGAAGGCCTGTAACAGTCGACATATTCAGGAAGAGATATGAAGAATTCTTCGGGGTCGAGATTCCATCGAGATCAGGGCTTAGTCTTATGGAGATGATAGATGCTGCACATGCAAATAAGATAAAGGCGATGTATGTAATGGGCGAAGATGTGGTATTCAATGTCCCGAATACGAAGTATGTTAAAGATGCCCTGTCTAAACTGGATCTTTTGGTTGTACAGGATATATTTATGACAGAGACTGCCAATCTCGCTGATGTAGTGCTGCCATCCCTTGCATGGGCTGAAAAGGAAGGCTCTTATACAAACCTTGAGCGCAGGATGCAGATGCTCGGAAAGGCTGTGGATGGAAAGGGAATGGATGATTGGCAGGCAATTGCCGAGATCAGCAGGATGCTCGGCTTCGATATGGACTATAAGGATTCAGGGGATATAATTTCAGAAATGGCAAGGGTTTCGCCTCTGCATAAGGACATCTCTTACAAAGATATGGCTGACGGCGAATGCATATGGCCTTATAAGGGAGAGCCTTTAAGGCACGGGATGAGCATCGAGGGTATCGAGATGCCTGATGTAAAATTCCCGATGATAAGGCCTGAGAGGAAAAAGATTTATATCGGCATGGACAATCCTTTGTTCCACGCAGAGAGTTTGAGCAGGAATTCTGCAGCCCTGCACAGCATAGCCCCGGAACCATATGTAAGGATCAACAAAGCCCTGGCTCATGAATTGTCCATAGCCAACGGCGATTATGTCACTATAACAACAAATTCCGGAAGCATTGAATTGTCTGCGCAGATAGATTCAGATCTGCCTGCAAACATCGTCCTGATACCAAACAACTTTGATGGTAAAGGGGTGTTTGCAGTTATGAGCTGGAGGATGAATCCGGTGATAAAATCCCCTGCAATGGATTTTACAGAGGCTGTGATTAAAAAGATAAAGGGCGCGGAGGTGTTAACTTGAATACCATTGATGCAATCTTATTTACAGGAAACTCCAACTGGATTCTGAATGTTGTATTCATAATAATCAAGATAGCAGTAGTCATAGGCGTGACAATGCTCCATGTGATGTATGCCACATATTTTGAAAGGAAGGTAATAGGCCACATGCAGGTCAGGCTTGGTCCAATGAGGGTAGGGCCTCATGGTGTACTGCAGCCATTGGCTGACATGTTGAAG
>JAGUWD010000012.1 GCA_020062545.1 Thermodesulfovibrionales bacterium
ACGAGTTTAGCTTTTCCCTTTCTTGCCGCATGAGTAAAGAGAAAAGCCGGCAAAAGAACAAACCCAAGAATTTCTACCAAATACCAGTATCCATATGGGGTATTCAGATAAGCCCAGTTATCAGAATGAGCTATATCAAATATTTTCAGAATGAAATAGATAAAAAGAGCAGATGCTGTAGCCTTGCCAAGGCCGATAACAAGTCTGTTATGTTCAGCCTCATTAAAGTTTTTCAGTTGTCTTTTAAAAATCTTATGCGTAATTGTGCTTTCGACGATTACCATGGAGATACCCGCAAAGATAGCTGATAAAAGGAAAAACGCGGGCAATAGGACTGAATACCAGAGAGGATGCAGTTTAGCAGGTGCAACGAGATATAAACCGCCCAGTGCAGATTGATGGCCACCGGCAATGATGACGCCAAAAATTGTTGCCCAGATAGCCAGCTTGCTGAAAAATTCGCGATATTTTCTCAAATTCAGCCATTCAAAGAGGGCGGGGCTCCACTCTATAAGACAGATATTGATATAAAGGAAAAAATGCCAGCCTATGAGAAACAGGATAGAAGAAAATCCCCACGAATAACCGATAAGATACGGCATTCGATAATAACGACCAAGGTCAAAAAGAAGCGCAAATACAGCGAATATATATCCGACGAGGCTCGAAAGAATAGCCGGTCGTACAAAATGATGATACTGTTTCATTCCGAATAGATGAACCGCTGTACCGATTGTAAGCCCAGGTGCTGCCAGAGCAATTCCAACAAGAATATCAAATCCAATCCACAATCCCCATGGGTAGTTATCCGAAAGATTTGTCGCAGGGCCGAGTCCGAAAAAGAGCCGATAAATCATCACGGGAATTGCATACGCCAAAATAACCATGGCAATGAAATTTGCCGGTGTGGCATTGCTGATAATATAATCTCTTGTGGACATTCCAAGAAGTATCTTTTCTCTGAACCAGGAATTAGTGTGCTCCGCCATGGCTCCCTCCTTTCTCCCCTGTGGATGTTTCATGGCTCGATGTATGTTTCTTCCGAGCTTTTGATATAGCATAGTAAGCGCCGAAAACAAGCGGCCAGGCACCGACAATTTCAAACATCTTTACACCAAAAAGGAAACTGCTGCTATATTTTGGTATTGCTGTGGTTCCGATATCTGTTCTAAAGCCAATCTCATCGAACGGAACTGAAGACAGATATAACCAGCTTGTGCTTCCTACTTCATTCTCTCCATACACATGATCAACATATTTACCCGGGTTGTTTCTTATCCTTTCGTGGGCCAGGTTAATCAGATCCTTTCTTTTCCCGAAAGTCATCACTTCAGCCGGACAGATCTCGACACAGGCCGGGACGTTTCCTTCATAGATAATCCTGTCATAGCAGAATGTGCATTTTGTAATCTGAGGGTTCAGCGCTTCATAATATTCAAACGCCGGCACATCAAAAGGACAGGCAACCATACAATAGCGGCAGCCGACACATAGATGAGGTAAATATAAAACTGATCCTATCGAAGTTTTCCTGTAAGAATCAACGAAGCATGAGGCCAGACACCCGGGATCATCGCAGTGCATACACTGTCTCTTAACGTAAATAGGTTTGCCGTCTTTTGAGCTATGGAAGCGATTGACCACGGTAAAATTACCAGCATGCATTCTCCTCACTGTTTTGAACACATCGTCTTTGCCCACTACAGACTTTTCAAATTCCGCAATCGGTTTGTTCGGATTTTTGTTCCATTCATTGCATGCCCATTCACACCTTCTGCACCCAATGCAACGTGTTGTATCAACGAGGACACCATAGCGCTCTTTTGAAATAATGTCTTTTGTTTTCTCATATAATTTCCAGTTCCTTTCATTGGCAATATTGCCTGTAGAAAGGATGGTATCTTTCTCTATATTCTTGAACGCATGGGCCGGGGAACTTCCGCCAATCAAAGCAACTCCTGCGATCGCCGCACGCCTTAAGAATTCCCTTCTGTCGATTCCCATACAATCCTCCGTGTTAGTACTTTGTTTCTTTGTTCAGAATAAGGTAAAAAATTATAAATATGAACATGGCCAGAACGGCTACCGAATATTCATAGCCATGATGTGAAAAAAGCTGCTCAAAGATGTACAACATCTTTTCTCCTTTCTATCTAACAATAATTCGTTGCGGCTCTAAGGAATACGCCGGACGTACAGCTTTCTTTTCATGACATTCTTCACACTTTCTGGCTTTTTCAAGTTTCATATTATCGTGACAGCCCATACACTGGCCGTGGTATGCAGCAATGAGTTTCGGCCTGTTCCTGTTCTGTTTGTCAAATGATATGCTATGGCAGTTTCTGCAATAAGGAGGGCTGTCCTTTTCAATTTCAGCCTCTGCACGGCTTTGATGATGGTATCCCTCACATAGCATCTGCAAATCTCTATGGAAATAACTCCCCAACTCACTATCATTGGATATCTTTACTAATTTCTCGATAATCTTAAGATGAGGAAATTTTGATGGTTCGTATTCCTTTTCCAGGCTCTTTATTGTTACCTCTTTCTTTACCTTTTCAGTATCAAGTTTTGCGGTTGAGAGTTTGACGCCGGGGAGAATCTCTTTCTTCCCTGTATGACAAGTATTGCACGTCTCTTTCCTGGGACCTTTTGTTTGTATATCCATAATCGGCAGTAAGCTATGACAGCCTGCACAATCCTTGTCGGATTTCTTTATGTTATGACACCCGCTACAGCTCTGCTCAGAAAGTACATCATGATAGGCATTCGCGATATTTAT
>JAGUWD010000025.1 GCA_020062545.1 Thermodesulfovibrionales bacterium
TGGGTTTTTATTACCGCGGAGGAACCCATGACGAACCTGTCAAGATGTATAATAAGCCCGGCAATAAGGTAGAAGAAAACGGCGCCGGCGCCGTGCCCCTTAAACATACTTTTCAGTTTATCCATGGATGCATTCCTCCCAGGTTAACTATCGCGACCGTTCCATAACGGCCAAGCAGCGGGTGGCAGCCAGCGGAGCCCAAAGGCTGCCGGTCTTAGTTTCGACCTGATATAATAGACGAATCAGCGCAGTGGGAAACTGCCACTTCCTGAATCCTCCGGTCAGCAGGTAGCTCAAACCGCCAAACAGCAGAATCTTCCGTAGCCGCAGACCGGCGGAAGGGCTCTCCCCCATCACCGGTCCGCTATGGTCCACAAGACATGCCCGGGGAATTTCCGCATTGCCGATCATGGGATCCTTTCCTTCCGGAAAAGCCATGTTCCATACATCCCCGGGCAGATAGCAGTATTCATGGTGAATATACCGGTAAAAGATCCGCGAAAGAGGAGTGGTGTATGGTTCTATCATTACCAAACGCCCACCGGAACGCAGCACCCGCGAAATCTCACGGAAGCAGATGAGCGGTGACTTCAAATGATGCAGTACATCCACAAAGAAAACATTGGCAAAGCTATTATCGGGAAAAAGCAGATTATGCGCGTCACAGACCACGTTGACGCCTGGATAGGCATAAATGTCCGATGTCACAACCTCTTCCACGATATCGGAAAGAAAACCTGGGCCGCTGCCTATTTCCAGGGTAGGCCCTGGAACGAGGTTTTGCCTGACAAGCACGGCGAATATCTCCTGGTAGTAGTAGCGGATTGACTCCTTATCGGCAAAAATACCCCGGTGTTCTTCCACCCAGTTATGGTCGTGCGCTGAAACCATGCAGTCTGCCGCCCTTCATCAGATGAACTTCAGCTTCTTTGCCGCGTAAGCGCTCATTTTCAGGAGGAGATAGCCATGGCTGAATCTCGATATATTTGTTGTCCCGTAGGTCCGCTCACCATAACGAACGGGAAGGTCTACGATCCGGAGATTTAGCCGCGCCGCTCCGAAGAGCAGATCAAAGTCGCCGAAAGGATCAAAATTGCCGAAATAGCCCCGCTCGGACACAATCCTTCTGTAGTCCTCATGCCAGAGGGCCTTGGTGCCGCAGAGGGTGTCCCTCACCTGTTGTCCAAGAATATAGGAAAACAGGGCGGCAAAAAACCTGTTTCCCAGGATGTTAAGGAAGCGCATGGACTTTTCATCCATGGGATAAACAAGGCGGCAGCCGTTCACAAACTCGGCCTTGCCTTTTGCCAGGAGATCGACAAATTTCGGGATATCCTCCGGAGCCACGGTTATGTCAGCATCAAGAATTATGAGGATATCTCCCCTGGCATGTGCGAAGGCATGACGCACTGCATCGCCTTTTCCCTTACCGGGCTGCTGCAGGAAACGCCATTTTCTCTCAGGGTTCTTTGTGATGACCTCGCGAATCTTCTCCGCGGTATCATCCGTCGAATTTCCCTCCACCCAGATCACCTCCGTTTCGAGGTCCATATCCGGCAGGCGTTCTGCCAGGTGTTCAATATGGCCGGCCTCGTTTCTGCAGGGGATCACGATAGTGACCTTATGATCATTGGATCCGGTGAGAGGCTTAAGAGGACGTGCGATGATCCCGAACATAAGGGTAAACAGGTTGATGACCGGAAGGTTGGCGATATACCTGTTGATCCATGTTGAAACCGCCCCCACATTAAATGGGAATATCTGGTGGTTGATCGACCGGACGACCTCAAAACCGGCTAAGTGAAGCATATCACAGACCATGTCCAGGCTCAGCCAGTTATTGACCGGGTTCCTGACCTTGATCCCCAGAGCTTCCCCGATCTGCAGAGGGATTTGCCAGACGCGGCTGTAGCTGAAAATAATGATCCTCGTCCTGGGATGGCAAACCTCGTGAATCGCCTCGAAGACCGCCTGAACATCGTGCATTTCCGTAATTACGTTTCGCAGGATAACCGCATCGAACCGGGTATTCAGGGAGGATAGCAGCCGGCGGTCCTGGGCATCACCGGCGATAAAGCGCAATCCTGGCATCGAATTCTTTCCTTCGGCGATACGGATCATCTCATCGGAAAGATCGATGCCAACCCCCTCAGATACCTGAAGTGCCGCCATGAGGTCGCCATTGCCGCAGCCGATATCGAGGACTTTCTGTCCGGGAAGAACGACAGAGCGGAAAACCCTTTCCAACTCCCGATAGTAACTTGCGTTGCGCTCCCTGCTCAGGTCAACGCGACCGGCGTTCCGGTTATAGAAATCCCTGACCTTCTCGGCGGTCGGATTTAATGGCGTGCAGTCATTGGATATTGTCATCTCATTTCCATAATTTCTTCATTGTGATGCTGTGTCAGGGTGACAGACTCATGAGTAGAACAGTAACCAGCAATTTTGAATGTTTGAGTTATGGCGTCAACTATTTGAGGCTTCATTAATAAGAGGTTTCTCACAGTAACAGCCATAGTTCAGGGTCCAGCCTTTTTCTTTATCCAGTTTGTCCAGATGAAAAAGGGAAAAGGAGATAATGAAAATGCAGGCGCGAACCAAGATGTGAACAGGAAGATAAAGCGCTCGCGTGGGGCCCCGCAACCTCGACAGAAAGGCTTCGTAACCTTTCTGCATGACCTTACCCAGAAGCCAGAATATCCCCCCAAGCGGTTTTATGGAAACGACGCGGAATCCGGTCGCCTCAAAGAGTAGTTTCAACCCGTAACTCGTGAAATTAAAGTAGTTGTGGGGAGCCATGTGGATTCCTGAACACTGAGGCGCTGTGAGAAAAAATTTACCTCCAGGCTTCAGGATGCGATAAAATTCATCGATGACTTTTCCCGGGCGCTTCACATGTTCCAGCACCTGGTTGCAGATGATTGCGTCATATATCCCGGCCTCCTTTGGAATATCTTCCAGATCGCAAAAGAAGGTATGGTCGATGTCAGGATTGCCACCCGTCTCCTCAATGACCGGTAAATAATCACAGGACTGGTATCGGGTATGATCAAAGAGGCTTCTGTAAGGGCGATGACCGGCGCCGGCATCCAGAAGGAGCGCGCCGTCTCTCACTTCTCGAGAGCTGGCCCTGGTGAATTCGTCGACGCCGTAGCGTGGGAATCCGTTTATTGGATAGTCGAACCGCGCTAACACATTGTATAAGACTTCGATTATGCCTTCTCGTGATATTCTGCGGCTGATTCTAAGGTAGAGGCTTCTATCTTTAGACAAAGTTCGAGTGCTTTCTTAAAGAGGTTACAGCATTAACGTTTTATCAGAGCCCCATTGATCTCTGTATTTTTCATTTGCGCGAAGGATTACTTTATTGCGGTCCATGCCCTCATCAAAACCAGTGAGGCACCATCGGAGGTAATTCCCCATCCTCTCTCCCGCCCGTCCGTCCCGGAAAGGATCAAGCCTGTCAAGGAACGGGGTCCAGTCGCCGAATTCCGGATTGGCTGCGGGATTCGACTTGTGCACCTTCATCACGGCCAATAAACGATCCAGATCGTCAAAAAGAATCCGTTCATAACCCCATTCATAAAATTCATGCGATCTGAGGTGCGTCAGGTCGCAATGAATTGCCCGGCATCCGGCAATGGCCGCTTCGATGACTGCCGAAGAAATGCCCATCCCCACAGAGATATCGCTTGCAAAAGAGGCATCCACAGGCAGTCGCCCGAATTCATTCCCCAGTCGGATACATCTTCCCGTCGCCTCGGCCCTTTCAAGGATTGGAAGCGCCCGGGGGAGTCTCTGTAAAACGGAAGGTTTTTTTGACTTGATCACGATTCCCAGATTGGGGTCTTCAAGGAGCCAGTCTAAGAAGGCGAGATAGAATCTTTCCATGTTCGCCGTTGAATGGGCAGCATTCCCTCCGTGTACGTTATCGAGTAAAGCAATTGTGTAATCGATACCCCGTGACCGGAGTAAATCTTTTAACTCTGCAGCTTCAGCGCGTTTAGGACGAAATACAATATCATTGGGATAGCCTGTGGAGACGCTCGTAATCATCTGATTCACGTTTGGTGACAGATATTGTCCGGCACGCGGCGTCCATGTAAAAAAGATGTCCACGGGATACCATCCGAGAATACAAACCCCTGGCCAGTGCAACTCGGACCTTTCTGTCCCCACCAAAAAACCATCCTTTGTGCCATGCAGGTCAAAGGCAATGCTCTGGGCAATATATTTCAGTTCACCTCCCCCGGTGACGCAGTGGATTCTTATGTTAAAAGCACGGTAAAAGGCGGACCAGTAATCGACCAGAGCAAGGAGCGCTTCCCCTGTCCTTGCTATCCATTTCTCCGTTTGATCCGCGGAGTTCAAATTCAAGTCCTGAACTTTTTTTCTGTGATAGGGAGGCGGATACCATACAGGTGCATTTCTGATTATGGTGGATGGCTTGTTGAGAAAGACCCATTTCATCCCCATAGTTTCAATGAAGGCAACGGTATTTTCATCAACCGGCTCGTGGTCGGGCCAGGAAAAATACAGCAATACACGTTCAGGATCAATTTCGCTCTTTGGATACCAGACGATATCGGAACGGCGTTCAATATCAACTCCTTCCGCCATCTGAACGGCAATCATGTTTTCCTTGAGAGGAAACCTCTGGAAGAAGTCCGCATATTTCCATCTGAAGTATCTCGCCCAGAATCCGTCGATTGATCTGCGCACCCACGAGCGGAGGGATCGGTTAAGCGCCCGCAGGAAATTTCCGGGTGAAACATCTTTTTTAAATCTGAGGGGAATCGTTTGGTCCGGCCATACCCTGGCAAGCAGCATGTTTACCGGTGAAGGGGCAAGTGAGACAGTCTCCTCCCCAGGCGGAAGCGCCCCCTCATTGCGCAGGTACCAGCGGAGTACGCAGAGTTTGCGCACCGCGGGATATATCTCGTCCTTTATTACCTTCTGAAAATACAGGAGCGTCTTTGCGCTTCCAGTTTTTTCCTCCACCTCCCTGTAACGGGGATGGACTGCTATGAAATGCGAAATTTCGATGGCAAGACGAGATGCCGTGACTTCAAGCTCATACCGCAGGGCGCTTCCATCCTCACTTCTCATTTCTCCAAGGTCGTAAAAAAGCGCCATATTCTCAGCTCTGGCGGAACCCGCGAAAGTCCGTGTTCCGACCCTTGTAGAGCTTCTCCATTTCTTCCCGGATTGATGACTTCCTTTTCTCGAAATAGTTATCCGTCAGGCGCTTGTTCGCATCCAGGAGACATAGATGGAAATCGTCATCGCTTAAATCCGTAAAGTTAACCGCCAGCAGGTCGGAATTTACATGTTTGTTTTCATAGAAATCGCCGCAGCCGGAAAGAAGTCCCTGTTCTATGGCATGATAGTATAACGGCGAGCCGGGATAGGGCGTCACCGGCCGGATCGTGCGCATCTGCGCACCATCATCGTATTTGAGAAGAAACTCAACACCCTTGTTCAGGGTTTCCCGGTCATCACCGGGATTGCCGAAGATGATATTGAAACCGGGACTGATGCCCGCCTCCAGGGTAGCCTCAATCCCTCGTATAATCTGCTTCGTGGTCAGTCCCTTCTTCATGTTTCGGAGCACCCGGTCATCCATTGCTTCGATGCCGTAATTGATGAACAAACAGCCGGCCTTGCGCATCAGATCGAGGATATCCCTGCGGGCATAATTCAGGCGGCCGTTGCAGTCCCACTTGATGCCAAGTTTGTGTTTAATGAAATCACTGCACAGGCTTTTTATCCTTTCCGGTGATGACATGAGAAGTTCGTCGCCGAAGCCTATATAGGTAATACCGTAATCCTTCTTCAGCAGCTTGATCTCCTCGATGATGTTTTCATTGCTCCGTGCCCGGAACCCCTCGTCCATGCGGTAACAAAAAATGCACTTGAAGGTACATCCCCGGCCGGACAGGATGGGCATGACAAGATCACTGTTCGTACAGTGGGGCATTCGCAGGAGCCGGTAATAGTTCATGGGAAAGAGCTCGTACGCAGGGAAAGGAATGCTGTCCACATCGCTGATAAGCGGCATCCGTTCATTCACCACGCATTTCCCGTTTTCAGAAAAGGCAATGCCCTTGACGTCGCGCAGGGGTTTCCCGTGTTCGAGTGCGTCGAGTAACTCAATTACCGTCTCCTCCCCCTCTCCCCTGACTATTGCGTCGGCTCCGGTTTTCTTGAGGAAGTATTCCGGTTCCGGTGTGGGGCCGTGCCCGCCGATGATGTAAAAAGGCCTGTTCCTGGAACTGTTTATGGCATCGGATATCTTCAGGGCCTTCCGGTACTGGTAGTAGCCGGCAATAAAGCTGAGCCCCACGGCATCAAACTTCTGACGATCCAGATAGCGGCGCAGGTGGCTCTCCGGCCAATGGTTCATGTCCTGGTTGTATATCTCTACTTCATGTCCCGCTTTCAGGAGCACCGCGGCAATATAAGCGAGTCCCTGGGGGAACCAGTGTATGTAGGAATCATTGTCATAAACAACCAGCAGTACCCTCATCGTGCATCCCCCCATTTCATGGGATAACAGATTACGCCGCTGGCTTTGTGCTCGGTGTTGACTCCTGTCATGGCAGTGATCAGGAACATGTCTCCCTCCGCCGGGAAAGCAGTAATTCGCATATGATAATATCCTGTCCCGAATCCACGTCGATGGAGCGCTCGCGGGGCATCACATAGGCTAATGTTTCCGGTGTCAAAAAGGTACGATGTTGCTTTACCCACCCTGTTCCAACTACGTACACAGCGCCATTGATAACGTAAGTCGTCGGCAGATCCTGGCGACGCAGAGACGTGTATCCCTCATCCATCAGCGGAATAAGGCGGTTACCCTCATCCAGCCGGTACATCCAGTAAGGACTTTTTTCTGGTTCGGTAACGGCAATGCATACCGGCGCATTCTTGTTGATACAATACTCCAAACAGCGGTCAATATCTTCTGCCGTTCTCAAAGGAGAAGTCACCTGTAGCAAGACAACATAGTCATAACTTTCAGGTATAGCTTGCAGTGCGTGAAGAACAGGGTCAATTCCCGGAGTATCATCTCCAGCCAACTCTGCAGGTCGGACAAAAGGCGCTTCGCATCCCCATTGCCTTGCTGTAGCGATGATCTCGGAATCTTCCGAAGAGAGGATGAGGCGGTCGATGTATCGCGACTTCTTTGCCTCTTCAATCGTCCATGCCACCAAAGGTTTGCCCAGGAGGGGCAATATGTTTTTCCTGGGCAGTCCTTTCGAACCACCGCGAGCAGGGATTAGTCCTAATATTGATTTTCCTTTATACATAGTCTGAATCAGAAAGTAATTTTAAACTCGTTTTATATTCTTCCCACTGTCCTATATCTAACCAACCGTTACTTATAGGATATACCGAAACCTTCTCCTTTCCGCTGATCAAATCTATTACTTCATTCATACCTACCGCTCTACCCTTTGGGATATAAGAAATAACATGAGGTTCCATTACATAGATACCGGTATTTATAATCACATCATGGACGGGCTTCTCCAATATCCTTTCCAGTCTTCCGTTTGATAATTCAAGCACACCAAAATGTATTTTAACTTCATTGTGACAGCCAATAATTGTCATTGCCGCATTGTTTTCTTTATGCCATTTTAAAATTTCTTTAAAGTCGGCGTCCAATAACGAATCACAGTTCGCAACAAAAAATGTATCTTTAAGCTTATCCTGTAACAACGTTAAACCGCCTGCTGTCCCTAAAAAATCTTCTTCTTCAACCCAATCAATAGAATAGGGGAAATTATTTTCTTTTAGATAGAGTTTCAAGTACTCTTTCTTATAATTCAGTGTATAGACAAAATTATGAAATCCATACTTGTAAAATCGCTCCATTATGAGTTCAATAACGGTTTTATTCCCAATTGGTATTAAAGGCTTAGGAAGTATTTTCGTTAAAGGGTCCAGTCGAGTACCCTTGCCGCCGGCCATTATAACAACATGATTATGCTTCAATGCAGGTGTTTTTAAGTGAACATCTTCTCCAAAAAAATCTTTCCACGATATTACATCTACGATAACATTATTCTCATCTAAAACCGGTATCTGCTCGACCTTCCGTTCCACCAGTATCCGTTCAGCATATTTTTTTATTTCAGGTATTCCCCGTTTGATAGCAGTGAATTCCCTTCGTATTACACTTTCAATGCTATCTTGAAATCCCACACCATTGAGTATTCCCCTCCGAATATCTCCATCAGTCATAGTTCCCAAAAGACGTTCTTTCTCATCAACGACAAAGAGTATTTTTTCGGCAGTTTCATCGAGTTTTTGCATTGCTTCTTTGATCGTGGTGTTAGCAGAAGTCAACAGAGAATTCAATTTGTCTTTATGCATTTCTAATTCACCAAATTTCCTTTAAAATCATGAAGGCTTCGGCATATTTGACTCCTGAAGTTGCCCCCCTGAAAGTCGCCAATGCTTTTATGTTCTCTATGCTTCTTGGAAATGGATGTTCACCCAACTGGTCATCGTATATCTTTATGATTGATATTTTCCGTTCTATGTATTCGGATATATCGGAAAAACTATTGGGAATAAATGCGTTACAACATAAAGGAGGGGCAAATTCTGTCTCAGAGATGGTTTCATACATCAAGATTTTTTTTATGGAGGAATTACGGAATGATTTCGTTGAACTAATCAACACGTCGAAAGTTATCTTATGGTCTGAATGTACATCATTTCTATTAGGGATATATAGAACTTCAGGTTTTATCTCTCTAATAACATTGGTTATCTGTTCAATCATTTCACTTAAGGGTATTGTATCAAGTCTGATAGCCGGATAATCCAGCTTATATATCTTTTGAAATCCATATTCCCGGGCAATTAGATCAATTTCTTCTTGTCTTTTTTTTACTCTTTGTTCGTCATATCCCATCTCTTTTGAAATATTAGTCATAATAAGCCAGTAAATTTCATCGCCTGTATATTTATGTTTTAAAATTGTCCCGCCGCAACCAAGAGATTCATCGTCAGGATGAGGTGCAATCACTAATATATTCATTATAGATATTCACCAACTTGGGGTAATGGATTAAACTCATGTTCAACAATCTCGATGGCACTATCCCCGGTTTTCACCCGGATAGAAAAGTCAGTTCGATACAGCACTCTACCCGGTTCAAGGTTATTCAATTTTTTATTAGCGTCCAGAATTTTTACTTTCCAGATTTTTATTTCTTTCTCCTGATAGAAACAATGTGCACCCGCATAAGGCCTGAATAACGCCCTGACAAGATCGTATATTCGTCGGCTTGACATGCGCCAATCAATCTCACCGTCTTTTTTGGTTCTTTTTCGCCAATAACTTGCTAATGACTCATCCTGTTTAACTCTTTTTGCTATACCGTTTTCGAGGTCAGGAATATTTTCTCTAAGCAACTCGATGGTGAGCTCTTTAACCCTTTGGTAAATTGTAGAAGCATCATCTGTCTCGTTGATATCAAATTTTTTCTGAGCCCAGATGTCACCGGAGTCCACACCTTCATCTAACCAGAGGAGTGTCATGCCGCTCTTTTTGAGACCGTTAGCAATAGCCCAGATAACCGGGTGTCTGCCTCTGTTTTTGGGCAATAATGTAGCGTGGCTTCCAATACAACCAATCTTAGGAATTTCAAGTATGTGTTTTGGAACTATCTGCGATAAGCCAAGGACAAATATCAAATCAGGGTTTATTTCTCTAATATGTTCGGACTCGTCCCTTATTTCCTTAAAATAGTAAACGTTTCTATGAAATTCTTTAGCAACTTTTCCGAGATCGCAATAATCATTATTAAATTTTGATGCCTCTTCATAAGGACACATTATATCCACTATGTTTATATTCATATTAAGCAGTTCCCTGAGACAATGAGCACTGTAGTCTATTGAACCTACAAATAAATAACGGTTCACCTTAATATCTCATAAAAGCTTTTCTTTATCAAATTTTCATCCAATTGTATTGTTTTCAGTTTTTCTATTATTTTCTGGCTAGTTTTCCCTTCACCAAAAGGGTTTTTAATCCCTTTTAAAGAACGTCTGAAATTTGTAGATAAAGCTTTGTGTATAGCATTAATAAGCGCTTCTTTCCTATACTCAAGAACATCTATCACATTTTTTGCTCTAATTCTACCCCTCTGCCTGTCGCCGATATTAACAACAGGCAGCTCAAAGGAAGGCCCCTCTATCAAACCGCTGGAGGAATTTCCTACCATTAAAGAAGCATTTTTCAACAAAGAAAGGTACCTTAGTTGTCCGAGAGAAATATAGGCTTTACATCTTTCGGGAAAATCTTTAACAAAATTGTTCAATTTCTCAATAATAACTCTTCCTTCAGTATCGGCATTAGGAAAAGTAAAAACCCAATATATTTCCTTAAAATGCTTTATCGCCTCTAATAATTCAGTTATCTGCATTTCTGCTGTACTTTTTTCAAGAGTCACCGGGTGATATGTAACAACGCCAATTTCTTTCTCAACAGGGATTCCCAATTCATTTTTCAATTCTTCGGCATTCATTAAGTTGAAATTGCAGATATTATCCAGTTGTGGCGCACCGAAACAGAAAACATTTTCAGGCTGTTCCCCCATTTGAATAACTCTATTCTTATATTTTTCCGTTGCAGTAAAATGGATGTGACTCATTTTTGTTATTGCATGACGTATCAGTTCATCAATAATTCCCTCTGTTGCTTCACCTCCATGAATATGAGCAACAGGTATCCTGAATGGAAATGCAGAAGAAACTGCCGAAAGCATCTCAAATCTATCGCCCAAAACAAGCAAGATATCAGGTTTTAGTCGTTCATAGGCTTTTGCAAAACCAATCATCCCTAAGCCCATAGAGCATGCAATGGCAAATTCCGTGTCAGATGAAAGTAACATTTCCACTTTTTCAGTTATATGAAACCCATCTTTTTCAATTTCTTTCACAGTTAAACCAAACTCAGTCGATAAATGCATACCTGTTACTATCAATTGGAGGGAAAAGCAAGAATCATTTTTAATCTTATCAAGCAACGGCTTCAGAGCGCCATATTCAGCCCTTGTTCCGGTAATTATGCATATTTTCCTTTTCATAAGTCTACCAACTCGTCTTTTTTAAAGTCTTTTTTAGCAATTTTCCCAATAACAATATCCCAAAGCATTGGGTTCAGCCCTGTCCCGGGCCTCTTAACTGTTAAACATTCCTCGGTAAATACATCTCCTTTAATAATATCTTTTGCTGCAACAATGCTTTTTCTGACGATAGGCTTGTTTTTCAATTCCGATGGAGAAGGTTTTTTAATTCCACTGCCTAAAGCTTTTTCAATGTTTCTAATAGCGGTTATCATTGCTTGAAGTTCAGACGGTTCCAATGATGCTTTATGATCAGGCCCTTCCATTCGTTTATCAAGGGTAAAATGCTTTTCTATTACGGTTGCGCCAAGAGCAACTGCGGCAATTGGCACTTCTATGCCAAGGGTGTGATCTGAATACCCTACTTTTACTTCAAAGGCTTCTCTTATGGTTAGCATTGCTCTCAAATGCACATCTTCATATGGAGATGGGTATTCTGTATTGCAATGAAGCACAGTTATGTTTTCTTTTTGTGTGCCGGCAGTTACAAGAACATTCAGTGCATCCTCAATTTCGCCAAGGTCGGACATTCCTGTTGAAAGGATAATTTCTTTATTAAGAGCGCCTATTTTCCGCAAATAAGGTAGATTTGTTATTTCTCCCGAAGGGATTTTTAATATCCCAAGACCAAGCTCGTCAAGCAAATCTATACTTTCTAAGTCAAAGGGGGTCGATAAAAAAAGAATACCTTTTTTCAAACAATAATCGAACAGTTCTTTGTGTTCATGACGATTAAATTCAAACTTTTTCGCCATTTCTAACTGGGATTCTTTTGTATCAGTTAATGCTTTTTGATATTCTGCCTTTGGCGCATATTTACTAATAGATTTTTCTGCAATAAAGGTCTGAAATTTAATGGCATCAGCATTAACCCTACTGGCTTCGTTTATCATTTCTTTGGCAATTCTTATATCGCCGTTATGATTTATACCAGCCTCAGCAATGATAAAAGTTATATTCTTTTTATTTTTTTGTTTAAACATTCGCATAAGGGTTCCTTTTTACAGTATTTATCTTGCAATGCTCAGTCTTCAACTATTTTTTTTATATTATTCAGATAACTTTCTACCCCTTTTCTTTTCAATATTTTGCCTGAACTATTCAATAACAAACTCCATGGCTCATATTTTTTGGACCTAACTATCAAACCGGCAGCAGTTGCCATACCTTCCGGGATGTGACAACCGGGCAATATAACACAATTAGCGCCAATGAAAACATGTTTTTCAAGAACAACTTCTTTAAATATCGATCCATACTTATACTTTTCAGGTAAAGTTGGCAAGCCGATACAGGCTTCTATATAATTTGAAGTAACTGCATATATTTTGCAACCAGAAGCTACCCCAGAGAAATCTTTAATAATTATTTTAGATTTACCTGCAGATAACAAACAGAATGGAGCAATATGAACATAATCACCAATCTCTACCTCTCCTGCAATATAAACAAAATCATCTATAATTACATTGTCTCCTATCGAAACTTTTTCCGGATGTCTTATTCTTACCGTTTTGCCGATAATTGAGTTTTTGCCAAATTTCTTCAGCTTTTTAACATCAAAAAAGATATTTTCTGTCATTTTTTTAATTCGTCTCCCAATGGCTCATAAATCTTCCACTCCATTTTTGGGGGGTTGTTACAGAGAAAATAAGATTACCCATGGTGGTAGCGCCTTATTTTCAAACGTCTCAGGCTCAAAGGTTTTCTACAAGCTCAACCAGGCCATATTGCCTGCTATACAACCAGACAATATTTTTATTATCGAATGCGACTGCCGCCACCGGCTTTGCAATACAATGAAAACCGTTTTCTTTCGCCTTTTCGAGCGACTCAGGAATGTTTCTTGTCCGAAAACACAAGTGGTATAAACTCTGGTTTTTTTTTAACAGATTCACCACCGGTGACCGCTCTCCAACAGGTTCAACCAACTCCACCCTTAACCCATTAACGTTTATAAAAGCTACATTTACATGTTGAAGTGGATCGAAAATCTTTTGTTTCTCCAAATCATCAGGCATAGACCTGACAGCCAAACCAACGTGGTCAAACTCAACATTTTCACCAAATAAGTGCAAGCTATACATTACCCCTCCTTCCTCAATACACAGGCATAATTAATAGGGGTATTAGTCATTTCAACTTTGTATTCTTTGAGAGATACCGGTAAAATCAATTCAGAACATATTTGAAAATATTTTCTAAGCAAATCCCTTACTTCATCGATATTCTTAAAAAGATAAATGTGATCGATTGCAGCGGCATATATAGCTGTTGTCAAGAATAACATTCCTTGATCGTTTAAGAGTTGTCTAAGCTTCATTAGAAGTTTTTCTGGGTGTTCGACGTGTTCGAGTAATTCGCCGCACACGATGAAGTCATACCTTAAAGAGTCATCAATATCGTATACATCCTGCACCCGTAATGAAATTCTCTTTGTATCCAATAACCCTGCACTAGTTAAGAGTTTTTTGGTGTATGATGTTGAATAGGGGCTTATATCAATTGAAGATAGTTTATTAAATTGAAAATGACGGGTGATAAAGTAAGAGTAAATTCCAGCGCCAGACGGCATGTCTAGAATGGCTGAAGATATGCCTGCTGTGTTCTTCAAACTAATAAAATACCTTCCTATTTTGTAATGATTTGGCCATAATATCTGTGAAAGCAATAACCCATCTAGATAGTATCCATTCATCACATCCGCCTGATAAACGCTCTGGTTGACCTCGTCGAAACTTGAATAGAAGTACTTGCCTTTCCTGGATAGGCTTACTTGCAGCAACAAGTACTCGTGTGAGTATTTTATAAATCCGTTGAGGCAATTAGTAAAGCTTGCCTCGGTACTATACATTTTTCTGAGAACAGTTGCGATCTCTTCACAAAAAATAAGGTAATCATCGTCAAATGAAGCGGAGATATAATTAAACGTTTTTGAAAACAATTTATACCGTTTATTGACATATTCAAAAATACCTGCAATGTTTGGGTATTCTCTGAGGCGGTCAACATCAAACATAGATTACCTCGACATGATTTACGCTCGGATAATCATCTTGCAAATCCCACTCGAAAAATGCCTCACTTTCCTCGTATTTAAACCCTGAACTTTTCCAAAATTCTAAACATGGTTTATTCTTCGCAGTTGGAACGTATTTAGCAATTATTTTATCTAATTTTAAAGTACGTGCATAATTGGCAGTTGTCAAAACCATTATTTCTTCAATCTTCCTTCCCATGGCTCTGCAGCTTAGAATAAAATCAGTTATGCAGCCTATATTGTTGTTTACTTCAATGCTAACGATTCCAACTAAACCTAAATCACCAAATTTATCCGACGCCCGGATAATCCAAACCTTACGTTGCTCTTGTCTGGCCCAGTCTATTAGTTCTGCTTCGGTCATCCGTCGTGTGGATAAATTCATCTGATTAGTTTTATTGAGGAGTTGAACGGTTCTTGGCAGGTTGAGGTTATTTAACACCTCAACCTCGACTTTGACTGCTAATGTTTTCAACCATTCGTCTATCGACCCGATTTTTTCTTTCAGCTCCCCTCTCTGCCGCTCGACTACATACAGTTTTGTTCTCATAATGTCTTCATCGCTTATGGCAGATATTTCAAAACACCGAAGACTAAGGAGCGCGCTTTTATAGAGCATCTTATCTTGCGGCCATTCCGGGACAAAAACTTCGGGTAATGCCTCACTCACTCTCGCTCTTTCGTAAGGATTATCATCAATGAAAACTACAGACTGGAGTCCAAGATTCAATTCTGATACTAATTCTAAAATGTTTTTAGCTTTATCTTCCCAATTAATTTTCCATCCGACAAAATCCTCTAATTTCAATATCATTTCTGGATGTTTTGTTATTGCTTCCAAAGCGATTTTTTCGTCATTTTTACTCACCATACCAAGGAGAATTCCTCGATTTGTTAAAGACTTTAAAGCTCTTTGAAAATCAACATAAGCTTCTCCTATAGGATCATGTCCTCCTAGTTTAATGTTTTCCCATCCGTCATCGCCAACTATCCCGCCCCATAATGTATCATCTAAATCAAGAATTATGAGTTTTTTTGCCATACCCAAGAAGCCTCTTATAACATTCTTTATATCTTTCGCAGCTTCTTTAAAAACCTCGTTTCCAAAAGCTATCTTAGCTGTATACCATAATTTTGGATTAAACGAAGACACACCTGCTACTTCTATCCACCTTTGTGCATTTAACATGCAAATATTTTGTATATCAGCTAAATTATCTAAAAGTCTTATATTCATCCTCATTAGTACATTTGAAACCCCTATTTCGTTTTTCATATCTAAAGTTTTGAATATTTTGTAATACGAAGGCAATACCCATGTTGACACAAAAACATGTTTAACCCGGCGACTGACGTTTATTAATAATTTTGAAAATTCATCAATGTCATCCAATATCTTCTGTATATCTACTTTATGAAAATCGAGTAGCGGACGAAAGCTATTAATTATATTTTCAGGTTGTGTCCACACAACTACAAAATCAGGATTGTTTTGCCAGCAATCTAAATTATCATTAAGCAGTACTTGAATTACCTGACCATAAGGTGAAACTGATGCTTTCACGGTTGGAAAATCATCATCATTATTTAAATAACCAGCCATGTTATTAATCGTGAAATCAGAAACCAATAGTATTTTTGGACTTTCGTCAATCTTCATCTTATCCCTCCTGCGAAGACAATCTAAGAAAGATATATTCAAACAAGGTGCTGACAGTACAAAAATCGTTAGTATCTTCAGAAAGATCTATATCGTCTAACAGTAGTAAGGTAATGCCGAAATCCTTTTCAATTTGTTCTTCTATCGCAGCCAGCAAATTTATTAATCCTAAAGAATCTAAAACACCTAAGTCTCCATACAGGGAAGTATCCATGGATTTACAAATTTTATCACCTTCCAATATACTGTTAACTTCATCGATAGCTTTATAAAGTGTATTAATGAGCTTTTCTCTATCTATCATTTCATCTCTGCCTCGTGCCTTTTGTAATTATAATTTTGAAATATATTTTTAAATTGCTATCCTGACAATTTCAAACCAACTATCAATATTACTATTGCTTTAAAACCCTTACGACCTTTAATATATCCCTCTCTGTTAAATTTGTACTACAGGGAATATTCAATGTTTTCGCTAAAAGTTCGTAAGCTTTTTCAATCTTATAACCCTGAGATTTAATATATGGTTTCTGCAGATGATTTAAATACCATAGCGGACGTGTTTGAATACCATTATTTGAAAGATGCTGCATCAAACCCTCCCTGTCCATCCCATATTCAACTTTTTCAACAAATAATGGGTACATCCAGTGATTATTGTTTGCATAACCCGGAACCTCAGCCAAATGAAGACCTTGTATTGTGTCGATATTTTTCTTATAAAGATTATAGTTATCTTTTTTAATATTTATAAAATCGGATAACCGTTCAAGCTGTGCTACCCCCAAAGCCGCCTGGATATTTGTAAGTCTGTAATTATAACCTACCTCGTTATGCACAAAACGAACTTCATCATCTTTTGCCTGGGTGGTAAGGTACTTGGCTTTTTTTGCATGTCCGATATCATCAGTTACAATCATGCCCCCACCGCCCGTTGTAATAATCTTGTTCCCGTTGAACGAGTAGCATCCTAACTGACCGATTGTTCCCGTATGCTTGTTTTTTATAGACCCTTCAATATAATAAGTTCCTAAACTCTCAGTAGCATCTTCAACAATCATTATATTTCTCTCATTACATACAGGTAAAATTCTTTCCATATTAACTGCGTTTCCAAACATATGAACAGGCACAATGGCTCTTATTGTACTGCCAGTAGTCTTATTTATTGTTAAGCCTTCTTTGTATTCTGTTTCTTGTTTAATAAACTCTTCTGTCTTTTCTATATCAATGTTGAAAAAGTCGTCGCAGTCCATAAAAACCGGTTCTGCTCCCAAATATCTTATCGTATTAACCGGGGCGATAAATGTAACTGTAGGCACGATAACTTCATCGCCCGGCTTAACGCCTGCCAGTTGCAGGGCGATATGTAATGCCGAAGTTCCGTTTACACAGGCAACTGCATATTTAGAGCCGGTAAATTGACAAATGTCTTTTTCAAACCGATCAACATATTGACCGACTGATGATACCCATTCTGTGTCGAGGCATTCCTTGACATATTTCCATTCATTACCTTTTATTGTTGGAACAGATAAGGGGATAAAATTATTTTTTTCTACTCCCATACGTCGCCACGCTCCAGCTGTTCCTGGTACCATTCAACTGTTTTTTTCAAGCCTTCATCAAGGGTTATTTTAGGATATACAGCGGTTAAACTGACAAGTTTTGATATGTCCGGACATCTCCTTGAAACCGACCCTGAAAGGGCAGGCACTTCTAACGTATCAGCATCATAGTTCAAAAGATTAAATATTTTTGTTACTAAATCTTTAATCAGTATTTCTTCCTGGTTATTCCCTATATGAACTATCTCACTATCGGCAGTATTGCTTCCCATGCAAGCTATGGTTTGGGATACCGCATCTTCCACAAAGCAAAAAGACCTGGTTTGATCAAAACCATAAATTTTAAAAGGGTTCTCTCCTTGGTAAATTCTTTTCAGGATTTCTGGAATTACATGGGCATAGCCCATTCTTGGGCCAAATACATTGTGGTATCTTACTATGGAAAATCTGTAGTTGTCCCGGGAATTGAAAATAACCATTTGTTCCCCGACGATTTTACTTACAGCGTAAGAGAATCTCGGATTTTTTATGTCTGCTATACAGAGAGGGACCGTTTCGTCTGTCGGAATCTTAATGACTCCCAATTCAAAACCACCGGAATATGTTTCGCTTGTCGAAGAAAAGACGAGTTTTTTACATTTGTTTTCGGTTATCAACCGTATAATGTTTATGGTTGACATTATATTTGAATTCAGCACGCCGGCAGGATCTCTTGTACAGTGTTTCACTCCCACGATAGCAGCCAGGTGATATACTTCATCATAGTACTCCCATATTGCCTTCATAGAATCAACATTAGTTAAATCAGCATTATAAAATTTTACATTTGGTTTTAACAACAACTGCTTAAATTCTTCATCAGTTCTTCCTCTTTTCAAATTATCGGCTATGTGGACAGTGTTGGAGCTATCCACTGATAATCGTTTAGCTAAATTAAAACCTATAAAACCTGCTCCGCCGGTAACTAATATTTTTGACAATTTATTGTTTCCTTCATTCTTTGAATGTGTCCTTTACCAACACCGATGACATTTCTGTTATGTTCCAGCAGAAAAGAAATCTTTTTATCATCTAAAATATTAAAAGCATCAACAAAAAGCGCTCCTTCTTTTGAAATCTCTAACAAATATTCTTTTGTGGCTTCAAGATAGCACCGGTGCCTTACTGTGAAAGCAATGATGTCCACATTTTTCAGTGAATGATCGAAACTTATAAAAGGTGCTTCCTGACACTCTGGCCAATATTCGACATAAGGATCATGGACAAAACAGATACCCTTTAATTTTAGTAATTCTTTATAAAATAACTCGGAAGGAGAAAACCTGGTGTCACCCACGTCTTCCCTATAGGATATGCCCATTATAGCTACTTTTTTATCCCTGACACTCGTTTCTTGTAATATTAAATCAATTGTATGTAAGGGCATTTTATCGTTCACCTCTAAAGCGGTCTTGGAAAAAGGCAGCCCATACATAGAATTATAAAAATTGTCTGCAGACCAGAGGGCTAAAAGCGAATCCTTAGTCAGGCAATAACCTCCGACCCCAAAGCCTGGCTCCATAATATTATTATGGGTTTTGCGATTTTTTATCCCCTTGATTACGGAAAAAAGGTTTATCCCGATTTTTTCTGCGAGTAAAGTCCATTCATAAATAAACGCTATATTTACCGCACGGTATGAATTTTCTAAAATTTTAGCAAGCTCACAGGATTCAGTTTCTTGTTCTCTTCGCAATGGATAATCTTTAATATTGATAATTGATTCTAAAAAAGATTGAGCTTTTTGTGCAGATATATCATCTATGCCAGAAAATGTCCTATAGTAATTCCTGATCGAATCGAGATACTCTTTGCCTGGCATAACTCGCTCATAAGAATACGCTATAATGGGAGAAGAAGTGATATTTCGTAATTTAAAATGTTTTTCCAGTATAGGTTTAACAATTTTAGAACAAAATCCTGGAGGAACAGTGGTCTCTATCAGTACAAGACAATCAGGTTTTATTTTTTCCCCCAATAAGCCAATTGCTATCTCAAATGGTTTTTTGGGCAATAAGTATTTAGAATAATCATTTTTTGATCTTTTTTTTATATTAAGAGGCACATCCACAATAACTATGTCTGCCTGACTATAGAATGACACATCAGACGTAGCAAAAAAATTTTTATTTATGAGAACAGCTCTGTTTAATTCCTCTAAAAAACTGGTATCTTCAGTTTTAAAAGGGAGTTCCCCTCCATTTATAATATCAATACTGTTTTTGTTCGTCGGCAGGTCTATCCCAATCACATTGTAAATAGGTATCTTATTATTATCACAGGCATTTGCAATAACTGTGGCCATGGCTAAACCAACAAATCCCAAACCTTGTACACAAACCAAGGGGCGATTACCACTTTTCCCCTTTTTATCTCCAGATTTAAATGACATAATTCCACCAGCGGTCATATTTCAGGTCGTAAGTCACCATCAGTCTCCCGGTTAGGGGATACAGAGGAAGGCTCTTCGGGAGTCAATACCTGGCCGTCCTTCATCTTGATGATGTGGTCGGCCTGTTGAATGGCGCTTTTCCGGTGGGTGACGAAGATCACCGTATCCCTATCCTGCCTCACGATCCGGAGAATGGTCTCGATGATCTTCTCTTCCGTCTTGTGGTCCAAGGCGCTTGTTGCTTCGTCAAGTAACAGGATTTCCGGGTTTCTCAGCAAGGCCCTGGCGATGCAGATCCGCTGCCTCTGACCACCGGACATCTTCATGCCGTCGTCGGCGACAACAAAATCCAGCCCGCCCGGCAGGGACTCGACGAACTCCAGGACATCGGCCTTCCTGAGGGCCTGCCGGATGGCATCGTTGCCCGGGTCTTTTCTGCCGAAGAGGATATTATTCCGAATCGTTTCATTGTAGAGGAAAGGGTCCTGCCCCACGTAGCTGATGTGGTCGCTCATTGATTCGGAAGAAAATGAATCAATGGGCTTCCCGTCCAGGAGGATCTCTCCTGATGATACTTTAAGCAGGCCTCCCAGGAGATCCAGGAGTGTGGTCTTCCCCGAACCTGAAGGGCCTATGATCCCGACGAACTGCCCTTTCGCAATTTCGACGTTTACATTTCTGACGGCTGGCTTTTTTGTGTTGGCGTAGTAAAAACTGACGTCTTTAATGGCGATCTGAGATTGAAAAGCATTAAGCCACTCATGACCGCCCGCATTCCCTTGGTAACGCTCGGATTCCTCGATGGCGTGGTAAGCCGCCTCCGCATGAGGCAGGTTGGCCATCAGTTCCATCCCGTAATTGCTGATCTGCTTCAATGACGGCAGCAGTTTCAACAGGGAATAGGCAAAAACACCAATCATGGGCAGGTTGCCGAGGAAGTTTTTGCCGTTGCCGGTAAAATACAGAGCCATCGCGCAGATAAAGGAAACGGATACCAGCTCCAGAAGCATGCTGGGGATCCCGGTAATGGCAGCGTCCTTCCTGGCGAAGAAGTAAAAATTTTTGCACTCCCTGGCGAACTGGTCGATCCAGAACTTCGTTACGCCGAATAAACGGATCGCCTTAATGCCTTTGAGTGCATTCATGGCGTGAATTGACTGGTTTGATGCGCTTTTCGCCCTGCCGCTTCCCGTACCGTAGGATACGTTGCCGGCAATATATCTTGCCACAAGGAAATAGAGTGTGGCAATAATGACCAGGAATAGCGTGACCTGCGGCGAAATCAAAAAGAGCATGGTCATGAGCATGAGTGTTTTCAGTACCTCCACCGTGATCATGGGTATGACATTGGTTATCTTACTTACATAACCGGGCGCATTCAGGGCGCGGTAAGCCAGGTCTCCCTTCTGGGCACTGAGCAGGAACTGATAGTCAGATCTCAGGAGGGACGACATGATCTGGATCTGGGTCTCCTGGTATATCGTGTTGGCAGTCACCCAGGTAAGGAGGATATTGCCATAACTTAAGACCAGTTTGATCAGCGTAAGGCCGAAGAGCAGGACAACAGCCGCATACAGGGGAGAGGCCGGGCTGTGGCTCGTGATCCAGGACATTATCGTATCCAGGTTAGAATTATGGACGCCGCTTACCGTTTCCGGTGACATAAGGCTGAGCACCGGATAGATGGCAAAGGTCGCCAGACTTTCAAAAAAAGCAACAATGAAACTGAGGGCCGCGATAAAAATCATTGCCTTCCATTTCCGGGACAGGAAATATTTCAGGGTTTTCTTTGAATCACCCATCAGTTTCATTTGTCACTCCCCTTTTTGTTGTTTCAAGTGGTTACACCGTCTTTGAAAATAGCAATATCCCTGTACCCGTTTATTTCGTTTCTTGTGCTAATCTTCCCTGCTGCAACACAGAGCACAAACTGGAAGAAATCGTCATGCATCTGGTCCATTTTTTCATCCTCGAGGATCATACCTGCATTGTAATCGATCCAGTTCCGCTTGCGGTCGAACAGAGAAGTGTTTGTCGCTATTTTTACCGTAGGCACCGGAGCACCAAACGGAGTTCCTCTTCCTGTAGTGAACAGAATAATCTGTGCACCGGCTGACGTTTCTGCCGTTGATGCAACCAGATCATTCCCGGTGGCCTGCAGTAGATTTAATCCGGGTCTGGTCACTCGTTCGCCATACCGGATGACATCCACCACGTTGCTTGTCCCGCCTTTCTGTGTGCAGCCAAGCGATTTTTCTTCAATAGTGGATAATCCCCCTTCTTTGTTTCCCAGAGATGCATTTTCATAAAA
>JAGUWD010000030.1 GCA_020062545.1 Thermodesulfovibrionales bacterium
TACAGCCGCAAAACTCACCCTTCGGGTTCAAACACTTGCGGCTGTTTAACGCTCCAGTCGCAAAGAACTGTTACCAAAACATCGCTATTTACTTCAGAGCCCATCCTTATCGCTGGATTTGGGAACTACTTGTAAATCAAGGAGGTTTCATGGTCAAAAACGACAGGTGGATAAGGGAGATGGCCCAGAAGGGTATGATCGAGCCGTTTGACAAAAAGCAGGTCAGGAAAGGTGTTATTTCATACGGCGTCAGTTCTTACGGCTATGATATGAGGATTGGCGATGAATTCAAGATATTTACCAATATAAACAATACCGTTGTTGACCCAAAGAATTTTGATCCCAAGAGTTTTGTCGATTACAAGGGCGATGTCTGCATTATCCCGCCAAATTCCTTTGTCTTGGCCAGTTCCCTCGAATACTTCAGGATTCCGAGGGATGTGCTGGTCATATGCCTCGGCAAATCAACATATGCACGATGCGGTCTTGTTGTGAATGTTACTCCGCTTGAGCCTGAATGGGAAGGCCATGTAACAATAGAGATTTCGAATACTACTCCTTTGCCTGCAAAGATATACGCAAATGAAGGCATAGCGCAACTCTTATTTTTACAGGCTGCTGAGATTTGCGAGGTTTCTTACAAAGACAAGGCAGGAAAGTATCAGGCGCAGAAGGGGATAACCCTGCCGAGGATGTGATATGTCGTGGAAGGAAAAATTAATCATTGCCCTTGATGTTTCGGATGCAAAACAGGCACTGGGCATCGTGGATATGCTCGGTGATTATGCAGGCGTGTTCAAGGTCGGCTTCGAGCTTTTTGTTTCAGCAGGGCCAAAGGTGGTTGAGGATATTCATAATAAGGGCAAAAAGGTATTCCTTGATCTGAAGTTTCATGATATTCCGAATACCGTCACAAAGGCAGCACTTGCAGCATCGAGGCTCGGCGTATACATGTTCAATGTCCACACATCAGGCGGACTCGATATGATGAAGCGGTGCAGGGATTCGGTTGCCGAGTTATGCCTTAAGGAAAATATTCAAAGGCCGAAGATTATCGGGGTTACCGTACTGACGAGCCTTGATAACGGGGTTTTAAAGAATGAACTTTCTGTTTCCCATGGAATTAAAACCCATGTAAAACATTTAGCATTGCTGGCGCAGAAGGCAGGTCTTGATGGCGTTGTTGCATCTCCCCATGAGATTTCCCTGATAAAGCAGCACTGCGGCAAGGGCTTTCTTGTGGTTACTCCGGGTATCAGACCTTCATGGGTTCCCCCTGACGACCAGAGGAGGACTGCAACACCAAAAGAGGCCTTGAAAAACGGTGCGGATTATATCGTCATGGGAAGGGGAATACTGAAACAGGAAGACCCTATCAAGGCACTGGAGCTTATCTCTTTAGAGATTCTCACGGCATAATGCCTGTAAATATTACAAAAAAGGATTTTCTAAATTCGGTTGAAAACGGCTGCATTCCGCCTGTTTATGTGGAAATTCCATACAACGAGCCGTATTCCGTTTACGAATCCCTCGGCTGCAGCACAAACTCCATCCTTCTTGAAAGCGTAAAAGGACCTTACAAGATAGCCCGCTATTCTTTCATTGCCTTTGATCCATATCTTGTCTTTAGAGTTAAAAATGGAGAGGTAAGCATAGAGTCAAGAGTCAGGAGTTCTGTCTCATTCAGACCACCGATGGAAAGATTGAAGGAACTCGTAGCAGCATATCCCCAGAAATACGTACCTGAACTACCTCCGTTTCAGGGAGGAGCCATCGGATTGTTAAGTTATGACTTTGTCAGATACATCGAAAATATCCCGAAGAATGCCGTTGATGACCTTTGTATTCCCGATGCACATTTCTTTATGGCTGACAGGGTGATAGCCTTTGACCATATGCATAAGAAGTCATGGCTGATTATTTCCCCGGGTGCGAGGGATACGGAACTGGGATACAGGGACATTTCACATATTGATTGGAATATGGCGTATGAAGAGGCAAGTGAGGAGTTAAGAGTTAAGAGTTATGAGCTAAGAGTTATTAGAAATCCGATAACCCATGAAACTCCAAACTCCAAACTCCAAACTCTAAACTTTAAACTCAATTACGAGATGTCCAAAGAACAATACATGGATATTGTCAGGAGGGCAAAGGAATATATTGCTGCCGGAGACATATTCCAGGCGAATCTTTCACAGAGGATTTCAGCCGAGATAGGCGATAAAGACCCGTGGGAAATCTACAAGGTGCTGAGAATGGTTAATCCATCGCCTTTTGCTGCATACGCCGATTTTGGCAATTACCATGTTGTCAGTTCATCTCCTGAGAGATTGATAAAGGTAAAAGACAATGTCATTGAGACAAGGCCTATTGCAGGGACAAGACCGAGAGGCAAGGACTTCAAGGAAGACGAACGGATGAGGGCCGAGCTTTTATTGAATGAAAAGGAGAGGGCAGAGCATATAATGCTGATAGACCTTGAAAGGAACGACATCGGAAGGGTCTCCCGATACGGCAGTGTTGCAGTGGATGAATTGATGATCACGGAAGATTACTCCCATGTCATTCACATCGTTTCCAATGTCAGGGGTATTCTCGAAAAGGGGAAGACATGTTTTGATGTTATAAAGGCTGCCTTTCCTGGCGGAACAATTACAGGCGTGCCGAAGGTCAGGTGTATGGAGATAATCGATGAGCTTGAGCCGGTCCAGAGAGGTCCGTACACGGGCTCTCTCGGTTATATCAGTTTTTCTGGCAATATGGATTTGAATATCATTATAAGGACATTTGTTATAAAGGACGGCTTTGCTTATGTACAGGCAGGTGCGGGGATTGTGGCTGACTCAGATCCTGAAAGGGAATATTACGAGACCCTGAAAAAGGCAGAGGCCCTTATAAAGACGCTGGAGATAGTAGGCGCATAATTAAGTAAATGAGTAACTTGGAAATAACTCGATAACTTAATAACATAAACTTGGGTTATAATTAATTATGAAAGTTCTTATTGCCGGCAATGCGAATGATGCGAAAGATGTCCTCGGAAAGATGCTCCTCGATGAGGGATACGAATGCATCTTTGCAGAGAACAGCAGGGAAGTTATTGACCGGGTTTATGCCGAACTCCCCGATATTATTATTCTCGATGCGAATCTTTCAATGCCGGGCAGCCTCGAAATATTAAGTCAGTTGAAATCAGCGCCTTCTACGAGGGATATCCCGGTGATCCTCATAGCTTCTAAAAGGGCGCATCTCAAACTGACAAAGGGATATGAACTCGGCGCATATGACTATATTTCCAGACCGTTTTTTAAACAGGAGATTCTGGCAAGGATCAGCAATATTACATTTGCATGTGACAGGGTTAAGGAACTCGAAAAGCTTCTGGACAGGGATTACCTCACAGGCCTTTATAACCGCAGGTTTTTCATGGAGAGATTTCTTGAGGAGATGGCGTGGTCTGTCAGGTATAAAGAGCCTCTTTCTATTATGATGCTCGATATAGACTTTTTTAAAAAGATAAATGATACCTACGGGCACGGCTGTGGCGACGAGATACTAAAGCAGATTTCGAGTGCTTTATTATCCGTACTCAGGGCAGAAGACATTGTTGCCAGATACGGGGGAGAGGAATTTATTATATTGCTTCCCAATACCAATCCTGAAGGCGCTCTCACTGCCGCAGAAAAATTAAGGGTTACTGTGCAGGATGGGAACTTCTTATGCAAGAGTGGCGATATACGGCTGCCAGTTACTATCAGTATAGGCGTTACGACATTCAATGGCGAGACAGAACTCTCTCCAGACAGGCTCATCGGACAGGCTGACGGTGCTCTCTATAAGGCAAAGGAAGGCGGCAGGAACCGGGTTGTTGTATATAAGCAGTAAATATTGTTATACCTAAATTGAGTGATTTTGTAAGCACAGGCACTGCTACAAGACTTTAAAAAGTCTTAGTTCATGTGCATCCTCTTTCTGCAGCACCTGTGCTTACAAAATCTAACTGTTGAAGAAAGGATAAATTAATGAAGGTAAGATTTTTCCAGAGGCTGAATACGAGGCTCTCTCTATTTCCCCTGTTTATCATTCTAATTGTTTTCATTGCCGGAGGCATTGGTTTTTATGTATTCGGCTGCTCGCATTTTCTAAAGGATTTTCATAAACTCCATCTTATTAATTTATCGTCAGATAAGAAGCTGATAATAGACTCGTGGTTTCAGTATTACAAAACCGACCTCGAAGACCTTTCAAAATCGGGCAGATTCAGGGATAGTGTTGCAATGCTGATGAGGGATGGCCAGAAATCTTCCCATGGGTCTTCGATAAAAGGCAGAAAGGCAAGGGAAGCCTTAAATGATGCACAGCTCAATATATCGGAGTTCTTTGAAGAAAAGATCTCGTCTAAAAAATATAATGTCCTTTGTCTTCTTTCGATGGATGGGAAAGTTGTCTCAAGCAGCCGTAACGATCTTGTCGGGGCTGATTGGTCTGATAGGACGTTTTTAAAAGAAATGGCTCTGGGACTGAAATCAACGGCTGTTGCGGGTTTCGGTGCTGATGCCGGTTCGGATAACAGCATAGAGTTTATAACTCCAGTGTTTGATGTGCATGATAATATGACAGCCCTGCTTTATGCTTCATCGAAGGTTGATGATCTAATAGGGTTTTTAAAGAAAAAGAATGGCGTGTATAAAAGCGAAAAAATAGATCTGATAGACAGGGACGGCAATATCATCCTGACAGGAGAAGGTGCTTATACCAAAAAGATCAGGTACAACATACCGGAGGGCAGCCAGAACACTGTGCAGTATAAAGACGGCATATTTTTTTATGTGGCAGATCTTGAGCAGGCACCATTCAGGCTGATTGCTACGATCAAAAAGTCCGAGGTCGCAAGGCCGTTCACCATACTGTTAATCATGTATCTCTCCTTTACCGGTGTAGTAATTCTGTTGCTTATAATACAGAATGCATACCTTGCAAAAAGGCTTATCACAAAACCTGTATCCAAACTGATAAATGCTGTTAAATCGGTTGCAGCAGGTGACCTGAGCGTGGATATCGGCAAAGACTACAAAGGAGAATTCCTGGAGTTGAAGAAGTCATTCGAAAGTATGATTGAGGAATTAAGGAATCGGGAATCCAACTTAAGGGAAAATATCAGGGCAAAGGAACAGTCCAGGCTGAGGTCAATGGTTTTTGGTAAAATGTCACATGAATTGAGGAACTCCTTAAATACAATTGTCCATGGTGCAGGAGCAATACTCGACACAGGGGCAGATATTTCGCCGGACAACAGGAGAACCCTTGAGGAAATCCTCTCTAATGGAAAAAATCTATTACAATTAATGAACGATCTTCTCGATCTCTCACGGCTTGAAGAGGGAAAGCTCGCCATCTCGCAGGAGGAATTCAATATGTGCGGGCTCTTAAAAGAGATTGAAGACACTGCAAGGAATGTCATAGGGACAAAGGAAATAGAATTGATTGTAGACTGTCAGGATGTGTTTCTGGATAAGCCTGTATATACAGACAGGCAGCGATTAAAGCAAATACTGACCAATCTCGTCACCAATGCAGTAAGATCCACAGAAGTCGGGACAGTGACCGTCCTGTGCTCGGATGCGGTAAGGAACAATGTAGAGTATATAGAAGTATCGGTTGCCGATACCGGATCGGGTATCGAACCCGAAATGATGGAGATGATATTCGAAGAATTTTCTAATTATCCGACATCCTTTGGCTTGTTTATATCGAAGAAGCTTACGGACGCTCTCGGCGGCAGAATAAATGTGGAAAGCGAACCGGGCAAGGGTTCTGTTTTTACTGTGACAATTCCCATAAAGGCCATAACTTATCAATAGCGTTTTGTCTTTGATTTTGGGGCTTTGATTCTGGTATTATTTAAGACTTTATGAAGAAAACACTGCCTTCATAAAATATTCACACGATTAAGGATAAAGTATAGTTCATAAATAAAAGGGAGAGAGGGCACAGAGTGGGCAACAAGAAAGAAAATCAGGGTGTTGTTGACAGGGTATGGAGCTTTTTCTCGTCCATAACCCTTGCTGTTATTGTCTTTTCGGTCATATCGCTTACATCTATTGTCGGAACAATAATCGAACAGGGGGCTGATCCCGAGCGTAATATAAAACTCCTTTCTAAGTTTTTCGGAGATGCCTCTCCAACGGTATTCAGAATACTGGATTCCCTCGGCTTTACCAATATGTTCCATTCATGGTGGTTTATCGCCCTGCTGTTTGTATTTGCAGCAAACCTCATCATCTGTTCTCTGGACAGGCTTCCAAGGATATGGAGCATTGTTAAAGAACCAATAAAGCCGCTATCTGTCGATCTTTTAAATACCATGCCGATAAAAAAGGAGGTGGTATTAAAGGGAAAGATCGACAATGCAAAGGGAATTATAGAATCTGCTCTCAAGCGCATCGGATTTAAGGCAAATGTACATCTACAGGATAATGGGCTGCAGATATATGCGGAGAAAGGCAGGTACAGCAGGCTCGGAGTTTATGTAACACACTTCAGCATAATCCTTATACTCATAGGCGCTGTTGCGGGAATATTCTTCGGATTCAATGCATCACTGAATTTATTGGAAGGTACAACCTCTGCAGTTGCATATATGAGGAATGGCAAGGAAATCCCCCTCGGATTTGAGATAGGGTGCAATGACTTTGAGGTATCTTTTTACGAGAACTCCGATACCCCGAAGTCATACAAGAGCTGGCTCACAATTTTAGAGAACGGCAGACCCGTTAAAATAAATGGCAAAGAGGTAACAGAGATAGATGTCAACAGGCCGTTAAGATATAAGGGGATTACGTTTTATCAATCGAGCTATGGTTTTTCACCGACAAAGGATTCATTGTTTAAATTCGGTGTGACCTCCAATGACGGCAAGAAGCAGGATGTTCAACTTAAATTCGGAGAGTCGTTCAACATCCCGGGCACAAACATAATGGGCAAGGTTGCCGATTTCAGCCCCGCACTTGGCATTGATGAGGCAGGCAGAATGTTCACATATGCAGAGATGATGAATAATCCCGCGGTATTTGTTGAATTCACAGAAAACGGAAAGCCGAAGTACAACCAATGGATACTCAAGCGATACCCCCAGACATGGAGAGTGCCTGACGGCATGGTTGAATTCAAAGACCTATGGGGAGCACAGTATACGGGATTGCAGGTGAGGAAAGACCCGGGCGTATGGATTGTATATTTAGGCTCTCTTGTCATGTCAGTTGGTCTATATGCGGCATTCTTTATGAGCCATGGAAGGATATGGGTCACTCTCAAGGATGAAAAAGGCAGCACAAAGGTTACCATTGCTGCATCGGTCAATAAGAATAAAGCAGCCTTTGAGCAAAAGATAGAGAAGTTGTTAGGAGGTCTACATGGATAGTTCCCAGTTTTTTGGCATATCGAGCATTGCATATATTCTCGCAATGGTGGCTTATATAGCATACCTTGTCTTCAGGAATTCAACGGTCGGCATCATAGCCACGACAATAACGGTCGTAGGTTTTGTATCGCAGACCATTGCATTTTTCATAAGGGGCAAGGAGTTTTATGATATAGGGCAAATGGGCATAATGAGGGCAATACCACTCACAAATCTCTACGAATCATTGATATTCTTCGTATGGTGTCTGATATTGGGCTATCTCATAATAGAGTGGAAATATAAAAATCGTTCCTTCGGTGCATTCATTACACCCATAGCAGGCATGGCGCTGGCATTCATCGA
>JAGUWD010000013.1 GCA_020062545.1 Thermodesulfovibrionales bacterium
GTTGTGCTTATGGAGGACTTGCTTAAATTAGCAGGGTTAATTACTCTGTTCCTTAAATCTCATTTGACTGGTAAATATGTCCATACCAAGTGCCTTTTTTTAAATTAATTTTTTATGGCTGCTGAAGGAAGGTCGGGCTAAATGTTAAAATAAAAAATGACCGAAAAGATTCTTATTCGTGGCGTTAACTGGATCGGCGATGCTGTTATGACCATGCCCGCCATAAGGGCATTGAAAAAGGCATATCCTGGATCAAAAATCAGCCTGCTCGTAAAGCCATCTGTTTCACCAATTTTTGAGAGGGATCCAAATATCGATGAGATTATATTATATGAAGAAAGATTTTCAGGGATATTTGGAAAATTGAGGCTTGCAATAAAGCTGAAGAAAGAACACTTTTCGAATGCCATGCTTTTACAGAATGCCTTTGATGCTGCACTCATAACATTTCTTGCAGGTATTCCAGAAAGAATAGGATACAGCAGGGACGGAAGGGGATTTCTTCTTACAAAGCCAATTCCCTTTGATGACGATGACAGAAAGCATCATCATATAAACTATTATCTTAACCTTCTTAAAGCTGCAGGCATAAAGGCGGAATATTTTAATCCATGGATTTATCTTTCCATCGATGAGCGGTTATCAGCAAGGGAGAGGCTTTCAGGATTAAGAAGACCGATATTAGGGATAAATCCCGGCGCTACATATGGGTCTTCAAAGAGATGGTTTCCTGAAAGGTTCGCACAGGTTGCAAACTGGTTTATAAAGGAAACAGACGGCAGTGTTGCAATCTTCGGCGGCAGGAATGAAGTGGATATTGCAGAGGAGATAGATAAACATATCAATGAGAATAAAATCTTCCTTGCCGGAATGACTTCTCTCAGAGAGTTGATTCCGCTTATTTCAGAATGCGATGTGTTTGTCACAAATGATTCCGGACCAATGCATATAGCCTATGCAGTTGGTACGCCCATAGTTGCCATATTCGGCTCAACAGATCCGGATTTGACAGGCCCTGTGGGAGGCAATAATATTGTAGTTAAGACAGACCTTGTATGCAGCCCATGTTTTGAGCGGACATGCAAGGATAATGATATGAAGTGCATGTATACAGTTACACCTGAGGATGTATATTTCGGGGTCAAGGAGTTATTGCCTGTAAAAAAGGCTGTGTTTTTTGACAGGGACGGCACATTGTGCAGGGATGCCGACTATCTGAACAACTGGAATGACTTTAAGGTCTTCCCCGAAATAGATAGTTTGAACGAGTTAAAGGGAAAAGGTTTTGTCCTGATCGGTGTGAGCAACCAGTCGGGAATCAGCAGGGGGATTGTGGATGAACAATTCGTGAAGGAAGTGAATCAGATATTTATCGATAAATACGGGTTTGACGATTTCTATTATTGTCCGCATGGTCCCGATGAGAATTGTTCATGCAGAAAGCCCGAACCGGGAATGCTTTTGAGTGCAAGGGCAGATCACAAGATTAATCTGAAAGAGTCTTATGTTGTTGGAGACAAGGATGCCGACATGCTCCTTGCAAAGGCTGTTGGTGCCAAAAGTATACTTGTAAAGACAGGCAAGCAGCAGGAATCAGTCCATGCTGATTTTACAGCCGATAACCTGAAAGATGTTGTGGATTTGATAATATCCCATGAATAAAATTTCGATAAAGAAGATTCCTAAAAAAATATTGGTTATAAAGCCGAGTTCTCTTGGTGATATTGTGCACAGCCTTCCATTTCTTAATGCTGTAAAGGATGCTTTCCCCTCTGCTGAAATACACTGGGTAGTAGCAAAGGGTCTTGATGGCCTCCTCGAAAACCATCCTATGGTGAAAAAACTTTGGGTAATCAATAAAGACCAGTGGAAGAATCTGAAGAAGATAAAAGAGACAGCTATAGAAATTAAGGGTCTATTTAAAAAACTTGAAGATGAATCCTATGATCTTGCAATAGACCTTCAGGGTCTCCTGAGAAGCGGCATATTGACATATGCAACCCGTGCTTCTGTCAGGGTCGGCTTTAAAGAGGCGAGGGAAGGCAGCAGACTGTTTTATACGCATAAGGTTAAAGGTGGAAGGGAAATACATGCAGTTGACAGGTATTTGAAGATTGCATCTGCTGTTGGCTGTGAGATTGAGGATGTGAAATTTCCCATGCCGCTCATTAAGGAATCTGAGAATGTAAAGAAGCTCAAGGAAGATATTGGAGATTATGCAGTGCTTGTTCCGGGTGCTCGATGGAAAACAAAGAGATGGCTTCCTGCGAATTTCGGTAAACTTGCATCCATGCTTGATATAAAGACTGTGATAGTAGGAAGCTCAAGCGATACAGAAATAGCTAAGGGTATTGAATTTTGTTCCGGTGGAAAGGCGTTGTCAATAGCAGGGAAAACAGATATAAAGGAGCTTATATCCATAATCAGGGGAGCAGGATATGTTATCACAAATGATTCCGGACCAATGCATATAGCTGCTGCCTTTGGTATCCCTGTAGTTGCGATATTTGGCCCGACAAATCCTGTGAGGACAGGGCCATATGGCAGAAATCATATTATAGTCAAGTCGAATATTGAGTGTGCGCCGTGTTATAAGAAGAATTGTAAGAGTGTTAAATGTATGGGTGATGTATCTGTTGAGAAGGTATACGAAGCAGTAATGAGCATTTGTTAAATTATGGGAGGAGATATGAAATATCAGGTTGGTGAGACTGGAAGGGTTGTTGTTGCGAGATTCGAGGACAGGGACAATATCTTGCAGGGACTCGGTGAGATTGCAAAGAAGGAAAATATAAGAGCAGGCGTATTCTATCTTGTTGGGGGCATGAGAAGCGGCAGATTTGTGGTAGGTCCTGAAAAGGAAGAACTGCCGCCGATTCCCATATGGCGTGAACTTGGTGAAAGCCACGAGATTGTCGGGCTTGGAACTATTTTCTATCAGGGCGATGAGCCGAAGGCCCATTTTCACGGAGCATTCGGAAAGAAGGATAATGTGAGGGTAGGCTGCGTAAGGGAAAATGCAGAGACATTCCTTGTCCTTGAGGCGATAATAATTGAGATAAAAGGTGTGAATGCAGTCAGGGAGCTTGATCCTGTTTCAAATATGGTGTTGTTGAAATTGTAATAAAGGATGTATTTTATTTTTTGCGAGGTGAGAGATGCCGGTTATACTTAAAACAGCGTTACTGCTCCTGCTTTCTAATGTCTTTATGACCTTTGCTTGGTACGCGCATCTGAGGAATCTGAACGACAGGACATGGTATGTTGCTGCTCTGGTAAGCTGGAGCATAGCATCCATCGAATATATGTTTCAGGTGCCCGCAAACCGAATAGGATATACTGCCCTGACACTGCCACAGTTGAAGATTCTGCAGGAGGTCATAACCCTTTCTGTGTTCGTGCCTTTTGCTGTTTTTTATATGAACCAGCCCGTGAAACTCGACTATCTATGGGCTGGTGCGTGTCTTATGGGCGCAGTCTATTTTATCTTCAGGGCTTAATGCAATTGTGTACGGCATCCTCTTTATAGGGCAAGGCTTTTATAGAATTTTCTGTCTGAAGTTTGATAAAATAGCTAATTCTCTGGAGGGGTGGCTGAGCGGTTTAAAGCGGCGGTCTTGAAAACCGTTGTGGGATTGCATCTCACCGGGGGTTCGAATCCCTCCCCCTCCGCCATATCAGTACTCTAATTCCCCTGGCTTCTTAATCTCCACACCCTTTCCAATATCCAGCGGATAATCCTCTCCGGGCTGGATGGTTGCATCCGGTGAGTATCCGAATTGAGACCAGTAGCCGACTCCGCCCTTTGAAACGAATTCGAGTCTGACGATTGTCTTTATGCTTTTGTATCCATACTTTGGAGGAATGATTAATCTCAATGGTGCACCATGTTCGTTGGGAAGGGGTCTGTCATTCATCTCGTAGACAAAGAGCGTTCTTGAATGCAGGAGGACGTCCATAGGAATATATTCATAATAGTCGTCTGCCGAGTGGATGTATAAAAATTTTGCCTCACTATTTGGCTTTACAATATCAAAAAGTGTCCGAGGTCTGAATCCTGCCCACTTTGCTTTTGCTGACCAGCATTCCACGCACTTCATCCTCGAAACCTGGGATGCTTTTTTAAAATTCTTCAGGACAGATATATCAAAGGTTTGCGGATTGTCGCACAGGCCATCAACCTTTAATCTCCATTTGATTATGTCAACAGGTTTAAAAGGCTTATAGAATCTGACATAAAACCCAGGCTTGTTTTCGTTTTTAAGCAGCTTCGTTTCTGCTGCATCTGTGCATGAAGGCATTGCCGACAAGAAGGCAGCACCGCCAACCAATTTTAAGAAATCTCTTCTTTTTAAAGGCATTGTTGTTTCTAACCTTCCTCTATTTTATATCCCAGTTTTTCTATGCTCTCTTTTGTTATTTTGAGGATATCTTTCTCCATAATCCTTGCATTATCAAAGTCTATCACGATACTACCGCTTTCTGTATCGATGGAGTTAACACCATCCATCTTGCCTATGAACCTTCTCAATGCGAGCGAACACTCCTCGCAAAACTCTTTCTGTACATTTATGGAAACTTTTCCCATACCATCCTCCCGATATTTATTCCTTCTCCTCTTTAAAAGCCATCTGGACAAGGCGTATCCTCTTTGCAAGTTCGCGCACTGCATCAGACATTGACATTCCTTTATCCATCAAATCCCTTACGAACCCTGCTTTGGATAATTCATTTACCACGTGCTCGGTCGTGCCTGATATATCGCAGACGTTTGTCCCTTCCTGCATCTGCTGAGCAATACAGTTTTCTATCTGCTCCGGAGTAAATTTCTTTGCAAGCTCCCTTATCTCTTTTATGTGTATTTCCTGTCTGTTCATAATCTATTTATATCATAAAGAAGCGCGATCTGCACCCATTAATATTCCTATCCTTTCGCATGCAGCGCAATCTGTTACATCTTCTATGCCGTCTTCCCATCTTATCACTTTTATGCCGGAGTTCCGGTACGCGGGGCAGGATCATTTTTGCTATCATTGGTTTGATAAGAAACAACAGACCGGCACTCGCAAAAAGTGTAATGGAGAATATAACCGGCAGGGATTTAAAAGAGAATCGTGAAGCAGTCATAAATTTTTTAGTGGCGGGAGCGTGTGGGAATCGAACCCACCCTGCCACCTTTTGGGCGGCAACACCGGATTTGAAGTCCGGGAGGGACACCAGAACCCTATGCGCTCCCATGCATTGATAATACTTGATTTGCCGACATTAAAGCAAGTGTTTGCGCGAGAACAAGATCATGATTTTAATTTTTATTTTTTTGTTTAACATTGATTTTAATTTTTTTATGTAATTTTTCTTGAAGTTTTTGAAATTAATATGTATTATTTACATAACAATTTTCTAAAACAAAATTTTAAGGAGGAATGAAAATGGCAGTAGCAAAGAAGGCAACCGCAAAAAAGACTGCAGCAAAGAAGCCTGCTGCAAAGAAGACAGCAACAAAGAAGGCAACCGCAAAAAAGACTGCAGCAAAAACAGCAACAAAGAAGGCAACTGCAAAAAAGACTACAGCAAAGAAGCCTGCAAAGAAAACCACCGCTAAGAAATAAGAATTATATAATTTTTATTTAACAGTGGTGATAAACATTAGGCTCTGTATATCTACAGAGTCTAATGTTTTTTATGAGGATGTCATTTCAGTTTCTTGCCTAAATTTCTTTTTGCATGGTATCTTAAAAAGTGAATCATTCTTCCTTCCAGAAGCCAAGCCGTTATATAAACAGTGAGCTTAATTCATACGGGAGAAAATTTTCTCATGAAAATTTTTCCGGGAATATAAGTGTTGCATTGTGTTTCCCAGATGTTTATGAAGTCGGGATGTCGCATCTCGGATTAAAGATCCTCTATGATGTAATCAACCGATTGCCCTATGCTTCTGCCGAGCGATTTTTTTCTCCATGGACAGACCTCGAAGAATACATGAGGAGGAATAATGTCCTCCTTTCATCACTTGAATCGCATGCACCGCTAAAAGATTTTGATATCGTCGGTTTCAGCCTTCAGTATGAATTATCGTACACAACGGTTTTAAATATGCTCCATCTTGGAGGCATTCCTCTCAAAGCAGAAGATAGATTTGGAGGAGATAGGTTTAATGCAAAAAAGGATTTTCCACTTGTGATAGCCGGAGGCCCGTGCACGGTTAATCCGGCGCCGATGTCTGCCTTTATCGATGCGTTTCTAATAGGTGACGGTGAAGATGCAATTGTGAAACTTGTGGATGTTGTAAGGCAGTGGAAACTTAGCGGTGACAGAAAAAGGGAAACGATATTGAAAGAGATTTCCAGGCTTGAAGGTTTTTTTGTGCCATCTATTCATAAATCCGAATCGAGCGTGAAAAGGAGGTTTGTTTCAAGTCTTGATAATGCACCGTATCCTGTAAAGCCTGTTTTGCCATATGCATCCATTGTACATGACAGGATTAATATCGAGGTCTCGAGGGGATGTACAATGGGCTGCAGGTTTTGTCAGGCAGGAATGATCTATAGGCCTTTGAGGGAGAGGAGTCCAGAGAATGTATTGAGAATTGCTGAAGAGTCGCTGAGAAATACGGGTTATGATGAGGTATCATTCACCTCCCTGAGTGCCGGTGATTACAGCCACCTCCTCGGCGTGATAAGAGAATGCAACAGGAGGTTTGGTGAATCAAAGATAGCTATCTCGCTGCCATCCCTTAGGGTTGCTGCTGTGAATCAGGATATATTGAGGGAGATAAAGTCTGTAAGAAAAACCGGTTTTACCATGGCTCCTGAGGCAGCTACTGAGAGATTGAGGAGCGTTATAAACAAAGATTTCAGCGATGGTGATTATGAGAATGCATTAAAGGCACTTTTTAATGAGGGCTGGCTGAGTCTTAAGCTCTATTTTATGATAGGCCTTCCTACGGAAACGGATGAAGACATAGAGGCAATTGAGGGTATGGCTATGAAGGCCCTGCACATGGCAAAGAAGAATACCGGAAGATTTGTAAACATAAGCATAACGGTTTCTCCATTTATTCCAAAGCCCCACACGCCATTTCAGTGGTATGGACAGATATGTCTTGATGAGATAAAAAGGAAACAAAAATATCTGAAGGATGTGCTGAGCAGCAAAAAATTCAAATACAAAGGGCATAACGAACACATGAGTTTTCTCGAAGCTATCTTTGCACGAGGAGACGAAAAGCTTTCACCACTTATAGAGAAGGCCTGGGAATCCGGATGCAGGCTGGATGGATGGTCTGAGATGTTTGATTTCAATAAATGGCTCGATGCAATGGATAAAACAGGTGTAGACGGTTCATTTTATGCACAGAGGAGTTTTGGCAAAGATGAAAGTCTTCCATGGGATAACATAGATACGGGAATCAAGAAAAGTTTTTTATATAAGGAATACGAAAGGGCATTGACAGAAGAAAGGACGCAGGACTGCAGAAGGGTCTGCACTGCTTGCGGATTAAAATGCAGAGAATTTGGTGAATCTGGGAATCGGTCAGTTTGTGAGTTGAATCTGTCTTCTGAACATCAACCCATTTGCCCATCCACACATTTACCCATTCACCATCAAAAAATAAGAGTTCGCGTCCAGTTCTCAAAGACAGGCAAGCTGCGTTATCTTTCCCATCTTGAGTTGGTAACTGCTATACTTAGAGGATTGAGAAGGGCGTCTGTGCCTTTTGACTTCTCAAAGGGTTTTCATCCGTCTCCAAAGGTTTCCTTTGGCCCTCCACTGAGCGTCGGTGTGGCAGGCGAGAGGGAATACTTTGATATGGAGGTTTTTACCCCCTTTGATATAGAATTCTATATAAAGGAATTGAATGCCACCATGCCTGCTGTGGATGACGGAGGAATAAGGATAAATAAGATGAAAGTAATTCCAATGGATGCTCCATCGTTAAACAGCTTTATTAAAAGGTATGAATATGCGATAAGAGGCTATAGCCTGTCGCCTATAGCCTCTTATATCGTTCAGCGAGATGGCAAGGATGTTGATATATCGTCATGCATAGAGGATGTGAAGACTTTCGAAGAAAGTAATGAATTGGTGACAAGATTAGTTCTCAGAGATAGTGATAATATCAAAGTTAGAATCGGAGAGATTGCCGAGGCGATATTCGGAATGAATATGAATGAACTGCAAATAACCAGAACAGCCCTTTATGGCCGGCTTGGAGAAAATAATGAATGGGTAGAACCACTATGACCCGAGGAAAGAGAGATTAGCCGTTATGACGAGTGAACTTGTGATCAATGCAACGAGGGAAGAGAGCAGAGTTGCACTTCTTGAAGGGGGGCAGGTTGTTGAGCTTTATATAGAAAGGAAAAAGGGTGCAAGCCTTGTTGGGAATATCTATAAGGGAAAGATTATAAAGATACTTCCGGGCATGCAGTCCGCATTTGTTGACATTGGTCTTGAAAAGGCAGCCTTTCTGTATGTGGCTGACATCATGACAGAGATGGAGGAGTATTACACAGCCTTTTTAGATACCGAGGCAGAAAAACTGGAATTATATCCAAAGGCAGCCCATATGGAAGATGCTCTGTCAATAGAGGAGATAGTGCAGGAAGGTCAGGAGCTTTTTGTCCAGGTCTCGAAAGACCCCATTGGCACAAAAGGCGCCCGTGTTACCTCATACATTACCCTTCCAGGCAGATATGTAGTCCTTATGCCTAATGTGGAGCATGTGGGAATCTCCAGGCGAATTGAGGATGAAGAGAGCCGTGCAAGGCTTAAGGCAATAGCTACAGAAATAAAGCCTAAGGGTTTTGGCCTGATTGTGAGGACTGCCAGCGAAGACGCTACGATCGATGAGATAAAGAAAGACCTCGAATTTTTGATGCTCCTCTGGGATAATATCCAGAAAAAGAAGGAAAAGGTGTCCGCACCATGCCTTATCTATAGTGACCTCGACCTTGTGTTCAGGAGTGTAAGGGACTTCATGGGTCAGGATGTGGAGAGGCTTGTAATAGACTCCCCTGAAGAGTATGAGAGGGTAAAAGAATTTGCCGGAAATTACTTCCCGAGACTGCTTGATAGAATAGAATTGTATGAAGGCAGGGAGCCAATATTCGATGCATTCGGAATAGAACTTGATATATCGAGGGCACTCGGCAGAAGGGTATGGCTTAAATCCGGTGGATATATAGTTATTGATCAGACAGAGGCAATGACGGTTATCGATGTGAACACAGGAAAATTTGTGGGAAAAGAAAGCCTCGAGGATACAATATTGAAGACAAACCTTGAGGCCGTTAAAGAGATTGCCTACCAGATAAGGCTCCGAAATTTAGGAGGCATAATCATAATAGATTTTATCGATATGGAAAAGATGGAAAACAGGGAAAAGGTCTTCAGCGCCTTTGTTGATGCCATGAAAAAGGACAGGGCAAAGAATACTATTTACAACCTCTCCGAGCTTGGCATCATACAGATGACGAGGAAACGCGTACGGGAGAGCCTCGGTAGGGTGTTATGTGAACAGTGTCCTTACTGCGAGGGCAAGGGTTTTGTTAAATCAGCACAGACAGTTGCATATGAGATATTCAGAAAACTTAAAAAAATGAATCTGCCTAAAGATACAACGGCTATGATAAAAGCGAATCCAGCAGTTGCAGACCTTCTGTCGGACGAGGAGAGGCATGGCATTGAAGATGTCGAGAATATATATGGCATAAAGATTATAGTGAAGGAGGATATGAACCTCCATCAGGAAAACTACGAAATCACGGTTTTATGAATGATAAGCTTGAAAAACTTTTGTCTGTTCTCAAAGAGATGCAGTCTGTTGTCCTTGCCTTTTCAGGCGGCGTTGACAGTACATTCCTTCTCAAGGCAGTAAAAGAATCCGGCATTCATGCCCTTGCTGTTACAGCATATTCTGAGACTATGCCGGAGAGCGAGTTGAGATTCGCCGAAGATATGGCAAAACTTATCGGCATAAAACACAGGATTATTAAAACCGATGAGATGTCCAATCCAGATTTTGTGAGCAATCATAGAGACAGGTGTTTTTATTGCAAGGACGAACTTTTCTCCAAACTTTTAGATACAGCCAGAGCAGAAGGTTACAGGTATGTTATTGACGGGAGCAATTCCGATGACCTTTCGGACTGGAGGCCGGGAAGACAGGCAGCAGTTAAACACGGCGTAAGGAGTCCTCTCGTTGAGGCCTGTTTATCAAAGGATGAAATCAGGGAGCTTTCAAAGGCAATGGGACTTTCCACATGGTCAAAACCTGCATCTCCGTGCCTTTCATCCAGATTCCCGTATGGTGTGGCGATTACAAAGGATGCACTGAAGAGGGTTGAGATGTCGGAAGAGTTTCTCAAGAGTCTCGGTTTCACTGAATTAAGGGTCAGAAGTCATAATGACATGGCAAGGATAGAGCTAAAGGCTGATGAGATTGACATGTTATTCAATAAAGAATTGAGAGATTCTATTGTAGATGAGTTTAAAAAGATTGGATTTAAATATATCGCCATCGATCTTGAGGGATTCAGAAGTGGAAAACTCAATTAGCTCATGGCTCATAGCTGATGGCTCATGATAAAAGGATTACCTGGAAACTATGAGCTATGAACTATGAGCTTTGAACTAAATTTGTGTGTAAAGTGCGGAAGCTGCAAGGCGTTATGTCCCACTTATATTGAAGATGTAACAGAGGGAATGAGCGCCAGAGGCAGGGTTGTTCTTTTAGAGAAATTTCACGAAGGAAAACTTGAACCATCGAAGAAGTTGGATGAGAGGATATTCAGCTGCATGCTCTGCGGAGCGTGCAATAAGCTATGCCCGCTTGGGATTAATGTAACGGATGCCATGTATGAGGCCAGAAACCGTCTTAGGGATTTCAATAAAAAGAGAAGGTTTTTAGGCCTTGGCATAAGGCTCGGGCTCAAGAAGGCATCGAATTCCTTCAGGATTTTAAAATTCTTTGAGACCATAAACGAGATGCTTCCTGTTTTTCGAATCTATCCCTTTAGTGCAATAAAGAGGATGGATGTAACTCTTCCTGATTCTGCACTCAGGGATGGGATGTCTATTTTCAGGGTATCAAAGCCCAGGGGAAGGATTGCGATTTTTGCGGGCTGCAGTGTTAATTTCATTTATCCCAATATAGGAAGGTCATTGATAGAGAGCCTGAATGTAATGAACTATGATGTTGTCCTCCCAAAAGGAGAGGTATGCTGTGGTGCGCCTTTGATGGGACTCGGACGTAGAGAGGATGCTGTTGAAATGGCAGAGAGGAATATGAATGCCTTCAAGAAATTGAATGTTGAGGCTGTTATCGGACTCTGTCCAACCTGCATTGATTCTATAAAAAACGGGTATAGAAGCCTCATCGGAGACGGAATAGACAATGCTGTTGAGGTATCGCAGTTTTTTAGTAAACTTCAGCCTTCAGCCTTCAGCCCTCAGCCCTCAAAAGTGATTTATCACGACCCGTGCCATTCCATTTACGGTTTGGATGTGAGTGTCGAGCCGAGGCAGATATTGAGGTCCATGGGATTTCATCTCATGGATTCGGAAAGGGGCTGTTGTGGATTTGGCGGCACGTTTAGGTTATTATATCAGGAGCTTTCCGAGGGCATCCTCGAAAAAAGGATTGAAGAATACAAAAGGGCGGATATGATTGTCACATCATGTCCGAACTGCATACTCCAGCTCAGGAGCAGGATCAAAGACAGGCCGGTAAGACATATAGCCGAAGTTATAAATGAATGTATAAGAATAAAGGCATGCAATTAAAGGAGATGACAATGAAACATAAAAATGTGAAAAGCAAACTCGAAATCCTCACGCCGCAGGGGCTTGAAAATAGTGATAAGCCTCAGAAAATGAGGTTTAACAAAAGGACAAGCTGCATCCGCTGCGGCAAGTGCTGCAGTGAAAGCAGTCCTTCATTAATGAAGGCAGACATGTCCCTTTTTGTATCTGGCGTGCTGTCTCATGAAAATACATACACAATAAGAGATGGAGAGCGTGTAAGGTCTAAGGGAGACGGAAATATATATGAGTCATTTGTAGAGCTTGTTAAGATTAAGGATAAAGACAGGACGTCTGTATGCGTATTTTATAAGGATAACGAAGGATGCAGCATATACGAAAACAGACCTTCTCAATGCAGGGCATATAAGTGCTGGGCGCCGGAAAACCTCATGAGCGGACTTGAAGAAAAGGCTTTAAAGAGGAGTGATATATTCGGCTCCATTGATTTGCTTATGGAGGTCATAGAGAAGCATGAAGAAAAGTGTTCATATAAAAAGCTCTCGGATGCCTTTGACAGGCTGGCAGAAGGAAGAGAAGATGCTGTAGAAGATATAATGGATATGCTGCAGTACGATACATATATAAGGCCGTTTCTTGAGGAGAAGTTTAATGTTCCATCAACCGCAATGGATTTAATACTTGGAAGGCCTCTGGTGGATACTATTAATGAATTCGGTTTTAAGGTTGAAAAGGATGGAGACGAATATATTCTATTGCCGCTAAAGCCAATAAAAGAAGGGGAGGAAGAAAAATGAAATTTTTTATCGACACAGCAAATGTTGAAGAGATTAAAAAGGCATGGGAACTCGGCGTTATCGACGGAGTAACCACAAATCCATCCCTCATATCAAAGGAAAAGAGGGAGCCGATCGGTCTTTTGAAGGAGATATGCAGCATTGTCGACGGCCCGATTAGCGCAGAGGCAGTAAGCTTAAAGGCTGATGAAATGGTTAAAGAGGCAGAGGAACTCGCTAAGATACATGAAAACATTGTGGTTAAGATACCCATGACCGAAGATGGACTGATGGCTGTCAAAAGGCTTTCGGCAGAAGGCATTAAGACCAATGTTACGCTCATATTTTCTGCAAGCCAGGCACTGCTTGCTGCAAAAGCAGGAGCCACGTATGTGAGCCCTTTTGTCGGAAGGCTGGATGACATAAGCCATATAGGAATGGATCTGATAGCCGATATCCAGGATATTTATGAGAATTACTTTTTTGATACCGAGGTGATAGTCGCAAGCATAAGGAATCCGCTCCATGTTGTGGAGGCAGCAAAAATGGGCGCCGATATTGCTACAATCCCTTACAGCGTAATCTCTCAACTCGCCAGGCATCCGTTGACTGATATAGGGATAGAAAAGTTTTTAAAGGATTGGGAGAAGGTAAAAGGCAAATGAGCGATGAATGGGTTGTGGTATTTGTTACTTATGACCCTATTGAGGCAGAGATAATAAAAGACCTGCTGGAAAGCGGCGGAATACCCGTGGTCTTGAGGTCATCAAAGGTGAGTCCATATCCTGTGAATATCGGCAAAATGGGCGAGATAAAGGTTTTGGTGAGAGAAGAGGATAAGGAAACAGCAGAAAAGGTCATAGAGGGAAGGAATGATGATAATTCTGGTTGTGGTGTCTGAGAGCACGGGAAGGGTGACTATCTTTGAAAAAGGCATATCATATCGACACTCGAACCTGTAATAAGCAGGAGATTGGTATAGTTTAGAAATCATCAGCGATGTTATGCGTCATACAAAAAGGTGCTGTTATTAGCGGGGCTGGTTATACCGCTGGATTTTTTGTTAGGCATCCTTCGTCAACATTTTTATGATATGTTTTGCCAGATTGTCATTGATTTCATTATGTCTCGGAATAGGTTGAGTGACTTTTGTTTTTGGATTCTGATACCAATCGTGCCTTCCTCCGTGTCTGATAAAAATACAACCCATCTCTTCCAGTTGCCTTACTAAATCTTTTCTTTTCATGCTACTTCCAGTTCGGCAACTTTACGAACACATGGAATGGCACCACTGGTTAAATCGTTATAAATATCTCTGAGGTTTTCTTTTAGTTCTTCTAACGACTCCCCTTGCGTCATATAATCTGGATATTCCTCCAGATAGCCGAGCCACATATTACCATCCTGCCAGTATACAAATTTTGCTGTTTCCATAGCTATTCTCCTCTTATTTCTTTGGTCAATGCTTTATAACCCATGTTATCTCTATTTTACTATTAATAACATTAAAAATCATCACAGACCCAAATCCAGCGATAAGGATGGGTCTCTGAAGTAAATAGCGATGTTTTGGTAACAGTTCTTTGCGACTGGAGCGTTAAACAGCCGCAAGTGTTTGAACCCGAAGGGTGAGTTTTGCGGCTGTA
>JAGUWD010000033.1 GCA_020062545.1 Thermodesulfovibrionales bacterium
CAGTATAAGATAAAGGAGTATGGTATTAATTAGATGCAAATATTGCATATGCAAATGCAAATATTGCGTAAAAAGTTTGTATTGCATATGGAAGACACTGCTTTTTGAGCCTTTCCTCATCTGGCATGTCAATTGCTTTAATAAAAACAATTGAGAAAGCCTGATTGAGGAAAGGAGGTGAAGACGATGAAAAAGACAATAAGCATAGCATTGGCAGTAGTTCTTGTGGCAGCCCTTGTTACAGGTGCAATGGCATTCGGTCCAGGTTATGGTATGGGTAAAGACCATGGCATGATGGCCAGCAATCTCACACCTGAGCAGACGCAGAAGTTTGCACAGTTCCAGAAAGATATACTGCCGCTCCGCCAGAAGATGCTCCAGTTGAGAACCGAGCTCATGGCACTAAGGACACAGACAACCCCTGACTGGAATGCAATAGCAGCAAAACAGAAGGAGATGGTCGATGTCAGGACAGAGATCCAGAAAAAGGCAACAGAAACTGGTATTACAGGTTTTGGCCACGGTCTTTACAGAGGCAATAAAGGCATGGGTATGATGGGAATGGGCAGAATGGGAATGTAGTAAGAACAGGTAAAAAAAGATAGAGGTAAAGGAAAAATCAAAATTTCTTTACCTCTACATAATTTGAGCGATTTTGCAGGTAAGGCACGGCTTAAAGACCTTAGCCCGGATTACGCAAGGCATGGCAGCAGGTGTGCATCAAAGACTTTACAAAGTGTTGTTCTTTATGTACACCAGAAAACTATTAACGATTCAGCCAAAGAAAGGCAATGTAGTAGGTGACGGATTTAAGATGATGTTTTACAATATTTCAAAGTATAAAGTCTTTGATGCACACCTGCTGCCATGCATTAGGCAATACTCGCGTAGTTTTAGTTTATGTAAAACAATATTAATTGCAGTTTTTCTGCTTTCTATGGTTTCATTTTCCTATGCCGAGACGGAAATTACAGAGGGATACGATGAGAACACCGAGATAACAATCAGGGGGACAGTAATAGAGATAATGCACGGGATGAGGGGGCCGGTTATCCTGAAACTGAAAACAGGAATTAAAACCTATAATGTGGTTACAGCCCCCGGGTGGTATTTGTCGAGAAATGCCATAACCTTTAGTATAGGCACTGCGCTGGAGGTTACAGGCTCCAGGTACTTTGGAAGAGACGGTAACCTGTATGTTATTGCCAGACAGATAAGGGATGCTGAAACCGGAAGCGTAACAGTTTTGAGAGATTCGTATTGCAAGCCGCTATGGAGGGGAGGACACAGAATGCATGACAGACGCTTGCCGTGATATACTAACAGGTAAAGGCAATCTTACCTGCTCCATGTGTGGGGGGATATTTGGCAAGACAGATAGCGGTCAGTTTTGAAAATGAAGTAATCAGGATTGTATATGCATCTTTAAGGCGCGGTAATCTAATCATTAAAAAAACCCTTGTTCTGAGGGACGAAGAATTCGATGAGTTTCTAAAAAAGGAAAAAGCCCGCCATTTCACCATAGTCTGCGATTTCAAATCATTTTATCAGGACATATTGCTTCTGCCACCAGTAAAAGAGAGGTTTTTTAAGAATATTGTCGAGGCCGAGATAAAAAGGAAAGCTCCTGAGTTCAGGGATTGCTCATTCTTTTATGTTATCCTCGGAGAGAGGATGCACGAAGGGAGAAAAATGTATGAAACACTTGTCTTTGCCGTAAATAATTATGACCTTTCCCGGATAATCGACAGGTTTGACAGGTATGGCAAAAAGATTTCAGCTATATACCCTGCTGCCTTTACGATTGCGCAATTGGTGAGCTTCTCTTATGGCATTACCGATGAGCCGATATTGTGCGTGGCAGAATCGGAGTCAGGCAAGATACTGCTTTTAATGAAGGATGGGAAACTCTATTTTATGAGGGCTGCGCAGTCATTTGAGAGCGGCTTGCATGACATAGATGTCCAGAGCATCAACATGACAGTAAACTACTGCAGGCAGACACTGAGATTAACGCCATCACAAGCGATTCTCATAGGCACAGCTTGCAGTAAATATGAAACGACAATGGACTTGCTGCTGCCTGCCCTGTGCATGGAACCACCTTCCAATATCATTGCACCAAGAGAGACAATCACAGATTTTATTATCCCCGTGTCAGCCATGTTGAATATCAAGGGGATGAAAGACGGAAATCTCCTTCCCGAAAGTTACAGGAGTATTTGCAGACAGAAGACGATTCTCTCATATTATACAGCACTATTTCTGATTCTCTCGGTTATAGGCATGGTTTATCTGAAAATGAAACTATCAGAGACGGCTGATATGAAGAGAAAGATCACATCATTACGGGCAGAAATGAGCGGGATGGAGTCTATCCGCATTGGTTATGAGAACAAGAAAAAAGAGCTTGATAAGGTTATGCCTTTAATAAATTTTATGAATGCGATGAATTCTTCTCCGGATATGCAGAAGGCATTGGTTGCCCTGTCTTCGATAAAAGAACTCCGTGATAAAGATATAAACATAGTCTCTATAGATATCAACCCCGAGGGGAACATGGTGCACATAAAATTAAAGGGCAGTGTTGCGGCAGCAAACTTCACTGCCATGCAGCAGGCTTACCAGAATCTTGTTAAGGCAATGAAAAAGACAGAAGGGATGGAGATAGTATCCGATAAGATAGATATTAAGGATAAGAGCTTTTATATAGAGTTAAGGTATACCTAAATTGAGCGATTTTGTAAGCACAGGCACTGCAGCGCCTGTGCTTACAAATCTAAATACAGAATCGCTTAACTTGGGTATAAAGTGGAGGCAGATTGAAGAGATCCCTTTCCTGCTACATAATCTCGGGGACATTGTTTTTGATGGTACTGACAGGAGTTATTATCTCAAAGCGATACAGTGATTCCCTTTCCAATACGCAGAAAAAATTACAGACGGCCAGGATGAATCTTGTTAGTATGAAGGATGCACAGGTTGATATGGAAAAAACAATAGCGGATTTGAAGGCTATTGTCCCTTCGGATTTTGCATCGAGGACGCCCGAGGAGCATATTTTTATAGGTCTCGATGAACTGAAATTCAGGATGAAGAATGCCGAAATCGTGGTGACCAACATAGAGTATAAAGATGACGAGGTGAGTCTGCCAGTGACCATAAAGTCTTCAATAAGCGGGAAGGCAGCAGGAAAAGGTTATGCCTCGTTTATGAATGACATAGGGTATCTCCAATCAATGCGTTTTCCGTTCTTCTACATTGGCAGCATATCCATGGTGCAGTCTCAGGACAGGGCATCTGTTTCGTATGAGATTAAAGGGGCATTAAAGACATTGAAGACATCAGAAGGCAGGCAATAAAACATGGACAGGATCGATAATAAACAGATAATTGTGCTAATATCGCCGGTTGTTGTAACTCTTTTCTGCATAATAGCCCTGTCGCATATTAAATTTAAGCCTTCTCTCTCTCCGGCGGAACAGGGACTTACAGGCTTCTCCTACCAGAAGGCCCAGATAATCCGGCGCCAGCCGCTTGTGGTTCCTGCAATTGAAAGTCCCATTCGTGTGGAAGCGGTTTCTCCAAAGGTTGGTTATCCGCAGGTGCCCCTTGAGAAGGTGGCGCCCATAGAGCCCGAGGTAGAAATGAAGGTCTCTTTTATCCTCATCAACGGCGGAAGGAAGATGGCAATAATAAACGGAATGGTTGTAAAGGAGGGAGACGTATTCAATCAGAATAAAGTTGCAAAAATAGAAAAAAACAGGGTATTAATAAAGGATAAGAAGGGGGAAAGGTGGATAAGGATAGATTAGGGAAGCAGGCTATAGGCAATAGGCTATGGGCTATAGGTAAAAGGTTTTTGTCTTTTGCTTCTTGCCTCTTGCCTATAGCCTTTTTTATCATCTCCTGTTCTTCCACAGACATAAAAAGGGAAATCCGCATTCCAGAAGAGGTCAGGGAGATAAAACCCGAAAGACCTGCTCCGTCTGAGCCCAAGATACCGGAATTTATCCCTGTGACAGAAGATATCTCGCCTGTGAAAACGAGGATAGTGGACATAGTTGCAAGGAATACGCCGCTGAGGGATGTCCTGCATGTAATTGCAGAGGCAACGGGATTGAATCTTGTCATGGAAAAAGGGGTTGCTGCTGAGGCACCCATAACCCTTACCTTAAAAAATGTGAGCGCTGAAGATGCATTGAATACCATTTTCACATCTGTGGATTATTTTTACGCTGTCAAAGACAACATGCTTATAGTAAAGGCAGTGGACACGAGGATATTCGAACTCGGCCATCCTGCTATTGTTCAGACGTATAATGTCGATGTGGGCGGCGATATACTGGGAGGAGCTACAGGAGCATTAACAGCAGGAGGAACGACAACAGGCGGAACCACAACAATAAAGGGGAATATTACGCAGACTTCAAAAAGCGACGCTACTGCCTTTAATTTCTGGGATGCCATAGAAAAATCCATTTCGAGCATACTCGGGACAACTGCAGCCGCAGCCCCGGGCCAGCCTGCTGCAGTGCAGCAGAGCTTTACCATTAACAGGCTGACAGGGACAATATTTGTAACAGCCTCAAAGAGAAACATAGAGAGGGTTGAACAATTCCTTAACACCATTAAAAAAGTAATCAGCAGGCAGGTTCTGGTGGAGGCAAAGATCATTGAAGTGCAATTGTCAGAAGGTCTGAGATACGGAATTGACTGGAGTTTTGTGAATCGGACATTGGGTAATGGACAGATTAATATTACAACTCCTGGTTTCTCGAGCGTTGTTCCTTTAGCAAGCCCTTACATAAACATGGGGGTTACGAGGGGAGAAAGTTTCAGCACACTTTTAAAGGCGCTGCAATTGCAGGGAGAGGTGAGGACACTGTCCAACCCGCGGGTGAATATAATGAATGGACAGACAGCTCTTTTGAGCGTTGGCAGGAATGTCAGTTTTATTTCAAAGGTCGAAACAACGACAACTACTGCTGCAGGCGCAACGCCGACAACAACATTCACTGTAACAACAAGCAACATACTTTCCGGGATTATTATCGGCATAGTCCCTTATATAAACGAAAACGGCGAGATATCGCTGACCATAACACCGATAATATCAGACCTGATACAACTCCAGGACAAGACTATCGGAAGCGGAACCAGTCAGACTCAGATTTCCCTGCCGACTGTTGACCTGAGGGAGCTCAGCACTACAGTGAAGGTGAAGGATGGTCAGATGATTATAATAGGCGGTTTAATATCAAAGAAAGAAAACCTTCAGGACAATAAAGTTCCTGGATTGGGTGATATACCACTGCTTGGAGAGGCATTTAAAAGCCGGGACAAGTCAGAATCGAGATCGGAACTGGTTGTTGTTTTACAGCCTGTGCTGGTGAGTAGGTAATGGCGACAATAAGGATCGGCGATTTATTGAGGGCACGGGGGTTCATCAATGACAGGCAGCTTCATGTTGCCTTGATACAGCAAAAGGTAACAGGCGACCTTCTCGGCGATACCCTTGTAAAACTGGGTTTCGTATCTTCGAAGGAACTTGGACAGATACTATCGGAGCAGTCTGGAATAGAATTTATAGACCTCGGAGAGTATGCTATTTCTGAAGATGCCCTGAAGGCAATACCAAAGGACATTGCAGAAAAGACAGGTTTTATACCAATAGATGCTGAGAACGGCAGGCTGAGCATAGGCATCACAAATCCGAGCAATATACTTGCTGTGGATACGGTCACGAGGATGACGAAGAACCAGCCCAAGGTGTATATGGTCGATGCCGACAGTTTTCGCGATGCTGTTGAGAAGGCATACTTCTTTTTAGAAAATCCGATCCAGCACCAGATCGATGGCATTGTGAACGAAATAAAGGCAACCGAGACCGCATCGGGCACTGCTGTAACAAACCTCGCAAACCTGATAATCATGGACGGCATCAGGAGGAACGCCACAGACATCCACATCAATCCCACAGCGGATATTGTCAATGTGTTCTACAGGATAGACGGCGTGCTTCAGCACGGACACGGCATTCCAAGGGCTGCGCACAGCGGCATTACATCGAGGATTAAGATACTGTCACAACTCGATATAGCAGAACAGAGGTTACCGCAGGATGGCTCATTTACATTTACATTCTTAAATAAAGGCTACGATATACGTGTATCAACAGTCCCCACCATATACGGAGAAAATATTGTGATGAGGGTGCTTGTGGGCACAGGCCCTCTTTTGAGGATCGAGCGATTGGGATTCGATGAGGAGAATACGAAGAAAATAAAGATCCTTTTTCACAAGCCATACGGCATAATCCTGATTACAGGCCCTACAGGGAGCGGTAAAACCACAACACTTTATGCGGCCTTAAGGGAGATAGACCTCCTCCAAAGGAATGTCCTTACTGTCGAAGACCCTGTGGAATACAAGCTCAGCCTGATTAAGCAGACACAGGTGAACGAAAAGGTTGGCTATGACTTTGCCCTTGCAGGCAGGAACTTTATGAGGCAGGATCCGGATGTGATGCTTCTCGGCGAAATAAGGGATGAGGAGACCGCAAAGATTGCAATAAGGGCATCCATAACAGGACACCTTGTGCTTTCAACGCTGCACACCAATGACGCAGTAACCGCAATTCCGAGGCTTATAGACCTGAAAGTGGACAGGTTCCTGATGTCCTCATCCCTTCTCGCCATAATGGCGCAGAGGCTTGTAAGAAAAATATGCCATTACTGCAAAGCTGAGTACAGCCTGAATGATTATGAGATTTCGGTATTTAAGGAATACGGTGTATCTTTAACCTCAGCATTCAAAGGGAAAGGCTGTCCTAAATGCAATGGCACAGGGTATTCCGGAAGGACTGTCATTGGTGAGATATTGATAATCGATGATGAATTGAGGGAATTGATATATTCTGCCGCGCCTGTAACTGCATTAAAGGCTGCGGCAGTCAGGAAAGGGATGAGGCCGCTCAAGGACGATGCTGTCAGAAAGGCTGCCGCAGGGATTACAACTCTGGACGAAGTATTGAGAGTGGCAGGATAAAGCGTAAGTGGGACTCTGTCCCCCTTACGAGAACCCCCTATCAAAAGAGGATGAAAGAATGAATTATTATTCTTACAAAGCTATAGACCCTGATGGTGCAATGGTAAAGGGTGTTGCAGAGGGGGAGGACATCGCCTCTGTTTATGGAGATCTATCATCAAAGGGACTTTATATATTGAGCGTAAAAAAGGCGAACGCCGCTATTGCCAATATTAAAAAGGTATTTATGGCACGTAAGATAAAACGGAGGGATGTGATAGAATTTGCGAACAACCTCTCTGTCATGCTCAGGGCAGGCGTGCCACTCCTTACAGCACTGGGGGACATAACCGCCACAACAGAAAATAAATATCTTAAAACAACCATAGCAGATATAAAGCGCCAGACAGAAATGGGAATGAGGTTTTCAGATGCCGTTGAATTACATAAAAGCGTTTTCCCGGATGTCTTTGTAAGACTGATAAAGGTTGGAGAGGAAACAGGCCGCCTCGAAAGGAGTCTGGCCGATGTTGCAAGCCACCTCCAGAGAATGGAAGATCTTGCTGCTGCAATCAAAAGGGCGCTCATCTATCCTACCTTTGCGATCGTTACGACCATGGGCGCCTTAATCTTCTGGCTTGCATATGTCCTTCCGAAAATAATGACCACATTAAAGGAGATGGGCGTGAAGCTTCCCCTCATAACGAGGATATTGCTGCATGTGAGTGATTTTACAAAGGCATACTGGTATCTCATACCCCTTCTGCCTGTGGCTTTCTTCTTTGCTGTACAGGGTTTAAAACAGAAGGAGATTACGAGGTATTATGTGGATGCAATAAAGATAAAACTGCCGATAGTAAAGTTAGTGGTTTACAACAAGCTCCTTGCCCTCTTCTCAGAGCAGTTGAGGATATTGATAGTGGCAGGACTCACCATCGACAGGTCATTCGACATAATCGCGGATGTCATGGGAAGCGAGGTCTTCAAAAGGGCTATCATTTCGTCGAAGGACAGTATATCGTCGGGGAGCAGGATATCAGATGCTTTGAGGGAGCATGCGGTATTCCCTCCACTTGTTGTGAGGATGGTGGATATCGGGGAGACGAGTGGAAATCTGGACGAGCAGTTTGCCTTCCTTTCGGACCATTATCTCAAGAAGCTCGATGACATATCCGAGAAGATGGGAAAGATGATAGAGCCTATTGTTATTGCAGTTATAGGCATCCTCTTTGCGATAATTATTGTGGGTCTTATGTTCCCGCTCTATGACCTTATAACACAGTTTGGAAAGGCGAGGTAATGGATTATCTTGAATTTTTCGATTTAAAAGAAGACCCATTCAGGCTGACTCCGGACCCATATTACTTTTATCCCTCTGAAAGCCATAACGAGGCATTGTCGTCGTTCAATTACATTGTAGAGCAGAAAGAGGGGTTTTTCATGTGCGTCGGAGATCTAGGCACTGGCAAGACCACCCTGCTGAATACCTTTCTGAACACAGAGAAATGGAAGGACAGGGCAGGCATTGCCCTTGTGCTCACGCCCCGGTTGTCTCCAGAGGAGTTTTTGCTTACGATACTGGAAGATCTGAATGTAAAGGTCAAGAACACGAACAAAAACGAGATTATCAAGGCGTTCAGGGATTTCCTTATTGAGAACTCAATGATCGGAAGGAGGATTATTATTATCGTTGACGAGGCCCAGAACCTGCCTAATGAGACCCTTGAGGAATTGAGGCTCTTATCCAATCTCGAAACAGAAAAGGAAAAACTCCTCCAGATAGTCCTGATAGGACAACCTGAACTAAGAGACAGACTGCTTTCGGACAGTCTCAAGCAATTAAACCAGAGGATAACGGTAAGGGCTACCTTAAGGCCATTAACAATAAATGAGACCTCAGATTACATAAATTACAGACTGGTAAAGGCAGGGAAAGGGACTGTCATATTTGAGGAAAAGACAAAGAAGCTAATACATAAATTATCGAAAGGGATTCCGAGATTGATTAATCTTGTATCTTCTCGGGCAATGATGGCAGCATACCTCGATATGAGCAGATATGTAAGGAAGAGGCATGTCATGTATGCTGTAAAGCATGTTTCTGACAGCTTCATAAAAACAACGAGGCGTATTGTCACATTTCCACGTATCATTGTCTATTCCCTGATGGTCTGCCTGATTGTTGCTGCACTAATTGTAATGAATAGAATGAAAGAACATGACCCCGCATCATTAAGCAATAAGCGTCAAGCGTCAATTGTTGAACGTAGAGCGCCGGACGCCGAAAACACAACATATAACGCACAACGCACAACGCACAACGCAGTGGTTGCTGTAGACGCTGCCAATGTCAGAGCAAAACCCTCACTGAATTCTGAAACGATTGGAAGTGTTTCTAAGGAGACTGTCCTTGAGATAATAGATGAGTTTACGGAAACTACTGGTAAGAAGTGGTATAAAGTAAAGATGCCCGATGGCAAGGAAGGCTGGATAGCGGACAAGACAGTGAAAATAGCTAATGGCTCATAGCAATTTTTAGCATCTATGAGCTAATTCCCCAGCAACAGCAGCCTGTCATTTACCAGTTTTCTTGTCCTGGGATCGATGTTATTCATCGACAATATCTCTCTATAAATCCTGACAGCATCGGAGCTTCTTCCCTGCTTTTCTGCAATGCGTGCAATGCCTAAATGACCCTGAATGTTGCCCATTTCAGAGAGTTTAGAGAAATAACCATAGGCCCTGTCATTGTCACCGCGCTTTTCGTATAAAAGCCCGAGGTTTAAGAGGGCGTAGCTGTTTGAAGGCTCTATGGATAGCGCTTTTGAGAGGTATGCCTCTCCTTCTGCCGGATTATTGAGGCGTATATACGCAATCCCGATGTTAATTAAAGAAGGGACATAGTCTTTTTTTATGGCGAGGACATTCTTTGCATATTTGATGGACTCTTCAAATGAACCGAGATGGATCAGCACGCTGGAGATATTGTTCATTATGATGTAGTTGCCCGGATCGATCTCCATTGCCTTTTTATAATTCAAAAGAGCCTGATGGTAATCTTTTTTAGACTCATAAGTCCTTGCTGTATATAGGTACACATCTTTTTGGGAGTCCTGTGGTTTTGGTTGTGGCTCCTGGGCTATAGCCGGCTTTTTTTCTGCATCTTTCTGAAAATTTTCAGCTTTTGGTTCGGCTTTTGGCTCAGGCGTTTTCTTTTGTTCGGGTTTTTGTTTAGGGATCTCTTTTGCCGGCTTGGGTTTGGCAGCCTTTGGCTTTGTTTTAGATAGCTCGGATTTTGTTGCTGGCGCTTGAGGTTTTGGAGATTCTACTTGTGGCAGAGTTGGTCTGGTTGCAATTTGTGCGGGTGTTGTTGTTTTTGCCATCCGTTTTTTTGCAGATGGCTTTATATATAACTCCATCAAATAAACAGCGCCGACCCCGGCTGCTATTGCAAGGAGTACAAGAACGGAAAGTATCAGGATCCTTTTTTTTGTTGCTTCTTTTTCAGCAGAGCTTGATACAACCCGTTTTAAGTCAGGAGGTACGTCGGTCTTGCGTCCTTCTCCCACAGAGGCGGATTTGTATTTGACCTTTGACAACAGATCTGCAAGAAGGCTCACCGCGCCTCCATTATTTTCTCCCTTACCCTGAAATAAAGTTCAGAGTGAGGCTTGTTCTGACTGCTGACTGCTGACTGCTGACTGCTGCCATCGGCCTTTAGCCTTGAGCCTTCAGTCTTGAGGTTGTTGAATATCTTCCATGAATACTTCACTCTTTTTGGTGTGCTTGTTGCATTATAACAGCCAACTGCTTCCCATGTATATCCATACCTGTCGATGCACTGTTTTAGCACTTTCGCCCCAATCATTGTGTTATAACATGGGTCTGAAATGAGTTTGTTTGAGTCCAGCCCGAGGGTTTTGATCCAGAAGGAATTTATCTGCATCAGCCCTATGTCTATAGAGCCGTTTTGGTTCTTATTCATAGCCTTTGGATTGAGATTTGACTCGATCTGGGCAATGCTCTTAAGAAGGGATGGATTTATACCGTGTTCCTTGCCTGCCTCTTCAAAGCAAAATGCATAAGCGTCAGTGAATAGTGAACAGTGAACAGTGAACAGTAAAAAAATAGGTAATAGGTAATAGGTGATAGGTGATAGGTAATATGTTTTTACCCATGACCTCTGACCCTTGACCCATGACCCAATCATAGGTTAAGTATAATTATAAAATTGTTGACAAATCAAGAAAATGAGGTTTAGTATTGAAGGCAAGAAATATTTAATGATAAAGTTTTATTGCGGATTCACGATTTAAAAGAGGGAAGCATTAAAGTCATAATCTGCCTATATGGGCGCCATGGTGGTTATGGCAATGCTTAGTGGCGCAACCGGCCTCCAAAGATAGCGGAAAGAAAAAACAGGAGGTCAAAAATGACAGAGCATCAGAGCAGTAAAGCAGCAGGTACAAGTAAAATCAGAGAATTATTTGCTATGAGCTATCAGCCATCAGCTATGAGTCAGAGAGGTTTTACTCTTATTGAACTGGCAATAGTGCTGGTTATTATTGGTATCATCATCGGAGCTGTGTTGAAAGGGCAGGACTTGATTGATAATGCGAGACACAAAAAGCTAATTGCAGAAACCAAGCAATGGGAAACCCTTACATGGGCATATTATGACAGAAAGGGGAGATTTCCTGGGGACAGCGACAAAAACGGAATAATTGATGCAAATGTAAAGGCCGATATTCAGAACGCAAAGTTTGTAAATGAACCTACGGTTCCTCTTACAATAGGCTCATACTCTTTCTATATATTCCTCGGTGGAAACGCAACTGATAAAAGAAATGCCATTGTAGTTTGTACGACAGGAGATTGCAATCCAACCTCGGTTAGTGACGAAGAACTCAATTATCTAATAAGCATTGACAGCTCTATCGACGGTGTGGAAAACAAAGGGACTGGAATAGTTCGCAGTGGGACTGGATTTACAGCAAATAGCGCCACATGGACTGTAACAGGATGGACTGTTGATAACTCTTCCGGTGACTGGACATCTGCAACCAAAGGTTTGCTTTACTACTTTGACAAAAAACCGTAAATAATAACCAGTATCCCATATGAAAAGGGAGGCGATTGCCTCCCTTTCTTTATTATTAAGCATTGAGAAATATTTCCTTCTCATGATAACTTAAACAATGACAAATTCATTGTCTTCTAACCGCTATTTATTGATCATTCTTTCAGTAATCTTACTTTTCCTCATGCACGTTTTTATGCCAAACATCGGAGGACTTGTAGCCCATCCGAGGGAGTATTTCATATGGCTTGGTATAGGTGCAGTTATTTTTTTAGGAATTTTAAATGTCATAGAAAAGAAAAGTTTAATAGAATCTCCATTTAAAATATATATCCTTTTATTTGCTGTACTCCTCCTTTCAAGCAGCATATTCAATCCCATTAAAAACATGAATATGTTTGTCATAAGCTCTATGAGGCTTATTGCAGGGATTATTTTATGGCTTGCCCTTCTGCAATTTAATTTAAGCACTAAGGAAAGGCTTTCAATTCTATTAGTTGTATTCATTTCCGCCGTTATAGAATCCATTATAGGGATTATGCAATTTTTTGGACTTTATCGATATGTCCCCATTACACCGGCGCCTGATGTAGGAATGGTTGGAGGTGCGTTTCAGCAAAAAAACTTATTTGCCTCATGGATAGCAACAGGATTGATTATCAGTCTTTATTTTATAGCTACCAATAGATTCAAAACCTATACCAATAAGATAAAAATAATTTTTTTTGTATGTATTGCCTTGCTTTCTCTAAACCTGATCATTGCAGGTTCAAGGACGGGGCTTCTTGGCACTGCACTCGCAATGGTGATAATGCTTTCAATGAGGAAAAAGCATTACTCTGTTGCCAGAAAAAATCTAATGACATGGCTCATGGTATTTTTCATCGGTATGGCAGGTGGTTTTTATTTGGTGAGTATTAAGGATGAACTTGGCATAAAAAAGCTGACGACAAGGCAGATAGAATGGTTCTCTGATGTTCAACAAACATCTTATACCGAGAGAATACTTATGTACAAAACCTCGCTTGAGATGTTCAAAGAAAGACCCCTGTTCGGGCAGGGTGTTGCAAATTTCGGTAGCCTGTATATGTATTATCAGGCAAAGACCAAAAAAGCCAATCCATATTATAAAGATATTGGCAACAGTTACACATCACATCCACATAATGAACTTTTCTTGATACTTTCAGAAAGCGGTATCGCCGGAATTTTGGGCGTCCTGATCATCATATATGGATTTGTAAAGGTTGCTATGAAGTATGGAAAAGAGCGAATCGGCCTGTATATAGCCCTTCTAATGCCCATTACTATCCATACCCTTGTAGAATATCCTTTGCAACTATCTACCGCCCATTATCTTTTATTCATAATTCTGATTTATATGGCAACTTCACACTTTTTAAAGACAACACAGTTAAAGTTATCTCCATATATCACTAAGCCGCTCATTATAATTGTTTCCGGCGCATACATATTTTTCACAGCATACACAATAGCAACCTTTAATGAATATAATGGCCTTGTGAGATGGTATATAGACTATACAGAGACAGGCAAGGGTGAATACAGAGATATACTGCCTTCAACTAATAATCTGTATCTAAAGAACTGGTCAATACCAATGTATATGTTTGCAAAGTCTGAAGAGGCTCTGAAAGATATAGAAAAGAATAAAGGCTTCATTGATGATTTCCTTAAATGGAGTAATTCCGAAAAACAGAGACTTCCTGTCATGCCTGTCTTTTACCACGATGCCAGAGTTCTGCTTTCGATGGGCATTTACTACAAGCAGCATGTCTATTTCGATGAGGCAATGAAGACAGTAGAGGAAGGGCTTTTGCTTTATCCAAATAATGAAGATTTAAAAAAGCTTAGGCCTAAAATAGCTGCCGAGGCATTTAAGGCGATCTTTGATGGATTTAATAAAGGAAAAACAAAACCTTAAGGTTATATATTTTGACATGCGATATTGCTTTTGCTATCCTGATATAAAGATATTAGAATGAACAAAATGAAGCAAAAAAACAAAAAACTATTCGCTATGAGCTATGAGCCATCGGCTATGAGCCAGAGGGGTTTCACCCTCATTGAACTGGCGATGGTGCTGGTGGTGATAGGACTGCTTATTGCGCTTGGTGCAAGCCTGATAGGTCCGCTCACTAAGAGGGCTAAGCTGATAGAATCAAGGGAAGCAGTCAGTCAAGCAAAAGAGGCAGTATTTGGATGGACTGTAAAAAACACTTATTTGCCTCCTGACATAGTGACAGCAGGCGGTAAAAATGTAGATGGATTTGGTAAAGACCTTTTTTATATTAAGGCCGCAGAAATTGATGCATCAGGGAAAAATGCATGCCGGAGAATTGCAGCCGACCCTAATAATAAGACCACCCTTAATATATGCCGCAATGGAGACTGTGTGGCAGGACTTGTTAGAAATATAGCATTTGTTATTGTGAGTGGAGCAGAAAACTACAACATTCAGACCGCTGCAGGAACGCCTACAGGTTGTCCAAGCGGAGAAACATGTGTCAGGATATATGAAATAGGCACCCCTAACATAGATGATTATACAACAGATATTAATAGACCAGAGGACTATGATGACATTGTTCAATATGTTTCATTGGACGAAATAAGGACTGCAATGGGCTGTCCTCAGCCGCTGCAGATGGTATCACCTACAACAATAACTCAAGGAGAGGAAGATTCTTTTTATTCATATTCGATGCAGGCAATCGGAGGAGTGCCGCCTTATCAATGGTCGGGAACTATCACAGCAGGGACAAGCTGTGATGCTACACCCGGACTGAATCTTGATGCTTCCGGTTTGATTTCAGGGACTATTAGCTGCAAAGATACTGCTCCTAATTCGGGTGAACTTACTGCTTGCAGTGCAACTATAAATGTAAGTGCACAGGTAACAGACAATGCTGGCTCAAATCCTGTCAGTTACACAGGAACAATTCCTGTTAGACCCAAGCCGCTAAAGATTATAACCGATACGCTTCCATCTGGCACAGAGGGATCGTCTTATAATGCTACACTCTATGCCTCTGGTGGCAATGTCAGCGCATATAACTGGACTGTGGATTCAGGCAATCTTCCATCAGGCTTAACTTTATCAACTGTAGGCGTAATCTCTGGAACAATAGCGAGCGACTCTGGCTGTAGCCAGCCATCCCCTTATAATTTTACTGTTAGGCTTAATGATGGCTGCGGCCAGCCGACATATAAAGGATTTTCTATAACTGTCAATGATCCTGACTGTGCAGGAGGCGGAGGTACAACCACTACCACTACAACTACTACCAGCACAACTACCACAACCACTCTTCCTCCTTCACCGACATGCACACTTTTAGCAAGTCCCGGCATAATCAGATACGGGGAAACCACACAATTAACTTGGACTATTACAAATGGCCCTGCCAATGGAACCTTCTCTCCAACAAGTGGCACATGCACAAGCTTTTCAGGTTCAACCGGCGGATCGTGTACTACTGGCGCTCTTACGACAGCAGGTGCAAATACTTTCACGCTTACTCTTTCACCTGGAGGAAATACTTGTCAAGTAATCGTATATGTAGGATGCCAGGATTACAGGGTTTGGAATGATTATGGATCAAGAAGGGATTTCCGTATAGATGGAACTTGCAAGAGAGTAAACAACAATTCAGAAATAACAAATCCGCAATATCTTAACACTGGAGAAATTATTCAAAGATACGGCACACAAGACAGGTCATGCGGGGGTGCTGTTCAGGCAACACTTTCCTACGATCAGGCTATGAATGCAGATGTGGGTATCAATGGTGGCGATGGCGACTGTCAGGTTAATTTCTCAGGTACAGATAGGTGATATAGAAAAGACTTCAAGTTGTCTTAGTGAAAGGTTAGCTCAACATTGTTTGAATTTGGTATTACTGCCATGAATGCAGGTGAGACGAGGAACGGGCCTTCTGCTCCTTTAACTTTCCAGTGAGGGAAATAAGATATTTTTATCATGTGTGGAATCCCGATGGCACTAGTGTGAAAGTGGATAGTATTTTTTTCAAATCTTGTTACCATAACTTTAATATCCCGGTTAAATTCGGCTTTGTTGAATAATTTTGCCTCGCTGTTACTTTTTATAAAGACTATCGGTTTTGATAAATCTCCTGTTTTATACCAGTCTATGGATTCAGAAAGCCAATTTTTAGTTTTTTTCTTAATCTTGAAGGTTCCAATAGGGATAACTATTTGAGGATGTTGGATTTCATAAACTGAAAACGATCCTATGTCTTTCAGTTTCGGCAAAAGTTTTTCTGCCTCATCCTTTACCTCTTTGGTGTAGGCTATGAAATACCTGACACCAAATAGCTTTAGATGTTCTATCCCCTTTTTGAAATCAAATTCCGGATATGAGAAACCCTGCACAGCATGAGTAGAAGTCTTTGTGGTTTCTGCTTGATTGATGAAGTGGAAGGGACTGTTTAGCGCAGATTCTATTAGCAGTCCTTCCATAGTAGGTTGCTTTGAAAATAACGGAATACTTTCTAAAATGCGCGGCGTTCCAAATCTGTCATATTCGGGTCTATACTCCCACATTATACGGCCATGAGGCAGTGTTTTTAAGCAATCAAAAAGAGGCTTTATCTCCTCCCATGATGCCTTTTTCTCAAAACCCTCATAGTTCCACTTAATCCAATGCGGGATATAAGTTAGCCTTTTGTCTGTCCAAACTATAAATGTAAGTGCAATAATTGGTAGTATCAAATAAAGCTGTGATTTTGCAGGCAATTTACTCAAGATGTTGCCCGTAAAATAAGCTGCAATAAGTATAGAACCCATGGTGAAAAAAGGAAGGAATCTCGTGTTCCATATCTTTGAATCATTGAGCAGAAAATATGGGATAAGATTTACCACTGCAATAAACAGCAGGATAGAGATACTTTTATCTTTGTTTAAAAAAGAATAGACGATTCCAGCAAGTGCGAGGATTTGTAGTGGAATTATTGAAACCGGGAATATGTCAGAAAGCTTAATAAGTCTCCACCACTTCATGATTGATGTGTAATCCAGATACCACAGGAATGGCAATGACCAGAATGATGTTATCACAAAGGCAATGGCATATACTTTTGCTATATATAAAAATCTACGATTGAAACGAGGAGTAAATAGAAAAAATGGCAGCAGCAGGATAGATGATATTACTGGTATCGGATGCGATAATACCATTAATGACAGGATGGCTATGTTTATAAATAGATATTTGTTTTCTTCGATTCCCTTTTTCATAGCTGCAATAAATATCCAGAAAAGCGAGAAGCTGAAAGAATATGAAAACTCTCCTGCAAGGGTGCTTGGCAGATTGCCGCCATAAATATTGAAGTCCTCAAGGAATATGAATGACAGGCTGAATACAGTTCCGATATGCGGGACAGGATCTTTAAACTTTAGCAATCTTAAGCAGAGATAAGAACTTATTGGCAATAGCAATGTTCCGAGTATGGTTATTAACTTAAATGCAACATTGATAGGAATTGCATAACTTGAAATTACGGTGAGGATATAGAGAAGAGGAGGATAAAAATACAGGAATGGGAATCCAGCATACCAATCGTGGGACCAGCTATGTATGGATGGAAATATCTCTCTCAGATAATAGACTATATAGTTGTGGGAGCCTGTGTCGCCGCCTGCGATTGTTGTATTCATCAGCAGTAAAGAAGGCTTGAGTATGTAAAAAATATAAAAATAAACAATAGCAAATGTAATAAACGCGAGCCTATTGTTTGATATATGTTTTTTTGATCTTTCTGACATCGGCAAGCATTCTAAAAACATCTTTTACTGTTATTGTTGACAAACTGTTCGAGATTTGTTTTATATCCACCACACAGATATTATAGTTGAGCATCATAGCAAGATAAAGCGCCTCGATATCAAAGGCGAAGCCATTAGTTGATAATTGCTTAAAAATAGCATCAGCAGCAAGGCTTCTAAATCCTTTTAACCCACATTGTGTATCGTTAAATGGCATCATGATGTTTCTTTTCACAAAGGCGTTAAATATCCTATGTCCTATCAATCTAAGGATGCTGTCAGGATATGGATTTTCTCTATGTCCTATGGCAACATCACAGCCTTTCTTTAACTTTTCTAAAATATGCTTAATGCCTTCTGTTCCATAAGGGAGGTCTGCATCCGTGAAAATTCTGTATTCGCCTCTGGCGGACAGCATCCCTGTCTTTACACTGTATCCCTTACCCATATTATTGGAGTTTCTGATAAGTTTTATATTTTGAATATATTTAACGGCTTCATGGGTGTTGTCAGTACTTCCATCATCCACAATTATCAGTTCGCATGCATGACCAAAGGTTTTTATTATTTCTGCGATACTTTTTTTAAGGATGCTTCCCTGATTGTAGGCAGGCAAAATAAGAGAAAATTCTATATGTTCCATGGTATTTATAATACAATATTTTGACCGGCTTCCCCCTCCTTCCCAAACACCGCTCTTTCTGATATACTTTTTTATATATCTTAAATGGACTTTGTCCCTACTAAAGACAGTAACGAGTAACGAGTAACGAGAAAGGAACGAAGTCCCTCAAAGGAGGTGTCCCATGCTTGTAATTGCAGAAAATCTTAATGTGAGGAACAAGGTGTACATGGAGGCTGTTAAGAATCGGGATAAAAAGAGCATAGAATCACTTGCTAAAACACTTGCTGATAAAGGTGCTGACATAATCAATGTCCAGTGCTCGCTTGACGGCAGCGGAGATGAAGAGATACTTCCATTGGTTGCGGAGGCTGTTCAGAAGGCAGCAGAACTGCCCCTCTGCCTTGATTCGAGGAATACAGAGGCTTTGAAAAAGACCCTTACTGTATGTAAAGAGCCTCCTTTGATAAATTATCTCTCTGCGGATGAAAAAAATGCCGATGAAATTCTCTCCCTTGTAAATAGATTCAAGGCAAATCTCATAATCAGGGCATTGAAGGGGACCGTGCCCACGACTCTCGAGGCCAAGCTCCTTATACTGGAGGATTTGATAGAAAAGGCTAATGCTGCCGATATACCCAATGAAAGGCTGTTTGCAGATCCGTCTGTTGTGCATATAGGCGGGGGCATCGGACAGGAGCATCTCCTCAATACCCATGAATGCATAATTGCCCTTAATGAAATGGTCGATCCTCCCATAAACACCATTGCGTGGATTTCCAATGTATCAACAGGGATCCCCAAGAAGTTGAAGCCTCGTGTTAATGCAGGATTCCTCTGCTACATCGCGGGAGCAGGACTGGATGCTGCCATGGTGGATGTGATGGACGCAGAGGTAATGAAGACTGTATATCTGATAAGATCGTTCAGGGACGAGGTAGTATTTTCGCCTGCTGATATTTCATAAAACATGCTTAAGCTCCGTGACGGCATAATAGAGCTTTACAAAAAAGTTGCCACATCCATTCCCGGCGATGTGGAAGATGCATTAAAGACAGCCTATTCAAACGAGACAGAACCCCTTATAAGAGAGTCCCTGAATGTAATTCTTCAGAATATAAAGATTGCAAGGACAACATCCCGTCCCATATGCCAGGATACAGGATTTCCTGTGTTTTATGTCAAGGTTCCAAAGGGATTGAGTCATCAACTTATCAGGGATATGATAATGGATGCCACCCGTATTGCCACGGATAAGATACCATTAAGACCGAATGCTGTAGATGTAATAACCGAGAAAAATACGGGGGATAATGTGGGTGAATATTTCCCCTTTGTTTATACAGAGGAGACAGGGGAGCAGTCCCTTATCGTTGACCTCATGCTAAAGGGTGGAGGATGCGAGAATCTGGGGCAGACATATAAGCTGCCAGCGGTTTTAACATTTGGAGACAAAGAAGCAATAGCTGAGCGCGATTTTGACGGAGTGAGGAAATGTATTTTAGACGCTGTTTTTAAGGCTCAGGGCAAGGGATGTCCGCCATATACTATTGGTGTGGCTATAGGAGGTGCAAAGGATCAGGTAACATTCCTCTCCAAAAAGCAACTGATGAGAAGGATTCCAGACATACACACTAATGCTGTAATAGCCGAACTCGAAAATAAAATCCTGAACGATATCAACAGACTCGGCATAGGCACTGCAGGATTAGGAGGCAGAACCACAGCCATCGGCATAAAAATCGCAACAGCCCACAGGCACCCTGCTTCATATTTTGTTGATATATCCTTTTCATGCTGGGCAAACAGAAGGGGAAGGCTGATATGGTAGAAAAATCAGCAGTCAGCAGTCAGCAGTCAGCGTCCAAAAGAATAAATACACCTCTGACAGAAGATATTGTCATGAGTTTAAGGATTGGCGATATTGTGTTAGTAAACGGTCTGATTGTTACAGGAAGGGATAAGGTTCACAAATTTCTTGCTCATGAAAAGCCTGATAAAAAGGACATCCCCTTTGAACTCCATGACGGGATAATCTATCACTGCGGCCCCATAATCAAAAAAGTGGACGATACCTATAAGTTAATTGCTGCAGGACCGACAACGAGTATGAGAGTAGAGATGTATGAAGCAGATGTCATTAAGACATACGGCATTAGAGGCATAATAGGAAAAGGCGGAATGGGCGAAGAGACCCTAAATGCGATGAAGGAATATGGGTGCGTGTATCTGCATACAATTAGCGGTGCAGCAGCATATCTTGCAGACAGAATCAAGAATGTTAGAGATGGGTGGAAGATAGAGGAATTCGGTGCACCAGAGGCAATGTGGTTACTGGAGGTGGAGGAATTTCCAGCAGTAGTCACTATGGATGCCCGTGGAAACAGTCTGCACAGAGATATAGAAAAAATATCACTGACGAAATTAAAGGAGTTATTTTTAGAAAAAAGGGGGATTTCATAAGGGGACAAAAGTCCCCCTTATGAACTCAGAATGAGGTTTTTTATTGCTGGCGGGACAGGTTTTATCGGTAGCCATTTGGTTGATGCCCTTAGCAAAGGGGAATATGCTTCCCGGTGTTTGGTCAGGACAGAAGAAAGGGCAGCGGTCTGCAAGAAGGCCGGTTTTGAAGCAGCCATAGGCGATATTACAGACAGGGAAAGCCTGAAAGGAAAACTCGATAATTGCGATATCGTTGTCCATCTTGTCGGCATCATCGAAGAAAAGGGGGATATGACATTTGAAAAGGTTCATGTTGAAGGGACAAGAAATCTTATAGAAGAGGCAAAAGGGGCAAACATAAAACATATTTTTTATCAGAGTGCACTCGGTGCTTCCATAAACTCGTGGGCAAAGTATTACAAGACAAAGGCAGAGGCAGAAGAGATTGTAAGGACATGCGGTATTCCTTACACTATATTCAGACCATCCCTTGTCATCGGAAAGGGTGATGGTTTTACAGAAAAACTCAAAGAGCTTGTCCGTCTCGGACCCTTTGTCCCAATCCCGGGCAGCGGCAACGGGAAACTTCAGCCCATATATGTGGAAGATTGGGTGAAGTGCTTTCTGAAAGTTTTTTCTGACGAATCACGCATTACGCATTACGCATCACGCATCTATGAGTTCGGCGGTCCTGAACATCTCACATACAATGAAATAGTTCTGCAGCTTATGGAGGCAATGCAGATACACAAACCATTGGTGCATATACCTGTAAAGCTGATAAAGCTGAGCCTGCCTTTTTCAGGAATATCTCACAAGATAGGCAGCCTGCTCGGCAAAAAAATACCCACGGTTACAGGCGAACAGCTTGGTCTTTTACAGGTGGATAACATCTGCGATATGGATTCTGTGGAAGGGAATTTCGGTTTTGTCCCGATGACATACAGAGAGGCGCTAAAAAAGTTCATAGTTCACGGTGAACAGTGAACGGATAACGGAGAACGAAATTATGGCTACCCGAAGGGTGCATGAATTAATGACAATAGATGTTATTACGCTGCCAAAGGACGCGAAATTAATCGAGGCTATTGGAAAATTAGCAGATAACAATATAAGCAGCATCGTGATAACAGATAAGCAAACACCTTTAGGAATCATCACAGAGCGTGATATAACGAGAATAGCAACCGCTACAAGCAGCACCGATGAAATGAGCAGCCTGCCTGTTTCTAACTTTATGTCCAAAAACCCTGTAACCGTTTATAAAAATGCAGATGTTGTTACTGCCCTCGAAATAATGGAGAGAAACCGTATAAGGAGACTCATAGTTACTGACAGAAGCGGGAAAATAAAGGGCATTATCACTTATTCGGATATCCTCAAGAAACTGGAAGAGGAGTTTTTTAAGGTCCACACAACCATAGATACTGTGACCACTAAGGGAATTGTGAAGGTATCCGCGGATACGCCGCTTGGGTCGGCAATACACAGGATGTCCGAGGAAAAGAAGAGTTGTATACTCGTGACTTTCAGCGATGCATCTGCTGTGGATGTTACGGCAGGAATACTCACAGAAAGGGATATTGTCAAGCTCCTTCTTAAAAAGATACCTATGGACACGCCTGTGAAGGATGTATGCACAAAGAATATTGTATACGCAAGCCATGACACCCTTCTCTATGATGCCATAAGGATTATGCATGAGCGAAGGATAAGACACCTTGTTGTTGTTGATGACAGGATGCAGCTAAAGGGCATAGTTACCCAGACGGACATCATAGGGCTTCTCCATGAGAACATAACAAAAGGGATAAGGGATCAGCTCCAGAGATTCAAGGAATCCCTCGACATATTGCAGACGGGATTTATCGAATTTGAACTGAATAAAGAAGGTACAATCCTATGGATCAATAAACACGGGGCAAAGGAACTGGGCTTTGACAATGTTGACAGCGCCATAGGCAGTTCTTTTGTCAGGCTGTTGAAAGACAGACAACAGTGGTCTGATTTTGTGAACAAGGCAAACGGCAGGCCGGTCGCCGTCCCATTTATATTCCATCTGAATATTTCTGGCGGGAAGGTGATAGACGGCTCTTTCAGGATCAGGAAGTTTGCGGCAGGCGGAATATTCAAGGATATAACAGAGCGGTTCAATGAGAGCGAATGCATAAGGAATGAAAGAAACAGATTTGAGAATATTTTAAAGACCCTGTCGGAAGGCCTTGTTATATACGATGGTAACGGAGTTATAAAAGAGATAAACCAGACTGCACTGAATATATTCGGCATGACAAAGGCCGAGATGATCGGGATGCCCTATTATTCCTCTAATATCACTGTTATGGATGAAGCAGGCAATGTCCTCGATGCCGACAGTTTATGTATATCCCATGTTATGGACAAAGGCACCCCTGCTAAAAATGTGATAAGGGGGGTAAAAAGGGCAGACGGAACTGTTACATGGTTTACAGCAAGCATTACCCCGGTATTCAATCCAGAAAATGAGATGGAAGAGATAGTACATGTGCTTACCGATATTACGGAACTTTATAACCTTGAAAAGAGGAATCAGAAGATAATCGAGACAGCGAAGGAGGGTTATTGGGAAGTCTCATTGGATGGAAAGATCTTAAAGATCAATAAGTCATTATCTAAATTGCTCGGCTACAGAGAAGACGAGTTGATTGGTAAGAGCATATATGACCTTGTCGATGAAGACAATAAAAGGGTATTTGAAGGAGCGCTGGAGAGAAGGAAAGAAGGGGTATCGGAAAATTATGAGATAATGCTCAAGCATAAAAATGGTTCTGATGTTTATGCCATTGTATCTGCATCGCCGCAGATAGATTCTTCAGGAAGGGCACTTGGCGCCTTTGCTTTTATAACAGATGTCACGGATCTGAAATCAACGCATAATATGCTTCATACAATAGCATCATTTTACAAAGACCTCTCACGAGCCCTCACAGAGGCAGAGGCTTATGTAATACTCAAACACTATCTGCTGTCTCTCAGGAAAGGAGAAACAAAGATAAACGCCATTTATCTTATAAATATAGAGTCGAGCAAACACTATGTGGAGGAAGTAATAAGTCACAATGACTCAGGGTTGCAGGAACTGGGCAAATTCCCTGGTCTTGACAAATGCAAGGCTTACATCTATGCGGCGACATTTGTGGTAAATGACCTGTCAAAGGACTATGCATGTCCTTTTCAGAGGTTCGGCGCGGGTTCCGGGAGTTACTGCTGCACTGCAATTAACATCGGCGGGGCAACAGCGGGAATACTCCATTTATACAGCAGGCATTCCAATTTTTTCACAGACGATATCAAAGAGGCAATGGACAGCTTCATTGCCCTGTTCGCCCCTGTTGTGAATAACATGAGACTCCTTGAAATGAATAAAAAGCTGGCGCTCATAGATCCACTTACTGGCCTGTATAACAGGAGGTATCTGGAGGCGTTTATGGAAAAGCAGCTTGCTATAGCGGACAGAAACAATCAGCTTTTAAGCATGGTCATGCTGGATATAGACAATTTTAAATATTTCAATGATACCAATGGACATGAGGCAGGGGATATGGCATTGAGGAGCATCTCCCATGCAATAAGCAAGAATATCAGGGTATCTGATATAGGTGTCAGATATGGAGGAGAAGAGTTTATCATTGTCCTTCCCAATACCGACAAGTTGACAGCCTTTGAAGTAGCAGAGAGGATAAGGACTACCATCGAAAGCACCCCTGTGGCTATAGGCCGTGAAAAAAGGATGTTTATAACCGCAAGCTTCGGGGTTGCTACTTATGGCATCGATGCAAACAGCTTTGACGCATTGCTTGCAAAGGCTGACAATGCCCTTTACGATGCAAAGAAGACAGGAAAGAACAGGATATGCACGGCGTGATTAGCTAATAGCTGATGGCTCATGGCAGAAAAACTATGAGCTATGAAATATGAGCTACTTTACTACCAGCACCGGACATTTGGAATAATCAACTATCTTTGATGATACGCTTCCAAGCAGGAATTTCTTTGTGCCGTGCCTTCCATGGGAACCCGTAACAATCATGTCCACCTTCATCTTCTGGGCAGTTTCGAGTATTTTTTCTGCAGGGTCGCCCTGCCTGATAAGTGTTTTAACCTCCATGGATTTGCCTGACAGAGACTTGCGTATCTTCTCCATTGCCTCGGCAGTCTCCCTCGAAAGTGCTTCGAAGATGCGGTTTCTGTCCACATCAGAAAGCTCTGTAAGGTAGAGTTCTGGTATTACGGCAAGCACGGTAAGCGAAGCATTAAAGTTTATTGCCAGCTCTACAGCCTTTTTCAATGCCTTGTCTGAAGACTTGGAACCATCATGTGCTACGAGTATTTTTTGCATAAATATCCTCCTTATTGGGCGTCTTTCAGGTTTCTCACAAAGTCTCTATTTTCCATATACCAATTCACGGTCTTTTCGATACCCTCCTCTATGGATGTCTTTGGGGACCAATTGAGCCTTTCCTTCGATGAATTTATATCAGCCCATGTGGCGGTTATGTCTGCAGGATGAAGGGGAAGCCATTGCATCTCTGCCTTTTTGCCGAGCCTTTCCTCTATCATGTTAATAACATACATAAGCTCCACAGGCCTGTCATTGCCGAGGTTGAATATCTCGTATCCGACACCCTTTAATCCCTTTATCGTACCATCGGCAATATCGTCTATATATGTGAAGTCGCGTTTCTGCTTTCCATTGCCAAAGACAGGAATGGGTCTGCCGAGGTCTATGTTCTTTATAAACTTGAAGATGCTCATATCAGGGCGGCCTGCAGGGCCATATACCGTAAAATACCTGAAGATGGTTGTATCGATGCCGTATAGGTAATGATAGCTGTAGCACATGACCTCTGCGCCTTTCTTGGTGGCTGAATATGGCGCAAGGGTATGATCTGTATTATCAGTAACGCTGAACGGCATTTTTTTGTTGTCGCCGTATACACTGGATGTGGATGCGAGGACGAACTTTTTAACGTCATTTGTTTTGCAGCACTCAAGGAGATTCAGGGTTCCTTTTAAATTCGTATCGAGATATGCCCATGGGTCCTCGACCGATGCCCTGACCCCTGCCCGCGCAGCAAGGTTGATAACAGCATCTATTTTATAATTAGAGAATACTGTCTTTACCGAATTGTAATCGCCTATGTCGCACTGATGAAAATGAAAGCTGCCATTGACCTTTAATTTCTCAAGACGCCACTCCTTCAGCCGCGGGTCATAGTAATCGTTCATACTGTCAACGCCTGTAACGCTATACCCCTGTCCTAAAAGAAGCTCTGAAACCTTGTAGCCTATAAAACCACAGCATCCAGTAATAAGAATATTTCTCAAATTTTCTCCCTTGATATATTAAAAGTTCAACTATTTTACCATATTTTACCGAGACTTCACATGAATCCTTATAGGAGTCCCCTTAAAGGAATACTTTTCCCTCAATGCCTTTTCTATATACCTTATATGATGGTCTTTGACGCCGGATGGATAATTTACAAACAGGGTAAAGGCAGGCGGTTTTATGCCAACCTGTGTTATATAGAAAAACTTCAACTCTTTCCCCTTATATGTAGGAAATGGTTTTGCCGATATGATTTTTGAAAGGAATTTATTGAGGTCTGCGGTTGGTATTCGTTTCTCCCTCTCAGCAATGATTTCGTCTATCAGAGGGAATATCTTTGTTATCCTCTTCTTTTCGAGACCCGATGTTGTGATGCACGGGGCATAATCCATGAACCACATCTTGTTTTTCAATTCCTGCGTGATTCGTTTGTATTCTGCCTCTGGTTCTTTTATAATATCCCATTTATTGAGAAGGAAAAGCGCACCCTTGCCATACTCTGCAACGACCCCTGCTATTTTTTTGTCCTGCTCTACTATTCCTTCGGATGCATCGAGAATGATTATTACAACATCCGCCTTTTCTATGCTCCTCATTGCCCTGACAACAGAGAATCTTTCTATGTCAAATTTCTGGGAGTATATCTTGCCTCTTCTGCGAATGCCGGCAGTATCGATAAAGAGATATTTTTTGCCGTAGTAGCTGCAAACAGAATCAATGGAATCCCTTGTGGTTCCAGGAACAGGACTCACTATGAGCCTCTTTTTGCCCAGGAGGGAATTTATCAGCGTTGATTTGCCCACATTTGGTCTTCCAACTACCGCAACCCTGGGCATCTCCTCTTCTTCGGAGGGTCTGATTTCCGTTTCTTCTGGGATTGCAGCAGCAACCTTATCCATCAGATCGTCAAAGCCGTATCCCGTTACTGCCGATACCGGCATAATCTCCTCTGCACCTATACTGTAAAATTCCAGAAGCCTGTCTTCCTTTGCCGGGGTGTCTATTTTGTTTGCGACCCACAATATTTTCTTGCCCGATGCCCTGAGGATATTTGCCAGTTCCATATCCGAAGGATTAAGGCCTTCCTTTGCGTCAAGGAGATGGATTATCAGGTCGGCTTCTTCTATTGCGAACATGGCCTGCTCCCTCACCTGACGGAGTATTTCCTTATCCTCGTGGGGTATTTCCTCTGCATAGAATCCGCCTGTATCTATCACAATGAATTTCTTTTCGTCCCATTCTGATTCAGCGTAGTTCCTGTCCCGCGTAACTCCGGGGATGCTTTCTGTGATAGCGGTGGATTTTGTGCGGTCTGCACCCATTCTCACCATACGGTTGAAAAGGGTAGATTTACCCACGTTTGCCCTTCCTACAATTACAATAATTGGTTTCATGATCAGTTAATTTTTCGGCTCTGAAATCTCGTATGCCTTTATTTTTTTGTGAAGATTGCTCCTTTCGACATCTATGACCTCTGCGGTTTTAGACACATTCCAGTTGTTTTCCTTGAGTTTTCTGATTATGAAGTCCCTTTCAAAGGCATCCCGTGCGTCCTTAAGTGTTTTATGAGAGAAATAATCGTATTCTTTTAAGACCTGCTGACCGAACAGCCCGAGTGCATCTACATCTCTTTTGGTGATGACGTCTGACGGTACCATTATCATGAGTCTTTCCACGGCATTTTTGAGCTCCCTTATATTGCCGGGCCAATAATAATCCTGAAATGTCTTAACCACATCAGGGGTAATCTCTTTTTGCCTGATGCCGTTTTCGGATGCAAACAACTCTATAAAATACTTGATTAACAGAGGTATGTCGTCGCGTCTTTCCTTCAGCGGAGGAACTATGATCGGAATAACATTCAGCCTGAAATAAAGGTCTTCCCTGAAATTCCCGTTTTTAACTTCTTCCATGAGGTTTTTGTTCGTTGCCGCGATAATCCTTACATCAACCTTTATATTCTTGCTGCCACCAACTTTCTGGAATGCCTGTGTCTCTATTACCCTCAGCACCTTAGCCTGCGTCTGAAGGGCCATGTCGCCTATCTCATCGAGGAATAACGTGCCCCTGTCGGCAAGTTCGAACTTGCCGCTCTTTCTTTCTGTAGCGCCTGTAAAGGCTCCTTTTTCATGGCCGAACAATTCGCTTTCGATCAACTCCTGTGGTATAGCCGCACAGTTCACCTCCACAAAAGGTCCGCCGGCACGTTGACTTTTCTCATGCAGCAGTCTTGCAACGAGCTCTTTGCCGGTGCCGCTCTCGCCAAGGATGAGGACCCTGCTGTTGCTCTGGGCAGCCATCTCTATCTGCTGTCTCAGTGTCCGCATTTTTTCGGAGTCGCCTATTAATCTGCATTTTTTAATTATATTTTCTTTTAATGAGCGGTTTTCTTCCTCAAGTATTTTACGTTCAAGTGCCCGCTTTGCTGTTATGATTACCTTCTCGAGGGATAAAGGCTTTTCTAAAAAGTCATACGCACCGAGCCGTGTGGCCTTGACAGCTATTTCTATATTCCCATGACCCGAAATCATAATAACAGGGATGTTTGCGTCTATCTCTTTCAGCCTCGGCAGTGTTTCAAGGCCGTCCATTTCAGGAAGCCATACATCCAGGAACACGATATCGGGCATATGCTCCTTTGCTATAGCCAATGCATCCTCGCCTGAAGATGCGGTCAGGACATCGTACCCCTCGTCCTCGAGTATTCCCGAAAGACTCTCCCTTATGCCTTCCTCATCATCTACGATCAATACTGATTTTCTGGACATCATTTGCTCCTAAGTTATCGGTATTTCCACGGTAAAGATACTTCCTTTGGGATTATTGTCCCTGACAAGTATCCTTCCTCCATGGTCCGATACTATTTTATGTGCTATGGCAAGGCCGAGCCCTGTTCCGTCCTTCCTTTTCGAGAAATACGGTATAAAAAGTTTGCCTTTTTCTTCATCGCTTATACCCGGCCCTGTATCTGCTATATCGATGATTACTTTATTTTCATCCATCTTTACGGAAATATCAATGGTTCCTGTGTTGTTCATGGCCTTTATTGCGTTGTCTATAATATTTATCAAAACCCTTTTAATTTGTTCTGAGTCAACATTGACCATTGGGATTTCACCATGTACAGCGATATTTATATCTAAGTTTTTAAACCCTTTGTATAGGGATACCACATCATCTATCGACTCAGTCAGGTTCGAATGGACCTTGTTTACTTCAGGCATCCTTCCGTATCTGGAGAAAACATCGACAAGCCTTTTGAGGCTCTCCACCTCTGCGATTATGGTATTTGTCGACTTCTTGAAAACAGCGTCGAAATCCTCGTCTCTCTGTTGCCATTTTTTTATTAATCTCTCTGTGGACAGCTTGATGGGTGTCAACGGGTTTTTAATCTCATGGGCCATTCTTCTTGCTACTTCCTGCCATGTTATCACCTTCTGTGCCTGAATAATATCGGTAAGGTCGTCAAACACCACGAGCATACCCAATGAGCCGGATGTGTATGATTCCCGTATGCCCGATATATAGATTATGAGGGTGAGTATTTTCCCGTTTATATTGACCTTGACCTCCTTCTTGACTTCCCTTATTTCCTTGCCCTCTATATCCCTGACCATAGCGGACAGGTCTTCGGAATGAAGGCCTGAAATAAACTCCTTATAGTTTTTGCCGATTACATCTTCCTGCTTTATGTTGAGAATGGAACATGCCGACTTGTTAATGGTCAGTATCTTACCGGTATTATCGAGGAATATCACGCCTGAATTAATGTTTTCAAGGATGTTTTCGAGGTAGAGCCTTCTCCTGTCGGATTCTATATATGCCTTCTCAAGAGAATCCTTACCCTCTTTCAACTGCTTTACCATCTGGTTAAATGAGTTTATCAAAAGACCAACTTCATCCTCGCTTTTCACATCAACATGGATATTCAGGTCCCCCGATGCCACCTTTTCTGTTGCCATTGCAAGGCTCTGTATAGGGATGGTAATGCTCCGTGATATTTTTAATGAGACCCACAGCCCTGTAAAAACTATCATGAGGGTTAAGAAACCGAGGATCAGTATGTAATTGAGTCTCAGCGGTTCTTTGAAGGATTCGAGCTTTAAGTAGTCTTCATAAAGGCTCTGTATTTTTTCTGTCTTTTCAGAAAATGTCCGTGGAAGGACGAGTTCCACCACAACCACGCCCCTCTTTGAACGGTCAGGGACCGCAGCCCTTATAATATCTCCGCTCTCCTTTGAAATGACTTCAGAGCCTTCTTTGCCGCGGAAGGCATCTTTAATTGTATCTGTTGCATCAGGTGACAGTACGGAATATCTGTGAATTGACATATCGGAAATGATAGACTGTTTGCCGTTAGAAACCTGTCTTGCGGTTTCCATAACCCTCTCCCTTTCGAGGTCGTAGAATGCCCTGGCGAGCTCAACCGACTTGTTAAACGGCTCTCTCATCTGTGGAGAGAATATTTTACTGATATAATTGGTTGCAAGACCGCTTGCTGCTACAAAGAGAAATGCCGACGGTATAAAAGTGAGGATAACGAATATGGCCATGAGTTTTGTTCTGAACTTGTAGCCTAATACTTTATGCTGCTTTTCCATGTATAGCCTGAAGATGTTTTTGCCGACGAAGAACATGAGGGTGAGAAGGGCAAGAATATTAACTGTGAGAAGAGCTATGAGTAAAATACGTGTCGTTATGTCTACGGACGGCAGCTTTATAAAGTAAAGCTCTACTGCTGTTATTGCTGCAACTATGAACAGCAGCCCGAACACGATTATCAATGGTCTTAGTACCTTCATTTCCTGTTTATCTCGAATTTCTGAGAATCCTTTGAGATGCTGAATTCCTTTTCAGGCATAAAGAACAGGAAGTATCCTATAACCGGAGGCAGTTTTCTTATGCGGGAATCAACAGTGATTTTTACGAAATATTCTCCATGCTCCAGTTCCTTGATGTTAGTCAGTTTTATGTCGATGATATTCATTGCCCATTCAACCATAGACTCTAAATCCTTGAATCTCTTTTCGACCTGCACATTGCCGTCAATGCTTGCCGCAACATACTCCCTTTTTATCGGATTGCTTTTCAATATTTTTACCAGTTTTCTGCCCGTGACAAACTCATCGGGCCAGATGCTCCAGACCCTGAAAAGGTCTATATAGAACGTTAATTCCTTAGATATCCCGTCATTAATATCATTTATGAACTTCTGGTCGGGCTTTAAAGAGGTTGTAACGTATATGTCATGGTTGTTTATTTTTATATTAACAGCAGAGACCTCTGTGGCATGAGCAGTGAATAGTGAATAGTAAAAAGTGAATAATAAAAAAAAGTGCAACGAGTAATGAGTAACGAGTAACGAGTTTTGTATTCTGTTTTTTCATCTTGACATATAAGGGAAAATTTATTTTCATTATAACATAGACATTAAAAGACAGTAGGCAGTAAACAGTAAAAATAGTGCTTATTGCGTAGCGCCTACTGCTTACTAAAGAGGAGGTGTGTATGGAAACAAAAGCAGTAAAGGTTAGTATTCCGGAGGGCTGCAATATAATACTCGGCCAGACCCATTTTATTAAAACAGCAGAAGACCTTTATGAGATAATCGCCACAACTGTTCCCCATGCAAGGTTTGGAATAGCCTTTACAGAGGCTTCCGGGCCATGTCTCATAAGGACTGAGGGTAATGATGACGAACTTATAAGCACATGCGCAAATAATCTTCAGGAAATCGGCGCAGGCCATGTGTTCTGCATACTGTTGAAAAATGCATTTCCAGTCAATGTCCTTAACCCGATAAAAAACTGTCCCGAGGTATGCAGGATATACTGCGCTACGGCAAATCCTTTAGAGGTTCTTGTTGCCTCAACAGAGCAGGGAAATGGTATTATAGGCGTTATTGATGGCTTCCCGCCAAAAGGCGTGGAAACGGCTGAAGATAGAAAAAACAGGAAGGAGTTTTTGAGGAAGATAGGATATAAATTATAGGAGGATAGATGCTGCCAGAGCTTAAATACGATGAAAAGGGTCTTATCCCTGCCATAATTCAGGACTACGAAAATGGCGATGTGCTGATGATGGCGTATATGAACGAGGCTTCTTTGAAAATGACCATCGATACAGGTTTTACGCACTTCTGGTCGAGGTCGAGGCAGAAGTACTGGAAAAAGGGCGAGACATCCGGCAATTTGCAGGAGGTAAAGGAGATATTCTACGATTGTGATGCGGACACGCTTTTGATCAAGGTCAAGCAGCATGGTGGAGTGGCGTGTCATACAGGCAATAGGACATGCTTTTACAGAAGAATAGAAAAATGATAGAAGAAGAAAGGCATCAGCAGGACAATGGTATCTGCTTGAAGCGAAATAATGGAAGAAGAAAGGCATCGGCCTTCCGCTTCATTCTCGAACGGCATCCAGCCGTTCTCCGAAGCAAAGACAGCCCGCTTTTAGGCATCCATGCCACGCTTGGGCTGTCCAAGTCGCTACAGGCAGATGCCTTTCTTCTTGAAATAATGATGATTGGGAGGCTTATTATATGAGCGATTGCATATTCTGCAAGATTATCGATAAGAAGATACCTGCCAGAATAATTTACGAGGATGAACACGTACTTGCCTTTGAGGATGTAAACCCGCAAGCCCCTGTTCACACCCTCGTTATTCCGAGGAAGCATATACCAACGCTCCTCGACATTAAAGAGGAAGACAATAACCTCATCGGCCATCTGGTGAAGGTTGCTAATAAGATTGCCAATGACAAGGGCATCGCAAAGAGGGGGTTCAGGATTGTGGCGAACTGCAATCCTGAAAGCGGGCAGACGGTTTATCACATTCACCTCCATATACTCGGCGGACGCCAGATGCACTGGCCTCCGGGATGATGCAGGTGAAGATGGATTATGGGCATTAAGAAAATGCAAAACATTGATAAAAAGACAGTCTGGGAAGGAAGGTTTATCAGATCTATAATCCTCTCCTATAAAGACCAATCAGGAAATTTGAGGAACTGGGAGGCTGTGGAGAGGGTTAACTGTAATGGAATAATCGCTGTTGTCCCTATAACGAAAAATGGGGAACTTCTTTTGATACGGCAGTTCAGGCCTGTTGTGAATAATTTTGTTATAGAGTTTCCTGCAGGTCTTAATGATAAAAATGAAAGTCTTGTTGATGCAGCAAAAAGGGAGCTTATAGAGGAGACAGGCTATTCTGCCGATGATTTTATATTTCTCTGTGAAGGACCGTTGTCATCCGGCCTGTCCACAGAAATATTAAGTGTATTCCTGGCAAAAAATGTAGTTCCTGCCACAAGTGAATTAAAGCAGCAATATCCAGCAGACGAGACTGAGGATATAGAGATAATAAAAACGCCTATATCCGAATTGCATAATACCCTCGAAGCCTTCCATAAAAATGGAGATTACATAGACCTGAAGATTTATGGACTCGTGGAGTTAGCTAAAAAGTATTTTTAGCAATCAGCTGTCAGCAATCAGCATTTAATTAATTCTAAATTTGCTGAAAGCTGACGGCTAATTGCTGAATGATTACTCAAACTTTATTGCTTCAACAGGACAGATGCTTGCTGCTTCTTCGCAGTCGCATGTGTCGCATTTGTCGGGTCCTATAACCCATGCCTTGTCATCCCTTAACTCAAAGACCTCAGGGCATACCTCGGCGCATGAGCCGCAGCCAATGCAAAGATCCATATCAACTACCGGTGTTTTTGCCATAAAAACCTCCTGAAAATTTTTAATTAAGCTATTATAACAAAAATTTTCCCCCAATATCCTATGATAAAAATCAGTTTTCTGAAAAATTTATTGATTTTGAGGCTTATTTTGAGGATAATTTAATAGCTCATTGTTCATAGATAAAAAATGAACCTGAATTACGCATTGTATGGCAGCGGGTGTGCATCAAAGCCTTTACAAAGTCATTGTTCTTTGTGCATACCAGAAGACTAATAACGCTTTTACCTAAAATGGATAGCAATGTAGTAGGTGACGGATTCAAGAGAATGCTTTATAATATTCCAAGGTGCAAAGTCTTTTCAGCACGCCTGCTGCCATATGCTAAGCAATACTTGCGTAATTTGGGATGAAATTACATTCCTCAATTACTATGAACTATGAACTAATTGTTTGGAGGCTATTATGGATATAAAGCAGTTTGTTCTTAATAAGGCAAGGGAAGCCAAAGAAGGTGCGAGAAGCCTTGCAAAGGCGTCATCAAAACAGAAAAATATTACACTTATAAAAATGGCAGGGGCTTTAAAGGACAGGGCGGGAGAGCTCATTTCCGAAAACAAAAAGGATATAGAGTACGCAGAGAAAAAGGGACTCTCAAAAGCACTCATCGACAGATTAACCCTGAATGAAAAACGCATTGATGAGATGTCGCAGGGCCTTGTGGAAGTTGCCCAATTGCCTGACCCTGTGGGTGAGATAACAAGGATGTGGCAGAGGCCTAATGGCATGACCGTTGGCAGGATGAGGGTGCCAATAGGGGTCATAGGAATAATTTATGAAGCCCGTCCCAATGTCACAGCAGATGCAACGAGCCTCTGTTTGAAGGCAGGCAATGCGGTTATATTGAGGGGCGGGTCAGAGGCCATAAATTCCAACAGGGCTATAGTTAATATATTGAGGGATACTGCAAAGGCAGAAGGTATTCATGAGGGTGCTATTACATTTATCGATATACCCGAGAGGGAAGCAGTAATGGAAATGCTGAAGCTCGAAGGAATTATCGACCTCATAATCCCGAGGGGAGGGGAAGGTCTTATCAGAACAGTTACAGAGAATTCGAGGATACCTGTGCTCAAGCATTACAAGGGGGTTTGTCACGTGTTTGTTGACCGGGATGCTGATTTAATAATGGCAGAAGAGATATGCTTCAATGCAAAGGTGCAGAGGCCGGGCACCTGCAATGCGATGGAGACAATGCTCGTTGATGAGGCTATTGCAGAGGGTTTTTTGCCGAAGATGCTCAAGAGATTTGAGGAAGCAGGGGTTGAGCTGAGGGGGTGTCCGAAGACCATATCCATTTACCCTGATATAAACGAGGTTGGGGAGGATGATTTCTACAATGAATACCTCGACCTGATTTTAAATATCAAGGTTGTCAAGGACATGGAAGATGCAATGGATCATATTGCGAAATACAGTTCTGCCCATTCAGATGCGATTGTTACCATGAACTATGACAGGGCAATGAGGTTTTTAAAAGAGGTGGATTCTTCTGCGGTGCTGGTGAATGCATCTACAAGGCTGAACGATGGGTTCCAGTTCGGCCTCGGCGCAGAGATAGGAATATCCACGGATAAGATACACGCAAGGGGGCCTATGGGGCTTGAGGAATTGACCTGTACAAAGTTCATAGTTTTTGGAAGCGGACAACTGCGAGAGTGAGTTAAAGGAACTCTATAAACCCTATAACTCAATCGCTCAAATGGGGCATATACATATCTGATAAGAGGAGGAAACTAATATGTCGGAAAAGTTGAGCTATGAGGAGTTTGTAAAAAAGGCAATAGTGAGTCTCAGGAAAGAGGGGTATAAAGGCATACACACAGTGTATTCAGGATTTAACGATGCATTCAAGAAATACTTTGCAGGAGAAGACCCAATAAAGATAACCAACCAGCTTGCTGCAGAGGGCAAGATAGTGATAAGACCAGTTAAGGGTGGGGTAATGCTTTATCTTCCTGAAGATGCCCCTGCATCGAGGACAAAGGGAGAAGATGCGCTGGAGAAAATGGGGTTATAGTGTGTGCGTTTAGGAATCCTCGGCGGTACATTTAATCCTATACATTTCGGGCATTTGAGGGCTGCAGAAGAGGCGAGAGAAAGGGTCAATCTCGATAAGGTTATCTTTATGCCTTCCGGGAATCCGCCCCTCAAGATCGTGGATTTAATAGATGCGTTCCATAGATACACAATGGCAAGGCTTGCAACAGCTTCAAATGTGAACTTCGTTGTTTCAGATCTGGAAATAAGACAGACAGAAAAGTCCTATACAGTAAATACCATTCAGAAGCTTTGCGGGATTTATCCAGAGGACAAACTCTTTTTTGTTCTCGGGATAGACGCCTTTCTCGATATTCCTAACTGGTGGCAGCCTGATGTGCTGACCGGCATGGTTGATTTTATACTGGTGACAAGACCTGGATTTAATTTGATGGATGTCTTGAAGTCCCCTTATGTCCTGAGTGCAGATGATGGTTTAGAACAATTTCGCTTGAAGAGTGGAAGAAAGGCACTTGTTCTCCAGATGACGCCAATGGGAATATCGTCAACAGAAATAAGGAGGCTTTTAAGGGAAAGCAAAAGCATAAAGTACCTTTTGCCGGATAAGGTCGAAGAATATATATATCAGCATAACCTATATCATCCATAGCCTATTGCCTATTGTTTAACGTATCCTGTATCCTGTATCTTATGGTGTTCCTTGATGCGGTTATTAATAATCTTGATGAGGCTATCTTCTTATTCGATAAAAAGGGCAGACTGATTTTCATCAACAAGGCGGGAGAGGAGTTCTTCGGCAGGAGCAATAAAGAGATAAAACACAGGCAGTTTAAGGATTTGTTTTCGGATGCAAAGGACATTGCAATGCTTATCCAGAAGACTATAACAGAGGGCCGTTCATTCAACTGCAAGGAAATGGAAGTGGACATAGGCAGGGCTGCCAATATAGACCTCAATCTAACGCCGTTTTATTATGACGATTCTTCTGAAGGTTTTTCTAAATGGGGGTCACACAGGGGGGACGAAAGTCCAACCTGTGCACATGGTGCTATCCTTTGCATCAGAGAGAATCTGTCATTGACCGAAAGGGAGGATTATCAGTTCGATTCCCTTTTATACCTGCTTGGCTCAATTGCACACGAGATAAAGAATCCGTTGAGCGGAATAAAAGGGGCAGCACAGATATTAATGACAAATTTAGCCCATGGCTCATCGCCTATAGCTCAAAACAAAAACAATGAAGCCATGAGCCAAAAGAACTATTTAGAGGCTGAAGAGTGCGTGGATATGATATTAAAGGAGACGGACAGGCTTAACTCTGTTCTACACAGCTACCTCACTATGACAAGGATGCCTGTCTTTAACAAGTTGAACATCCATGAGGTTTTGGAGCACGCACTGAAGGTAATGAAGACATCCATCGAAAAAAAAAGGATTACTGTAAATAAATCCTATGACCCCAGTCTTCCTAATATAGCCGGAGACGAAAGTAAACTGCTACAGGTATTTATAAATCTCCTCAAGAATGCTGCTGAGGCCATGAAGACATCCAGAAGCAGAATGTTAAGAATTTCCACAAGGCCTTCCAATGAATATATGGTAATCTATGAAAATAGTGGCGCCGGCAGGAAGAATACAAAGACAAAGAAGCAGAGGTGGGTTGTTGTCAGCATAGAAGATACCGGCATGGGCATACCAAAGGATGAGATCAACAGGATATTCCTCCCTTTCTATACAAAAAAAGACGGGGGGAGTGGCCTAGGCCTTGCCCTTTCAAAGAAGATAGTGAAGGACCACGGCGGGATTATAAAGGTCAAGAGCAAAGAGGGTGCCGGCGCAATATTCAGTATATATCTGCCTATGACAGGCGAAGGTAAATAATCGATGAGTAGAAAGATACTTGTCATAGATGACGATGAAAGCGTAATCTGGGTTATCAGAAAGTCCCTTGAGCCCCTCGGTTATGAGATAGAGGCAAAGACCAATATAAGGTCGGGCATAAAGGTAATCGATAAATTCAAGCTTATACTCCTTGACCTGATGCTCCCTGATGGAAGCGGGATGGATGCCTTGAAGGAGATAAGGGTCTTTAATCCCGATGCCCTTGTTATCATGGTCACAGCGCATGGAAGAATGGAGAGCGCCATTGATGCAATGAAGGAAGGGGCATACGACTATCTTGAGAAACCTTTCGACATCGAAGAACTCAAAATAACTGTGGAAAAGGCATTCAGAGACATATCCATGAGGGAAGAGCTTTTAAAATTGAGGCAGAGCAAAGAAGAAGTATTGCCTTTTCAGATAATAGGAAAATCAAAAGGCATGCTCAAGGTGTTTAAAGAGATAGGCAGGGCTGCACCAAAAGATGTCACTATTCTTATTTCCGGCGAGAGCGGAACAGGGAAAGAGCTTGTCGCCAGGGCAATACATAATAACAGCAGGAGGAAGTTCGGGCCTTTTATTGCCATAAATTCAGCCTCGATTCCGAAGGAGCTCATGGAGGCAGAGTTGTTCGGCTGGGAAAAGGGTGCATTCACAGGTGCAGTGGGCAAGACAGCAGGGAAGGTGCAGGCTGCAGACGGCGGAACAATCTTCCTTGACGAGATCTCCGAGCTCGACATCGACCTTCAGGCAAAGCTGCTCAGGTTTCTCCAGGAGCAGGAGTACAGCCCTCTCGGAAGCAATAAGATAATAAAGGCTGATGTGAGGATAATAGGCGCTACAAATAAAGACCTCATGGAATGCATAAAGAACAATCTTTTCAGGGAAGATCTATATTACAGGTTTAATGTTATTGAGATAAAGCTGCCTCCGCTGAGGGAGAGAAAAGAGGACATTTTATCACTTGCACAGCACTTTCTCACGGAATCCATAAAGACGTTTGAGCTTCAACCAAAGGATTTTTCAAGGGATGCTGCAAAGGCCCTCACCGGATATAACTGGCCGGGTAATGTAAGGGAGCTGGAAAATACCATTAAGAGGGCTGCCATACTTTCAAAGGGGAGCCTTATAGAGAGAAGGGATTTGTTTTCTAATGATTACACACTGTGCTCCATAAAAGAATTTCTGGAAGGCAAGCTCAATGGGTTTCTGAACAAGATGGCAAAGATCGAGAATTCGAACCTCTACGAGGCTGTGGTATCGGAGGTTGAAAAGGCGCTCTTCAGCATAGTGCTCAAAGAGACAAATGGCAATCAGGTCAGGGCTGCAAAAATGCTGGGAATAAACAGGAACACACTTAATAAAAAGGTAAAAGAATATAAACTCATTTGATTTTAAATCAGTCTATATGTTATAAATATAGTTTCTCCATGCCTTTTCTTTGCAAAAGGCTTTAAATCCATGTGGAGGTACCAAACTATGGTATCAATGAACATCTATGAGAATGTAGTTATCCTGAACCCGTCCCTCAATGAAGAGGAACTAAAGTCTGCCGTAGATAAAATCACAGACCTAATAAAAAATTCAGGCGGAGATGTCCTTAAGGTCGATAACTGGGGAAAGAAAAAACTCGCATACGAGCTCAATAAGCAGAAAATGGGGGTTTACTTCCTCTTTTTATTTAAGGCGCCTTCTTCTGCAGTGAAGAAGGTCGAGGATTACTTTAAGGTCTTCGACCCTGTAGTGAAGTTTATGGTCGTAAAGCTCGGCAAGAAACAGATAGCCGCACTTCCTAAAGACATTACAGAGATGCTTGTTGCATCCCGTGAAGCGGCTTAAGTGTTAGAGATCGATGTTTAACAGAATAATATTGATAGGCAATTTGACCAAGGATCCGGATGTGAGGTACACGCCGGGAGGGACACCTGTCACAACCATGAGGCTGGCTGTAACAACCAAGTACAAGCAAGGCGATGAGATGAAGGACGATACCCTTTTTATAGACGCTGTTGTTTTTGGCAAGCAGGCCGAAAGCTGCGGACAGTACTTGAGCAAGGGCAATCCGGTACTTGTGGAAGGCAGGCTGCGTGAAAGGAGATGGGAATCCGAAGGAACCCAGAAGAGCAGGTTTGAAGTAATAGCAAATAGCGTGAGATTCCTGCCGAAAAGGGAATCCCGTCAGGCAAGGGCCGAGGAGTCAGGCACTTCTGACATTACACCGCCTGATGAGATTACAGACTTAGAGCCATTTTAAAGAAGGGAGATAAATATGCAGCAGAAGAGATTTCAGAGAAGAAAGTTTTGCAGGTTCTGTGCTGATAAGGTTTCGTTCATAGATTACAAGGATTTGAAAACCCTTAAAAGCTATATGACAGAACGCGGCAAGATACTTTCGAGGAAGATGACAGGCACATGCTCTGACCATCAGAGGGAGTTGACGGTTGCAATAAAAAGGGCGAGAACCATAGCCCTTCTTCCATTCATGGAAAGATAGTATGCGCATACCTAAGAGTTGGGTGCCGTCCATGGCAAGGCGGATTGTAGACAACCTCATAAAAAAGGAGCTTATTGAGCCGGCCATTCCTGTGAATACCCTTATAGAGGAAACAGAAAGGCTTCTTATGGATGAGCTTATGGTTGAGGACAGGCTCAATGAAGAGGTGCGCCAGATGTTGAGGAAATACGAGTCAGAGATAGAAAAGGGAAGGCTTGACTACAGGAAGCTCTTTGACATGACAAAGCAGAAACTGGTGAAAGAGAGAAGTATCGTATTATGATGCTTTCCAATGATAAGATAACCCATATGACCCATGTTGTGCTCAAGGGCTTGATGGATAAGGGTCTGATAACCTTGAAAGAGGACGACAGCCTGCTCAGGAGAGAAATAAAAAGGACGATAATGAATGAACTGAAGATAGGCGAAGATATTGACGAGGCAGTGAGAAGAAAACTCCAGTCTTTCTCAAAGAAGCTTATAGAAGGCAGTCCCGAATGGGAAGTCCTTTACAAAAAGTATTACGAAGAAGAGGAAGTAAAGAGAGGAAGAAGGTAGTGCAGTTTGTTTCTGAAGTTACAGGTGAAGATATAAAAAGAGAGCGAAGAATAGCCCGTGATCTTCGCAAGAGCGCATGGTGGAAGAGGAAGTGCGCTGACGGTAGATGCTACTACTGCGACACAAAAATCCATCCTGGTGAACTCACCATGGATCACATAGTGCCCCTCATCAGGGGCGGCAGATCAACAAAGAGCAATATTGTTACAGCCTGTAAGGAATGCAATACCAGGAAGAAATATATGCTTCCCATAGAATGGGAGGAGTATATTAACGGCCTGAATTGATTTTTTGATTTTGACCAGCATATTTTAACTATTATTCCCCTTTTGTGTTATTATATTCACAAATGGGAAAGTCAGATACCCTCGGAAAAGGCATCATTTCTCTGCTTAACAAAGTCATTGATAAACTCATAAAGATTAAAATTTGCCATTTATTATGGATGTCTGTCCTTGCTTCAGAAATATTCACCGCAGTAATCGTCTCTATAATGAGCATTGCATTTTACGGAAGGGTTACCAATGATTATTTAATCACAGGCTCTGTTACCGCACTCCTTGTTTCTTTTGTAGTCGTTTTTGTCCTTTTATCCATTTTAAAACAGATGAGGAGAACAGAGGCAGAGCACAATCGGCTCCTGAATATCCTTAAGGCCAGCCTCAACGAAATCTATACCTTTGATCCTGATACGCTGCGTTTAAGTTATGTTAATGCCGGTGCGGTTCGCAACCTTGGATACAGCATGGATGAATTGAAGATGATGACGCCCCTTGACCTGAAACCGGAATTTGATGAGGTATCCTTCAGAAATCTCATTGCCCCTCTTATCAACCACGAAAAAGAAAAACTCATATTTCAAACCGTTCATCGCCGTGCGGATGGAAGCCTCTATCCTGTTGAAGTGCATCTACAGCTCATCGGATATGATGGAGAAAAGGTATTTTTGGCTATAATCCTCGATATAACAGAGCGAAAAGAGGCAGAGGAATTCATGAGAGGCATTCTCGAAAGTGTCGGCGAGGGATTTTTAGTGATAGACCCTGCATACAGGATTATTTTGGCGAACAAATCGTATTGTGAACGGACAAAGACGTCCCTCAATGCGATTAAAGGCAGATGCTGTTATGAGATTTCCCACCGCATAGATAAACCCTGTTTTGAAGCAGGGGAGATATGTGCGCCAAGGCATACCTTTGAGACAGGGGAGGCTTGTACAGCCCTTCATACTCACTATGATAGGGACGGCAATCCCATATATGTTGAAACAAGGTCATTTCCAATGAATGATGCACATGGGAATGTAATTGCAGTTATAGAGATTGTAGATGACATTACAGAGAAAAAGAGGCTTGAAGACCAGTTAAGGCAGTCCCAGAAGATGGAGGCAGTCGGCAAGCTCGCAGGTGGCATCGCCCATGACTTCAATAATATCCTCACAGCAATAATTGGATATGGAAGTCTCTTGCAGGCAGATATAGGAGAAGACAGCCATCTGATTTCCCGGTTGGAACATATACTCACCTCGGCGGGAAAGGCGGCCAATTTAACCAGGCAGCTCCTCGCATTCAGCAGAAAACAGATAATGAGCCCAAAGCCTGTAAATCTCAATGATATCATAAGGGATATGGAGAAACTACTGACAAGACTGGTCAGCGAAGACATCGAAATTAAAATCATGCTTTCTGAGAAAGATTTAACGATAATGGCAGACAGTGGACAGATAGAACAGGTGATAATGAACCTTGCGACAAATGCGAGGGATGCCATGCCGCATGGAGGACAATTAACAATAACTACAGAGACTTTCAGAATGGAATTGGGATTTATAAAGGAAAAGGGTTTTGGCAAAAGAGGAAGATACGCATGCATATCGGTTGCAGATACGGGCGAAGGATTGGATGAGAGGACGAAAGAGAGGATATTTGAGCCGTTCTTCACAACAAAAGATGTCGGCAAAGGAACGGGATTGGGCCTTGCTGTTGTCTATGGGATAGTCTCACAGCACAATGGTTATATAGATGTACAGAGTGAATTGGGCAGGGGTACGACATTTAAGATATATCTTCCATTGACTGAAAAAGAGATAGAAGAAGCCGAACCGAGCGTATCAGAGCCGGTTGGCGGTACAGAGACGATACTCGTTGCAGAGGATGACGAAATTGTAAGGGGACTCGTAAAGGAAACCCTTGAGGGGTTTGGTTACAGGGTAATAGAGGCTATGGATGGAGATGATGCGATTGCAAAATTTATGGAGGATAAAGACGAAATCCAACTGCTCCTCTTTGATGTGGTGATGCCTAAGAAGAGCGGCAAGGATGCATATGAAAATATAAAGAAAATAAAACCGGATGTGAAGATTGTATTTATGAGCGGCTATACGGCTGATATTGTCCATAAAAAGGGCATATTTGAAGAGAAGATACCGTTCCTTTTTAAACCTGTCTCTCCTGGCGAAATTTTAAGGAAGACAAGGGAGGTGCTGGATAGAAAATAAAAAGCCCTGCCTCCGGCTCAAGGCAGGGCTTTCTTGAATCTTGAATTTTAAATCTATAATTTCAGATTATCTTCTCCATCCTGACCATGCAGGGATGCCATTTTCATCCCTGAGCTTCAGTACATTATCGCCTTTCTTCACCTCTGCTGCGATAATTGCGGGTTTGCCCATCATTGTTACCCTTGAACCTTTGACTTCGATCTTATCGCCTTTTTCGATTTTTGTATCGAGTCTTTCAATATACCAGCCCGGGCCGAGGTGGACGGATACAGTCTCCTTGTCTGTTTTTACAGTGATATGAACGCCGTAAGACATGCCTTTCATTGGAGTGATCTTATCAACCGATTCGACTGTGCCTGATATAGTCTCTACCGTTGCGGGATTGTACATCCTCTGATACTGTGTACCCATGCCCCATCCGCTGCTTCCACGCCATTTCATCATACCTTTCATTGGCTGTGCAAAGGCAAATGAAGCAGCCAAAACCAATGATAATGCCACCAATAGACTTAAAACTTTTCTCGTTCTCATAACTACCTCCTTGAGCCGGATTTTTTTAAAATATAGCACTTTAACTATATCTTTGAAATTGCAACTGCTATGCCAGGTTAGAAGGTCTTTAAAATCAAAGTGTTTGGGAATATATATTTTTTAATAAGTGCATTTTTTGCATATGAAATGCAGATATTGCATTTATATTTTTAATGCGCTGTCCGGCTTTAATGTCTCTAAGTCCTTCTTTATACTTTTTGTCGATGACTATTCTACCTTCTACATCGGATATCGTCCAATGGCGAGGAATGTTTTTTATAGATGTTTTAACAAAGCCTATGGGTGTTAATTCTATTTTCATAATGTTGAATCTTGCTGAGTTCATCTGTAACCGCATCTATCGCATTTTTCAACGAAGCAAGTCCTTTTATTTCCTCCTGCATCATTGGAATCCGGAGCACGGGAAGGTTAAATCTGTCGTTAATCTCGGCAAGGTAACGCATCTGCATTGCTCGCCTGCTTTTGAAAAAGTCATTTATGCAGACTTCTTCAGGCAGTATGAGATTTGCCACTACAAGCTGAGTCTCTATACCGGCATCTTTCAAATCAAGCATTGCCCTGTATGATTCAAGAATGGGAGTTGATTCAGGATATAGAACAAGACTGAATACTGTGCGATCTTTGTCTTTCAATATATTGATTATCTCCCTGAACCTGTTCTGCGTCTACTCTTTTGCCTTTAATGCCAGAACAGCATCATTCATTTTTACCAGCACAGGGTCTATGCTCGGACCGCACAGCCCTGAAGAGCAGCACATCGCCGGATCGTAAATTTCAATTTTCATAGCTACAGCCTCCCCCTGAATAATTTGTTCTGCGTCGTCTTTGCAAACCAGACGAGTGCAAGCATCACAGGCACTTCAATCAATGGTCCAATGACAGTTGCAAGTGCTACTGTAGGATTAAATGCAGTAATAGCAATAGCAATCGCTATCTCAAAATCCCTTCCTGTTGAATTGAAGCCTACAGCCACTGCATCCTTATAATTCAAACCCAGTTTCCATCCCGTAAGGTAAACAACTACAAACATTACCCAGAAAAACAGGGTCATTGGTATCGCCATCTGGACGATAAACATCGGTTTTTCAAGAATCAGATCGCCCTTAAGAGCAAACATAACAATTAAAGTAAAAAGCAGCCCCACGATTGACAATGTATCAAGATGGAATTTAAGCTTGTGAAACCACTCTTCTCCGAATCTTTTTACGCCAAGAAACCTCGTAAGCATTCCTGCCACAAGTGGTATGCCGAGGTAAAGAAGCACGCTTTCTCCGACAACCCATACATCAAAATGGACATCTCCGAGTAGGATCTTTGCATAGACAGGTATGAGGATCATCTGGATGATCGAGTTCAATGCAACAAGTATTATTGCAAGTGGGCCATTGCCTGCCGAAAGGTAGGTGAAGACTATAACCATCGCAATGCATGGCGCAAGACCATAAAGGACAAGTCCTGTGTATAAATCGGGCTCACCGCTCAAAAATATCTTTGCAAGCAGAAGCATAAAAAACGGGGCAATGGCATAGTTGAAGAAGGCTACAATAAGGAGCTGTCTCGGCGAGCGTGTTGCCTTTCCGAGGTCTTCGAACTTTATATTCGCCATTGCAGGATACATCATCATGAAAAGCCCGATCACTATTCCAAGCGCAAGGGTGTTGCCTATGCTGAATTCATAAGTCCCTCGAAAGATTGATTTAATCGCATCGATCGGCGGTGTGAGTTCAAAGTTTGAGATTCCGTACCACTTGCCTATTGCAATGCCTATGACCATGCTGACAATTACAAAAATCGGCAGCAACCTGAAGTTGTGGAGTTTTTCAAGAAGTCTTCTAATCATTTTTTACCTCCCGCAGCAGTTGCTTTTATTTTTAATTGGAATAATCTCTGCCTTAGCGCCTTTGTTTTTCATAAATTTGTCCAGTCTCTTTTTGTCTTCTGTTACTTCGCCTTCAGAAACTTTTTCGAGCACGGAGAGGACTAAAAACCTCTTGAACATATCAGAATCATCAATTCTGTAATGTATCCACTTTCCCTGTTTTCTGTCTTTAATTAATCCTGCATTTTTTAGTATGCCGAGATGAAAGGATACCTTTGGCTGAATCATGTCAAGTGCAGCAACAATGTCGCACACGCAGAGTTCGCCATGCTCAAGGAGCTTTAGTATCCTGAGCCTTGTCTCGTCAGAGAGTGCCTTGAATATGTTTGATAATTTCCGCATGCTATATTTCCGACTTTATTAATTCTTTTACCTTATCGGGATTTGGCAAAGGCTTGCCCGAATGCTTAAGCTTTCCATTGACCACAAGCCCGGGAGTTGACATGGTGTATTTCATTATCTCCTGAATATTGGTAACCTTCTCAATCTTTACATCAATCCCAAGTTCCTTTACAGCCTTCTTTGCCATCTCTGCCATCTTCTCACAATTTGCACATCCCGGACCTAATACCTTAATCTCCATTTCCTTAATCCTCCTATAAAATTACATTAAATATATAGCCTACTGCTATTATTGTTACTGTCATTATCCCTGCAAAGACTCCGAGCAAGGGCATCTTCAACACCTTTCTCAAAATTATCATCTCAGGAAGTGACAGAGCAGTTACAGCCATCATAAATGCAAGCACAGTTCCTGCACTCAGCCCCTTTTCCATTAAGGCATATACAATTGGCAATACCCCTGCTGCATTAGAATAAAGTGGAACTCCCAATAACACTGCAACAGGTACGGCAAAGGGATTCCCTTTGCCTGCATAATTTACCAGAAAATCCTCTGGCACATAACCATGTATAAATCCTCCTATGCCAATAGCAATAATGATAAAAAGCCATACTTTTTTCAGTATGTCTGCTGTATTCCATTTTGCATACTGAAGCCTCTCCTTGAATGTCTGTTTTATTATCTCCTGTCCCTGTCCTGTATGGAATTTGTAAACATACTCCTCGACCCATTTCTCAAGCTTGAGTTTTCCGATGATGAATCCACCGAAGATAGCAACCAGGAGTCCTGTCCCCATATAGATAGCCGCAATCTTCCATCCAAAAAGTCCCCAGAGAAGGACAACCGCTACCTCATTTACCATTGGCGATGATATTAAAAACGAAAATGTCACGCCGAGAGGCACTCCTGCCTCAACAAAGCCAATAAAGAGTGGCACTGCCGAGCAGGAACAGAAGGGGGTAACCACTCCGAGCAGCGCCGCAAGGATATTTCCTATAAATTCTTTTTTATGCGAAAGTATTTTCTTTGTCTTCTCCGGAGGGAAGTAACTCCTGATTATGGATACGATGAAAATGATAACCGAAAGAAGCAGAAATATCTTTATGGTGTCATATATAAAGAATTCTATGGCATCTCCGAGTCGTGAGCCTTGCTCAAGCATTATAAGACCATATGTAACATATGATGCAAACTCTTTCAACATCTTATACCTCCAGATTGTCTTAAGAATATATAAACAAAATTTGATATGTTTGTCAAGACCGTAATCCGTAAAGAAACCCTATCAAAAGGAAAGCAGGCACCTGCTTTGCTTGATTACTGATTATGGTAATGATTGTCCTTTAATCGCATTTTTGTTGTACAATTAAAAAGGGGAGAAGACGGGGTGACCAACCTTTATCAAATTTTTTTTCTTAACCTTGCACTGGGTCTAATATTGGGCTTTGTATTCCATAGGTCTGACCTTTGCATGGCCGGAATATTCCGCGACATATTTCTTCTGAAGCGCACCTTCCTGCTAAGGATACTTTATTTGCAGGTGATTGTTACAATGGCGCTTTTCTTTATCGCAAAGAAAGGAGGGCTTATCGGCCTCTATCCCCCACCAAATCTTAACATCGCATCACTTGGGACACTGGCCGGAGGCATGATATTCGGAATAGGGATGGTGCTGGCAGGGGGTTGTGTAATAGGAACCCTTTATAAAATGGGCTCAGGAAGTGTTATCAGCATTATTGCATTTGCAGGACTTATTATCGGAAGCGCTGTCTTTGCAGAGTTCTACCCCTTCTGGGCAGAGTTTTCGAAAAGAACCAGGGTCTCTGAAGCTGTATTGCTGCCGCAGCTTATTAATGAACATTTTATTATGCTCCCCATCCTGTTTATATCATCAATGCTTATTTTCAGATGGATGCGCTCCAAAAAATTGCATCAGAAGGCCTATGCAGAGGGGTATATCCATCCGTGGAAGGTTGTAATTATCATTGCCCTCTTGAATTTGATCATTTATATAAGCTCCGATATGCCTATGGCTGTTAGTACCGGATATGCCAAAATTGCTGCATATCTGGAAAGGATCCTTGTTCCGGATCATTTTGAAACTGTAGCATTTTTTAAAAAGGAATCATATTCTGTTTTACATCCGGATAGTAAAGCGTTAATTGCAGGTGGTCCTGGTGCTAAGTTTGACCACATATCCTCCACCGAGATTTCATTAATCGTAGGGGTCATATTCGGGTCTTTTATATCCGCAATCTCGATAGGAGAGTTCAAACTGACTCTAAGTGCGCTCCCCCCTTTGAGACAGAACATATCTGCCTTATTGGGTGGCATACTACTTGCTTTAGGTTCGAGAATGGCAGGGGGGTGCAATGTGAAGTTTCTCATGAGCGGTCTTCCCCTGCTTTCCATTCAGGCATTCTTGTTTCTTTTCGGGATGCTGCCCGGTGCCTGGCTTGGAACTTATTTATTCAAAAAATTTGTTATTAGCTACGACAAGGAGGGGTAGAGATGGCAGATAAATCAGGGATCAATCTTGATGTAATTAACCTGGATATTCGGGGACAGATATGTCCTGCATGCCTCCTCATTTCCTTAAAGGAAATTAATAAGCACAAAGGGCTCCTGAGGGACGGCGAGGCAAACCTGATAGTAAAGACTGACCACAGGGATGCCACAAGGACGATTCCTGATGCAGCCATTGCAATGGGATATGCAGTTTTTGTGGAAAAGAAAAAGGGGTACTACGAAATTACGGTAGGGCGAAAAGATGAAGACCAAAAAGCATGAAAACCACACATATATTATAGAAAGTGAAGATATGGAGAGAAAGAACGAGATGCTTCTTCAATACATCAAGGAGAAGGTAAACCAACTCCTGCAGATTATGGGGACAAAACCCCTGAGGGATGAAGAGCTTAACGACGAGAGCCTTATTGCCATAGACCCTATAGGCATCATCGCTGAATCCTTTGAACAGGTGCTCGATCACCTGAAAGAGAGCAACAGGCAGTTGCAGCTTGCGAGGGATTATCTGCAAGCTGTCTTTGACACTGCAGGCGTTGGCATATCTATTATTGACAGGGATTTGAAAATAATCAAATGCAATGAAAAGCAAAAGGAACTCCTGGTAAACGGCGTATCGCAGATAGAAGGCAGACACTGCTATGAGGTTTATTGCGGGATAGATTCTCCTCCTTTAATATGTCCTGCCATAGAAACACTGGAGATGGAGCGTGCAGTATTTTTAAAAGAGGTTACTAAGAAGGGAAAGGTTTTTCAAATAGTCACATCGCCCCTCAGGGATAGGAGCGGAAGCATATCCGGCGTCATTGAGGTGTCTATGGACATCACGGAAAAAAAGAGGGCACTGGAGGCGATGTGCCAATCAGAAAAGTTAGCTGCTGTAGGACAGCTTGCAGCAGGCATTGCCCATGAATTGAACAATCCCCTTGGCAATATCCTCGGTTATGCAAAGCTGCTTCTTATGGAGCAAGATACTACGGAATTTCAGAAGAACAGGCTGGAGGTTATTATAGAGCAGGCAAAGAGAGGCAGCAGCATCATAAAAGGGCTGCTTGAATTTTCACACCAGAAGATGCCTGTTTTCGAAAGGATTTCCCTTAATGCGTGCATAGAGCTGGCACTCCGGTCCCTGAGCGATGAAATCAGAAGCAACAATATAGAGATTTTGACAGGTCTTGGTACTGTTCCATATGTAATGGCCGATCCAAAACAGATGGAGCAGGTAATCTATAACATACTCCTCAATGCTATACAGGCCCTGGAAGGAAAAGGAGGCATTGTGGAGATAAAGAGCGAGGCATTAAACGGTTCTGTGGAGGTAACCATAAAGGATAACGGCCCGGGCATACCAAAAGAGCATTTGAGCAGAATCTTCGAGCCTTTTTTTACAACAAAACCTGTAGGGAAGGGTACCGGGCTTGGCCTCAGTATATGCGCAGAGATATTGAAAAAGCATAGCAGCAATATCTGTGTTGAGAGCGAAGTGGGGAAAGGGACTAAATTTTCCTTCAGGATAATGGGTGGAGTAACGGGCAATGTTTGATATCCTGGCAATAGAAGATGACCAGAGGATGAGGGAGCTTCTAAAAGAGATACTCAGTAGGAATGGGTGCTCTGTATTTACTGCAAAGAATGGTGAGGAAGGGATCGGCCTTCTCGAGAGAAGGACATTTGATCTTATTATTACGGATCTCAAGATGCCTGATATAGACGGCATCACCATCCTCTCAAAGGCACGGGAGCTTAATCCCGAGAACCTTGTTATTGTAATTACCGCATACGGCACCGTGGAATCAGCTATAGAGGCCATGAAACTCGGCGCCTATGACTATATCCAGAAGCCCTTTGAGCCGGAGGAGCTGATGCTGGTTATAAAGAAGGCACTGGACTATAAAAGGCTTGCCGATGAAAACTTAAGGTTATCAAGCCAGCTCGAATCCTGCAGGTCAGAGGAGTTGATAGGGACAAGCCCGCGGATGACCGAGGTTAAGATACTTATGGAAAGGATATCGCCTCTCGATACTACTGTAGTGATAGAAGGTGAGACAGGAACAGGGAAAAACCTTGTTGCAAAGACAATCCACAGGATAAGCAAAAGGTCATCAGGCAAATTTCTGAGCATAAACTGTGGTGCACTCACAGAGACATTGCTTGAATCAGAGCTTTTCGGACATGAAAAAGGGGCATTTACCGGAGCCATAAAACAGAAACAGGGTCTTTTTGAGGCTGCACATGGAGGGACACTGTTCCTTGATGAGATAAACAATGCGAGCCTCAACATGCAGATAAAACTCCTTAAGGTATTGGAAGAGGGAAGGATTATGCGTATTGGCTCCACAGAATCCGTTCCTGTAGATGTCCGCATAATTGCTGCAAGCAACATCCCGATTAAAAAAGAAGTGGACGAAGGGAAGTTCAGGCAGGATCTGTACTATCGCCTCAAGGTGGTTACTGTTACTATGCCTTCTCTCAGAGAAAGGCGTGATGATATACCGCTTCTGGCGCATCACTTTCTTGACAGGTATCGTGAAAGGTTCAACAAGGAGATCCAGGGCTTCACAACAGAGGCAATGGATACTCTTCTTACTTACGATTGGCCAGGCAATGTGAGGGAGCTTGAACATGTGGTCGAGAGAGGAGTTATATTAGAACATGGCAAGAAGATAGGTATATCTTCCCTTCCTGCAGAACTTCGTTCAAGGCCGAAAGAGATCATGTCGTCGAAAAGTGTAATGAGGCTTGAAGATATGGAAAGGCAATTAATCCAATCCGCATTGAGGTTTTTCAATGGCAAGAGAGATTCTGCTGCCCGTGCATTGGGTATAAGCACTGCCACCCTCTGGAGAAAGCTCAAAAAATATAATCTTGATTAACTCAAATTTCTTTCACTTTGAAATAATCTTTCATTTTGAAATGCTCACCAATCAAACTTTTTAGGAATATCACCATTTTCCCTCTGGCATATCTATTGCTTTACTGGTTTATCAATAATTTTTGCAAAGAGGGAGGTACGAGATGAAGGGGAAGACTTTATTGGCAATGGTGATGATGGTGGCCTTTGTGGCCGTGTCAACTTATGCCTATGGATGGGCAAATCCGGATCTTTTAATGAACCCAGACGATGTGGAAAAGGTTGCTGCAAAACCTGACTGGGTAATCCTTGATTGCCGCGGCAAAGAGGCATATGAGAAAGGGCATATCCCCGGAGCCATAGTTCTTGATTGCAGGAAGGACCTGAGGGATGGGACAGAAAGGGTATTGAAGCCTGCCGCACTGGAAAAGATACTCGGGAATGCAGGCATCAGTAATGACAAGCATGTTGTTGTATATGGAGATGCAAAGCAGATTGTTCATGCATCCGTGGGGTTCTGGATACTTGAATACATAGGCCATGATAAGACTCATTTTTTTGACGGAGGCCTCACTGAATGGAAAGCGGCTGGAAAACCTGTAACTACAGAGCCGAGGACTCTGCCGCCGGCAACATTCAAGGCCCATGTTGTTCCATCCAGGTATGCTCCAACTGAGGAGATACTGAAGATTGCAAAGGGCGAGACAAAGAGTGTTCAGGTTATAGATGCAAGGACAGAGAAAGAATATAATGGCAAAGAGTCACGCTCTTTAAGGGGAGGCCATATTCCAAATACAAACATAAATGTATCCCACGAGCTTACATACGACAAACGCACAGGAAAACTGCTTCCCGAAAAGTTTTTAGAGAAATTTTATGGCAATCTCGATAAGAGTAAAAGGACAATAGGGTTGTGCCAGACAGGCTCCCGTTCTACACTCACATATCTGCAGTTGAGGCTTATGGGTTTTAAAGACCCTGCAAACTATGATGATTCATGGATTGTGTACGGCAACAGCATTTATCCACCATATCCAGTGGAGAACGAACAATGGATAAACCTTGAAGGCCTTGTGAAAATGTCGGCTGACATAAAGAAACTTAAGAAAGAGATCGAAGACCTGAGAAAAGAGTTAAAACTGCCGCCGAAAGAAGCACATTAATGGATTGAAGAGGTCAGCATGGGTGAACAAATAAAAATAGTTCCGCTCGGTGAAGTTGACGGGGGTATCATGATGGAAGTTGCAACTCAGGTCAGCATAGTTTTTGGAATAACTGCAACAGTTAATGAGATGCAGCGCTGTCATGAATCTGCCTATAACCACCAGAGGAACCAGTATTCTGCCGAGGCCCTTTTAAAATTTATGGAAGGAATTCGGGGGGAAACCCCTCACAGGTTGCTCGGCATCACCGATGTTGACCTCTATATTCCGGATTTGAATTACGTATTTGGCCTTGCAGATAAATCCGGTGCTGTTGCCGTTGTTTCTGTTTCGAGATTTAAAAAAGGGAATAGGAAGGTTGTCGAGAGGGCTGTTAAAACTGCAGTCCATGAGATTGGACATACATACGGGCTTGGCCACTGTCATGACAACAAATGCGTGATGTATTTCTCTTACAACCTTTCGGATACTGACTACAAGGGTAAAGAATTCTGCATCAAATGCCAGAAGATACTGGGCAGAAGGAATATCACATGAAACTCGGCATTTTAGTAAACACAGACAGAAACCTCGCTCATATATTGGGCGTCACAAAGGCGGCTATAGAGAGCGGGCATGAAGTCATAATATTCAATATGGATGAAGGGGTCAGACTTTTCAGGGAACCAGCTTTTAGAGACCTCTGTAATACCAAAGGTGTATCAATGAGTTTTTGCGACCACAGCACGCATGTTCTGAATGTATCAAAGGAAGGTATCCCTAAAGAAATAATCTGCGGCAGTCAGTACAACAATGCTGTTATGAACCATGATGCAGACAGAATTATTGTTTTGTAAGGAGATCGGGTGTGGATAAAAAGAAGATTGCAGTAATCGTCAGAGACAGGCAGGCAGAGGCATTCAGGATGAGCGTGGGTCTCACTGTCCTTGACGACATAATAGATGTTTTTATAACAGAGTCTATCGGGGATGATAAGGAGACCCTTACTCAACTTGATGGGGTAAAGGAGATGAAGGAACTGGGCATCATAAATCTCTTCACAACTGTTAAAGGGACAGACTTTGAATTTATAACTGTAGAAGATATGGCAGGGAAGATCCTTGAATATGACCACATATTGCCGTATTAAGGAGGATGAATGAAGGTTTTGCATTTGCTTAAATCTGAGCCTGACGAAACTGCAAGGAAAATAATGGAAATACATAAAGCAGAAAATGAAGTGAAGGTCATTGACCTTACAAAGGGCGATTTTTCTTATGAGAGTATCATAGAGGACATATTTAGTTATGACAAAGTCATATCGTGGTAATAAAACTGTAATAAAAAATAAAGGAGGGCAAAAATGGGTGAGGTAAGGGGAGGTCTGACATTACCATGGCTTTGGGTAGCAGTTGTTATTGCCTTTTTAGCATTGGGCTTTATACTGCCGCCCCTTGATAAACCATTAAGGGACCTTGCCAAACAGGCAGAGCAGATGAAGACAATGCAAGAACATATGTCGCAGTAAAAAGATTTTTAAATAAAAACACGGAGGTGTAAAAAATGAAAGCGAAAAAGAAAATAATAGTATTGGCGGTTATGCTGTTATTGGCATTTTTGACAATGCCTCTGATAGGCGGATTAAAAACAACACAGATTGAAGTTTCATTGGTATCCGTGGCACATGCCGAGGATGCCAAGGGTTTTAAATGGATACCGAGAAGGCCGGGAATTACAAGGGCACAGATAGCCCTCGGAAGGGCTGTTACAATACCCTTTGAATTTACAGTTACAGGAAATGTGAAAAAAGTGAGGTTTGAATTGCCAAAGAAGTTTACAAGCCTCGGCATTGATATTCTGGAGGATGAAGTGGCTGTCAAGGGCGGCAAGGCTTCCTCGGCTGTGTTGTTCACTGTACCCCCGGGAAAACCACTGGGGAAATTTGACATGGTGGTCACGGCAAAGGATGCCGCAACAGGAAAAGAGATAGGCAAAGGCACTATTCCATTTATGCTTTTGCCGCCGGGCGTAGGCGGATGTTAAAGGTAAAAACAAAAGGGGAGGGATGATATATGAGCGACTTTGATTTTGGCATAAAAGGCTGGTGGGACACGTGGTACAAAAAATTCTTCAGGGAAAAATGGCCACTCTGGATAGCAGCCATATTCATGGCGCTCTCAGGGATAATAGCATACGGAGTAGCCGTATGGTCGCTGGCAAGGACAGTCTCTGGAGAAAATCCATATGATCAGGCAAAACCACTCGGGACATTCCTTGGACTCAAAGAACTTGGCGGCATTATCAACAGTTTTCTTGGCAAGATAGGTCTGCCCCACTATCCTTTCAACGGCTATATATGGCCTGACGGGCAGACCATAAATTATTTTGTCCAGTATCCCAATCCGTTTCTTGAGCCGACAGCAGGGACGATGCTCGGCATACTCTTCGGAGGGCTGATCGCCGCACTTTTGGCAAAGGAGTTTGCACTCAAGGTGCCGCTTGACAAGACGGAGTACGGACTTGCGCTTTCCGGCGGTGTGATGATGGGTATAGGCGCGGTCTTTATGTTCGGTTGTCCACTGGTAAGTACAACCAATATAGGGGCTATGAGTGTCCAGGCCATTGAAATGGTTATAGGCATGACCATAGGTTCGTTCTTTGGAGCAAAAATAATTGTCTGGCTTGAGAAGCGAAGGCTGGCATCCCTCGCATGCGCTGCTGATGGCGCAGGCTATAGACCGTTAATGCATTTTGAAAAGACAAAGACCATATGGCCTAAAATGCCGGCTAATGCGGACGGAGGCGAACCATTTGGCATCAGATTTCAGCCCGTAATGGCAATAATTCTTACAGTCGTTATGTTTATAGTTCTGGCACGGTTTACCAAGATCGGCTACCCTGCCCTCTCCATGTCATTTCTGGCAGCAACACTTACAGGGTTTGCAATGCAGAGGGGAGGCATGTGCTTTGCCTATGCATACAGAGAGCCATTTTTAACAGGCTTCAGCGATATGTCGAGGGCAATGGCGCTACTCTATGCACTGTTGGTAATAGGTTTTCTTCCATTCAAACTTCTTGGCTCTGTGTCCCCTGATATTGCCTATGCTGAGATATTCGCCATAAGCCCTGCAGGTATCGGAATACTCCTTGGTTCAGCCCTGTTCGGGCTCGGCATGGCGCTCAATGGAGCGTGCGTCAGCGACAGCCTCTGGAGAACTGCTGAAGGACAGGTAAAGATATGGGTAGGTCTCTTAACACTCATCTGCGTTTCCTCATGGTTATTCCCGATGAGAGAGGAGACATGGTTCAAGACAATCTTTGCGCCATACGGCTCAAAGAATATAACGGATGTTTATCTGCCCCAGATATTCGGGAGCTATCCCATAGCGGTCGTTTTTACAATAAGTGTAGTGCTTTTATGGGCGCTTTTGATGACATGGTTTGCAGGCAGGACATTCAAAAAATATATGGAAGGATAGGAGGGGTGAAATGACAACAGAAGTGAAAATTGACAAGGTGCTCGATGTTAAAGGCCTGGTATGTCCGAGGCCTATGGTAATGACCATGAATACATTAAAAACAATGGAAAAGGGGCAGGTTCTTCATGTTTTAGCAAATGACAGCAGCACCAAGCACAGCATCCCGGCCCTCTGCGAGAGGAGCGGCTATAAACTTGTGGAGATGAAAGACGAGGCCGGTACTATCAGCTTCATAATTCAAAAATAACCGGGCAGAAGTAATTGGAGGTTTTATGTATAAGAATATTTTATTGCCGACAGACGGCTCGGAACTCTCGGAGGAAGCAATAAAAAGCGGTGTTGCCCTTGCTAAACTCCTTAATGCAAAGGTTACAGGGCTTTATGTGATACCAAAACCTACTTCAGGCGACATCTGGGATGTATGGGCACCCGAAAACACCGAAGAGGGAAGAATGTTCAGGACTAAGTTCGAGGCATCATTTGAATGTGTGGCAACAAGATACATATCAGTAATTGAGAATGCAGCAAAAGAGGCAGGAGTGCCCTGCGAATGTTTTTATGTAAAAAGCGAGTCCCCTTCAGAGGAAATAATAAAAACAGCAGTGGAGAAAGGCTGCGACCTCATCTTTATGGCATCCCACGGCAAGAGAGGTATAGGCGCTATCCTCGGAAGTGTGACAACAAAGGTTTTGATGAGTTCAAATGTCCCTGTGCTGGTACATAGAGTATAAGCGGGAGGCGGAACCTCTGGAACCCTCCATTCCGCCAATTGGGCGAACCTTAGTGTTCGCCCTCCTTTTTAACCTTCCATTATCTCATCGATCTTTCTTCCGATATCCGCTGCTTCCATCAATGATGTGCCGATAAGCATGGCATCAATTCCTGCGTCTTCTAATTTAATTACATCATTTCTATTTTTGATTCCGCTTTCGCTTACAACTATTTTGTCCTTTGGTATGTCTTTCTTGAGTCTCAGCGTGGTTGATAAATCGATCTTTAATGTTTTCAGATTTCGATTGTTAATTCCGATAATGTCTGCATCTATCAAGAGAGCCTTCTCCAGATCATCTTCATCGTGGACCTCGAACAATACATAAAGTCCCAATTCCTTTGCAAGATGAAGGTATTCACTGGCCTGATTTTTATCGAGTATGGCTGCAATCAAGAGTATGGCATCTGCATGATTTACCCTTGATTCGTATATCTGGTATTCATCGAAAATGAAATCTTTTCTTAACACGGGCGTAGATGTAATGCCTTTAACTTTTTGTATATACGACAGATGTCCCTGAAAAAAATCCTCTTCTGTGAGAACTGATATGGCATTTACATCTTTTTTATCATATATGGATGCTATTTTGATGGGATCGAAGTCTTTTCTGATAATGCCCCTTGAAGGTGATGCCTTTTTTATCTCTGCTATGAGCTTTATCTTTTTGCCATTTCTTTTTATGGCACTTCCAAAGTCCCTTGTTTTATCTATATCCAGCAGGCGATTTTTTAGATCATTAATGGGAATGGCGATTTTTGAATGCCTTAACCGTTCAGCTTTCTTTTTGACAATTTCATTTAAGATGTCCATCCGAAATTTTACTTGAATTTCAAAAAAGAAAACAACCTTTTCCCCATTACCCGGATGTCTTCCAGACGACAGCATAGTGCGGCTATATTTACTATCATGGAGTATGGATTTAGGAATTTTCAAGCCTGATAGGGGGGCGAGGGAAAACCACAAGAGACAAAAGGTTAAAGGAGGGCACAATGAAGAGACTTTTCTATGTATTGGTCTTGGTTATTTTTGTACTGGGCATGGTAGCTCCTGTGTTTTCAGGGGAGATTACCTCAAAAATGCAGCTCAAAATAGAAGCATATAAGAAAAAGGCTGTAACATGGGCGGGCGATCCAGCTATTATAAAGGCGGTAAGAGAAAGCAATGCCAAGGGGCCTATTCCGGGTATGGGGAACGCCAAGTGGCGGGAACTGAAGGAGAATGATAGAATAGTCCGGAGTTTCATTACCAGCCCGACCGGTCAGCTCCTTACACAATGGATGAATACAGATGCAAAAGGCATAAACAAAATTGTCCTCAGCGGCGATAAGAGCCACCGCGTCGCATTTACATCGATGCCGGCTATCTACCTTGGTAAAGGCAAACCAAACTTTGATGAAGCTTTTAGCGGTAAGGTGTGGCAGCAAGGCGAATCCAAACCCGATCCCAGCACTAACATTGATACTATCCAGATTGCTGTCCCTGTTAAAGATGGGGGTAAAACTATTGGAGTGCTTCTTGTGAGCCTCACAGCAGCGAATCTCAGGTAAGGGGGGAGCATGAAAAGCATGAATGAAACAAAAGATACGACAGGTATAGCGGCATTCCCGTCAACCAACACTTTCTTCGGCCGGTTTTTAGAAAACATTCGTGCACGGGGACGCGCTCCGGCAAAGACCTTAATTGGTTTTTTTGTTGCATGGGCGGTGTTTTTCTTTATCTTATGGATTATGCCGCTTCCCGAAGGCATGTCGAATGCAGGAAAATCAACACTGGCAGTTCTGGCATGGGCTACACTTATGTGGATAACCGAAGCGCTGCCTGTGGGCGTTACGGGATTGCTTATTCCCATGCTCCTGGTCATGGGGGGTGCAGTTGGCAAGTTTCCCGCGGCTGCCGGCGGTTTTAGCCAGCCAGTAGTTTTTTTAACACTGGCCGCGTTCATGCTTGCTGCCATAATGCAGACTGCCGGTCTTGATCGGCGCATTGCCCTCACGCTCCTGAAAAAAATGCGCGTTAAAGAGGTGGGTGGCATTATTTGGGCAATGTTTGGAGCCAACCTTGTTTTATCATTTATTATTCCTGCGGCCAACGCTCGCGCTGCTACACTACTGCCAGTAGTGAACGGTATTACGAAATTGTTTGGTGATACACCCGAGGAACGCGCAGGCAAAAAGGCGATTGTGATTCAGACGCTGGTCTATGGCTCAATGATTAGCGGCATGTGCATCATGACCGCGCATCTGCCGAATCTGATACTTGTCGGGCTTTTTGAAACAGAGTTGGCCTATCACCTATCCTATTTTAACTGGTTCCTGTTGCAGTGGCCGTACCTCGGCATGTTTGTTATAACACAATGGTGGGTACGCCGTTACTTTAAGACGCGAGGGGTTAAAATCCCTGGCGGTATAGAAAGGGTAAAGGAAATGCATGCTGAGTTACCTAAAACCAGCCAAACCGAATGGCTGATAATAGCCGTATTCGCCTTTGTAGGACTCATGTGGATGACGGAATCTTTGCACAAAATAAAAGCACACAATGCAGCGTTGATGGGTATTGCGCTCATTTTTACGCCGGGACTGTTTGGCTTTAAATGGAAGGCCCTTCAGGATCGGACTATCTGGGGCACCTGGCTGCTCCTGGCCGGTGCCATGTCCATGTCAGCAGCCATGGGTTCATCGGGTCTGGCGAAATGGTTATCTGACGTAATCCACCCTCTTGCCACAGGACATCCATGGCAGGTGATTCTGCTTATACTCATGGTTGGTACGCATATTATGCGGCTGGGGATGCTCTCCAATGTCGCGGCTATTGCCATGCTGGCTCCCATCCTGATAGCCTTAGCGCCTAAACTGGGACTTCATCCGGTGGCATTCACCATGCTGGTGTCCGATACGGATACCTTTGCTTATATACTGCCGACACAGATCACTGCAGCAGTGATCGCATACAGCAGCGGCACTTTCAGTATGGCAGATTATGCCAAAGTTGGCTGGGTGGCGGTGCTTATTGCTATTGCATACGGCATTCTTATTATGGCGCCATGGTATGCATTTATGGGGATGCCCGTCTGGAACCCCTCTGCACCATGGCCTTTTTAAAACATTTGCTGATAAGGACTTTGATCTAATGTCCCTGCTGCCAGAGCAGCAGAGACATTATAAGATTTGTAAGTTTTTTCAGGTTAACAAAGACAGGAGGAACAATATGAAGAAAGTCATATGTACTTTAGCAACAGCTATGGCCTTGTTGTTGATATGCAGTGTCGGCGCCTTTGCAGATGAAATCAAAATAGGAGCAGGCGCAGCGCCTGTAAGTATATTAAAAACAGTAAAGGAATATTTTGAAAAGGCGAGCGCGGTTAAAATTACTATTGTAGAAGTAGGACCTAAGATAGCAATGCAAGACCTGTTGAAAGGCACTATAGATGTTGCGGGTGCAGGAGTTACACTTGATGAGTGGATTGCTGTCATGAAAAAGGATGGAATTGAGGTCAATAAAGCAGAGTTGCAAAGTTTCGTTATCGGAAGAAGCAGGGCAGCGGTTTTTATAAATAAGTCTAACCCTGTTTCAAGACTTACAAAAGAGCAATTAAAGGGTATATTCACCGGAAAAATAACTAACTGGAAGGATGTAGGCGGGAAAGACATGCCAATCATTATAGTATGGGGAAAACTGACTCCGGGAATGAACACATTATTCATAAGCAAGATACTTGATGGAGAATCTCCAACAAAGGATGTCCTTGAAGCCGTTACCGGTCCTGATGTAAAACAAAATATAGCATCTAATCATGAGGCAATAGGGATTGTAGCTTCAAATGTAGCTGATGATGCAATCAAGGTTCCTGAGATACCGGAAATATCGAGCGATATAATCCTTGTTACTAAAGGCAAACTATCTCACAATATTCAGAAACTTATTGATTTTATTAAAGGAGAGGGACAGAAGTATATCAAATAGTAAGACGGGGTGAAAAAAAAGAATGCCTCTATGGACAAAGTTATGATGGAGAGTTAAACTGAATTATTGATTGTGAGGGCAAGAAATGTTTAAAAAATTAATACTTAGCTGATAATTTATGGAAAAACGCTGGTATTTAAGCGCCATAGATATTATCAATGAATTGCCGGAAGGCGAAAGATCATTTTTTTACCAAAAATCACACAGGAAAAAATATTCCAAAAACAGCGTTATCTTTTCTCCGGGTGACCAGGGCAATTTAATCTATTATGTTTTAAGCGGCAGGGTTAAGATCTATAACCTATCTGAGTGCGGAAAGGAGATCATATACTGGTTCTGTCAGCCAAAGGATTTTTTTGGCCTTGCAGAGGTCTGTGGCGGTGAGATGAGGACTGTCTTTGGAGAGGCAGTGGAGGATACCGAGGTCTTGTGCATAAATAGAGCGAATTTTGAAGAACTAATTAGCAGAAGTCCTAAAATAGCCGTCTTTATTATGAGGATACTTGGCAGCAGGATAAGACAGGCGCATGAGACCATAAAGGATCTTATTATATGCGATGTGCACACCCGGTTGGCTCAGCTCCTTATTAAACTTGGCCAGATATGCGGCTTATCCCACAATGGCGTTATCACAATAGAAAAGAGATTTACGCATCAGGAGATGGCAAATATGATAGGAGCCACAAGGACAACTGTGACAGAGGTGATGAACGAGTTTAGAAAAAACGGGGTTATTGAGTGCGATGGCAGCAGGATTACCATTCTCGATTATGCAAGGCTTGTCAAACTTATAGATTCTTCTGACTAAATTTTCTTATAGTGCTGGGGTTATTCCTTTCTGCTATTTCAGAAGATTCTTGTAGGTTAAAAATAATTGTCGTCTATACAACACACTCCAAAGGTTATTATATGGCAATATTGGTTCAAACCAAAAAGGAGAAATTCATGAATCCAGACAACATCAAATATCACAAGGAACACACATGGGTAAAGGTATCAGGCAAGAAGGCAACGGTGGGAATAACAGATTACGCACAGGATGC
>JAGUWD010000015.1 GCA_020062545.1 Thermodesulfovibrionales bacterium
CCTCGCCTTGCCATGCAGAGCATGGGCAATCTTGAGATAGAGCCACACGGGGGCGGCACCGGTAATAACTACTTCATTGCCTTCGCCAGCAAGGGAAAGGGTTTTTTGAACATACTCATTTAACTGAGATAGTTTTGCGGTTGCGGTTGAAGAGTAGAGAACGCTGAGGTCAATTTGAATCATTTGCTTATTCCTCCGTCTTGATTTTGAGTTTTTCTGCCAAGATCTTTGAAAAACTAACTACCTCATTAGGCGTTATTACAGTCGTTTTAAACTGTGCTGCCCTTGCCTCAATCGACGGCTTTATCTTTCCTTCCTTCATGATATGAGGAGAAGTGCTAACAAAAAAACTTTCTACTCGAAGACCGAACTCTTTCTGCAAAGCAGCTATTTTATATAAAGCATCAGCCTTCATATCGTCATTCTGGTCAAGAGATTTGCATTCCACAGTGTAAAGTGCATTATCTTTGGTAAACATGACATCGAATTCATTTTTTCTTCCATTAGTTTCCGGAATTATGCCGATAACAACATCGTCTATTCCCTTGCCCTTAAAGCAGGCAATTTCATTGTAGCAATACTCTTCAAGCCAGCCGCCTGTTAAATATATTATCTCGGATCGGTTCAGTTGTTTTTGATAACTGCCGTTATCATAAAAAAACTTCGCTTTTGTAAATAGCTCCTTTTCTTGATCATTCTGCGGCAAGTATGATGTGTTCCAGAAATAACCCCCTTTGTCATCGCGGTGTTTTCTTAATTTCTCTCCAAACCTTTCAAGAAGAAATTTAATGGCATCATAGTTGCGCACAATCCATTCGGTCAGGTTTTTCCTGCATTCGGCGTTAGCATGATTTTCGGCAAGTTTCTTTTCGTTTGTAACACTAAGCCCATAAGCAGCAAGATAGTCCGCAACTTTTAGTCTCAGAGTCAATGGCGTTGCAGTATTTGAAGCCCTTTTAGGAAATGGCATTATAAATTCATTATGCCCCAAAGGAATATATATCATCTTACTACCATAATCCTTAAAGTATTCATAGACAGCAATTGACATAATTTTTGTGCCACCGGTTAAGTTAACTGTAAATTCAGAGCCTTCCCTCCCTGTAATCCATTCATCAAGTTTTTTCTTACAGTCAAGCAGAGAGTCTTCCTGCACAACTATTTTTTGAAATCTATTTCCGTAATTAAGTCCTATCTGCATAAGAGCCTGCAGCATATGCTTCACCTTATTTTTCTTTTCCATATCAGATGTTGAAACAAACAGCACATTATCTGGAGAGAAGTGATGAATACCCAAAATATTCGGTATTGTCTGATCCGATACAAGGCACACATGGATATGGCTCATAAATTCACCTCAACTTTTTCCCTCTCTTTTTTCGCTTATAAAAATCGGCATTCCCTGCTGCCGTATTGAAGGGTCTGTAATAAACCCTTTCTCACCCTTGCCCACTATATAGATTGATGATACATTCTCTTCTTCAGCCGCCTGAAATGCCCCAATGGACATCGGCACTTTACCGCCTGTGGTGTCAACGAAGATATTTTCATGCTTCAGATCGAGTGCAAGCATATGCCTTATTGCCCGACGGGTCAGTTCTTTTGTAACAAGAGGGTCTTCAGCATCAGCAATCATATCTTTCCCGTTTTTGATGTCATCTTCCGTCAGATTAAAGAGCGTTGTACTGCTAAATTTTCGCACCAGTTCAAGGGTAGCATCTCTGCTCTGCTTAAAGCCCGTGTAAAGAAGCGCGACATAGCGAGGCTTCAAGTGACGAATAATCCATTCCGGCTGTTCAGTACGGCTTACAGGGATCACAATCCCCTCCACTTTTTCCTCAGAAACAGGAAATTCATCACCTGTGCCCTCAAACTCTTTACGCCTGAATCTGCTAATAAACCATCGTGTTATATCCTTTCTTTTAATAACAGCTATTATAATCGCCGTCAGTTCAAAAGCTGTTTTTATATATTCAGACACAATATCAATGTGATGCATCGCTGAAAGCCATGATTCCGGGAAAAAATGGCCTGCATAATGAAGTGCAGCAATAAAGAGCAGAAAAAGCAAAACTACAGGGAATGTTATTTTAGAAATATGCGATACCATTGGCATTGTCTGCAATGTTTGCTTTTGTTTCCATTGTTTTTAAAATGCCACCATTACCTCAATCGCTGCCCAACCGAAGGGAATTAAGCCTGTATTGTTCTCAGGTTTTGGACTTTCAGAGGCGAACCAGATAGTAGTGGCACCTATATTTGAAAATTTTGCAGGTTTGCCAGGAGGTGAAATCTTGATATATCTGTTTCCCTCAATTGTCACTGCCTCTGCACCTGAATGCCTGCCTATGCTGACAAAGAAAACTGTCTTATTTATTTGTCCTTTGAATTTAGCATTAATGTCATTTATTATTGGCACCGAAATATCCATGCTTTTCAGCGTTTTTATTTCAGTCTCCAGCAGTGGAATATAAAACTTATTAAGGGAAGACTTCAGGCTGTCTGCGGTAATGGGAAGGCTGATTCCTGCTGTTTTTTCAGGCATATTGATATTTATTGTGCCCTCAAATACACTTCCGGGCTGTATAGTCTCAAATATCTGATATACTCCGCCCTTTTCGGACAATAAAGCCTTGTCGCTCTTTTTCTTTTTTTTATTGACTGCATAAACTATCTTTGTCTTTACCTCTCCAACAGGAAGTAGGTCAGAGACCTTTACCATTCTGAAAGGGTCTGATGACATCTTTTCTTTGCCTTCCTTCCTGTCAAGCAATTTTGTCTCTAATTCATCTGATTTACCTTTCCACTTTGTAATATTTTTGACTTTTGCCAGGTCGCTTAGATATGCAGTCCTCATAGAGCCTTTTAGTGAACTGCCTGGAATATATGGCTGATTGGTCTGTGGATTGTATGCCGTCTTGTTCATTGTAAACTGGTTTATAACTGCATTTTTATCAAATGAAGACATGCCAAGCACTTTTTTGTAATAATGTGCTATCAACTCTGATGCAATATCAACCTCTCTGCCTTTAATCTTCATGCTATTATTCTTAATAAACTTCATGATTGATAGCAGGTTATCTCCAGAGCAGACCTTTGAAAACTCCGCCCTCTGCTTATTATTTAGTGCCTTTACAAAATCCATCTGATCAAACTCTATCAACTTTTTCTTATTCTCGTCTATAACAAAACTCGTGGGCTCATAGACTTCATCACAGCCTATATGGATAGGTGACAAGACATGCAACCTTATTTTGAGTGGTTTATTCATTAGACGCCTCCACTTTAATGGGTATATAGAGCGAATATCCCTGTGTTACTGTATTTGGCTCTGCTTTTGAAATGCCTGATATAGCAGTGCCGATGTATGACTTATTCAAAGTGCCTGCATCCTTTACAACAAACACAGCCCCCTCATCTGCCATTATTACAGGATTTTTAAAAGGTTTGCCTGATTTTGCAAGCACATCACCATGCCTGCCAAAACGGGTAAAGGGCGCAAAGAACATCTTGCTGAAGGCGTTTTTTTCAGGCACACAAGGCGCAAGTGTGTAGCAGGCATTAGGACTGTCTGCACCGAGAGAGCATAGGTCAATTTCTTTATGTTCGCCTACTTCGAACCTGCCAAGTCCAGTAGAAGCATCTTTGCCAAATCCTGATGCGCCTATTTGTTTTAACGCCTTGATGATAGTCTCAATCTTGATATCATCTCTTAATCCCGCAAAGATAACGAGTTCTGCTTCATTGATAAATACCCTTTGGTCAACCGAGTATGGCGCAAACTGCCCTTCTCCTGTTGTGCCTGTCAAGCGATTGATGGTGTTATGAGGCTGTGTATAGTCCACGACAAAGGATTTAATGCCCTTTTTACGCATCTGCCGTTGAGCTTCAGCATCCTTAAAAGGAAATAGCTCAGCGAATAATTGTTCATCGTTTAGATATAATTTATCAGATCTTATAGATTGCACCCTGCTGCCATTTTTGACAAACATCCAGTGTCTGCCTTTCAGTTCCTTGCGTTTAGCTATAATATCAGCCTTGTTGCTGCCACTAAAATCAAAGAGCATATCAAGCGGCACATCTGGACGCTTCAAGGCATAGCTATTATTAATTTTAGGAAATGCGCTCGAGACAATCAGAAATGGATTTGTAGTATAGTCAGCAAGCAGTTGAGCTATGCCAGCACCCAAAAGAGTATCGTCATAAGCAGCTTGCCAGCAGATATGACCAAACAGAGTATCACCTTTTAGAGGCGTGCCAAAACCGGACAGTGGTTTTATGGTAATTTCGTATGTTTTCAATCCGCCCCCCCTCTAAAACGGATTCAAGCTTTCATACTTCTGTTGAATCTTATCATCCGCGAACTCAAACTTAATCCTTCCGTATCCCCTGCTGCCACTGCCTCCAATGGCGTCAAGTTCAAGGAGCTTTAAACCTTTAAGCAGCCTGTCAAAAAGCTGTTCGTCGCTTTCATCAAGTATTTTGAATGTGAGATTGAAGTCAAACTCAGCGCCTTCAGGCACTCGCTCAATAAATCTTGGATTTTCGGCAGTCCCTTTTATTCTATTTATGCTATTTTCTGACTTCACCTCTGTAAGTTGCCAGCGGTTTAACTGAGCCTTCTTTTTCCAATCCTTATTAAGATAGCAGTCTGCAAAAGATACACGGGTTGGGCCGATACCGGTATTTTCTTCTTTGTCATCACCGCCTGAGCCAAAGATTTTGATAATCTCCTTAGCTTTGTCTTTGTCTTCCTCTGAAAGATCGCTCTTACTTAATATCTTTGTTGAAATCACACCGCCGTTTGTATGCATCATCAGCCCGCTTGCCATTTCAAGTAAAGACCGCACTTTGCCTTTCAATGAGGAGCCGGGGATATACGGCTCAAGAGTGTGGGGATGTTTAATAACAGGGCTGTCTGTGCCTCCGATGTGCATTTCCATATTGCCTGAGCCTATATGTAAACCACTTTTAAGGATAATCTTGCCCCTAAGTTCTTTTATTGACATGAGTTTCATATGTTTTATCCTCCCTTATTCTGATGGTCTATAAAGTCTGTAGTAGCCCATAAATGCCTCAAATAGTCCAACAAAAACGTCAAAATCATCTTTATCATTAATTTGTTGTAAGGAGATTGATATAAAATTTTTAAAGCTATCGGATATTAAACCTCTTCCTTTTGCGTAAGCCGCCTTTGCATTCAACATTTTCAAATATGGAAGCATTTTCTCAAACTCTGCTGAATCTTTACCAACGCGAGTTGAAAAGTTAAGGACTTCATCATAAAATTTTCTTATTTGACTTCGTTTATTGCAAGTTTTTGTGCCATCTTCAGCAACTTTTTTTGCTAAGTTTTCTGCATCCGTAGAGAACAAGTCGGATTTAATAAGTTTGTTTTTCTTATCTCTCCAAAAATTCATAAATCTTTCCTCCTATCTCCTGTTATATATTACCTGCCAAAGCGGCATTTTTAATGCGCCTTTATATGTTTGCAGCCAATTTGCAATTTTCAAAACTTCCTCTATTGCCTGTTGTCTTTTATCGCCTTTCAAACCCTTGCCAATGTTTCTGACAACGGTATATTTAAACCGTGAATGCCATTTAAGGCACTCCATGTCTTCAAGATATACAACGCCGCCTTTTGTTACCTCCTCTTGCTGTCGTCTCATTTCAATAAACTCATTTAGCCTAAATAGCATGGCATTGTTTATCTTCTCAGAGTCAAGCCAATCTTCAATGGTAGTTTTAATCTCTTCAAGCTCTGCAAAGTCATTCCACTTTGCCGTCTCTCCAAAAACTGTTATACTGTCTCTGCCCTTTGATTTTGAGGCATGAAGGGCATCTTCCGATGTTTCTGCCAATGTAAGAACAGGCGTATTAGGCTTATGCAGTGCGATGCCCGCTGATAGGGTTATCTTATCATTATTGCAGACATATTCTCTGAATGATTTATTCAGAAAGTCTGCAAATTCAATAATCCTATTCCATGGACCAATCAGAAATAGGTCATCCCCTCCGGCAAAAACCGTATAGATATTTTTAAACCTCTCGTCTGTCTTCAGCTTATATGGCAGGAATATTGAAAAATAGTTATTCATTTGTCGGCTCATAGTTGCAAGACGTGAGAGCGTAAGCCTTTCCTGTCTCATTCCGCAGGCAAATAGTAGGCCGAGATTATCCACATCTGCTTTTAGTATGCCAAGGGCTTCAATGCCTTTAAATTTATTTGGCTTATCTGTATAATTAAGTGCCTTGACTGCTATATGGCCAAAGGTCTTTGGGGTGTCTTTTTCTGTCCGAATTTCTTCAATCATCTCCAGTTTTTTCTTTTCGCTCTTTTTGCCTGCAAAATAACGGTCATCGTGTAGGTCTTCATCATCATACTTAGGCACATAGCCGTTGATGAATTTGGCGGTAATATTTTTAGCGATTTCCTCTTTTTCAGAAATTCCAATATTCCAGAACTTAAAGAGTTTGCCTTCTCTTGCCATCTCTTTTAATTCGCCTGTTGCAAAGGCAAATTGATACTTGCTGAAAATAGGCTCCAATAATTTCTCACCATGTAAATCGGCATCAATAGCTGTGATTGCAATCTGCTCGTTTTTTACAATTCCCGTTCCAATAAAGATATGGTCATGGCAAATCTTGCAGGCGTATTCTTCTTTTATTTTTGCTGACTTATCAGCAGGTCTTTTATTGCAGAATGGGCAAATCCCAATCTCATTGTCAAAAAAGTCAAGATAAGCCCCTACACAGCCGCCATGCTGAGTCAAATCAAATTTTGAGTATTTCTTTTTGTCTACAGCTTTTGACAGCCTGCCCCACAAATCTACAAACCTGCGGCTTATAAAGTCATTGCAGGATGCCTCAACTGCTGAAAATCCCATTGAAGCTTGACCTAAGAAATTCTTAATAAGCCAATTGTTAATCTTATCTTCAACGGCTTTAACTGTCTCTTTTGCCTTGACAGTATTTTGGGACAGTATCGTAAATTTCCCTGCAGCATTAAGGAGAATTGATGTTACAGGCAACCCAAGTTCCCTGCAAAGCATATCAGCCGCAAGCTCTGATAAAAGCGATATGTAAAAAGACCTTCCGCGAAGGAGTTTTGCAGAATCCTTTCTTGTGCTTGCACCTTCTGTAAAGATAAAGTCCTGTATGCCGTAGAAGTCGCCGCTTATAAGTAGAAATTTGTTAAGCTCATAATCCTTGATTGCCTCAATGGTAATAGTATCTATTTCTCTATGATATTGATACAAAGCAGAGGCAAGGGCTGATGTAGTCCTGCTGTGGTCATAAAGCGATACATCTGGGACTACATAGCCTACAGTTGCCGCTGGGATATGAGAACCAAAGATCATAAAAAGACTATCAAAATGCTCAAACCAGAGGGGAATATTTTCTTTATGGGCTAATTTCTCAATTGCATTTACAAAATTGAGAAATAGTTCACGATAATCCTTAGAAGCTTGCTCACTCTCTATCTGCCTTACCTCATCATTATTGACAGGGAAAATATTCTGGGGGGATAATTCTTTAAGAGGATACCTCCATAGATACGAATCAAATCTATCTTCTTTCCATTTGCCGTCAGTTGAAAGTCCTTCAAATATTGTGAGTAATCGGGTCTTTTTATAATCCCTGACCTGTATTTCTTTGTTATATTTATCCTCAAATTCTGAACGATCAAAACCACTGCTTACTCTGTCTGCTATTGCAATAATCCACTGCATTGGAGTTTCTGGCTTATGATGCCCTGCCGCAAGTTTTGCAAATGAATCTCCAAGCCCCCATTCACCCTTATTGAACTGTTTGGGAAGCAGTTCTTCAAGATGATCTATAAATGCTGCTGTGTATACAGCATGTCTATGGGTATGCCTGCCATCGTAAAAAGGCTGATATAAGTCTCTGTTGTTATTTAAAAATTCTTCAGATGGAAAGAATCCAATATCATCCACAGTTCTAGCGCCTGCTGCCCGCTCTGCAAATTTTCCAATATCATGCAAAAATCCTGCAAGCGCTATTTTGTAAACCGTTTCATCCATCGCTGTCCCCCCATAGTTGCAAAGAAGTCTATAAACTTATACCAAAATTTTCCTGTCCTTTCAATAAAAATTTTCATTCAATCACTATCTTCCTCTTCTCCACCCTCACGCCATATCTGCTGCTTCCGTATTTTTTCAGGGCAGTTACGCAATAATGAGGCAGAAGTATCTCGTCCTGCAACTGCTCTCTGATAGTCCTGTTTATCTTGCTTATATTCTGCCTGATTATTTCTGCGCCTATCCCGTCTGCCCATTTACTCAGGAATTCTTCTGACTTTAAAGGCTGATCTCTATATATCCTCTTATAATCTTTAGCCATCTCCTCTACTGCCGGTCTACCTGAAAAATCCGCGAGTGTCTGAAAACATTCGGCACAGTCAAGGCAGTATTGCATTTCATGATATTTGCAATGCAGGGTCTTCTGCTTTAAAAAAGCTGTGTATATCATGAGTTCCACAGGAACCATTTCTATAAGCCTGTCTCCTATGTAGAGCGTCCTCTCGCTAAGATTGACAAAAAGCTGCGGCTGCATTGTGGCTGTGTCTATTTCTTTCTGGCTCTCTGCAACGAGATCACGGAAGCCCTTTCCGTGCAGGGATATCTTACTGCCAAGTCGTATAAAAGGAAGTTCAGCAAGTTCTATTTTCGCATCTTTTGTATTCAGCTTTTTAATCCTGCCATCAGGCATCCTGCATTCGATGACTTTATTCTTTTTTGGCTTATAGAAAAAATCGGGATTTGATTCAAATTCAGGCGTTACAAGCACATGATAGAGCTTATCCCAGGGTCTGCCGAAAAGCTGAAGCGCAGCTCCCATGTAAAAGCTCATTGTCTTTCTTCCACCTGCAAGGGAACAGTGAAGGCGGGCGTTCAAGTCTTTTGCCTTTTCCCTGATAAAGGATGTGATAGTATCGCCCATAGCCTCATTTTCTTCTTTGCTCCTGATGTCCTCAAGTCCGCCGGAGGTGTTGCTCACAATAATGAAGGAAGAGTCTGTAAGATTGATTGGAGGGATACCATATTCATCTGCCATTAGATTGAATATCTTTTTCTTAATAACTGTATCTTCTATTCGCTTCCTGCCTGTTGTTGTAGTTATGATATAAATCTCATCTGGATAAACCGATGGATTTGCATGAGCAAGGGCATAGATAGTTTCTGTGACTATCTGTGGAGTAGCTCCGGCAACGAATATCAAGATTTCCTTCATTTTATTTCTCCGCACAGTAGAAATATTACCCAAATTGAACGATTCTTACGTTTAGCAATCAAAACATTTTGTAAGGCAGGTGCTGCGGAAAGACTATTTAGCTGATAGTTGATAGCTCATGGTCTTTGATTAGCATCCATGAGCTATCAGCTATACATGCCTACCTTACAAAATCGCTCAACTTAGGTATTATATGAAATCATTTAATGTGTTGCAATGGCTCATAAGCACTCCTAAAACATCCCTGCAATTTGTGAGGCGAGCCTTTCAGATATAACCTGAGCTGCTTCAACTCTGTCTATATTGGTCTGTTTTGCCTTAGCCACAATTCTCGTGCGGTACTCCTGAAAATCGGATTTAATCTCCCTCTCTGTTGTAAGTGTTGTGGATGAGCCCTGCTTTGCATCGGTTTTCATTGTCCCTGTAACTCCTCCCTCAACTTTCTCCTTTATCTGTACATCCACAGCACCAAAAAAGGTTTCGACCTTGAATGCAGATCCTATAGCTCCTCCAACAATGCTGCCAATTGCGCTCCCGATCAAGCCTCCGGCTGTTGAACCTTTCCAATCGCCGCCCATTGAAGCGCCTGCTATGGCTCCACCAAAACCACCAGCTACCATGCCGTCTGCTGTCAGGGTCGATTTTTCATAATCCATATATAGAACATTAGCCTGAATTACATAGCCTGCCTGTAGAGGGTTGTTTACGAGGTTCAACCCTTTTTGTGAGAGTTTCTCTCTCAGGAGAGACTCAAATTGTATCTCCTGCATGTCTGATGTGTTAGTAACCCTTACAAAAACACTCCTGTTTTTAGACAGAATGTTTGGATCGAGGAATACGGTGTCTGACATCTTTACTGTTGTCGTCATCTTTGCATTCTCTATTGCCCTCATGGTCTGGGCACAGCCTGAAAATACAAAAACTGTTAATACCAGTAATGCCAATGCCCTGAAAAACTTCAAATGCCCTTTGTTAGTTAACATCTCCATGCCTCCTGTCAGTTTTTAAAAAAACTTTAATCCATGGGGGCATAAGACGGTAAGAAAAGAAATGTTTTAGAAATATTTCAATTTAAGGTATGTTATGCCTGTTAAAGACAAGGGTTTTGGGGATAGTCGGTTGATTTTAATTACTCCTTTACATTAACCTAAATAATTATATTTTTTAGGAGAGGTGGCCGAGCGGCTGAAGGTGCACGACTGGAAATCGTGTGTGGGGTAAAACTCACCGAGGGTTCGAATCCCTCCCTCTCCGCCAGTTTAAACAACCTTGAACGATTTGAACTGTTTGAACGATTTTTTCTACAGCCGGGGGCTGGCCCTGCGCAGCAGGCAGGTGTGAACCCCGCCAGGTCCGGAAGGAAGCAACGGTAAGCATTTTGTCTGGGTGCCGCAGCAAGCCGGTCCCGTAAGCCAGCCCCCGGGTGTAGAAAAAAAGGATGGAGTAGAATGTCATACCTTGTCTTAGCAAGAAAGTGGAGACCCCAGACCTTTGAGGATTTAGTCGGTCAGGAAGCAATTGCACGCATTCTGAAGAATGCCATTACCCAAAATAAAGTCGCCCATGCCTATATATTCTCGGGGCCGAGGGGCGTAGGCAAAACAACAACAGCAAGAATACTCGCAAAGGCATTAAACTGCGTAAGCGGGCCGACTCCTGATCCATGCGGGAAATGCCAGTCATGTATGGAGGTCACAGACGGCTCATCCATGGATGTCTCTGAAATCGACGGCGCTTCAAATACAGGCGTCGACAATATAAGAGACCTCCGTGAAAGGGTAAGATATGCGCCGTCAGGCAGCAGGCATAAGGTTTATATAATTGATGAGGCACATATGCTTTCCACGTCAGCCTTTAATGCCCTTTTAAAGACCCTCGAAGAGCCTCCGCCGCATGTTATATTTGTCCTTGCCACAACAGAGCCCAAAAAAATACCGCCCACAGTGCTATCACGCTGTCAGCATCTGCCCTTCAAAAGAATATCGGGACAGAAGATTAAAGAGAGGCTGAAATTTATTTCCAATGCAGATGGTATAAAGGCAACCGATTCTGCATTAGAGATGATTGCGCGTGCTGCAGACGGGAGCATGAGGGACTCATTAACTATCCTTGACCAGATAGCGTCTTTTTCAGAGGATATAACAGAATCCGAGATTAAAGACCTTTTAGGAATCACAGATATAGAAACCCTTTCAAGGCTTTCATCATCGGTGATCGAAGGGGACAGGAAAGGCATTATCAATATAATCTCGGATCTCACCAATACCGGAGCAGACCTCAAGGCATTTACGAAAGACCTTTTGCAATTCATCAGGGATCTTTTAATAGCAAGGATAGCAGGAGAGACAGAAAATGTCATTGACTTAAGCGAGGAGGAATCAAGTGCAATCAATAAATTGAAAGATAAAACCTCAGAAGAACATCTGGCGGTTATCCTTTCGGAGTTGATAAAGGCAGAGCCCGGAATAAGAAGCGCATTCTATCCGAGGATTGCCCTTGAAATGACACTTATAAGATTAAGCATGCTGAGCCATCTAAAGTCGGTAAATGAGGTATTGAGGATAATAAGCGGTGAGGTTAATTCGCCTCAACCTGCCCTGAGCAATAAGACGAGATTCTTCGCTAACGCTCAGGAAGACAGAAGCAAAGAGGCTTGTAATAACCGCAATGTCCTTCAAGGCTCGTCACTTTCTGATATATGGAACACCGTGATAGAAAAAATAGACGAAACAAACCATCCCCTTTATTCTAAATTAAACGAGGGCTCTGTTTCTTTCGGTGATAGTGAAATCAAAATTGTATTCAACGGCGGGCTGTCTGTGCATGCGGAATCGGTCAAAGAAAACATCCCGCTTATAAAAAAAGTGGTTCAGGATATTTCCGGCAGGAATGTATCCATAAGTGTTGAAACTGTGGAAGTGAAGTCTGTCTCTAAAAAAGATTTAAAGGAAGATGCACGGAACAATCCCATAATCAAAGAGGCCCTTGAGCTGTTTGAAGGAAGGATAGTGGATGTGATACCGAACTCAAAGGTGCAGAGCCCCTTTGAAACTCCAGAGGGATAGAATTTTAAAATAAAAAATTTGAGGACTCCGTCCTCAAAAGGAGGAAGCGATGTCTAAAAAGATGCTCGGAGATATGATGCGTCAGGCACAGAAGCTGCAGGCCGAGATGCAGAAAATGCAGGAAGAGGCAAGGACAAAAACCGTTGAGGCAAGCGCAGGCGGAGGAATGGTCACTGTTGTTGCCAACGGCGGAGGTGAGATTGTCTCTATAAAAATAGAAAAGGATGTGGTAAATCCCGATGACGTAGAAATGCTTCAGGACTTAATCCTCGCTGCATCAAACGAGGCATTGAGGAGGGCACAGCAGATGGTCAATGAAGAGATGTCGAAACTCACAATGGGCATGCAAATCCCCGGACTTGGCGGATTGGGAAATATCTTCGGGAAATGACGCAGGGCATAATAGAAGACCTCATTACCCAGCTCACCAAGCTTCCCGGCATAGGAAGGAAAAGCGCACAGAGACTCGCCTTTTTCATCCTTACCATGTCGCCTGATGATGCAAAGGGTATTGCCTCGGCAATCATCGATGTTAAAGACAAGGCAAGATTCTGCTCCACATGCTTTAACATTACAGATACAGACCCATGCAACATATGCAGCGATCCCTCAAGGGACAAGGGCAAGATATGCGTTGTTGAAGAACCGAGCAACATCATTGTAATAGAAAGGACAAGGAGCTTCGATGGCACATATCATGTACTGCTCGGCGCTCTTTCACCCCTCGATGGAGTCACGCCTGACAAGCTGAAGATTAACGAGCTTGTGCTCCGGATACAATCAGACAGCGTTAAGGAAGTGATTTTAGCCACAAACCCGAATACAAAAGGCGAGATGACAGCCCAATATATAACAGAGATTATAAAACCTTTCAATGTAAGAATTACGCGGATAGCCTACGGCCTGCCAATTGGAAGCGATATAGAATTCGCAGATGAGGTAACTCTATCAAAGGCGCTTGAAGGAAGAAGAGAACTATAACAATAGATGCATCAGTTTGATTTTATTAAAGGGGGATTCCGTAAAAGGGACAGAGTTCTCCTTACGGACTAAGCGCCTCTTTAGTCATCCTTTCTGCTGTCTCGAACACTGCCTTTTTGCCCTCCTCTGTCCTCGCCTCTATGTAAAATCTAACCTTCGGCTCTGTGCCTGATGGCCTTATCATAAGCCATGAGCCATCATCAAAGACCATTTTAATGCCGTCAACAGTTATCAGGTCTTTGACTGTCCTGTTGCTTCCGCCTATATTAATTATTGTTCCTGTTTTATATTGCTCCTTAATGACCGAAAGCCTTTTTACAAGAGGCTCTCCCACAAGAGAGGCATCAACAGCAATCCCTGAACGGTCGGGATAATAATAGCCGAATTCGTCCATGAGATCCTTCAGATACTCGCTCAGATTCTTGCCTGTAACAGCCATCATCTCTATTGATAGAAGCAGTCCGAACAAGGCATCCTTTTCAAGCGTATGGTTATAGCCTGAAATGCCGTCTGATTCTTCAAATGCCACTATTGCCTTTTCAGCAGATGTCTTGAGCATATAAGGTCTGAAGTTCTTGAACCCCACCTTCGTCTCTTTGACAGGAATTCCGAGTTTTGCAGCTATGGCATTCACGAAATTGCTTGTGCCGACCGATTTAGCCACTACACCCGAAAATCTCTTATGTACATTAAGAAAATGGAGCGCCATTGCACCGAAATAGTTCATTGGTATCTGCATTGTGCTGTCCGAAAAACGTATCCTATCGCCGTCCGGATCCATAATAGCGCCGAGCTTAAATTTTGCATTGCTCTCGTTTAAAACATTTTCAACCCCTGCCATATTCTTTTCCGAAGGCTCGGGTGCTACGCCTCCGAAGAGATAATCATCCTCTGTCCTCAGATATTTGATTTTCTGATTTTCGCCTAAAATCCTCTGAATGCGTCCCCTTGTTGCACCATGGACATTGTCAATACAGATAAAACAATCCTCGTCATTTATAAAATCCTTTATTCTTTCAGTATTCAGGGTCTTCCGCTCTTTTATGTATTTTATATAGAGTCCTGTTAAATCTATTCTTTCAACAACCACCCTTGATGCATGACTCTCAACCCTTGCCCTTTCTTTCATCATCCTGTTGGCTATATCTTCTATCTTTGCTGTAATCTCTATCCCGGCAGGTCCACCATCTGATGGATTAAACTTAAAGCCTGCATAGTTTGCGGGATTATGTGAGGGCGTAAGATTAATAGCGCATGCAGCATTCAGCATCTCAATGCCTGCTGAAAACTCCGGCGTAATTGCCTCACCAGCATACCATGTCTTTATCCCTTCTTTTTGTAAAAGGCCTATAACCTCCATAGCAAAGTCAGGGCCTAAAAACCTGTTATCATGACCGACAATAACCCCGCGTCTTTTTATATCATAAAAGTCAGATACGCCCATTGCTTCCATGAAGGACTTATCATTACTTTTAAATGCCTCTATAATTGCTGATGTAACTATGCGCACATTATTAAATGTAAAGTCCGTGCCTATCTCGCCCCGCCATCCTGATGTGCCGAATACTATCTTTGATGGATTTGTATTGTCCCTCGCAAATTTTTCTATAATCGGCAGCAAATCTCTGCCCTTTGAAACATCCGACATTATCGCCTTCCAGCAGGCTGAAGCGTTTTCAAATACCTGGGCCATTGATTCCTCCTGATATAATAGTATAAAAATATTATCATAATACCTTGATCCATCGCCAAATATTTTAACCAAATTGAGCGATTCTTACATTAGAGCGACAGAGCAACATGGTGCGACAGTCCAGCATAGTGCAACAGAGATGTTTGCTTAATCCCTTGAGATTTTTCTTGCACGGTGGTATTTTTTTTATATGTGGATTATCCGATTCCGACCCATTACCATCTTATTCCTATTCCTCATTCTGCTTTTAATAAGCAGCTATCCTGAAGGTGCTGAGGCCAAGCGAATCCCATCCCCTTGTAAAATCCACTATCCCAGCGATGCAAAAGTAGAGTGGGAATGCAGACGCCTGCGCAAAGGAGAGACCCTCGAAAATCTTTTCGGTGATAGGTGGATAGACGTGGCAAGGTTTAATAGAATAGACAGGCGTCATGCATATCCGGGCGTCTTCATAAAAGTGCCTAAACGCCTTGAGGAGATTGAAAATTTTACGCCAATGCCAGAATATTATGAACCTGCTGAATCAGAAGCAAAATTTATTTTGATCGACCTATCAGAGCAGTTTTTGGGGGCTTATGAATACGGAAAACTGGTATTTTCCGCACCGGTTGCAACAGGCGAAAAAGGGAACGAAACGCCCTCCGGAGAATTCAGAATCACTGCATTCAATAGCCGCCACGAATCATCGCTATATTTTATTGAAAAAACAAATATTCCGTATCCCATGCATTACGGTCTCAGGTTTCATATAAGCAAGGGCGGGGTCGCTTACTGGATTCATGGCCGCGATATCCCAGGTTATCCTGCATCCCATGGTTGTGTCGGGCTCTATGATGAAGAAATGCAGAAAAAATATTATAAGTATCCAAAAAATCCTGTGCTTAATGATGCAAAGACCCTTTTTGAATGGGTTATCTCGCCTCTTAAGGATGATGAAAAATTTCACTTATTGAAAGATGGGCCTAAATTGAAGATCATCGACCACGCCCCATAAAAGTAATAACTGGGTTGAGTTAAACATCCATGGAGAGATAATATATACTGTTTAAAAAATCCGGAGTCCAGGAGGTATCATGCTATGATTTCAAGAAGGGGTTTTATAAAGGCTATAGCTGCAGGCATGGTAATCTTACCCTTCAGGAAAGCCATTGCATCTCCAAAAACTGAAAGAATTCTTAATATGTACAATATCCATACAGGCGAGAGCATAAATATCAGATATTATGCCTCTGGTATTTATGACCATGATGCATTAAATGAAATTAATTATTTATTAAGGGATCATTATACAAATGAAGTTAAGGCCATCGCTGTTAAAACCTTAGACCTGCTCTGCGACATAAAGGATACCATCGGAAAAGGCAAACAGGTAAAGATAATTTCAGGTTATCGCTCGTTTGAGTATAATGAATATCTGAGGAGCCTCGGAAGGAGGGTCAGCAAAAACAGCCTCCATCTTCAAGGCGTTGCAATAGACTTTGAAATACCCGGTGTCAGCAATTACGAACTCTTCCGAATTGCAAAGTCCTTTGGAGCAGGCGGCGTTGGACATTATCCTGAATTCGTGCACATAGATACCGGCAGAATCAGATACTGGTAATTATTGCCAATAATCACAAAATATGATAATTAAAACATAAGTTGAGTGATTCTATATTCAGACTTGTAAGCACAGGTGCTGCGGAAAGACTTTAAACTTAGCACTTACACAAGCATTTATCTTGTACCTGTCATCTACGACATTGGACACTTATTAGGTGAGGCGATTATAATCTTGCAGGCGCACATGAGCAAAGACTTTTTAAAGTCTTGTAGCAGTGCCTGTGCTTACAAAATCACTTAAATTAGGTGATAATTAAAGAATATGGATCTAAAAGACAGACATATACTCATTGCAGTTGATGAGTCCGAGAATGCAAAAAGGGCTGTGCTTTATGCTGCTGATTTTCTTGGGGGCTTTCCCGGGTTTCGCGTAACACTGCTTAATATCATTCCCGAGCCTCCTGAAGATTATTTCAAAACCCCTGTGGATCGCCGTGAATGGATTGACAGTCAAAGGCATAAGGCAGAACAGATGCTCGAAAACTACCGCCAGATACTCATCCAATCAGGATTCAGCGAAGATAAAGTAGCTGTCAAATTAAACATCAAAGACTGTCCGTCAGTCGCAGAATGCATCCTCGATGAACTGAAGGAACTCAAGGCATGCACTGTTGTCGTAGGCCGTCGGGGAATATCAAAAAAAGAGGAGTTTCTATTCGGCAGCACATCCAGCAAAATCATCCACGATGCAAAAAACTGCTCTGTATGGGTGATAGAATAACTAACCAGAAGCTATTTTCCTTCCCCATTCCGATGCCTTCTGCAGTATTTCTTCTTCATCAGCAGCAACAAACATTCCATTATTGAGAAGCAATTTTCCATTCACCATAACCGTTTCCACATCTGATGCCATTGCTGCATAAACGATATGGGAATAAACATCGTACATGGGCGTAAGATGAGGTTTTTTCAAATCAACCGTTATGATATCAGCCAGTTTGCCTTTCTCGATGCTGCCTGTCATGTCTCCGAGTCCCAGCACTTCTGCACCCCATCTTGTTGCCATTGTAAGGACAGTCTTAGAATTCAGAACAGTCGGATCGCCTGAAATCGCCTTATGAATCTTTGCAGCAGTTGACATCTCGCTCAAAATATTCAGATCATTATTACTTGCAGCCCCGTCTGTCCCGAATGTTACCTTTACTCCGGCAGCAAGCATCGTAACAACAGGCGCAAATCCAGAAGCCAGCTTCAGATTGCTCTCCATACAGTGGGATACGCCGACCTTACGTTTTGCGAGTATCTCTATTTCATTATTTTCAACCCAGACACAGTGTGCAGCAACTACCCTTTCATCTAAAAATCCAATGGACTCGAGATGTTCAACAGGTCTTCTCCCATATCTTGAGATAATCTCACCGGTCTCCCACTCTGTCTCGGAAAGATGGACATGCAAAGGCACATCGAATCTCTCAGCCATTTCTTTAGACTTTTTTAATGTCTCGGGACTGCATGCGTATGCGGAATGAGGGGCAATACAGGGAATAATCAGCCCATCGCCTTTCCACTCATTTATAAATTTTTCAGCATTACTTATATAATCATCCGCAGAATTTCCGGTTTTTGTTGGAAAATCTACAATGCCAGCTCCTATCACAGCCCTGATCCCCATCTTTTTTGATGCAGCGGCAACGCTGTTGCCAAAGAAATACATATCGTTATAGGTTGTGACTCCTGCCTTTAGCATCTCAAGGCATGCGAGCCCTGTTGCATCAAAGACAAATTCGTGGCTAAGCCATTTGTTCTCTGCAGGCCAGATATGGTTTTCAAGCCAATCTTTTAAAGGCATATCATCCGCAAGCCCCCTGAAATAGACCATCGCTGCATGGGTATGGGTGTTTATCAATCCGGGCAATACCACCCTTCCCTTGCCCTCGATAATTTTTTCTGATGAATATTTTTTAAAAATATTTTCAGAAATATCGACATCAACGATTTTTGTATCCTTAACCGCAACAGCACCGTCTCTAACCAAATCCATCTTCTCATTCATCGTGAGAACATAGTCGCCGCAGATAATATGATCAACTGCTTGCATGAAAAAACAACCTCCTTGAACCCATATTCCGCAAGTACTGATTAGCATATGGCAGCAGGTGTGCTGAAAAGACTTTACACCTCGGAATATTGTAAGACATCATCTTGAATTCGTCACCTACTACATTGCTATCTATTTAGGTAAAACCATTAATAGTCTTCTGGATGCATAAAGCATAACACTTTGTAAAGTCTTTGATGCACACCTGCTGCCATATATTGCATAATTCGAGTTAAAGTCTTTCCGCAGCACCTGCCTTACAAAATCTAATTATAAAATCGCACAAATTAGGCTTCTACATATTCAACGCAATCAATGTAAAAACAAATACTGCAATGCTTATATAGCCGTTCATATTGAAAAATGCCATATTTAATTTGCTAAGGTCATGGGGCTTTACAAGTGAATGCTCATAAATCAGCAGCCCTGCAACCAGAAACATGCCTGTCCAATATACAACATTCAAATTAAAGAAAACGCCGTTTACAGCAAGCATTGACCATGTAATAAAATGAAAAATTCTCGAAAGGATCAACGACCTTTTTATTCCAAACCTCTGCGGGATGGAATGGAGTCCATGGCTTCTGTCAAACTCCATATCCTGAAGCGCATAAAGCACATCAAAGCCTGCAAGCCAGAATACCACTGCAATGCTAAGGGGCATTATCTCCAGATCAAATGTTCCCTTTATGGCAATCCATGCGCCGAGAGGCGCTGCCGAGATGGCAATGCCGAGGACAAAATGTGCCATCCATGTAAATCTCTTTGTATAGGAATAGAGGACTAAAACTCCAATTGCAATGGGAGAAAGTTTCAGACAAAGTGGATTGAGATTGTAAGCAGCAAAAACAAATACGGAGAGGGATATAAAGGTAAAAATAACTGCATCCTTCACCTCTATCTTTCCCGAAGGTATTTCCCTGTTTGCTGTCCTCGGATTCGCCGCATCGATCTTCCTGTCGATTATCCTGTTTAATCCCATTGCCCCCGAACGTGCGCCAACCATTGCAACAGCAATCCAGAAAACCTGTTTCAGAGACGGAATCCCTGATGCAGCCAGTATAGCACCGGTAAAGGCAAATGGAAGGGCAAAGACCGAATGAGAGATCTTAATCATCTTCAGGTAGAGAACTGCCTTATTTTTAGCCATCTGCATGAAATTTATGATACCATACTTCCACCTGACTTGCCGAGACCGATTAAATTATGTTCTAATTATTGGCAACCAAAAACTTGCTTGACAAAGAACAAAAACTATGTTAGAAAATTCACACTGAAGGGCTTTGTCCTTGTTAAAAAATTAAAGGGGGCTCGTGGGGGAAATGTGACATCCCCCAGCCTTAAAGGAGGAGAGCATGAATCCAGACAACATCAAATATCACAAGGAACACACATGGGTAAAGGTATCAGGCAAGAAGGCAACGGTGGGAATAACAGATTACGCACAGGATGC
>JAGUWD010000005.1 GCA_020062545.1 Thermodesulfovibrionales bacterium
AAGCAATCTCGCTTTATAAAAATCAATGCGTTATAGATTGCTTCGTCGCTTTTGCTCCTCGCAATGACAGCAATGTTAGGGGTTTTTCAGGAGTCTCAACTGAATTACGCAATGTATGCAGGTCTTAAGAATTTTGTTCTTTCAGTTTTTTCATCAGCCTTTCATACTTCTCGGCACCGACACATTCTTTAGCTGCAGGACACCACTGAAGGCATGATGGCTTCATATCCCTTGTTATAGTTTTCCCACATCCCTTGCATACAGTATCAGGCTCATCTGTCCATATCTCGTTTTTATGCATGCAATATGCACAGATTAACTCTTCGGGATACGGGTTTCTTATCTCTTTGCTTCCTGGACAACTCTCTTTCATAATACTATTTTAGCAGATACAGGATGTTAGCAATATGAGATAAATCATATGCTTAACTTCCCCATCTCTTAAATAGGCCATGCTCAATCCCGAAACTATCCAGTATCTTTCCTACAATGAAATTTACAATGTCGTCCAGATTTTTTGGCTGATGATAAAAGGCAGGAACAGGTGGCGCTATCTTTACGCCGAGCCGGGCAAGTTTCAGCATGTTTTCGAGGTGTATTGCGCTGAATGGCATTTCACGGGGAGAAAGCAAAAGAGGTCTCCCTTCTTTTATCACAACATCGGCAGCCCTTTCAATGAGATTGTTTGCATATCCATTGGCAATGCCTGAAAGGGTTTTCATGGAGCATGGCACAACAAGCATTCCGTCTGTCTTAAACGAGCCGCTTGCTATTGGCGACTCCATGTATTTATCCTCGTAAAAAAAGAGTCTCTTTGTTTGAAAGTGTTTACTCATGATGTTTTCTGTTTTTTTTGACTGTTGACTTTCTGTTGTCCAGTCTATTCCTGTCTCATCTTTAATTATTGAGAAGGTATTTGACGATATTACGAGATGAACTTCTGAAACTTTGAGCAGCTCTTCAAGTAGCCTTACGCCGAATATCGAGCCGCTTGCACCTGTTATGGCAAGGATAAACCTTTTCATAGGATTAGTATACTAAAAATAGTTGAATATTTTTCACCTATCCTATAAAATGGAAATCATGAAAAAGGCGGAAATGAAGTATTATAAAACTGCCCGCATCGATAAAGAAAAAATATCTTCTGTCAGAAAGAAGATGAAATCCGACCGCACCATGCAGGAAATTGTTAAGATATTCCAAGTTATCGGTGGGCCTACAAAAGCAGACATTATATCTGCTCTATGTTTCGACGAGATGTGCGCACCCGAGATAGCGGCTGTTATAAATACAACACGGTCCAATGTTGCCCATCAGGTGAAAACACTGATAGAACTTGGGCTTGTCAAATCCAGGAGAAAGGGAAAATATGTCTTTTATTCCCTTGACGCTAAAGGCATAAAATGGGTGTTTGACGAATTCTTAAAGCGTATAAGAAAATGACTGAACATAGCAATTCGTACCCTTGAAACCCTTTATTCCATTGTGTAATATTAAGACATGTTTTTGCATCTAAAGCGGTTTAAATTATCATATCTCCTGTTAGCTTTCATTTTGTTGACTGCTTCCGTGATATTCCCCATAATCCATATTCATGCACATGACGAAATATCACACAGATTTAACGCCTCGGAATACTGCACAATCGGACATGAAGGACATGACAGCAGCCATCATGAAAATCATCCCCATCTAATATCAGAGTCGAGACCCATAAGCAGGCAAAGCAATTTATTCGAACACTTTATTGCCCCTGCAAATGCGACAATTGCGGATATCCTGTTTTTCACAGGGAAGCCCTTAAAGACACTCCAATTTCAAAGAAGCCGGGTATGTTCCAATAACGGCTTCCTTGCAGCATTCTCAGGCCTCTCACCTCCCTTAAATTAAGAAAACAATTTTCAGTAGACAGAAAAATCACATTAATGGGAGGGTATATGTTGAAAATCATAATTGCAGTGCTGTCTTTTTTAATAATGCCTCTGGATAATGCCCTCGGAGCAGAAAAAATTATTTACCAGAAGGATTCCCTTTACCAGCACATTGTTGTACTTGAAGATCCAGCCAAAAGAGAGAGGGTTTACTACAGTAACAAAAGGGAAGGGATTCAGGGTGGAATCTATACGGACGCACCTGAAAAACTCCTTTTTGAATATGCCGGAATAGCCTTCGTTTCTTTAACCTTTCTTGACAGGGAGCCCAAAGATGTGCTTTTTATCGGCCTCGGATCGGGATCGATGCCGCAGTACTTTAATAGATACTATCCAGAGGCAAATATCGATATTGTCGAGTTAGACCCTGAAATTGTGGATATAGCGAAAAGATACTTTTATTTTAAAGAAAGCAGGAATATGAAAATTCATACTGCCGACGGAAGGGTATTTATTAAAAGAACACCCAAAAGATACGATATGATTTTCCTTGATGCTTATCAGGGCGGCGATATACCTTTTCACCTCACTACAATTGAATTTTTTAAGGAAGTAAAAGGCAGATTGAAGGAAGGAGGAGTTATTGTCTCAAATATTCTGTCCCAGTTCAGAAATAGGTTTTTTGATTCCATGGTTGCGACATACGATAAGGCATTCCCACACCTTTATATATTTAAGGGCAGAAAGTCCAATAATTTCATCTTCATAGCCACTAAGAGCAGTGTTATGAAAGGAAAGGAAGAAATATATCAAAGGGCCAGAAAAATTCAGGTGTCCAGAAAAATGGATATAGATTTGCAAGGTATCAGCTGGACATGCGAATACTGTGATGAATACAGGACAGATGCTAAAGTCCTGACCGATGACTTTGCCCCTGTGAATTTATACAGGCACATGAAAGTTTATGATTAGGCATGGGAGGAATTTATGCTCATAAAAATAATCGTTTTTATTTGCGGTGCAGTTGTGATGTCCTTTGAGATCCTTGGAAGCAGGGTGCTCGCTCCGAATTTCGGCAATTCTGTCTTTGTATGGGGCAGCCTTATAAGTACCTTTCTGGCAGGCCTTTCAGCAGGGTATTATTGGGGCGGGAAGATTGCAGACCTGAATCCCTCAATCAGGAAGCTGGGTTTGATTATCATTGTTCCAGGCTTGCTTTTGGTTGCATTCCCTTTATATGGCACAGCAGTATCGGATTTTGTATTCACGAAAGACCCCGGGATAAGATTGGGCCCTCTGCTTGCCTCTATAATACTCTTTTTCGTCCCTTCTGTTTTCCTTGGAGCCGTCAGCCCATATACCACAAAGCTCACGATCTGCAGCCTCCACACATCTGGTAGAACCATTGGAACTCTTTATGCCCTTTCCACCTTTGGAAGCATTGTGGGAACGCTGCTGACCTCATTCTATCTTATTACCATAGCAGGGGTTAAGACCTTGATAATGGCCCAGGGAATCCTGCTGCTTATCGTCTCGATTCCTCTGTTGTTTATGAAATTGGCTTGCAGGCAGGTGGATTCTGCTTGACTCAAAAGTTCCACGTCTGCTATTTAAAAGTGACTTTTTGTTTTATGAATGAGATATAATTTAAAAATGCAGATAAGTATTGCAAGGATTTGCGCCTTTATAGTTCTGTTTGTAGTGATTCTGGTATTTGTTGGTCCAACAACATCTGTTTTTGCTTCATCTCAAGAGAATACTGAAAAATCCTGTTGCGATGAATGCAGCAAAACAGAAGGTCAAAATACTGATCATTGCTCCACACCGGACTGTCCCATGCTTCTCTGCCTTTCAGCTAATACAGTTTCACAATTTATGCCAGTCACCCTTTTAGGAAGTATTTATATACATCAACTCGTTGAAAAATTGCATTTCAAATCTCCAGTAAATTCAATCTTCCATCCTCCTACAATTAGTTAATTCTATAAGAACAACTGTTTACCTAAAACTACGTCCATTGTCATTCCTGCGGAAGCAGGAATCCAGAAAAATGCCAACCCGAACCATGTACTGACGCCATGACAGGCTTGTTTCAAGGTCTCAAGAAGTTCGGCTGGCAGGTGGATGAATAGCAGAATCTTAACTACTCAGGAGGATTATTATGAAAAAATATATTATCGCTTTTGCGGTAATCATTCTTATAGCAGCAACTGGCTTTATCAGCCTTAGCAATGGAAAAACTAAAACAATAAAGGAAGGCGGAGTGTTAAGTGTCAATGACATTCAGGCAGCCACAACCCCGGGGATGGGAGATGGATAAAGGTGATTATTTTGCGTCACAGGATGAGGATTCCATTGTCATAGGCTTTGGAATTGCACAACAGTTTAAGTTAAACCTTATGGATGAACTCACAATAAGAGGCAGGCAGTTTCCTGTAAAGGGGATACTCAAAGAGACAGGGGGCAAGGATGATGTTGCTGTGTTCATGCCCATTTCAGTTGCACGATGTGTTTTTTCATGCATCATCGGGCCATCAGGTCATGGTAAAAGCACCCTCATGCATTTGATTGGAGGGCTTGACAGGCCAACAGAAGGCCGTGTCTTTATCGATGGGTCAGATATTACAGGACTCAGCAACAGTGAGCTTGCAGCATTAAGGGCAAGAATGATTGGCTTTGTCTTTCAATTCTTCAATCTTCTGCCAAATCTCACTGCTGAAGAGAATGTGGAGACTGCAATGATGTTTTCAGGAAACCGTGATAGGATGCAGAAAGGAAAGGCGAGGGAACTCCTGTCACTGGTGGGACTCTCAGAAAAGCTCAATGCAAAACCCTCTGAGCTTTCGGGAGGCCAGCAACAGAGGGTTGCAATTGCAAGGGCGCTGGCAAACGATCCTGAGATTTTATTGATGGATGAGCCTACAGGTAATCTTGATTCAGAATCAGAGGCAGAGGTGCTAAATGCCATATTTAAACTTCACAAAGAAAGAAAGACTGTCGTTATCGTCACTCACAACAACGAAATAGCGAAAAAGGCTGAGATAGTTTTTGAGATAAGGGACGGCAGGCTTAAGTCTTCTTCTTGACCTTCTGTCCAGATGGAAGGTTTATAATTAAGCATGAAAAGATTTTTTATCGGAGATATAGCTAAAAGATTCGGCCTTAATCCACGGACCATCAGGTACTACGAGACTATTGGAATTCTGCCAAAGGCAAGGAGGATAGAGAGCGGATATAGAGTTTATGATGATAAAACAATTGAAAGATTAGAATTCATCCTTAAGGCAAAAGCCCTCGGTCTTAAGCTTGATGAGATCAAAGAGATATTACTGCTCCATGAGAAAGGCGAAGTGCCATGTGAATGCACAAGGGAGTTTATCAGAAATAAAATCTCAGAAATTGAAGAAAAGATTACAAACCTGACAGAATTGAAAATAAGACTCACCGAACTCCTTAAAATCAAAAAATATAAAGTTGCCATTAAGTCCATCTGCCCCATAATAACAGAATCAAAAAAAACCTCTTGACTCTCCATCCGACTGGATAGTTTAAGATGTAATCAGAAGGGAGGTGAAGGGCATGAAAAAGTTATTATTTGCACTTGCGCTGATAGCTGCGCTCACCACAAGTTCGTTAGGTTTAGCAGCTGACAATCCACAGCAGGGGACTCCACAGTGCCCATGCCCGTGCTGTCAGCAATCAGCAAAGTAGCAGTCTCTAAATGCTGACGACTTTAAGAGGTTCGTGGGGGAACTTAGTTTCCCCCCACGCTCAAAGGAGGTGATGGAGATGTCAAAAAAGAGAAAGGTAGAGGTTTTCACAGGTGGATGCCCGCTCTGTGATGAGACAGTGAAGCTTGTAAAGGAGCTTGCCTGTCCGAGTTGTGAAGTGACGGTCTACGACCTGAGAAATGAAGGGATGGATAAGGCAAAGAAGTATGGTGTTAATTCTGTTCCAAATGTAGTCGTTGATGGGAAAATCCTTGAGTGTTGCAAAAGAAGAAAGATAACTGCAAAAGACTTGAAGGAGGCAGGTATCGGTATCCCTCTTTAAAGGCTCGGCTTTATTGCCGAGCCTTATCATTCTGACAACGCAGTCTAAAATTATTCTTGACACATTCATTTTTTATCTGGCAGTATTAAGTAAATATATTTGAATGGTTGTTCAACTATTATAATATGAAAAGAACCAGAACAGAAATCTGCGAAATAACTTACATTGACAGAAAGAAGGTTTCATCTGTCATGAAAAAGATGAAGCCTGAAACCACTATGCAGCAACTCGCTGAGACCTTCAAAGTCCTCGGCGACCCCACAAGGACAAAAATAATTTTTGCATTATCACAAGAGGAACTCTGTGTATGTGACATTGCCAATCTCTTGGGTGCAACAAAGTCTGCAGTATCCCACCAGTTGAGGATACTGCGAAACATGAGGCTTGTGAAATACAGGAAAGAAGGGAAGATGGTCTTTTATTCCCTTGATGATGAACATATAAAGAACCTGTTCAATGAATGTTTAAGACATGTCGAAGAAGAAGGACGTGTTTGAAAATGACTAAGCATGATAACATAAAGACACTTAGTCTTACCGTAAAAGGCCTTGACTGTGCTACATGCGCAGAGAAGATAGAAAAGGCATTAATGCGGCATGAAGGCATTAAAGGGATCACGGTATACCTTGGTGTCGAAAAGGCAGATATTCAGTTTGACCCTACAATAATAAAGGAAAAATCTATTATAGACACAATTAATAATCTTGGATATAAGGTCGTAACAGGAAAGGAAGAAGCCCCAAAGATTTTTTTCTTAAAAGGTGAGTGGACATTTGATATATTGAGGATAGGGATTGTATTTCTCCTGATTGTCCTGAGCCTTACCGGAATAACAAAGAGGCTTTCGCCAATCGATATTTTTTCAATAATCGCCATTGTAGTCGGAGGTTATCCCCTTATAAAGCATGCATACATAGACCTGAGAGAAAAGGCTATCACTGCCGATGTCTTTATGGCTCTGGGCGTTGTTGCTGCATCAGCCATAGGAGAATTCCGCTCTGCTGCAATAATAGCCTTTTTCATGCTTATATCCGAATTCATTGATTCCTTTACCATGGAGAAATCAAGAAAGGCCATAAAGGATCTAATCGACATGGCGCCCAAAACAGCGAGGGTGAAGAGGGGTGATACAGAAATAGAAATTCCTGTTGAAGAAGTAAAGAAAGGCGATATTGTTGTTGTTAAGCCTGGAGAAAAAATCCCGGTTGAAGGTGTAATCGTCTCTGGAAGTGGATCTGTAAATCAAGCGCCAATTACAGGAGAATCCATTCCTGTGGGAAAAAAGGAAGGGGACATTGTGTATGCAGCAACTATCAATCAACTTGGTGTTTTATTTATAAAGGTTACCCATACTGGGCAGGATACAACCTATGCGAGGATTATAAAGCTCGTTGAGGAGGCAGAGGCATCAAAGGCGCCTGTACAGAGGATAGCCGACAGATTTGCAGCATACTTTACACCAGCAATATTAGCCATCGCAATCATCACATTTTTAATTACATTGAAGATAACAAATGCCATTGCTGTTATTGTTGTGGCATGTCCCTGTACTGTTGCCATAGCAACACCCCTTGCAGTGGTAGCGAGTATGGGCAAGGCTGCAAAGAAGGGCATTATCATAAAGGGAGGACGCTATCTTGAAGCACTTGCAAAAGTAGATGCCATAGTTATGGACAAAACAGGGACGGTCACTATTGGAGACCCTGTAGTAACAGACATAAAGGGCTTTGCAGAGCATGATGATAAAGAGATAATCTCATGCGCTGCCGGAGTGGAGCGGTATTCAGAGCATCCACTTGCAAAGGCAATAATTAAAAAGGCGATGGAAATGGGGACGGCTGTCCCGGAACCCGATGAATACAGAATTGTTCCCGGGATGGGTATAGAGGCCGTTATAAACGGCAAAAGGATGCTCCTCGGAAGCAGGGAGATGTTGAAAATTTCTGATATAACCCTTCCAGGAGAGACCGAAAGATATATAAAGCAGAAGGAAGAAGAAGGAAAGACAGCCCTGCTTTTATCCCACGACAATATAATCTGCGGTGTTATCTGTGTGGCAGATATTATCAGAGAGGGAAGTATTGAAGCCATAAACTTTTTAAAGAACCTCGGTTTTGATGAACCGATTATGCTTACAGGAGACAATCCACGAACAGCCAATGCCATTGCTTCATCTTTAGGAATTAAAAATGTTAAGGCACAACTACTGCCCGAAGACAAGCTTAATGTCATAAAAGAATTAGAGTCGAGCGGTAGAAAAGTTCTGATGGTAGGAGACGGTATAAACGATGCGCCTGCCCTTGCACAGGCGCATGTGGGCATAGCAATGGGAGCAGTTGGCTCTGATGCGGCAATTGAGGCATCGGATGTTGCATTGATGAGAGATGAGTGGAAGCAAATACCAGAGGCGGTGATGATCGGAAGAAAGACCTTTAGCATCATAAAGCAAAACCTTGCAGTTGGAATAATCTTTAATTTAGTCGGCATCACCCTTGCCTCAACAGGCATCCTCTCGCCTGCAATGGCAGCAGTGGCCCATGTGATGCCCGATGTTCTTGTTTTTTTGAATTCATCGAGGTTATTGAAATAAATGATTCAGCCGATTTTTGTAGTAGAAGACGATAAAAAAATGGCTCGTGTTGTAAAGGCATACCTCGAAGGTGCAGGCTACAGGGTGCTGCATTTCGAAAGAGGAAAAGATGCTGTAGAATCCGCCTTGAAGGAGATCCCGCTTCTTGCAATACTCGATTTGATGCTGCCTGATATGAGCGGCGAAGAAGTGTTTCAGGAGCTTAAAGAGATCGGCGACTTCCCTATAATTATGCTTACAGCAAAATCCTCGGAAGAGGAAAGGGTTGCAGGCTTTGCCCTTGGAGCGGATGATTATGTTGTTAAACCCTTCAGCCCGAGGGAATTAGTTTATAGGGTAAAAGCACTTTTAAAGAGGGCGCAGAAGAAAGATCTGGGCGATACAGAACCTATGAGTTTTAACAATGGACTTCTAATAATAGATGGACAGAGCTATCAGGTTAAAAAGAAAGGTAAGTTGGTAAATCTTACGCCGACCGAATTCAAAATCCTTTTCATCCTTGCATCTACGCCCAATAAGGTCTTTACAAGGGATGAACTTGTTGAAAAGGCTCTCGGCTATCAGTTTGAAGGCTATGAAAGAAGCATCGATGCGCACATCAAGAATATAAGACAAAAGATTGAAGATGACCCTAAAAATCCCGAATTCATACTTACCATCTACGGCGTAGGGTATAGATTTATTGCCAAAAAAGACGGATAAAGGGATGCCTAAAAGCCTCTATATAAAATTTCTCGTATTGCTTCTATCTGTTTCTATAATTGCCCTTTCTGCGGCTCTATTCCTCAGAGAATTAATGATTAAAGATTTCCGCGAATATCTGGAGGGAGAGCTTGAAGACAGGGTTTATTGGGTTATGGCAGACCTTGAAGGCACATATGAAAAGTATTCTGGCTGGAACAAAGAAGTAATCGGTGAGGATGCGATATGGGCGTTGATGCTGGGTTTTGAGATAAGAATTTTTGATATTGACGGCAGTTTGGTAATGAACACGGAAAAAGCTCTCGGCACGCTGTCTCCTCTGGTAAAAAAACGTGTGATGCCAATCTCTGAATTGAGGGCAGTGGAAAAGGGCAGCAGGTTTCTGCCTTATCCCTTATTTTTGAGAGGCAAGGAAATCGGCAGTCTCGAAGTGAGATTTCTTAAACCCAGAAAAGAGAATATCTTTATCGAGAGATCGAATAGATTCCTTTTGTTCTCTCTTTTTGGATTAGGCGGTTTGGCTGTCTTGCTGAGCGTCATATTTTCGAGGAAACTGACATATCCCATAAAGAGACTCGCATCCGCTGCAAAGGCTATAAGCGAGGGGAATCTCAAAAGCAGGGTTAATATTTCAGGAAATGATGAGATAAGCGAACTGTCAGCTACATTTAATAAAATGTCAAAGACCCTTGAGATGCAGGAATCTCTCAGGAAAAAACTTATTTCCAATACTGCCCACGAACTCAGGACGCCTCTGGGAGCGATGAGGGGAGAACTTGAAGGAATGATAGACGGCTTTATTCCTATGGATAAGGAACATCTTCAGTCTTTATACGAGGAGACAGGAAGGCTTAAAAATATCCTCGAAGGGATCGAGGAACTTTCACAGGCTCAGGCAAGCGCGCTTTCTTTAAGAAAACAGCAGATAGAATTAAAGCCGTTTTTGGAAAGTATCCTTGATAGGTTCAACAAACTTTTTTTTGATAAAGGCATTTCTGCCGAACTTAGATGCAGAGAGAAATTAATGATATATGCCGATCCCGACAGACTCAGCCAGATTGTGGTTAATCTTCTAAGTAATGCATTAAAAGCAACAGATAAAGGCGGAAAGGTTTGGATAAGCGCAGGCATTAAAAATTCAGAGGTATTTATAGAAATTGGCGATACAGGACATGGAATAAAGGAGAAAGACCTGCCGTTTATTTTTGAAAGATTTTACAAGATCTCCGAAGGTGGCCTTGGTCTTGGACTCGCCATTGTAAAAGAGTTGGTAGATGCTCATGGGGGAAGGATAGAAGTGAAGAGCGGATATGGGAAAGGCGCTGTCTTTACAGTCTATATGCCATCAGACTATCTTTACAATTCTTCATAATTCCTTCGCTGTCTCTTCAAATCTCTTTGATAAGCTGTAAGCATAAAATCAAAGAAAAAGGAGGAAGAAGGAAATGAAAAGAAGCACAGTAGTAACAGTTTTGGTAGCGGTATTAGGGTTGTTTATTGCAGGCGGAGCGTACGCATGGTGGGGCGGAGGCTATGGAATGGGCTATGGGACAGGCACAAATGTAGAGACAATGAAGAAATTTCAGTCCGAGACCCTGAGTTTAAGGGATGCGATTATGACAAAAAATCTTGAACTTCAGAATGAGTATAACAAACCTGCCCCTGATGCTAACCGCATTGCTGCGCTCCAGAAGGAGATTATAGACCTTCAGGCAAAGATTCAGACAGTTGCCGAAAAACACGGCATTACTGCAGGCGGCGCTATGGGCGGCCACATGGGCGGTATGATGATGAGCCGCGGCATGATGGGTTCTGGTATGATGATGGACATGTGCCCTATGATGGGCTGGTAGTAGTAATAACACTCTAACATTCAGGAGGCCTAAAGGCCTCCTGAAAATAAAAACTAAAAAATTTGCAGATAATGAAAAAATTATTGTTATTAACAATCCTTCTTACAACTTTTGTTTTACCCGATTCCTATGCCGATGCAATGAATGGATGGTGGGAAGGGCCTTATGGGGATTATTGCCCTATGTGGGGATCTTACGGCGCAAGAAAACCGGTCAGGACAGCTAACGAAGCAAAAAAGATTCTGCAAGAGTATTTTGCACCATATGATGTAAAGATAGGTAAGATTAAAGAAAGAGAATGGTTTTTTGAGGCTGATATTAAAGGTAAAAACAACAATTTGTTAGATATAGTTATCGTTGATAAAAGGACCGGCAGAATAAGATCAATATATTAGTGCGAATGACTTATTTATATTCCCTGCACCGTAAAGAAGTGAAATAAGATGTTTTAATGTTTATCCATGAACAGTCGATAAGTATTGAGGAATATGTTTTTAAGAATAGAACCAAGTTCCTGCTTTTAAAAAAATCAAAGCACCATTTGAAAGAAGGCTGATGAATTTGTCAGATGTAAATTTAAAAGTTCATAAAGAATTGCAATTTATATTGTGGAGATCTCAACTTATTGTCAGGCTTGCAGTATTAATAGCCTTTTTGTATCTTCCTGCTTGTTCCACTCTGCAACACTTAGGCCCCACGGTCACTGACAGTGGGGTTGTCTTCATGCTTAAGGCTCCTGAAGCAAGACGGGTTGCCGTTGTGGGGAGCTTTAATCAATGGGATAAAGATAGAGACGTCCTTTCCGGCCCTGATAGCGATGGCATATGGAAGATAACCCTTCCCCTGTCAGATGGCCGATACGAATATATTTTTTTAATAGACGGAGAAAAATGGCTGCTCGACCCTGCTGTTCCTTCCGTTGATGACGGGCTGGGTGGAAGAAATTCAGTCATTCACATTAAAAAATAATCTTAGTCTGTAACCTTTTGGATTTTAATTCGTCTTATATACAGAAAATGAACGATGATATGCGATCAGAGGAATATTCAATTATTAAACAATGCATGGACGGCAATGCAGAAATATATGCAGTTTTGGTAGAAAGGTATAAAAATATGGTTTATAACATAGCATATAGAATGCTTGGAGATGACGAGGCAGCAAACGACATGGCTCAGGAAAGCTTTATCTCAGCATATGTTGCTTTAAAAGATTTTAAAAAGGGTGCGAAATTCTCCTCATGGCTCTGCAGTATAGCCATTAATAAATGCAGGGACTATCTGAGAAGCAAAAAGGATAATATTTCTATTGATGAAATAGCCGAGGTATCTACCTCTAAAATAGCGACTCCAGAAAACGTTTTGTATGAAAAGCAGGCCGAGCAAAACATACAGGCGGCCCTTAGTGCATTGCCAGGGGACTACCGTGAAGCGATTGTCTTAAAACACATAGAAGGATTGGATTACAGGGAAATGGAAAATATATTGGGTGTCAGTGAAAATGTCCTTAAAGTAAGGGCACATAGAGGCAGGGAGATGCTTAAAAGACTCCTGAAGGAAAGGGGGATTATTAATGAATAGTGACATGGAAATAATACACAGGCTTCTTGACGGGGAAGTATCTGACGAGGAGAAAAGAGAAATTTTGAACAAAATAAACTCTGACCCTGTCCTGAAAGATGAGTTTAACAGGATTGATAAAGTTATCCGAATGGTTGAAAACAGCGAAAGGTTAATTGCTCCAGCATCTTTTACAGCAGATGTGATGAAAAAATTACCGGCACGCAGGAATTCTTATATAAAAGAGATATGGGATTTTCTTTTTAAAGGCAGGGTCTTGAGATGGAATATGGCTACAGCAATTGTAGTCGCGGGATTTTTTGTAGTGGTCATTACAGGGATATTTGAATTCCAGAAAAAAAATAATTTAGTCCAATATGCAAGCACATCAGGAGAATCAAGTATCACAGTCAGAATCAATTTTTATGCGCCAGAGGCGAAAAAGGTCGCTATTGCAGGAGATTTTAATAAATGGAAGGTTAATGAGAACATTCTGAACAAGCAGGACAATGGTATCTGGACAATAGAGATACCTTTAAAACCAGGGACATATAACTATATGTTTGTTGTAGACGGCAAGGTATGGGTGACGGACCCGAAGGCTGAATCCTACAGGGATGACGGGTTCGGTTATAAGAATGCTGTATTAAATGTTACTAAATTATGAGGGCGAAGAAAATGAGAAGGATTATTCTGTTTGTAACAATAATCACTCTTATGGTTTATGGAATGGCGATGGCTGATACTGAAAAAGCCATTGATGGGATAAGGCTTTCCATAGAGAGGTCTGCAATGCCACAAGAAGCAAAGGCATCTCTTTTCAAAAAGGCATCGGATGCTGTGAATGCAGGCATTCAGTCAGATGACATAGCAATCATTATCAACAGGGGTCTCAATCGGGGAGTGGATAGTAAGACCATTGAGGGATTTATTGATATTGCCGTAAAGATAAAGATACAGAACCTGCCTGTCAGGCCTGTTTTAGATAGGGTGCAGCAGGGTCTGTCAAAGGGAGTTCCTCCTAAAAGGATTCTTGGTGCTGCAAACAACTTAGCAGAAAAACTGGGCGGTGCCAATACTATCCTAAACAATCTCGTTAAAGAGGGCCAAAAGGTAAGTAATCCCAAAGAGAGGGAAGAGGCTGTACTTACTGTTGCACGGGCATTGGAAAGGTCAATTCCTGAAATTGTTATCACACAGACAGGGATAAGGGTGAAAAAACATAATTATCCCATCTCGATGTTTGACAGGGCTATTGAGACCCTCACCAATCTTGTGGAAGGTGGCATGCGTGTGGAACAGGCTTCAAAACTGGTTAACAAGGCAATGGATAAGGGGTATTCTGAAAAGGATATGCTAAAGATGGAGAGGGGAATATTCAGTGAGCTTAAAGAAGGAAAGAGAATGGAGGATGCAGCAAGAGGGATGGAAACAGCCATAGAGCGTGGTGGTTTTGACAGAGGTCACAGGGGAATGGAGGGCGGACAGATGCGCGGGACAGGCTCAGGAATGGGCGGTTCAGGTATGGATGGTTCAGGCATTGGTAGTGGTTCAAATAGAGGCAGCGTCCCTAACTGGCCCGGGGGTTCAGGGATGCAGAGGAGGTGATTGCATATAAAAAGGTCAATAGAAACGGAATGTAGAAAGAATTTATTCGGCAAAAAAATTAAAAGAAGGAGGATCACAATGTTAAGGAAAATCTCATTACTATCAGTAGTAGTAAGCTTGCTGACATTCGGCGGTATCGCAAATGCAATAACCCTCGATGAGGCTAAGGCAAAGGTTGAAAAACAGGCCACTGAAAGGAATTTGACTTCAGCGGATAGGTCTGAGGCAGTTACAACCCTACAGGGACTTGTGGAAAAAGGAGTTCCTGTGGAACATGCTTATAATGTTGTAGATGCATGCATTAATCAGGGTATTAAAGGCAAGGAGCTTGCTGAGATTGCAAAATCCATAGAATCTGCAAAGCCCGAAGCAAGGGATGAGGCAGCGTCTGTTGCCACACATGCAATCCAAAAGAAATATAAAGCAAAGGAAACTGTACAGATGGTGAATAAGTTTAACCAGACTGTGGGACAGGGAGCTCCATCTGAGAAAACTGCAGAGGTAATGACAAGAAACATGGATAGAGGTGTTAGCAGTAAGCAGGTAATAAGTGCTACGGAAAGATTTGGCAGTGATATGAAGTCTGGCATGTCTTCTGAAAAAGCAATGGAGCGTTCCATGTCTATGGATAAGGATAAGGTTAGGGACATGGACAGGATGGGCGGCTCCAATATGGGCCGCAATCCCGGCATGATCGATACTGGTATAGGTCGGGGAGCAGATATGGGTGGCTTTGGAATGGGACACGGTTCGGGTAAAGGTATGGGAGGTGGCTCTATGGGCGGCCGCAGATAAATATCTGCGTCTTTCAGTGTCTTGCCTGCTGGAACACAGGGAGGCGTATGCCTCCCTGCAAATATTTTTTAAAAGGAGAAGGAACGATGCAGTCCAACAGGGTGTTAAATTTGGCGATGTGCATGGTTGTAGTGTTGCTGTCGGGTCTTGTTTTTACATCAAAGGCATGGAGCGGGTTAATCCTTGATGCCGGGGTCAAGGGTATTTATGAGGACAACATCAATGGTTCTCCATCTGATGCTGATAAAAAAGGTGATTTCTATACCGTGTTATCAGCTTCGGTGGGCGGGTATACAAAGGCTACAGATACTACCTATCTATTTCTAAGAGGCGATGCTGCAAACTACTTATACAGCAAGTATGATGACTTAAACGCTACCATTGCAGGTATTAGTGCCGGGGTATATAAGGAACTTGGTGATGTATTATCAGCCCAGATAGCACTGAAAGGTAAGATAAAAGATTTTAAAGGGGGGCCACGCGACAGCAATGCCTATGGCGGAACCTTTGAGCTCAAACAGCAGATTACGCGCAAGTTCTGGATAAAAGAAGGATACGAGTATGAGAAAAACGATGCAGACTCCAATCTTTTCAGCTACAAAGGGCACTCGGTTGGCATATGGTCAGGATATATGATTAACCCTCAGACCATGCTTAATCTTGGGTACAGCTATCTTACCCGCAAGTATGAAGACGCTTCTAATTTCAGGACAAAGTCCCATACAGTCTCGGTTGGTGCGGCAAGGGAAATCATTAAAAAAGTCTATGTCAATATCGGCTATGATAGGCAGTTTAATGACTCAAATGTGCCTGATACAGACTACAAAAATAATATTTACACCATTGGTGTAACATATAGCTTTTAAAGGAGGACTATCATGCGTAAATTAATAACAGTATTTGTTTGTGTGTTAGCAGTGACTGTGCTCTCTACGGGTATTGCACTGGCCCAAGATGATATGGCGCAGAAGAGCAAGGAAAATATAATTAAAGAGCGCATTATGGGTTTTGGAAGCGGCACCGGGTTTGGAAGCGGAGGAGTATTTGGAAGCGGCAGCAGAGCAGTAGATGGTTTTGGAGGCTCAATGAGTTCAAGAGGTTCGGTTAATACAGGATATGGTTTTGGTGCTGGATTTAAATCCGATACTCGCAGTGGACCCATGAGCAGTGGGGATGCATGGTCAACTGGAAGTACAAATATACCACAGGGTGGATGGAGAAGATAAAATTTTCAGGATGGGCAATGCATGCATTGTCCATCCTGTTTTTAGAGTAACAAAGCGCTTAATAATCTTTACAATTCTTCATAATTCCTTCTCTGTCCATTCAAAATCCTTTATTATAGTGTAATTGTAAACCCTCACAACAACCTCCTTACCCTTCTTCTCCCAGAGGAAGGATAAGGTCGATATATTAGCATAGGAGGCAGGTATGATGCGTAACTGGATGTGGGGAGATTGGATGCATGGATACGGCATGGGATGGGGATGGTTTGGATTTATCCTTATGATAGCCTTCTGGGTGCTGGTAATTTTAGGGATTGTCTATCTTGTGAAGGCAATTGCCGGCAGAGGCGCATCTTCTAAAGAAGAGACGCCACTTGATATCCTGAAAAAAAGATATGCAAGGGGAGAAATTGATGCAGAGGAATTTGCAAGAAAGAAAAAAGATTTAGAGTCCTGATTATGGTGCAATGGATAAAAATAACTCTGGTTTCCCATGGTTTTTATGAATCTAACCTGCAGGTTTGAAGATTATCAGTACAAACAGGTAAAAGAGATGGAAATAACAGATGTCCAAAAATATTAATCACAACTATTATAACCAGGTCAGATATGGTGTTATGGCCGCACTTCTCTCCGCTGCTCTTTTTGGCACGGGCACTCCCATTGCAAAGCTCTTGCTTGGAGAGGTACCCCCGCTATTATTAGCCGGTCTTTTGTATCTGGGAAGCGGAGCTGGACTTTCCCTTTTAGCTGTAATGCGCCGTCTTACACCGGGAGGCCATACATTACATAATGAACCAGACCTGGGAGGGTCTGATTATCTCTATCTCTCCGCAGCTATATTTTGCGGTGGAATTGCCGCCCCTGTTCTTCTTATTTATGGTCTCTCTAAAACATCGGCATCTACGGCCTCTCTGTTATTGAATATGGAAGGCCTGCTCACCACATTGATCGCATCGTTAATCTTCAAGGAATCTGTTGGAAGGCGTATATGGCTGGCAGCATTCCTTATGCTCGCTGCAAGTTTGTCCCTCACTTATATGCCTGATTCCGGAGGATGGTCACTGCAGTCAGGCTCAATCCTTGTTATGCTGGCATGTCTTATGTGGGCATTCGACAACAATATCACACGGCATCTTTCACACAGAGACCCCTTTGCTATAGCAAGATATAAAGGGCTTGTAGCAGGCTTTACGACCCTGCTTGCAGCCTTTGTAATTGGAAATCAGATGCCATCCATTTTACTATCCACTGGTGCATTTATCCTTGGAGCATTAAGTTATGGCGCAAGCCTTGTCCTTTTTGTCTATGCCCTGAGAAATCTTGGCACATCCCGCACCAGCGTCTATTTTGGGGCAGCCCCTTTTATCGGTGCAATTGTCTCTGTGACTCTACTTGATGAACAAATTACCATTCAATTATTTGCGGCTATGTTTTTAATGTTATCAGGTATTGCATTGATCTTTAAAGAATACCATGAACACGAACATCTGCATGAGGAGTCATGTCACGAGCACAGACATATCCACGATGAGCACCATAATCATGAACACGAAGATGTTTGTTCTGAGCCACACTGCCATGAGCATGAACATGGCCTTTTAACACATTCACATGCACATGTCCCAGACATTCATCACTACCATGGGCATGGCAGTAAAGTTTAAAAAGAATATGAAGTATTCTTGAATTGGAAATAGCTTAAATAAATATCTTTAATCAAAATCCTTCAGGCAGGATTTGCTCTGCCTGATGTCCTAATTCCTCCTGCCTGTGCCTTAAATACAAATCTTTGCATTTTATCTGCCAATTTGAGATAATAACAAATTGAGTTGATATTTCATATGAAAGGAAGACAAACCCATGGCAACCATCCATAGACTCCCGCGCTCTCCATGGAGGGCAATGATAGAAAGCGCATTTTATGCAAACTCCGTAAGAAAGACGACAATGTCTGAACTGTATAAGCTGTCACTTAAACAACCCGAGGTGGTGGCAACATCGCACCCGTTTTATAAACCGGAGCAGTTCGGGCTTCCAAAGGATGCAAAGATCCTCATATCCAATGACGGCGGCATTGTGGGGCGCACTGCAAGGGCAAGAAGACTGGTTAGGGAGATGGGAAAAGACAGGGATAAATATCTGAGGATACTTGGGGAAGCAGTATATCAGTTCAACAGGCGTGAAGGATTATGGCTTGAGGCAATAGTGGGTCTCCATTCAGATTTCATGATAAAGGCGCATTTATTAAGCCCTGTTTCAGATGCAAAGAATATGCTCGATTGGGGAATTAATTTTACGCCATGGATGAAGCCGTGGAGCGATTCATACAAAAAATCACGGCAGTTAAACGAGCCCGATATCTTTGTATTTGCCGATCCCGAATGGTCTGATCCTGATTTTCCCAACGGTCTTGTGATAATCGATGAGGACGAAAACTGCATTGCAATACTCGGACTGAGGTATTTCGGCGAAAGAAAAAAAGGAACATTGACTCTCGCATGGACTATGGGTGTAAGGCATAACATGGTTGCATGCCATGGAGGAATAAAAACTATCGGCAGTCATGCGCCCGTGGCTGTTTTTGGCCTTTCAGGCTCTGGCAAATCCTCCATTACAAACAGCCATGATCATGCAGGCACATTGAAGAAAAATGAAAAGGTCACGGTTATCCACGACGATGCATTCTTAATAGACCTTGATAATGATATTACAGTTGCACTCGAACCGAGCCTTTTTGATAAGACAGATGCTGTTACATTTCAGGATCCTGATATCAAGTATTTCTACTCAGCACAGAATGTTGCTGTAACGGAGCCTGAACCAGGTAAAAGGTTTATTGTTGCAGAAGACATAAGGAATGAAAACGGCCGCTGCATTAAATCCCGCGACATGTTCAATCATGCGGATTCGTGCAAAAAACCGGGAAAGGTTATCTGGCTACAAAAAGACGCTTCTTTGCCCCCTGTCTGCAAGATTTCCGATACAGGTCTTGCTGTTGCAATGGGCGCTTCCCTCAGCACGAGGAGGGCAAAGGGAGTGGAGAATGTCCCCAGAGAAGAGCTTGGAAAGCTTGTAATAGAGCCATTTGCCAATCCATTCAGAGTTCATCCCCTTACTGTTGACTGTCAGCAATTCAGGAAGCTTTTTAAGAGCGGGACAGAATGCTATATTATGAATACCCATGCCTTTGGATTGCCCGGACAGGAGATCGATATCCCGAAGGAGCTATCCTTAAGGATAGTTACAGAGATGGCGAGGAACAATATAGAATGGAGGGAATGGAAGGTATTCCCCGGGCTTATGATTCCTAAAAATGGGAACGAGCTTTTTGGCCAGGACTTCGATAAAAATTACAAGCCATCGAGGGATGTGGAATATCTCCAGTTTCTGAGGAACAGGATGCAGGACCGAATAACATATCTATCAAATAAGAGAGATATAGACCAAGATATGGAAAGTTCATTTATCGACCCTCTGGTTGCAGCGAGATTGGTGATAGACAAGATATTGAATCCTATCTAATACTTTTGCCGGAGCACAGACTTGGATTTCACACATATAATAAGACAGATTGCGATTACTGCCGTTCCTATTCTCATAGCCATCATACTGCATGAGGTTGCCCACGGCTTTATAGCCAATAAGCTGGGAGACCCTACTGCAAAGATGCTGGGAAGGCTGACGCTGAATCCAATAGCCCATATTGATATGTTCGGCACTATCTTAATGCCATTGTTGTTATTTATATTTACCAACGGCCAGTTCCTATTCGGCTATGCAAAACCTGTCCCGATAAATCCTTATAATTTCAAAAATCCAAAGCGTGATATGGCAATATCGGCAGCAGGAGGGCCTGCCATAAACATATTGCTGGCAATTCTAAGCGTCCTGTTGATTAAATACGCAGTAGTCCCTGCATCGGCCTTTGTGTCCGATGATGTAATAGCAAAGGTGATAAAACCTCTGGTAATGATGCTTACTGCAAGTGTAACAATAAATGTAATACTGGCTTCTTTTAATCTGATACCAATTCCGCCTCTGGACGGAGGAAGGGTTCTTATGGGATTGCTGCCCCACAGACAGGCAAATGCACTTGGAAGGCTTGAGCCTTTCGGAATGATTATAGTATTGATACTTGTGATGACAGGTATTGCAGGTTATATAATAATGCCTTTGATAAGATTGTTTCTTGGCCTGATTGATATGGTTTAACGGAGGGAATCATGGATAGAGAGCGAGTGCTTAGCGGAATGCAGGCGAGCGGAAAGCTTCATCTTGGAAATCTTGTAGGGGCTCTCAAAAATTGGGTAGACCTCCAGAATAACAGGCAGGACAAATACGACTGTTTCTATTTTGTTGCTGACTGGCATGCACTCACAACAGGATATGCAAATCCATCCACTATAAAGGAGAGCACGCAGGACCTCCTGATAAACTTCATTGCTGCTGGTTTAGACCCTGACAAATCAACAATCTTCATTCAATCAATGGTTCCGCAGCATGCAGAACTGCACCTTCTTTTATCGATGATTACGCCCCTCGGCTGGCTTGAGAGGGTTCCTACTTACAAAGAAAAACAGGAGCAGTTAAAGGACAGAGACCTCTCTACTTACGGTTTTCTGGGCTATCCTGTTTTGCAAACCGCTGACATAATTATTTACCGCGCCAAGCATGTGCCTGTTGGCATTGACCAGTTCCCTCATCTCGAGATATCGAGGGAGATTGCGAGGAGGTTTAATTATCTTTACAACAGAGATGTATTTCCTGAGCCTGAGGGACTGCTCACAGAATTTCCTAAAGTTCCGGGACTTGACGGAAGGAAAATGTCAAAGAGTTATGATAATGCAATTTATTTAAGCGACTCCCCCGAGATTGTAGAACAAAAAATAAGGACAATGATGACAGACCCTGCAAGGAAAAGGAAGACGGATAAGGGAGAGCCTGAATTGTCACCTGTTTACCACCTGCACAAGATATTTTCTTCAAAGGAAGAACTTGACATCGTGGCGCATGGATGTAGGACAGCGGAGATCGGCTGCATAGACTGCAAAAAAATTCTCATTAAAAATATCTTTGCTTATCTAACACCCATATGGAAAAAGAGAAACGAGCTTATTTCAAATCCGGATATGGTTCTGGAAATTGCCAGAAAGGGTTCGCAAAAGGCAGGGAATGTGGCTGAGGAGACAATGAAGCTCGTAAGAGAAGCAATGGGATTGTCTTGCAGAGTGTGATAAACTTTACTCATGACTCCCCTTATCCTTGTTACAAACGATGACGGTGTCCATTCTCCGGGGATAATCGCGCTTTTTAAGGCGATGAAGGAGATAGGGGACGCATATATCGTTGCCCCTGATAGGGAAAGGAGTGCGGTTGGCCATGCACTCACGCTTCACAGGCCTTTAAAAGTAGAGGAGCTTCGTGAAAATGTCTTTAGCGTAAACGGCACTCCTACTGATTGCGTTGCCCTTGCCATCCACAAGGTACTTCCGAGGAGGCCTGACCTTGTTGCATCAGGAATAAACAGGGGTGCAAATCTTGGAGATGACATAACATATTCAGGCACTGTTTCTGCTGCAATAGAGGGCACTATTCTCAGTGTTCCGTCATTTGCCATTTCACTTGTTGGAGACAAGCCATTCCATTACGAAACCGCTGTTCCTTTTGCCATCGAGGTTGCAAAATACATACTTGATAAATCATTGCCTTACGATACCCTTCTCAACGTGAATGTTCCCAATGTACAGAGGAAGGATATGCTCAAAGGAATGAAGATCACAAGACAGGGCAAAAGGGTGTATGATAGTGCCATACAGGATATATATTCTCCGTGGGGCGATAAACATTACTGGATTGGCGGAGGAAAGCCTTACTGGGAGCATGGAGAGGATATGGATATTCAGGCAGTGCTGGACAATTATGTATCTATAACGCCGGTCCATCTTGATTTAACGAATTATGAGGCACTGGAGTATTTGAAAAAGACATGGAAGGGTTAATAGAAAATTTATCTATAGGAAGGACAAGGCATTTCCGCTTCATTCTCGAATGGCATCCAGCCATTCTCCGAAGCAAAGGCAGCCCGCTTGAGCATCCATGCCACGCTTGGGCTGCCCAAGTCGCTTCAATGCCTTACCCTTCCTGCAATACCTAAGAGTTTATGAAATATGATGTCATTATAGTCGGTGCAGGTCCTGCTGGAATATTCTCTGCTCTGGAGCTTTTGGAGAAAGCACCAGAGCTAAAGATTCTAATTGTCGAGAAGGGAAAAGACATCGACAAAAGGCAATGCCCTATGGATACACAGGGCGTGCCGTGCATGTCATGCCCTGAATGTGATCTCGTGAGCGGCTGGGGCGGTGCCGGTGCATTCAGTGATGGAAAGCTCAATCTCTCTCCGGAAATAGGTGGATTCCTTTCGAGATATGTTGATATGGCAACCCTTCAGTCGTTGATAGATTATGTGGATGGCATATATGTAAAACATGGCGCTCCTGATAGGCTTTACGGAGGCGATGAAAAAGAGATTTCAAGGATAAAGGACATTGCTGCAAAGAATGACCTCACATTTGTTCCTTCAAAGATTAGACATATAGGCACGGACAGGTGCAGGGATGTGCTGAAAAGGATGAGGGAGGCTGTCAATGGAAAGGTTTCAGCAGTATTTGAGACAGATGTACAGCATATACTTGTGGAAAAGAAGAAGGCTGTGGGAATAAAACTGAAAGACGGACAGGAAATATTCTCGGATTATGTTATCCTTGCGCCGGGGAGGGCATCGTCCAGGTGGCTTGAAACAGAGTCCAGAAGACTCAAGCTTACATTGCTTAAAAACCCTGTGGACATTGGAGTGAGGGTGGAGGTGCCTGCTCCTGTTCTTGAACCGCTTACAAGTATTACTTACGAGCCAAAGCTGATATTTTATTCAAAGAAGTTTGATGACAAGGTAAGGACATTCTGCGTTAATCCATATGGAGAGGTAGTGAAGGAGCATATAAAGGACATATGGACTGTGAACGGCCACAGTTATGCAGAGAGGAGAACAAACAATACCAATTTTGCAATCCTCGTAAGCACTTTTTTTACAGAGCCATTTGATGAGCCCATATCATACGGCACATATATAGCAAGGCTTGCCAATTTCCTCGGAGGAGGCGTTATTGTCCAGAGGCTTGGTGATCTCATAAAGGGAAGGCGTTCAACGCATGAGAGGATATCAAAAGGGATAGTAGAGCCTACATTAAAGGATGCAACTCCGGGAGATCTGAGTTTTGTTCTTCCATACCGTTATCTTTCAGACATCATGGAGATGCTTGAGGCTTTGGACAAAGTTGCTCCGGGCATTAATTCAAGGCATACGCTTCTTTACGGCGTGGAGGTGAAGTTTTATTCGATGCAGATCAAGCTTACTGATGGTCTTGAAACAGAGATAAAAAATCTCTTTGCTATTGGTGATGGTGCCGGTGTGAGCAGGGGACTCATTCAGGCATCGGCTTCAGGAGTAATAGCAGCAAGGGACATTATTTTAAAGAGGCATGGACGACTATAAGCGACTCAGGGATATGATGGTTGATTATCAATTAATCCCGAGGGGGATAAAGGACGAGCGCGTTCTTGCTGCAATGAGGAAGGTTCCACGCCATTTATTCGTGCCCGATTTTATAAGGCACAGCGCATATGACGATATGGCGCTTCCAATTGGCGATGACCAGACAATATCCCAGCCATATATGGTTGCAGTGATGACAGAGTTGCTGGAACTGAGGGGAGATGAAAAGGTGCTGGAGATCGGGACAGGCTCTGGCTATCAGGCAGCAGTATTGGCGGAATTGGCAAGAGAGGTTTATACAGTAGAAAGGATTTCCACTCTTGCAGATGGAGCAAGAAGGAGACTGACAGAGCTCGGATACGAAAATGTTTATGTAATAGTTAGCGACGGTACAAAGGGTCTGGAGGATAAGGCACCTTTTGACAGGATTATAGTTACTGCTGCTGCTCCAAAAATCCCCGAACCTCTGATAAATCAACTGAAGGATGGCGGGATTATCGTAGCGCCTGTTGGAGAGAGGTTTTCTCAGATATTGATAAAGGGTAAAAAAGAAAAGGGCATACTCATCGAAGAGTACCATACTCCATGCGTCTTTGTTCCGCTTGTGGGAGAATATGGATGGAAGGGATGAGGAGAGTTATCTGGTTTCTTAATAAAAAAGTTCTTGACCTTTTGTTTTTAAAGCAATAAAATGTTTATGTATGAGAAGAGAAAAATCAATATATGAGCTGCAAGCAGAAATCTGTAAGATACTCTCCAGCCCCAAGAGAATAGAGATAATCAGCGCATTGAAGGATGGGGAAAAGACTGTTACGGAGCTTGTGGATATTCTGGGAACCCCGAAGGCCAATGTATCCCAGCATCTTGCTGTAATGAGGCTCAAGGGCATCCTGAAGAGCAGAAGGAATGGTGTGAATATCTATTACAGCATAGCCAACCCTAAAGTAGTTCAGGCATGCTCCCTCATGAGGGAAGTGCTCAATGAACTGTTGATGGAGAGAAGCAGGATGGCTGAACTGGTAAGAAAGGGCTAATCAATCCCGCCTTAATTCCTCCTTAAAAAAACTTATTTGGTCTAAATTTCAGGCTTGACATATTTTATTATCTCGTGTTATTACTTATAGGCTTTTTTTTAGCCCCAAAACGTTATAGGATTCAGCATTGTACTGTAACGCATAACGCAAATGGAGGAACCTTCAATGGCCATTGCAACATTTAAAGGAGGAATTCATCCGCCTGACAAGAAGGAGCTTTCCAAAGGCAAGAATATCTCCCCGACAAAGCCACCCAAGAGAGTTGTTATCCCGCTTGTTCAGCATATAGGCGCACCGTGTAAATTGGCTGTCGGTGTTGGACAGGAGGTCAAGAAGGGTGAGGTTATCGGTACTCCAGAGGGATTTGTTTCTGCACCTGTTCATTCATCTGTTTCCGGGAAAGTGATTGCCATTGGAGATTTTCCCCTTGCCACCGGCAGGATGGTTACATCTGTTGTAATCGAAAACGACGGCAAGGAGGAGTGGACATCATTAAAGGACAATCCCGATTATATGAAGCTCTCCCCTGACGAATTAAAGGGGAAAGTAAAGGATGCAGGAATAGTAGGAATGGGAGGGGCAGCATTTCCTGCCCATGTCAAACTGTCGCCTCCAAAGGAAAAGCCTGTGGATGTGGTTATACTCAATGGCGCAGAGTGCGAGCCTTATCTTACAGCCGACTACAGACTCATGCTTGAAAGACCTCAGGATGTCGTGGAGGGTTTAAAGATATTAATGAGAATCCTCGGAGTTAAAAAAGGATTCATAGGGATTGAAAATAACAAGCCTGATGCTGTTGAGGCCGTAAAAAAGGCTGCATCGGGAGAGCCGGGTATCCAGGTGTATGCCCTTGAAGTGAAATATCCGCAGGGTGCAGAGAAGATGCTTATAAAGGCAATTGCCGGCAGAGAAGTACCGCCGAGAGGCCTTCCCATGGATGTTGGTGTTGTTGTGCAGAATATCGGTACGGCAGTGGCGATTTATGAAGCAGCAAGGTATGGCAAGCCCCTTATCGAGAGGGTTGTTACCGTAACCGGAGAGGGAATAAAAGAGCCGAAAAATCTTATGGTGAAAATCGGCACGATTGTGTCGGATTTAATAGAGGAATGCGGAGGATTCAAGTCAGAGACAGCAAAGGTCATATCAGGAGGCCCGATGATGGGCTTTGCAATGTATTCATTGGATGTACCCGTAACCAAAGGTACATCAGGGGTCCTTGTCCTTCCCGAAGAGGATGTTGTCCATGCCGAAGGTTTTGGTCCGTGCATAAGATGCGGAAGGTGCATCGATATATGCCCCATGGGATTAATGCCATCAATGCTCAGTGTGCTTTCTGAAAAGGGCTTTTACGAAGAGACAAAGGACTACAATCTCTTTGACTGTTTTGAATGCGGCTCATGCACCTATGTGTGCCCGTCGAAAAGGCCAATAGTACAATTTATAAGACTTGCCAAATCATTGGTTAAACCTTAATTGGAGGTTAAATTGGCAGAAGCAAAAAAGGAACATCAATTAATAGTATCTGTAAGTCCCCACATAAAGAGTGAAGAGACCACAAGCAGGATTATGTGGAGCGTGAATGCCTCGCTCCTTCCTGCAATCGTAATGGGAGCTTATTTTTTTGGTCCGAGGGCGGTTATCACTGTAGCCATTTCAATAATAGCTGCTGTGCTTTCCGAGTATATATTCCAGAAGGCTCTCAAAAGAAAGGTTACTGTAACAGACGGGAGCGTATTCCTTACGGGATTGCTTTTGGGAATGAATCTGCCGCCATCTGTTCCTTTTTACATCCCTATAATAGGCTCTTTTGTGGCCGTAGTCATCACAAAGCAGTTGTTCGGGGGACTGGGTTTTAATGTTTTTAATCCAGCATTAATAGGAAGGGCATTTCTCCTTATATCGTTTCCGAGGCTTATGACGATATGGAAGGAACCCTCTGCAGCATTTTTACATCTCGATGCAAAAACTACAGCTACACCCCTCGGCATACTGAAAGAAGAGGGAGTAGCAAAGCTGATGGAGGTCTTCGGAGACAAGATTAACCTCTATACACAGCTTTTTGTGGGACACAGGGCAGGATCCATTGGAGAGACATCTGCAATAGCCCTTTTAATAGGTGCTGTGTTTCTCTTATACAGAGGATATATTTCCTGGCATATACCCGTTTCATTTCTCGGTACTGCCGCCATAATTGCATGGATATTTGGTGGAAAAGGTGCATTGTTCGCTGGAGACCCCATTGTCCATCTTTTGAGTGGTGGTATGCTCCTCGGTGCATTCTTCATGGCAACGGATTATGTGACATGTCCATCGGTTAAAAAAGGGCAGATACTTTTCGGAATAGGATGCGGATTTCTCACCATGCTTATAAGATTGAAGGGAGGCTATCCCGAAGGCGTCATGTTTGCAATACTTATAATGAACTGCTTTTCGCCCCTCATTGACCGCGGCTTTAAGACAAAGGTCTTCGGAGCAATTAAACGGACAAAGGAGATCAAGAAATGACAGGCAAGGACATTATAAAGATAACCCTGAATCTCGTTATCGTATATCTCATCGGGGGGGCAATTCTTGCAGCAGTTTATGCAAAGACCTCGCCCATAATGTTTAAAAACAATGAAGAGGCAAAGAAACAGGCGCTCAAGGCCCTTATGCCCGATGCGGACGATATAAAAAAGATGGGTGATTGGACAATACACGAAAAGCATGCGGAATATTTTGTAGCCAAAAAGGGAAATGACATTATCGGCTATGTTGTTCAGTCCTTTGGAAAGGGTTATTCGAGTTACATCGATACCCTTATTGCTGTGGACAAGGATTTTAAAGTACAGAAGATAAACGTCCTTCATCATGCGGAAACCCCCGGACTGGGAGACGAGATAGAGACGGAGTCCTTTAAAGGACAGTTTAAAGACAAGGATTTTGGACATTTAAAGGTCGTGAAAACAGAAACAACAGAATATATTCAGGCGATATCCGGAGCAACCATTTCGAGCAGGGCGGTTACAGAGGATGCTGTAAAGAATGGTGTGGACTTCCTCATGAAGACCATAAAGGGAGGTGCAGCAAATGGCAGCGCAGACAGGAAAGGTTAATTACATTGAGCTTATAACAAATGGAATCATAAAAGAAAACACCATATTCAAACTTGCATTGAGCCTCTGCCCCTCTATTGCAGTGACGAACAACCTGAAGAATGGCGTGTTGATGGGAGTGGCTGTTTTATTTGTTCAGGTCATGGTTAATATAACAATTTCGTTGATGAGGAAAATAATACATCCGAGGATAAGACTTCCGATCTTCATGCTCGTTATATCGGGCTGGGTTACGATCACTGATATGAGCATGGCAGCAGCAGTTCCGGATGTATATAAGCAGATGGGGCTTTACATTCAGCTTATCGTCGCTTTTGCATCCATTCTCGCAAGGGCAGAGATGTTTGCAAGCAAGAACAGGATTGCACCATCCATGGCAGACGGCATAGGAATGGGAATCGGATTTTTGTTTGCACTTACAGTCATAAGTTTCTTCAGGGAGTTGATAGGCAAGGGCTCGGTATGGGGTATGCCCATAGTGCATACTAAACCCCTCTTGATAATGATTTTGCCGGCAGGCGGTTTTTTTGCAGTGGGAATACTGATGGCCTTTTTCAACTGGATAGACGTAAAGTTCTTTAAAAAGGGCGCATCAGCGCACCACTGAGAGAGGAGGAGATAAATGAGCAGCGAATTCACAAAACTTTTTGAGTTGATTGTATCGGCATCGCTGATAAATAACTTTGTCTTCACGAGATTCCTCGGTCTCTGCATATTCTTTGGCGTTTCCAAAAAGATGGAGACCGCTGTAGGCATGAGCATTACCTTTACAGCGGTTATGATGATAAGCGCATCATTAAGCTGGCTCATCTTCAATTATGTGATGGTTCCTTTGGATATCACATTTTTAAAGATTATCGTTTTCATCGGAATCGTTGCAGGACTGGTGCAGGCATCCGATACCATCATGAGAAAGGTTGCACCGGGGCTTTACTATAAGCTCGGCATCTACCTTGCACTTATTTCGACAAACTGTATCATCCTTGCAGTTCCTTTGATTAATGCAGGAGAGAAATACAGCTTTATACAGAGTCTTGCCTTCGGTCTCGGTTCTGGTCTCGGCTTTGCCCTTGCATTGATAATAATGGCGAGCATTAGAGAGAAACTGGAGCTTGCAGAAGTCCCTGCACCTTTTAAGGGTCTGCCGATGGCATTTGTTGTTACAGGCCTGATTGCCCTTGCATTCACGGGTTTTTCAGGATTGATTACGCTTTGACATAAAAAAGTAAGCTACGACTATAAGGAAGGAGCAACGATAACAATGATCGATACTTCGGCAATAAAAAAAGCAACTTTGTTTGCTGTAGTGATACTATTGCTCTGTTCTTCTGCCCTTTATGCAGGTGTCGGCGGAGGGGTCGAGGCAAAAGAGCATGTTGAACTGATGCCTCTTATGAAATTTACATTGATTTTTCTTGCAGGCATAGGAGCAATATTCGGTCTCGGTCTTGCATTTGCTGCAAAGAGATTTTCTGTTAAGATCGATCCGAGAGTGGAGCAGGTAAAAGAAGTTCTTGCACATGCGCATTGTGGTGCATGCGGCTATGCAGGATGCGAACAGTACGCAGAGGCTGTTGTTAATAATCCCGATGTGTCGCCAAATCTCTGCATACCAGCAGGAGCAAAGGGCGCTGAGGCTGTTGCGTTGATTACCGGCAAAAAGGCTGAGGCGAGAGAGCCCATATTCGCAAGGATAATGTGTCAGGGAGGCTGGAGCAAGTCGATAAAGAGATTCAAATATGAAGGAGTCGAAGACTGCAGGGCAGCGGTTCTGGCAGGAGGAGGCGACAAGTCGTGTATATACGGTTGCCTTGGCTATGGAACATGCGCAAGGGTCTGTCCATTTGGAGCAATAACTATGAATGATGACCATCTCCCTGTGGTTGATATAACAAAATGCACTGGATGCAGAAAGTGCGAGGCAGCATGCCCCAAGAAGGTTATAGAGGTGCTGCCTGCTTCAAAGGCTGTCCTTGTTGCCTGCCATTCAAAGGATAAAGGGATAGATGTAAGAAAGCACTGTCAGGTTGGATGCATCGCATGTGGCAAGTGTGTGAAGGTCTGTCCATTTGATGCACCTTCCATTTCCAACAACCTTTCACGGATTGATATTAACAAATGCAGGGTGTGCAGCTTATGTGTTGGGGCATGTCCCACAAACGCCATTGTGGATTTTATACCACAGAGGCCAAAGGCATTCATTACTGATAAATGCATAGGGTGCCAGATATGCATGAAGGTATGCCCTGTAAATGCAGCGAGCGGAGAGCCAAAGAAAATGCATTCCATAGACTCCAATAAATGCATTGGCTGCGGGATATGTACTGCAAAGTGTCCTGTGCAGGCAATTGACGGCACTTTTAATGCAGCAGAGGTCTTTGCAGCCGCTGCAGCAAAGAAAAAAAAGGCAGAGGCAGCCTGAAAGTAAAGAAAATCCTTGACATTTTGGGCGAGATAGGTTACAAATATACCTGTATGAAATGGGTCAGCATTATTATTTCTCTCTTCTTTTTTCTTGTTGTTCCGGCTTATGCTGATATAACTAACGGCGGTGCCGACTCAAATCAGAATTCTGAACTAAAAGCCCAGAAGCCCGCCCCAGTATATGCCAAAACAGATGTCCAAATAAATGATAATCCCTTAATTACAGCAGCAGACCTGCCATTATCTGCTCAGGAAAGCACCGAATCGTCAGAGAAGATTAGTCAGCCTAAAACCGATAAATCACAAGGTAATGCCGAAGAAGGACAGACTTCACTGATACTGTCCAATGCAAATTCCCCTCTTGGCATATCATACAAATCCAATGAGACGGCAATAAAGGCAATAGAGAAGAATATCGCTTTATTTAAAGACAGGATTAAAAAGAGATTCTCTGTCTGGCTCGAAAGGTCAGCAAAGTATATAGAAATAATGCAGGATGTACTGAAGGAAAAGGGTATGCCGGAGGAGCTGGTATTCCTTCCCATAGTGGAAAGCGGATTTAATCTGAATGCCTATTCGCCTGCACGGGCAGTTGGGCCATGGCAGTTTATTGCCTCCACAGCCAAGAGATACGGTCTTGTGATTGACTGGTGGAGGGATGAGCGGAAAGACCCTGTGAAATCCACGCACGCAGCAGCAGAGTATCTCAAGGACCTGTACCAGATGTTCGGCTCATGGAAGCTCGCCCTTGCTGCATATAATGCGGGTGAGGGAAGGATCATGAAGGCTCTTAAAAGGACGGGTGCAGAGGATTATTGGGCACTTCTCAACACAAAACAGATAAGGAATGAGACAAAGGAGTATGTCCCGAGATATATTGCTGCATCTATGATAGCATCTACACCGGAGGAATACGGATTCCGGGATCTTGTATATCACGAACCGCTGGAATACGATGAGATTGCCCTCAATTCACCTGTTGATATAGAGATAATAGCAGAATGTGCTGAGGCCACTGTTGAGGAGATCAGGGAGTTAAATCCCGAACTGAGGAGATGGAGCACACCGCCGAATGTCCAGAATTATACTATCAGGATACCTTATGGGAGAAAGGACATCTTTATTGAAAATCTCAATGAGATCCCTGAGAAAGAGAGATTTAGCATAGATACATATAGGGTCAAAAAGGGGGACAATCTGAAGAAGATAGCGAAAAAAGCAGGCGTCCCTGTTCATGTTATTATCGCAATGAATTCCATGGCAGGCATAGAAGCCCTAAATACAGGGGAAGAGATAAAGATACCACCGAAAGGGAAGTATTATGCTGATATGGATGATAAAATATCTGCCAGAAAGGTTTCTTATACTAAGAAAATATCCGGGAAAAAGTCCGGCAAGTCAAACAAAAAATCTGCAAAAAAAGTCAGCAGAGCAAAGAATAAAACAAAGAATAAAACAAAGACTAAAAAGATTTAATCTATTTCTCTCCCAACCTTGTTTTTGCCTCGTTCAGTAAAGCCGATTTCGGGAATTTATTGATTAGTTCTCTATATTTATTTTTTGCGTCCTCTGTTTTTCCTGATAGTTCGAGTATTTTCCCAGTTTCCAGCAATGCCATATCCTGAAGGGGAATGTCTTTGATGTTTAGAATGTTTTTCAGGGAAGTAAGTGCGTTATCCATATCACCTTTTTTTACATATGACATGGCCATTTTGTAATAGGAAAGGGAAATAACCTTTGGGTCTGAGAACCGGCTGTTAAGCTCTTTCAATGTCTTTATTGCTTCATCGTAGCTTCCCAACTCATACTGGCAGTTTGCAATATACAGGAGGACATCGGGTCTTTTCCGTGTTGCATAGGATTTTTTGAACATCTCCAGTGCCTGTTTGTACCTTTCCGCAGGCGGGATAAGCATGGCCTGGTAATCACCGTAAAATAATCTGTACCCCTCGATCTCAAGCTCAAGTGCTTTGTTTGAAGATGTCTTTTCATATACAGCAAATCCTCCAATTGATATTGCCAGTACAATGAAAACAGTCACTGCATAAACCAAAGTACGCTGTTTTTCCTTTAATCGCTGCCTTATATCGACAACAGTCTCTCTCAGGTCTTCTTCTGTAGTGATGCCCTTTTTCTCGGTGCGCCTTTTTATTGCCTTTGGCATTTATCAACCTCCAAGTGCTTTTTTTACAAGTTTTTCCGCATGTTGGAATATAGAGTCTATTGCTTTATCCTCGATGCCTGCAGACAGGAGTATCTGTCTTGCAAAATGCTTTGTAATGAGGTCAGACGGAGAGTGGGCATCGGTGTTCATTGTTAACGGTATGCCGAGATTAGATGCTTGTTTTGCTACATGGCCATTGGAAAGGCTGTGCCCTTTGCGCGCAGTTATCTCAAGGGTTAACCCCTTTTCTTTTGCAAACAAAAGGTCAGCATTGGTGATCAATCCAGGATGTGCAAGTATATCTGCATCTGCTTCAATGGCTGCCCTATTTGTGCCTTCGGCAACCGGCTCTACAATGGACTCGCCATGCACTACGACTATTTTAGCGCCAAGCCTTCTTGCCTCTTTTACCATATCAGGTATTAACGAAGGCGGGACATGGGTGATTTCTGCTCCGGGGATTATCTCAATAGAGACGTGGTTCTTTAATGCAGTCACTGCCCTGACAATCCTTGGAATTATCAGGTCTATGTTTGACTGGTCAATGTGGTCTGTAATTGCAATGGCCCTATATCCTATTGCAAAAGCCCTTCTTACAAGCTCCGCAGGGATGAGTTCTCCGTCGCTGAATATGCTGTGGGTGTGCAGGTCAATCATAATTGTAATTTAAAAGAATACAGGAAAAATCGATAAAAAGTAAAGACAATGATTCTAATAGGCAAAGATATTATTTGATATAATAACCTTAAATAATATAGATTATAGGTGGTAATGAAGGATAAGTCCCTCAGAAAAATTTTTACCTCTAAGGTCATATCGGTCTCTCCTGAAACTCCTGTTTCAGAAGCTGTCTCCTTAATGGAGAAAAATAAGATAAGCTGTCTTGTGGTTGTCCGGGATAAAAAACCTGTGGGCATTTTTACAGAACGCGATTTTGTTATTGCGGTGCATCGCCAGAACCGTCTTGACAGCCTTGAGATTAAGGAATTGATGACCAAACAGCCGATCACTGCCAATATCGATACAAATATATATGAGGCGTATAGTCTGCTGGAGACAAACAGGATAAGACATCTAATTATAGTGGACTCAAGCGGCGACCTCTCCGGAGTAATTACACAATCGGATATTATGAAAAATCTTGGATTGGAGTATTTTGTCGAGATCAAGAACATATCAAAGATCATGACAAAGAATGTGGTGACAGCCGGTAAGGACTTCCTGCTCAGGGATGCCATATCGAGGATGGCTGAGTACTCCATCAGCTGCATAGTTATTGAAGATGACAGACGTCCTGCGGGCATATTGACCGAACGTGATGTGGTGCGCCTGTTTAAGGCAGGGGTCGATATGGACAGCTTAAAGATAGAGGAAGTAATGGCACATCCTGTCAGGATTATATCTTCGAATGCACCTGTTCATGAGGCAGTACGAGTCATGAATAAGGAAAAGATTCGCAGGCTGGTGGTTGTGGACAAGGAGGGCAGGATAGCAGGACTTATTACACAATCAGACATCATAAAGAGAATCGAGGAACGGTATATAGAATTTCTCAAGGAGATTATAAGGGGAAAGGAAGAGGTACTGCAGGAGACACGGAAAATGCTCAGCGAGAAGACAGTCCTCGAAAACATACTCCGCTCCTCCACCTCTATGGCTATTGTAGCAATGGATCATGATTTCCGCATCGTGTATTACAACCCTGTGGCAGAAAAGATATTCGGATACAGGGCAGATAAGGTCATCGGGCGAACGGCTATGGATATGCATTTAGAGAGAAAGGCGAATCCATCCCTTTTTGAAAAGGCAGTGGAGACGGTCAGGCACAACGGGTCGTATAAGTATACATTTGAACAAAAGAGGGAGGGTGAAATCCGGTTTATCGAGGCGACTGTGTCCGGCATATGGGAGGGAAATAATAATCTGGCAGGATTTGTTTTAATGGCACGGGATATTACCGAGCACAAGAGACTGGAAGAAGAGCTTTTGAAGGCACAGAAGCTCGAGTCCATCGGGGTGCTTGCCGGCGGAATTGCACACGACTTCAATAATCTGCTGACAGGCATTCTTAACTGCATTACCCTTTCAAAATCCTCTGTAAAACCCGAAGATAAGGTATTCGAGAGTCTGACTATGGCAGAGAAGGCAGCCAGGCTTGCAAAGGACTTGACTCATCAATTGTTTACTTTTGCAAAAATCGGAGAGCCTGTTAAAAAAGTGGCATCTATAGCTGAAATTATAAAGGATGCCGCCGACCTTATCCCAGCCGATTTCAATGCAAAGTGCGAGATTTCCATACCCGATGACCTATGGCTTGTAAAGGTTGATAAAGGACAGATGAGCCGTGTATTCCATAATCTGATTATAAATGCAAAGGAGGCCATGCCACGCGGCGGTGCAATCAAGATTAATGCCGTGAATATAGACATCAGCACGAGAGAAGGTCTTCCTCTAAAGGAAGGAAGATATATAAAAGTTTCCATAGAGGATCAGGGGCACGGCATACCGAAGGGAAATTTGCAGAAGATATTTGATCCCTATTTCACGACTAAACAGAGGGGAAGCAAAAAAGGCATGGGTCTTGGTCTTGCCATATGTTATTCGATAGTTAAAAACCACGACGGCCACATCACCGTATCATCAGAAGAAGGAGCAGGGACAACCTTCTATATTTATCTCCCTGTCTCACCAACATTGTTCTAAATATCGTGCATCAGCTTTTAAATACCCTGCCGAATATATAATCCACATTCCTCAGGTAGTAGTGCAGGTCAAATATTTCTTCTATTTCCTTATGCGAGAGATATTTTGTTATTTCACTGTCCTTCTGGAGGAGTTTCATAAAACTCACACCCTCTTTCCAGCTTTCCATTGCATTCCTTTGCACCAATGTATATGCATCTTCACGGGTTATGCCCTTCTCGGTAAGGGCGAGCAGAACCCTCTGGGAATTATAAAGGCCGTAACTCCTGTCCATATTTGTCTTCATTCTTTCGGGGTACACATGCATGTCTTTAAGTATTCCCTTTAATCTGTTCAACATGTAGTCAACAAGTATTGTGCTGTCCGGGATGATTACTCTTTCCACGGACGAATGGGATATATCCCTCTCATGCCATAGGGCGATGTTTTCCAGCGAAGCTATGGCATTGGAACGGACAACCCTTGCAAGACCAGAAAGGTTTTCACACCCAACAGGATTTCTCTTATGAGGCATTGCAGATGAGCCTTTCTGTCCTGCGCTGAAAGGCTCTTCAGCCTCAAGCACCTCTGTCCTCTGGAGGTGTCTTATTTCAACAGCGATCTTTTCGATGCATGCTGCAATAAGGGCAAGGGTTGTCATGTATTCAGCGTGTCTGTCTCTCTGGACAACCTGGGTTGCTACAGGCTCTGGTTTAAGGCCGAGTTTGTTGCACACCATATCTTCCAGTTCGGTTGGGATATTTGAGAATGTTCCAACTGCACCGGAGAGCTTTCCGATACTTATAACATCCTTTGCAGTCTCCATCCTTCTAAGACTTCTTTTTGCATCTTCATACCAGAGGGCGAATTTAAGTCCAAAGGTCATGGGCTCTGCATGAACTCCGTGGCTTCTGCCGATGCAGGGGACATCCTTATATTTGAATGCCTGTTCTTTTAAAACAGCCATCAACTCTTTAATGTCTTTTATGATAATGTCTGATGCCTCTCTCATGAGGAGGGAGAGGGCTGTGTCAACCACATCGGATGACGTGAGCCCTTTATGTATGAACCGCGACTCAGGGCCTACAAACTCTGAAACGGATGTGAGAAATGCAATGACATCATGCTTTACTGTCCTTTCAACCTCGTCAATCCTTGCTATATCGAATTTTGCTTTTTCCTTTATCACCTTGAGGGCATCCTCCGGGATTTCACCCAATTCTGCCCATGCCTCGCATACGGCTATCTCCACATCGAGCCATTTCTGAAACCTGTTTTCAGGCTCCCAGAGTCTTCCCATTTCAGTGCGTGTATATCTCGGTATCATAATGCCTCCCTCTTTATAGTTTAAGCAACCTCTCTATCTTAATCGAACCCTTCGAAACTTTTCCAATTCCGAAGAGCCTTCCTTCAGTGTCCTTAAGCCTGATAAATGAGGAATGGGTGGATGGATGAATAGGTGAATCCGGCGTATAAGTGATCGGGTTTCCGTTTTTAGCCCTCTTCAAACTATCACCCTCCAATATTATCTCTGACAGATGCTTTAATGCAGAGTCTATGGGATATAAAGATACAGTCTTATGAGGTAGTTCGCTTATCTTTGCGGAGTTTTCTAAGGAGAACTGTCCTATTCTCGTGCGAACAAGTTCCACCATATGTGCCCCTACACCAAGGGCATTGCCTATGTCATTGCATAATGAGCGCATATATGTGCCTTTTGAACATGAGACCCTTAATGTAAGCAAGGGTGATTCAAAGCTCAATATTTCGATGGAATCGATAATCACTTTTCGGGGCTTCCTTTCAATCTCGATGCCCTTTCTGGCTAACTTGTAAAGGGGCTCCCCGGAAACCTTGATTGCCGAATACATGGGAGGTACCTGTTCGATTTCGCCTGTGAATCTCTGGATTATCTCTTTTATTTCTTCAATTTGAAATTTGAAATTTGAAATTTGAAATTTTTTGATTACCCTGCCTTCGGAATCATATGTATCGGTACTTTCACCCAGTTTTGCGGTCATGATATATTCCTTGTCGATGTCAGAAAGAAGGGATGAAATCTTTGTAGCCTCGTTCAGACAGATTAGGAGAATCCCTGTTGCAATAGGGTCGAGTGTTCCTGCATGACCGGCCTTTCTGACCTTAAAGATTTTTTTTACAGCAGTAACGGCATCGTGTGAAGTAATGCCGTAATCTTTATTGAGGTTTATGATGATGTTCATTCGAATCGATGCCCTTTATTATAAATCAGTTAGCTGCTTGGTGTGGAATGGGTCTGGTATTGATATAGTCTGATTGGCTGTCCAACTCCTTTTAGTTCAATGAATATCATGAATCCATACTCAGCAGGCCTCTTATTGTCACCCGGTCTTCTTATTGCTGATATATTGACTGCCCAGCATTGTTCTGTATATATGACATTTGCAGAGGAATCTCTCAGACCTGCCTGTGAATCATATCCTATATTTGCCTTTACAGACCATTTTTTAGAGATTACTGAATCGACTCCAAATGTGTAGTAATATCTTTCGTCTGCATTAGTATATCTTTCTCCGAAGCTTACTGAAGTTTTTTCTATTAAAGTAAAACTTACAGAGGAATTGACTGTTTCTGCTCTTCCTTTATTGGGGTCATATGACATATCAAAGTTTAGGCTAAAAGGACCACTCAGGGATGCGTTTAATGCAGTGAGCGAAAGGGGTCTGTCCCCTGCATTGAAATTTAAAGACTGGGCTACCGTTGCAGCTAATAAGAAGTTTTTAAATGCAAGACTATTATATAAAGAGAAACTTGCTACCGAGGTCTTATCGAAAAGTTCTGTTGAATCAAAAAGGGGCAATGGATGGGTCTCCGGAATAAAAGTATAAGACAGAGAAGGCTCTATGACATGTGTGAATGATTCAAAACGTTTAATAAATCTTGTCAATGCGTTTGCCCTGTATTCAAAAGTTTCTCTGTGGGGTGCTGACTTGTAGGATGGCGCATTTTTGAGATTATATGCTGTTTCCCTTATGGAAAGTGACTGGAATATGGGCACTGTCTCACCAAAGGAATAGGATAAGGTAGGATTAATGTCTATGCGCTGACCCATCGGCTCCCTTTGCCGGTAAAAATTGGCAAGACCCGAGTTCATAGTGAACATAAGCGGTCCTATGTTTGTAGGATTAACCACGTACCCAAATTCAGGCAATCGTTTGGGTACGGCAGTGTGTCCTTCTTTAAGGTCTATCCACTGCTGACCTAAAAGATAAAGCCTTGAATTTTGAAGAGGCATGGTAACTTCTCCTGTGGACTGGAGGAACCTCTGTATCCTCTGGTCTCTTTTGTAGCCGTACTCTTTATAAAAGTCTTCACGGTTCACATAATTGATATCCATATATCCCCTGATGTCTCCAAGCCTGTGGTCATGCATGCCCTTAAACTCGTAAAAATCTTTTTTAAGCTCCCTGTCTTTCAAGTGATAGATATACCACCTTCCCCTGTCATCAAAATCGAGATATCTGTATTCAACTCCCTTTCCGATGCCTCGTTTACTGTAATAATCAAGATAGAAGGTTGCATCCTTATTTTCATCTATTGCCCAGAAGAATGTGGGGCTGAATTGAAATCCCTTTGTTGAACTGTTGCCAATGACCGGGAACAAAAAACCTGTCTCGCGCTCTGTCTTCACAGGTGCCCACATGTATGGAGAATACAGGACAGGCATCCCCTTAATTCTGTACGTTACATTCTGCGCAGTAAACTTTTTCCCTACTATTATGTCAACATTACTTCCCTTAAAACACCAATCAGCTTTTGAAGGAGATTCGGAATCGCATGTAGTAAAGGTTGCTGTATCCGCATAGTAGTGGTCTTCTTTTATTTTCGATACATTATCTCCGTTAACCCAGTAATTGCCTTTTTTAAAAAAAATAAGCGCATTATAGAGCTTGCCTGTTTTGGTTTTCAGGTTTAGTTCTGCACTTTCGGTGTTTATGAAGGTTTCATTGTCCTCATAAATTACATTCCCCATTGCCTCGGCATTTGATGTCTTTTGATAGAGAACAGCCCTGTCTGCAATCAATACAGAACCTTCCTCCTCTATTCTCACGTTGCCTGTTGCCACATATTTATCTTCATCTTTGAAATGTTCCAGATGGTCTGCTGTTATTGTGGTAGCCCAACTTGAGGCAGGCAATAGGCAATAGGCAATAGGCAATAGGATAAAGATGAGGAACAGTAAATAATCCCCTATAGTCTCTCGCCTATAGCCTCTCGCCTGTTTCATATCGTTTCCCTCAATGTCCCGAGGACGGCCTTTTTGCCCAGCATCTCCATAGCTTCTCCTATAGTGTAGAAAGAACCGGTAATTAAAATAAGTGATGGAGTAATGGAGTGATGGAGTGATGAGCTAAGATTTTTTGCCATCTCGATAGCATCTCTTACAGAATTTGCAATCCTTGAAGGAAAACCCATGTGCAATGCGATCTCTGCAAGTTTTTGAGGCGATGCTGCCCTGCCGTAATCAGGCGCGGTAAATATTATTTCAGAGGCAACAGGCAAAAGGGGTGACATGATTCCATGAATGTTTTTATCGGCCATTATGCCCAGAATGAGAATGATCCTGTAATCATTGAGATGTTTTTTTATGAATTCTGATAATGCCTTTGCTGCATCAGGGTTATGCGCACCATCAATCATAATCATGGGATTATTGCTTACTATTTCGAGCCGTCCATGCCACTGCGTGCTGGAGAGACCTTCTCGCAGAGCAGAGGTGCTAAAGGGTAAGAGAATTGCTCTGCTGCTCTGCTGCTCTGCTGCTCTGTTTAATGCAACCATTGCTGCCTTTGTTGCCATGCAGGCATTGAATATCTGGTGCTCTCCTGCCAGAGGTGTGTGCAAATCTGTAATTGTACATGAATCATCGAAGTAGTCAAATGTAATTCCTTCAATGTCTGATAATCTCAGTTCTCCGCTAAAGTCCCTTCCGTATATAAAGAGAGGAGACGATCTTTCTTTTACTGTTGCAGCAATCACTTCCCCTGCTTCTTTGTCCTGATGCGCAGAAACAACCGGGATTCCCTTTTTTATAATCCCTGCCTTTTCGTATGCAATATCCGCTAAGGTCTCTCCCAAAAATTCTTTATGGTCATAACTTATTTTTGTAATAACAGATACTTCGGGTGTGATTATATTTGTTGCATCCAGCCTTCCTCCCATGCCTGTCTCTATAACTGCCCAATCCACACAGACCCTCGAGAAATACAAAAAGGCCATCGCAGTAACAAATTCAAAGAATGTAGGTTCGGGGATCTGAGATTTTAGATCTGAGATTTTAGATCTGATTTCTTCTGTCAGGCTTACCACGTCCGATTCTGAAATCTGTTCGTTATTAATCCTTATCCTTTCTGTAAAACTGACAAGATGCGGAGAGGTGAATAAGCCGACCTTGAAGCCGTGGACCATCAAAACCGATGCAGTCATTGCAGATACAGACCCTTTCCCGTTTGTGCCGGCAACATGGATAGAGAGGAAGTCCTTGTGGGGATTTCCTAATCGCGATAATATGATTCCGGTCTTTTCGAGGCCGAGTTTGATGCCGTATTTCTGAAGGCCGTATAAATAATTAATTGCTTCAGGATAGCTCATTGGAGGGTTGGGACATAAAATGCTCGATTAACTTGTAAACAGTGTTCTTGAGTTCCTTTCTCTCGACCACGATGTCTATCATCCCGTGTTCAAGAAGAAACTCTGCCCTCTGGAAATTTTCAGGAAGCTGCTGTTTTATAGTCTGCTCGATTACCCTTGGGCCTGCAAACCCTATGAGGCTTTTGGGCTCGGCTATAATTATATCTCCGAGCATTGCGAAACTTGCAGTAACACCTCCGAATGTGGGGTCTGCAAGTATGGTGATATAGAGGACGCCTGCCTCTTTTAGCTTTGCAATGGCTGCTGATACCTTTGCCATCTGCATGAGTGAGAACATGCCTTCCTGCATCCTTGCACCGCCCGAAGATGATATAACTATCAATGGTATCTTCTTCTCCAAAGCCCTCTCAGCAGCCCTCGCAATCTTTTCTCCTACAACAGAGCCCATGCTGCCGCCCATAAATGAAAAGTCCATAATGGCAAGGACAACATGCCTCTGATTTATTGCAGCATCCCCGTATATGGCAGCCTCTTTCAATCCGGTTTTCTTTTTGTTTTCCTTAAGTCTGTCTTTGTATGGCAGTGTGTCCTTAAAATCCAACGGATCGGTGGTAGAGAGTTCGGCATCTATTTCCACAAAGCTGCCCTCGTCGGCTATGAGATTAATGCGCTCTGAAGCGCTGATCCTGAAGTGGTAGTTACATTTCGGACATACCTGAAGGTTCTTTTCTATCTCTTTTTTATAAATAATCTCCTTGCAGCTGTCGCATTTTACCCACAGCCCTTCAGGTATCTTTACCTTCTTCTCTGCCTTTACTTCCCTTGTTTTTTTAAACCAGGCCACCTCTACCCGATCGCCTCCCTTAGTTTTTCTATAAACTCCATCGCACCTACAGGGTGCTCGTAGAACTTTTTTACTATTGCACTTCCCACAATTACGCCGTCGGCAATCTGTGAAACCCTCTTTGCATCTTCTGGCGTTGAAACCCCGAAGCCAACAGCTATAGGTTTATCAGTCGATTTTTTTACAGAAGCGATACGGCTTTTGAATGTCTCCTCAAGCGTTAGTTTTGAGCCTGTTATTCCAGTTATGGAGACATAATACACAAAGCCACTGCATGCAGATACTATTTGTCTTATCCTCTCTTTTGTTGATGTGGGTGCGATTAAGAATATGGTGCTGAAGTTGGCATCCCTGGACAGTTTAATGAAATCCTCACCTTCTTCAGGCGGCAGGTCAGGGATTATCACACCATCAATGCCTGCATCCACGGAATCTTTTATAAAGGCATCTTCTCCATACTTAAATACAGGATTGTAGTATGTCATCAAAACTATCGGCACCTGTGTATGCTGTCTGAGTTTTTTGACAAAGGGGATTATTTTTTTTAGCGTAACACCGGCCTTCAATGCCCTTTCCGCAGCCCTCTGTATTGTTGGTCCGTCTGCAAGGGGATCAGAAAAAGGCACTCCAAGTTCTATAATGTCAGCGCCGCACTCCGCTAATAGCATGACATGTTCCATGGTCTTTTCGAGATCGGGATCTCCTGCCATGATGTATGGTATGAATGCCTTTTTGTTTTCGGCCTTCAGGCGCTTAAAAGTGTCTTCTATCCTGTTCAAAGATACTCCTCTATAATTCTATTCCCTTAATCCTTGCCACCTGCTGCACATCCTTATCTCCGCGGCCTGAGAGGTTGATCATGATGATTTTATTTTTAGACAGCTTTGGTGCAAGTTTAACAGCCTCTGCAATAGCATGGGCTGACTCAAGGGCAGGTATTATGCCCTCTGTTTCTGAAAGGAGTTCGAAGGCTGATAATGCCTCGCTGTCTGTGGCATATGTGTATCGAACCCTTTTCATGTCCCTTAAATACGGATGTTCCGGGCCTATGGATGCATAATCCAGTCCTGCCGATACAGAATGTGTACCTAAAACATTGCCGTCATCATCCTGAAGCAGATAGCTTTTGCATCCCTGAAAAACGCCAATGGAGCCTCCCGCAAACCTTGCTGCATGTTCCCCTGTCTCGATTCCCCTGCCTCCTGCCTCTACCCCTACCATTTTCACGGCATCATTGAGGAATTCATAAAACAATCCTATGGCATTGCTGCCGCCGCCAACACATGCTATGAGATAATCGGGCAGTTTGCCTTCTGCTTTAATAATCTGCTTCTTTGCCTCCCTGCCTATTATAGACTGGAAGTCCCTTACCAGTATTGGAAAGGGATGTGGACCGAATACTGTCCCCATTACGTAATGTGTAGTTCTCACGTTTGTTGTCCAATCCCTCAATGCCTCGTTTATAGCATCCTTCAATGTCCTTGAGCCTATAGTAACCTCATTAACTTTTGCACCGAGCAATTTCATCCTGAATACATTCAACGACTGCCTCTGCACATCCTCGGAGCCCATGTATATCTCGCACTCAAGCCCAACAAGGGAGGCACCTGTTGCTGTGGCAACTCCATGTTGTCCTGCGCCTGTTTCTGCGATCAATCTTTTTTTACCCATCTTTTTTGCGAGGAGTGCCTGTCCAAGTGCGTTGTTTATTTTATGCGCGCCTGTATGTGCCAAATCCTCGCGCTTTAAATATATCTTTGCCCCTCCAAGATGCTTTGTAAGCCTCTTTGCAAAATAAAGGGGGGTAGGTCTTCCAATGTATGCTGCCTGAAGGTGTTTCAGTTCCATTTGGAATGATTTGTCCTTTTGGGCCTTTGAATATGCAGCCTCAAGCTCCTGAAGGGCAGGCATTAGCGTTTCAGGGACAAACCTTCCGCCGTACTGTCCGAAGTATCCCTTTTTGTCAGGTTGTTTTTTAATCGTAATCCTCCACATAATGTTTCGGGATTTGGTATTATATCACATCTCATTAATGCGAGTTGCGCATGGTTAAGGAGGAAAAATGCAAGAGACAAAGATTATTCTTTCTGAAAAAGAGATACCGAGGCAGTGGTATAACATCATGGCTGACATGCCCAATCTTCCAAAGCCGTCTCTACATCCCGCAACAAGGCAACCTGTAGTACCTGACGATTTGAGTGCTATCTTTCCCATGTCATTGATAGAGCAGGAAGTGACCATGGATAGATGGATAGATATCCCTGAAGATATTCTTGATATATATACCCTGTGGAGACCATCGCCCCTTTACAGGGCAAGGAGGTTGGAAGCTGCATTAAAGACACCTGCAAGAATTTATTACAAATACGAAGGCGTAAGTCCAGCAGGGAGCCATAAGCCCAACACTGCAATACCGCAGGCTTATTACAATAAAAAAGCCGGAATCAAAAGGATCGCTACCGAAACAGGAGCCGGGCAGTGGGGTTCGTCCATGGCCCTTGCAGGAAGTATGTTTGGCATAGAAGTCACTGTTTACATGGTGAAGGTGAGCTATAATCAGAAGCCTTACAGAAGGATTGCCATGGAGACATGGGGGGCGACAGTCCACCCAAGTCCTTCAACAGTTACCAATGCAGGCAGGAAGGCACTTGAAGCAGACCCTGATAGTCCGGGAAGCCTTGGGCTCGCCATATCAGAGGCTGTTGAAGACGCTGCAACCCACAAGAATACAAATTATGCCCTCGGCTCTGTCCTGAATCATGTTTTATTACATCAGACCGTCATCGGACTCGAAGCGAAAAAACAATTGGAACTCGCTGGAGAGTATCCTGATATTGTCATCGGCTGTTGCGGAGGAGGCAGTAACTTCGGAGGGATCAGCTTCCCCTTTATCTATGATAAAATTCATGGCAGGAATGTCAGGGCAATTGCTGTCGAGCCTATATCATGCCCGACCCTTACAAAGGGGCAGTTCAGATACGACTTTGGCGACATTGCCGGGCTCACGCCTTTACTAATGATGTATACCCTTGGTCATGACTTCATGCCTCCGGGGATTCATGCCGGGGGATTGCGCTATCATGGTGATTCTTCGCTTGTCTCTCAGTTGTATCACGACGGGATCATTGAGGCAAAGGCATACGGACAGATTGCATGTTTTGAGGCTGCTGTTACATTCTCAAAAACAGAAGGAATAATACCAGCGCCTGAGAGTTCTCACGCGATTAGGGCGGTTATAGACGAGGCCATTCTGTGCAAAGAAGAAGGCAGGGAGAAGTGTATACTGTTCAATCTGAGCGGTCATGGATACCTTGACCTTGCCGCATATTCTGATTATCTGTCTGGCAAGCTTGTGGATTATGAATATCCTGAAGAAAAGATAAAGGATTCGCTGGCAAAACTTCCCGTGATATAATTAAATTAAATATGGTTAGGGTTAAGATATGTGGTATAACAAATATCGAGGATGCGCTGGCTGCAGTGGACTACGGCGCTGATGCCCTCGGATTTATCTTTTATGAAAAAAGCCCCAGGTGTATCTCTCCTGAAAAGGCGAGGGAGATAATATCCTATCTGCCCCCATTTGTCACAACCACCGGTGTATTTGTGAATGAAGATGCAGAGAAGATAAGGGAGACGATGAATTTCACAGGGATTAATGTCCTTCAACTGCATGGAGACGAATTGCCGGAGTCCTGCCGCATCTGGCACAGGGTTATAAAGGCATTCAGGTTAAGGGATTTTACGGATTTAAAACCCCTCGAAAAATACAGATGCTCTGCGTTCCTTCTTGATACCTATTCTCCTGAATCCTTTGGAGGCACAGGACAGATATTCAACTGGGACATTGCAGTGGAGGCAAAGAGATTTGGAAGGATCATACTTTCAGGCGGGCTTAATCCCGATAATATAGAGAAGGCTGTAATATATGTAAGGCCTTATGCCGTGGATGTGAGCAGCGGAATAGAGGAAGAAAAGGGCAAGAAGGATTTAAAGAAGATGAGGGAGTTCATTGAGAAAGCTAAGGCTGTTCTGAAGCAACACGGATAACGGTTTTCACATTTCCACGCGGGTTGAAATCCCCGACTACTTCAAGGAATCTCGGCTTTAAAGCCTTTTTTAGTTCCGAATATATTTTGTTTGTTATCTCCTCGTGGGATATATGCATATCCCTGAATGAATTCAGATATAGCTTTAGTGCCTTTAATTCGATTATTTTTTTGTCAGGGATGTAATTTATCCTTATGGTTGCAAAGTCAGGATAGCCCGACCTCGGACAAAGACAGGTGAATTCAGGGAATGTGATGTTAATCTCGTAATCCCTCTCAGGGCTCGGATTGTCCCATACCTCGAGTTTTGCCTTCTTTATTGCCTTCTCGCCGTAACGCATGTATTTAAAGTAACATTTAGATTAAAAGTTTTTCTACTGCATCTAAAACTGCCTGGACACTGATATTTTCCGCCTGTTTGCGTTCACCCTGAAGAATTATATGTTTTACACCCCATGGCCTCCATATCGCAGGATTCGTGGAGCCCCATATGGTCACAATTGGTTTGCCCAATGCTGCTGCGATATGCATTGCCCCTCCGTCGCAGCAAACAACGATATCTGTAAGACTCAGGGCTGCGATGAGTTCCATCAGTTGTGTTGTTTTGCAGGCAATAATGCCCGTCTTTATTGAGTTTATGATAGCCTCTGCCTTTTCATCGTCACCCGGGTGGTACGGATTTTTTTCGCTTCCGGGAGACCATAAAAGCAGTATGTTCGCATCATAATGGCTGATAATGAGCCTTGCAAGCTCTGTGAATTTATCAACAGGCCATCTGTTTTCATGGCGCCTGCTGCTTATGTGGAAGGCAATAAGTGGTTTCCCATTCTTAATACCAGCAGAGTTTAGAAAGTCTCTGATCTTTTGTATCTCTTTTCCTGCAGGGAAACCCCTCATCTGAGGCGGTACGCCATTTATTCCAAGTGGTGATAATAAGTAAAAAGTCCTTTCAACTTCATGCAGTATTTCCCCCGGGTCTGATATAGGCATATTGTAAAATTTGGACTTATTGGCATTTTTCGGTAGATAGCCTATCCTCATCGTTGCGCCCGTCATATAGGTATATCTTGCGAGCCTTGTGGAGTATGAGCCACAGCCGATTGCAATATCGTATCGTTCTTTCCTTATTTTTAGAAGGACTTTAGAGTTATCCCACCATACGGAAAGCTTATTTTTATCCGGGACATGCTTTGCCTTCTCATAGACGTATATCTCGTTTATATCCGGATTGTTCCTTACCGCATCCGCATTATATGTATTTACCAGTATTCCAATTTTTGCATCTGGATATTTTTCTCTCACTGCATGAATCGCAGGCGTGGTGCAAATGAGGTCACCGATGTTGTCCCGGCGAATGAAGAGGATTTTTTTCATTGGCTTTGTTTTAGAAACTTGCCTTCCCTTGGAAGTCTGTGCATAACAGCCATGCCTATGCCAAGCAGCATCATAAAGAGCAGCTTTGAATCATCTCCATCGAAGCTTCCAAAGAAATTATTGACCCAGTATCCAAGCATCATTGTGAACAGAGACGCAGACAGGTATCGGCTGATGCTGCTATCTTGAGATTTACGCCAGTATCTCCAGCAAACCCACGTGAATGTTCCTATCATCCATAAAAAGATTATTAACCCTTGAATACCGAGTTCAAAGGCTATACCGATAAAGGTATTATGAATTTGGGGGTAAATAAAATCTTCATTTCTCTCGGTTGTCATAATGCTTTTTTTGAAGAGAAATCTTCCATAGCCATGCGGATAAAAGGGGTTTTCAGATATTTTATCGATCGCGATTTTCCACATTGCCAGCCGTTGTCTCATAGAGGTTGGAGATGTTCCTGCTATATCTTCAGGCGACATCTTCATATATTCTTGCAATGTAGGTATTCTTTCTGTATGCATTTCCCGGAACATTTTGTTTTCTATATAGACAAAACTTACCAGAATAAAAACACCTGTAATAATAAAGCTCCAGAGCCATCGTCTTTCAAACATCAGCAAGCCAATTATTAGAATTACTTGGATACCTAATGCAAGCATACCTGCACGGACAAAAGTTATATGGAATGCTAAAAGATTGATTACCAATAAGACAGCTAATAGAAAACGCTGCCAGTTATTTTTCAGATAAAATAATCCCCAAAAAATAAACGGGATAACCATTGTATGATATATCGCTGCTACTTCTCCTCCGCCAGGATCCCTTAATCCACCTGCCTTATATGTTGTAGAAAACCATGTACCACTGTGTTTGTAAAAGTCGTAAAAAGAATAAAGGCTAAATATGAGGCTTCCTAAAAAGAGGATTTTTAGTAATAATAATCCATCAGTCTCTTTTTTTATTGCAAAATAGGCCATATAAAAAAGCAGTATTGGTGTGAGCAACTCGCCCCATATTTCTTTTAGACTCTCGTAAAAATTTACAGAAGTCGGCAGAGATGCTACTGCAGTTAAAAAAAATGCAAAAAAAGGCCATTCAAAAGATGTTTTAACCCATGTGAAATCCTTTGTAAGGTAGTATCGCATTATAAGCAAAAATACTGGCGTAAAAAGGGCAAAGGATCGAATAGTCGCTGTATGGGCAATGGGAAGGATAAAGATCAAGATACCCATGCAGAATAGGATGGCGTGATCTATATATATAATTTTCTTGACATATTCCTTTGTTGCCATATTTTCTGTTTTTACTGTATTCATTTGTTTAGCACTTATAAAATGTATTTCAATATTTGCTCGGATAAGCAAGCCTACTACTTGCCCATAATGTATTCTCTATGTACCACTTTACAGTTTTTTCTATACCTTCGAGGAAGGATGTCTCAGCTTTCCAGCCGATTTGCTCTTTTATTTTGTCTGAGTTCAAGGAATACCTGTAATCATGACCTGGTCTGTCTTTTGTAAATTCTATTAAATCTTCTGATTTTTTTAAAAGCCTCAAAATCGTTTTAACTACTTCGATGTTTCGTTTTTCTTCTCTGCTGCCTATATTATATATTTCTCCAATTATACCCTTTTCCAATATTTTGAAGACAGCGTCTGCACAGTCGGATACAAATAGCCATTCCCTTATATTTTGTCCGGTACCATAAACCGGTATGCTCTCATTATTCATTGCCTTTAATATTGTAACTGGAATGAGTTTCTCCGGATACTGCCAATGACCATAATTATTGGATGGTCTCACTGTTATTACAGGCACTCCATACGTCCTGTAATATGCCCTTCCGAGCATATCGGCAGATGCTTTGCTGACCGAATAAGGAGAACTCGGATTTAAAGGTGTTGTTTCATAAAACTGTCCTTCTTCTTTAAGCTCACCATATACCTCGTCAGTGGATATATTAATAAATGTTCCAACTCCACAATTCTTTGCAACATCTAACAGGACATGGGTTCCTCTTACATTTGTATCTAAAAAGGGGGATGCATCCAGTATGCTTCTGTCAACATGGCTTTCTGCTGCCCAGTGGACAACAGCATCAGGCTTTTCTTTTTTAAAGATGTCTTCAATAGATTTTTTGTCTGTTATGTCTGTATTGTAAAAAGTAATCTCTCTTTCAATCTCTTTTATTCTCGCCATATCTCCTGCATATGTAAGCTTGTCAACCAGTGCTGTTTTATATCCCTTTTTTACTCCTTGTCTGACAAATTCGCTTCCGATAAAACCGGCTCCGCCTGTAACCAAGAGCTTTTTCATCCCGTAATCCTTTTAATAAATCTGTTGATAGCATCTTTCCAGTGAGGCATAGAAAGTTTTAATGCCTCTGAGAGCTTTGCATTTGACATGGCAGAAAAATAAGGTCTTTTAGCCTTTTCCTGAAAATAGTCGGAGCCTACAGGAAGGATTAGATTATTAATGCCTATTTTTTCCAAATAATAGCGTGAGACCTCATATCTTGATGCATACCCGCTGTTTGTCAGGTGATATATTCCCCTGAGGCCTTCTTTTAGTGAGAGGAGCGTAAATTCTACGATGTCTGCTGTATAAGTCGGCACAGAAATCTGGTCGCATACTATCTTCAGCACATTGTTTTTCTTTGTCCATTCAGATAATTTATGAAGAAAATTCTGCTTGCCTTCTCCAAATACCCAGCTAACCCTGAATAATAAAAAATTATCTATTTCTTCTATTAAGAACCTTTCACCCGATAATTTGCTTTCTCCATATTTATTGATCGGATTTGGCTTATCATCCTCTACATAGAATTTCTCTTTTATACCGTCGAATACATAATCTGTACTGTAATGCACTAACAGGGCATTATGTTTTTTGCAGGCAATGGCCAGATTTTTAACACCGATGGCATTTGTCTTAAATGCCGCATTAAAATCTTCCTCAGCCTTATCTACTAAATTGTAAGCTGCACAGTTTAAGACAACATCCGGTCTGTAGTGCAGAAAAGTCTTTAAGACAGCATCTATATTTGATATATCCATCTGCCCTTTATTCAGGGCAACTATGTGGTGATTGCTGCAATTAAAGGATCTGATGAACTCACTTGCAAGCTGCCCATCTGCTCCGGTGACTAAAAACTTCATGTCTCCCTCTGTGAGTATTCAAAATTATTGTCAGAGTGTTTCAGTGCTGGATATTTTTTGTCTCTATCTGAAAGAAAGGGACTTTTAGCAGGCCACTGGATTTTGATGTCAGGATCGTTCCATATTATACCCCTTTCATTTTCAGGGGAATATTCTGCGGTGCATTTGTAAACTGTTTCGGCATAGTCGCTCAAAACAACAAAACCATGGGCAAAGGCAGGAGGGATATAAAGCATAAGATTATTTTCTCCGGAAAGCTCGACACCAACCCACTGTCCATACGTCGGAGAACCTTTTCTTATATCTACTGCCACATCGAATATGTTCCCTCTCAGACATCGCACTAATTTCCCTTGTGCATATGGATCTTTCTGGTAATGAAGTCCTCTTAAGACATTTTTTACAGATCTGGAATAATTGTCCTGAACAAAGCGTTCTTTTATCCCAAAATTGGCAAAATCCGAATATTTGTAGGTTTCCATAAAGAAACCTCTTTCATCGCTATAGATTCGAGGAATTACAAGAATAACTTCAGGTATCGAAAGCCTCTTGAAATCGAAAGGCATAATATTCTCCTTAATTTATTACTTATTTGCCACTTTTGATAAGTATTGACCATACCCGTTATTTTTAAAAGAATCCGCAAGTTTTAACAGTTGTGTCTTATCAATGTATCCCAGGCAATATGCAATCTCTTCTATGCACGCAATTTTCAAACCCTGCCGTTTCTCTATGGTCGATATAAACTCACCTGCATCTAAAAGACTATCATGTGTTCCTGTATCAAGCCATGCGTAGCCCCTACCAAGAAATTCGACTCGCAGCTTACCATTTTTTAGATATTCGGTGTTTACATCTGTTATCTCGAGTTCTCCCCTACGTGACGGCTTAATATTTTTGGCAATTTCTATGACATTGTTATCATAGAAATATAGGCCAGTTACTGCATAATTTGATTTCGGAACCTTTGGTTTTTCCTCTATGGATAAGACTTTCCCATTTTCATCGAATTCAACAACCCCGTATCTTTCAGGGTTGTTTACACAATAACCAAAAATTGTGGCTCCACCTTTTGTTTCTATATCCACAACCGCTTTTTTGAGCAAGTCGGTTAACCCATGACCATAAAATATATTGTCTCCCAGAATGAGGCAGACATTATTGCTGTCTATAAAATCCTCACCTATTATAAACGCCTCTGCAATACCATTGGGATGCAATTGTTTTTTGTAAGAGAAATGAAGTCCAAGATGGGAGCCATCGCCTAATATGTCTTTGAACCTCGATAAATCCTGAGGCGTTGAGATTATTAAAATATCCCTTATACCAGCGAGCATAAGCACGGAAAGTGGATAATAAATCATGGGCTTATCATAAACAGGCAGTAACTGTTTACAGACAGCTATTGTTATGGGATATAGTCTCGTTCCGCTGCCGCCTGCTAATATGATCCCTTTCATTTTGTACCTGTTTCCTCTTTATAGATACTAAAACCAAGCGTATTTAGCATATCAGTCATTTTATTCTTATATGTACCAAAACTCAAAACTTTTTTATATCCATTAAATGCAATTCTTTCCCGTTCCTTATCGTTTTTAAGATAATACGATAATTTATCTTTTAATTCGCGAATGTCTTTAAAAGTTTCAATTTCTTCTCCCGGCTTGAAATATTCCCTTATACTGTCTGAATCTTCGGTAACTAAAAAAGTGCCGCATGCCGGGATATCAAATATCCTCAGGTTTAGCCCTGATAAATTCGATGTATCCCACTGGGATATGTTTATTGCTATCTTTGTTTTATTATACAATTCCACAAGTCTTTCGCCCCAAATGCCGTCGCTTTTTACCATCTTGCGTATCGCAAAATTTAATATATTTTTTCTTAACCATTTGGGACCGTAAATTGAAATGGGATAGTCTGTTAATTCTTCTATGATGTCCTGTCTTTTTTGTGTCCAGCTTCCTACAAACACAACATCATTGGCATATTGTTTATCAAAACCGGTATGGAGTGGCCTGTAAAGAATGTCATCCAAGGCTATGGCAGGCAGATGCTCTATTTTGTCTTTAACAGTATACCCTTCTTTGTGGATGCAGAAAAAGTGGTCGTAGAATTTTGCCTCGGAAAGCATGAGATCAAACCATTTAGGGCCCTTGACCCACCAGCCTACAATTTTCTTAATTCCATATCTCGTTTTCAGATATTGCAGATATTCTCCGTCAAATCCATGCCCCCTCAAAATGAAAAGCATGTCGGGCTTAAATCCGGCTACTGCATTTTCTAAAAGCCTCTGGCGGAATTTTTGATTGTAATTTTTTGATATGTCAATTTTTTTAAGACCAAGGTTCCAGAATATTTTATTCACAGGTTTAAAAAAATATTTCTCTAATGGACTGTTGATGCCGCTGTTAAAACAAAGCACTTCACAGTTGAGGGCCTGTAATGCTCTCGTGCACGATGCACCGAGCGGGATACTGTTAGATCCGAAAAAATAGCTTACAATTATTTTGGGGAAATTTCTCATTCGTGATTTTTATTGTTTATATGCATTTGTCAGGAAATTATACAATTTTTCGCTTAAGACTCTGTAATCTCTTTGTTCCTTTACTATTTTTCTGCCTTTCATTCCCATCGCAAATATTTTTTCTTTTGGTGTGTTTAAAATTTCTTTTACGGCTCTCTGGATATCCGTTTTTGTAAGGCTGCAAAAGAAAGCACTTTCATCATTGAAAAGGTGAGTATATTCCGGTAGATAATTTATCAGGGCAGGAACTCCGATACTGTAATACTCCAGTGTTTTTGTCGGCGAGGAGACATTGTACAGATCATTTTCAGGAATCAATCCGATACCAATATCATAGTCTGCTATCCGATTAAAAAGTTCTTTTCTTGAGATTGCAGGGTAAATGTGTATCCTTACATCACCCATATTTTTTATTTTTCTGGTTGTTTCATTGCTGCTCTGTGTAAATATATCCAGGACAAATTCTTCTTTTAATTCTGAAATGGCTTCGATGATTATATCTGTCTTTCTGAGGTGATCCACAGTTCCGGTATAAATGAATTTTTTTAGCTGATCGCTATTCGGCTTGTATGATGGCAGGTTGTTAAAATAAACACCCATTGGAAGGGGCAAATAATTGATATCTATGTCCGGGTAAAATGTACTTTTAAACTCTTTCGACATGACAATAAGGAAGTCGCATTTTTTAACAAGGTTTTTTTCAAGATAGGTTCTTATCTTGTATTCTATGACTTTCCTGAAGACAGCCCTATTCTCTTCCTTTGCCTCAAATAACCGCCTGAAGGTGTGGGGAAACGAGTGCCAGAAACCAACACGGTAATTGTATCGGGCTTTATTTTTTAAGACATCTCTTAGCACCGGGAAGAAATTTCTTGCGATAACGCTGTCTATCTGATTTAGGTCAATGACTTTATTCAATTCCCAGGTTATATTTTTTCTCTTGTATGAATAAGGGATATAAATTTTATTTTCTTTTATGCGAATGCTGTCGGAGGTCCTGGTAAAATAAACTATATACACTTTTTCGCACCACTCCTTAAGATATGTGCCGAAGATGCCTTCTATAGAAGAGTGATTTGAATCTTCAAACTGATCCGTTATGCATAAAATCTTCATATTGGCTAAAGACCTCATCAACAGTTATAAGCCTCATGGCGCTGTCATCTCTTTTTTTCTTCGGCAAACCGGCTATGAATCTGCCATTTTTCTGAATAATTCTATGTATCTGATGATCCTGATACGCACCTGTAACCTTGCTGTCAGCTGCAGAGAAGAGAGAAATTGTTGGAACTTTTATCGCGATAGCAAGGTGCATCGGGCCTGTATCGCCTGTGATCAAAAGCTTGAAACTCTCTATTAGATAGGGCAATTCATCAATCCTGAATTTTCCGCAGCAGTTTATCACCCTTGTGCCGCAGGCTTTAACAATTTGTTCTCCCAATGCATATTCTTTTTTTACCCCTGTAATCACTATTCTGGTATCAGGATATAAGGATAATATTTTTTTTGCTAACTCTATGAAGTTCTCAATAGGCCACATATTATAAACATGGGATGCCCCGATTTGGAATCCGATAAGATTATTCTCATCGTTTAAAAAGCTCTTAACTTTCGCCTCTTTTGTTTTATCAGTCAAAGGAGGTATTTCCATGGTTTTATCAATAATTGTCCCCCCTATTTTTCTGACCAAGTCGAGCCTATCTTCAATTGTGTGCTGGTATTTTTGCTCAAATTCAAATGACAGATATTTTCTGTGAGGACTCATGGTAGGATGCTTTAAGATGAGGTTTGCCCCGCTTAAAATTGAGAATGCAATATCCTGAGGACCATTCCCGTGAAATATTAAAGCAACCTCAGGCCTTTCCTCCCGGAGTGCGGCTATTGTTTTAAAAAATTTTTTATACCCTCCATGATACAGTACTATGTTATCTATATACGGGAAATCATCAAATAACGGAGCTATGTCTTTATGTATTAAGGCGGTTATTTTTGCTTCAGGAAAGGACATCCTGAGGCTTTTGATGGCTGGGGTGGAAAGAAAGGTATCCCCCAGCGCAGTAGAAGATATAACCAGAAAGCGATTTGGTTTGAAATTCAACTCGTCTATTTTCTTTAGCTGTCCAGGATGTTTTTTAATATGCCTTTTTATGTAGGAGTCTAATAATTTATGAAAAAACCTATTCACTTTTCTTTATCTTGAGATAAATCTTCGAAAGAATTGTATTTGTATATATTAACATCCTTTTTTTAAACCATGCAACGCTGTCTTTGACAACTATCCTCTTAATTGCAAAAGGATTTGAGTTTTGTTTTACAACCCCGTGTTTTGTTGTGAATATGGCTCTGTAATTTGCGGTCCTTGCTATTTCTACAGCGGTTTCATTGTGTTTGCCGTATGGCCAGCAGAGGTAGGGGCATGGTTTGTTTAGCTTCTCCTCAATAGTTTTTTTAGATTCCCCGAGTTCTTCCAGAAGTTCATTCTCTGATAAACCGTTACACCTTGCATGACTTTTTGTATGGGAATAAAACTCCACAAGACTGCTGTCAGCCATCTCCTTTATGAGCTCCCAGTTAAGCACAACTCTATAATCCTCATTTTTCTCTATGAGCAGTTTTGATTCATTATGAGTTGGAACGGAAGCAGGGATCACGGTCTTATTTTTAGAAGCCCTCTCTGTCCTGTCTGTAATTACAAAGATGGTCGCATTGATTTTATATTTTTTAAGCACAGGAAAGGCATATATATAGTTATCCAGCCAACCATCGTCAAAGGTAACGACTACCGATTTTTCTTTAATGGTTAATTTCCCGTTTATAAAATCCAGCAATTCATTTATCTTTAATGTCCTGTATCCAGATTTATGCAAATACTCCATCTGCCCTTCGAAGACATCAGGGGTTACAGTGACCATGTCTCTTCTATGTGGATTGATGTGGTGATACATTAATACCGGAATAGGTTTCACGGGGCTTTATCCTTTAAAAGGGATGAATAAAGGGCATGCATCTTCTCGCACATCTTTTCTACGGTATAATTTTGCTTAGCGATTTTTCTCCCTTCTATCCCCATGATACTCAGTTTCTCTTTATCCTGAAGCGCCATGATGATTGCTTCTGCTAATGCATGGGGATTATCAGGTTCCACCAGATAGCCATTTATACCGTCTTTTATTACTTCGCCAACTCCACCTACATTTGTTCCTATGACCGGCTTTTCCATTGCCATTGCCTCTATAAATGATGTCCCGAGTGCCTCCTGTAGGGTAGGGAGAACGAAGACATCTATGGATTTAAGAATATTTGGAATATCCTTTCTAAGGCCGAGCATGAAGACTTTATCCGAGAGTCCGAGTTGTTCTATTTTGGTTATAATGTTTTCTTTTTGAGGACCGTCGCCTGCAAAGACAAAAACAGCATCCGGAATTTTTTTTAGTATCAAAGGAATTGCCTCAAGCAGTATGCGATGTCCCTTCTTTTTTCTTAAAATTGCAATTGTTCCAATCAGCGGAATCTCTGGTTCCAGTCCCAATTCTTGTTTCAGTTTTCCATCGACCTTCTCTGGATCGAACCTGCTTGTATCAATGCCTGTTGGAATTGCGACCACCTTATCTGGAGATATGCCTTCATTTATCAAATACTGGCGCACATATTTGCTGACCGTGACAACCTTGTGTGGAAGCACACTATATGTAGTCTTTGATGTTATGGGCAGTGCCAGGTGTCGTGTTCTGACTATTACTGGTTTTTTTCGTGAGAGCCTTCCTGCAATGCCTGCAAGGAGACTGTCCCTTCCACTATGGGTGCTTATCACATCGATTTTTTCATTTTTTATCAGGTTAAGCATATATTTAATCGCAAAGAGGTCATAGCTTTTTCTCATTTTGCATGTACGCACTTCGATGCCTTCTGCACGAGCCCTTTTTGCAAGCACACTGTCAGGTTGACAAAGAATTATTACTCTAACGCCAAGTCTCTTCAGACCGATGGATTCCTGAAGTGTCCTGTTTTCCTGCCCTCCCCAGCCTGTGGACGATTCTGTATGGAGTATGGTGAGCATCTATTTTTTTATGTCCCTTAGCTTTTTGTTCAAGATGGATATAATCTCTGCAGGCTTTATGTCTTCAAGACATCTGCTTATTTTACTTCCATTGCATCCGTCTTTTCCACAGGGGATGCATTCCCAATTCCTTTGAATAACAGTATGCATTCCGAATGTTTGTATTCCATTCCTATTGGAGTAAGGGTTTCCAAGATTTGAGATTTTATTGTCCCACGGCCCCCAGTTGAATGCGCCGCTCGGGCCGAACAGGGCAACAACAGGCGTTCCAACTGCCGCGGCAATATGCATGGGTGCAGAATCGACGCCGAAGAATAAATCAGAAATTTCCGATAGTGCGCCGACTTGTTTTATTGTTGTTTTTCCGCAGAGGTCTATTAACCGCAAATCGGGACTGTCTCCTACTAAAGATAGAATTCTCCTCGCCTTTTCCATTTCTCGCCTGTCAGGGGATGATGTGACTATTACTGCATTCCCACTATCAAGTAACCATCTTGTTATTTCCGCCATATACTCATCATTCCAGCACTTGAAGAGCCATCTTGAAGTTGGGTGAATATGTACAATGCCTGCATTTTTATCAACGCTGTTTTCTTTAAGGATGCTTTTTGCAAATGCCTTGTCCTCTTCAGGGATATAGAAATCCACGGACAGGTCTTCTGTATTTATTCCAAATCCTTTTACAACATCGAGGTTTTGCAATACCATGTGTCCGCTCCCGTCAGGCTCCGACAGGTGAGTATAGATTGACTGTTTCCCTAAAAATCCCTTTTTAGATTTCCAGCCAAATCTATATTTTGCACCTGACACAAATGATAATATTGCAGCCCTGTCTCCACCAGTGAGGTCGACTGTCATATCAAAACCATTTGCTCTGATATTTTTGAGAAAGGCTATTTCTTTTGTATATCGCCTTATAGTCGGTAGTCTTTTTATGCTTCTGTCCATGGTGAGTATTTCATCTATCAGCGGGTTCCCTCTCAGGGCATCCTCTGTGCCGGAATTTACAAGGGCTGTTGTGTGCGCATCGGGAAATGTCTCCTTTAATGCCCTGAATACAGGAATAGCAAGAAGCACATCGCCGATATGTCTGAGTTTTATAACAAGTATTTTTTTTATGCCGGCGAAATTCATTTTGCCACCAGTTGCATTGCTCCCATAAACTTTCTCGCAGCCATTTCTATTGGAAATGCACAGGCCTTTTCCCTTGCCGTTTTACCCATGGATTCGAGATTTGCAAGCGAGAGATTTATTTTATCAGCAAGTTCTCTTGCATCAAAGAGGCCGTCCATAACAAAGCCCTCATTTCCATTCTCTATCAGTTCTGCCACGCCGTTGTTTTTGGTTGTTATCACAGGTATTCCAGATGCCATTGCCTCTAATGTTGCATTGCTGAACGGGTCATAAAGGGTCGGCAGCACAAACAAATCTGATGCTGCGTAGAATTTTTCTATCTCTTTCTGTGTGCCGAGGAAAATAATTTTGTCATGGACTCCCAGCTTTTCTGCCAAAGTCTTGTATTTGTTAGTATCACCTTTGCCGACAATCAGGGTTTTTATATCCTCTTTTATTAATGACATGGCATGTATAAGGGTCTTAAGCCCCTTCCTTTCAAATCCAGAGCCCACAAAAAGCAGAACCTTTGAGCCCTTCGGTATGCTGAGGTTATTTCTTGTGTCATCGCGCCATTTCTCTTTATTTTCAGGAGAAAACCTCGCCAGATCCACTCCGTTGTAGATTATCATTATCCTGTCTTCAGGCACGGCATAGTGACTTATAATCTGCTTCTTTACCATTTTTGAATTGGCAATTATAAGTTTTGTATTTTCGAAGAGTTTTTTTTCGAGATTAAGAAGCGTTATATGAAGCGGATTTATTTTGAAAGACAGTCTTTTATAAAGGGGTTCGACCCGGGACCTTATATTCAGCCATTCTGCATGGCATCCTTCGCCAGCCCTGTATATGTCCTGGCATGTCGTCCTCTCAAAACTTATAATACAGTCGTAAAATTGTGACCCGTGACCCGTGACCCGTGACCGAGTGTTCATATTAAATGTCAGCGTGCTGAGAAAAGAGGTGAAGGGAATAATAGTAACCTTATGAAATGTTATCCCTTCTTCATCGACCCATTGATTTGCGAATACATGTATTTCATGGCCTGAATTTTTGAGGTGTTTTATAAGAGTTTGCAGATACCTCTCTGCACCGCCATGGATAGAAAACCTTTTTTTTATGAATGCAAGCCTCATATAGCCGTGAACTGATTCATTTCCCATGCCTTTGCATATTTTAAGAACGTGTAGAAGCTGTAAAGCACAGCAAGCATTAAGCCGTGCACTCCGTCTCTGAAGCCCTGCTTGAAGAAAAACATTTTTATAAAAGTGAAGACAGGGCTCATTATCATTTTGAGAGCCAGAAGAGCAGAAGAAGGGCGAGGATTTTTAGTGAGTATCTCTTTTGCAGAAAGAGATGAATAGTTTTGCATTTTTTTTATATAATCTGAAATTGTCCTGTATGTATAATGCTCAAGAGGGTTTTTCAAATAGTCCACAGCACCATTGACGATTACCTTTTCGTGCACTTCTCTCAACTGCACATTTGATACACCCTTTTTAAAAAGTCTCAGCGTGTAATCAGGCCACCATCCGCTGTGTCTTATCCATTTGCCGAGAAAGAAATTCTTTCTCGGAACGAAAAAACCGTTAAGCGTAATCCGTGAGCCGTTATCCGTAAATAATTGAAAAATTTCTTTTGCTAACTCTGGTGTAATGCGCTCGTCAGCATCGAGGATTAGAACCCACGGCTTTTTTGCATAATCCACAGCCATTTGTTTCTGTTTTGCATATCCCTGCCATTCATGCTGAAATATCCTGCTGGTGTATTTTCTGCAAATCTCTACTGTTCTGTCCTCGCTGAAGGAGTCGACAATGACGATGTCCTCAAAATCCTTTACGCTTTCAAGGGCATCGCCTATGTTTTGCTCCTCGTTTTTTGTTATTATGGCAACAGAAACAGGTATCAAATCTTCCCCTAATAGTGGATTTTAAAATCTAATTTTTTTATTATACTGAAGTTGAGCGATTTTGTAAGCACAGGCACTGCTACAAGACTTTAAAAAGTCTCTGCTCATGTGCGCCTTCAAAATTATAATCGCATCACTTAATAAGTGTCCAATGTTGTAGATGACAGGTACAAGATAAATGCTTGTGCAAGTGCTGAGTTTAAAGCTTTCCGCAGCACCTGTGCTTACAAATCTGAATATTAGCTTATATGGGGGTGTTGAATGATAGAAGATTTTATTTCGGGGAACAGGAAAATAGCGGTTGTAGGACTTGGATATGTGGGACTCCCTCTTTGCGTTGGTTTTGGAAGGGTTTTTAAAGGAGTAATAGGCTTTGATATAAGCGAATCGAGGGTAAATGAACTAAAATCAGGCAATGATTGGACACTCGAAGTCTCACCTGATGACATTAAAAAAACATCTGTTGAATTTACTGCCAATCCTCAGACGCTAAAAAATGCAAGTGTGATAATTATTGCAGTCCCCACACCCATAAACTCCCATAACATCCCTGACCTTAGACCCCTTGAATCTGCTTCGCAAATAGTCGGCAGTAATATGTCAAAAGGCGCTATAGTCGTATATGAATCAACAGTATATCCCGGCGTGACAGAGGACATCTGCGGTCGTATCCTTGAAAAATATTCGGGCATGAAGGCAGGCATTGATTTTAAGCTGGGATACTCACCAGAGAGGATAAACCCCGGAGACAAGATTCATACCCTCGAAAATATCGTGAAGGTTGTTGCCGGGCAGGACAATGAGACGACAGAACTTCTTTCCGAGATATATGGAAAGGTGGTAAAGGCAGGAATTTATAAGGCACAAAATATAAAGACAGCAGAGGCAGCAAAGGTTATCGAGAATATACAGCGAGACCTAAATATAGCGTTGATAAATGAGCTTTCCATAATCTTTCATAAGCTCGGCCTCGATACGAGGGAAGTGCTCGATGCTGCAAAAACAAAATGGAATTTTCTTCCTTTTGAGCCGGGCCTCGTGGGAGGCCACTGCATAGGTGTCGATCCTTACTATCTAACCTTTAAGGCGCAGGAGGTCGGCTATCATCCGGAGGTTATCCTTGCAGGCAGGCGGATAAACGATTACATGGGTAAGTATATTGCCGAACAGACAATAAAGGAGTTGATAAAGGCACAGGTTGCTGTCAAGGGAAGCAGGGTATTGATTATGGGATTTACCTTTAAGGAGAATGTAAAGGATGTCAGAAATACAAGGGTGATTGATATATACAATGAACTTAAAGAGTACGGTGTCAGCCCGTTTGTCTATGACCCTGAAGCCGACAGGGAAGAAGTGCGCTTAGAATACGGCATCGATATAATCGAAAGTCCTGAGAACTCCTCTCCTTATGACGGCATCATCGTGACTGTAAAGCACGATGAATTCAAGGAATTTTCTGTTGAATATCTGCGTTCTCTGTATGGGAACAACAGTCCTGTTCTTATTGATGTAAAAGGATTTTTAAACGGAGATATTTTAAAATCATCGGGTTTCAGGTACTGGAGGCTTTAAAACTATCCGCCTATCTTCGACATGGGTTTCAGGTGTGTAAAGCACTTCTCATGGTTTATGGAGTGCCCTTCAGGCTTTATTTCGATAGAAAGCCTTAAGAGCCTCTCGATTTCTTCATCCGATGCACCGCATCGCAATGCTGATTTCAAATCGATCTCTGTTTCAGAGAACAGACAAGGCCTGAGCTTTCCATCGGATGTTAATCTCAGCCGGTTGCATGAATTGCAGAAATGATGGGTTATAGGGCTTATGAATCCTACAACTCCAGGCGCTCCCTCGAACCTGAAATATCTTGCAGGGCCGGATCTCCTGATTTTTACGGGAATCAGCGGCGCAATTTTTGACGCCCTCTCTTTTATTTCCTCTGTGGATATATATTTTTCGTGGTCCCAGATTTCCTTTGCACCTATTGGCATGAACTCTATGAATCTCACATTGTAGGAGGTCTTTAATGTCAGTCTCGCAAATTCCTCTATCTCATCGTCATTGAATCCTCTTATCGGAACCATGTTTATTTTTATAGGCAGAAGCCCGGCGTTTTCTGCCTCGTCGATTCCTTCCAGCACATCGTTTATATCCCCTCCCCTTGTTATCTCCCTGTATCTCTCCGGACGGAGGGAGTCGAGGCTCACATTGACCCTCCTTAATCCTGCTGATGCAAGGGATCTGGCATATTTTTTAAGCAAAAGGCCGTTAGTTGTGAGGCTTATATCCTCGATGCCTCCTATGCTGTTTATGGATGAGACCAAATAGGGCAGGTCTTTTCTTATAAGAGGCTCTCCACCTGTGAGTCTTATCTTTCTTACGCCGAGACCTGCTGCAATTCTGACTATCCTTATAATTTCTTCATAGCCGAGGATATCTTTATGCTCGATCGGTTTTATACCTTCCGATGGCATGCAGTAGATGCATCTGAGATTGCACCGGTCAGTAATGGAAATACGCATGTAATCGATAATACGCTGGTATTTATCTTTTATCAGGCTCATTTACTCTGCAAGGGGGACTTTGTCCCCTTTGCGATAACCCCCTTATGCTTATTTCTTTTTTTTCTTTGGACTGCTCTTGGTTTTTGTATTGTTTTTAGAAAGCAGTTCTGCAATCTTTTTTTCTGCGAGATCTGCTTCACGTGAGTTTGGATACTTCTCCATGACCTTTTCCAGAAGTACCTTGCCTGTCTTTTTGTCTCCCATTTCCACAAAGGCAAATGCCTGTTTCAGCATTGCACCCTTTGTCTTTTCGTGGTTCGGATATTTTTTAAGAAACGCCTCGTATGCGAGTATGGCGTCTTCGTATTTCTTATCAGCATAGTAGGATTCGCCGAGCCAGAAATAAGAATTCGGCGCTAATGCATGCTTTGGAAAGTCCTTTGAAAATTTTTCGAATTTTTGTCTTGCCTCTGTATACCGCTTTTCCTTAAAATCTATCTGGGCATCGTCATATAGTTTTTGGGGATCGGTTGTGTCCGCAGCCTTCTGATTTTTTGCTTCAGGCTGTGATGCATCTGCATCTTTATGGCCTTCCTGAACTGCGGACGACTCTTTGTTTTCTGCGGGCTGGCTGATGATTTTTGATTTGAGCTCCTTTAGTTCATTTTCGATACCTGCTATTTTAGCCTGCTGCAATTCCCTTTCGGAGAGCAGGTCTTTTATGGTTTTGTCCATAAAGTATTTATTCTCATCAAAACGGCCCTTGAGCGTCTGCAGATCTTTTGATAAATCAGAAGTCTGGGTTAGAATGGATGATTGGCTTTCTTTCATTGCGCTTAAGGAATATTCCTTAAGAGTGGTTATGTCCTTTGATATATTCGAGAGATCGGTTTTTATCTGGGCAATTTCTTTTTTCTGATTTATGGACTCCACCTGAAGACCCGTAACATTATTTCTTAGATTGTCGATGTCAGAAGTGGTTGCACAGCCGGCTAAAATCAGTAGACAGTAGACAGTAGACAGTAGACAGAAAGTATTTTTAATTCCGCTCTTTTTGTCACTCATGTCTTTCCCATTTTGCTTGCCTATTGCCCATTGCCTCATTGACGTCCCCCTTCAACAAGTACAAAGTGCGCCCTTCTGTTTTTTGCCCAGCACTCTTCTGTCTGTTCGGCACAAAGGGGTTTTTCTTCACCATAGCTTATTGTCTCGACCTTGCCGGAGGGAATGCCGAGGGACATCAGGTATTCCTTTGCAGAGTTTGCCCTTCTATCCCCGAGTCCGAGGTTGTATTCATTTGTGCCTCTTTCGTCACAGTGCCCTTCGATAATTATCTTTATATTTTTATTTCCCGAAAGTATGGCTGACACCTCTTTCAATACAGGTTTTGCATCGTCCCTTATGTCATACCTGTCGTAATCAAAGTGAATATCCTGAATCCGTGACTGAAGTTCTTTGAACGTAGACTGAACGTCTGCTGGCTGTGCCTTTGACAACTGCTTTTCGGTGATGGATTCTTTGGGGAGTTCCTTTGCGGCAGTGGCATCGGCTGTTGTTTTTTTATCCTCTGTTTTCATTACTTCAGGCTGTGCAGGAGGCTGTTCCGATACCCCGGCTATTTTCCTCTGAGCGCATCCATTTATTAAAGTTATTGCTAAAACTATAAAAATTGCAGCACATAAGCGTCTCATCTTTACCTCCATGAGTTTGGTTTATTCTGTAATTTAGCAAATATCTCATTTCTATGCAACACTGCTTTAATTGACTCTGCATTCCTTGTAAGGGTATTATTAAACAATGCAAAAAAAATCTCTGAATTCCCTTACAGGCAAGCTCATACTGGCTATAGGCACAATGATGCTTATTGTGGGCCTGATTTTTGCTTACATATTCATCAAACAAAACCCTGACATTAAACTTGAGGTCGTGCTTTTTTACGGAGGATTTTTTGTCGTTGCCATATCTTTTCTCTTGTGTCTGATCCTCTATAATTTCGTCACAAAACCCATATCGCTTCTGGTTGATGGCATGAACAAACTATCCAGAGGGGATATGGACTACAGGATTAACCTTAATACAAAGGATGAGATAGGAATGCTGGCGAATTCGTTCAATTCCATGGTGGAGGAGCTTAAACAGTACAGGGACAAGATGGAGAACTGGACAAAAAACCTTGAGGAAGAGGTGCAGAAAAAGACTGCAGAAATAGTCAGGGCTCAGGAGCAATTGATAAATGCCGAGAAGCTTGCATCCCTCGGCAGAATGGCTGCGGGCGTGGCCCACGAATTGAACAGCCCTCTAACAGGCATAGTTACATTTGCCCATTTAATGGCGAAGCGCATACCTCCAGAAAATGCACAGGATGCGGAGGATTTAAAGGTCATCATAGATCAGGCAGAGAGGTGCTCAAAGATCGTCAGGGGGCTTCTTGGATTCTCGAGAAAGACTGCATCGGAAAAGGCTCATGTTGATATGAATACATTGATAGAAAATACGTTATCAATGGTCAGGAATCAGGCAAAATTTTACAATATCACCTTTGATGTCCGGCTCGATAAATCCATACCCGAGGTAAATGCGGATCCCAATCAGATACAGCAGGTATTTCTCAACCTCCTTATAAATGCAGCAGATGCAATGGAGGAAAAAGGCAAAATAACCATATCATCGAGGATGATAGAGGATGGTGCAGATAGGTTTGTAGAAATCGAATTTACTGATACAGGACCGGGCATTCCAGAAGAAATACGGAGCAAGGTATTCGAGCCTTTCTTCACAACAAAGCCTGCCGGCAAAGGCACAGGGCTCGGGCTTGCTGTAAGCTACGGCATTATCAAAAAACATGAAGGGCAGATATTCGTAAAAAGCGAACCCGGGCATGGCGCAAGCTTTTTCATCCGCCTGCCTGTAAATAAAACAGACAAAGGTTAAATATGAAACTGAACGATATAGCAGAGATAGTTGATGGACATATAATTGTAAACAGCACAGGTGGCTCTCCGGACATTGTGTCGGTTTGCAGTACTGATCTCATGAGTGATGTGCTGAGGTTTGCTACAAAGGGGGCATTGCTGGTGACTGCCCTGAATCAGTCACAGGTGATCAGGACTGCCGAAATATCGGACATCCCTGCTGTCCTGATGGTTATGGGAAAGAAGATGGAAAGGGAGATGATAGAGCTTGCAATGGAAAAGAACATTGCGTTGATGGTGACGCATTTGCCTGCGTTTACAGTATGCGGTATGCTGTATGCAGGGGGGCTCAGGAGTTGTCTGGAGGATTAATGAAGATAAAGGATTCCATAGAAGGCTGCTTCCAGCTCATGGGCGGAGATTTTACAAACGCAGGTACTGCCTCGAGCGAATTGAAGAGCATATTATCAAAACTCGGTGTGTCACAGGAAGTTGTCAGGCGTGCAGCTATTGCTGCATTTGAGGCAGAGATGAATGTCATAATACACGCAGTAGCAGGAACAATGCACTATGTGGTCAGCAGTGAAGAGGTAAGGATAACCCTTACAGACATGGGGCCTGGCATACAAGACATTGAACTGGCAATGCAGGAGGGATATTCCACTGCCCCTGACTGGGTAAGGGAGATGGGATGGGGCGCAGGCATGGGACTTCCGAATATAAAAAAGAATGCTGATAGATTTAAAATAGATTCGGTTATGGGTGAAGGCACAACTCTCGAAATAGTCATATATACGAGGAAAGATTAATATGCTTAAAGTTAATGACATTATCGAAAAAATAGGGCTGGATATAAGGGTAAGCGGCGATATGTATAAACATGTAACCGGATGCTACATAAGCGATCTACTCTCTGATGTAATGGCTCACAGCAAGGACGGCGAATTATGGATAACCCTCCAGACCCATCCGAATATTGTGGCTGTTGCAGTAATAAAAGGACTTTCATGCATAGTTATAACGAATGGCAGACTTCCTGAGCCTGATACTGTTAAGAAGGCCGAATCGGAAAACATAACAATTTTAACCACTCCAAAGACAACATTCGAGACAGCAGGACTGCTTTATAACCTCTTAAGAAGTGAATGAGTAAATGAAGCGATTCGTTGCAGACCTGCACATCCACACCTGCCTGTCCCCTTGTGCCGAACTGGATATGACCCCACTCCGTATAATAGATGCAGCAGTTAAAAAAAGACTTGATGTAATAGCCATATCAGACCATAACTCGGCAGAGAATGCCGGGATTGCCATGAAGATAGCTCAGGATAAGGGAATAAAGGTTCTGCCTGCAATGGAGGTTACATCCTATGAGGAGGCGCATGTCCTTGCCATTTTTGATTCCATAGAGAAGGTTATGGGTATGCAGGAGATCATATATAAGAACCTCCCTGACGGTATAAACGATGAAAGGCTGAGCGGCTATCAGGTGGTAGTCAATGAGAGAGATGAAGTGCTCGGATTCAACAAAAGGATTCTTTTCGGCGCTACAGGCCTTTCTCTCAAAGCCATTGTTGATGCCACCCATTTCTTTGGAGGAATTGCTGTTGCAAGCCATATAGACAAGGAGATCTTCAGCGTTATCTCTCAATTGGGTTTTATTCCAGATGATATTGCATTCGACGCCCTCGAAATCTCGTATAATACAAAAAGGCAAAGGGCTGAGTCAGTGTTCGGGGCTTACAAATCAATTCCATGGATAACGTCATCAGATGCTCATCACCTTAATGACATAGGCAGGAGGACCACATCGTTTTTCTTAGAGGAACTTTCTTTTGAGGAGATAAAAATGGCACTCAAAGGGGAGAGAAGGATAGAATGGAGTAATGTGGAGTAATGGAAGACCTGTCACTTCACATACTCGATATTGCAGAGAATTCTATAGATGCAGGCGCTAAAAAAGTAGAAATAGAGATAATTGCCAGAGCAGCAGATGATAGGCTTATACTAAGGATAAGGGATGACGGGAGAGGAATGGATGAAGACATGATAAGGATGGTTAAAGACCCATTTTTTACAACAAAGACCGTCAGGCAGAAAAAGTTCGGCCTCGGCATACCACTTCTTGCTCAGGCTGCCGAGGAGTGCAACGGCAAATTCTCTATAGAATCAGAAGTTGGCAAAGGCACAGTTATTACAGCAGAGTTTCAGCACAGCCACGTAGACATAAAACCACTGGGTGATATAGGCTCTACAATGACAGTACTCATAGGCGGACATCCGGAGATAGATTTTTTGTTTTCCTACGAGAAGGATGGCTTTTCTTATAAACTCGATACAGAGGAGTTGAAGAAGGAATTAAACGATGTGCCCATTAATCTGCCGGATGTTTTAAAATTAATAAGAGAAGACATAAATAGCGCCTTGAAAGGAGAAACTTAGAATAGGGGGCATAAATGGACAAGGGAAGAATACTCGTGATTGACGATGAAGAGATTGTACAGGTGAGCTGCAAGAGAACGCTTGTTCCCGAAGGATATGTGGTCGATGCTGCTGCCTCCGGCAAAGAGGGTCTTGAGCTTTTTGAAAAATCCAAATACGACCTTGTGCTCATAGACCTGAAAATGCCTGGTATGGACGGCATAGAGGTGCTGGTAAATATAAAGAGACAACGCCCGGAGCAGAATGTGATGATAATGACAGGCTATGATACTGTCGAGCATATAGTCGAATCCATATCATCGGGCGCTGCCCATTATCTCGAAAAACCATTTACACCAGATACATTGATCGAGAGGATAAAAGAGGTGCTTGGCCAGGAGATGTAATGATGACCTTGATTAACCCGGGCATACTTATTGTTGATGACGAAGATATTGTAAGGAAGAGCTGTGTCAGGATACTTTCGCCGCAGGACTATAATCTCGAGACTGCAAAGAATGCGAGCGAAGCCTTGAAGAAACTTCAGAACGAGTCATTTGATCTCGTGCTCGCAGACCTTGTTATGCCCGATGTAACAGGCATAGACCTTTTGAAAAAAATCAAAGAGGATTGGCCTGAAACAGAGGTGATAATAATTACAGGGTATGGAACAGTAAAAACCGCAGTGGATGCCCTCAAATACGGTGCATATGACTTCATAGAAAAGCCTTTCACTCCAGAGGTGCTTTTAAATTCTGTTGAGCGATGCCTCGAAAAGAAAAAGCTCGAACTCGAAAATATAAGGCTCAGGCAGGAGATCAATGCCCTGTATAGTTTAGACAATATCATAGGCACATCAAAGGAGATGCAGAAGGTATTCAAGCTCATAGCTACTGTCGCGCCTACGGGAAGCACCGTATTGATAACGGGCGAGAGCGGCACAGGAAAGGAGCTTGTTGCACGGGCCGTACATTACAACAGTGCAAGGAGGGAGCAGCCCTTTGTGGTGGTTGACTGCGGCACAATACCCGAAAACCTCATGGAATCCGAATTGTTCGGACATACGAAAGGCTCATTCACAGGTGCAATCGCAACAGAAAAAGGGGTTCTCGAGGCAGCCAACGGAGGGACGGTATTTCTTGATGAGATAAGCAATCTTCCGATGTCAATGCAGGTGAAGCTTCTGAGGGTATTGCAGGAAAAGGAGTTCAGGCCTGTTGGCAGCAAAAAGACAGTAAAGATCGACATAAGGTTTATCGCAGCAACTAACAGGGACCTTTCAGAGATGGTTAAAGAAGGAAAATTCAGGGAAGACTTTTTTTACAGGCTGAATGTATTTCCAATCGATATCCCTCCTCTGAGGTACAGAAAAGAAGACATTCCTGCACTTGCATACCATTTCCTCCATAAATACAGCAAGGAAGTCGGAAGGGATGTCCCGCACATCTCCGCGGAGGCCATGCGCCAGCTCATCGCCAATGACTGGCCTGGCAATGTAAGGGAACTCGAAAATGTAATCCACAGGGCAGTAATAGTTTGCGAAGGCAGGATGCTCAAGCCAGAGCATATAATAATACCTCTGAATCGGGAAGAAGAAATAGAAATCCCGAAGACACTGGATGAGTTGAAACTAAAGAAAAAAGACTTAAGGACAAGGTCCATAGAGGATATAGAGAAGAGCTTTCTCATTGCCGCGCTTAAGCGCAATGACTGGAATATTACAAAGGCTGCTGCAGAGGTTGGCATGCAGAGGACGAATTTCCATGGGCTTCTGAAGAAATACAATATCTCAAAGGGGAAGGTGGATTAGCGATACAGCAAAAAATCGACTGTTTTAAATGCAAACACCTTTACATCACATGGGACAAAGGCTTTCCTTATGGATGCAAGGCCATGGGATTCAAGACAAAGAACATGCCCTCTGACGAAGTTTTCAAAGCCTCTGCAATGGAGTGCTTGAAATACGAGGAAAAGGACAAAAATCATAGAAACATTCTAAGATAAACAGCCTTGCCTGCCTCTCTGGCAATAAGATTGTCGAAAGTATAGTTTTCAAGGTTTGTAAAAAACAAAAATATGCTCATGCATGATTAAAAGGAGGGGATAGCATTGGGATTAGTAAAACTCTTGTAAAAATCTCAGTTGGTTATCAATTTCTCCATCTTTGGTAACAGCAAGCAATTTGAGAGTTAGCCTTATTAACTCTGCAATTTTGATTTCAGGAGATATGATAATTCCTTTGTGGCGTCTGCCTTCTTCGAGCCATGCCCTATGCAGTTTTGTAAAGTCGCCAATATTAAAAGTAAGTATTGCCCTGCCCTGAACCGCAGCAAATGCAAACTGCTCCAAATCAGTTTTCCCGAGCATCCCTGCATCTTTAGCAGACAAAACATCATGATTGAATTGTTTTAATATTAAAGCGAGGTCAATAGGAATCATTTCATCAAGATAAAGCTTAATATCAGCCATCACTTATATTTTTCAGGAAGGGTTTCCCATGTATATGTCTTTTCTTTTTCATCCTCTGACAATTTCTCAAACTCTTCTTCTGTTACAAGCCGGTCAATCCCGTATTCACCAACAACCAATCGCATATTATATCTTTTCATAATCGCTCTGAGTGTATTCTCCTGAATTTCCTGTTCAATCTCGCTTTTATGATCAAAATAATAGCTGATGGCATCATGGATCTGCGCAAATGTAAGATGAGGATAGCCACGGAGGATATCTTCTGCAGAACGCCCGCTTTTTACCATTGAGGCGATTAAGCGCACTGTAATCCTTGTGCCGGATATAACAGGCGAACCGCCGCAGATTTCCGGATTCTTGATAATGTAAGGATGTTCGGTCTTTAATTCTGCAAGCATTGCGGATTTCCTCCTAAGCAAATAATATCAAAATCGCTCTGAAAGATGCAATTTACAGATAAACCGCCTTGCCTGCCTCTCTGGCAATGAGATTGTCGAATTTGTAGTTCTTAAGCCACTGGGATTCACGCTTCAGATTTTTCAGTGCATCTGCCGAATCTGTGCCTTCGGCAATGCAGATGATTACCACGTCTTCAGTAGGAGGGGATTTAGATTACTTTTTGAGAAATTTTTGAAATTCCTCTGGAGACAATTCAATGTCGCGAAGGATTTTTCTTAGAAGTCCTCGACCAATGGTTTTTCCTTTATGAACGGGAACCGTTGTTTTCCTTCCATCAGGGTGGGTATATCTGAAATGACTGCCTTTGGACTTTCTCGTATTCTTGAAGCCAAGTCTTTCAAGAACCTTTATGATTTCCTTAGCAGTCAGTATCGGAAGTCCGCCTTCAGTCAAACTGCAACCTCAAGGCTTTTAATGCCTATTACTTCAGGATATTTTAAACTGATTTTTTTCTTTCTTTCCTTAAGTTCTTCGATGCACATGGTAATTACATCTTTTATATTTTCTATTGCCTCTTCAAAGGTCTCTCCCTGCGCATAACAGCCCTGAAGTGCAGGGCATTCCGCAATGTAGACGCCGTCTTCGTCTTGCTCGATAATTACCTGAAGATTATATTTCTTCAACTTTAACACCTCCCTTGCTAAGTCTAAGAACATTATACACCTAAAGTCATTTACAGATAAACCGCCTTGCCTGCTTCTCTGGCAACGAGATTGTCAAAATAAAAAATTCAGTGCGGCAGAAAGAGCCAGTTTTAGCCAAAATTCATTATTACATATAGTCTCTTTAAATACTATTTGTAACAATTCTACACTACTTCAGTATGCCAAAAAAGAAACAAGAAGATAATCGCTGCGTTCTATTAGGGCAAAACATTAAAAAGCTTCGAGAAAAAAAGGCATTGACGCAGGATGAATTATCCGAGAGGGCTAATATTCATGTTTCTTATATCGGACAAATAGAGCGTGGTCTTCGTTATCCATCTTTAAAAATCCTTTTCAGGATAGCAGATGCATTAGAAGTGAAAATTACTGATTTGTTTGAAGATATAAATGCCAAGAAAAACAAATAGTAAAATCAAAATAAAGGCTGAAAGAAAAAAGGCAATAACCTACAGCTTCCCTGAAAACCCTATTGAGTTTTATATCTCTGAAGAAACAGCCTCTTACGGTGATAATGGTAAAAAGAAACCCTTTACAGTCTATTACGACAATCCTGAACACTCAGTAAGGCTTCTTAAAGGTAATTGCATCGAAATATTAAATCAGGCAAGGGAAAACAGCGTTGATATGATCTTTGCCGATCCGCCGTATTTCCTCTCTAATGGTGGTATTACATGCCATGCCGGAAAGATGGTTTCTGTTAATAAAGGCAAATGGGATAAATCCAAAGGGGTTGAAGAAAATCATAAATTTACCCTTGAATGGCTTAGGGCGTGTCAGCGTGTTCTGAAACCGAATGGAACAATATGGGTTTCTGGGACAACGCATATCATCTATTCGGTCGGCTTTGCCATGCAGGAGCTTGGATACAAGATTCTTAACGATATTATCTGGTATAAGCGCAATGCCCCACCAAATCTTTCATGCAGGTATTTTACCCATTCAACGGAGATAGTTTTGTGGGCTGCAAAGGATGCAAAGAGTAAACATTATTTTGATTATCAGCTTATGAAGAAAATGAATCAGGGTAAGCAGATGCGGAATGTATGGGAAATCTCGGCACCGCCAGCAGAGGAAAAGAAGTTTGGTAAACACCCAACACAAAAACCTGTGGAGCTTTTGAAAAGAATTATCCTTGCATCTACAAAAGAGGGGGATTTAGTGCTTGATCCCTTCTGTGGCAGTTCAACAACGGGAGTCGCAGCGGTTTTGCTTGATAGGAAATATGTGGGGATTGATTTGGAGGATGACTACCTTGATGTTTCAAGAAAAAGACTAAATGAAGCAATTATAAAAAAGGGCACTTCATTGTTTGCTGTCGACAAAATGAAAAACAAACAAATGGCTATAATGGGGCATAACAACTATGGAAAGAAGAGAGGCTATTAATAAACTTAAAGAACTTGAAGGCCATGACTTGCGAAGGCTTGCTGATTGTTATGATGTTACCGTTTGGAAATCAGGAAAGCTTAATAAGGGATGGGCAGGACATGTTATCGAACGATATTTAGGTTTGCCTTCAATCTCCTAATTTTGGTTCATGGGAATTAAAGATAGTTCCTTTAAAACACTTACGAACAGGTGTGATCGTGGTGAAGGAAACTATGGCAATAACCATGATTGACCCTGTTAATGTTTTGCAAAAAGAATTTGAGGAAAGCCATCTTTTAACTAAACTGAAAAAGATAGTTGTTTGTGCCCGCATGTTTGAATCAAGGGAAGAGAACTCGTCGCTCCTTGTGAGGGTGAGTACTTTTGACCTTGATAATCCGACTGTTTATCAACAAGTAAAAGCCGATTACGATATTGTGCGAGAAACTATAAGAGACAAGGGGTTTCAAGCCCTTACCGGCAAAATGGGGGTTCTTGTACAGCCTCGCACAAAAGGGCCGGGGCACGGCAGTACCAGTAGAGCATTTTATGCTCGGAAGAGTTTTGTTACACAAATTTTAAATCTATAAGACAATCCCCCCGCCCCCAAAATCCGCTCTACGAGTCATAGACCAGCAGTTGTAGATCCTGAGAGACAAAGGAGTTCTGGAGTTTAAGGAAAGAGGAGATGCGGATTCAGATAGCGTGAGGAATCATAACTCGTTAAATTCCTCAACAGTGAGTCCGGCTTGTTTTATAAGCTTATGAAGAAGGCCGGGGCCAAGTTCATCATGGAGGGGGATTGATAATGTCCATTGATAATCCGGTTTTGTCATCATTACATGGGAGCCTTTTTGTCGGGCAACAGTCCATCCTGCCCTTTTGAACTTTTGCACTGCATCGGCTCCAGAGCAGGGCTTCAGCGATTTGCTCATTAGACAGCGACTTCTACAAGGCGAGAGAGGTCAGGCGATTGCTTGGATTCCATTACTTCAATCCAGCCCTCAATGGCTTCTTTGATGTTCGTTAAGGCTTCTTCGTAAGTCTTTCCCTGCGAAAGGCAGCCGGGAAGCGCGGGCACTTCCGCTACATAATAGCCTGCTTCATCCTGTTCAATCTTTATATGCAGTTTCATATTGCTTTCTCCTTTGAGACTTGTTGCTAATAAAAATTATAACATAATAATAAACACATCCACCTCAAAATCCGCTCGAAGCGAGTCTCACGAAGAGTCGCACCGACCAACATCCAAAATAGTCCGGAAGTTCAGAAATCCGGAAGCGCGAAAGTCAAAACCCTCAGAATAGGCGTTGTGATATAATAATTCAAAGGATAGCGTACGGAGGTGATTTAATGGGAACCAAAACCTTGACCATGCCTGAAGATGCCCTCGTCAATATGCTGAAGACACTGCCTGAAGATATTTTGATAGATGTCTTCTGGAGAACTGTTGTGGAAAGCGACGTCACCGCTCTTACCAAAGAAGAAAAAGAACTCATCAGCAAAGGCAAGCTTGAGCACAAAAAAGGCGAAACCATTAAATGGCAAGATTTGAGATAGAGTTTTCAAAGAGTGCTGCAAAAGATTACAAAAAGCTGCCAAAAGATTATAAGGTCTTAATTGATTTGGTCCTGTCAAAGCTAACCCACGGAGTACCTGTAGACATTAAGCCTGTTGCCGGAGAAGAAAATATTTATAGAATAAGAGTCGGGAAATACAGAATACTTGCCACTGTTATTGAAAATAGTATACTGATTACAAAAATAGGCCCAAGAGGGGATGTTTATAAATAAACCTTTCCTCCGCCCCCAGAAGTCCGCTCGAAGCGAGTCTCGCGAAGAGTCGCACCGACCAACATCCAAATAGTCCGGAAGTCCAGAAGTTCGAAAGGTGGAAGTAAGGAAAAGGAGAGGTATGGTTTCAGGTAGTGCGGAAGGCAAAAAATGGAGGTTGTTTATGCAAACATCAGTCGACCTTTGGGCTGTGGAATCGGGCGGCCCAGTTCTTTTGCTGTCTCTATCCATTCCTGAATGATAACCTCAACATTAGCTAACGCCTCCTGATATGTAGAGCCGTCTGCTGCGCATCCCGGCAGCTCCGGAACCTCGGCAATGAATGCCTGATCTTCATCACTCCAGTAAATGATTACTTCATATTTACTCATCGGTCATTTCTCCTAATCTGTACTTTAATATTATACTACGAACCTGTTTTACTTGGTAAGGTTTGGCTTTAGTGCCTTTGGGCTGCAGGTTTAGTATTTCCTCAATATTATCTTTTGTGAATATATGATGACTGCCGCGAATTCTCATTTCAAAGCCAATATTTTGCAAGAGATTGCATAGACCCTCAAAAGAAATATTGGCATCTGAAGTTCCCTTTAAAATCTGATTTAGAAGCTTTTCTTGTTTCCCCATCGCTACCCCAAAATTATGTTAATGAATTATACAACAAAAGTCCGCTTAAGAATTAGACTTTTTAAAATGGATGTAAGTTCACATCCACCTCAAAATCCGCTCGAAGCGAGTCTCACGAAGAGTCGCACCGACCAACATCCAAAATAGTCCGGAAGTTCGGAAGCACGGAAGCAACGAATAGAGAGCAGAAGATACAAAGGCATTCTGGAGTTTAAACTACACCTGTGCGGTTTTTAATTCTTCTGATGGGGGACGTTTTCTGTTCGGGCAGTATATCACGGGGCATGACTCGCAGCTTTCAGCAGAGTCTATCTCAAAGCCAAAGGGAATCAACTCTCCGCAGTTGCATTGCCAGCCTTCTGGGGTATGTTTTGCTAATGCATTATCACAGAATGGGCATTTAAGCATATGTTTTATTTAAGTATAGAACCGGGGAAAATATTTTTTTATGACGAGTATCATATAGATGCACACTAATGTGTGTTTACCTCTTTCCGGAATCATCGAGATTATGTACAATCTCTGCGCCTATGAGGAATATGCAGGATGAATAGAAGACCCACAGGAGGAATATCACAAAGGCCGAGAGGGGGCCGTATATGGTTCCTAATTTCGCAACCTTTACTACATAGAGTGTGAAGCTGTGCTTTGCTACTTCAAGAAGGATTGCTGTAAATAACGCCCCTGATAATGCATAGCGAATGCGCACCCTTTTCTTTGGAAGGAAAATATACAGGGCGGTTGTAGTCAAAAATACAAGTATTAATGGAACAACATATTTTATTATAAAGCCTGTTATCTTCCCGATCTTTATATCCGGGAAAAATTCCTGAAGTGTCTTAAGCATCGAGATTGCGGCTGTTGTACCAAAGGAGGCAAGGATAAAGGCAATTATCAGGGTGATTAAGAATAGAGAGAGGACAAGGGAGATTATAAAATGCCTCTTAACCTTTGTTTTGAATATCACATTTATTGCTGTTTCAAGGGATGAAAAAAGCTGGTAGGACAATACGGCATAGAGGATTACTGTAAACTGCCCTATTCCTTTGTAGGATATTATCTTTTTCAGTTCGTTGGTTATCTCGTGTGTGATCTTAGGAAAGAAACCCACAAGTTTTGCTGAAAAGAATTTGAGCAGTTCTTCATGTTCGCCGAGGAAATGTCCGAATATTGTTACGAGGAGCAGGCAAAAGGGAACAATTGCCATCATGGTGAAGTATGATATTGAGCCTGCGAGCATGAGCCCACCGTCCCTGAAGAAGTCCACGAAGCTCTTGAATATTGCCTTTATGTATCGCATCGCTGCTCAATTATAACAGAATAAATTGCTGGCAGTGTGTAAGCATGGTATTACAATAATCCGTATCGCTGGATTTATTATACTGTCTGAAAAAAGTATACATCTCTTTGCCATTTGCGTCTAACGGCTTATTTCCAAGGTTTTTAGATAATTTTGTGATTAAAAGGCGGCATCCTGCGGTGTATTAAAAAAATATACACTTTTTTATGCCTTTAGGTGTAAAATATGGCGAATTGTAGTTTTTTATCTCTGGCATCGATATTGCATAGTATCTAATTACAATTTTAGGAAGGGGGCGTTATGGAGAAGCAGCGGATATTGGTCGTTGATGATGACCCTGTGATATGTTTGAGTTGTAAGAGGATACTGGGTGCAGAGGGTTTTTCGGTATTTACTGTTGAAGATGGGGAAAGCGCAATTCAGAAGGTATCGAAAGAAGAGTTCGATCTGGTTATAACAGACATCAGGCTTCCTGATGTGTACGGCCTTACAGTTGTGCAGGAAACAAAGACCGTACAGCCGAAGGCGGATGTCGTCGTTGTTACAGGCTATCCCTCCCTCGAGGATGCAAAGGAGTCCATAAGGCTCGGTGCATTTGAATACTTAGAAAAGCCTTTTACGCCTGACTTTATGATGAATGTCGCAAGGAAGGTCTTTGACAAAAGGGGCTGGATACTGAGAAAGGCATACATCGACCAGTTCAGGAATTATGTTGTACCTGCATCAGAGATGGACAACCTAACAATTTATTATAAGGACGGCACATGGGCACGGCCTACGAAGGATGGTGGATGGGAAATAGGGGTTGATGTAAGGCACTTCCTTGTAAGCGGTCAACTGCTTTATGTGGACATGCTGATGGATATTAAGGCGGTTGCTGCAGGAGAGCCCTTTGCAAGGCTGCTTTCGGGAGAAGGGAATATCTATGACATAAAGGCCCCGATGACAGGAGTGGTGCAGGCGACCAACGACCATGCCAATGACGCGATATGTTCTCTTTTAAAGGACCATTTGTGTGAGGGGTGGTTTTTATGGCTTATCAAGATTAATCCAATAACTGCTGCATAAGGAGGAAAGGGATGAAGGGGAATATCCTTGTGGTTGATGACGAACAGATTGTCCTGAGGAGTTGCGAGAGGATACTGTCGCCAGAGGGATACGGGGTTGACACAGCAACATCTGCAAAAGATGCCCTGTCTCTGCTCGATAGGAATCTATACGACCTCATAATTACCGATATCAAGATGCCTGAGATGGATGGCATAGAGTTTATGAAACAGGCGAGGGCAAAGAACCCTGATATAAACATAGTGGTGATAACAGGCTACCCGTCGCAGGAAAGCATCAAGGAGGCGCTGAGTCTGAGGATAATAGATTATCTGCCAAAGCCTTTCTCGCCCACCCATCTCATTGAGGTAACGAACAATGCGATTGAACTAAAGAAAAAAGGCGTTGCACCCGAGCCTCAGGTCGAGGTTTATACCGAAGATGTGGCTGCAAAATTAGATGAAATCATAAATAAATATAAACACAAGCCGGGGAGCCTTATCCCGGTTCTTCAGGAGTCACAGGAGCTTGTTGGCTATCTGCCGCCTGTTGTACAGAGGCATATATCAAAGGGATTGAGGATACCTGTAAGCGAAGTGCATGGAGTTGTCTCCTTCTATTCATTCTTTACAATGAAGCCCAAAGGCAAGCATAACATCAGGGTATGCCTCGGAACTGCATGCTATGTCAAGGGCTCTGAAGAGATAGTCAAGAAGTTCAGCGACGGACTCAAGGTTGATGTTGGCGGAATAACAACAGACAAGAAGTTCTCGCTCGAGACCGTGAGATGTCTCGGTGCATGCGGGCTTGCGCCTGTTGTTGTTGTGGATAAGGACACCCATGGCTCTGTCAACCCTGTAAAGGCAATGGATTTGTTGAAGGAATATGAATAACAGGCAATAGGCGATTGGGAGATTTTTCTTGCCTATAGCCCATAGCCTATAACCTATAGCCTGAAAAAATTTAGGAGGAATATATGCCCAGATTAACGGTTGATGATTTAAAAAAGATCAAGGAAGATTATAAGGCATCCCTGACATTAAGGGAGGGAGGCTACAGGGCAAAGGTGACAGTTCATATGGGTACATGCGGGATTGCTGCTGGTGCGCGAAAGGTGATGGAGGCGCTCCTGGATGAGATGAATAAAGGCAATGTGAAGGATGTGATTGTGACAACATCGGGGTGTGCAGGGCTTTGCAGCAAGGAGCCAATGGCAACCGTTGAGATAATAAACGAAGCGCCTGTGAAATATGTCTATCTCAACGAGGATAAGATAAGGAAGATATTCAAAGAGCACATAATGGAAGGCAAGGCGGTTGAAGATCTCGCCCTTGTTGTGGGCAGCGAAACAGCATATTAGGAGGAGAGATGGAAAGGTATCGTGCGAGTGTTATGTTGTGCGGAGGCACAGGCTGTATAGCAGGAGGCAGTCTAAAGATAAAGAACGCTCTTGACGAAGAACTTAAAAACAGGGGGCTTCAGAATGAAATAAATGTTGTTCTTACAGGATGCAACGGGTTCTGTGCACAGGGACCTGTTATGACCGTTTATCCGGAAGATATATTTTATGAAAAGGTTACTGTAAAAGACATCCCTCTTATTGTGGAAGAGCACTTCATAAAGGGAAGGCCTATTGAGAGGCTCATGTACAAAGAGCCTGTGAAGAAGCAGACGATACCTTTAATGAGGGAGATCCCGTTCTTCAGCCTTCAGGTTCTCAGGGCACTAAGGAACAAAGGTCTCGTAGACCCTGAAAAGATAGAGGAGTATATTGCACGCGATGGGTATCAGGCTGCTGCAAAGGTATTAACAGAGATGACCCCTGAGCAGATAATAGAAGAGATTAAGAAGTCCGGACTCAGGGGTAGAGGAGGTGCAGGATTCCCTACAGGTTTGAAATGGGAATTTTGCTCGAAGGTTAAGGGAGACCAGAAATATATCCTGTGCAACGGCGACGAAGGGGATCCGGGTGCATTCATGGACAGGAGCATTATGGAGGCAGATCCCCATGTTGTCCTCGAGGGCATGATTATCGGGGCAAAGGCAATAGGTGCAAATAAAGGCTATATATACGTGAGGGCAGAATACCCCCTCGCAGTTCACAGGCTTCAGCTTGCCATAAAACAGGCAAAAGAAAATGGCCTCCTTGGAGAAGATATTTTAGGTACCGGCTTTAATCTTGATATAGAGATATATCAAGGCGCAGGTGCATTTGTGTGCGGCGAGGAGACAGCACTGATGAGGTCAATAGAAGGAAAGAGGGGAATGCCCATACCGAGGCCGCCTTTCCCTGCCCAGAAGGGATTATGGGCAAAGCCGACAGTGCTTAATAATGTTGAGACGTATGCAAACATCCCGCAGATAATACTGAACGGCGGTGAATGGTACAGGAGCCTCGGTACTGAGAAATCCACAGGCACAAAGGTCTTTGCATTAAGCGGCGCAATAAATAACATAGGTCTTATAGAAGTTCCAATGGGAATTCCTCTCAGAAAGATAATATATGATATTGGAGGAGGCGTTCCAAAGGGAAGGAAGTTTAAGGCGGTGCAGCTTGGAGGCCCGTCAGGCGGCTGTATACCCGAGCATCTCCTCGATACCCCTGTAACATACGAAGATATTGTCAAGACAGGTGCAATTGTTGGTTCAGGCGGTATGGTTGTCATGAATGACCTCAACTGCATGGTGAGCGTTGCAAAGTTCTTTCTCGAATTTACCACTGATGAGTCATGCGGGAAATGCCCTCCGTGCAGGATCGGTACAACGGTCATGCTCGATATTTTGACGAACATAACAGAAGGCAGGGGCAAGGAGGGAGATATAGAACTCCTTGAAGACATGTCCAGGGATATAATAGCAACATCTCTCTGCGGATTGGGCCAGACAGCGCCGAATCCTGTCCTGACAACAATAAAATACTTCAGGGACGAGTACGAGTCCCACATAAACGAAAAATGGTGCAAGACAGGCGTATGTAAAGATCTCTGCACATTCTACATAGACGAAGAAAAATGCAAGGCATGTGGTGCATGCAAGAGGGTCTGCCCCCAGAGCGCAATCTCGGGGGAAAAGAAGGTGCCGCACCGCATAAATCAGGAACTCTGCATACAATGTCGCTCATGCTATGAGGCATGCAAGTTCGATTCTGTGAAGATAGGGCCGAGGAGTTACAGAGAGATCCTGAAAGAGGGTATGCCTGCACAGGAAATTCTAAGAGAAATGCATATGGCTGTGCTTGCCGGAAAAGAAGAATAAAAGGAGGAATAAGAGATGCCAATAGAGCTTACAATAAACGGAAAGAGTATAAAGGTTGAGCCGGGGACGACTATTCTTCAGGCAGCACAGAAAAACGGCATTTATATACCCAATATGTGCTATGACAAAAGACTAAAGCCTTACGGTGGATGCAGGCTCTGCATTGTGGAGGTTGAAGGGCAGCCGAGGCTCTTTGCTGCATGCTCAACCCCTGTTACAGAAGGTATGGCGGTACAAACAGAAACACCAAAGCTTGCAAAGGCGAGGAAGCTTGTCCTTGAGCTCCTTCTTGTTCACCATCCGCTTGACTGCCCCATATGCGACAAGGCAGGGGAGTGCAACCTCCAGGACCTTGCCTTTAAATATGGTCCTTCCCAAAGCAGGTTTGTGGCTGAAAGAAAGCATGACCCGGAAAGGATCGATGCACCCATTGTTGAGAGGAACCCGAACAGGTGCATCCTCTGCGGAAAGTGCGTGAGGGTCTGTGCAGAGCATCAGGGAGTGGGTGCGATAAACATAATAGGCAGGGGGTTTAAATCAAAGATAAGCCCTGCCTTTGAGGAGACCCTCAACTGCGAATTCTGTGGCCAGTGCATAGACGCATGCCCTGTTGGAGCCCTTGGTGCAAAGCCTTACAGGTTCCGCTCAAGGGTGTGGTATATGGACGAATACGAGACTATATGCCCTTATTGCGGGTGCGGTTGTACGACGAATGTGAGTATGAGGGAAGGAAGGATAATAAGGGCAAGGGGCAAAGAGGACGTAGGAATAAACGAAGGGAATCTCTGCAGCAAGGGCAGGTTCGGGTTCGATTACATATATTCTGAAAACAGGCTCACAACCCCAATGATTAAAAAGGACGGGAAACTGTCGCCTGCATCATGGGAAGATGCGCTTGAGTATGTAGCAAAGAGGCTTGAGTCCATAAAGGAACAGTACGGGCCATCTGTCATCGGAGCAATAGGCTCCCAGAGATGCACTATGGAAGACAACTATATGCTCCAGAAATTCATGAGGGATGTTATTGGCACGGATAATATAGATTCTGCAGCACGATTCGGCTATGCAAAGGCGCAGAGGGCAATGGAAAAGGCATTCGGCACGGACTTCCTGCCCATAAAATGGGATGCCCCCCTTAATGCAGATTTCATACTTGTTGTGGAGTCGGATATAACATCTACACTTCCGGTGTGGGGGTTGAATTTCATCAAGGCAAGGAATGACGGTGCAACGCTGATTGTCGCAGATACAAAGGAGACAAAGCTTGCGAGGAACAGCACACAGTGGCTAAGGATACGGCCTGGTTCAGGCACTGTGCTTTTAAATGGTGTCGCCAGAGTGATAATAGACAAAGGTTTGTATGACAAGAACAAGGCTTCTTCAATAAAGGATTTTGATGCCTTTGTGAACAGCCTGAAGGAGTTTACGCCATCGGCAGTCTCCAAGATTACAGGCATACCAGAAGACGAGATATTAAGCCTTGCGCAGTCTTATGCCTCTTCCAAGAAGCGGCTTGTGGCATTGACATCAAATGCATCGGAAAATACAAAGAGCATAAACACACTTCTCGCCGCTTCAAACCTCGTACTCCTCATGGGCGACGGACCGGATGCCATACAGATACCTGCCGAGTTTTCGAACACCCTCGGAATGTGGATGGTAGGAGTCAGACCCCTTGCTGACGGAAAGGATGTCTACGAGATGCTTTATGAGACAGGCACTATAAATGCCCTTTACATAATGGGAGAAAACCCCCTCGTAACCTTCCAGGATGTGTCAAAGGTTGAAAGGACTCTGAAGGGCCTTGAATTGCTTGTAGTGCAGGATATATTCCTTACAGAGACCGCGAAGCTTGCAGATGTTGTCCTTCCTGCATGCAGTTGGTCGGAAAAGGAAGGGACATTTATGGCAGCAACAGGCAATATCCAGAAAATACCGAAGCTGATAACAGAGACAGGACAGTCTATTCCGGACTGGAAGGTGTTTAGAAACCTTGCGAGGGTAATGAACAAAGACCTCGGGTTGAAGGGACTCATGGATATAAGGGCATTGATTGCAGACATGGTTATCACAGGCGAGACAAGGGAGGTTCATCCTTCATTTACCCCTGTTTCTTACGAAGTCATGGAGAGTGTAAGCGATGAGTATCCCATGTTCCTTGTCACTGCAAATATCCTCCAGCACTCAGGGGCACTCTCTGTCCTTTCCAAAAACCTTGACTCTGTTGTATCCGATGCATACCTGCAGATAAATACAAAGGATGCGAAGAAACATAATATACATGATGATGCCTTTGTAAAGGTCAGATCAAAGAGGGGAGAGGTTTATCTGAAGGCAATGCTTTCCGAAGAGGTGCCTGAAGGCACGGTTTTTGCGCCTATGCATTTTGCACATGCAAAGGTTAATACCCTGACCTATCCTTCTCTGAATGGAGGTCTGCCTCTTGTGGCAGTGAAGATAGAGGCAGCATAGAACAACAGGTAAAGGTAAAGAAAAATCTCTGCTACTGTCTTTACCTTTACCTCCGCCTATTTTCTGTCTTTATATGCCTATTAATCAGCATTAAAAAATAATTTCTTGATATATAATAGTAAAATGTTTCGCAATATTTATCTCGATATTCTCAATAATATCTCCGACGGCGTCTATTATATCAACAGCGACAGGAAGATAGAGTACTGGAACAAGGGCGCTGAAATCCTCACGGGCTACTCTTTAGAAGATGTCAGGGGAAAGAACTGCGAAGAGATATTTTCATTCGAAGACGAGTCAGGAGCAAAACTGCCCACCTATGAATATCCAGCAATCCTGTGCTTGCAGTCGTCAAGAACTGCGGTCAAGAGCCTGTTTCTTGTGGGTAAGAACAAAGAGAAGATATATATAGAAGAGCAGGCATCCCCTGTCTTGCGAGGAGGGAAAATAATCGGCGCTGTTTCTGTTTTAAGGGATAACTCGAGGGTGTTCTCTGCTGTAGAGGCGCATATAAAGAGCCAGAGGAGGGAAAGGCTGGTTCCTATATGCGCATGGTGCAAGAAGATAAAGATAAGCGAGGACTCGTGGGAGCAGATAGAGAAACACCTTACCGATGAAGGGTTTGGCGTATTCACACACGGCATGTGTCCCGATTGTGCGGACAAGATATTCGAAAAGAAGGTCTATCTCGAGAGCTATCAGAATATCTGCAAGGCAATAAGTGCAAGCCTGTCCCTTAATGAGGTATTGAACCTTATCGTGACCAATGCCGTGAAGGTAATGAATGTAAAGGCGAGCATGCTCAGGCTTTTAAACAAGGAGACACAGAAGCTGGAAGTGGCTGCATATTATGGGCTGAGTGAAAAATATGTAAATAAAGGCCCTGTCGACTACGACAAGAGCATTGCAGATGCCATGGAGGGCAAGGCTGTATCTATTTATGACATTACCTCTGATGCGGATTCACGGTACCGCAGAGATGCAGAGCAGGAGGGAATAAGAAGCATACTGTCAATACCTGTCAAATTCAAGAAAGAGGTGATCGGGGTTTTAAGGATGTATACTGCCGAGCCTGTAAAGTATAAGGATGAAGACCTGAAATTTATGGCAGCAATAGCAGAGCAGGCAGCCATCGCAATAGTGAATGCAAGGACATTCGAAACTACCGTATCCCGTGCAAGGGAATATCTCAGGGTGTTTGAAGATGTGACAAAGGCGGTGAGCTCTACATTAAGGCTGAATGAGGTGCTTAATCTCATAGTCAAGAAACTGCCAGAGGTAATGAACCTCAAGGCTGCTACTATAAGATTGCTCGATGCTACAGGCCATAAGCTGGAGCTGGCAGCAGCCTATGGACTTAGCGAAAAATATCTTGGAAGGGGGCCTGTTGATACAGAAGAAAATATAAGGGAGGCGCTCCAGACAAGGCCTGTTGCCATATACGATGTAAGCACCGATCCGAGGGTGCATTATCAAAAGGAGGCAATGGAGGAAGGGATAAAAAGCATGCTTACCCTCCCCATTATTGCAAGGGGCAAGGTAATAGGTGTGCTGAGGCTCCTTACGGACAGTCCTCGCCTCTTCACAGAAGAGGATATTGCATTCTCTGCATCCCTTGCAGAGGTGTGCGGCACGGCCATCGAGAATGCAAGGATGTATGAACGGTTTCATAAAGCGGAAAATATATAAGAGCGCCAGCGACTCTCTCGAAGAGAGGGAAGACCTCATAGCTATTGAAAAGAGGCTGAAGGTTTCTGTAAACGGCAAAGAGGTCTTGAGCCTCTACTGCACGCCGCTTATGATAAGAGAACTTGTTGTCGGTATGTTCATGACCGAGGATATCATCAAAGGCAAATGGTGTGCAGAAAGGATGTCCATAGAGTACGGGGAAGATGTTTTAGTTGATATTCCTGCTGAAGGGGAGGTCTCCACTGATGGCGCTGTAATCACATCAGGATGCATTGGCGGCATAACATTTCCAAAGAGATTGTCCCTGCAGAAAATAGATGACAGGTTTCAGATAAAGATGTCTGCATTGAAAGAATTGTTCAGAAGATTCCAGAATGCCTCCGAGCTTTATAAAATAACAGGATGTGTGCACAGTGCAGGACTCAGCAACGGCAATGAAATATTTTGCCTCGCAGAAGATATCGGAAGGCATAATGCAGTTGATAAGGTTATAGGCTATGCAATCCTTGAGAATATTCCATTCGAAGGCAAGATAATGCTTGCAAGCGGAAGGCTTTCATCAGAGATCGTCTCAAAGTGCGCAAAGTGGGGAATACCTGTGGTTGCAAGCAGGACATCTCCCACGAGTCTTGCTGTGGATATTGCTGAACAAAGCGGAGTGACTGTAGTTGGCTTCATAAGGGCAGACAGATTGAATGTCTATACAAACCCACAGAGGATTATCTGAGTCTTGTGCCTTTCGTAAGCATCTGCATCATCTCTTCAGGTACAGGCGAGTGATTGATAGCATCATCCTGCGATATCAATCCCTTTGTATAAAGATCATAGAGCGACTGGTTCATGGTCTGCATTCCTGATCGTGTCTGTCCTGTCTGCATCATGGAATATATCTGGTGGAGCTTATCTTCCCTTATAAGATTTCTTATGGCAGGTGTTGGCACGAGGATTTCGAGGGCAAGAACTCTTCCCTGTCCATCCTGCCTTGTCATCAATCTCTGTGAAATAATGCCTTCGAGCACAAAAGACAACTGAACCCTTATCTGCTCCTGCTGATGTGGTGGAAATACATCTATTATCCTGTTTATTGTCTGGACTGCCGAGTTTGTATGAAGCGTGGCCAAAGTCAGATGTCCTGTCTCTGATATCCTTATTGCTGCTTCTATTGTTTCGAGGTCGCGCATCTCGCCTATGAGCACAACATCTGGATCCTGTCTCAGTATGTATTTTAAGGCATTATTGAACGAGAATGTATCGGAGTTTACCTCCCTCTGGTTTATGAGGCATTTTTTATGGCTGTGCAGGAATTCTATTGGATCTTCCACAGTTATTATATGCGAATCCCTTTCAGAGTTTATCCTGTCTATCATTGTTGCGAGGGTTGTTGATTTTCCGCTTCCTGTGGGCCCTGTAACAAGGATGAGTCCGTGTGGTTTCTTGATGAGTTCTTCTACTACATCCGGCAGTCCCAGTTCCTGAAATGTCTTGATGTTAAATGGTATTGCCCTGAATGCACCTGCAACCGCTCCTCTCTGGAGAAAAACATTTGCCCTGAATCTGCTGAGTCCTTTTATGCCGAATGAGAGGTCAAGTTCGTTGTTCTCCTCGAATTTATGTTTCTGTGATTCTGTAAGAATGCTGTAACAGAGTTCCTTTGTGTCTTCAGGTGTCAAAGAAGGATTGCCTTCAACAGGGACAAGCCTTCCTGCTATGCGCAACCTCGGCGGACTGCCTGTTGTTATGTGCAGGTCGGATGCGCCCTTTTCTATCATTAATCTCAATAAATCAAATAATGAAGCCATAATCAGTCCTCAAAGGTTACCCTGAGGATCTCTTCTACGGTTGTTATTCCGTTTATTACCTTTTTTAATCCGCTCTGCCTGAGCGTTGACATGCCGAGGCGTATTGCCTCCTTTTTTATGTCTGCTGCAGGCGCACCCTGAAGTATCATCTCCTTTAACTCATCCTTTATGGGCATGATTTCATGGACAGCTATCCTTCCTTTATATCCTGTATTGTTGCATTCAGGACAACCCTTTCCCATGTAGCACTTAATATCCTTTACAGCATCGGGCGAAAACCCTGCCCTGATGAGTGTTGTTTCGGAGAGACGTTCCTCTTCCTTGCAGTTTTCGCATATCTTCCTTGCAAGCCTCTGTGCCACTATTAAAATGACCGACGACGAGACCATAATGGGCTCTATTCCCATGTTTATAAGCCTTGCTATGGTGCTTGGTGCATCGTTTGTGTGAAGGGTGCTCAAAACAAGATGTCCTGTAAGCGCCGCTTTTATTGCTATCTCTGCTGTCTCGAAATCCCTTATCTCACCCACGAGGATGATGTCAGGGTCCTGCCTTAAAAATGACCTCAGGGCAGTAGCAAAAGTGAGCCCGATATCTTCCCGTATATGCACCTGGTTTATTCCAAAGAAGTTGTATTCAACAGGGTCTTCTGCAGTCATGATATTTACACCTGGCTTGTTCAAATGGGAGAGGGCAGAATACAGGGTCGTTGTCTTGCCGCTTCCAGTAGGCCCAGTTACGAGTATCATGCCGTAGGGTTTTTCAATGGCATCGTAGAAATCCATGAGTTGCTGCTCGTCGAATCCCAGCTTTGACAGTTCAAGCTGGAGGTTAGATTTATCGAGGAGCCTCATGACGACCTTTTCTCCAAAGAGAGTTGGCAGTGTAGAGACTCTGAAGTCTATCTCCCTGTCATCGCCGAATTTGAGTTTTATCCTTCCGTCCTGTGGCAGCCTCCTCTCCGATATATCGAGATGGGACATTATCTTTATCCTCGATGTAATTGCATTCTTCATTTTCACAGGAAGCTTTAATACAGGCTGAAGCACCCCGTCTATCCTGTATCTAACCCTGAGAATATCCTCAGAAGGCTCTACATGTATATCGCTGGCACGGGACCTTATGGCATTCATCAGGATGCCGTTGACCAGCTTTACTATGGGGGCATCTACTTCTTTTGGTCCGTCCTTATCCTCTCTTTCCTCTACAACGGTTATGTCCTCAAGAGCACTGCCTATTACCTTGTTGAGGTCCTCTATTTCCATAACGTCTTTTCCCTTGCGTCCGCTTATTGTTACCTTTGCCTCTTTCTTCGGATAGTACTTTTCTATTGCCTCCATAATAGCGGACTCTGCAGCAACATGCACTAACACCTTCATTCCCGAGAGGAATCTGACATCATCTATTGCGAGGTTGTTGGATGGGTCTGCTATAGCGATCCTCAAGCCGGCTCCGTCCTTTGAGATGGGGATGAGCTGGTATTTTTTTGCAGTTTCGTAAGGTATGAGCTTTAATAAAACAGTGTCGATTTTGTGGTCTGAAAGGTTGATTGCAGGGGCATTGTACTGCCTGCTTAAAAATGTGATAAGGCTTTCTTCGTTTATATAGCCTAATTTCAGAAGTACCGAACCGAGCCTTTTACCTTCAAGCCTTTGGAGACGAAGGGCTTCGTTGAGTTGTTCCTCTGTGATGAGTTTTGCTTTTAATAAAAGCTGGCCTAATAAGGACGTCCCTACGGTCATTATCTAAAATACTGCAAAAAAACGACTTAAGTCAAACCTTAATCCTTCGAGTCTTGAATTAATGTCTCGTTACTTGTTACTATAAACCTGTTATTGTTGTTGAGGGCAGTTAGCTCAGTCGGTAGAGCAGGGGCCTGAAAAGCCCCGTGTCGGGAGTTCGATTCTCTCACTGCCCACCATTTTCACCTTTCCATGTCCCCCTGTCTCTCCCTCAATTGAAAACTCATATTTGTGAAATAATCCTATTACCCACAGATTGGTAAGTAAATGCTGTGTTATGCATGAGGTTGTAAAGACCGATTCGTTATTGCATAGAGACAGGTATAAAACTATCTGATCGGGAAGGTGCGAATCTAATGCAGCATTGCTTGAATAGTAATTAAGGAACTCTATTGCTGCCTCTTCCCCTACCATTTCCGCCCTCTTGCCCCTTTCACCGATGGCTGTGAATCCTGCAACGGAATTTTCAGATTCTGATTTCATGAATACGAATGTGCCCTGTCCCGGAGTTGGAGCATCTATGATCTCCATATCCACCTGGCATTGAATATCTGCCTCTGAATGTATCTTTTTCATAAAGGCATTTCTCTGTCTTTCGGCTATCGATGGGTGCAGATTTCCCACGCCGGAGTATCCACTGAGCCTTACAAGATGCCCTCTTTCCATAATTATCAGCGGCTTGATCTCTTTTGCAGGAAATATCTCTGCCCTTATTCTTCCTCCTCCCTTTGGATAAAAACCGTAAGATTCTATGCTTGGCTCTATCTTTATGCCTACTTTCTCTAATGTCGGGACAAAGACCTCCGAGATGTAGTGGTAACAAGGGCTGAATGAAACATGGGTTCCTCCTTTTAATACGACGGTTGTCTTTCTGTCCAGGAACATCAGGGATGGGATGATTGTTTGAAGGACTAACGATGTAGAGCCTGCAGTGCCTATATCAAAGAAAAAGTCTCCACCCTTCACGCCTTTTGGCGAGAATATAAGCTCTGTTGAGCCTTTGATATTGCCTATTACATCAGCATTGGAGAGAAGCTGAACAGCCCTTACGCATGTGAGATGCTGGGGCATGAGCCCTGGATTTTTCCTGCCCTTCCTGATATTGAATATCCTGAATGGTTTGTTGAAGAGGCATGAAAGACCGAGGGCTGTCCTCAGTATCTGGCCTCCGCCTTCTCCAAAGCTTCCGTCTATTTCTATCATTGGTAAATATTACAACATAGTAGGTTGAAATGCTATGCAGTGTATAAATACAGTTGACTTGCAACATATTCCTGCGTTTTTTTGGGCGCAGGTAAAGGGTTGCCGTTCTCAATTTTTCAGCTATAATTGAATTAGGCACTACGATCAGAAAGGAGGTGCATAGTCATGATTATTGATCTGAGTGCAATGGAGCGGGATCTGCTGAAGAAACTACTTGATTCCCACCTTGCAGAGTTGAGACTCGAAATCGCCGCAACCAAGCGAGGCACGTCTTCCCTCCATGAGGAAGAGGAGATTCTGAAGGGACTCCAGAAGAAAATATCAGAATTGAAGTGAGATGTCGGCACCCTTCAGAAAGTAATAAGGCTATTTTGACTTGCGTCAGATAGCTTTTTTTTTAATCATTGGAAAGAAGTTTCTAAAGGGCTTATTCTGATTTTAGAGATGGGAATAAAATAAACGGCGAGCAAAGGGCAAGCAATTTATATTACTTTAAAGTATAATACTCGAAAGTAACCTTATGAGGTGAGGATGTTCGTTAACAGGGAAAGAGAGCTTGAGGCGCTTGGTTCTGCATATAAAGAGAGCAAAGCACAATTCATTGTTATCTACGGCAAAAGACGTGTAGGCAAGACCGAGCTTGTCAAGCAGTTCTTCAAAAAAATTCCTCATATATATTTTCTTGCTGACAAGTCGCCTGAAAAAGAACAACTCCGTCTCCTCTCTGAAAAGGTCGGCTTATTCTGCAATGACCAGTTCCTGCTTTCACGTGGGTTCGGTAATTGGCATGACTTCTTCACATACATCAAAGACAAGGGCAGGGTTGTGCTTGCGATAGATGAATTCCCATTTCTTATAGAGGCAAACAGGGCTGTGCCTTCAATATTCCAGAAAGGCTGGGATGAAGGTCTTAAAGATTCTGGGATATTCCTCATTCTGCTTGGCTCAAGCATAGGCATGATGGAGACAGATGTCCTTGGCTATAAGTCTCCTTTATTCGGCAGGCGGACAGGCCAGCTTCTTATTGAGCCTCTCAGTTTCTGGCATGCAAAAAAGTTTTTTCCAGGGATATCTGATGATGATTTCATGTATATCTATTCAGTCCTCGGCGGAACACCTGCATATCTCCTTCAGTTCGACCCTGCTGCTGACCTCTGGACAAATATCAGGAAGGAGATATTCAGCCATAATGCATACCTTTTCAGCGAGCCCGAGTTCATTCTGAAAGAAGAACTCCGTGAGCCGAGGAACTATTTTTCGATAATCAGGGCTATTTCAATGGGCAAGGCGAGGGCAAGCGAGATCATAAATGAAACAGGGTTCGAAAAAAATGTCGTTGGAAAATATCTCTCAGTTCTCACAGATCTCAGAATTGTAAAAAGAGAAGTGCCGATTACCGAGAAGTCCTATGAAAAGAGCAAAAAAGGCATCTACATGCTCGATGATAATTATTTCAGGTTCTGGTTCAAATATGTCTTCCCGAACAAGAGTTTCATTGAAGAAGGCGAAACTGATTATGTCATCAAGAACAAGATCAGGCCTGAACTGGATTTATTCGTTTCCCAAACCTATGAGGAAGTCTGCCGGTCATTTGTCAAAAAAGGACTCCCGAGGGGCTTGAAGTTCAACAAGGTCGGCAGGTGGTGGACAAAGGATGCTGAAATAGATATTGTCGGTATTAATGAGGACGACAACGCCATTCTTTTTGGAGAGGCAAAATGGTCTAAAAAGCCTGTTGGTATAAATATACTTAGTGAACTAAAAACAAAGGTAGAGGAAGTCCGGTGGGGGAACAGCAAGACCACAAGGCATTTTGCATTGTTTTCAAGAAAAGGGTTTACGAGTGAAATGATGAAAGCGGCGGAGAGAGAAAAGGTCTTGTTATTCAGGGGCATTGAAAGGGTCGGATAAGATGTTTTAAAAACGTGTCCAAATTTTAAGGTTTTCTGGACATGTTCTGCGGCAGGGACAGGTTTTAAGTCCGCTGTCCTGCAACTGTCCTGTTAGTGTCCTGTTCAAATAATTCAGGCTATCAGAATTTATTGTCCCGATAGCCTTCAAACCGTTGGTATTCAAGTATTTGCAGTTGGTGGCGGGGAGAGGATTCGAACCTCTGACCTTCGGGTTATGAGCCCGACGAGCTACCAGGCTGCTCCACCCCGCTGGTAATTAGCTTACCTGAACGGTCTGAATGTTGTCAACTTGAGTTGCAAATTCCTGTCTTCCAATGCTATCTTATTAAGTTTTTTTAAAGGAGCCGCATGGATATAGTTCTTGCCACGAGAAACAAGAAAAAGATTGAGGAGATGAGCAGGATCCTCGATGGAATGGGCATAAACATACTGACCATGGATGATTTCCCTTCCTGCCCTGAGGTGGAAGAAGACATGGACACCTTTGAAGGGAATGCAGTCAAAAAGGCATTGGCAATAACAAAATGCACAAATAAAATTGCTGTGGCAGATGATTCCGGGCTTGAGGTTTATGCCCTTAAGGGTGATCCAGGGGTTATGTCTGCAAGGTATGCAGGTGAAAATGCCAATGATGTTGCTAACATCGAAAAGCTCCTTAGCGAGATGAAGGATATACCCGAGGAGCAGAGAGGGGCAAGATTTGTGTGCTGTATTGCCCTTGCTTATCCAAATGGCAAGGTAGAGACATTTTTTGGCTTTGCAGAAGGCAGGATTGGCAGAGAGCCGCGGGGGAGAATGGGTTTCGGATACGATCCTGTTTTCTATCCCACAGGCTATAATGAAACCTTTGCCGAGATGTTACCCGAAGAAAAAGATGCCTTAAGCCACAGGGGAAAGGCCCTTGAGAGGTTCAAGGAATACATTAAGACTCATTATTCTGAATATAAGGAAATTTAATGTAATGATTATAATTTTAAACTTGAATTAAATCGCTTCTTTGATTAACTTATATCGTTTTTTAAAATTTCTTCAATTTGGAGGGTTTTTCATGATATCAGGTATGAGATTGGTTCTTCTTGGCGCTCCTGGAGCCGGAAAGGGCACGCAGGCAAAAATACTCGTTGAAAAATATGGCATTCCACAGATTTCCACAGGCGATCTCTTAAGGGCAGCAGTAGCTGCCGGAACAGCCCTTGGAAAAGAGGCAAAGTCTTATATGGATAAGGGGGAGCTTGTCCCCGACAGTGTTGTTCTCGGCATGGTAGAAGAGAGGCTCAAGCAGGACGACTGCAAAAAGGGCTATATCCTTGACGGCTTTCCGAGAAATACAAAGCAGGCAGAGGCCCTGGACAAGATGCTTTCATCCTTGAATATGTCATTAACCGCTGCGCTCAGCGTGGATGTCCCATTCGAGGATCTGATGAAGAGGCTCACAGGAAGAAGGACATGCAAGGCTTGCGGGCAGATGTATAATGTCTACTTCAACCCGCCAAAAAAAGAAGGTATATGCGATAAGTGCGGAGGAGAACTCTTCCAGAGGGATGATGACAAAGAAGAGACCATAAAGAAAAGGCTTGAGGTCTACAACGCACAGACAGCGCCACTCATCGATTACTATGGCAAGAAAGGCATATTGAAATCAGTCTCAGGCATAGGCAGCATTGACGACATATTTAAAAAGGTCTGCAACGCATTAGGCCTTAAATAGAGTATTCAAGCTCGGTCTTGAAATATAAAAAAACCAAACAGGAGGATTAACATGGCTTTAGTAAATCCACATGGAAAACAAAAGAAATTAATTCCCCTCTTGCTGACAGGGGCTGCCCTTGAAGAGGAGAAGAAAAAAGCTAAAACCCTTACGCAGGTCAGGATTGCATCCCGTGAGGCAGGAGACCTGATAATGATGGGCATCGGCGGATTCTCCCCTCTAACCGGTTTTATGGGACATGACGACTGGAAGGGCGTATGCGCCGAGTACAAAATGGCAGACGGGACATTCTGGCCGATTCCCATAACAGTATCAACAACAGAAGGACAGGCAGACAGCATAAAGAATAATGAGGAGATTGCTCTTGTCTCCGAGGAAACAGGCGAGATAATGGCAACCATGAAGGTCACAGAGAAATACAAGATCGATAAAGCATATGAATGCAAACAGGTATTCAGGACCACCGACATGGAGCACCCCGGTGTTGTAATGGTCATGAAGCAGGCTGATATAAACCTTGCAGGCCCTGTAAAAGTCCTCAGCGAAGGCGCATTTCCGAAGGAATATCCCGGGATCTATCTCAGGCCGGCAGAGTCAAGAAAGATATTCGAGGAAAAGGGCTGGAGCACTGTTGCAGCATTCCAGACAAGAAACCCCATGCACCGTTCCCACGAATACCTCACAAAGATTGCAATTGAGACATGTGACGGTGTCTTTATCCACATGCTTCTCGGGAAATTAAAACCCGGAGATATTCCTGCAGATGTAAGGCAGAAGGCTATTGATATACTAATTGAGAACTACTATGTGAAGGATACAATAACAGTCGGCGGCTATCCCCTTGATATGAGATATGCAGGCCCGAGAGAAGCCCTGCTCCATGCCCTTTTCAGGCAGAACTATGGCTGCAGCCATCTCATAGTCGGAAGAGACCACGCAGGTGTGGGCGAATATTACGGTCCATTTGATGCACAGAAGATATTTGATGAGATTCCGGAAAACGCTCTTGAGACAAAACCCCTCAAAATAGACTGGACATTTTACTGCCATAAGTGCGATGGAATGGCATCCATGAGGACATGCCCCCACGGAAAAGAGGACAGATTGATCCTTAGCGGGACAAAACTAAGAAAGATGCTCTCAGAGGGCGAGGAAGTTCCAGACCACTTCAGCAGGCCCGAGGTTCTCAAACTATTAAGAGAGTACTACGAAGGATTGACAGAGAAAGTGGAGGTCAAACTCCATAAATTTGCAGAGGGAGCATAAATAAACAAAAGGCGATGGGGAATAGGCTATAGGCAATGGGAAAGAAAAACCTATAGCCTATGACCTATAACCTATAACCTGTTTTTAATGAAAGGGGGTGTGAAGCCAAAGATAGTGTAAATCCGAAACCAGAATTTTCGAAATTCGAATTTTGGATTTAGAATTTGTTTTTGAAAAAATAGTATTTTCAGGGCATCAGAAATTGATGCTTAATAAAAAACCGAAGGAGGTTGGATTATGCCGAGTTTTGTAATTACGGAAAAATGTGATGGGTGCAAGGCACAGGACAAGACTGCTTGCCAGTATATTTGTCCTCACGATCTCATGACCCTTGACAGGGAAAAGATGAAGGCATACAATCAGGAACCCGAACAGTGCTGGGAGTGCTACAACTGCGTAAAGATATGCCCCCAGCAGGCAATTGAGGTAAGGGGATATGCCGATTACATTCCTCTTGGAGGGAATGTTCTTCCAATGAGGGGAACTGATTCAATCATGTGGACAATTAAGTTCAGGAACGGGGCGCTCAAAAGATTTAAGTTCCCGATACGGTTAACTGCAGAAGGGTCTGTTGATCCATATGCCGGACAGCCTCAAGCTGACTACTCAAAGATAAAACAACCAGGCTTCTTTAATTATGAAGCCAAAAAGGCATAAGGAAAGGAGGGAAAAGATATGGAAAAAGAAACCTGTACATTTTCGTATTGCGCAAGGCCCGAGGTAGTAGAGCATGAAACAGACTTTTTAATTATCGGCGGCGGTATGGTTGGATGCGGTGCTGCCTATGAGGCAACAGTATGGGCAAATCCTAAAAAACTCAGGATAACTCTCGTTGACAAAGCTGCAACCGACAGAAGCGGTGCAGTCGCAATGGGTCTTTCTGCTATCAATACCTATATGGGCGGCAATAAAATAGAGGACTATGTTGACTATGTAAGAAAAGACCTTATGGGTATAATCCGTGAGGATCTCGTCTTTGACCTCGGCAGGCATGTTGATGACTCTGTTCATAAGTTTGAGGAATGGGGACTGCCTATATGGAAAAAGGGCGATGACGGATTCTCACTCGATGGTTTTCAGGCAAAGGATGCAGGGAAGCCAATGCTCAAGGATTGTAAAGACGATGCCGAAAGGGAAAGTGTTGTTGTCAGGTCAGGTAAGTGGCAGATAATGATCAACGGCGAGTCCTATAAGGTCATCGTTGCAGAGGCTGCAAAGAAGGCACTTCAGGTAAACAGAGAGGCAACTGGCGTTGCACAGAATCACTTTGAGAGGGTGTTTATAACAAGGCTGCTCCTCGATGCAAATAAGCCTAATACAATAGCCGGTGCTATTGGCTTTAGCACAAGGGAGAATAAGGTATATATCTTCAGGGCAAAGGCGATGCTCCTTGCTCCGGGCGGATGCGTCAATGTATTCAGGCCTCGCTCTGTCGGTGAGGGAATGGGAAGAACATGGTTCCCTGTCTGGAACTCAGGCTCAGGATACGCAATGGGCGCTCAGGTTGGCGCAGAGCTTGTTCAGATGGAAAACAGATTCGTCCCTGCAAGATTTAAGGATGGATATGGTCCTGTCGGCGCATGGTTTTTGTTCTTTAAGGCAAAGGCAACTGATTCATTCAGGGATGATTACTGTGCAAATCCCGAATATGTTGCTGATGCAAAGAAGAAATATGGCAAGTATGTTGATGCCATGGGAACAACCATAAGAAACCATCTCATGATGGAGGCAATGATACGCGGCAGAGGTCCTATCATGATGTGGACGAATGAGGCAATGGATGCTATCAGCAAGACCTTTAAAGAGAAACTCGGCGAGAAAGAAGGTGCAAAGAAGGTAAAGCATCTTGAAGCAGAGGCATGGGAAGACTTCCTCGATATGACAATCGGTCAGGCAGGAATGTGGGCAGCAAACAATATTGAGCCTGATAAGGTCCCATCAGAGATTATTCCTTCAGAGCCATACTTCCTCGGCTCACATGCTGGATGCGCAGGCTTCTGGGTTAGCGGTCCTGGCGATATTCCAGGTGCACCAGCAGAATGGTCATGGGGCTATAACAGGATGTCCACTGTGAACGGTCTTTTCATGGCTGGTGATACATGCGGCGCATCAGGGCACAAATTCTCATCCGGCTCTCATGCAGAGGGAAGGATTGCAGGAAAGTCTGCAATTGCATACATCCTTGACCACATGGACTTCAAGCCGACATTGAAGGAAAAGGTTGATGACCTTGTTAATGAGATGTATCTGCCATTTGAGGTCTATGAGAAATATAAGGTCTATACCACATCTCCGAATCACATAAGCGTAAATCCGCATTTCATAAAGCCCGACCAGTATCAGAAGAGGCTTATGAAGATATCGGATGAATATTTTGGTGGTGTAGGAACATGGTTCAAGACATCCAAGACCATGATTGATGAAGGTCTGAGAAGGCTGCAACTCCTTAAAGAGGATGCCAACAGGCTTGCAGCATCCAATCTCCATGAACTCCTCAGGTGCTGGGAGAACTACCACAGGGTTATCACTGCTGAGGCACATGCAAGGTCAATACTCTTTAGAGAAGAGTCCAGATACCCTGGATACTACTACAGGGCGGACAAAGACTTTATTGATGACGACAACTGGAAGGTCTTCACAATTGCCAAATACGATGCTGAAAAGGATGAGTGGACACTCTCCAAGAGGCCATATGTCCAGTTGTTTGGCAAATAGTTAGTATTTCATGGGGGAGGGCATTGCCCTCCCCTCCCTCTATATTTTGCAATTAGTTATTAGTGGTAAGTGATACTATGCAAAAGGTCAAAGGCAAATAGAGCAGTAAAGCAGCAGAGCAGTAGAGGGTTTAAAACTATTGCCCGGTTGCTCTACTGAGCTACTTAGCTCTTTAAGGAGGATGAAAATGGCAGAAAGCAATACAGTGGTCATTATTGGAGGCGGTTTTAGCGGGCTTACAGCAGCAGTAGAGGCTGCTGAGGCTGAAAAGGATGTTGTTATCATTGAGAAAAACCCATATCTTGGGGGTAGGGTTGCGCAGTTAAACAAATATTTCTGGAAACTCTGTCCTCCGAACTGCGGGCTTGAAATCCAGTTCAAGAGAATAAAAAATAATGCGCGGGTTAAAATTTATACCCTTGCAGAAGTGCAGGATATAAAGGGTGAAGAGGGAAACCTCGATGTGGCCGTAAAAGTAAATCCGAGATATGTAAATGAAAAGTGTGTTGCCTGTGATGCCTGCGCTCAGGCATGCCCTTCATACAGAGACAATACCTTCAATTTCGGAATGGACAAGACAAAGGCTGCATATCTGCCGTTCAATCAGGCATTTCCGATGCAGTATGTAATTGACAGAAATTCATGTGCACCAAACTGTAAGGCATGTGCGGATGCCTGCAAGTATAATGCAATAGACCTGGGCATGAAGTCAGAGACGATAAATATAAAGGCAGGTGCAGTCATAATGGCAATGGGATGGAATCCTTATGATGCCAGCAAGATTGACAATCTCAGCTTTGGAAAGGTTCAGAATGTTATTACAAACATGATGATGGAAAGACTTTCGGCACCCAACGGCCCAACCCAGGGCAAGATTGTAAGACCCTCTGATGGAAAAGAGGTTAAAAACATAGCATTTGTCCAGTGCGCCGGAAGCAGGGATGAAAACCATCTTCCTTTTTGTTCATATATATGCTGTCTTGCGTCACTGAAACAGGCGATGTATGTAAGGGAGCAATATCCTGATTCAAAGGCCCGGATATTTTATATAGATTTAAGGACCCCCGGTCTTTACGAGCATAGATTTCTAAAGAAGGCAATGGATGATCCGGATATAACGCTTACGAAGGGAAAGGTAGCGGGGATAAACGAAGACCCTGAGACAAAGGATGTTATCGTTGAGGTCGAGGATATATTCAGCGGCAGCAAGACAGAGATGAAGTTTGATATGGTTGTTCTTGCCACAGGAATGGAGCCTACAACAAAGACATCCCAGACAATAAAAAATGTTTCATATACATCTGACGGCTTTGTTGATATCGGTGCGAAAAAAGGCATATATCCTGTTGGAACACTGAAAAATCCCGTTGATGTGGTAAGATCGGCGCAGGATGCCACAAGCGCTGTTATCAAAGGCATTCAGAGTCTGAGGAGGATATAGGAAATGGAAAAGAAATACGGTGTATATATATGCAAAGGTTGCGGGATAGGCGAGGGTATAAATGTTGAAAAGCTTGCCAATAATGTCAAGGGCATGGTTTGTAAGACGCATGATATTCTTTGCAGCCCCGAAGGGATAAACCTTATCAAAGAGGATATGAAGAATGAGGGAGTCAATGCCATTACCATAGCTGCATGTTCTCCGAGGGTTAAGACCGAGGAGTTCGACTTTCCGGGTGCCCTGATAGAGAGGGTTAATCTGAGGGAGTTCGTAGTGTGGAGCCATGAGCCTAATAATGAAGAGACACAATCACTTGCAGAAGATTACCTTCTGATGGGTATCGAAAAGATCAAAAAGGGTGACCTTCCAGAGCCGAATATCCTTCAGGATTTAAGCAGCACAATACTTGTAATTGGCGGCGGGGTATCAGGCATGAATGCTGCAATTGAGGCAGCAAATGCAGGGTACAAGGTTGTCCTTGTTGAGAAAGAAGCTCAGCTTGGTGGCTTTGCAAACAGGCTTTATAAGAAAATCCCTACAGGCGAATACTTTAATAAGCCTCTTATTGTTGATACAGACATAGATAAGCTGATTAAAGAGGTTGAGAGCCATCCTGATATAAAGGTCTACAAATCTTCAAAGATCGAAAAGACAGAAGGACAGCCGGGTCTGTATGATGTAACTGTTTCAACAAACGGTGGTTCGGAAACAATAAAAATCGGTGCTATTGTCCTTGCAACCGGATGGAAGCCATATGATGCGACAAAGCTTGATTACCTTGGTTATGGGAAATCTCAAAATGTTGTTACAAACATTGAATTTGAAGAGATTGCTAAAAAAGGTAATGGTAAAATTCTTAGACCTTCTGACGGCAAGGAGGCAAAAAAGGTTGCTTTTATCCAGTGTGCTGGTCAGAGGGACTCGAATCATCTTCCATACTGCTCTTCCATGTGCTGTGCAACATCTTTAAAACAGGCAAGATATGTCAGGCAGAACAATAAAGACGCAGTAGCAATGGTGCTTTATAAAGACATCAGAACTCCCGGAAGGCTTGAGCTTTATTATAAAGAGGCGCAGAACGACCCGGGCGTTATGCTTACAAAGGCAGAGGTAAAAGGCGTTTCCGATGCAGGAAACGGGAATCTCTTTGTCGAAGCAGAAAATACACTTCTTGGAGAAAAGATAAAGCTTGAGGCTGATATGGTTGTTCTTGCAACAGGCATGATTCCAACAACGAGAGAGCCACAGGAATACCTTGATGGATTGGCTCTTGCCGGAACAAAAGGAGATGAGGCAAAGGCGAAGTATATAGAGGAAACACCAAAGCCCGAGTTTATTCTTAATCTATCATACAGGCAGGGGCCTGAAATCCCATCGCTTGAAGGTGCATACGGATTTGCTGATTCAAACTTCATCTGTTTCCCTTATGAAACGAGAAGGACAGGCATATATGCAGCAGGTGGAGTAAGGCGGCCCATGGATATGTCAGAGGCGCAGGATGATGCAGCCGGCGCAGCATTTAAGGCAATTCAATGCATTGACCATGTCTCAAGGGGCGTTGCTGTGCATCCGAGGGCATGGGATATTACATTCCCGGATCCGCTTCTTATAAGATGTACTTCCTGCAAGAGATGTACAGAGGAATGTCCATTCGGAGCGATAGATGAGGATGAAAAGGGCACTCCATTTTACAAAATCAACCGCTGCAGGCGATGTGGCACATGCATGGGCGCATGTCCTGAAAGGATTGTTTCTTTTAAGGATTACAGTGTTGACATCATCGGTTCAATGATTAAGACAATTGAATCGCCTGATGAAGAGACTATAAGGATAATCGCCCTTGTATGCGAAAATGACGCATATCCTGCGCTTGATACTGCGGCGCTGCAGCGTAAAAAGATAGACTCGTCAGTAAGGTTTATCCCGCTTAGATGTCTTGGTGGTATGAATCTGGTATGGATTGCCGATGCTCTATCGAGAGGGCTTGATGGTGTTTTGCTTTTGGGATGCAAATTTGGAGAAAACTATCAATGTCATTTTGTCAAGGGTAGCGAGCTTGCAAACTACAGATTCGGCAAGGTTGGGGAGACACTCAATAAACTGCAGCTTGAGGCCGAAAGGGTTCAGTTGATGCAGGTAGCTATTGCAGAATACGATAAGCTGCCGGATATGATAAACGAGTATGTAGAAAGGGTAAAAGAGATAGGACCAAATCCATTTAAAGGATTTTAGTTTAAAAACAAATTAAGCGGTTTGAACCGTTAAAACAGTATTTAATGATAGGGAGGAAATATAGATGGCAGAACAGGTAATAAGTCCAGATCTGAAGTTTGTTGAAGATGTGATTGCCTCTGGCGGAGGCGATTTAAAAAAATGCTATCAATGCGCTACCTGCACTGTTGTTTGCAATGTAACACCTGACAATAAACCATTCCCGAGAAAAGAGATGATATACGCTCAATGGGGAATGAAGGACAAGCTCATAAGCAATCCAGACATCTGGTTGTGCCATCAGTGCAGCGACTGTACGGCTTATTGCCCCCGTGGCGCAAAGCCAGGAGAGGTGCTCGGTGCGGTAAGGAAGCTTGCAATCCAGCATTATTCACCGACTCCTCTGTCTAAAATGGTTGGCGACCCGAAGTATCTCCTGATACTCTTTGCCATACCTGTATTGCTGTTCCTCTCTTATATAGTACCGAAAGGTTATCTTGATGTTTCTGCTATTCCGAGGGGTGAAGACGGAGGCATAGTATATTCCAAATTTATGCCTGTATTCCCGCAGATAGATGTAACCTTTGGGGCCGCTGCATTTTTTGCCGCGGTCTGTTTTGTGCTTGGCATAAAGAGATACTGGACGGACATGAGTTCTGGAGTGGGCGCTCAGGGCAATATAGCGGACAGCATAAAGACAACGATCAGTGAGATACTTGCCCACAAGAGGTTTGAAAAATGCAATGTAACAAAGGACAGAAAGATCGCACATCTTCTGGTGTTCTATGCATTTGTCGGCCTTGCCATAACAACAACATGGGCAATTGTATATCTCTACGGATTTCATTACGATTCACCTTATCCGCTATACGACCCGTTGAAACTGTTAGGCAATGCAAGTGCTCTTGCCCTGCTTTACGGAATAACCCTTGTAACCGGCAATAGATTAAAGAATGCAGAAAAGGCAGGAAAGGGAAGCTACTTTGACTGGCTGTTTATAACAGTGATATATGCCATTGTGGTAACAGGCATACTTTCCGAACTATTAAGGCTTGCAAATATAGCAACACTCGCATATCCTACATATTTTGCGCATCTGGTATTTGTCTTCTTCCTGTTTGCATATGCACCGTTCTCAAAGATGGCGCACATGGTTTACAGGGCGACGGCAATGGTATTTGCGCGGCATACAAATAGAGAAAGTTAACAGGAGGTGAAGAGGACAGGGAAAAGGGTTACAGACACATCAGAATGTTTTCGGCAGTAACTGTCAGTATTATAGTATTAATCCAACAAAATTTTAATAAGGAGGAGAGATGAGTACAATTATTCTGTTTGCCCTTGTATGCGGATTAGCAGGCGTGGCTTATGCCCTCATGACCGCGGCATGGGTATCGAAGCAGGATGCAGGAAGCGAACGCATGCAGCAGATCTCGAATGCGGTCAAAGAAGGCGCTTATGCCTTCCTCGCACGTGAGTACAAGACCGTAGCGGGTGTTGCGGTTGTCCTGGTGGTTCTGCTCGCAGCATTTTTGGGGATCTGGACTGCAATAGGATTTATTATCGGAACGGTGGGATCGGCATTTGCGGGTTTTGTTGGCATGTGGGTTACCGTGCGCGCAAATGTCCGCACGACACAGGCTGCTTCAAAAGGCCTGCAGAATGCCCTTACCCTTTCTTTTAAGGGTGGCTCCGTTACAGGACTTATGGTTGTCGGGCTGGGAATCATCGGAATTGCAGGTTATTATTTTATAGCTAAACATGCCGCATCCACAGAAGAGGCATTCCATGCACTGGTAGGCCTCGGTTTCGGCTGTTCCCTTATGTCCGTGTTTGCACGTATCGCCGGCGGTATTTACACAAAGGCTGCTGACGTGGGAGCCGACCTTGTCGGAAAGGTTGAGGCAGGAATTCCTGAAGACGACCCGAGAAACCCTGCGGTTATCGCGGATAACGTGGGCGATAATGTCGGTGACTGCGCAGGTATGGCTGCTGACCTGTATGAAACCTATACAGTTACGCTTGTTGCAGCAATGTTGCTCGCGAAGACGATATTCGGCGCCGAAAGCCCGTGGGTTGAGTTCCCGCTTCTTTTAGGAGGCGTTTCGATTATTGCTTCTATTATCGGCACATATTTTGTAAAACTCGGTGCTAGTAACTATATTATGGGCGCCCTTTATAAGGGTCTCGCGGTTTCAGGCGTTCTTGCCGCCATCGCGTTTTATGGAGTAACGCAGTGGTTTATGGGACAGCCTGGACTCGATTTAATGGGTTTTTCTCCGCTAAGCATTTTCGGCACGGCTGTTATCGGTCTTATGCTGACGGGTCTTATAGTATGGATTACCGAATATTATACCGCTAAAGAATACAGGCCGGTGCGGACTATTGCCAGGGCCAGCCTTACGGGTCACGGCACGAATGTTATCGCAGGCCTTGCAATGAGCATGGAAGCTACAGCGCTCCCTGCATTGGTTATTGTTGGTGCTATTCTCGGCTCCTACGCACTTGGCGGCGGATTCAGCGGGAATATGGGCGGTGGACTTTTTGCAATAGCACTTTCCGCTGTCTCAATGCTTTCTATGACAGGCATTGTTGTTGCGATTGACTCTTATGGCCCTATTACGGATAATGCAGGCGGTATTGCCGAGATGGCTGAACTGCCTTCTGCAGTCAGGGATGTTACAGACCCGCTTGATGCAGTCGGAAATACAACAAAGGCTGTTACAAAAGGTTATGCTATCGGTTCGGCCGGTCTTGCCGCTCTCGTTCTTTTCGCAGAGTATGCGAGAGAGCTTGTGAAAAAAATGGGCGGAGTTGCATTTGACCTCTCAGATCCTTATATCATCGCAGGTCTCTTTATTGGCGGCCTTATCCCTTACTACTTCGGTGGCAGGCTTATGCTTGCGGTTGGTAAGGCTGCAGGCGGCGTTGTTCAAGAAGTTCGCAGGCAGTTCCGCGAGATCAAGGGAATTATGGAAGGCACAGGTAAGCCAGAGTATGGCAAATGTGTTGACATCGTTACAAAGTCGGCTATTAAGGAGATGATGATCCCGGCCCTTATCCCGGTAGTAGCTCCTATCGTTGTCGGTTTTGTACTTGGTCCTAAGGCACTCGGCGGCCTTCTTATCGGCAGCATTCTGACCGGTCTCTTCCAGGCCATTGCCATGACAAGCGGTGGCGGCGCATGGGATAACGCAAAGAAATCCTTTGAAGACGGCGTAACCGATGATAAAGGTGTAATGCATAAGAAAGGAAGCGACGGACATAAAGCCTCTGTTACAGGCGATACGGTCGGCGATCCATATAAGGATACAGCAGGCCCGGCTATCAACCCAATGATCAAGGTTATCAACATTGTGGCGCTTCTGATAGTCCCGCTTTTATAAAACAGTTTTTTGACATTGCGAAGGCCGGTAGAGACTTCTCTGCCGGCCTTTTTTTATTGATTAAAACAGAAGCGCCCATCAACGACTATCCTTGCCTTCTTGTCCTTTTGTTTTAAATGCATCTATAAACTGGTTAATATGTCTATACCTATGTGGTGGCTGATAAAATTAAACTTGCCAAAGACTTAGCATATCCTGTAAAATAATATCCTAAATCTTATTTTTCAGGAGGTTTACGTTGAAAGAGGGTATTCATCCGAAATATAAAGATGTAAAGGTCAGTTGTGCCTGCGGAGAGACATTTGTAACCAGATCAACAACGGATAACATCCGCGTTGATATATGTTCAAAATGTCATCCGTTCTTTACCGGAAAGCAGAAGCTTGTGGATGCAGAAGGAAGGGTGGAGAAGTTTAAGAAGAAGTACGCTAATAAGAAGTAGTATATTCAGGGATTTGGGATTAGGGTTTAGGGATTAGTCTAAATTCTAATCCCTTTTTATTGGAGAAAATATGAAAAACATAGGTGGGCAGGCAGTCATAGAAGGCGTGATGATGAAGTCCCCTGCGGGCTGGAGCGTGGCAGCAAGGGACCCGAAGGGAGGGATAAATCTAAAGACGGTCAGGACAAAAAAGATGCCGGCTTTTTTAAAATTGCCTCTTATAAGGGGCGTGGTGGCGCTTTTTCATGCCCTGATGATTGGAGTAAAAGCTATCGAGTTTTCTGGAAGCGTTGCATATCAGGAGCAGGAAGGTGATAAGCCTATCAGTCCATGGGGTATGGGGCTGTCTATAGGGTTTGCCATTATCCTCGCAATAGTTCTTTTTAAATTCCTTCCGCTCTTTCTGACGACCCTGATAGGCAATATGGTTAAAGAAGTTTCGAGTAATTCATTGCTTTTTAACTTTACTGATGGAATTCTCCGTGTCGGAATATTCCTCTTCTACATATTTATTATTGGCCTCTGGAAAGAGATGAAGCGGATATACCAGTATCACGGTGCAGAACATAAGGTTATATATGCTTATGAAGCGGGTGAAGAACTTACTGTGGAGAATGCAAAGAAATATAAACCTTACCACCCGAGATGCGGAACCAGCTTTTTATTAATAGTGATGGTTATCAGCATAATGGTATTTCTCCTGATACCGAAGGAGTGGTCTTTTGTGGATAAACTGATGTCGAGGATAGTCCTGATACCTGTTATAGCAGGGCTTTCCTACGAGGTGCTCAGATTTTCTGCCAGGGTGAAGAACAATCCCATGATAGGGTTTATAGTTCTTCCGGGTCTCCTATTACAGAGAATGACAGTGAGAGAGCCCGATGAGTCACAGATAGAGGTCGCATTAGCCGCCATGAATGAGGTTTTAAAAATAGATAGGGATAAAGAGGTTTGAAGTCAATGTTAGAGAAGTTGCTGGCAATAGAGGAAAAATATGATGAGATAACTTCTGCTCTCACCAATCCAGAGGTATTGTCCAATGCCCAGGCGTATCAGAAGTATTCTAAGGAGCAAGCAGATCTTATGCCTATTGTGGAGAAGATCAAGGAGTACAAGAAACTGCTTGCAGACCTTGAAGATGCAGAGGAGATACTGAAAGGCGGAGATGGTGACCTGAGGGAATTGGCACAGGCGGAGATGGAAGATATAAAGAAAAGAAAACCTCTTATAGAAGATGAGCTTAAGATAATGCTTCTTCCAAAAGACCCGAGGGATGAAAGGAACGTCATCCTCGAAATAAGGGCAGGCACAGGGGGGGAGGAGGCGGCGCTTTTCGGAGCATCGCTCTTCAGGATGTATTCAAAATATGCAGAGGCAAGGCGGTGGAAGATAGAAATTATAGACTCAAGTCCGACAGGTCTCGGCGGATTAAAAGAGATAATAGCGAATATTAAAGGAAAGGGTGCATACAGCAGACTTAAATACGAAAGCGGCGTGCACAGAGTTCAGAGGGTACCTGTTACAGAGGCGTCCGGAAGGATTCATACATCAGCAGCAACAGTGGCTGTTCTGCCAGAGGCAGAGGAAGTCGATATAAAGGTTGAAGAAAAGGACCTGAGGATTGATACATTCTGCGCATCAGGCCCTGGCGGGCAGGGTGTTAATACAACATATTCTGCCGTGAGGATTACGCATATACCGACAGGAATGGTTGTCCAGTGCCAGGATGAGAGGTCACAGATCAAGAACAGGGAAAAGGCCATGAAAGTTTTGCGCTCAAGGCTGCTTGAACTGGAGATAGAGAAAAAGGAAAAAGAGCGCGCTATGGAAAGGAAGACGCAGGTGGGCACAGGAGACAGGAGCGAGAGGATAAGGACATACAACTACCCGCAGAACAGGGTATCAGACCACAGGATAGGCCTTACTCTCCACAAGCTCGATCAGGTACTTGAAGGGAATCTCGACGAGATTATTGATGCCTTAATTACACATTATCAGGCAGAGAGACTGAAAGAACTATAAAGCTTGAACGTCTCGCGCTTCACCTGCGCCGAGAAGCGCAGCGGAGCGTCGTCAGGTGCAAGCGCTTGTTGGGCGGTTTTGCTAGCATTTGATACTATCCTAACTGATTCAACATATCTATAGATGTTTCTGCAATATCCATCATAATCTCTCGCATTTCATCTTCACTCCAAGGCTCACATCTGGCATAAATAGAAGCTGCTTGAAGCATCACGGATGAGTTTTTATGACTTATAAAGATGTTCTTGCAGTAATTACGATTTATTTCCATACAATAATTTGCTGCTGTCACTCTGTCTATTCTATTCATTGCTCCTGAGTCGTGTCTAATTTCTACAAAAGAACCATCTGGCTTAAACACTTGAAAAGTTTTAGTCGCAAAATTTGAACCTTGTAGAAATACTACATACGGAAAATGATATTCATCGAGCAGATAATTTCTAAACTCATTAATGTTTTTATATACTCTTTCAATAGCGTTTCCAGCCACCATCAAGTCTTGGTTCTTATTTTTTCCGACGAGTATTCCTGCCTGAATGTTTTCAACATCTTTTCCTTGAAATTTTGCTTCACTTACCAAAATTACTCTCCAATTTCCATGTTTATCTTGAACTTCAATAATCCCCCCGTCAGGTTTAATTTTTGAGTCTTTGACAAAAAGAGTTTTCCCCAATCTCTTGTCAATTGAATTCAATTTTTCATTTATTTCTTTTTTGCTAATTGTTTGCCTAAACCTAAACTGGTATCTTGGGTACTTTTGCTTAAGTTGTTCAAATACACCTGCGCTGGCTCTACCAACAGAATGTTCATGTACCTGTGCGTCTTCTCCAAAAATTCCGCTTGCGCCGCCTGATGATATATGCTGTTTAGTTAGCCGTTTTGTTTGTCCTTTGCTCATTAGTAATAGTCCTATCGAATAATTTTATGAAGATTGTCGATTTACTAGAGTAATTTCTTTAAGTACAGTGTCAATTTGGGCATCTTTTATTAAGCGATATTTTGGTAGAGATAAATTTGATGACTCAATCTGCCTAATGTGTTTGCCCAAATAATCACATAGTTTACTATCTGAATCTACTAAAAGTGAATGCCTGCGTTCTTCTATACAAACACGCCCAGTTGTTCCAGAGCCAGCAAAAAAATCAAGAACAATCGAACCTTCAAAAGACAAGGCTCTTACAAAACGCCGAATCAGTTCAACTGGCTTTTGGGTTGGATGACCAACCCTTTCTTTCGAATTTCCATTTAGCCTTCCTATTTCCCATACATTAGTGGGGTTTTTCCCTTTATTAACGCTTTCAGGATTGAGACGTTTATCTTTTTTATACAATTCTTTTGTGGCATCATCAAACGGCACTCTAACAGAGTCCAAATCAAAATAGTATTTGTTGGTTTTAGAAAGCCAAACTGCTTCTTCATGTCTGTTGGCGAAAAAACGATGTGCACTCATACCGTTCTTGTAATACCAAATGACAAGATTGACAAATCGCAAAGGTGTTTTATGGCGAGTGTAGTGAAGAATCTCAAGGAGGTCGCCTTTTTTTAAGTCTTGATATTGAAAACCCCCAAAAATAACGCAATTGCCAGAGTCGGATAACACACGATAAATTTCATCCAACCAGCCTTTTGCCCAATCAATATAATTATGAAAACTATCCCAAATATCTAAATCAAGATTATATGGAGGATCTATCAGAATCAACTGAACTGATGAGTCTGGTAATGCTTTCAAAAAGTCAACTGCATCTCGAATAAAGATGCCATGAACCGTATATGGTACATTAATTCCTGCCACCGCCGAACTATGCACTATCCCTTTTTTCTTTAACTGATTCATCGTCATGTGTGCGCTATTAAAATGCGATTTGTTGCTCATCTTGTATCCTTTATGCACACATTATAAAGTAAAACCACACCAAGACCGCCCAACATTTATTTTTATCTTTATTCTGCATTTAGGAAGATTTTATATAACAGCAAATGCCTTGTCAAGCTAAAAACTGGTGGTCGCATATGGTAACCACTTATAAAAACTGAACTTTTGTCTTGCGGGCACGACAGCAATTCGGTATAATGATAAATATTTATTAATATGCGTATTCGTGATAATTTATGAACGACAATAATTTGAATGGATTTAAGGGTTATCTTATATCCAAATCAGCGGTTAATGAGAAATATGCTCCATATTATGTGAGGTGGGTTTCTTCTTGCTATGCCTTTGTCAACCAATCGCTTTCAGATGTTTTAACTAATGGACAGAAACAAGATTTTCTAAAACATTTCGCAAAGAATCATGAAGATTGGCAGGTAAAACAGGCAGATAATGCGCTTAGACTTTACAGCTATTTTCTCGCATGACTGCCATCGATAAGCTGAAAGAGGTTTCGGCCTTTCTTGAATCTAAAGGCATCGAAGACGCTGCAAAAGAGGCCGAGATTCTTATAACAGAAGCACTCCACATCGACAAGTCTGAACTTTATTCCGGCAGCTTAGAGGTATCAGATGAAACATCGAGACATATAGATTCCCTTGCTCTGAGGCGTGCTGAAGGCGAGCCGATTCAATACATTATTGGGCATGTAGATTTTTATGGAATGAAGATAAACGTTGGCAGAGGAGTTCTTATTCCGCGGCCCGAGACAGAGCTTCTTGTGGAAGAGACGATCAAAATCCTTCATTCTTGCATCATGCATTACGCATCACGCATTACGATTCTCGACCTCTGCACTGGCAGCGGGTGCATTGCCATTGCACTTGCAAAACATTTACCAGATGCCGATGTTTACGGAATTGACAAATCAGATACCGCTATTCATTATGCAACTCGGAATGCAACTGAAAACGATGTAAGGAATGTTCATTTCATAAAAGGCGACCTGTTTGAACCTGTTGGCAAGATGGCGTTTGATTGCATAGTCTCCAATCCGCCTTATATAAAAACTGCCGATATTCAGGGACTACAGAGAGAGATAAAGGATTATGAGCCTGTTGATGCCCTTAACGGAGGAGAGGACGGACTTGATTTTTATAGAAGGATATTCGAAAATGCTCACAAATTTCTCAAGGAAAATGGCATAATCATCCTTGAGATTGGCCATGACCAGGCAGATGATGTGGAAAAAATAGCTATGAATGCAGGCTTTAAAAATGTTACCTTTATAAAGGACTATGCAGGGATAAAGAGAATATTTATAGGGAGGAAAAATGAGGCTAATTAAAAAGATTTTATTGATTCTAAGCCTTTTGTTATTCCTTGAATCACATGTCTTTGCAGTTGAAAAGACAATGATATACGGCCTGGGCACAAAGAAAAATATGCAGGCAGAGCTTATCATGCCTGATGGTAAAGGCCCTTTTCCTGGCGTCCTGATAGTGCATACGAGCGGTGGTGTGCAGGATGGTGACATTAACTTCGCAACACAACTGTCAGAACAGGGATATGCCTGCCTTATCCCCTACTATTTCGATGCCTATGGCATTTCTCATAATACGAGGCATCTTATAACAACAAGATATGCAGATGATGTTTTTGCGGATCTTGTTGATATGCTCGAATATTTGAAGAAAAATCCTAAAGTAAAAGCAGATAGACTCGGAGCGGTTGGATTTTCAATGGGAGGATACTGGGCATTGATATTGGCTGCAAAGGGCAAGATCAAGGCAGGGGTATCATATTACGGAGCGCTTACTGGCGGAGGAAAGGGCCTCGACTTGAAGTACCGTTTTGATACTGTATTTAACAGAGACAGTTCGCCTGTTTTAATACTGCACGGTTCTCTTGATTCAGCAGTGTCTGCAAGGCATGCAGCCAACCTTGCTGTACTGCTCGATGAAAAGAAGAGTCCTTATGAATTGAGAATATATATTGGCGCCGAACACCGCTATGAAAGGGCGCCAAACAGGGATGAGGATGCTGCCAATGATAGCTGGAAGAGGACACTTGAATTTTTTAAGAAATATTTAAGAGGGAATAGATCATAAGGAGAGCCTGTGGAACTGATTGCAAACTTCATTGACATTTTCATGCACCTCGACAAACATATGAGCGTGGTTATCCAGAACTATGGTGTTTTAACCTATGCAATACTTTTTCTGATTATCTTTTCAGAGACAGGTTTTGTTGTCACGCCTTTTCTGCCAGGCGATTCCCTTCTCTTTGCAGCAGGCACTTTTGCGGCTATAGGCGCACTGGATGTTACATTGCTGTTTGTCCTTCTTGTATCAGCGGCTATGCTTGGAAATACCGCGAATTACTGGATAGGATATTTTTTAGGCCCCAGGATATTTCATAAGGAAAATGTCAGATTTCTGAATAAAAAACACCTTGAGCGCACCCATCGGTTTTATGAGAAGTACGGAGGGAAAACAATAATCATCGCTCGATTTGTCCCCATTGTCCGCACCTTTGCGCCCTTTGTTGCAGGCATCGGAAGGATGACCTATACGAGGTTCATCAGTTACGACGTATTCGGCGGTACATCATGGGTCGGCATTTGTGTATTTTCAGGATACTTTTTTGGAAATATCCAGATTGTAAAACAGAACTTCAGCATTGTTATTTTAGCCATTATCTTTATTTCAATCATGCCAGGAGTTATCGAGTTTTTACGCCATCGTTATAGGGCTTCGTAAAATGAGCGCTAAGGGGAAAATAGCAAGGGCTGCGGGACTGATGTCCATTGCAACCTTTATAAGCCGCATCCTCGGATATGTAAAGGACATGATACTTGCACGGTACTTCGGAGCAACAGGCAGTGCCGATGTCTTTTTCGTTGCCTTCAGGATACCCAATCTTTTAAGGGAACTTTTTGCAGAAGGCTCCATGTCCTCTGCCTTTATCCCTGTAGTTACAGAATATCAGACAAAGCATGGAAGGGATGAGGCAAACAGGCTTGTAAGTTCAACATTTATATTCATCCTTATTTTTGTGGGAATAATTTGTATTCTCGGAATAATCTTTGCACCTGCTATTGTCTCTGCAATCGCACCGGGATTTTTAAAAGAGCCGGAAAAGTTCTCCAATACTGTGCTTTTAACGAGAATAATGTTTCCGTTTCTTTTGTTTATCAGCCTTGCTGCCCTTACAATGGGTGCGCTCAACACGAGGGGTGTTTTTTTTATTCCTGCACTGGCTCCCGCGACCCTCAATATCGTGGTTATAATCAGTATCCTGACTCTATCCATGCAATTTACAAATCCTATTGTTGCTGTTGCAATTGGTGTAACTGCTGGCGGACTTGTACAAATTTTAATTCAGGTGCCGTCTTTTTTTAAGCAGGGGTATACATTAGGGGCAAGGGTGTGGCATCCGGGACTAAAGAGGATCGGTCTTCTCATAATTCCCTCAACTGCCGGACTTGCAGTTGCCCAGATTAATATATTCGTAAGCACAATCCTCGCATCATATCTTGCTGAAGGAAGTATTACCTATCTTTACTATTCCATGAGATTGATCCAGTTTCCTATCGGAATATTCGGTGTTGCCATGGGAATGGCAGTGCTTCCTGCACTTTCTGAGCATTCTGTGAAGGGCGAAATGGAAAAGGTAAAAGAAGATTTTTCCTTTGCACTGAGGCTGCTGTTCTTTATTACCGTGCCTGCAATGATCGGGCTCATTGCATTGAATGTCCCTATTGTAAGCACCCTTTTTCAGAGGGGCAAATTTGAATATGCTGCGACCATAGGCACATCGGATGCCCTTATGTTTTACTCACTCGGGATATGGGCTATTGTGGGAGTCAGGGTTATCACTGCAACTTTTTATTCTATGCAGGACACAAAAACTCCTGTGAAGGTGGCTGCTGCAGTAATGATAATTAATGTGGTATTCAGTCTTCTTTTGATGAGGACCATGAAACACAATGGCCTTGCCTTTGCCAATGCCATTGCATCCAGTTGTAATTTTATTTTGTTATTTTACTTCTTGAGGAAAAAGCTTGGAGGCATAGGGACAAAGAGGATAGCAGGTTCTTTCGGAAAGACATTCACCGCATCTTTAGTAATGGGAATTGTTGGTTGGTTCGTTGTAAGGAGTGAAATATGGACATTGAGCGGATACGGGCTTAAGAAGGCAGTATATCTCGGTTCGGCAATAATAATCTGCTGCGGAATATACATGCTGCTGTCCTATTTACTAAAGAGTGAGGAGTTGGGTTATATTATAGAAAGAGTAAAAGGAAAACTAAGGAGAAGGCATGCTGATTAAAAGTATAGTGGTTGGCCCACTTGAGGTTAACTGTTTTATCATTGCAGACGAAACATGTAAAAAGGCGATGGTAGTTGATCCTGGCGATGAGCCTGACAGGATAATGGACATAATCAAAAACAATGATTTTGTTGTCGAGTATATCATATGTACTCACGGACACTTTGATCACGTGGGTGCAGTAAGCGATTTGAAAAAGGCGACCGATGCAAAGGTCTTAATCCATAAGGATGAGCTTGAGATATACAGCGCCGCAAAGGATATGGCAGCGTTCTGGGGATACGACCTTGATCCATTGCCTGATCCGGATGTTTTGGTAGAAGACGGGGAGGATATTGCGGTTGGCGATTTGAGTTTTAAGGTATTTCACACACCGGGCCACAGCCCGGGAGGCATATGTCTTTATGGCGAAGGTATTGTTATCACCGGTGACACCCTTTTTGCAGGCTCTGTTGGAAGGACAGATTTCCATGGTGGTGATACGAATAGGCTTAAGGAATCTTTCAAGAGATTGATGTCATTACCGGAAAATATAAGGGTTCTGCCGGGACACGGCCCTGAAACAACGATAGACAGGGAAAAAAGGGAAAACATGTTTTCGGATGAATTGCTGCTATGAACTCAGAGAACAGAAGCCAGAAGTCAGAAGTCAGATATGAAAAATATAAAAAAATAAAAGGTCTGTCATCTGTTCTCTGTCTTCTGCTCTCTGTCCTCTGTCTTCTTTCCTGTTCCAACCAGAGCAACCCGTCTGATTCTAATGCTGCTAATAAGCCTCGATATACCCCGCAGAACTTTAATGCCTCTCCGATAATCCTGTCCATTCTTCCTGTTGAAAGTGCGGGTGCAATGTACGAGAGGTTTGTCCCTTTAAAGTATTACCTCGAGAATGTCCTGAAAAGGCCGATAATTATCAAGGTTGCAAAGGATTATGAAGCAGCCATCCATGAAATAGGCAATGGTCAGGTGCATATGGCGTGTCTCGACCCCGCCACATATTGCGAGGTCAGGGCGCGTTATAAAAACAGGGTAGTTCCCCTCGGCAGGCCTATGGGTAAAGAGGGCGCTACATCCAGGAGCGTACTGGTTGTAAAGGATAATAGCGGTATAGAGAAGGTGGCGGATGTAAAAGGCAAGAGGCTTGCCCTCGGCAATAAACAGTCGTCATTCAGCTATCTGATACCCCTTGCAATGTTGAATGATGTGAGCCTGAAGGTAAAGGATTTCAGCGATGTTGATTTCCTCCAGCAGGAAGACAGGGTTGCCCTTTCTGTGCTCATAGGGGATTATGACGTGGGAGCCATGAGTGAGCCTGTGGCAAGGAAATATACCAAAGACGGGCTTAAAATAATAAAAACCTCGGAGGCAATATCCTCCTTTGTCCTATGCGCATCAAATATGCTTCCGGAGGAAGTGAGGAGGGATATAATCAAAGGCCTTGTCTCACTAAAGGACAGAGAGACCCTTTCATCTGTGGACAGAGACATACAGAGGTTTGCTGCTGCTGAAGACAGGGATTTTGATGTTGTCAGGGTGATGATCAAGAACCTTACAGGGAGGGATTACATAGAGTATGGGCCCAAAACAATAAAGGTTGCCATACTTCCCCTTTATTCAGCCATAACCCTTTATGACAGGTATGAGCCTTTAATGAAATATCTGTCTCAAAAAACAGGTTACGAATTCAAGCTTGTAATACCCAGGGACTTCGAGGATTTCATGCAGGTGGTTAAAAGCGGGAAGGTGGATTTTTCCTACCAGAACCCGTATATCTTTGCATTAATCGACAGGGAGTTTGACATAAAGCCTTTAGTTACAACAATCGGCGAGGACAGCCCTACTTATTTTTCCGCTGGAGGGTCAAAGGAAGACGGCGACAGGTTCAGGGGCGTTATCATAACGAGACAGGACAGTGCAATCAGGGATATAAGGGACTTGAAAAATAAAAGGGTCCTCATAACATCACCCAAATCGGCAGGTGGTTATCTTTCGCAGAGGTTATTCTTAATGCAGCTTGGTATTGATACAGAAAGCGACATGAAGATCATAGATGCAAAAAGACAGGAGAATGTAATCCTGGGTGTTTACAGGGGAGAGGCTGATGCAGGCTTTGTTCGGGAGGCAGCCCTTGTGGTATGGAAAGACGCTGTTGATATGAAAAAGATAAGGGTGCTCGCAAGGACAAAGCCTCTTCCGAACTGGCCATTTGCATTGTGCAGAAATGCACATCCATCCCTTGTTAACGAAGTTAGACGCCTTTTGATTGAACTAAATGATAAAGCGATACTGAAGGCTGCAAAGATAAGGGGTTTTAAGACAGCCAATGAGGCTGAATTTGAAACCCTCAAGCAGTATTGATTATGGGATTGAATATTAAGGGAATATTAAGAAAACTGAGCCTTGTCCAGAAATTCTCTGTGGCTGTTATCTTTCTTATCTTCATCATCATGGTGGTGGTAAATACCCTTATTATCACCCATCAGAGGAGTGCATTGAGAGCAGAGATGGACAACAACCACCTTGTGGTCGTAAGGAACCTTGCAAAAGATGCTGTAGAGCCTTTGATATTCAAGGATCCCCTGAGACTGGACGAGATGGTGAGGACTGCTGTCCAGGCGCCTGGATGCATGTACGTCAGCATCGTTGACCACAACGAAAGGGTTGTTGCACACACAAACAGGAAAATGCTCGGTCAGACCCTGCCGGCAGACATCCATAAATATACGGATCTTGTCATAAACAGGGGGAAGGAATATATCCGTGATATTTCTGACGAGGACGTAAAGGAGATAATGATCCCTGTTAAGGCCGGCTACGAGGTTATAGGGATGGTGTTTGTCGGTTTTTCAAAGGAGAGCACTGAAGGAGTTATCGAGAATAACTTGAAGGGGCTTAAAAGCCACATTCTCTTAATCTCTGGTATTGTTATGGTCATAGGTATATGGGGTTCATTCGGTCTTGCGAGGCTTCTCACAACGCCCATGAAGAAGCTGAAGGATAAGATGGAACTCGTGCAGGCAGGAAATCTTGATGCAGAAGTCCCGAATGATTATCTCCTGAACTGCTGGGAAGTCCTTGATTGCGGGGCAAAGGAATGCCCTGCGTATGGCAAGAAAAGATGTTGGACCATATCAGGCACCATGTGTTATGGAGGGCTTCAGGGGGATGTCTTTGAAAAGATCTGTGATTGCAAGAACTGCATAGTTTATAAGGAGTCATGCGGTGACGAGATTGGAGAGCTCATAGAGGTCTTCAACCAGATGATAAAGAAGCTTAAAGACAGTATTGAAGAGTTGGAGGAGACAGGTAAGGAAAAGACCCGCCTTGAAAAACTCTCTGCCCTCGGTGAGATGTCCATGACAGTTGCCCATGAGATTAAGAATCCGCTGAATGCCATTCGCGGCGCTGTGTCATACCTTCAGAATAATTTTAAAGGAGAGGTTTTAAAGGAGTTCCTTTCCATTATAGAAGAAGAGACCAAAAGACTGAATGAGATCGTGACAAGTTTTTTGAGGTTTTCAAAACCCTCACCCCTGCATTTAGAGGTCTCTGATATGAACAAGGTAATCAGGGAGACAGTAGAGCTTGTCAGGCAGGAGGCAACAGAGAATAATGTGGAGGTCATAATGTCCCTTGATGAAAGAATCCCTCCCTTTAAATTCGATATGCAGCAGCTTAAGCAGGCGCTCCTTAACATAATCGTTAACTCTCTTGATGCCACAAAGGCAGGGGATACCATAAAAATCAACACAGAAATCTTTGACTCAAAGGTGCTTGTCGTGATAAAAGATACAGGGGCAGGCATAAGCGAGGAGATAGTTTCTGAAATATTCAAGCCTTTTTTCAGCACAAAGACACGCGGTTCAGGGCTTGGCCTTGCCTGTGTTGAAAGGATAGTGAAAGACCATAAAGGGGATATCTCTGTAAAGAGCGAAATTGGCAAGGGTACGGAATTCATAATAACCCTGCCGGTATGGAATTAACAAATGAACAATAATAAAGGGAAAATACTGCTTGTGGATGATGAGGCCAATACCCTGAAGGTGCTATCTGCCATCCTTAAAAAGAGTGGCTATGATGTGCATACATCGAGGACTGCTGAAGAGGCAATGGACAGGGTTTCAAGGCTTAACCTTGATACGGTTATTACGGATTACAGGCTTCCGGGAATGAGCGGCGCAGAATTGTTGGATGCCATGAAGGAAAAGGGCTATCGCATTCCTGTGGTAATGCTCACAGCATACGGCACTATAGAAAAGGCTGTGGATGCTATGAGAAGAGGCGCCTTCAATTATCTTACAAAGCCTGTAAATCCTGACGAACTTCTTACGGTTACAAGGGAGGCTGTTGAAAAGCACAGATTAATGCTGGAAAATATATCGTTGAAGTCACAATTAAAAGAGCGTAATAGCTTTAAGAATATAATCGGCAAAAGCCATGTTATGCAGGACATCTTTAATCTTATAGAAACAGTCTCAAAAAGCAACTCCAATGTCATGATAATAGGCGAAAGCGGAACAGGCAAAGAGCTTGTTGCACGGGCTATTCATTATGAGTCTCTACGGGCAAACGGCTCCTTTATCCCCATTGACTGTGCAGCACTGCCTGAAGAGCTTCTTGAAAGCGAGCTTTTTGGCCATGAAAAAGGTTCATTCACAGGCGCATATGAACAGAAGACGGGGCAGATAGAACTCGCCAACGGCGGCACGGTCTTTCTTGACGAGATTGGAGAACTTTCTTTAAATATCCAGAAGAAGTTTTTGAGATTTCTCCAGGAGAGGGAGATATTAAGAGTCGGCGGGAAGCACAGGATAAAGGTGGATGTGAGGATTATTGCGGCAACCAATCGCGATCTCGAATCAGAAATAAAGAAGGGGAACTTCAGGGAAGATCTTTTTTACAGGCTCAATGTTGTCACCATACATGTCCCGCCTTTAAGGGAAAGGAAAGAGGATATACCATTGCTTGCAGGCCATTTCCTGAATAAATTCAATAAAGCAAATAACAGGGCAATAACTGCGTTAGACAGCGAGGTTATGAGGGCTTTTATGGATTATGACTGGCCAGGCAATGTAAGGGAACTCGAAAACGTCATAGAGCGTGCGGTTGTTTTATGCCCAGCTGATGTTATCACAATGAAATATCTTCCGAGGTCGATCCGTGAAATGCATAGTGTGGAGAAAGGTGTTTCAGAGGCTCTAAATCTCATAGAAACAGAGAAAAAGTTGCTCCTCGGTGCCCTTGAAAGGACATCGTGGAATCAGACAAAGGCTGCGGAGGTCCTCGGAATATCGAGGAAACAACTCAGGACAAAAATGAAACACCACGGCCTTCTTCCTGAATAGCCTTTCTCATTGTCCCATTTGGAACAGTGTTTTTGAACGCTCTGGCTCATAATGACAAATGCACCTGATTAATCCGCTAAAAATTACTTTATTAACAAGCAATTGTAAGCATATCCGTTTTTATATGCATGCGATAGCGAGTCTGGCAAGCTTATTGCTATTTAGCATAATCGACAAGGAAACACTTGCGAAAGAAAAGCAGGCAGCAAAATAATCTCATCGCATTGATAAAGACCTTGAAGCCATGCCTGCTTTTTTTCTTTATTTAGGGAGGTTATATGAACGCAATGGCAGCAGAATCTACAATCACGGATGTTGCGGAGCCGCATGGAGAGAGAAAGGCGCTTGTAGTTGATGATTTTTCGAATATGAGAGGCATTATAAAAAGCCTCCTGAGGCAGGTTGGCTTTGAAAATATAGACGAAGCTGAAGACGGGGTACATGCCCTCAATATGCTTAAGAGCGGACAGGGATATTGCCTCATAATCTCCGATTGGAGTATGCCTAATATGGGTGGAATAGAACTTCTGGAAAAAGTAAGACAAGACCCTGAACTGAAAGCCATACCTTTTATCATAATGACCGAGGCGGCAGACAAAAAGAAAATAATGGAAGCTATAAGGGCCGGGGCAGATAATTTCGTGATAAAGCCATTTACCATCGAGGCCATGAAATGGAGCATAAAAAAGATAGCGGAGAAAAAGAAATTATACAGGCAAGCTGGGCGGAATCTTTTATTTCAGGATACATAAAATATTCATAATTTTAGTGTTAATTAATGTATAATTTCATAAAAAAATAAATTATGTGGGGAGGAAGATTATGAATATCAAAAGATTATTGTTTATTGTGGGCATTGCCAATGCTGTTGTTCTTGGTATTATCCTTGCCCTTTTTATCGTTCATAACGGAAAGGTGAAGGCAAGGACAGAGAAGATGATAAACATTGACCAGATCCTGCTTTTGAATCTAAGCGATATGTATGCCCAGGGCCTGCAGACAGGACAGGCAACAAGGAATGTTCTGATTAATCCAAAGGACGAAAAGGCAAGGGAAAATTATAAGAAGGCACATGAAGATTTTATTAAGGCAAATGACGAGGCCATTAAGCTGTCTGCCGGGAAGATGCAGGAGGAGTTAAAAAGGATTAAAGCCCTGTGGGATGAAGATCATAAACTTAAAACAGAGGTGCAGGAATTTGCTGTCTCAGGTAAAAGGGATGAAGCCATAGCACTGCTGACACAGAAGGAGACCCCGAAATGGAGAGATGTGAGAAGTTCCTTGCTCGAAATGATGAAGGAGCAAAAGGGCAAATTCAAGACAAAAATTGAAGAAGATGAAAGGGCAATGCGGAGCGGCACTACACTGCTCATAGTGATTATCCTGCTGTCATTGATAGGATTCTCAGCATTTCTCGTTATTATAAATAAAACCATGCAGAAAAACATGGCGAATGCCCTTGAATGCTTTACTACATTGGAAAGGGGCGAGTTGAAAAAAGAGTGCATGATAACCGATGAGAGTAATTTCCTGAAAGATGTCTACAACAAGATACTGATGTCCTTGAGAGAAACCATGTTGAAAATCAGCAATGTCGCAGGAAGTGTAACGCAGGATGTCAATTCCCTTGCAGAAAGGATAAATAATATAGATGCAGGAGCAAAGGAGCAGTTGTCACAGGTTGACCAAGTTGCATCGGCCACTGCCGAGGTATCACAGACAATAATAGATGTTGCAAAGAACGCATCATATGCCTCTGAGGCAGCAAAGGAGGCAACCGACATTGCAGATAAAGGGAAAAACACCGTAAAAAAGGCGGTGGATGCCATAATAGGGATTGCAGAGTCTGTAAAGGAGTCGTCCCGTACAATAGAAGAGCTTGGCAAGAGTTCACAGGAAATCGGAGAGATAGTGGCAGTAATAAATGACATAGCAGACCAGACAAACCTCCTTGCATTGAATGCAGCAATAGAGGCGGCCCGTGCAGGAGAGCAGGGACGAGGGTTTGCTGTTGTTGCAGATGAGGTCAGAAAGCTTGCGGAAAGGACATCAAAGGCAACCGGTGAGATAGCGGAAAAGATAAAGGCTATACAGGTAAAATCGGAGGCATCTGTTGAAGCAATGGAGAGAAGCAGTAAAGATGCAACAGGAGGCGTAACGCTTGCCGATGAGGCTGTGAAGGCGCTTAATGAGATAGTTATAGCAACACAGAAGGCAATGGACATGATACAGAGGATTGCAGCAGCAACCGAGGAGCAGTCATCTGCGTCAGAAGAAATAGCTCGCAACATGGAAAACATAACAGGGCTTGTGAACAAAACCGTCAACATGATCGAAGATGCAAGGCAGATTATGGATAGACTTAACTCCCAGGCAAAGGAATTAGACCAGAGCATAAGCTGGTTTAAAGTTTAATAAGCACCCTTCCATATCTGTCCCATTTGGGCCAATTCCTTCAAGCGGGTTGGCCTAATGGGGACAGATATCAAACAATGTTAGCCTCGATGATTTCATCAAAATCCCTTTTATAACAGCATGTTAAGGATTTCCAATGCAATGGTATGGTTATTGCTCTATACTTTTTCGGACAACGTAGAGAGCAACTTTTTATCAGACAAAAGGGGGTGTTGTATGAAGAAGATTTTGGTGGCGCATGATGGCTCTGACGCTGCAGACAGGGCATTATTGGAGGCAGCAGCCATCGCACAGAAGTTCGGGTCTAAACTAACTGTTATTTCGGTAGTTCCAAATCTTTGTTTTTCAGAGATAGGGACAGACTGCGACACGGTAACCAAACTTTACAGGGCCGAGGTCGAGGGGGCAATGGAAGGGGTTAAGATATTGCTCAAGGAAAAGGGAATCGAGGCTGAGACTGTTGTCCTCGAAGGAAGTCCGGCAGACGTTATTGTTGACTATGCAAAGGGTATGGATATGAGCCTGATAGTACTCGGTTCAACAGGGAAACAGGCAACCGAAAGGACGATTCTCGGAAGCGTGTCTTCAAGGGTTGTCGCTAACGCACCGTGCTCGGTGCTGGTCGTAAGATAATAAGGGAGGGAATCATGAAGCGTTTCTGGGTATCGGTGATAATTGCATTAAGTGCAACTGTATTTATGTTTTATCAGAATGGCGCCTTTGCTGAAAAACCGGGAGAGACAAAGGCTCCTGTTGCAAAAGAGGTAAAAAAGCCAGAGGCAAAGACAGAGCAGAAGCAGGAGATAAAATTAGACATGTCTGCTGCATTGACCATTCAGGCAGATAAGACCTCGCTGGACAACGGCGGGACTATTACTGTTACAGGCACTGCTCCAGCAGGAAAGCCTGTCTATCTTGAGGTCTGGGCTGAAAAAAAGGTTCGTGCCTCCAGATTTGATGCGGATAAAGATAAGGAGACAGGCAAGAGGCCTTATATACTTTATATGACTTACGAGATGCCTGCCCATTATAAGATCTATATCCCAAAGGATAAGAAAGAGGACCTCGAAAAAATAAAGAAAGAGGGCAAAAAATGGGCTTATTCAAAGGCCCTTAAGGATTTGGGTGCAGATATTGCCTATTCTATCCCTGCAAAGGCAAAGATAGACAGATACCAGGCCACGCTTATGGGAAGTATCATAGGTTCAAGGGGAGAATTACTGTCTCCTATGGACGAAAAGGAAAACAAGAAGCGCTCAATGCAGCTTGTAAAGGCAAGATTTAGAAGCCCCGGCAAGGTGTTGGCACCTACTGTTGAGGTTAATCCGGATGGAACATATAAGGCTCAGGTAACGATCCCTAAAGGCTCTGCTCCAGGAAAATATACAGTTGTGGCAGTTGTGGATAAGAATGTCAAGAGTCAGCCTGTTACAATCGAAAACAGCATAAGCTTCCCAAATGTTTATCTGAGCAATGCCGGTACAAGCCTGAATCTCTTTGGTCCGTTCTTTCTCACACTGGGCATAGTTATATTCGGAGTTTTGATGGGCGCAGGCGGAGGATTCATAATGAATCCATTGCTGGTCTCTATCTGGCCGTTGCCGCATACCATAGTGGCAGGTACAGTTATGCCTACAGTTTTATTTTCACAGGCAAGCGGTATCTACAATTACTCCAAGATCAAATTCATAAGCTGGAAGCTTGGAGTCGGCATTGGTCTTGCCATGGTCGTAGGAGGCTTTATAGGCCCTAAACTCACAGAGATGATTACGCTGGAACAGTTTAAATTCGTTTTTGGATGGATACTCCTTATACTGGCGGGTCTTATGTTCTGGCAGACAACACCGGGCTATATTGCAAAGAATAAAAAGGAACAGGCAATCCTTAAGGAGTTCAAGAAAAAGGCAGAAGAATCTGCAAAGGGAAAACAGGGCTAATAATAGATTAGGCAAGGAGGTATAATTATGGTAGTAGAATTCTGGGGACATGAATTTAAGGTCAATATAGTTCTGGGATGTATCGGAGGTTTTTTGATTGCTGTTGTCTCATCGATGTTTGGTTTCGGTGGAGGGCCGTTTATGGTCCCACTGATGACCGTTGGACTGGGACTTCCAATGTATGTTGTTGTGGGTAGTTCCCTTTTGGCAATATTTTTCAACACGCTCATGGGAACAATGCGCCACTACCAGTTCGGGAACTTTGACATGCTCTTCTTTTTGATAATGTTCCCTGCTGCAATACTGGGTGGGTTTATAGCACCACAGATAGCAAAGCGTGTAAGCCCGTTGACGGTTAAGAGGGTGGCGGTTGCGGGGTTGGTTCTCCTGGCATTGAACCTGTTGGGAGTTTATTAACACTTTATTTTTTTATAAACGTTGTTATGGTGGAAGACAGAGTATTTTCGCTTCATTAGCCACGCCAGCCCGCTTAAACATCCATGTTACGCATGGGCTGCCGAAGTCGCTCCAATACTCTGTCTTCCCCATGCTGGTAAAATTTATGAATAATAATAAGGACTACGAATAGCAGCATTACGAAAAACAGTTTTCAGGAGGATAAAAGATGGGAGAAGTTTCATCTGTATACAGTATGTGTGGAATGTGCGCTGTCCGCTGTTCCATAAGGGTTGAGGTGGAAGACGGCGTTGTTAAGTGGATCGAGGGTAATCCCCATGAGCCGGGATTGGAAGGAAGCCTCTGTGCAAAGGGATCTGCGGGACTTGCATTCGAATACGATGCAGAGCGTCCACAGTACCCAATGATAAGAGACGGAGAAAGGGGCTCTGGAAAATGGAAAAAGGCAACATGGGATGAGGCTCTTGATTATATAACCGGCAAGTTGAAGACAATAACAGAGAAATACGGCGGCAAGGCCATAGCCCTTTCTGACAGGAGCGGCCCTTTTACCGACCTGACAACGAGCTTCTTGAAGGCACTGGGTTCGCCGAATTACTTTAATCACGATGATACATGCGGAAAAAATGTAGACATGGCATGCAAAAGCCTCTTTGGATTTGGAGGAAGGGGTGAATTCAGTTATGACTTCGCCAACACAAGGCACATAGTGCTTTATGGAAGGAATGTTTTTGAATCTTTGCAGGTAAAAGAGGTCAACAATATACTTGATGCAATGGATAAGGGCGCAAAACTGACATATATAGATTGCAGGGCAACTGTTACGGCATCAAAGGCTGACAGGTTCCTCATGATAAGGCCCGGGACAGACTATGCCCTTAACCTTGCCCTTATTCATGTGATATTGAAGGAAAGGCTTTATGATATAGACTTTATAAATAAAAATGTTACAGGGCTGACAGAGCTTGAGAGCTTTGTTGTGCCATATACACCTGAGTGGGCAGAGAAAGAGACAGGAATACCGGCGCAGGAAATTATTAATCTTGCCCGGGCTGTAAGCAATGATAAGCCCAAGGTAATATTCCATCCGGGATGGATGCTCGCGAGATACCTTGACTCTTTTTATGCAAGCAGGACTGTTTACATTTTGAATGTCCTGATGGGAAACATTGAAACAAGGGGCGGCTTAATCATTGCAAAAGGACCTGCCGATGCAGGAAAGAAGCCTTTAAACTCCCTCGGTGCAAAGATCCCTGATGTAAAAGACAAAATAGTGGATGCAGCTATGAAAAACAAGCCCTTCGGAACAGGTCACGTGGTCAATCTCTATAAGGCGATAAAAACAGGAGAGCCTTACCCCATAAAGGCGTATTTTGCCTATCGCTATGACCCGATAGCTTCACTCCCGGATCCCGAGGCGCAGAAAAGGGTGTTAGATAATTTGGATTTGTTGGTTTCTGTTGATGTGAATTACAGCCAGACAGGATGGTATTCCGATGTGATCCTTCCCGAATCCACCTATCTTGAAAGATCAAATATCATCGGTACAGCAAAAGGGCCGAAGCCCTCTTTTGTGATGAGGAGACAGGCTATTGCGCCGAGGTATGACAGTAAACCTGCATGGGAGATTTTTACGCTTATTGCGGAAAGGATGGGAGCAGGTCAATATTTCCCGTACAAGGGCATCGAGGATATCTGGAATTACCAGCTTGAAGGAACGGGTGTTAAGATCGAGGATTTCAATGCCAAGGGATCGGTGGGCCTTGCAAAGGATCCCATTCTTAAGGACAGAAATGACCTGAAATTCAAGACGCCGTCAGGGAAGATCGAGATCGTCTCTCAGGAGCTTGCAAAATCCGGGTTTGAGTCCCTTAAACCATATGCAACCCCAAAGAAACCAGAAAAAGGCACCTTCAGGCTGACATTTGGCAGGAGTGCCATTCACGCCCATGCCCAATCTCAAAACAATATTTACCTCAATGAGCTTATGCCGGAGAATGTCCTCTGGATAAACGAAAAGGAGGCAAAGGATATGGGAATAAAAGATGGAGATACTGTTGAGGTTTCTTCAAATGACGGTTACAGCGGAAAAATAAAAGCAAAGGTGACACCGTACATACATCCTGAAGCGGTATTTATGGTGCACGGATTTGGTAATGAGATACCGCTTAAGACAAGGTCTTACAAAAAGGGTCTCAGCGATACGAAGTTCGAGATAGGACTGCTCGAAACAACAGACCCTGTGGGCGGTGGTGTTGCTTATGTTGAATGTTTTGTAGGCGTTAAGAAGGCATAAGGAGGAGATACAATGAGCATATATTATATTTATCAGGATCAGAAAAGATGCATAGGATGTTATGCATGCGAGGTGCATTGCAAGACCAAGAACAATGTACCTGTAGGACCGAGGTTTTGCAGGATTGTTCCTGTAGGACCAAGACTGGTGGGCAATATTCCGAGGCAGCAATTTATTTTTATGCCCTGTTTCCATTGCGAAAAACCATGGTGCGTATCTGCATGTCCAACAGGAGCAATGCAAAAAAGATCAAAGGACGGAATTGTCTTTGTGGAGCAATCACTTTGTGTTGGATGCAAGTCCTGCATAACAGCTTGCCCATGGGGTGTTCCGCAGTGGAACCCAGAGACAGGAAAGGTAATAAAATGCGACTACTGCAAAGACAGGGTTGACAAGGGTTTGAAGCCTGCATGTGTTACCAAATGCACAGCCCACTCGCTCAAATGGGTTTCAGCAGCAGAGGCATCTGCACTTAAGCGTGAGAAGTTCGCAAAGGAGATCGCCGAATTCGGGGCATTGTATTAAGGGGTAATGCCAGATGAATACAATGACGCCGGGCAGTTACATACCCACCGAATACCTGCCCATATTAATCATCATGATAATAGCCTTTGCCTTTGGATTAGGTGCATTGCTT
>JAGUWD010000045.1 GCA_020062545.1 Thermodesulfovibrionales bacterium
TGATAGAACGTCTCGACACAATATACGGAAAACAGGAATTGATGGGAACAGCCTGTATATACCATGCTGAAGAGCGATTAAAACAATTAGCCCATCAGCATCTCATAGCAAGGGATGCGCCAAAGGCGAAGGAAGGAGCTGAAGCAGTGCCTGCACAGGCTGCACCGCCAGTCGCTGAAAAGGTAAAAGAACCCGAAGCAAAACCAGAAGTTAAATCAGAAGCTAAACCCAAACATGAAGCAAAGCCTAAATCAGAAGCTAAAGCTGAGGAGAAAAAGAAATCTGAGGAGAAGTGATTTTGATGGCAGTGAATAAATTTTACGAAGTAAGCGGGAATAAAGCTAAAAAGATTAAGCCTTCATGCCCCAAGTGCGGACCCGGCGTATTCCTCGGGGAGCACAAGAACCGTCTTGCATGCGGTAGGTGTGGCTATACCGAGTTCAAGAAATAAATTTTGTATTTCGGAACATTTGCAGTTTAATTAATTCACATTGAGTTTTACTTTAAGATAAATATATAAGAGAGCTATATCATTAAAGAATTCTTAAGGTGGATTATGACAGAAACCAAATTCTGTAGCAAATGTGGTGAAAAAATTGATATCGAAGCTGAAATATGTCCCAAGTGCGGCGTAAGGCAGGCACTACCGGCATCCGTAAAAAAAGAGAAGAAAGAACCGTGGCTTGCAGCTCTGGCCAGTTTTATTATCCCCGGTCTCGGGCAATTATATACCAATCAATCCTTTGGAAAAGCTGCACTTCTATTCTGTACTTTCTGGCTCATCCTCCCCTGGATTTATAGTATCTACGATGCGTATAAGAAAGCACAAGAGATCAATGAGAGCTTGTAATATAAAAACGTCAATTCCTATTTTTTCTGGTCTTAAAAAGGTAATTGATGAAGTCGGTGAAGATAGAGTTTATGCATTAATTGCACATCACGAACCTGACCAATTCCATAAAACTATTGAGTTTCATGTTTTTAGTACATATATACGGTTGTGCACGCGATGCACCGGAATCTATTTTGGAATAATAACAACTTTTTTATTATTCTTACTTTCAATAACCATACCTCACATCCTCCAGTTGGTTATTATATTTACGTTCCCAATTCCTGCAATAATCGATTGGGGTCTTGATAAATGTAGCCTTTGGGGTGGCAATAATACAATTCGCTTTGTTTCTGGGTTCATGTTAGGAATTTGTTACATCTTTCTTTGGGCAAGATTCATTCAAAATCCGTTAGATACAGTGGTTTGGTCTGTTGCAATTGTTTATGTGACCTTTGTAGGTTTAATCTTATATATGCACAATAAATTTTTTTAAAATAATATATTTAACTATAAGTTGATTGTTTGGGTAATAATACTGATTTTAAAGTTAATATCATGAAAGAGATTGTCGGAAAAGTATTTAACCTTCACCAATTTTAGATAACTTCATACTCCCTGCTCCAATTTTTTTCATAAAAAACATTACGCACCGAAGCATTTATATCCTTAAGAGTCTTATATTACATAAAAATTCTAAATAAAAAGTGATAATATGTTTCCTCTCCAGAATCACCATCAGGCAACCTTTGTATATGGACCAGAAATCTATGAAAAATTAGTACCCGAAGATCATCTCCTGTATATAATCAACAAACAGGTGGACTTTTCCTTCGTTAATGAAGCCTGCAAAGACCTTTACTCGCAAGATCAAGGCAGACCAGTAAAAAACCTTCCAGAAATAATGTTCCGCTCAGCGATAGTCCAGTACTTGATGGACTATTCAGATAGAGACATGGAAGAAGCTGCAAGATACAACTTGATCATAAAATGGTTCATAGGAATTCCCGTAGAAGACTCTTCATACGATCATAGTGCACTTGGCGATTTCAGGGATAGACTCGGTGAAAAGAGATGGAAAAAACTTTTCTTCATGATACTGAAACAAATAGAAGATGCAGGTTTTGCCAAAGGTACTCAATATGTTGATGCCACACATGTAATTGCGAACATAGCAATACCAGGAACCATTGGTTTGATAAGACAGGGAATAAAAGCGATAATGGACGAAATAGAAGAAGCCGAACCCAAACTTTTCGAAGAATTGGGAGGAAAAAAGACTGCTGATAAAAAAGAAAAAGTGCATACATTGAAACCCGAAGAAAAGAAAAAGAAACTCGTTGAAGTCGTAGAAGAAGCAAGAGCTATAAGGAATAAAGCTGAGAAACTGGAATCGCCATCTGTCAAACAAAAAATTGAGTTATTGAATCAAATATTGAACGAGAACATAGAAGAGAAAAATGGTGAAGTCCAGAAGAAAAAAGAGCATGTAAAGGACAAATTAGTAAGTCTCGTGGATAAAGATGCAAGACATGGGGCTAAATCAGATGAAAAGACATTCACTGGGTATAAAGCGAATGTAATGAAATCCGAAGACGGATTTGTGACAAATATCAACGGAACACCAGGTAATACTTATGATGGAGATATCCTTGTGCCTCTTGTTGATGAGAAGACGGAAAACAGTTCTAAACCGCCAAAGATCGCAGGAGATACTCACTACGGTAGTGCTGAAAACAGATTTCAGATGTCACTGAGAGGAATTACCATCGTTGCTCCTTTAAAAGAGGATTTTAACCCAACCGGACTTTTGCCCCAGGAAAAGTTCGTTCTTGACGAAAGTGGAGTTACCTGTCCAGCCGGGAACAGAACGATGATTTCAAATTTTAACATGAAAACTGGGACAACTACTTTCTTTTTCAAGAAGGAAGTTTGCCAGGAGTGCATTTTGAAAGATAAATGTACAAAACAGGATGGGAGGACTGTTACAATAGGGAAATACCATAATCTGATTGAGGTGGCAAAAGAATATAATAAAACTCAGGATTTTAAAGACGATATGAGAGAAAGAGCA